>NZ_JAUOEK010000113.1 GCF_030540835.1 Flavivirga aquimarina | reverse complement strand
CCAAGACCAAAGAAAAAGTCCTTGGTGAAGTATATCTTGTCTTTACTTGTTATAATCTGAAAAGATTAGTAGCAATCTTCGGTTTTGAAGCTTTGATAGATAAAATTAAAGCTATTTTAGTCAATTTCTTAACTAAATCCCCTTATTTATCAGTCAAAAACAATCATTTTAAGCTCTTTTTTTCTAAAAGATTAAACTTAAGTATTAATCAAAAACAACTTTTATATATTTGAATCAACAAAACTAAGTTAATACACAGACTCACGTTAGTAGCAATGGCGAAAAACATCCAGATTATAATTATACTTCTTACTTTGATTTCATGTCAGAGTAAACAAGAAAAACTAATCGGACATTGGCATGAATTTAAAACCAATAATTCGGAATATCTGAATTGCTACAAAATCACTGACAGCACAATCGGAATTAATTCATTAAGTAATGGAGGTTATGACGACAACAGAAGAGGTTCTGACATAGAGCAATCGGAAATATTAAGTTTAGCGAACGATAATTATAATTGGACATCTGATTATAAAATTAGTGGGAACAAGTTAATTCTGAATGACTCAATATTTTGGATAAAACAAACTGACAAAAAGAAAAGCTTTTTGTCGGATTTTTCAGCTGGATTATTACTTGAAATAAAACCATTCGAATCTGACAAATCTGAATTTGATTTTAAACCGAATGACAGCACAATTGGTAATTATATTTTCGTGGGTAAACTCAAAAATAGCATTTTGAATAAATACAAAAAGTACGATAAAGAAAAGTACTATATTCAATTAAATGATAAAATTGGACAGACTAAAGACATTATTCCTTTTTTGCTTTGTAATCATTGTGATATGAGAAAACAATTAGTTTTTATGCATGTTGATAGAGACACACCAAAAGAATTACTTTCTGAAATGGAATCTGAAATGGAGAAAATTAATGTCAGAAAAAGACAAATTTATTTTTTGACAATAAATACAGTTGAATTAAAAAGCGGATATAACCATAGCTACTAACGTATATAATTTATTGCTAATTCTAGCCTACTTACGAAAATCCTCACGGATTTTCTATTCGGTTTTTAGTTGCTAATTTAGTTGCTCAAAACACGCAACGAAATCATACAGAAACACGCTAGCAAACATTTAAAAATGAACAAATTAACAATATTACTTCTTTTAATAACAAACTTTTCTTTTAGTCAAGAAATAATATATCATAATCCAAATTTTGACTTAAAAAATGGAGAAAATTATTATTTATTTGGAAATGATGTCAAATTCAGACAACTTCCAGATTTAACATCTGAGGTAATTGATTTACTCAAAATTGGAACAGAAGTAGTAATTCTTGAAAAAACTGAAAATAAACTAAATTACAACGGAATTGAATCGCCTTTTTATAAAGTTAAATACAAAAATAAAATTGGTTACATTCTTGGTGGACTAATTTCATTAGAAAAAAAGGAAATTAAAAACTCAAAATACTTTTTTGCTTACAAGAAAACCGAAGATAATTACTCAATAATAATACGTCATTTAAATGAAAAATCTGAACTAACTGAAAATAGTTCTATTCTAACAACTTACGAATTTTCAATTGACCTTTTTGATAATAAAGGAATTGATAATGTGGAGAATATTTTATTCGTAAATTATTTAGCAGAAGCTTGTGGAATTGATGGTGGTGGAATTTTCTTCTTCAAAACAGAATCCGAATTAAAAAAAATATTGGAAATATCACAAGTTTCTGATGGTGGTGTTTATTGGTTGAAAGAAAAATTAATTTTCCCAACAGATGAAAATGGAATAAAAGGAAAAATAGTTTATCAAAAAGAAATTGGAAATTACGAGGATGAAGAAACAAATTGGATAGAAATTAAGATAACAAGCAGAGAATTAGAATGGAAAAATGGTGATTTGATTCCAAATTTAGAAACTGAAAAATAAAAAACGATTTGCCAACACCGTGTCCTATAATTAATTGCTTGAGTTGCTATCTTAGTACAATAAGCAACAAATCATACACAAACCGTTACCTACATTAAAAAATGAAACCAATAACAATCATATTTTTTATTCTATTTTTAAATTTTTCTTGTTCTGAAAAGAATGAAAATGGAGAATTATTAAAAGAGAATAGTCTTTTAAAAACTAAAATATCGAAATTGGAAAAAAACAACGCTGAATTGAATAAACAAAACTCTATTCTTGAATCGTTGAAATCCAAAAGCGTGGAAAATAAAATTACTGAATTGAGAAATTCTAAAGTAATAAAAATACTTGACGAACGATTTTCAAAGGATACATTAGATTTACTGAAATATGGAAACGAATATATCTTCGAGAGAAATATTGAGTTGACTAAATTAGATAATGTATTATTTGCTGAAACTTTTGGAAATATTAGAGAGCAACTGAATTCTTTCGGTTATTCTGTTTTTAGCATTTGTGACGGTGAATCATTACCACTTGAAATGTGTAATTGTACAGATTCAATATATATTGTTATTGAACCTGAAGAACTTGGAGAAGATTGCGAATTATATCGTGTGGGATTTTTCTATAATGTTGATTTGGTTTCATTGGAGCGAATTAAAAAAGAAGATTTTGAATACGATTTTGAATTGACTTTTGAACACGGAAAATATCCGAGAAAAAAAGAAAAAATCAACTTGACAAAAATGAAATTAGAAAAATAACTATGGGCAACGTATAAACTTTATTGCTGGCTTTTTGTTCACTTGCGAAAGTCCTCACGGACTTTCTTGGTCAGTAATTATTTAGTAACTTTACTGCTAAACCAACCCGATATCGCGGATTTGAGGTACAAGTCCGCGCTATCGAGAGAAGTAGCAAGGACTTAAAATAGAAAACCCAACCCAAGCGATCTTGCAAAGGTTTTAAAACTTTGTAAGTGTAAGTACAGAAACTCCCAAACACTCAAAACTAAAAATGCTCACCGATTAATTAGTGAGCATTTTTGTTTCCCTATCACCTCATAAATCAGGAATAATTCATGAGGTACCTGCCTTAATTTACCTTGAGCCTTTCGACTATGCTCAAGACAAGTTAATCAAAAGGCAGGTATAATTTTTAACTAATAAAATTAAGAGTAAAAGGGTATGTGGGTACTTCGCCATTATTGGCTTTAATAGCATTAATAATTGGAAAAACTATGGATACGATTCCTAAAATTAAAAAACCTAATAAGCCCAAACCAAATAGTAATATTAAAGGGATACATACTATAAAATATACAATTAAACTTAATTGAAAGTTTATAATATTTTTACCATGCGTATCCATTTGATAGACTTTTTCCTTTTGTGTAAGCCAAAGTACTAACGGAAGTAATAAACTACCAAAACCAGTTAATAAGATTATTAACTGACTTAAATGTGTCATAACGATTAATTGATTGTCCTGTCTCTTCATGATGGTTATTTTTTTGATTGATACTTATATGACGCATCATTAAAAAAAATGTTACATACTTGTTAGAATATTATTTCAACAAAATCTATTTCTTTTATGTGCAAAGTATCTAGATGTTTAGTCGAGTACTTCGGCTTCACTCAGTATAAACTAAAGTCGAGACCTTTTCTAAAACCTCTCGAATTTGGTTTATCTAGAGTACTTCTGCTATACTCAATATAAACTCAAAAACGAAACACTTTTAAGACAGTACTAAACAAACCCTTCTACTGCGCTCCTTTAGATTTGTTTTATATAAATTGTAAGAAAGAGAAAGGAAATAAAGTATAAGTAAAACTACTTTACAGACTCTATATTTCATTTTAAAGAATGGCTTTGATTAGTTAGTCAATCTTATAAAGTTAAGAGTAAATATTTTAACTATAAAAACGATAAAAAAGTTAAATCTTACATGTATAAGTTACTGATATTGAATCGATTTATACAAAAAAACAATTTAATATTATTTATTTTTTCCTCGCATTTGGTTGAAATGTTCTTCAAACCATTCGGGTTGCTCAATATCATAATCGAACATATAGTCTGCTATTTGCCTAATATCTTCTTCTGGATAAGGTAATTTTTGCATGACCCCAAACCGTCTTACAGCTCCAAACATTTTGGCATCTTTTTCGTTGGGGTTTTTAATCCACCTTTGCATATCATTTATAAATTCTTCTTTTGATGTGCCTTCAAATATATAGCGTTTTTTAATTGCTATCATTGGAGGGGCAAGCCTTTCTTCTTCAGATTTAGTAGCATCATGACATAAATAACAGTAAGTTTCCATTAGTTTCTTTCCTGGATGCTCTTGAAGCTTTTGGCCATAAGATTCGGTTAAAATTTTACTATTTTCTCCTTTAGGTTTTTTACAAGCTGTAATTATAAAAAGGAATAATACTAAAAATGCTAATCCTTTAATTTTCATATTATTTAGTTAATAATTATTCATGACCAGCAAAGGCACATCTATACTAAACGCAAAAGTTTCAACTAAGTTTTTGTTAAACAAACGCTCTAAAAAAGAATGTTTCTCACTAACAATACATAGCATTTCTATATCATTTTCAATAATATATTCATGCACCATTTGGTACATATCTTTAGTTTTTACATCGACATAATCGTGAAGGGTACTCTCAAAATTCGAATTTATAAAATCGATATTCTCACCTAGATTTTGTGCCAAATGATGTTCGTCTGCAATATGTAAAACATGTAATTTAGAATCGTACAATTTTACTAAATCAATAAGAGGTTTTATATGACTCGTACTAAAAGAAGCCATATCATTAGTAGCAAATACTATTTTATTTAAATTTGATATAACACATTTGTCTGGGATGGCAAGTACAGGCGCTTTGCAATGTTCTATCACACGGACTGTATTACTTCCAAAAATCACTTTTTGTAATCCGGAGGCTCCTTTGGTTCCCATAATTATCAAATCAACTCCATTTTTCTCAGAAACCTGGTTAATAGAATCAATAAAATTATCATAATCAACCATGGAATGAAAACGGTGTTTATTGTTTTTATAGCTTTTCTCTATTCTTGTAATAGTGTTAGACAAGGACTTTTTAGCAGCGCTAACGATGGTATTATAAATAGTACTAGATGATGTAACCGACATCATGTCATCAGAAATAAATGACGATGCTCTTTGTACGTTAAGCAAATAAAAATCACATTCAACATCCTTAAATAATGTCACTGCAAAATCAATAGAATTAATAGAATTTTTAGAGAAATCGGTAGGTAACAATATAGTTTTCATCAAAATATAAAATTAGGATTATAAGTAAATATATTATCAATGCTTAAAAAAAACTATGATAAATGTCAGTTGTAATCCATTTTTTACATTTAAAAATAAAATTAAAATAATAACATGAAGTATCTATGTTCGGCACAATAAATGTATACCTATATATAGTCTTGAAATTATTTTAAATAGTTTCAATTATTTTTCACATTATTTATTATGTCTTAAAGTACATAAAGAGGTTAATTTATTTTGGTGAAAAATTAAATAAATAACTGATTTGGAGAATTATAACATCCTACAAATGAAAAAAACATTTATTTTTTTAACAATTACAGCTTTAGTTTTAGCAATATTGTTATCTGTCCTTTTAATTTACAATTTAACAATTATACCTAGTATTATAGGCTTAATATTTGGACTGGTAGTTTTTCATTTCTCAAAAAAAAGTGTCCAGATAAAAAAAATAATTCAATTTGCTTTTTTGTTAATTATTATAGCATTAACAATAACCATCTATAAATCAATTTACACTCAAATCGAAATAACTAACACCGAAACATTAGAAATAACAAAAAACAAATTTGAAAAGAAAGATAAAAAGAAAATAAGAAAATTAAGAAGTTGGTAATGCATATTTAATTACCAGTTAGTAAGTAATTTCTCCTACCTTTACGTATATTTGTATCGTAAAACTTAAAACAACAAGACTAGTACACCAAAGTTTTTCGTCCTTAAAATTATTCGATTATAATTTAAATGTAAAAGTCTTACTACACTAACGTATGAAAACCTTTTATATACTATCTGCATTTGCATTAATAGGAACCTGCTCTACACCAAAATTCACTACAAAAATCCAAAACATTAAAGATAGTATTAAGTTAGTTGATAGTATATATGTTCTTAACTACGCTAATACGGTTACAATTAAAGATCTAAAAACACACTTATACGAATTCTCTTCAAAAAAATTTGAAGGCAGAAAAGTGGGTGAAAAAGGACAAAAATTAGCTGTTGAATTTTTAAAATCATACTATATAAATGAAAATATAGCATCTCCTTTTGGAAACGATAATTACTATCAAAGCATTCCTAAGAGTTTCTTTTCAAAAGAAATTAAAAGTTCAGAAAATGTTTTAGCATATATAGAAGGTAATGAAAAACCAGAAGAAGTTATTATTATTTCTGCACATCTGGATCATCTTGGTATTTCTGATGATGGTCAAATATATTATGGTGCAGATGATAATGGTTCTGGTACTGCTGCAATCATGGAAATGGCACAAGCTTTTAACTTAGCAAAAAAAGAAGGTTATGGTCCAAAACGGAGTATCTTGTTTTTACATTTAACCGCAGAAGAAATAGGAAAACAAGGTTCGGAATTTTATGTACAACACCCTGTGTTTCCTTTAGAAAATACAATTACCAACTTAAATATAGATATGATAGGAAGGGTTGATAATATACATAAAAACAATAAAGACTATATATATCTAATAGGTTCGGATAGACACAGTAAGGAACTCCATTATTTATCTGAAAAAATAAATAATACGTATTTTAATATAGATATAGATTACAGGTATAATGAGGAAAGGGAAAAACATCATTACTATACACGTTCAGACCACTATAACTTTGCATTAAAAGGAATTCCTGTCATTTTTTATTTTAATGGAGAACATCGTGATTACCATGAACCTACAGATACTCCAGATAAAATAGATTTTAGTTTACTGCAAAGACGCACAAAACTTATATTTGCCACAGCATGGCAAATTGCTAATCAAGACCATCGCATTACTCTCGACAAAGACAATGAATTGTTAAAATAGATTGAAAAAAGTTTTTCTGTTAATTCATTTTTGTAATATAGCGAAAATATATATTTACAAAATGAAAAGATTAGTAATACTTGTATGCACTTCATTATCGGTAATAGCATGCATTTCCTCTCAAAATAAAAAAACTTCTAAAAATGCCGGAGTTGCTCTAAATTATGCAAAAACCATTACTGCAGACGAACTAAAAGAAGCCCTTTACATATATGCTTCAGATGAATATGAAGGTAGAAAAACTGGCGAGCCCGGACAAAAGAAAGCTGTTGAGTTTATTAAAAACCACTATGTATCTGTAGGGATTCCATCCCCTATTGCTGAAGGCGATTATTTTCAAGAAATTCCTGCATCTTATTTTATTAAAAAAATAAAAGACTCTGAAAATGTTTTAGCTTATATAAAAGGAACTGAAAAACCAGATGAAGTTATTGTCATTTCGGCACACTTAGACCATATCGGTGTTTCCAAAAACGGTGATATTAATAATGGTGCAGATGATGACGGCTCTGGTACTGTTGCCATTATGGAAATAGCCGAAGCCTTTAAAATTGCTTCAGAAAAAGGTCATGGTCCCAGACGTTCTATATTGTTTTTACATGTTACAGCAGAAGAAATAGGGTTATTTGGTTCTAGATACTACACAGACGTAGATCCTGTTTTTCCTTTAGAAAACACCATTGCTAATTTAAACATAGATATGATTGGTCGTATAGACAAAAAACATGAGGCTAATAGAAACTATTTATATTTAATAGGATCTGATAAATTAAGCAAGGAGTTACATAATATCTCTGAAGCAGTGAACAAGAAATATTTTAATATGAAGTTTGATTATACCTATAATAAAGATGATGATCCAAATCGTTTTTATTACCGATCTGACCATTATAATTTTGCTAAACATAATATCCCTGTCATATTTTATTTTAATGGTACTCATGCCGATTACCATAAGCCTTCTGATACGCCAGATAAAATTCAATATGACTTACTGGAAACACGAGCACGCCTTATTTTCCATACTGCTTGGGAATTAGCCAATCGTGATGAACGGGTAAAAGTGGATTGAAATTCCTATTATCCCGAAATAATTAATGGATAATGAGTATTTTTATTCCACATATAACGAGTTGTAAGTAATGCTGAAAAACCTAATCTACATAATACTGATTTCAATTATTTGCAGTTCTTGCGATTTAAGAACAGCGGAACAATATTACGATTTAGCATTTGAACTTGAAGAAAAAGGAAAATATGCCGAAGCAATTCTTTATTTAGACAAAGCAATTGAAAAAAAACCAAGATTCAGACCTGCATTAAATAACCGTGGAGCAGACAAATCTGCAATTGGAGATTTTAACGGAGCAATTGAAGATTATGAAAAAATATTAGCTTTTGAGCCTCAAAATACTTTGATTTTAATGAATATTGGAAATAACTACAAGAGACTTAAAGCATACGACAAGTCTGTAGATTTCTATACGAAAGCCCTAAACACAAAAGGAGCAATTAAGTCAGATAGTATTTACATCGACTTTAATTTAAATGGAGATTGGGACAGAGATTCTGACTATTATGTCCGGAAATACCGAATCGAATTTGAACGTGGAATTTCATACGTGTACCTGAAAAAACACTCTCTTGGAATAACGGATTTAGAGCAAGCGATTGAATACAATTATGAAATACCAGATGCATTGAGTTGGATTGGACAAGCATATTATGAATTAAATGACACTATAAATGCGAGAAAATTTTTGACTCAAGCATCAAAATACGAATTGATAGATGCAAAGGAATTATTAGAAAAAATAAAATAAAGCACTACTTACAACGATGCTATAATTCATTGCTAGTTCTCGCCTACTTGGAAATTCCTTCGGAATTTCCTCTTGTTCGTTTTTGTTTACTAATTTAGTTGCTGAAACACGCAACGAAATCATAAACACGTTGTGCATATGAGAAAAACGATAATATTCATATTAGGAGTTATAATTTTACAATTGAATTTCTCTTGTAAAACTCAATATTCTGTGACTGAACTGAACAAAAATTTTACGGCAGAACAGATAGCTGATTTGAACAAAATAACGGAATTCTTCAAGTCGGAAATGTGTTTACAAATGGATTCCGATTTCAAAACTTGTTACGAACGAACACCACACGAATATTTAGAAGCAACAGGAAATGGATTTTGGGCTAATATAAATTTCGAAAAACAAAAGAAACTATATGAACAAATTTCCGAATCTACTTTCAAGGAAATTTGGATGTTTTGTAAATCAAAAGAGTACCCAAACGAAAAAGAGTATAAGAGTATTTGTGCTAATGCAAATGGAAAATATCAAAAATTTTTGACAGATTTAGGAAAAACTAATCCAAGAATAGCAAAATATGCTAAACGGATTTGGGACTCGGGAGATTTTTATTCTATGGACATTCATTATAGTCATATACTCATGGATAAAAAATTATTTGATTTAAACGACCCAAATATCCAATTGACTTTAGCAATTCATTATTTATCGCTAAATGATACTGAAAAGCGAAAAGAAAAATGGATTGAGGAATAAAAAATACTATGCACAACACAGTATCCTATAAAAAATTGCTATTTTGTGCTTAACCAATGTCAGTTGCTTTGTTTGCTAGCTTCTGATTTTCCTTCGGAAAATCCTTGCGTACAAACACGCAACTTTCCATATACATAAGCGTTGGCAACAACTTTGACTCGTCCTGAATAAAGGCTACATAATTTAACACAATTATGTACAAAAATGACAAAGTAATTAGACGTTACAGCGAACCTTTCAAATTAAAAATTTTAGACGAACTTAGCATTGGAAAACATACAAAGAGTGAACTT
>NZ_JAUOEK010000111.1 GCF_030540835.1 Flavivirga aquimarina | reverse complement strand
CTGAGGTTTTAGAAGAAGAAATAGTTCAGACGCTTTTAGATATAAAAGAAGGTAAATACTCAAATATTTTAGAAGATATAGATATAGAAAAAGAATGGAAGTTTTTAGAAGAAAAAAAACAACGTTCCGGACGATCCTCTACCTACCTGTCCAGTAAGCGGGAATTCTGGACTTATGGCGTAGCAGCTTCTATAGTATTATTAATCTCAATAACCTTTGTATTTAATCAAACAAACCAAAGCCCCGACTTCGAAGCCCCTATCATTGTAAATAACAATATCGAATCAGGCAGTGACAAAGTCATCCTAACCTTAGAAGACGGTTCCGAAGTCGTTTTAGAAAAAGGAACAGCTTACCAAACGACCAATCTAACCAGTAACGGACAAGAAATAATATACACAACCAGCAACCAACAACCGGGCCAAGCGTCAAAAAATAGTCCAGTGGACTATTTTAGCGAAGGGACCAGTAGGCGCACGGCATATAACACGCTAACCATCCCCAGAGGCGGTCAATTCTATATCCTATTATCCGATGGTACCAAAGTTTGGTTGAATTCCGAATCCCAATTAAAATACCCTGTAGCATTCAATGAAGGAGAAACTCGTCAGGTAGAACTGGTGTATGGCGAAGCCTATTTTGATGTATCACCCAGTACAAACCATAAAGGCGCAAATTTTAAAGTATCCCATAGTAGCCAAGATGTAGAAGTTTTAGGCACTGAGTTTAATATCAAAGCCTATAAAGGTGATACAAATATCTATACCACATTGGTAGAAGGTAAAGTGGCAGTAAGCAGTGCCTCTATAAAACAAAACTTAGTACCCAACCAACAATCAAATCTAGATTTGCAAACAAATAAGATGGTAATTAGAATTATAGAAGTTAGTAATATCATTTCTTGGAGAGATGGCATTTTTGATTTCGAAGGCGAATCATTAAAAGAGATTATGAAAGTATTATCACGTTGGTATGATATGGATATCGTATTCACAAATAAAGACCTTGGGGAAGAAAAATTTATAGGGTCTTTTAATAAAAGCCTCCCTATAGAGGAGATTTTATCATCAATTAAAAACACCAATATTATTAAAAATTATGAAATTAATAATAAAACGATCACACTCAATTAACTAACAATTAACTAATCCTAAAATATTATGAAAAAAATTACGATTTTATTTGCAATACTAACATTTGCTTTTAATGTAGCCAATGCGCAAACTATTTTTGATTTTGAGAGTGCTACAGGAGGTAGTGGTGATGATATCACCGAGACCAAAGATGATATTACATTAACCTTAACCGGATCCCCTACTCTTGGGATAGGTACGGGAGGTTCTTTTGGTTCAACAGGTCAGATTGTTAGA
>NZ_JAUOEK010000110.1 GCF_030540835.1 Flavivirga aquimarina | reverse complement strand
TCAGATTGTTAGAACTTTAGGAGATACAAGTTCATTAACCTTTACATTTAGCGAAGCCGTAGATGTCAACTCCATTTTACCATTTAATATTTTTGGTCAAACGATAGATTATACCTTTACGCCAACAGGAGGTAGTAATTCTCCAGTAGTAGTATCGATAACAGGAGGGGCTGCTCCAGGAGAAGTACCCGTTGACTTAAATTGGACTGGTGTTACGTCTTTTACCGTATCAGCACCAGGAGCAGCCGCATTTGCTTTCGATGATTTATCTGTGAGTGCTATTACGCCGCCACCATCCATCATATTTGATTTTGAGAGTGCTACAGGAGGTAGTGGTGATGATATCACCGAGACCAAAGATGATATTACATTAACCTTAACCGGATCCCCTACTCTTGGGATAGGTACGGGAGGTTCTTTTGGTTCAACAGGTCAGATTGTTAGA
>NZ_JAUOEK010000109.1 GCF_030540835.1 Flavivirga aquimarina | reverse complement strand
CCACTACTATCGGTTACGGTATAAGTAATATCCGTGGTTCCAGCACTTACCGGGGTCACGACACCACTACCGTCGATAGTCGCTACGCCCGTATCGGATGAACTCCATACTATGGTCCCTGCAGTACCTTCGGTCAAATCTATTGTCGATCCCATGCATACGGCATTAGGACCTGTAATCGCTGCCGCTATAGGCAAAGCATTTACGGTAACTTCAAAGGTTGCCGAGGACAATGAGGTACAGCCACTACTATCGGTTACGGTATAAGTAATATCCGTGGTTCCAGCACTTACCGGGGTCACGACACCACTACCGTCGATAGTCGCTACGCCCGTATCGGATGAACTCCATACTATGGTCCCTGCAGTACCTTCGGTCAAATCT
>NZ_JAUOEK010000108.1 GCF_030540835.1 Flavivirga aquimarina | reverse complement strand
TTTTGGAAGAGCCACATCTTATGGTATCACAAATATGGAAATGCAGGGAGCAATGGCAATTTTTGCCGTTAACCTCAAAAGAATACTAAAACTCAGTTAAAAAGTGAGGTAGTTATTTGGACTAATAGCTGAAAATAGCTGCTTTTGAAGCATTTTTTAACTTCATATATAAGCCCATATCAAAAAATTACACAAAACATAAAAGCGATTAAGAAATATTACCTTTTTCTTAATCGCTTTTAAAATTACATTTGAAAAAGAACTACCTTTTTCAGTGGCCTC
>NZ_JAUOEK010000107.1 GCF_030540835.1 Flavivirga aquimarina | reverse complement strand
TCAGATTGTTAGAACTTTAGGAGATACAAGTTCATTAACCTTTACATTTAGCGAAGCCGTAGATGTCAACTCCATTTTACCATTTAATATTTTTGGTCAAACGATAGATTATACCTTTACGCCAACAGGAGGTAGTAATTCCCCCGTGGTAGTATCGATAACAGGAGGGGCTGCTCCAGGAGAGGTGCCCGTTGACTTAAATTGGACTGGTGTTACGTCTTTTGCCGTATCAGCACCAGGAGCAGCCGCATTTGCTTTTGATGATGTATCAGTTAATCCAACAATAATAACATTAGCTGTTAATGATGAGTATGCGTTTCAAAAAGCACAAGTATACCCAAATCCAGTAGAAAATATGCTTAATATTAAGCATGTTTCAGATTTAATATCAATTAAGGTCTATAATAATCTAGGGGAACAAGTATTACAAAGTAAAACAAATAGAATCGATGTAAGCCATTTATCAAAAGGCCTGTATATTTTAAAAATAAAGACGAGTCAAGGAACAGAGACTAAAAAAATTATTAAAAAGTAAATGAAACCCAACTTTGAGAATCCCGATATGAGATCGGGAGCACTCAAAGTTGATGGTTGAATTTATCCCGATATACATCGGGATCTATAAAATCGATCCAGAGGATCGATATAACAACGGACATTACTGGTTATAGGGTGTTGGTTGAATTTATCTCAACCCTTGTGCTGTATTTGTTTCAGTATTTGAAGGATATAAAGAACAATAAATTAAGTTTCCCAAACCTTTTTCGTAAAGGGTTTGGGGCTTAATATATAGGATTAATAAAAACAAGATACTTATGAAAAAAGCTACAATTTTATTCGCCGTATTAACAGTCGCTTTTAATGTCGTTAATGCGCAAACCGTATTTGGGTTTGAAAACGCTAGTGAAAACGGTGACACTATAGAAGAAACCATTGATGGCATTACAGTAACCATATCAGGAGACCCTTCTCTTTATTTTGGTGATGCTGCAGATTTTGCAGGCTCAAGCGGTAATGTTGTTGCCACTAATGCCCAAACAAATTCGGTAACCTTTACATTCAACCAAGCCGTAGATGTGAACTCCATTTTACCACTAAACGTTTTTGGTCAAACCTTAGATTACACCTTTACACCGACAGGAGGAGGAGCTAATTCCCCCGTTGTAGTACCCATAACCTCTGGTTCTGCTCCAGGCGCAGTATCTGTTGACTTAAATTGGACTAACGTGACGTCCTTTACCGTATCAGCAAGCGAACTCGCAGCATTTACGTTCGACAATTTATCAGTTGCTGGTAATAATAGTTCTACCATTTTTGGATGGGAAACGGCCGTAGATGTTAATGACGAGCATAAACTG
>NZ_JAUOEK010000106.1 GCF_030540835.1 Flavivirga aquimarina | reverse complement strand
TAGAAACAAAGTACAGTTGATTGGTAACTTAGGAAACGATCCAGAAATTATTAATCTAGAATCAGGTAAAACATTAGCAAAGTTTGCTATTGCAACCAACGAAAGCTACACGAATAATAACGGTGAAAAAATCACAGACACACAATGGCACCACATCGTTGACCATTTGCGAAATCGAATTGGAAGCCTCCAAACCATTGCCTAAAGGCTATCCCGTAAACCCATCCTCAATTGGCAACTATTTAAAGCAATATAGAATCGCATATGGTTACTCTGCTTTTGAAATTTCGTTAGAGTTTGAAGTTTACGATTCTACAATCTATAAATGGGAGCATGGACTTACAGAACCTACTCCAGAAAACACAAAAAAAATAATCAAATTTATGGGCTACGACCCACGAATTTATAATCCTTTAAAAATTGAAAATTATGAACTCACTTAGAAATAAAGTACAACTTATTGGAAGACTTGGACAAGACCCTGAAATTATCACTTTTGAAGATGGTGGTAAAATAGCAAAGTTTAACTTAGCAATAGATGATAGTTACAAAGACAAAAACGGGAACAAAGTAGAGCGTACTTATTGGCATCCTGTAGTTGTTAAAAATGGCCTTGTGAATGTTGTTGAGAACTATGTAACCAAAGGTAAAGAAATTGCTATTGAAGGTAAGCTGACTAATCGTAGTTGGGATGATAAAGACGGTAACAAACGTTATGCGACTGAGGTTTTTGTTAGTGAGCTCTTGATGTTGAGCAAATAATGGTCAAATAAAAAAGATTCCTTTTTTAGTTTTAATTTATGTAATTTAGCTATATAATATAAATATCATGGATTTACAGGCCGAAAAAATAGAACTTGTTAAGTTACTTCTTGAAACTAAAAAGGAATCTCTTATTAAAAAAATCAAAATGATATTTAAGGAAGAGCAAGACTCATCCTATGAACTTCCAGAGTCTCATAAAGAAGAATTGGATCGAAGATTAAAACGATTGGAGAAAGGTGAAACCAAATTCTATACTTGGGAGCAAGTTGAACAGAAGCTTAAACAAGCTTTATGAGTTATACCGTTTTAGTTTCAGATGAAGCTATTTTTGATATCACCGAAGCATCTTTTTGGTATGAATCTCAAAAAACTGGACTTTCTAAAAAGTTCCAAAAAGACATCAAACGTGGTATAGATTACATTTCAAAGCAACCGGAAACGCTTCAAAAACGATACGGTAATGTACATATCTATTTTACAAATGTTTTTCCCTTTGGAATTCACTATATTATCGATAAAAACACCATAAAAGTTATAGCCGTTTTTCATACTAGTAAAGATCCTAAAAATTGGTCTAAACGTTTATAAATTCACCTATGTGATCCGAAATAAAATATCTCAAAAAAGCTCTAAAATTTTTAGGGTTTTTTTTATGAGTTCAATCGTTTAATATCTTTGTAGGATAGTTAGAAATTAAAGCTTACGATATATAAAAGGTATGACTACAAATCAGCAAATACAACTTATAAAATCCTTATTCAAAGGGCGTGAAGATGTATTTGCACTGCGTTGGGATAAAAACAATAAAAGTGGTTATATCCCTGCGTACTCTTATGATCCCTATATGTATCGTCTTCATAAACAAAGAGGCGGAACATTCAAAGATTATAACGATAAAACCTATTTAAAATTAGATGACCATCAGTTATCAAAACACTTAAATGGTAGTCAATTTATGGGAATTTATCCACTTTTGGAAGATAATACCTCATGGTTCATCGTCGCGGATTTTGATAAAAAAGATTGGAAAGAGCAATCCAAAAAAGCTATAGAAGTTTGTAAAAGAAACGGAATTCCTGCCTACTTAGAACGTTCTCGTTCAGGAAATGGCGGACACGTCTGGATATTCTTTGGTAAACCTTACCCTGCCGTAAAAAGTAGAAAAATTATACTAAAACTTTTTGAGGAAGTAGGTATTTTTTCCGTATTTGACAAAAACACAAGTTTTGACAGATTATTTATCAGGAAAAGGTCTTGGGAACCTTATTGCTCTCCCCTTTCATGGAGAAACTTTAAAATATGGAAACTCATGTTTTATTGACCCGGATTCCTTTGTGTCATATGAAAATCAATGGGAATTCTTGAATAGTATTGAAAAAGTTTCAACAACTTACCTAGATGACATTTTAAAAGAATTAGCTGAACAAAAAGACGACAATAAACCCCTTTTCGAAGATAACGTTTCCAATTCTGCAAAATTACAGATTACTCTTAAAAACAGTGTAGTGATTAATCAAAATGGTTTAACTCCTCCTCTTGTTAGTTTTCTCAAAGAAAACTTGAATTTTTTCAATACGGATTATGCCATTAAAAAGAAAACAGGAAGAAGCACCTGGAAAACGGAACGCTATTTCAAACTTATCGAAGAAACTGATAACACTGTTGAAATTCCGAAAGGGTTTATAGGAAAATTGATTAGGTTTTGTAAACAGAATGACATTAATTATGAATTTTCAGATCAAAGAAAGCTTCTGGAACATGTTGAGTTTTCATCTTCAATTCGATTGCTAAAACATCAACACCTCCCCTTAGAAATAGCTTCAAGAAAAAATTTCGGAATTATTGTTGCTCCACCAGGCTCAGGAAAAACAGTTATGGGACTTAAAATTATTCAGCAGAAAAGGCAACCTTCACTAATAATTACCCACAGAAAGCAAATTGCTGAACAATGGATGGATAGGATTGAAACATTTTTTGGTATTCCTAAAAGAGACATTGGCAAAATCGGTCAAGGGAAAATGAAGATTGGAAAGCATGTTACAGTTGCATTAATTCAAACGTTAGCAAAAAAGCTATCTAGTGATAACGATGCTGAGAAATTGATATCTGCTTTTGGAACTGTTATTATTGATGAATGTCATCACATTCCAGCTAAATCTTTTCGGGAAGTTATTCACCGTTTGTCCCCATATTATCAATACGGGCTAACAGCGACACCTTTTCGGAAAAATAATGATGAAAAATTACTCTTTGTGTATTTAGGGGATATTATTTCTGAAATCAAACCTCAAGAAATTGACTCTTACAAAAAAGCACGGATTATAATTCGAGATACAACCCTAAATGTTCCCTTTAATTCCAAAACAGATCATTTTGAAACACTTTCTAAAATATTGATTCACGATTCCGAAAGGAATAAATTGATATTAAACGATATTAAAAATGAATTGAATAGTGGTAGAAAAGCAGTAGTCATTACCGAACGAAAAGAGCATATCGAAGTTCTTTATCAATATCTTAAAAATCAATATGAAATTATTCCAATTTCTGGAGAGGACAATACAACTTCTCGCAAATCAAAGTGGAATAGTATTGAACAAGGAAATTATCAAGCTATTATAACTACTGGGCAATTCTTTGGAGAAGGTACAGATATTCAAAGTGTATCTTCTTTGTTTTTAGTCTATCCTTTCGCTTTTAAAGGTAAGTTAATTCAATATATTGGTAGAGTACAACGATCTGAGTTAACTCCTGTAATTTACGATTATAGAGATAAGCAAATTCCATATCTCAATAAGCTCTTTTTAAAGAGAAACACCTACTATCGAAATCTTGATCGTCAAGCTACTTTATTTGATGATTTAAAAGAAACCATTGAAATAGACTCAAAAAAATATGAGGACATTGACAAAGTTATAAAAGTGCCGATTAACGATTTAGACTTCCATTACGGAATGGTTTGCTTTTTATATAAGATATCAGCCCAAACTTCACTACAATTTGAAATAGAAAATGAAGAAATACAATCGGAATTTGAGGTATTAAAACCTTACTTTTCAAAAGTTTTAAATTCAAAATCGGTTAATATTAGGATTCAGGTTGGATTCGAAAATGATACTATTGTTTCTCAATTAACTACATCAGATGATATCAGTCGTATTAATAAAGAGATAGTCGATAGTGTAAAATTTCAATTTGTTGAACAGCATTTTATTAAGAATGGAAAGACCAGAAATGATGAAGGTTCTGATGAAGTTCATAAAACCATAGGAGCTTTGTTTAACAATGAAGATAACTTATTAGAAATGCTTTTAAAAAATAATAGTTATGTTCATCACAAACAGCTTCTATATTTAGCAAAACGACATAACCACAAAACTTTAAAAATAAGATTCGTTTTACATCCATTTTCTTTTGTTTTCTTACTTGAAGGGCAACAAAAACAACATATCGTTTTAGAAACATTAGATACTCAAGAAGCTACATATGTTTGGCATCTTTCCAAGGAAACTTTACAATTCAAAAAAGAATTAGAACAAATAAATCAGAAGTTGAATTGGATTCGTAATAATGGTCGTCAATCATTTTTGGAAACAAAAAATGAAAACTTTAGTAAAATTATTCATGATTATAGCGAAGATAAAAGAGCATTCTATAAATGGAAGAATGCTTTAGAAGAGCGATTAATTTAAAAACTCCCCCTAGACACGCCGAATTATTCGATTACAAACGACTACAAACACTTACAAACGTGTTTAAATATTTATTAACCGAATAAAATTTGAATACCGTTTCATATTTGCAGTGTTGAATCATAGAAGGTTCAATTGTATTAACTGTTTAACATTAAAATTTAAAATTATGAACACGCTTAGAAACAAAGTACAGTTGATTGGTAACTTAGGAAACGATCCAGAAATTATTAATCTAG
>NZ_JAUOEK010000028.1 GCF_030540835.1 Flavivirga aquimarina | reverse complement strand
GATTTGACCGAAGGTACTGCAGGGACCATAGTATGGAGTTCATCCGATACGGGCGTAGCGACTATCGACGGTAGTGGTGTCGTGACCCCGGTAAGTGCTGGAACCACGGATATTACTTATACCGTAACCGATAGTAGTGGTTGTACCTCATTATCCTCGGCAACCTTTGAAGTTACCGTAAATGCTCTTCCAAGTACCCCAACAATGACAACTAATAGCCCAGTATGTTCAAATAGCGATGCAGTTTTTACAATTACAGGAACACCAAATGATGTAGTGACCTATAATGGATCAGCTTCTGGAAATGTTATTATTGGAGGAACAGGAACAGTGGATATTACTATTAGTAGTATTACAGCTGCTGTTACGATAAATTTAGTAGATGTTGCGAACGTTAATTGTAATTTAAATCTATCAATTAGTGAGACTGTAACAATTAGTTTAATAGATTCTGACGGTGATGGTGTAATTGATTGTGATGAGTCAACTCCTTCAGGAGGAGGGACACCAACCGATATAAATGATTTTTGTAGTTATAATCCAGCTGATGTTACTCAAGCTCCAAGCATTGCATGGAATAATGCTGATTGCGATGGTGATGGTGTTACTAATGGAGATGAGCTTACCCCACCAGATGGTGAGAGTGCAACCGATCCAAATGTATCATGTGATTTTATCACTAGCGATATCACTTTAATTCCAGATGCAGCATTTTTAGCAGCAGACTGTGATGGTGATGGTGTGACTAATGGCGATGAACTCACCCCACCAGATGGCGAGAGCGCAACCGATCCAAATGTGCCATGTGACTTTATCACTAGCGATATGACTTTAATTCCAGATGCAGCATTTTTAGCAGCAGACTGTGACGGTGACGGTGTGACTAATGGAGATGAACTTACTCCACCAGATGGCGAGAGTGCAACCGATCCAAATGTACCATGTGACTTTATCACTAACGATATCACTTTAATTCCAGATGCAGCGTTTTTAGTAGCCGATTGTGACGGCGATGGTGTGACTAATGGAGATGAACTCACTCCACCAGATGGCGAGAGTGCAACCGACCCAAATGTACCATGCGATTTTATCACTAGCGATATCACTTTAATTCCAGATGCAGCATTTTTAGCAGCCGATTGTGATGGTGACGGTGTGACTAACGGTGATGAATTAACCCCGCCAGGCGGAGGGATATCAACCGATCCACATGATCCTTGTTCATACAGACCAACAGACATTACATTGCCTGTAACAACAACAGCTGATTGTACAGCAGAACTTGAAGTAACAAAAATGGCAAATGCTTCTGGTACGGAATTAGGAGATACTATTACTTACACTATTGAAGTAGAGAATACAGGAAATGTAACCTTAACAAATGTCGCATTAGTAGACACGTTCACAGATATAAATGGTATCCCATTAGTATTAACAGAAGCACCTGTCTTTGATAGCGCCGATTTAGGTAGCTTGGAAGGAACTTTATTAGTAGGAGAAATAGCTATTTATACTGCAACTTTTGATATCACCCAACAAGCTATAAACTCAGGAGGCGTAAGCAATAGTGTTGTAGTATCGGGTACTACGCCTAGTTTTGAGATTGTAACAGATACTAGTGATGATGGTGACGATGTTGATGGAAACACTGAAGATGATCCTACAGAAACAGCATTAGGTTGTTTAATAGTTATTAATGAGTTCTCACCAAATGGAGACGGTGTTAATGAGTTTTTAATCATTAATTGTATAGAAAACTATCCAAATAATAGATTAGAAATCTATAACCGTTGGGGTAATATTGTTTATAAGAAGCAAGGTTATCGTAACGAATTTGATGGAACATCAAATGGTAGATCTACTATAAATGGTACTGAAAAGTTACCAGTAGGGACTTACTATTACGTATTAGACTTAGCAGATGGTTCTAAGCCGAAAGTAGGATGGTTATACATTAATAGATAAAATAGAGCAAACACCTAAAGAAATTAAAAAATGATAAAGCTATCTTCATTAACAAAAAGTTTGATTTTAATAGTGTTTGTTACGCTATTATCTCAAGAATTAAGTGCACAGCAAGACCCGCAATATACGCAGTATATGTATAATACAATGAGTGTGAATTCAGCTTATGCTGGTCAGCGAGATGTATTAAGTATAACAGGGCTGTACCGCACCCAATGGGTCGGTATTGATGGTGCTCCAAAAACTATTACTTTTGGGGCACACTCCCCGTTAAGAAACAAACGTTTGGGACTAGGTTTAAACTTAGTAAGCGATAAGTTAGGACCATCAAGTGAAACGAATGTTGATATCAATTTTTCATATACCATACCAATAGATGAGTATAGAGGTACGGAACTTTCATTTGGTCTTAAAGGAGGTTTTCATATGTTAGATACCGATTGGAGTAAAGGAGTTTTTCAATACCCAGATAGAGTTTTTAACGATAATTTAAGTCTGTTTTCTCCAACCATAGGAGCCGGTTTATATGTGCATTCAGAAAAATGGTATTTAGGGCTTTCGGTTCCAAACTTTTTTACGACAGAGCATTATGATGGGATTCAAGAATCTATAGCGACAGAACGTTTACACTATTTTTTTATAGGTGGCTACGTATTCGATGTTAGTCAAAATACCAAGTTAAAACCAGCGGTTTTAGTAAAAGGCGTATCTGGAGCTCCATTAATAGCAGATCTTTCTTTAAACGCATTATTTAATGAGAAACTTACCTTAGGAGTTGGATATAGATGGGACGATGCCTTTAGTGGTTTGGCTGGCTTTCAAGTAAGCGAAGGGCTATTTATTGGATACGCTTACGATTTAACAACTACAAATTTGGGTAGTTATAATAGTGGTTCGCACGAAATAATGCTAAGATTTGAATTGCAACAAATAGGACGAATTTTATCACCAAGATTCTTCTAAAAAGATATAGGACATGAAAAAAAGACTATTTATACTACCGTTATTAACATTAATATTTATTAATGGATCCTTTTCGCAAGATGGCATTACAAAAAGTGCAAAAAAGAAATATGATAATTTGTCATATATAAAAACAACAGAGCAACTTCTGGAAGAAGCAAATGAAGGAAATAGATCACCGGAATTATTACAGAGCCTAGCAAATTCATTTTATTTTAATGGTAAAATGGAGGAAGCGACAAAATGGTATGAAGAATTAATGGCATTAAATGTAGAAGGCTTAGATCCGGAATATTATTTTAGATACTCGCAGGCTTTAAAAGGTACAGGTGATTATAATAAGGCCAATACAATCATGCTTGAATTTAAAGAAATGAAGCCGGAAGATTCCAGAAGTAAATTGTTTCATGCAAACTATTTACATATTATAGAGAATCGATCTGATGATTTTAAAATGAAAAACCTGGAAATAAATACATCATTTTCAGATTTTGGAACTTCAGTTTTTCAGGAAAATTTAGTTTTTGCATCCTCAAGAGGTAAAAATGAACGATTATATAATTGGAACGAACAACCTTTTTTAGATATATATCAACTTAATTCAGATGGTACTGCTTCAGAAATTAAAGGAGATATCAATACAAAATATCATGAATCATCTACGGCATTTACCAAAGATGGTAAAACAGTGTATTTTACAAGAAACAATTTTTACAAAGGAAAATTTAAAAAGAATACTAAAAATATACACGGCTTAAAAATTTATAAGGCAGAATTAATAGAAGGTGAATGGACAAATATAGAACCTTTACCTTTTAATAGTGATGAATATAATGTAGCACACCCTACATTAAATGTAGAAGAAACAAAATTATATTTCTCTTCAGATATGGATGGTACAATGGGTGCGTCAGATATTTTTGTTGTAGATATTAATGCAGATGGAACCTATGGAGGGCCAGTAAATTTAGGCTCAAAAATTAATACAGAAGGAAGAGAGAATTTTCCTTTTATAAGTAATGAAGGAACCTTGTATTTTTCATCGGATGGCCATCCGGGCTTAGGAGGATTAGATGTTTTTTCATTTAAAAATATTGATAGAATAGCTAATTCATTTAATAAAGCAGTCAATGTAGGGAAACCTATAAATAGCCCAAAGGATGATTTCGAATACATTATAAATGAAACGACACTTAATGGTTATATTTCATCGAACAGAGAAGGGGGAAAGGGAGACGATGATATTTATAGCTTTACAAGAAACCCTTATATGCAAATTATTACGGGAATAATAGTTGATAAAAATACCAATCAAATTATTGCCGATGCAGATGTTGTTATTTATAATAATACAAATGAAGTAGCTAAGACTTTAAAATCTGATGCCAATGGGGAGTTTAGTATTAAGCTACCTCTTAAAAAGAGCACATTTAAATCTCAGGTAAATAAAGAAGCGTATATAGAGCACATTCAAGATTTTGTTATCGATCCAGAAAGAGATGAAATCATAGCATTAAAATTAGGTTTAGAGCCAAAACCAGAAGTTGCAGAAATAGGAACAGACTTATTTGAAGTCTTGGAGTTGAAACCTGTTTATTTCGATTATGATAAATCATCTATAAGACCAGATGCAAAAGAGAAGTTAACTAAGGTTATAGATTACATGAAAGCATATCCTACTGTGAAACTAGATGTGAGATCTCATACAGATTCCAGAGGTAATAATGCCTATAATCTTATTTTATCAAATAAAAGAACCCAATCTGTTTTAGATTATATTATCAATATAGGAGGTATAGATAAAGATAGATTAACCGGTAAAGGCTATGGAAAAACAAAGCTTACAAATAAATGTTCTAGAGATGTTAAGTGTAGTGAAGAAGAACATCAGATAAACAGAAGAAGTGATTTTATAGTAACAGAAAATTAAATCAAGTACGTAATTTTAAGGAAAAGCATTCATAATATTATGAGTGCTTTTTTATTTTATACTTAGGCTTTGATTTAAATTTCTAATAAGAATGTGTTTTTTAATATTTACTTGGTATTTTTGCCTATGTATGGAAGAAGAAAAAGTAATTCTTGTTAATGAAAGAGATGAGCAAATTGGATTGATGCCAAAAATGGAAGCACATGAAAAAGCATTGCTACACCGTGCATTTTCTGTTTTTATTTTTAATAATAAAAATGAATTAATGCTCCAGCAACGGGCGTTGAATAAATACCATTCTCCTGGGCTTTGGACGAATACTTGTTGCAGTCATCAACGTGAAGGAGAAACGAATATTGAAGCAGGGAAAAGACGCTTACAAGAAGAAATGGGGTTTGTGGTAGATTTGAAAGAGTCCATTTCATTTATCTATAAAGCACCATTTGATAATGGACTAACAGAGCATGAATACGATCATGTTTTATTAGGTGCTTATAATGACGAGCCAACTATTAATACAGATGAAGTCGCCAGTTGGAAATGGATGTCTCTAGAGCAAATTAAAGCTAATATTTCATTACAACCAGAGTTATACACAGCATGGTTTAAAGTAATTTTTGATAAATTCTACGAACATATAAATATCAAAAAATGAAAGCAACGGTTAGTAGAAAAGCACATTTTAATGCAGCACATCGTTTATATAGGAAAGACTGGAGTTTTGAAAAGAATGATGCTGTTTTTGGAAAATGTAATAACCCTAACTTTCATGGCCATAATTATGAACTTATTGTTAGCATTACCGGAGAAATCGATAAAGAAACCGGTTATGTTATTGATATAAAGATTTTAAAAGATATTATTAAAACAGAAGTAGAAGACATTTTCGATCATAAAAATTTAAATGTTGAAGTACCAGAATTTAAAGATTTAAATCCAACAGCAGAAAATATTGCTGTTGTAATTTACAATAAGATAAAGCCAAAATTGGCATCGTATTTAGAATTAGAGATTACCCTTTTTGAAACACCACGTAATTTTGTAACCTATTCAGGAAAATAAATGAACAATACATTATACCCACTTAAATTTAGTCCTATTTTAAAAGATAAAATATGGGGCGGACAAAAATTAAAAACCATTCTCAATAAAGAAAGCGACTTACCAAATATTGGAGAAAGTTGGGAGATTAGCGATGTAGAAGGAGATACATCAATAGTGTCAAATGGTAGTTTAGTTGGGCATTCGCTAAAAGATCTTTTAGAAACTTTTAAAGGTCATTTAATAGGCGATAAAAACTATAAGGTATTTGGAAACAAATTCCCTCTGCTTATTAAATTTATTGATGCTAGAGAAGATTTATCAATTCAATTACACCCTAATGATGAATTAGCTGCTAAAAGACATAATTCTTTTGGAAAAACAGAAATGTGGTATACATTACAAGCTGATGAAGGTTCCAATTTAATTGTAGGTTTTAATCAAGATATGACTCCAGAAAAATATTTAAGTCATTTAAACGATAAAACGCTTACAGAGATTTTAAATTTTGATAAAGTAAAAGTTGGTGATACTTATTTTATTGAAGTAGGCCGTATTCATGCCATAGGAGCAGGAGTTATGGTAGCCGAAATACAACAAACAAGTGATATTACCTATCGTGTTTACGATTGGGATAGAGTAGATGATCAAGGTAATGAAAGAGAGTTGCATAATGATTTAGCTATTGATGCATTCGATTTTAATATGCCAGATAATTTTAGAGTGGCGTATTCTAAAACAGAAAACGAATCTAATAAGATGGTAAGTTGTCCCTATTTTACAACGAGCTATTTAAAGGTTACCGAAACACTTAAAAAGAAAAACGAATACGATTCGTTTTTAATATATATGTGTGTAGATGGTGATGCAGAGATTTTGGTTAATGGTACTTCCGAGTCTATTAAAAAAGGAGAAACTATATTACTACCTGCTGCTATTACAGACTATGAAATAACGTCTAAAAATGCAACACTATTGGAAGTTTATGTTTAATGGTTTTAAAACTCATTAAAGTATATTTTAATGTTTCAAAAAATATGTCATTCCCACGAAAGTGGGAATCTTTATTTAAATTAATTACCTATTTTTGTTGAAATTTAAAAGCACAAAAAATGGCAAATGTTAGAGACCTAAAAAAAGATATTAATTACGTTTTAGGAGATATTATAGAAGCAGTTTATGTTTGGGAATACACAAACACAGATAAAGATACAAAGAAAAGTGAAGCAATTATTGATGAAGCTATTGCTGTTTTTGATGAATTAATAGCAAAGGTAAATACTAAAAGTGTTGATAATGCTAAAGCTCATTTTAAAGCAATTAATACTGAGTTGGAAACTAAGGGTAGAGCCTTAATTGAAAAAATCAATAAATTAGGATAAGTTTTTAACGGAGTTCCTTGCATATACTAATATAGATATTATATTTGCAACCGTTAAATAAAAGCCGATGTAGCTCAGCTGGCTAGAGCAGCTGATTTGTAATCAGCAGGTCGTGGGTTCGAGTCCCTCCATCGGCTCAAAATATAAAAGCAAAACAGGATTCAGTTTCTTTGTAAAAAGCAATTAAATTGAAAAGGGACGAGAAGTTTACCCTGAGCGCAGTCGAAGGGAAGTCCCTCCATCGGCTCAAAAACAAAAAAAAGGTCTTTCAAATGAAAGACCTTTTTTTTGTTTAAAAATTTTAAACTTCAATTTATTTATTCGAAGCTTTTATTCTATCAATAAACGCTTGCAGTTCTTTACCGTATTTAGATTTTTTAACCTTAGGTGTTAGGCTGTTATTTATGGTATCTAGAAATTTAACTCTAGCATTGTAAACTTTAGAAAGCGCAAGATAAGGAGCTACTTCACTATCTCTATTGTTTATTGCAAAATTTACGGTATACAAATATCTTCTTTTTAATAAATTTTCATTTTCTTTTTCAATAGTATTTATTTTTGCTGTATCGTTGTCTTTTTGAGCCTCAAAGTGTTCTTTTATTAAATCTAATTTTTTGTTATTCATTTTAGACATCATCGTCTCATATTTTTCTAATATTTTTTGTTGTGCAGAGCCGTTAATTTTTGCATCAAAAACAAAGCTTTTCAGTGAGGTGTTAATTTCTGTAATGCCTTTATCAGCAAAAAAAGTAATTCTATCTTCATCAGAACTGTTTTTGTCTAAATACAAAAAGAATATTTCCGGAGATTTTAAATCACTATGTAACTCGAATTGTGGATTACCATTTATAACTAAAGAATCTACAGTAACTAAAACGGTATCATTTACCTTTTTAAGGTAAACAGTTCCTTTTTTTAAACCTTTAACTTCTCCCTTAACTATTAAATCAGGTTGTCTTTCATTGCAAGAAATTATTAAAAAAACTAAAAGTAAAAATGTGATTTTTTTCATAAACAAGGTCTTTTTATATATTGGCAAATATCTTATAATTATATTTTAAATACTAATAGCTTAAAATTATTTTGAATTAAATATTTTGTAAAAACATTGTAGTTAAATTTAGTTTGGCACGGATGTTGATGTATATTAAATGATTATATTTAATTAAAAAGTTTATTGAGTGGTTACTTTAAGCTTGGAAATATAATTCATATTTTTGGTTAGTTAGTTAGTAAAAAAGCATCCTTTTTAGGATGCTTTTTTTATTTCGTTTTTAATATGTAATATGCTGTATGTCAGTCATTTGAATTATTTATTATTAATGTCTATGTGCCGTTTCTTAATTAATGTAAACTAAAACAGGTAAACAATATTTTGTTCTATCGACCGCTCGTCTCGATAATTATCGGTCGCTATTGTAAGAATTACGAATGACGAGATATCTCATAAAATATAAGATTTTTCTTCGCGCCTCATCCAGAATGATACGATTTTTTTATTTACGTACATAAATTACTGATTAATATATCGAACTAGCATTAATTAGAATATTGTGTTTTTTATAAAAATCTAAAAGCATTTCAATTTAAAAACAACTTGCAGAATCTGTATATATTTAAAATATGAAATTTGTATTTTATCGTAATTTTAAGCATTTTATCTGTAAATGTTAAAATTTTAAGCATTTCATCGATTTTGTGTGTTTTTTGACGTGTAAACTCATTTATAGTTTTATCTTTGAAATGTACTAAATAAAACACTTTTTAGTTCAATGGATTAATTAATTAATATTTGCATTATGTTGTTGATATAGTAACCCTAAATCTAGCTTCATAATATAAAAAGCAAATTGAAGGAAAACCGAGTTTGAGGGAACTCGGTTTTTTTGTGCCTTATTTTTAATGTGTTAATATTTTATCTACTTTAGCTTATAACTTAAATAATGAGAAAACTATTTACATACTTATTCCTACTTAACTATGCTTTTTCTTTCGGACAATTAGAAGAAGGGTTTGTATATGTGCAAGATGTTATACCAGATTTAGAAGTAGAGCTGCGTTATTATACTTCTAATAATTTTGTGGGAAAGCCAGTTAACGGTTATCAATCTAATAAACTCATATTAACGTATGAAACTGCGAATAAGCTAAAGCTGGTGCACGAAGCGTTACAGGAACAGAATTTATGCTTAAAAGTATACGACGGTTACAGACCGCAGCAGGCTGTTAACCATTTTATTCTTTGGGCTAGAGACTTAAATGATACAATAAATAAGCATATATTTTACCCTAATGTAGAAAAGAAAAATTTATTTAAAGAGCAATATATTGCTTCAAGATCTGGTCATAGTAGAGGTAGTACCGTAGATTTAACTATAATTGATGGAAATACGGGTAAGCCATTAGATATGGGAAGTCCATACGACTTTTTTGGACAGGAATCTTGGGTGAATTATGAAAAACTAACAGATAAGCAAAAAGCCAACAGGCAATTATTACAAACTGTGATGCTAAAACATGGTTTTAGAAATTATTCGAAAGAATGGTGGCATTTTACACTACGAGGCGAACCATTTCCTAATACTTATTTTGATTTTATCATTAAATAAGAAAGAATAGGTTTTAATATCTAAAATGGAATGATACGATTACGTCATTTAGATATACAAATCTATGATTATAAGTCTTTAATATATAGAACTGACATTATGTTTACCGTTGTGTTTTTGAGCTAATGTTTTTGTATACAAATACTATTCATTAAAGTATCATTTTAGAGCCTTGTAAAAGCAGTAATTATATTTCTGTGCTCTGGAAACTTTGAAATTAGTGCATCTCTTTCCGGAAGTTCAAAATCATTAAAATCGAAACCAGGAGAGACTGTACAACCTACTAAAGCATAGGTGTTGTCTCCTATGACTTCTGCAGCAAACCAATCTTTAGCTTTAACCACATATTGTGGGGTTTCTCCTTTTTCTATATTGTTTCCTATAATAACGTTAGAGTATGCACCTTCATTAGAAATGATATGAAGCTTTATAGGCGATCCTTTGTAAAAATGCCAGATTTCATCTTGTTTAATTCTATGGAAAGCAGAAAAAGAATCGGAAGTTAAAAGAAAGTAAATAGAGGTAGCGTAGTTTCTTTGCCCCGAAAAGGCTTCACCAAGATTTTCTTGATTAATAGTCCCTTCGCTTCTATAAACTTCTTTAAAGTAACCACCTTCTGGATGTGATTGCAATTCTAACTGATCTATGATTTTCTGAATCGTACTCATGATTTTAAGCTGGAGAAGGGGTTAATTCACTTTTCTTGGCCTGCTCTCGCATTTGTTTAATAGTTAATGTACTTCCATCATGGCTCCACCCAGGAGGGCCAAAAGCATACATAAACTTATAATATATATTGGAAGTTTTTTTCATATCATTCCAAATATCTTTGTATTCGTGTGTTAATATTACCAAGGGGTTATAAGAATTTGGTGGTTTTGTAACCCCATAAGCGATATCGATATCATCATCTAATTCTTTCCAAGTGCCAAATATTTTATCAAATATATTTAAAAATCCACCGTGATTTTTATCCATATACTCTAAGTTTTTAGCATGATGCACTTGATGCATGGTATGGGTATTAAATACTTTTTCAATAATTCCCATTTTTGGAATATATACAGAATGTAATTGAAATTGCCAAAGCGCTTCAATGCCTAAGCAAACTATTACCATTTCTGGCGGGAAACCAATAATAGGTAACCACATATAAAATAATGGTTTGTACAAAATAGTAAACCAACCATTACGAACAGCAGTTCCCAGATTAAAGTTTTCGGAAGAATGGTGTACAATATGTGCTGCCCATAAAAAGCGCACCATATGATTTTGCCTATGAAACCAGTAATAAGTAAAATCATCTAAAAATTGACAAGCTAACCAAACTGGCCAGGTGTAACCAAAAGATTGCCATCCCATAATATTTGTACGAACACCATCAACTATGGGATTAAACAATTCGTATAAATAATTAAAAATTATAATGGCAGAAATAGTTTTTATTAAGGGAGCTAAAACCACCGATCCAATACCCATAGTAAGACTCGACATTAAGTCTTTCCATTTGTAGAGATCTTTATGGTCGTGTGTTTTGCTATATGTAAGCTCTACTAAAATAAGCCCTAAAAAACATGGAATACCATATACTAACGGGTTTGTAAAATTCATTTATTTAAAAATTGATAGGGAGGTTAATAAAATTATAAAACCAATTTGGTTTTATTTTCGCCTAAGGTATATATTATATAACAGAATTTTTAACAAATTAGTACCAACGTTTCTTTTTCTTTTTAGAAGCGGCACTTTTTCGGCCTTTTTTATGCTTACTACCTGTTTTTTTAGATTTATGAATAATAGGCTTCGCTTTCGGATCTAAAGGGTAGGGATGCTCGTCGATAACATCTATTTGAAATTGAATAAGCTGTTGGATTGTTTTTACGTAATTTTTTTCGTCTGCCGAACAAAAAGAGTAGGAGGCACCTACATTTCCGGCTCTGGCAGTTCTTCCTATTCTATGTACATACGTTTCTGGTATATTGGGTAAATCGAAATTTATAACAGCATCTAAATTATTAATATCTATACCACGAGCAGCAACATCGGTTGCAATTAAAATATTAATGTTGTTTAATTTAAAATTCTTTAAGGCTTCTTGCCTTAAATTCTGACTCTTATCTCCATGAATACTATCTACCTTATAACCATTTTTTAATAAAGTTTGTTCTAGTTTTTCAACCCCGAATTTTGTACGTCTAAAAATAAGGATACTTCCTTTTATAGTGTTTCTTAATAAATGCAGGCACAGCTCTATTTTGTTGCGTTTTGGCACATAATAAAGCATTTGGTTAATGTTTTTCGATGTAGACGAGTTCGGAGTAACTTCAACACGTTCGGGTGTTTTTAAAATGGTGTTTGCTAACTGTTCTACTTTATAAGGTATCGTGGCAGAGAATAACAAAATTTGTTTTTCTTTGGTGCAAAGGCGCTCAATTTTTTTTACATCATCAATAAAGCCCATGTCTAACATTAAATCGGCTTCATCTAAGACTAAAGTTTCTACATAGTCCAGATTAACAATATCTTGTTTGTGTAAGTCAAGCAACCTACCGGGTGTTGCAATTAAAATATCGACTCCTTTTTTAAGAATATCTATTTGTGGTTCTATAGAAGTACCTCCATAAACTACAGTGTTTCTTAAGTTAGTGTACGTGCTGTAGTTTTTAAAGTTTTCTCCAATTTGTATGGCTAATTCGCGAGTAGGGCTTACAATTAAAGCTCGAATTTTTTTTCCTTTTTTTGATGCATCCTGCTTATCAAACAACAACCGTAAAATGGGTAGGGCAAAAGCGGCTGTTTTTCCTGTACCTGTTTGAGCAGAAACAATAACATCTTTTTTATTTAAAACCAGAGGGATTGTTTTTTCTTGAACCAGTGTTGGGTCGTTATAACCGGTTTCTGCAATAGCCCTTAAAATAGGTCTGTTTAATTGTAAGTCTTTAAATGACATATGTGAATTTTATGCCACAAAGATACACCAAAATAAACACTGTTATTTTAGGAATTTCTTTATCTTCTCTCGCTTTTTTAGTGGCAAGGCTTCATTTTTTATAGCCAGATTAATGAGTGCCTCGTTTTTGTTTTTTGAAAACAATAAATTAAAAAATTGCCACGTCGTTAAGCTATTTTTTGCTTGTTCAATAAGTTTAAAAGAATCACCGTTTTTTACAAGTCCTTCTTTTAAAATACGCACATAAGTTCCAGGAAACCCATGAGCTATAAATTCTTTTAATATGTTTTGTGTACCAAATTTAACACCCAGTTTAAAACAAGGTTCGCGAGGCTGTGTAACTTGTACTAAGGCGTCACCAAGCTTATAGATATCACCGATATAAATTTCTTTTTCGTTTAAACCAGAAACAGTAATATTTTCACCAAACATACCATAATTCCAATCTAAATTTGGGTATTGTTTTTTCCAATAGGCGTAATGCTCGTTAGAAAATATATAGCAAGCTTTAAATGTACCACCATGTACTTTTGTGTCTGATACTTCATCATCCTTTACACCTTCCTTTCCTAAATAAATAGGCGCTTTTGTTGGGTTTTTATAGATGCCTGTAGTTAGCGTTTTTCCGTTCCAAATAATAGAAGTTGGTTTGGCTGTGTTGGTAGAAAGTACTTTCATATATTGCATTTTACTACAAAAATAATGAATACTAAGGAGGTTATAACTATATTTTACTTGTCGTTATATGGGCAAGATTGAAAATAAGTCAGAAGATGGAATTTTCTGTCTTCAAATTTTTCTTGTAGTATTTTAAAATGCTGAATTCTATCAATTCTAAAGGCACGATAATCATTTCGCAAGTGGCACCATGCAATTAGTATCCATTTATGATTAGTGGAATACATGGCATAAGGTTCTATTTTTCTAAAGGAAACATCAGTTTCATTCACTTTACAGTAATTAATTTCTATATAGTTGAAATTGGTAATGGCCAATTGTATCTCGGAAAGGGCATTGCTGGAAATGTTTTCGTAAGTTGGATTAAAAACATGAATTTTACTTTGTAGTAATTCACTTTTTTTTTGAATGGAGGTTCTAAAAACCGATTTAATTTTGGTTAAAGCTTCATTAAAATCTTCAACAAAGGAAGCATCTTTAGATTGATTTACTAAAAGTTCTGCCGTAATTAAAGCATTGGCCTGTTTTTCGGTAAACTGAACAGGTGCAACAGAATACCCTTCCATTAAAGAATATCCTCTGCCTTCTATTGTAGTAACGGGTACACCGGCTTCTTCTAGTTTTCTTATATCTCTGTAAATGGTTCTTATGCTTACTTCAAACTTTTTAGCAAGTTCGTTAGCTGTTAAAAGACGTTTAGACTTTAAGAGGGTTAATATAGCTATGAGTCTTGATAATTGAGACATAATAACAAAGATAGTGAACCGCTTTGCAATCCACTATCTTATTCGTTTTTTGATTGATAAACTACATAAAGGAATGTAATGCAATACGATTGCCTTCGGTATCTAGAAACTGAGCCATAAACCCGTTTTCTCCAATATCTGTTTTTGGCATTAAAATTTTACCACCTGCTTCTTCTACTTTTTCTAATGGCTTGGTTAAGTCGTCACCACCATTTAAGTAAATGGTAGGGCCATTAGTAGTAGGGGTTTGTCCTTCGGCTTCAATAAGACCTCCACCTACGCCATTATTGTCTTTGTCGTGAGGAAACATACCATACTTCATGTTTTGCTCTGGCATGTGGTGATCTACGATTTCTGAGTCCATTACGGTTGTGTAAAATTGTTTAGCTCTTTCGTAATCTGTTACTGGAATTTCAAACCAGCTAATTGCATGTTTCATTTTTTAAATTGATTTTAATTATTAAACTTACATGCAAAATTATACGGGTTAGTGTCGTAACATGTCAGGGGTGTTTTTATTTTTTTAGTTATAACCAAAAAGTTTTTTTAATTTAAGGTATGCCCTTTTTTTAAGCTTCTTAACCGTATTAACAGAAACAGATAACTCGTTGGCAATCTCATTATTGGTATAATCTTTTATACCTAATTTAATTACTTCTTGAGAGGTTTTATCTGGTAAGGTATCTACAGCATTATTTATAATAGCAGTTGTTTCAATAACCACAGCTTGAGACATAAAAAAGGATTCCAATTTGTAAATCTCATTATTTACAAGCAAATAAGGTTCTGTACCTGTATCTTCTTTGCATGCTATAAAATCTAGGCATTTATTTTTAACTGCATTGTAACAATAGCCCGTAGCATGGTTATGGTTAACAAAAGCGATATTATCTTTCCATAGATTAAGAAACACGTCCTGTACCAGATCTTTGGCAAGTTCCATATCGTTAACATACCTATATGCAAGTACGCAAAGTTGCGGATATAAACTTTTAAAAAGCTCTTGAAAAGGAACGTGTTTCTGGCTATTAATTAACATGAGTAATCTTATTGGATTTTATACATAAAAGAAGCGCATCGAGTATCGTACCTACAGGAATAGAATCTCTGGAGTTAGCAAATGAAGCCGGGAAAAAAGAAAAAAAGGCATTAAACTCTTTGGCAGATAATGGCTTAGTTCGTGAGTTACCTTCTGGGTAATCGTAACAAGTAGCAACAACTCTTAACCCCAATTTGCAATGACTTATAACGGTTTTAGATAACCCAGACTTATCTAACAACACAAACAACGTAGCAATAATAGCATAATGATTGGGTATGTTTAAACAATCTGGGGATGCAAGGATTACTGGCTTTTCCATAAATAATTACGTTATTTTATAATTAGTAATACTTAAAAAATATAAGTTGAATATGCAACGGGTAATTCTGCCCAAAAAATGAGGTGCATACCTTATAAAACCTTTTATATATGGAAATAAAAAAAGGCGTGGAACTCAACTTACCGAACAGAGGTACTGGTATACCCAACCACGATAAGAGAGCCCACGCCCGGGTACGTGAGCCAATCTACTTATCATCTCGTGGATATAAAAAATTACCAGTTTTCTGTCCGAGACTCTAAGCGAAAGCTTCAAATATTTTCTATACGAAGAATCGCAAAAATAATTGATTCTATTCATTTAATATGAATGAATTAACAGAATAAAATCATAGTGCAAAGTAGAAAAAAATATCTTTTGTTACAAGTTCTTGTAACAGGTTTTTTAAAAAAAATGAGTGTTTTTGTTAAATACTATGGCTCTATGAAGAATTTGGACAAAAAAAGACAATTGATTTTTGGTAAAAATATACTTCGGTTAAGGATGGAAAAGGGATTGTCCCAAGATGAGGTTGCTGCAAGGTGTAGGGTTACAAAAGGAAGTTTGAGTGTTATAGAAAACGGAGGTCGAAATTTTTCGTTTACAACTTTACTCGCTCTGGCTAAGGCTTTAGAGGTTAACCCTAGAGAATTATTAGATGTTGATTTTGAATTAGAGAAAGATTAGTTTTAATAGAATATCTTTTTAACTTACTCTTATTTGGTACTAGTTGCAAACTGGCACTAGCGATTTTTTATTCTTGAGCTACTACTATATCTTTTTCTAAATTTAAACCTATAATATGATTTTTAAAGTTTTCTAGATTTAATTTAGGTGAAGATCGTAATTTATCTTCTCTACTTCTATTATCTCTTTCTCCAGGCTCAATTTGAGTGAAATTTCTTGGGTTTGCATTAGGAAATAAGCTTATATCGATCATATATGCTGAGTATCTAAATCCATCACTTGGTGCGGAACTAATATTTGAATTAACTAAGTGAAATAACCTCAAATCTACTAGTTCTTTTATTGCTTGATTTATTTTAGGGTACTTTAAAACATCATTATTCGAAACTAGAAAAGCATTAATTCTTTTATTGTTAATTATTTCTTCCTTTACATATTGAAGATAATGTTCTAATATGGCTTTCTCATCTGCAGTATCCGTTTTAAATGCCTCCATTTTATTGGGAAGATTTTCAATACTGCAATCTATAACATTAGGTTTGGATATATTTTTTCCGTCACTTTGCATTTTATCTCCTAAATTAATAAACAAGGATAAGAAATCTCTTGGTACACCTCCAGAAGCTAAACAAAGAAAACGAAATGCATTATTGGTTAATACATTATAATAATTTATAACTACACCAACTTTATTATTTATATGTTCTAAAAGTGATCTCATAAATGAAACTAAACCATTAAAATCATCGAGTGTGTAGTCTAAACTCAAAGCTTGTATATCGTGTCCTATTTCTACACCTACATAAGTATCTGTTTGAATATAAAGACTAGAACGATGTTTGATAGTAGCAACTTTCAAGTAAAGTCTAGTGTTTTTAGATATTCTATGGAAGAAATCTATGAAGAATGGTTGTTCTTGTTTTCTTATAAAATAGAAGTCGTCAAAAATTAGATAGATATCTTTATTCAAAAAAGCTGTCGTTTCTTCAATTAATTCCTTAAAATTTGTTATCTCATTTTTAAGTTCATTTAATTTATCTTTCAAGATTTCTCTGCTAGTTTCAAATTCGTCTGCTACTTCACTTGCTACTTTAGAAGTTGTGCTCTTAAATCCGGAACTCATTTCTCCACTGATTTTACTAGCTTGTTTTTCTCTTATTGATTCATTAAAAGTATCCGGTTCAGATATTTTTCTATTTAATTGATCAATGTAATTATCATATCGTTTTAAAAGCTTTCTTTGTTTGTGCCAATTTGAAAACTGAAATATATTGTAATTACCTTTTACTTCTGAATGAATGTTTTTTATAACATTAATTAGAACCTGTGAAATTGAGTTAGGGAAACTAATATCTTTAAAATCCTCAATATTTATTGATATATAAACTTTGCTATCTAAATCATTTTTTCTTAATGATTTTAATAAGAGCGATTTACCGGAACCACGTCTGCCAAATATAACTTGATTCTGTCTACTATTTAACCTATTAATATGGTTTTTTGGATCTAAGTACTCCATAGTAGTCTGTTCCAAAACTCTGATATTTTCTTCAATATATGTTAATACTTTTCTTAGATCTTTTTCCATTTATAAGGCTTTTCAGCGATTTCAAATTACACCTAAAATGTGGATATAAACAATTGTCTACATCCACATTTTAAGCACTGGTTTTATGTTATTGCTATCCAAACTAGCTTATGTACCCATGTTTTTGGAGCAGATGGAATTTTTAATTTGTGATATTTCCAAGCTGTATGTTTTGAATCTCAAAACTTTAGACAGGAACTGTTTTGTAATTAAAACAAAAAAAATAAATAAGGAGTGGGGTAGTTAGTGTCATTTTTATTAACAATTGGCCACTATTTCTGTTAAAGCCAAAACCACCTTGCCTGCACAAAGTGGTTTTGGTTTTATGGGTTTCCGCGAAAGCGAAAATATTTAGATAGCTTCATGAGATTACCACGTCGCTTAAAAAAGCTCCTCGCAATGACGAATTAGCCCGATAGCGCGGATTTGCAATCCGTGCCCATTTTTAAACTCAAAAAATATGTAATATGATAATATCAAGTTCGCTATCTAAACTAGCATAATTTCTTGCCGAACTAAAAACATAATCTTCCGGATTAGAAACAATCTTATCATTTACAGGATTGTTATGGATGTAATCTAATTTCTGCTTTATAAATTTATTTGACGAACATATTTCTGCATGGTAACCATCTTGCCAGACTTTATATTGTTGATTTCGTTTCAGATGGTCACATGCTTTGCTGAAATAATTAAGCATCCATTCTCTTCTACTTTCTGGGTAATTAATAATGGTATCTATAATTTTTTTAGAGGTGAATTTTTTAAAATCTCTCATAATATTTGATAGCAAGAAACCTTCTTTTGCTTTGCAGAGCATGTGTATATGACTAGGCATTATACAATAGGCATAAACTTCAAGACCTTTATGTTTTTGACAATACCTAATGGCCTGAGTAATAACAAATTTTTGTTTAAGTCTGGTAAACACATCTATCCAACCTACAGTAGTTATGGTTATAAAATAACCAGTGTCGGTCATTGTTGCTTTATATTTTGTAGACATATTTTAATTTTTCTACAAAGTATAAAATTAATTGGATAAGTAGGGCACGGATTACAAA
>NZ_JAUOEK010000105.1 GCF_030540835.1 Flavivirga aquimarina | reverse complement strand
TTTTGGAAGAGCCACATCTTATGGTATCACAAATATGGAAATGCAGGGAGCAATGGCAATTTTTGCCGTTAACCTCAAAAGAATACTAAAACTCAGTTAAAAAGTGAGGTAGTTATTTGGACTAATAGCTGAAAATAGCTGTTTTTGAAGCATTTTTTAACTTCATATAAGCCCATATCAAAAAATTACACAAAACATAAAAGCGATTAAGAAATATTACCTTTTTCTTAATCGCTTTTAAATTTACATTTGAAAAAGAACTACCTTTTTCAGTGGCCTCGTTTATACTACTGCTTTTTTTGATTTTTTTCTTCTCAAATGTTTCTTTAAAAATGTAATGGAATACGCTTTGCCCGAAGTGACGATAGGAGCGAAGTGGGAATGTGTATGTAATAGGAATAATTATCGAATACATAAATTTAAGCTCTCTAATTTATTAATATTAAATACATTAAATCACATAAATAGTATGATTATTAAAGCATGTATTTATGTAAAACAATTAGAAAAACAATAACATCTACTGAAAACAGTTTTATGAGACTAAAGAGCTTGTTTTTAGATAGTTGAATTCTGAATCACTTATTTATCTTAAATTATGAGAATCATTCAATAACAATCTTTTTACTTAGTCTTTCCGAATTATAGGTAGTAAGCTTAACAATATAAATACCACTAGCAAGAGTTTGGGGTAAACTAATATTGTTTACGCCATTTGATATAAAAGATTTGTTTAGGACCTGTTCGCCGATTATGGAATATAGCCTGACAGAAAAATGAGTATTCTGCAGACCATTAACCGTTAAGGAGCGTTTATCTGTCATAAATACAAGTACCTCATCAAGCGAAATTGTTAGGTCATCAACACTTAAAGTTGCATCGACACCTTGTACAAAAACGTCATCCATCCATAAGAGACCAGCTCTAGTGGCAGAAAAAGTAAAACTAAGTCCAAAATTAGTATCAAATGTGTAATCTGTATTTGTAGCTGTACCCATAGACATCAAAGCCTCAAAACCACCATCATTATCAACTAATAATTCCCATAAACCATCATTTGTTCTTGTAACTCTGATTCCTTTTGTATTATTGGCGTTCCAATCAATTGCAGTTGTAATTACAGCGCCATCAGCTTCACCGTTAGTCACTTTCCATAAAGTAAGAAAATCGGAAGAGCCAGTAAGGTTTACACCTACTGCATATCCATCTACGGAAGAACCATTTAAATCATTATTGTTTGCAGTTAGGTATACCCAGAACTTGTTCGATGAAGAAGGATCCCAACTCCCTGTTTTTAAATTAAACTGCCAGGTAATATTTTCTGTAGTTAAATCTAAAGAAGAAATGTCTTGGTAAATATAACTATCACCAGATGTACCTGAAAGATTATGTTTTAAAGATCTTGCGGCTGTTATAGGATTTGTTGTTGAATTCACCCAATGACTAGCAGTTCCTTCTGTCCATCCAGTTATATCACCATCTTCAAAATCGTCATTTATAACTTGACTGTAAGTAGTTATAGATGAAAAGAAGACTACGAGATTTAGAAATATTAATTTTTTGATTTGTTTTAAAAGAGTTGTCATAGTTATTACGTTATTTTATCATTAGATTTTCTAAAATATTCAGAAGGTAGTTTTCCAAATCTTTTTTTAAAAGCCTGAGTAAAATGAGATAGATTATTCATGCCTAATTCATAGGCGATTTCACTAATACTAGCTCTTTCATTATATTCGATCTTACGTTTTGCCGATTGTAATCGAATTTCTCTAATATAGGCGGCGGGTGTTTGTCCTGTAGCAGATTTAATTTTTCTAATCAAACTACGTTCACTGATAGAAAAATGATAAGCTAAATCAATATTACTCATTTTGGGATTGGATATGTTTTCAATAATATAAGCATCCAATTTCTTTTTAAACTGTACTATTTCTGGTAAAGAAAATATGTCAATCGACTGAGACATACTTTTCTTTTGATTTAAAGCATTTTTAAGCGATATATTAATCCGTAATTTAAGCTCTTTCTTATCAAATGGCTTAATAATATAGTCATCTATCCCCATATGTAATACTTTAATTTTATCACCTTGTAGTGTCCGGGCGGTTAGAAAAATTATTGGAATCATTGAAAAACTCTCGTCTAATTTTAATGTTTTAATAAATTCAACGCCATCCATGACAGGCATCATGTAATCGGTGATAATAAGGTCTGGTTTTTGTATAGATTTTAAGAGCCTTAAGGCTTCTTGGCCGTTAGCTGCCTGATATAGATTGTAGTCGCTCAAGTGCTGTTCCAAGTATTGTCTCATATCTTGATTGTCTTCTACAAGCAAGATTAATGACTTATTAGGGTCTATTGACGTCAGATCGTTAATAGCATATGGTATAATAGTAGTATTAGATTTAGCAGAATCTTTTACTAAAGGGAAACTTAATTCAAACAAAGATCCTTTCCCTAAAGTACTTTGTACTGTTATGTTACCATTATGAAGCTCTATAAATTCTTTTACAATAGCTAAACCAATTCCAGTACTACTCACAGATCGTTTACGATCTACCTGATAATAGCGTTTAAATATATCATCTATATCGGCTGGAGCTATTCCAATTCCTGAATCAGCAACAGAAATAAATACCGAACGCTTATATTCTTTTACTGTTATATGTATTTCTCCCGTTGATTTACTATATTTTATGGCATTAGAAATAAGGTTGATGATCATTTTTTCAAATATATCTCGATCAGTATCTATGAATATTTGATTGGATGAATGCGTAATGTAGATGGTTTGTTTATTTTCGGTAGCGTAATTCTTAAATGATTCAATAATACCTTTTAATATGGGGATAATATCCTGTTTCTTCTTTGTAATGGTAAGTTGCCCGTGGTCAAGTTTAGATAAATCCAGCATTTCATTGACCAGTTGTAATAGGTATGTTCCATTTCTCATGGACATTTTTAATTGTTGTTCCATGTCTTTATTTAACTTACCATGATTTAATACGTTTTCCAATGGACCTAAAAGCAGCGTAAGTGGTGTTCTCAATTCATGGGAGACATTGTTAAAAAAGGTAGTCTTTAATTCCTCTATTTTCTTTAATTGTTTCTTTTCTTCTTGAAGCTGACCAACTTCTATTTCTTTTACTGCGATCAATGATTTATCACGAAAGAAACCTAATACAAGATCGGTCATAAAAACAAAATCTCTAAAAACTAAGGGGATAAGCATACTATTGATTGTCCAGAAATTAGCAGGAATAATTTTACTAGCTGCCAAAAACGGGAGTACCCCAGCGATTGTAATAGGACATATAGCCAAAAGGAATACATTTGCCCTATGTGAATTCTTTTTTCGAAATTTAATAAGGAAGATGGTCGCACTAATTATTGTAATTATAAAATAGAAAGCAATTAACAGATATGGATATAGTTTATCAAAATAGAAAAATGCTGGTATCAATAACAAAATATATGGCGATGCCATGAATCGATACCAAAAACGGGAATATTCCATGACTTTAATATAATGCGCACTAAAAGCCGAAAAACTATAAACTACTAAGATAGTAAGGCAGAATTCAAGATTAGAAAGAAGCTGACTATTTAAATCGAAGAATGAATCAAATACCTGATTACGAATGATGATTAAAGGTACGCTAACAAAAATAAGTAACAGATAAAAAATATTCTCCCTGGAGGGTTTTAGATACACCAGAAATAAAAAAATCAGGAAAATGATTATTTCCATCCCAATAGCAAGTGTGAAAATGGTATGAATCTTCGTAGAATATATATCAAAACCCCTTATGGAAAGGTACTCCATGCCGTCCAGAGACCTGCTTATTGATCCTACTAATGGATAATTGGTTAACTTTATATAAAGCGTATTTTCTTTATCAAAAGAAAGCGGTAATGAGTTTTTATAAATCCCTCTGGTAAGTGTTTTATCTTGATTATCTACCAGTCTTCCAGTGATAGAAATCGCAGAACTAGCATGAGGGGTTTTATAAGATTCTACCTTGTCAAAAAACCTGGATAACAATAACACACCATGTCTCATATTTTGATTAGCGGATTCTTTATATTTCAATCTTAACCAATACACAAGAACTTCACTATTCATGGTATTAAACGCTTCTAAAGGTTCCCATTTTATATGTTTTAAAGGATTTTCAGGTAAAATATCCCCTTCATAAATACTAATTGACAACACTTCCAAAGACGTTTGTCCTTTAGTAATGGTTGTAGCTATTAAAAAAAATAAAGGGATTATGATTCTTATCATTAATAGGGACATTTTATTGCTTGACTAAGGTATAATGAATCGTACAGGTTACATAGAAGCACCTCAAAATTGGCAAATTTTCAATAGAGATTGTCTGGAATTCAACATGCTTATACTCATATCTTTAATGTTTCAAAATTACAAAAATATATCAAAGTTAATCCTGGATTACACTTAGCTAAAACACTTACTGATGAAAATTAAAATACCATTCTTTACTAAAAAAATAAATATCATATCTATTCTATTCTTTTTGATATTGATTTTACATAGTATTCCTGCACAGGAAATAAACACTTTGGAAGTGCTACCAGAATTTATTCCTGAAAACAATTTTCAAACCCATGGTTTATCTGTCAACATAGATGGCACGTATACATTAAAGGATGCAACTATAAGTTTTATAAAATCTATGTCTGAGATAGACAATGATAATGATAACGTAGAGAATACAATCGATTTAGATGACGATAATGACGGCATTTTGGATACAGCAGAGAATAACTTGGGAGTAGACCCATCTGCCGATGCAGATATGGATGGTATACCAAACTATCAAGATTTTGATAATAATAGTAGTACAACTGCACCTGTGTGTATAGATGCTGATCTCGATGATATTTGTGACACCCTAGATCCTGTCTTTGACTTTGATGGTGATGGTGTTCCCAATCATTATGATTTGGATAGTGATAATGATGGTATTTATGATGTTATAGAAGCAGGAGGCACACCAAATAGTGTAAACTTTGGTCAGGCTAACGATACAGATGGAGACTCTACAAATAATAGCGGAGTGCCTAATTCTGCTAATGGAGGTGCAGGTAATATACCAATAGATACATTATCAGATGGTTCTTTTGATTTTCAAAATACAGATAGCGATGTAGACGGATGTAGTGATGCTAATGAAGCTTATGGTCTATCGACAGCAGACGGAGGAGATACAGGAGTGTTTGGTGATGATACATTAATAACTGTAGATCCTGTTACAGGAATAGTTACTACTGCAGGATCAGGCATTGATTATACAATTACCCCTTTAGATGGGGATATAAATAGTACAGCAGATTATCTGGAAGTTGGTCCCGATGCAGATGTCGATGGCATACCTAATGCTTGTGATGAATTAGGAGTCCCCTTAAGTGTAACACAAAAGGAGGTAACAGGTTCTTCAATATTGATTTATCCAATTCCAACCTCAGAATACATTAACATCTCAAGTAATATTACTATTAAAACAATTGAGCTGGTAAATTCACTTGGTAAGCGTGTGTTAACAACACAGAAAACGAATCAAATTAGAGTGGATCAATTACAACGTGGATTATATTTTATAAAATTAGATACTAATAAAGGAAAATTAGTAAAAAAGGTTATTGTTGAATAATCCCATTATTATTGCTACAACTCATAGTTTAGCTTTCGTGTATTGAGTCAAAGTATGGATTATGAAAATAATTTATAATTGTAAACTTTCTTAACACGATTACAATAAAACCCAAAAAATTAAAGTTTACTAAGCAATTTTATATAATGCCAATTATAATATTTTATGAATTATAATGTTCTGCGTTATGTACACTTTGCTTTGGTAAAAGCGAAGTTCTTTCCTCTAATTTTCCTTGATTTTTTTCTTTCTAAAATGTTTCTTTAAAAATGTAATGGAATACGCTTTGCCCGAAGCGACGATAGGAGCGAAGTGGGAATGTGTATGGAATGAGATTAATTATACAAAAGTCTAATTTTTAAAAATATAACAAATGATTCTTGTAAATTACACCGTCCACTTTTTATTTTTTCTGTATTTATCAAAAAATGTTCGCTGGGTATTCTTTCAATACCATATTATGAGTTCTCTTTTCTAAAATTATTTTATTTCTTTTGAGATAATAGTTTTTATGTTATTCTTGAACAATGAATATAACTAGTCAAATATAACTAGTTATAAATAATTAATTACCTTTATCAAAATTTGGGTTTGAATATTTTAATAGTTTTATTATCGATTGCTATCATAGTTCTTTTATTTGTAATAAAAAAATTACAAATAAGATTAAAAGAAATGATGTTTATGGAGTCATTGGAGTCACAAAATATGGAAGTATCGCAATTAATGCGTTTTCAAGAAAAAAAGCGATTGGAAGCCATAATGAATGAAAGAAGACGCATTGCTCTAGATTTACACGATGGGACGATAGCAACCCTTTCCGCTATTAAAATTTATTTTAAATCATTTGAAGTGTACTTTTCTAAGCTTGATCATGAGAAAAGGCAATTATATAGGAAAGCGATGAGTTTATTAGGGCAAACTGCAGAAGAAATTAGATTAATAAGTCACAATCTAAATGATGGAACTATTCAAGGGTTTGGATTAAAAAAAGTATTAAACGATTTTATTGATAAAATTCAAGAATCATATCAGATTGAGATAGATTTTATTATGCATGACTTGGTAGATACTGAACTATCAAGTAAAAAAGAAATTGCTATTTACAGAATTATCCAAGAGGGAATTCATAATGTTGTTAAACACGCTAATGCAACAAATATTAGAATTAAAATATCAATTATTGGAAAAAATATAGTTTTAAAAATCATAGATAATGGAGTTGGCTTTAACCCTTTGAAATCAATATCTCCAGGAATTGGATTAAAGAGTATGAAATCCAGAACAGAATCATTAAATGGTGTTTTGAGTATCACCTCAAGAATAGAAAAAGGAGTGACCATTATTGTAAAAATCCCCATTAACATTTAAACATTTAAAAGAATGATAAAAGTATTATTAGTTGATGATCATGAAGTATTACTTGATGGACTTTCAATGATGATTAAAAATGAATCAGATCTTCAATTGGTTGGTGCATGCTCAAATGGTGAACTTGCATTAGATTTTTTAAATGAAAACTTGACTGACGTGGTAGTTTTGGATTTAAGGATGCCTAAACTGGACGGTTTCGAGACTGCTTTAGTTATTCAACAAAAATTCATAGATGTTAAGGTTTTGATTTTGACAACTTATAGTGATATTGAGAGTATAACGAAAGTGGCTCAAGCAAATGTATCTGGTTATATTCTAAAAACCCGGGCGATGGAAGATTTGATCAAGGCTATCAAAAAAGTTTGTGCAGGTGAACAATATTTTGATTATGAGATTACCAATACTCTGATAAATAATTTAGATAAGCAAAAAGAAAAAAAACAGAAGAAGCAATCCATTTTTACTAAAAGAGAGCTTGAAATTATTAAACTGATAGCTAAAGGGAATACCACTCCACAGATATCTGAGAAATTGTCAATTTCCCCAAGTACAGTTGGTAGCCATAGAAAAAACCTCATTGAAAAAACAGGAGTATCAAATAGTATGGAACTAGTCAAATATGCTTATAAAAATAATATTATTGATTAGCAGTCTAAATGTTGGATAAAAAAAAACATATAATAAATATTGCCAAGCTCGAAAATAATGGAGAGTTGAAAAAACTATTAGGAGAATATGAACTTCATCCTGAGGCATTTAGTCTTATAGAGAAACAATTAAACGTTAAAGCTAAAAACTTAATCAATTATGCAGTTGAGGATGCAAAAAAAAGAAATGATAGAATAATAGTGAGTTCCAACTCACGTTCAGCGATTGAAAAATTGAATAGTATCAAAAATTCTCACAAAAAAACTCCATTAACTGAAGGAATGAAAATGATCGGTAACATTGGCTTAGGTATATGTTTAACGCATCTTGCTTATGTGTCTCAGAATGATAATATATCTATTAATATTATTATCGTCTTCTCAGGCATAATAGGTGCATTATTATTGGGTATTGGGCTTTTTAGAAAATAATTTGTTTTATAATGTTCTGCGTTATGTAACTTTGCTTTGGTAAAAAGCTTTTTACCACTCAAATTTTCTTTGATTTTTTTCTTTCTAAAAGTTTCTTTAAAAATGTAATGGAATACTCTTTGCCCGAAGCGACGATAGGAGCGAAGTGGGAATGTGTGTGGAATGGGATTATTCTTCTAATCTTCAATTAATTATGCGGTAAATGTAATAAGTTACTTGTTAATTTATATATTAGTAATATAATTTTCCCTAATTATTTTTATAGAAAAATTTAAAATACCCTGTAATGGGTATTTTAATAATTTGATTAAAACTGTACTATTGTTTAGAAGTTTAATACTTAGGAATAGTAAGGTTTTAACTTTGGTCATAATCAACAAATATTAATACTACAGTGGAAAATATGAATTTTAAACCTTCGAGAAAGCCAGATTACCTTATACTATCAGATGAAGAGTATTTAAGAAAAAAAAATAACAAGGAATTTTCATCTAAGATTCTGGCAAAGAAAACATTAAGGTCAAGATTTTCTGAGTTAGAAACCACCAATACAGTGTTGGAGGCATTTGCAAATATTAAATCATTTAGCTTCAAAAATTATGGGGACTATGTCTGTAGTGTATTGAAAACAAACCTCGTTAGTGATGAAAATGGCAGGGTTTCAGACATCTTATTAACCGTTCCTCCATATTATGACCCAAATAGCCCTAATATTTTAGTAAATCCGATGGATAAACGCCATTTAATTTCTTTAATCAGATTGATGTTTAATGCTGATAATAACAGACATTTTACTATGCTATGTCATTCTTATCAATTGGAAGAAGTAGAAAATTGGTTTGATGAAATTGGAATTGAGAACTCAAGGTTTTCGCTCAATATTTCAGTTTTTGATTATTCAATTTGGGCACAAGATGCTTATGTTGCTTTAAAAGATGAAAATAACAATACAATAATATGCGAAGGTGTCCTGTTTCCGAGAGCTGATGACCATTCAATTGCGGATGATATTAGTGCCCAAACAAGCAATTCAACTTATCAATCTTATCTGTTTTTTCAAGGAGGCAATATTCTAGAAATAGGAGATTATGTTTTTATTGGTAAAGATTATATAATTGAAAACTTGGGAAGAGCACACCTTGAAACTGAGAAAAAAGTGTTGGATGCGTTCGAAAATCTTTTAGGGAAGCCTGTTATTTCTGTTGGAAGAGATGAACTAATAGAGGAGGGGCATAGAAGATATTTAGGTGGTGGATACTTTCAGCCTATTTTTCACATAGATATGTATATAACTCCAACTGGTAAAAAGAATCATTTAGATAAAGATATCATACTTGTTGGAAGCCCAAAACTCGGAAGGTTGGCAATTGGTGAGGTTTCAAAACCTAATGATTTTGATATTTACTTTGACGAAGTGGAAACACAATTGTCAAACTATTTTGAAGTCAGACGGATTCCTATTTTACCTAGTTATATCCATCACTTAATTCGGAATGATAAGGGAGATATCGTTCGGGAGGTCAAAAGATATTACTATCTATCATTCAACAATGCAATAGTCGAAAATTATGAAGAAGAGTCTAATGTATATCTTCCTAGTTTTAGCCAAGATGTGCAATGGTATCTCAACAATCCTGATGTGATTGAATATCAGGGTGAAATAAATCAGAGAGTTTCTTTGGATAATGCTGCCAAAAAAGTTTGGGAAGATTTAGAATTCAAGGTTCATCAAATGGATGGTTTAGAAGATTTGGCTATTGGATGGGGTTCAGTTCATTGTATAACAAAAACCTTATCTAGAAGCTCTGCTGAACATCTAGTTTAAAAGATAAACACTATTAAATCCAAAGCATATGAAAAAAGTGAATTTTTATTTTGAATTAAAATCAAAAGGAAGTCTAGCTAATGTATTTTTTTATCCTGAACAAGAGAATGTTTCAGTTAGACTTGAAACAGACTCTAATCGAAAAGAATGGAAAAATGAATCGTTTGAGCTTTTAGTTGAGAATCCTTTTGAATATGAACTTCAGGTGTATGGCGTTAGTGGTACCGAGTGGGAAGCTGAATTGAAAATTATCACAAAATCTAATACTAAAAGTTTTATAAAATGGTCAGGAACCACAGGAGATACTAGAAGAAATATCTCCGTTAGAAGAAAACCAATAATGAATTTACCTTAAGACTATGAGAAAATCAATAATTATAATATCACTAATTCTATGTGCTAATTCGGTAAAAGCACAATTCAGTGTAATGCAAGATGGAAAAGGGGAAACTTCTTTTCAATTGTTCCGTATAAACACAATTACCATAAATACCGAAAAAACATCACTAGGTTTCTCTATTACGCCTAAAGATATAACTAATACAAAAGGCGAAGAATATTGGACAGTTACAGTTTCTGCTAATGCAAAAGAAAGTATTTCTAACTTATTTAAAGGTGGAGAGTTCCAATTTAGTGGAAAATTAGGTGCTAATTTAGTTTTTGATAGAACTGATTATGGAGGTAGGGGTAACCCTGGTAGCGGCAATCTGAAATACCATTTCGTAGGAGTTGAATTATTGTATTCAAGAAATAATGTATTTGATAGTATGAAGGATTTTGATAACCAAATCTTTGATAAAACAAATATAGGCTTTAGAGTTAATTATGGATGGAATTTTCAAAATGTTCGATTCAAAAATAGACTTTTAAGTTATTTAGAAGATTTTACAGCTGGTATTTCGGGTTCTATTGGAATTAAGGACAATACGGATATCATTAGTCAAGTTGAGATTATAACTTCAACTCAAAGTTTTGAAAATGGAACTTCAATTAGAACCGTATCAGAGACTGAAAATGTTTATGAGTTAACTTCATTAATTCCAAATCAAAAATTCTCTCGATTTAATCTTGATTTTGGTAAACATTTTTTGAACAAACGTATTTTTGCCAATTTACATATGACTTATGCCATTGATGAAAATTTAAAACCAGTATTAAACCCTTCATTTGGATTTTTTGCTATTAAAAAAGGAGCGCCACTAGAAGCAGTAGTGGGAATTCAAATTCAGACCTCGGATTGGTCAAATAATAGACAGTCTGAAAATGATAGATGGGAAAGGACTAATATTGTCTTAACGGCAGGTTTTCCTTTTTAACTAAATAATCAAATCATTTAGCTTATGAATGAAATAGTTTGTGGCGCAAAACAGTTAAAGAATTTGTACTAGAATGTTCTGCGTTATGTAACTTTGCTTTGGTAAAAGCGAAGTATTTACCACTACTTTTCTTGATTTTTTTCTTCTAAAATGTTTCCCTACGATGTTAATGGAACACTCTTTTTACGAAACGACGTAGGAGAGAAGTGGAATGTGTGTGGAATGGCCAGAAATAAAACAAAATTCTAATATTTACGTTTTTCTTTGAATAAATTCCTACAAAATTTACTATATTTAAACTCTTCCTATTAATAATTTAAGCAAATCATTGGATTTATTCCTTAAAAGAATATTAATTATCATGTAAATCCCATGCTGGAATTTGATTTTGATGATACCAAAAAGGGTTGGTGTTGATAAAAATGAAGTCAGAATAAAACTCTATTTTTTTGTAGCATCATATTTATACATAAATGTAGAATTAATGTAATCATAAAATGAAATTGAATAAACTTGAATTAATAAAACTGTTAATTGAAGAGAGTAATCTCCATTTTAATCATCCTTCTGAAGTTGCTAGAAAAGTGATTTTTTCATTAGGTACTGTTTTAACAACAATCGTTGCAACAACCATTTTTAGTAATGTTAATGATTCAGATTTTGTTTTGAAAACTATATTTCACACATCAAAATTCAAAATCGTACTAGCATTTGTATTTGTAGACTACCTTTTCATACTTTGGGGATTGAATGAACACACAAAGATTCATTCTGAACAGAGAAAACGACATCAAAACGCCATTGATTACTTAATGTCAGTTGATAATTATGATGAAAGTAATTTTTGGAAAACATTTGGCAAAAATAGGCTTAGATATTATTGGAATCTAAAAATGGAAAGACCTAGTTTGCTTTTCACTGCAGAGCCTGACACCAGAGGTTTTTTAGGGTTTTATGACAGAAAAATAGAGTTAGGGATAATTTTGATTTTAACACGCTTTATTATGTTGCTAATGTTATTATTTTAATCCATTTAATATATTATTACATTTTGAAAGCTGTTAATTTGTTTTTTAATTAAGGAATCAAATGAAATTTATTCATAAAATTTTCATACTACCCCATTTGTCACTAGTTGTTATTTCGATGATTTTATATTGCTTGATAATTACGACAGTATTTGATAAATATAACAATACCGAATTGGGAAATGATAAATTAATAGCTACAGAGTTTGCCAAACCTAAACAAAATTCGGATACTAATTTCCTCAGTACGAAAGAAACTTTTAATTATTTTCTTAAAGAATACAAGGAAAATTTAAACTTTCTAGATAATAATTTAAAATTGCAAGCTCTACTGATGATTATTGCTTTTCTTCTTGTTTTAAGAAACTCGGATAAATTATCTTTCTTTTCGAACGAAGTACCGCTACGTTGGTTACATCTTTTTGTGCCTATTCTATTGATTTATCTTTGGTTGAAGTTTGGATTTTTATTGGACAATTTGATCGAAGGAAGAATTGAAGCTGTTGAATTAGTGAAGAATACTGAAATGAATTCAGAAAATTCAGCGACAATCAAAACCTTATTTAGTGATGCAGGTTTTATAGATGGCTGGATGCTATCTTTCATTGATACTACCACTACCAATTATTCTGGAATTGATGGCAATTCAAAAGCTTCCTCTAGGTTTTTTCTAATAGCTACTTTGGGATTATTTATTAGTACTGGACATGCTTGCATATTAGCAATTACTATAATAGGTTTTAGGAGGTATACTAGATTAAAATATAAGTATTGGTTGACTGGATACTATCTAGTCCCTCTAGTCCCTCTTAGCTTATTATTAGCATCTCATTTACAGTTTGTTTATGGCGGAAAAAATGATCCAGCAATACCTATATTTACCTTTATTTCGACATGGCCAATGGTCTTTTTCTTAACCTGGGTTTCAGTTAAAATTGATGAAAAACTAAACCCTATAAGTATCAATAATCTCAGAAGGAAGAGAGTAATGATACATCCAGGACCACTATTAAATAGTAATGGAACTAAAAATGAACTCCGTTCTATAGCTTTGATTGGGGATAGTTTGAGTACAAGTTTTCATGTAGATTCAAATTTCAAAATGTTAATAAGTATATGGAAAGATTGGGGAGCTAGTTGGTTTGTAAATAAGTTAGGTTCCACAAATAATATTAGAAGTGTTTATGAAAGAATAGGTGAATGGACACATTTTGTTGCATATCAACATGCTTGTGCCACAGCAAAAATTGATGGGAAGATCAAGCGTAATTTTAAGGATATAATTACAGATACATGGCATTTCTCAGATCAGATTAATGAAGTTTTAATTGGAAAGTTTCCTGAAATTGTTATTATTTGGATAGGTCATAATGCTTTAAATTGGAAAGAGCATGAAGAAAAAACTTTTAAAGAACTATCTAAAACATTTATAAGTTCGTATGAAGCTCAATTAGAACGTTTAGTTGCTGGAGGTCTAAATAGTAATCAAAAATGTGTTATATATGTATTCGGTTTAATAAATTTCGAATCATTTTTCAAAGCAAGATTGGAGGCCGAAAATATGAAGAAAAAAAATAGTGACTTATACCCATATTTGGAAAAGGATTATCAATATTTCGTTTCTATGAAACCAGAGTTTAGGCTTAAAATGATAGAGTTATCAAGATTATATAATACCGAATTAGAAAAACTATGTGATGAGATCCAAAAAAAGATTAGTAATACTAAAGTCAAACTAGTTTACTCCAATGCACTTGCAAGAATAAACCTAGATACAGCAGATAATCTAAATAATAAGGATGCTTGGCACCCATCAAAAAAAGGCCATCAAAAAATTGCTGAAGCAGCGTCCAAGGAGATCGTTAAAAGCTTTTCTTTTTTAGAATGGGACGCCCATTAATATAAGTAATTGTGAAGACCAACCTAGAAACATAAGCTTAAGTAAAACTTCTATGCACAATGAGGTATATTGTTTTAATAAATCTAAATTCAGTAATTAGAAACAATAAAAGCGAAGTTCTTACCTCAAATATTCTTTGATTTTTTTCTTTCTAAAAATTTCTTTAAAAATGTAATGGAATACGCTTTGCCCGAAGCGACGATAGGAGCGAAGTGGAATGTGTATGGAATGGGGTTATTATCTATTTGTATTAATTTATGAGTGCAAAATCAAAAATAGTCCTACTCATAACTCTAGATTAAATATTTTTTGTTTTTTTAATACATGAAAAGCTACTACTGATATGTCAGTAGCTTTTTTTTCTTCCGTTATATTCAATTTGAGTTTGCAAAAAATGATCAGATGAAACTGCTCCAATCTTTGGTATTTCGTCTTCAATAATTATGCTTGCATACTTTGGATAAATAATTATTTCATCAAGTACAGAGTGCGAAACAACTTTACAGCGTTTTTCAATTTCTTCAATCCTTGGTTTTGGAATCACATAACGACCCTTATGAAAACAATGTTTCTCGATTTTCAACTCCTTAGCCATTTGATGTAAATTTTCAATGCTGTATGGCACACATACTAAATGTCCTTTTTCACAAGTTACATAAGTCATAATTTTTTTAAATATTTAAATGAACTATCCTATAGCCTGGAACACTTTGAACTAAAAAATGAACATGGTCTGGCTCATGACCTATCTCTATAAAATGTACTTCATAACGCTTTGAAATATCCAGACATATTCGCTTTAAACCTTCACCTATCTCTTCTGTTATAACCAACTGCCTATACTTCAATGGAAAAACCAAGTGATATAACAATAACGTCTTATTATGCCTTTTAAAAATATGTTCTCCCATTTTTCGAAAGTACACTTTTTCAAAGTGTTATGAAAA
>NZ_JAUOEK010000100.1 GCF_030540835.1 Flavivirga aquimarina | reverse complement strand
ACATAAAAACTAAATTCATAACGGTTTTTTACTAGGTCGTACACATCAATAACAGAGGATTCTTTCCATAATACCAAAGATTCTTTACTCCCTAGTAGTTTAGAATTTACAAACAGGTAGTTTCCAGAGGTGGCACTGGATTTGTTAACCTTAAGGGCAGGTGCTGCCAGTTTTTGTTGGTTTTTAGAGGCAATAGTTCCTA
>NZ_JAUOEK010000099.1 GCF_030540835.1 Flavivirga aquimarina | reverse complement strand
AAGGGAAGTCATCCGGATTTGATTACGATCCTGACCATGTATATGTTCCATAAGTATGATTTGTGTTCCTATACAAGATAAGAATTACTCAAACCATTAACAATCAGAATACAAAAAAAGTTAATGCACAGTCTGACGTTTAGTATATGAAGCGTAGCATCCCGTAGGGTGCTATGATTTTATACTTCTTTGTTGGTATTAGTTTTTTTAATCCGTTTTTATGAGCAAAATTCGCTCATCAGTCCAATTTATAATTTCAAACCATTTTTTTAATGTAATGTCCTTTGTTGCATTGTATGGTCTGTATGTGAAATCAGCAATAATTTTGTTATCTATAAACTCAATGTTATTCAGTTTCCGATAATCAGAATTTCCGCAATAGGTATTGTTTTTATAATTTAAATTTCCATTTGAGTCAAAACTGATTCTTTCAATCCATATTTGGTTTATTTTATTCTTTTTTTCATTAAGAGTTAAGCTATTCCACGTTGTATCTTTCTTTTTAATAGTTTTTAAAATCAGCGTGTCAGAATTGAACCAATTTAATTCGGTTTTCCAATCATTAGTCTTAAATTTTTTGCTTAAATCCGTTTCTTGAGAATGTAGAATTAAACAACTAAATGAAAAAAGAAGTATGTAAATTTTATTAATCATCGTTTTTCTCAAATGTCTTGCCAACGTTACGTGTATGGAAAGTTGCGTAGTTTGAGTGCGAGGATTTTCCGAAGGAAAATCAGAAACTAGCAAACAAAGCAACTGCCGTTGCGTTGGGTTAAAAATAGCAATTTTTTATACATTTTGTTGAGTGTAGTTTATTTTCTTACATTTGTGATGCAAACACATTTTAAATTCAGATGTCTAATCTACAAATCAGTCTTAAACAGAAAATATTGGAAAGGCAAACGGGTGTAAGTCCCGAGACCAGTCTGGGCATCGCTTGGAATGTGTTTGCGGTGACCTTTCCTCTTTTTATTAATCTTAAAACTATTTGTAATGCAAACACAGAATGGTCAAAATGTATGTCCGAAATGCAAGTCGGCTCATACATCGGATGATACACGACACGTATCGAAAAAGATTAAAAAGAATTTATATCCTGCTCAGTTAGAATTGCTGGAGTTTATTAATTTCCAAGACACTTTACAAATCATCAAGTCTTTAGAATGGGTTCATAATGCAGCCCTTTATCATTCCCATTTGTTTATTGAAGAAGAAGAAAAGTCCATTTTATTTAATGTCAAATTACTAATGGATAAGTTAGGTGATATTGTGCGACAAGATTAGTTTTTGAAAAAAGATTGGCAATTAATTTTTTTTGGCAATCTTTTTTTGAGTTTCGGTTAATACATCCCACGGGCTTACACTAACAGTTAATTTTATAGAACACGTTGTTGGATGCTGTCTTTATATTTTTTTGAATTTCCCAAACCTCTTATTTTTTACTAAACTATTTTTTTTGATCTTCCATCTTTCTTTTTTTATATAAGTATACCAGAGAATATCAGCGAAATTTCCCTTGATTTTAACATAATTTACATTTGAGTCGTCTATTAATACTACAAATTCATCATAAAACCCATTAAAAATATTGATTTTGTTTATTGAGTTTCCGACAAAAAAACTAGAGGCAACTGAAGAGTTATAATCATTATAATCTTCAAACATAATAGTAGAAATTTGTGAGGTATCTTCGTTCAACATAACTGATCTCAAATGCCATATGTATTCATCATTTGAATTAACGACTTGAATTTTTATTAATTTATTACAATTACTAGCTAAATAATTAGGAACTATACCGCATAAATCTATTTTCTCTGTTTTTATAGTAAATTCCTCATCATTATAATCACTATTCAGCTCTATTTCATCTCCAACAATTTTCCAAGTGCCTTTAGTTGTTGCCCCCATTAGTGTCGCCCAATTATCAGTATAATCATATACAAATGTAGAATCCTTTTTTATAATTAATTTTTGTGCCCTCTCTTTAGATGTTCCTTTGTAAATGCCACAAATTTCACACTGTGAATTTGATTGAATAACTGCAAAAAAGAAGATAAGTATGAAGATTATGTTTTTCATGTTCTGGTAGATGTTCGTTAAGGGACATTGTTTACACAAGTTAAAGATTATTCGATAGGACTTAACTTTATTTTTAACACTTTGTAGCCATTAACTATACAGATTGTGCCTGTTGCACAAGACCAATATAAAGATAAAATGGTTATCTTTAGTTATGCAAGGCAAGAAAGACTATCGGAATCAGGTAAGCCAACAAAGTGATGCATCTCTCAGCCATGGCCTACAATCTCAAGAAATATCTAAAATTCATCTCTAAAACAGTGAAAAGTGATGCCAAAGTAGTGTGTCATGTTATTTTAAAGATAAAAACCTTAATAACACTTCAAATAAGACTTTTAACAAACCTTTAAATTTGAAAATAAACATGTACTTCTAAAAAATAAAGCTCCTTAAAAAGAAGCTTTTGAGTTGATTTTTGTGTTTTTTAGTGCCTTGTGCAACGATTACTGGTGTTGTGTAAAGTTTTTATTTCGATTTCTCCATATCTATCCATTCGTCACAAATTGTATGCAAAGTAATGTCAGGGTTTATTTCCATTTTAGGTTCATAGCTCATTTTACAGTCAAATTTACTTCCTTCAATTTCATAGATGATTTTAAAATCGGAAGGTAAATCTTTAGAATGTAATTTGAAGTTCTGAATTAATTTCTGAATTATCTTATTTGCTTCTTTGTTTAATAATATTTGTTTTTCGTCATTCGCATTAAACCTATCGCCAACTTTATGTTTTTTCACAATCCGACTATTTATTTTATAAAATGTATTAAACCAAATAGTATCTAATTCAGTTGAGCAAAAAATGAAAATTTTCTCAACATTTTGAGAATCATAATCGACATATTCAAAACATAATTCAGCAAGTTCTTTTGTCAGTTTTTCGAAACTAGATTCGAATGACTTTGGACTAAACTTATTTCTTAAATTATCTAATATTTTCTTCATTTTCAAATTTTACACAACAAATATATATAGTTAATATTAACTATATCCTTATTATATAAACCACTAATGTAGTAAGATTTTACCTTTAATTTATTTATTCACTAGCATCTTAAATATAAAAAGAAGAAAACCTCCCTTCTTAGCTCAGTTGGTTCGAGACCAAGAGAAAGAGCAAAAAAAATAGTTGCACGAAAGTGTGACTCTTTTTTTTTTACTTTTTGTTGAAAAAAAAAAATTTATTGCTTGTTATTTATATAATAATTAAGTGTGTCGAGTAGGTGTTCACCTCGAAGGTTTTTGGCAACAATTATTCCTTCTTTATTTAATAATATTGTAGTAGGGAAACTTTTTACATTATATAATTTTCTAGCTTGATTTGAATCATTTTCTAAAACTTGTGACCATTTCAGTCCAAATTTATGTATGGCAACCTGAAGGTTATCAATTTTATCATATACAGCTATGCTTAAAAAATCTATTTCATTTTTATCAATCTTATCATAAGCCTTTATAATATTAGGTAAATCCTTGATACAAGGAGCACACCAGGTACCCCAAAAGTCAATAAAAAGGAATTTTCCTTTATAATCATCTAATGTTATCGAATCATTGCTAAGAAACTTCTTCATCTTTAAAGGGTGTGGTCGACTCCCAATTTGAGTTGAATAAAGAATTGTGTCAGTTGACATTTTTTCTAGCGTTAAAGCTTCTTTATAGGTATTAACTCCTATAATTTTAAAGACTTCATTTTCATTGTAAATATATTCATTGGGTTCAAGTGTAAAGAAGTCTGAAGAATCGTCGTAACTATGAAGCGCGAATTTACCACCATTACTATAGTTCTGAAGCACAAAGCCAAAACTAACATAAATCGGAGTTCCTTTAAAAGTTGTCTTGGCATGATAAGGAATGTGATATGTTAGATCACCCCCCGGAGTAGCAAATATTATTACTTTTGATTTTACTTTTTTTACACCAGATTCAGTAAATTTTTCGTATTCAATATCAATAGCTAATTTAAGCAATTGTTGATGGTCAATATTTTCTTTTAATGAAAATACCGAAGCAGTATTTATGGGGTCATCACTAAAATCATTGTTATTATTTGAATCAACAATAAACTGGAGTTCATCATTTTGAGTTTTACCAAAAGCAATGTGAACAAAGCATTTTATTGACTTTTTCGATAAGGGTTTTTTCTTAAAATCTATGTCCCATGACTTAACAAGTCTATCAAAAAACTTTTTACTTAATTTTTTATTCAAGTAATTTTGGTAGGCAAATTGTTGTCCATCAAACCAAATTTGATCTACATTACTCACTTTCCAAGAAGCTGGAATTCCCTTAGTTTTGATTTCTGTTTTATTCCATTCCTTTTTTTCTTTGAGGGGAGTCCAATTCAAATAACCTAAGCCGAGATAAAAAGGGCCATAACCCTCAACTGTTTTTAATGGTAATTCGATTGAATTATTATTTTCAGTACAGCCAGATAAACTAAAAAACAGCACTATAACTCTAAAAAGGTTTTTTGTATTCATACTATTAAGCACCTGTCGGTATGACTGAATAAATTAAAGAACCATTAATAATCTAAATAACTAAATCTTAGATTAAATATTGTACAAACGATGGTTTAAGTTATAGATAATGATACTGTTTTACTGTATTTCTTATATTGTGATAAGCAGTATAGAAATATAAGAAGGCGTAATTTGAATTTATTTATAATGAATAGATGCCTTTGCTGCTTCAACAGTATTTTTAGAATTCCCAACAAAAATCTGGTCATCATTAATTATAACTGGCCTACTTAAAAAAGTATAGTGTTCCAAAATATAATGCTTATAGTCACGCTCTTCTAATTGTTGGTTTTTTAAATCCATTTCCTTGTAAAGTTTAGACCGTTTACTAAAAAGAGCTTCATAACTGCCCGAAAGCGCTTTCATTTCCTCTAATTGCTTTACTGTTATATCTTCTGTTTTAATGTCTTGTAACACAAATTCAGAAGGCAGATTTAACTCTTTTAATATTCGAATGCAGGTACTACAGGTTTTTAAATAATATACTTTTTTCATGTCTCTTTATTTGTTTCTTAACTATAGATAGACCTATTCGTAACAAGGTTTTATATAGGTTTTTCTTTTTCTAAAATTATTTCTAACAAAATAAAAGTAATTATATCATTTAAAACTATATTTATCGAAAAAATAAACAACATGAAATTTATATTCGAAGTGTTCCCTAACACAAGAAATTCTCTTAAAAACATTTTAGAAAAAACAAGTTTAGAAGATTTAAATAAAATACCAGAAACGTTTAATAATAATATTATTTGGAATATTGGACATATCATAGTAACCGAGCAACTTTTGGTTTACAAACTCTCGGGCTTACCAACGATGCTATCTGATGATATGATAAATAAATACAGAAAAGATAGCAAACCTGAAGCTCCAGTAACTCAAGAAGACCTTAATGAGATAAAGCAGTTATTATTTTCGACGATTGAAAAAACAGAAGCAGATTATAAAAACGGCATCTTTAAAACGTATAATGAATATACCGTTTCTACAACAGGTAATACTTTAACAAACGTAGATGACGCATTGCAATTTGTTTTTTTTCATGAAGGAATGCATATGGGATATATTTTAGCGCTATTAAAAGCTATTAAAATGTAAAAACGAACTAATCTCTTCAAAAGGAATTACAAACTCAATAATACCTGTTGAATAAGGTGCTACTTCATAGGTATTGTAAAGTAGAACAATACCGTCTTCGTTATAAGCCATATTTTCTGGTAATTCAAAGGTAGTAGTGTCTAAAAAAACGTCTTTGTCTTTTATGGCTTTATCAAAATAACTTTTTGCTACTTTTTTAAAACCTTCAACATCTTTAAATAAGTTGTTATTAAGAATTATATGTCCTGTTATAGTCTCAAAATTTAAGAATGAAATAGTAACTGTTCCATGCGCACCACCAGCATAAATATAAGATGTTATAGCAATACTTATAATTTCTGACGATTGTAATAGAACTTCTCCGTCTATTTGTGCGTCCCATTGTTCTGCAATTTCTGGGAAGTCGGTTTTAAATATTTGAAATTCTTTATTAAATGCCGTTATACTTTCTTCAATAGATTTAGAGGTTATATTATCGGAACCTCCAACATGTAATGACCCTATAACTGTTTTTTCTATTGTCGAATTTATTCGATTAGTAATATTCTCATTCCCAATAGCATTAGGAATATTTACTTCAACAAGATTATTGTTGCTAGTTGATAGATTAATTTCTGAAAATGACAATTCTACTTCATCCTTACAAGTCATAAGAATGAAAAAAGAACACATAATTAAGAGGTGTTTTTTATAAAACATACTTGAAATATTAATTAACATTAAAGGTAATTATTGCATTTGAATGCACCGAATTAAAACTTACATTTGTATAAAGCCTATTAATATGAAATTTAATACAAAAGTAATACACGGAGGTCAGGAACATGATGCAGCTTATGGTGCAGTTATGCCTCCCATTTATCAAACATCTACCTATGCACAAACAACTCCGGGAGGGCATAAAGGTTATGAGTATTCCAGAACGCATAATCCAACCAGAAATGCTTTAGAAAATGCTTTTGCCAGTATTGAAAATGGAACGTACGGATTAGCTTTTGGTTCTGGATTGGCTGCTATTGATGCTATTATTAAACTCTTAAAACCCGGTGACGAGGTTGTTTCTACTAACGATTTATACGGAGGTTCTTTTCGTTTATTTACAAAGGTTTTTCAAGATTTCGGAATAAAATTTCATTTTATAGGTATGCAAGATGCTTCAAAAATTGAAGCTTATATTAATAAAAACACCAAATTAATTTGGGCTGAAACACCAACCAATCCAATGATGAACATTATTGATATCAAGGCTGTTTCTGCAATTGCAAAAAAGCATCATATTTTGCTAGCTGTAGATAATACGTTTGCTACACCCTATTTACAACAACCTTTAAATTTAGGCGCAGATATTGTGATGCATTCTGCTACTAAATATTTGGGAGGACATAGTGATGTTGTTATGGGAGCCTTAGTGGTAAAGGACAAAGAATTGGCCGATAAATTATACTTTATACAAAATGCCAGTGGTGCTATTTGCGGGCCTCAAGATAGCTTTTTAGTGCTAAGAGGTATAAAGACTTTGCATATTAGAATGCAACGTCATTGTGAAAACGGTAAAGCTGTTGCTGAGTTTTTGGCAAACCATCCAAAAATTGAAAATGTATATTGGCCCGGTTTAGAAAACCATCCTAGTCATAACATTGCTAAATCTCAAATGAAAGATTTTGGTGGAATGCTCTCTTTTACGACTAAAGGTAATAACATGAAAGAGTCTATTAAAATTATCGAAAATTTGAAAATTTTCACTTTGGCAGAATCTTTAGGAGGTGTTGAGTCACTTTCGGGTCATCCGGCAAGCATGACACATGCAAGTATTCCGAAAAAAGAAAGAGAAAAAACGGGTGTTGTCGATTCTTTAATCAGGTTAAGTGTAGGAATAGAAGATATTGATGATTTAATTGCCGATTTAGAGCAAGCTTTAAAGTAGTTTTTAGTTTAAATAGTATATATAACCAATATTAAGCCATACTAACCTATCATCACTTTTATTGAAATCCAATTGGTGATTAAGACCGTCTACCCAATCATTAAAATAGTATTGCCATCTTAAATCGAGCATTAAATCTGAAAGTTTATTAAGCTTATATCGCACACCAACACTAGCGACTACAGACCATGCACTCCCCGGAGAAGCATCTACAGACCCTGGAGCCCAAGCTGAATAAAAATTGCTAGGTTCAAGAACATTTCCTGTTAAAAGCGGATCGGGATTTTCGTAAGTTGTACTAACTTCTGGTGAAAAAGAGGTATAATGAACTCCCAAACTTGCAAAAGGGGCAAATCTGTAACTAAAAGCTTGAAAAGAACGAATACTAAAAGGGAAAAATTCAAGTTGTGTACCAATATCTAAATTTTCGGCAACACCTTTATGACCTCTTAACCTGTCTGCATTTGTAGTCGTTTTATTAGGATCAACAAACTTACCTAAGTGCTCTAAATTGGTTTTATTCCAAGATATTTCGTTTCGTACCTTAAAATGGTCATTAAAATAAGTATCAGTAGTATAGCAGTTACAATCTGCTCTATAAGAGAAATTTAAATAATGAACAATTCCTATTCCAAATCCTGAGTTTCCAAAATTTGTTTTTGAATCATCGCGACTACCGTAATCCGATCTAAATTGTAAAGGCCCAGTAATAACTCCTATTTCATGAGAGAAGCCTAATTGAGCATTTGTTGTTTGAAAGGAAACAAACATGCAAAAAGCAAAAACTAAATGTTTCATGTTAGGCATAGTAAGGTTTATTTTTTTGGGACATAATTGACGACAAATATATAAAAACTCGTTAAACAAACAAATTTTATCGTTGAACAAACAAATATTAGACATTTTTTCTAAATAAAAAATTTTTCTTGTTAATTATAAGAAGCACCATTTTTAACGAAAAAAAACATCCATATCTATTTAATTAACAAATAATTAACACCTATTTGTATGACAGAGTGTACATTAAGTTTGTTTATTACGATATTAAAATTATTTATTGCGATATTATAAAAATAATACGGTTATTTTTAAAGATAATGTATATTTGCATCCTTAAATCACCTATTTATTAAAACAACAATACTTTTTAGCGTATATGAAAAATAATATTGAATCATTTTTAGACTTAGTTAAAAAAAGAAATGGTCACGAACTAGAATTTTTACAGGCTGTAGAAGAAGTTGCAGAAACTGTTATCCCATATATCATTAAAAATGATATTTACTATGGTAAAAATATTCTCTTAAGAATGGTTGAGCCAGAACGTGTTATATCATTTCGAGTTTGCTGGGTTGATGATAAAGGAGAAATCCAGGTTAATAGAGGATATAGAATTCAAATGAATTCTGCTATAGGGCCTTATAAAGGAGGGCTTCGTTTTCACCCGACTGTTAATATGAGCATTTTAAAATTTTTAGCATTTGAGCAAGTATTTAAAAACAGTCTTACTACGCTACCAATGGGAGGAGGAAAAGGAGGAAGTGATTTCGACCCTAAGGGAAAGAGTGATAACGAAATTATGCGTTTTTGTCATGCATTTATGAGTGAATTATTTAGACATATTGGCCCTAATACAGATGTGCCAGCAGGCGATATTGGTGTTGGAGCAAGGGAAATAGGCTTTTTATTTGGAATGTATAAAAAATTAAGAAATGAGTTTACTGGTGTTTTAACAGGTAAAGGAATGTCTTGGGGAGGTTCGTTAATTAGACCAGAAGCAACGGGCTACGGTACTGTTTATTTTGCTGAAAAAATGCTAGAAACAAAAGGAGATAGCTTTAAAGGGAAAGATGTTGTTGTATCCGGATCTGGAAATGTGGCGCAATATGCTGCAGAGAAGGTAATACAGTTAGGGGGTAAAGTCTTAACGCTTTCAGATTCTTCAGGTTATATTTATGATACAGATGGAATAGATGCCGAAAAGTTAGCCTTTGTAATGCAATTAAAAAATGAGAAGCGAGGTAGAATAAGTGAGTATTTAGAAGTATACCCTAATGCGAAATTTATGAAAGGAAAAACGCCATGGGATGTTAAATGTGACATCGCACTACCATGCGCAACTCAAAACGAGCTTAACGAAGATGATGCAACTACACTCTTAAATAATGGCTGTATTTGTGTAAGTGAAGGTGCTAATATGCCTTCAACTAAAGAAGCTATTACCGCTTTCCATAAAGCTAAAATATTATTTGCACCTGGAAAAGCCTCTAATGCCGGTGGCGTAGCTACATCTGGTTTAGAAATGACTCAAAATTCATTGAGATTTAATTGGACTAGAGATGAAGTCGATTTAAAATTGAAAGAGATCATGTCTAACATCCATGATTCTTGCATTGAATATGGAAAAGATGACGATGGATACATAGATTATGTTAAAGGCGCTAATATTGCCGGATTTGTAAAAGTAGCAGACGCTATGTTAGCACAGGGTATTGTGTAACACATCTCTAAGAATTGAAACAAATGGGTCTGTTTAAAAAGTGTTAAAACTAAAAATTGTCTCATCGAGCGCAATCGAGATGTATTAAAAAGTTCTCGACTGTACTACCATTGACGTTATTTTATAATTAATTGTTTTTCAGTATTTTAATTTATCTAATATGTCACGTTGAGCGCAGTCGAAACGCTTTAAAGGTAATAACTAACAAGTCCTTCGACTGCGCTCAGGAGGACAATGGAACTAT
>NZ_JAUOEK010000095.1 GCF_030540835.1 Flavivirga aquimarina | reverse complement strand
CCTGATCCCAAACAACATACTCATTTTTCTTTAAAAAATTACGCCATTTAGTTTCCTTTCTATCATAAGATATTCCTAAAACTTCTAAACCTTTAGGATGAAATTCATTGTATATTTCTCCTATATGTGGCATTTCCTTAATACAGGGGCCACACCAAGTTGCCCAACAATCTATCAACAATACTTTACCTCTGTATTGATACAAACTAGTTTCTCCTCCATCTAATGAAGGAATGGAAAAATCATCAGGGGTACCGCCTACAAATGATCTTTT
>NZ_JAUOEK010000094.1 GCF_030540835.1 Flavivirga aquimarina | reverse complement strand
ATTTTGTACCTAATCCTTTTAAAACCTCTAATATTTTATCGTAATTTGCTTTAAAGTTGTGCATCGCTAATTGTTGTGTCGTAACTACAATTTACTGCTATTTAGTAGTTTGCACAACTTTTTCTAAATGCACAACGGGTTATAGTTATATACTAAGTTCCTTTGTTGCATAGCATACAAAAGGTCATCATTATTTAAAATATCATTAGTATTCATTTGTTTTTATCTTTTAGAATTACATTTATTATAGTAAAGTCATTTAATACTCCATATGTTGTCTTCTCCTAAAGTGGCCGTTAGGTTATATGTATTTAAGGGAAATGAAAATGTTTCTGTATTAGAAATATTGGTTAGGCTAAGTGTTTCTGACACTTGTTTTTGAGATGTAGTTGCTGCTACCCAATAGGTTGTATTGGAATCAAACTCCTGCGACGTGTTTACATAGGTTTGTTTTATACAAGTTGCGAAATTCGACATGCCTATACCCGTAGAAAAAGTAAAATTGGGTATGTTATTCCCTCCCATAATTAAAAACGCATCGGATGGCGTACCCGAAACTGGAGTTGAAAACTGAGGCGTATTGTTTTCAATATTAAAAGTTGTACTGTTATTTGAGGTTAAACTTGCTGATACACTACCTCCTGATTTAGGGATCACGTCCGCTTGTAACTTTCCAGTATTTAACCACCAAAAAGAATCATTCAAAGACCATGTAAATGTTATAAAAGACTGTAAGCCGATCTTATAAGGGCTTATCATCCAGACTAATGAGTAAATATCATTATCTGATTGGTTAGACATTTTTTGATAAATATAAAAGTACCAGCTATTCTCTGAATTGTTAACACACTTTAAAGAATATTGAATGGTGTTTTCATTTGAAAAGTCTAAAATCATAATTACATGGTATAAATGAGGCGAGTCCTAACAAACTCGCCTCATAGGTATTATTTTAAAAAACAAAGCTGCTTAATAATCTACAAGTGCTTCATTTAAAACTGGGTTTGGGCTAACTGTCCATTTTTGATCATCTCCCAATGTTGCATATAATGTATAAACATTTGTAGTGAACTTTACTTCTTCAGATCCAGCAATATTTTGAGCTAAGACCTCTCCCATTTGTGTTTGAGTGGCAGCTGCAATCCAATATTTTGGTTCTGGTGTATATACTTGAGTTGCATTTGTTAATGCTTGTTGTACAAAAGAACCTTGACCAGACATTCCTATTCCTGTAGAGTAAGTACTGTTAGGTACATTTGCAGCTTCATTTATAGTTAAACTTCCCGCTTGTCCTCCTGTAACAGGATCACTAAGTTGTGGCGCATTATCATCTGTACTAAATGTTGTCATATTTGCTCCATTTGGGTCACAATCTTTAAGACCACTAGCATCATAGGTAATTCCAGGTTTTATCGTGCCTGTATTTCCCCAAACAAAAGAATAATCAATACTCCACTCAAATGTTATTGAAGAACCTGGAGATATCTTATATGGAGAAGCAAACCAAGCTAATGAATAAATATCAGATGGTTGCGAAGGCATAGTTTGATATACATAAAACACCCATGGCACTGATGAATTATTTTTACACACTAATTTATAGGGTGTTCCAGTACTTGATTCATTAGCAAAGCTCATTCTTAAATGATTCATAATAAATTTATTTAAATTTCTTACTCATAAGGCTTTTCAGATTCCGCCCCTACAATTTATCTCTGCAGGAAGATTCGTTTATTTAAGTGGGGTCTGCTCCACTTTGTAATACATTGTTTCTAAATAATAAATCTCATTAGGCAAGCATTATAATTATGTAAATGCATGTAAGCCGTACATAGAAAAATTTATTAGAAACTAGGTTGGAAATAAATTCTGCTAGCTTTCTTTTATTCTATTCTAAAATTACAATAGGAGTAGCCCTTAAAGTAAAAAAAAGGTATAAGATGAAGATTCTTTTGTATGAGAGCAGGAAAAAATGACATAAGAGAAAAGGAAGGGGTTCTTTTTTATTTATTTTAACAAAAAACTACCTTAAAACTTGAATTTTCTTTATGAAGTCTTTGTATTTATCGCTAAGTATTGCTTTACGATTTCCGGTTAATATAATTAGATTATCTGCGGGTATTATTTCAACTATTTTTTCAATATTTACAATATAATTTCTATGTGTTCTACAAAACTTTGTGGTATCTAAAGTTTTTAAAATTTTAGTTAAGGATATTAGTATTACAAATTTTTCTTTTTCTGTTATTATATTGCAATAGCGTTCTTCTACCTCTATATAAACGATTTCTGAAATAAGTACTTTTTTTAAAGCTCTTCCTTTTTTAACAAATAAGTATTCATTGGTTATTACTGTATCTTGCTCTTCACTTAAAAAAACATCTGTTTGATTATTAAATTTTTCAACAGCCATTTCAATAGCGTACAATATTTCCAATTCATTAAAGGGTTTTAATAAAAAACTAAAAGGATGTGTGAGTTTTGCTCTTTCAAATATTTGGCGATCTTGTGAATTGGTTAAAAACACAAATGGTTTTGACTTATTGGGAACAACGCTAATGGTTTCTGCAAAGGTAATTCCTTCTGCATTGCCATTTAAAAACACATCAATAATAACAATATCTACTTTATTTTTATAAAACAAAGACAAAGCTTCTGCATAGGTGCTTGCTACTCCAACTAAATTATATTCATTTGTTAAAAGTAATTCCCCTAGTGCATCGCTATCGGTGGGAGTATCTTCTACAACCAATACGTTTACATTATCCATTTTTTTGATTTTTATGGAGTGATACAATTATTTTTGTTCCTTTACCTTCTTTACTTTCAATCATAAACCTACCTTCATTTTTTTTAATCATCGATTTGCATAATTGCAGCCCCAACCCTGTTCCTATAACATCTTCGTTTTTTTTCTTAGAAAGTAACATCGTTTCTTTTAGAAGCTCTTGACGTTTGGTTTCGCTCATTCCTAACCCGTTGTCTTCAATTACCAAATCGCAATAAGCTTCATCTCTGTTTAGAGTATACAATGTTATTAAACCATTTTGGTTAGAAAACTTTATAGCATTGTCTAACAAGTTTCTAAGAATAATTTTTAAAGATTCTTGATCTGCATAAACCCAATCATTTTTTGAAACCTTATTTTCAAAGTGAATATTTTTATCAAACATTAATGGTTTGTAGTTATATGCTATTTGTTCTATAATAAAAAACAAGCGCATAGATTCTTTATTAAAAAAAGATTGATTGGTTTGCAGTGAAGCCCAATGTAGCAGGTTATCTAATAAATTATAAGTGCCATTTGCTATAGCGCTGTTGTTTTGTAAAAGTTTTTCTAAGTTTTCTATGTTTTTAGTCTCTAAGTTTTCTGATAATTTCGTGTTACTTACTTTTAATGCATTGACAGCCGAACGTAAATCATGACTCACTACCGAAAACAACTTATCTTTCGTCGTGTTAAGTTTGTTTAATTCTGTTTTTTGAGCTAGTATAATTTTATTGCTTTTTACTTTTTGCTCATAAAAATAAATTCCTACTCCTAATAATAACGACAACAAAATAGAAGAATAAAAGAGTCCGTTCATTTCTGCTACTTTAAGTTTGTTTTCGATTTCCAGTAAACTAATTTCTTTTTGCTTTTGACTGATTGCATGTTTCTTTTCAAATTGAGCTATTTCCCATACCTTATTTTGATCATTTAAAGAGTCCTTCCATTGTTCGTATTCTTTTCTATAAGTTAGTGCCGCTAGAAAATTCTTCCTATTTTCTTCCACTACTGCCATATTTAGAGCTGCTTTTCTTTTTAACTCAAAATCGCTGATTGTTTTTGATAAACGATACGCTTTTTCAAAATAAGGAATGGCTTGCTTATCTTTATATTGCACATAATACAGGTTAGCTATGTCTGCATAAGAACCTATTAAATCTATAGTATCTTTATTTAATAATTGGAGTTCAGAACTTTTAAGCAGGTACGTTTCTGCTTTATCAAATTGGTTAAGATGTAAGTAACTAATTCCTAAATTATGTAAAACAGTACTCCTTTTAAAACCAAAATCAACATCCTCAGGTAATTTTTCTATTTCTTGGAAATAGCTAATCGCATTTTTAAATTCATTTTGATCTAATAATATTTCTCCTAAAGACAATCTTACTTTATAATAAAATAAAAAATTATTAGAAATTGTATTTAGCTCTTTTTTAGCCTCATTTAAGAGTTTTTTTTGCTTAAAACTAATTCCCCTAAAATAATAGCAATAGTCTATAAGGTCTTTATTATTAGTAGTACTCAATTGTTTCATTGAATATACTAAAGTGGAATCCCAATTTTTTTTCATAAAATATAAAGACGCTTTACAGAAATTAACTTCAGAATTAAATTCTTTAATTTTTTTCTTTATCTCAATATTTAATAAATTTTCGTCAGGCTGTTTTTTAGATAAAAGTGGAGGTGTAAAATGCAGTAAGGAAATTATAAATAATTTAATTTCAATCATTATATCTTTACTAATTGAAAGTTAATCATCATAAATATTAATAAAAAAAGTTTCACGAATAGTTGAATTCGCAAAACTCTTTTTAATTATTGTTATTTCATTTAGTTGGATTGCACTGTTGTTTCTGTTCCTCTGGATGTTACAGGGTCTATATTCCACGAAAAAGCTTCAATGGTTTTTATATCTTTTAATTTTACTCCGGCTGGTATCCCTTCTTTCGAAACTGTAAATGTAATTTGATACGCATTAAAATCATTAGCAGTTGTCTCTTTTAAATCATAATCTATAAAAAATTGGAGTTTTGGTTCTCCCGAATTATTTATACAATAAAGCTGATATACATTAAAATCTGGTGTTGAAAATAATGAATCAATAAAAACTATAACATCAACTTGAATTTCTTTGTTTCTAGTTATATATGATTCTACCAAAGGAGGTAACGGCGTTTTTGAACTTTTATTCAAAAAGAATATCTCTCCGCTTAATGTAACCGAAGTTTCTTTTATTAAGTTCCCCGGTGGCTTATTCAATACATTTTTTGATTTTGTTAGATTCATAATTGAGTAGTTTTAAATTAAAATTTATTTTAAATATTACTTTTTAATTTTTCCTATAAGAGACTAATAAGTTTTACAAAACAATCATTTTATATATTGCATTTTGCACATTGTACTTTTTATAATTAGCTATAAAACCAACATGCTTGCTTCTTTCTTATTTTGCCTTTTTTATTATCTAGTTAGTACTGTTATTACAAAATACAAAAGCCATCATTTAATAACAAAACTCCAAATAATCTGTTAATACAAATCATTATAAACATCACAATACGTATATAATTACTTACTATATGTACGAATATAGCTAATTTATTTTAATGTGAGTAGTTTTTTATATCAAAAAAGAATCGATTTTAACGGGGTAGGTCTTCTATAAAGATATTTTTTGGTTTATACCTGATACTAAGAAGTACAACAAACAAATGTGACTCTCTAACCATAAAATGTGCACATTTTTGTACTGTATTTACACAATTATGTTTAGCAATATTGCTTAATAACATTATATAAGAAATATTATTAAAAAGAAATTTAAAGGATTTGGTTGGTTAGATATTGAGTAGTGTTAAATTCTATTTAAAACGATGGTAACATCAATTAACAAAATACTAAAGACCCCTAACACAATAATGAATTTTAATATATTATGAAGTGTTAGATAGTGTGTTTTTGTTTTAGACTTCCAAAGTAATATCTGAAATCCCAGTAATAATAATGTACTCAAATAAAAGTACAAATACATATGCCCTACTTCATACTTAAACAACAACAAATAAGTTGGAATTAAAGTTAAAACAGATAAAATGGTTAACATTAATTTAGACGCTTTTTCGCCATAAATAATTGGAATGGTTTTATAGTCCTGTACTAAATCGCCTTTTATATTTTCTAAATCTTTAGTGAGCTCTCTCTTAGAAATAATTAAAAACAAAAACATCGCATGTACAAAAATGACCGTTTCGAAATTCTTGTAATACATAAAAACCGCAAAAAATGGTGTAATGGTTAAGATGGCCGATGTTAGATTTCCAACAAACGATACTTTTTTTAATTTATGAGAATAAAACCAAATGGCAAAAATGTAAATGGAAAAGAAAATAACTGCCAGAAAAGATACGTAACTAGCCATTATTACTGCCAAAAAGTTTAAGACAAAATAAAAAGAGAGTTTTGTATTTTGACTCACTAATCTGTCTAATCGGGATTTAATGGGTCTATTGATTAAATCTTTCTCCGAATCGTAAAAATTATTTATAATATACCCTCCTGCTATAGTTGCTGCAGAAGTTAAAACAATCATAAATAAATTGAGATCGAAAACGACTTGTTTTAACGGTTTGTTATGCGCCAAAATATAAATAGAAGCTAAATATTGTGCTATAACAATAATTAAAATATTGTAACCTCTTACAACAGAAAATAAGCTAAAAAACTTGAGTAAAATATGTTTTTGTTTTCTAGTTAACATCTGAAAAAAATTTATTGGGATCCTGAAAAAATTCAGGGAGACAACATGTATTATGAAGTTTAGAAGTTATAAACGACTTCTAATTTATAGTCACTAAGCGATTGTTTTGCTCTCTCAATATCTTCGGTAAATCCAAGAATATAACCACCGCCACCAGAGCCACAAAGCTTTAAATAGTATTCGTTTGTTTCTATACCTTTTTTCCAAAGCTCATGAAATTGTTGTGGAATCATGGGCTTAAAATGGTTTAAAACTACTTTCGACAAACGCTTTGTATTCTTAAATAATGATTTAATATTTCCATTTAAAAAATCATCAATACAGGCATCTGTATGCTTAATAAATTGGTCTTTAAGCATGCTACGAAAACCTTCTTGTTTCATATTTTCCATAAAAATACTCACCATAGGCGCCGTTTCTCCAATAATTCCACTATCTAATAAAAACACAGCGCTTTTACCTTCGCTTTTTTGTGAAGGGATGCCTGTTGCTTCAATATTATCTTTAGATTTTATAAGAATTGGAATGCTTAAATAACTATTTAATGGATCTAGTCCAGAAGATTTTCCATGAAAAAACGATTCCATTTCAGAGAAAATGGCTTTTAATTTTAAAAGTTTCTCTCTGGTTAAATTTTCTAAAACCGTAATTTTATCTTGGGCATATTTATCGTAAATTGCTGCAACCAATGCGCCACTACTACCAACTCCATATCCTTGCGGAATGGATGAATCAAAGTACATACCTGCTTCTACATGTTGTTTTAATAAAGCAATATCAAAACTTACTAACTCAGGCTTAATATTTTCTAAATAACTCACAAAGCGTTTTAAGCTTTCGTTAGATTCTATAGCACTTTTAGAAGGGTTTTCATCCGTCTTTAACGCACCTTTGTAAAAATTGTATGGAATTGACAACCCTTTGGAATCTTTAATGATTCCATACTCACCAAAGAGTAATATTTTCGAGTAAAAAAGAGGTCCTTTCATTTAACACTATTTTGATTTGGTTATGCAAATTTACAACAGTTTGGCTCCAAAACCAATTCTATCACTAATATAATGTCCATTTTGGCAATATGCAACTAACTCGTTATTAATGAATTCACAAACTTGTTCACTTTCATTTTCTGGGTATAACACATGTACATTAGCTCCTGCGTCTAAAGTAAAACAGACTTTTGAACCTGTTTTTTCTCTAAAGCTCCAAATCTTATTAATTATTTCTAAGGTGTTAGGTTTCATTAAAATAAAATATGGTATACTGGTCATCATCATGGCATGAAGCGTTAATGCTTCACTTTCAACAATTTCTATAAAAGTATCTAAATCACCTTCTTTAAATACGTTTATTAAGCTCGATAGGTTTTTATGAGCTTGTTTAAAACGTTCTTGTGCAAACGGATGCCCATTCATTAAATTATGACCTATGGTACTACTTACTTGTTTTTCTCCTTTGTCTACCAATAAAATTGTGTCCTGATAGTTTTTGAAGTTTTGATGCACTTCATAGGGGTACTTTACTCCCAATAAATCTGAACTTCCATCTATCGCTTCATGTTTTCCCCAAACTACCAAATCGCCTACCAAACTTCTACATGCACTTCCCGACCCCAAACGTGCTAGAAAAGAGGCCTTTTGAATAAAAAAGACATCGTCAATCTCTGAGCTTAATTCGCTTTCTACACTCAACAAACATAAAGCCAATGCACTCATTCCAGATGCGGATGATGCAATTCCTGAACTATGTGGAAAGGTATTTGATGTTTCAATTTTAAAATAATACTCTTTTAAAAAAGGAAGATAGCCTTCAATACGTTTAAAGAAAGTTTCAATTTTTGGTTTAAAGTCGTCTTTTTTTTCACCGTCTAAATAGACATCAAAAGAATATTCTTTATCCTCATTTTTCTTTTTAACAAAACTCAAAGTAGTGGTCGTTTTACAATTATCGAGTGTAAAACTAATGGATGGGTTTTCTGGAATCTGATGTTCTTTTTTGCCCCAATATTTAACTAAAGCTATATTACTTGGCGAAGACCATGTAAAGCTTCCGTTTTCAACAGATTTAGTATAGGGTTTTGGGGTAAAGTTCTGTGCTGTCATTCATTATATATCTTGCGACAAAGATAACAACTTTACCATAGTTTTATAATTTCTTGCAGTTGCTGTTATTTTTAGTTTACGTTCAAAAAAATTATTACTGCATTTAGTTTTTCCATAACCTATAGAGCAATAGAAATAAACGCACTCATGAGTGATAGCAAACGTTTCATTTGGATACGTTATTTTTGCAACAACATCAATCAATTCTTTATCTGGAACTGTATATAATAGTGTAAAATAACTGTTTATTTTATTTTCCTCAGGAAACGGACAATTATCGAAAATACGCTGTAAATCTTCTGGAGTTTTAACAAGAATCGGCACTTCAAAACCAAAGTGTACTTTTATAGCGTTATGTATTTTCAATTCTAATTTCTGAATATCTTTTTCTTGTGATTTAAAAATCACATTTCCACTTTGAATATAAGTTTGTACATGTTCTAGCCCCGCATCAGAGAGTAATGTTCTCAACACTGCCATCGGAACTTTCCTGTGTCCACTAACATTAATACCTCTTAAAAGTGCTATGTATGTTTTCATATTAAATGTAATTGTTCCTCCTAACAAGGAGAGATTAAGAGAAGTGTAAAATTACTTTCTTCAAATTTAAAATATAATCTTTAATGGCACGAATAACATTATCTATATCATTTATAATTTGATAATCTGAAAAGCGCAATACGTATACCCCTATTTCATTTAGTCGTTTTGTTTTCTTAACATCCTTATTTCAAATTTAGTCAAATTATTGCGTAACTGTCTAGCAAACTCTTTAAGTTTCTGATTGTAATAATTTTTTATACATCTTGATAAATTAAAAACACACCCCTAATCCCTTCTTATTAGAGGAGACTAATTACTTTGAAATATTTTGGGCAACAATATAAGCCCCTGTCCATGCATTCTGAAAATTAAACCCGCCTGTAATGGCATCAATATTCAAAATTTCACCGGCGAAATACAAATTTTCGTGAAGCTTACTTTCAAAGGTTTTAAAGTTAACTTCCTTTAAATCTATACCACCTGCTGTTACAAACTCTTCTTTAAAAGTACTTTTACCTGTCACTTTAAATACAGCTTCTGTTAACTGTAACGCTAGAGCATCTAATTGCTGCTTATTTGTATCTGCCCAAGTAGTATGTATTGAAATATTTGATGCGACTACTAATTGCTGCCATAACCTTTTTGGCAATTCGTATTGTGAAAATTTAAACACTGTTTTTTTTGCTAAATTTTGTTTAAATTCCTTTAAGCCTTCTAAACAATCTTTAAAAGATTGTTTTATAAAATTGATTTTAATTTGAAATTTATAATCTCGCTTTGCCAATTCTAAAGCACCAAATGCAGAGAGTTTTAAAATTGCCGGAGCACTCATTCCAACATGCGTTATAAGTAATGGACCTTCTGATTCTAAATGACTATCAACCACTTTAATTTCTACATTTTGAGCCACAACACCGGGAATATTTTTGATACGTGCATCATTAATATCGAACGTAAAAAGTGAAGGTACTGGTTGCGAAATAGAATGACCTAAACCTTCTAACAATTTCCACATTTTCGGATTACTTCCTGTTGCTATCAATATTTTCTTTGAATTAAAAATGCCTTCAGAAGTATCTAACTCCCATAAATCTTTTTGCTTTTGAATAGATTTTACGGAATGATTATACAACACCTCAACATGATTCTTTTTTGCCTCACTTAAAAAACAATCAATAATAGTTTGAGACGAATTTGATTCTGGAAACATACGACCATCGTCTTCTATTTTTAATGCAACACCTCGTTTTTCGAACCATTCCATGGTATCGCCTGTCATAAACCGATGAAAAGGCCCTAATAGTTCCTTTTCACCTCTTGGGTAATTTTGTACTAATTCGGAAGGTATAAATTCCGCATGCGTCACATTACAACGACCGCCTCCAGATATTTTTACTTTTTGCAACCCTTCTTTCCCTCGCTCTAAAATAGCTACTTTTAAATTCTGGTTTTGCTCAGCGATATTAATGGCTGCAAAAAAACCTGCTGCGCCACCTCCTACAATTATAACGTCGTATTCTTTCATATTAAAAATTACTGTGTAAATTTAGCATTATAAATAATGACAGCCTATATGTATAAATTTCTTTTATCAGTGATACTATTAACAGCTTCATGTAACCGAGATGGTGCTCAGGTCATTGCAGATTTACCTAAAATATTGCACGAAGTTTCTGGAACGGAAACCACGCCAAAATCGAATTTAATATGGATGCTCAATGATAGTGGGAATGCTTCAAAAATTTATGGCTTAAATAGGAAGGGGACTATTATAAAAGAGTTGAAAATAGACGCGAAAAACAACGACTGGGAAGATTTAACATCAGACAAGGCTGGCCATCTTTATATCGGGGATTTTGGAAATAATACTAATAACCGAAAAAATTTAAGTATTCTTAAAGTGAGCGCAAATGCTTTAAAAGGTTCGGGCAAAATTGATATTGAACGTATTTCTTTTACATACTCAAATCAGAAAAAATTTCCACCAAAAAAGAAAAAATTACATTTTGATTGCGAGGCTTTCTTTCATTATAACGACAGCTTATATTTATTTACTAAAAGTCGTGTAAAGAATGATTTCGGGAAGACGCATCTCTATAAAATCCCTGCCAAAAAAGGGAATCACGTAGCCGAATTGGTTAGTACATTTAGTTCTTGTAATGATTTACATTGTTGGGTAACTTCTGCAGATATAAGCGCTAGTGGTAAACAGGTCGTATTATTAACTCAAAAATCATTTTTTGTATTTACTAACTTTACTTCAGATAATTTTTTTAACGGTACCTTTAAACAATATGATTTTAAATATGAATCGCAAAAAGAAAGTATTTGTTTTAAAGATAAAAACACGGTTTATATTACTGATGAAAAGGCACATGGTGAAGGTGGAAACTTGTATGAGTTTAAATTAAAATAATTTCCTTTTTAGATTAATCATGATATTTTCTTAAATACAAGAATATACCCTTATCTGTTTTTTTATTCTCATAAAAATCAACATAAAAAATCCCGTGTTTTTAGACACTAAGATTTTTTTTATTTTAGCAATAGATCGACTAATATGTTTTTCAACCGTTTTTTCGGTAATTCCTAACTGGTTTGCTATTTCTTTATAACGGTAGTTTTCTTTTTTATTAAGTAAAAATACTTCTTTTTGGCGTTCTGGTAATTGTTCTATCGCCTGTTCTATTAAATTGAGTTTTTCTTTAAATGTGTCATCATTTACAGAATTAATCATATTAATAAGAGTTTCATTTTTGTATTCGAAAAGTACTTTTTCTTCTTTTACTTTTTTAGAATAAGCTGTCGCAAACGTATTATAAACAGAGCGATATAAATAACTTTTAAGGGATGAATGTATATTAAGGGAATGCTTATTTTGCCATATTTTTAGCATAACGTTTTGTACAATATCTTTAGCCAAAGGCAATCTTCCTGTTAAATTAAAACAATACAACACAAGATCGTCAAAATAGGTTAAGTAAATATGTTCATAGGCTTTTTTGTTACCCTTCCTTAGTTCATCTACAATTTTTTTTTCGTTGTTAAACAATTTTTTTAATATTATATATAACTATCCCCCTCAGTCATAGCAAGATTTTCTGTGTTTTATATAATTGACATTTTACTTTGGCAAAATAAATACCTGTAAATTATAATAAATAATCTTCAGGATGAGTCCATGAGGTATTCAACAGAGAAAAGTTTATTTTTTATTAGTTATGTTATTTTTTTATTCATTAATCAGGGACTTCGAATTTAGAATATTAAAGTAGTAGAATACAAATATTAGAAAAAAATATTAAAAAAGGTGTAGGGATTTTAAAAAAGGTTATGTCATATATAAAATGCTAATAAACTATAAAATTAGATGACATATAAATCTAAACAGTTAGAAATCATTATTCAAAAATATTTTGATAATGAGACCAATAAAGAAGAACTATCCTACTTAATCAATTCATTTTCCAACGAAGACATAAAAAAGGCGTTTAAAGAATCGGTGAAGATTCAATACATCGTATCGAAAAAATTCACAAATATAGATACCGAGACTGCATTCAAGGATTTTCTTGCACAAATTAATCAAGATGAGGAAAAGGCTCAAAAAAGAAATAAAATCATCGCATTATCTATTTTAAAATATGCTGCCATATTTATTGGTTTAATTGGTATAGGCTATGTATATCAAACACAAATACGCAATCAAAATGTAACGTACCCTAAACTTAAAATTAAGGAAGAGGTTATCACCTTACAACGAGAAGATGGCAAGGTAGAAATTATTGAAGCTACCAATAACAAAGCTGTTATTAATAAAAATGGACAAAAGGTAGCTCAACAACAAGGAAACAAAATTGTTTATCAAGGTGATATGGATGTAGAAGCGTTGGTGTATAATACCATTAAAATTCCTTACGGTAAAAAATTTCAAATAGAATTATCAGACGGCACTACAGTTGATTTAAATGCAGGCTCATCGCTAAAATACCCCATTCGCTTTTTAAAAGGACTTGAAAGAAAAGTATTTATAACAGGTGAAGCCTATTTTAATGTAACCGAAGATAAAACCCACCCTTTTGTTGTAAATACAAAACAGATAAATGTTAGTGTATTAGGCACCGAATTTAACCTGTCGTCTTACGAAGAAGACGCTTACATCAATACGGTATTAGTAAATGGTAAAGTAAAAGTAAATGATGCTGATAATGCAAATACAAATGCAGAAGATTTTTATTTAACACCAGGGCAGTTGGGGGCTTGGAGTAAAAATAAAAGCGATTTTGTGGTAAAAAATGTTGACACAAATATTTACACAGCTTGGGTAAAAGGAAAACTTATTTTTAACGATATACCTTTTAAAACAATTCGTAAAAAATTAGAAAGACACTATAATGTCGTCATAGTAAATAACAACAATAATTTAGATGAAAGTACCTTTAAGGCTTCTTTCGATATAGAAAATATTGAAGATGTGCTGGAAGTCTTTAACCTTAATTTTGGTATTGATTATCAAATTATTAATAACAAAATAATAATTAATTAATCCTAAAACCACTAATTGCCTATGACGTAAACTTTAATGTTAACTAGACTATTAAAAAAACCGGAAAATGCAGCAACATTTCCCGATTAAAATAAAAATGATCGAACTCAAAAATTCATCAAATTTAACTTTACAAAAGTATGAAAAAACCAATTAATTCTAGGTGGAACATTTTTTTCACCTTGAAATTCGATTTAAAAATGAAACTAACTACATTTTTAATTATTGTATCATTATTTCAAATACAAGCCAATAATGTCAATTCTCAAGAGACTAAAGTCACTATTAATATGACAAATGCTAGTATTGAAGATATTATTAACAAGATAGAATCTCTTACCAAATTTAAATTCTTCATAAATACTCAAGAAATTAATTTAAATAGCGTAGTAACAATTAATGAAAGAAAGAAACGTATTTCTACGATATTGGACCAATTATTTTCAGAAACTCAAATTTCTTACGAAATTTTTAAAAAGCAAATTATTCTAAAAAAGAAAAAAGTTAATGAGACTAAAATTTTATTTAATAGCAATACTTCTGATAAACAAGAAACTAAAGTAACAGGAATCGTTTACGACGATTTTGGCACTCCTTTACCTGGAGCTACTATTGTAATTGTAGGGGGTAAAGGTGGAGCAATAAGTGATTTTGATGGCAGGTTTTCTGTAAACTTGACTTCGGGTGACCAAATTAAAGTATCGTATATAGGATTAAAAACTAAAACAATTACATACACAGGGCAAAAAGAGTTTGTAATTAATATGGAATCTGATATTAGTCAGCTTGAAGATGTTACTATTGTCGCTTTTTCAAAACAAAAGAAAGAAAGTGTTATTGGGTCTATAACAACAATTAAACCTGCCAGCCTTAAAGTTCCTTCAAGTAATCTTACAACCTCCTTTGCGGGTCGAATTCCTGGTATGATTGCCTATCAAAGAAGTGGTGAGCCTGGTCAGAATACTGCTGAATTTTACATACGTGGTATAACGACTTTCGGTTATAAAAAGGACCCATTAATTTTAATCGATAATAATGAAGTTACAACAGAAGAACTATCACGTATTCATCCTGATGATGTTGCGAGTTTTTCAATCATGAAAGATGCTACGGCAACATCCCTTTACGGGTCTCGTGGTGCTAATGGTGTTATTTTAGTGACTACTAAGGAAGGGACTGTTGGTAAATCAAAAATGAGTATTAGGTACGAACAAGCAAGTTCCAGCCCAACCAATATGGTAGAACTTGCAGACCCAATCACATACATGAACCTGCATAACGAGGCTGTTAGAACTCGTAATCCATTGGGTATTATACCGTATTCTCCAGAAAAAATAGCAAATACAATTGCTGGGGCAAACCCGAATGTTTATCCCGCTAATGATTGGCATGATATGTTATTTAAGAAAAACGCTATTACTAGGCGATTAAATATGAATATAAGTGGAGGTGGAAAAGTTGCTAGGTATTATGTAGCTGGCAGTTATTCAGTCGATAATGGCATATTAAAAGTTGATAAAAAAAATAATTTCAATAATAATATTAAGCTTAACCGCTATATGTTACGTTCGAATGTTAACATTAATATAACAGAGACCACAGAAGTAGTAATTCGTTTGCAAGGGGCTTTTGATGATTATTCTGGACCAATTGATGGTGGCTCCGAAATTTTTAGAAAAGTTATGAGGACAAACCCTGTTCTGTTTCCTGCAACATTTGAGCCAGATTTTGCCCGTGTACAAGCACAACATATTCTTTTTGGAAATGCAGATACAGGTGGTTTTAATAACCCATATGCTGATATGACAAAGGGGTATAGAGAATCTACAACGTCTCAAATTTCTGCACAGTTTGAATTAAAACAAGATTTAAGTTTTATAACAGAAGGGCTTTCCGTTCGTGGTTTATTTAATACCAATCGTTACTCCAATTTTGACGTAAGCAGGTTTTATAACCCTTTTTTTTATAAGGTATTAAGCTATGATAAAAAAGAAGACACTTATATATTAGAAGCATTAAATGAAAATAGTGGCACTGAATATTTAGGATATAATGAAGGTGGAAAGGATATAAATTCTACTATTTATTTTGAAAGTGCTGTAAATTGGAATAAAACGTATAATGAAAAGCATGCTGTTAGTGCCTTATTAGTAAGCAATATGAGGTCTCAGGTGGTTGCTAATGCTGGTGATCTTCAAAAGTCTTTACCATATAGAAATTTAGGCTATGCAGGGCGTGCAACTTATGCTTACGACTCACGCTATTTTGCAGAATTAAATTTCGGATATAATGGTTCAGAAAGATTTGCGAAAAAAGAACGATTTGGTTTTTTTCCCTCTGCAGGATTAGGGTGGATACTATCTAACGAGAGCTTTTGGAATGGGAAAATTAAGGATATATTCAGCAAGGTTAAATTCAGGGCTACTTACGGATTGGTAGGAAACGATGCTATTGGGAGTGAAGAAGATAGATTCTTTTACCTTTCAAATGTTAATTTGAATGATGGTAATAATAGCGCTGCATTTGGAACCTATGGCCAATGGGGTAATGCCTATTACAGACCTGGAGTATCAATTTCTAGATATCCTAATGAAAATATTACTTGGGAGAAATCCAAAAAAATTAATATCGGTTTAGAGTTAGAACTTTGGAAAGAGTTGTCCATTGATGCAGATATATTTAGTGAATATAGAAGCAATATATTAATGGATCGTGCTGCAATACCATCAACAATGGGATTACAAGCTGCTATTAGAGCGAATGTAGGTGAAGCTTCAAGTAAGGGGCTAGATATTTCTTTTAATTATAACCATTCTTTTAATAAAGACTTGTGGATAACAGCTATGGGAAATATTACATATGCAGCAAGTAAATTTGAAAAATATGAAGAACCGCTATATGAGAACGAACCATGGAAATCACGTATTGGTAATTCACTTACAGAAAATTATGGCTATGTAGCAGAACGTCTTTTTGTGGATGAAGAAGAAGTTAGAAATTCTCCAGTACAGTTTGGTGATTATATGGCAGGAGATATTAAATACAAGGACATAAATAATGATGGTAAGATTTCAGAATTAGACATTGTTCCTATCGGATTTCCAAGCAGTCCAGAAATTGTTTATGGTTTTGGCTTTTCTGGAGGTTGGAAAAAATTTGATCTATCTGGTTTCTTTCAAGGTGTTGGAAGAACATCTGTTTTTATTGATGCCGATACAACCTCTCCTTTTATAAGTCAGCAGAATGCCCTCTTAAAAGCTTATGCAGATGATCACTGGTCTGAAGACAATCGTAATGTGTATGCTTTATGGCCACGCCTGTCTGAAACTAGTATTGAAAATAACTTAGTACGTTCTACTTGGTTTATGAGAAATGCAGCATTTATGCGTTTAAAGTCTGTTGAAATCGGTTACACTTTACCAGAAAAACTATTATCTAAAGCTAAATTAACAAAATGTCGTTTTTATGCAAGCGGGATCAACTTACTTACTTTTTCTCGATTCAAGTTATGGGATCCAGAAATGGGAGGAAACGGGTTAGCATATCCAATTCAAAAGGTTATCAATTTTGGTGTACAAATGTCATTCTAAATAAAAAAAATAATGAAAAAATTAAATAAAACAATATTGGGATATATGGCTTTGTTTAGCATAGTGTCCTGTAGCGATTATCTAGATGTTGTACCAGATAATGTGGGAACCATAGAATATGCCTTTAGAAGTAGAAATGAAGCTGAGAAATATTTGTTTACCTGCTATAGCTACCGTCCAGAAATCGGAAGTGTAGATAAAGACCCAGCCATGGCTTCTGATGAAACGTTTAACCGGTATGAAACTAATGGAGGAGGTTATGTATGGGCCAACACAATAATATCTCGTGGTTTTCAAACAGTTACAGACCCTGTTTTAAATACTTGGGATGGCGAAGGCTCTTCGAAATCAGCGTTTATAGGTATTAGAGATTGTAATATTTTTTTAGAAAACATAGATTCTGTAGTAGACCTTGAAGCGTATGAGAAAAATAGATGGATCGCTGAGGTTAAATTCTTAAAAGCATTTTACCATTACTATCTTTTCAAGTGTTATGGGCCTATTCCAATCATTGATAAAAACCTATCGATTGATTCCAATTCAGAAGAAGTACAAGTGTATCGAGAGCCTATAGATGATGTTGTTACTTTTATTATAGATTTGATGGCTGAGGCGGCTATAGATTTACCTAATGCAATAGACATTGTAGAAGGTACTGAGGCTGGTAGAGTTGATAAGCTGGCAGCTTTGGCCATACGAGCAGAAGTATTAATATATGCAGCAAGTCCACTTTTTAATGGTAATCCAGATTACAGTGGTATGGTAGATAATAAAGGAACGCAATTATTTCCTCAAAATTATGATGAAAATAAATGGGTTTTAGCAGCAGAGGCATGTAAGCAGGCTATTGATATTTGCCACGATCAAGGAAAGGAACTCTATGATTTATTAGACCCTTTTGTTTTAAATGCAGACCCTATATTTCAACAACAAACCATATACCGTGAGGCAATCTGTGCTCGTTGGAATAAAGAGCTCATTTGGGGAAATACAAATTATAATGATCGTTTCCTATCAAGAAGCTCACAGGCAAGACTTGTACGAATGGAACCCAATGTTATATACAGAGCTACTGCAGAATATTCTCCTACTTTAAATATGGTAGAAAGATACTATTCATCTAATGGAGTTCCTATAGATGAGGATATTGACTGGCAAAATAATTCTTGGTATGGAAATAGGTTTAAGGTTAGGGATGAACCAGCCAAAGTGGAGGAAGAAAAACTTATTGAATTAAATGAACAAACAGCTAATTTACATTTTAATCGAGAATCGAGATTTTATGCGAGTATAGGTTTTGATAAGGGTGTTTATTTTGGAAATGGGTACTACCAATTCACAGATACAGATCGTAATGTGAAATATTGTGATTTTTTAAATGGGCAAGTTTCAGGGTATCAAGGAGGTGCAGGATATTCAATTACAGGATATTCAATAAAAAAGATGCATAGTTTTAAAAACCCACATACATCTCAAGTTGCTGGAGAGGAGTTCTACCCCTTTCCTATTATGCGCTTAGCAGATCTTTATTTATTATATGCAGAAGCATTAAATGAAGTTAATGGTCCTAATAATGAGTCTTTTATTTATTTGGACGCTATTAGAGCCCGAGTAGGTTTAGATGGTGTTAAAGCGTCATGGAGTGCACACTCAACAAGACCTAACAAACCAGATACTAAAGAAGGATTGCGTGAAATTATTCATAGAGAACGCGCTATAGAATTGGCTTTTGAAGGAAAACGTTTTTGGGATATCAGACGTTGGAAACAAATACAAATTATGAATAACCAACCCAGAGGTTGGAATATACAAGGAAAAACTAATGAAGAGTTTTATAAAGTGGTCACCTTACCACAAACACCATTGTCATTTTCTCTCAAGGACTACTTTTGGCCAATTAAAGAATCAAACTTATTCGTCAATCAAAATTTAATTCAAAATTATGGTTGGTAATAATGTTTCCTATTATTTGTTAAACTCATATTTAAAAAATGAAAAAAATGAAAAATAATATAATTTTATTAATGCTTTTTGGTCTATTAATTTATGCTTGCGATCAAGAAACAATTGGTCAACAACCAATAGAAAACGACCCTCCGGGTATCATTACTAATACGAAAGTAGAAAATATAGCTGGTGGTGCCTTAATTATGTTTACACCTCCTAAAGATGAAGATTTTCTTTATACCAAAGCCGTTTATTACCGTAAAGAAGGTGTAAAAAGTGAATCTAAAGCATCCTTGTACGCAGATACCTTAAAAGTAGTAGGATATGGAGATATAGAGGAGCATGAGGTAGAATTATTTGCTGTAGATCGTAGTAGAAACGAGTCTCCTGGGGTTAAAGTTACAATTAAGCCATTGGAGCCAGCAATTATAACGATTGCTAACAGTCTGGAAATTATTGAAGATTTTGGAGGGATTACCTCCACATGGGTTAACGAAAATGAGGCTGAAATTTCAATAGTTATTAAAGAAAGAACTGATGAAGAGGAACTTCTGCCACTAGAAACATTTTATTCAAAATCAAAATCTGGTAAGTTTTCTATTTATGGCTTAGATACCATTCCTCGAAATTTTGAAGCCTATATTGAAGACCGTTGGCAGAATCGTTCTGCAATAAAAGAATTTGTATTAACACCTTTTTATGAGACAGAACTTGATAAAGCATTGTTTAGTGCTGTAGAGCTACCTGGAGATGGACCAAACCATGCTTCTTGGTATATGTCAAATATATGGAATGGTACACCTAGTCCAAATGGATATTCTTCATTGGGAGGGCAAGGTATTTGGCCTCAATCAATTACAATAGACCTAGGGGTTTTGGTTAGATTAAGTCGAATAAAAGTGTATCAACGTATAGAAAAGGAAAATTATATTTTTGGAGAAGGGAATCTTAAAAGGTTTGAAGTATGGGGTGCTGAAACCCTTGATTTAACAGGTAATTGGGATAGTTGGACTCTATTAGGAGATTTTGAATCTATAAAACCATCAGAATTACCATTTGGTCAAATTTCAGAAGATGATAGGTTTGTAGCTACAAATGGCGAAGATTTTTCTTTTTTATCGTCAAATCCCAAGGTAAGATATATTAGGATATTGGTTAAAGAATCATGGGCTGGTGGAGATAATTTTCAAATTATGGAACTGGATATTTTTGGTGATAATCGTTAAAATTTAATAATTTATTTAAAAAAAAATAATGAGACAAATATCTTATTTTAAGTTCCCCTCGCATAAAGAAAAGTATCTGCGAGTTATAAATAATAATTTGAAACTAAAATCTAATACCTGTTTACTATGCCTGGTATTTCTTTTAGCAGTTTTGCAATCATGCTCTAAAATGAATGATTTGCATCAACCCTATTTAGATGAAGGAGAGATTGTATATGCAGAAAAAGTAGATACTGTTGAAGTTAGGCCTGGAAATAAACGAATCAAGTTAGATATGCATATTAATACAGAAAGCATAAAAACAACTCGTATTTATTGGAATAATTATACAGACTCGGTAGATGTTGATATCGCAAACCAAAGAGGGGTTTTTGATAGAATAATAGAAGACTTAAATGAGCAGCAATATGTTTTTCAATTTGTTAATTTTGATAGTTACGGAAATAAATCACTACCATATGAAGTTCTAGGACAGGTGTATGGCGACGATTTTCAAAGTTTAACCTCTAATAGAGCCATAAGTGGCGATGTATTACTTGTTGAAAGTAGTAGTGAATTAATTATTAACTGGTCACTAGATGTTACAAATGTTGCCTTTTGTGAGTTAATGTATACCAATATAAATGATGTTGAAGTTACGCAAATAGTTCCAGCAGCAGAGAATGTAACTGTACTACCTGGTTTTAAATCAGATTTAACATATTTCACAGCTTCAAAGCCCGATTTAACAGCTATTGATCTGTTTTTCTCAGAAACTATTTCTGTTGGAAAGATTTTATTAGATTACAATGAATGGGAGATAGAAGCCTTTTCAACAGAACATACTGGTTCAGATAACACTGTGGCAAATTTTATAGATGGCAACCAAGAAACACGATGGCACTCACTAGCTGGAGGGTCTAGCTATCCACACTGGGTTATAATTGATTTACAACAAGAAGTATATTTTTCTGCAGTTGAAATTTTTAGAACGACATTTCAAAATGGTGGTGATAATAGAGCTCCAGATAAAATCCAATTAGAAGTTAGTAAAGACAATGCAACATGGACAGACTTTGGTATTTTTGATTTTGATAGAAATAGTAATGATGGGCAAATTTATCCAGTAGATCTATTAGAAGAGGTACGTTATTTAAGATTTACAGCTACAGAAGGACCAGAAGATAATTTGGTACTTGGAAAAATTCAATTAATAAAATAGAAATAATTAATAGCGTTATTACATTGGAATCAGCATAAACATGAGGCTGAATTCTAAGTTAAAAACTAAATAATTCAGTCAAAAAAATGAAGATCTTTCAATAAAAAGACAGTCTTTTTTTGCATCTTTGGATATAGCTAAAATCATAAAAGCCTGTTAATAATATAATTAACAGGCTTTTGTTGTAAATTGATATACTACTTTGTCGGGGTGGCAGAACTAACCACCACTTTATACCACACTGTTTTACAGTATTTTAATTCGTTTTTTCAATAATGCACACCTATTTGTACACTAAAACCATAAAAAGAACTTTAAAGATATAATTTGCTCTTCTTTGGTGTTATAAAGGTACAAATTATATGAATATTAATGAATTTTATTCTGCTTAAGAATAATTATAATTTGATAATATTAAAAATCATACAATCCTCTTCTAAACCTTTCAAACTCCCCTTCTGTAAGTTTCAACCTAAAATAAGGCTTTCCAATATTTCCAACCTTGAAGATAAAGAATCTCTTTTAACTGCCATCAGCCTCCACCAACTTTTAAAACGTTCATCAGCAGTAAAACGTTTTAAAAAGATGAAGATTTAAGCGGTTGATATTTGAGCACAAAGGCAATCTTCAGCTTTTTAAAATGATAGCCTAAATGGCGATTGAATATCCCGTTTGAGTGTTTTTTAGTAATTTTTGCTGCAAATAATTGCCTGTTTATTGGGGTTACGAGCGTTTTTGCGTCAAATCTCCTTTTTTACACTTTTGACCCAACCTTGTAAAACCCTTGAAAACATTGGCTTTAGGGAGTAAATAAAAAACGTAACGTGGCGCCAGCCCGTTACCCTCTTGCTCTACATTTTTCCCGATGGTCAAAATTCCGAGCCACCTGATTGTTCCAATCAGATGCTTTTTTTTAATTGGTAATTGATAGGTGTTCAATAGGAAAATTAAATCACAACAAAAATGACCATACGTTAAGCCTTTTTTGTGGCTTATCTAAATATAGGTTCTATTGTTTTATAATAAAAAGCGTGATTTGATGCCAATTGGTTAAATTATTGAATTGGTTTTAAATAAAAGGGATCTGAAGAAATACAGCTTGAGAAACGTTAGTTCTAAAAAAAGGAAACGTAAAAACTAAGGGAGTTTAAATTGAAAAAAAATCTTAGGATTGTGTTTCTTTTGGGTGTACTTCTTTGGAATATTCAAACCGAAAAAACCATAATATAGATAACCAGTAAAAAGGACTTATTTGCTTTGTTATTTTCATTTACAATTCCCTTTTTGTGTTTTCTCACAGGGATTTCCAATATGCGTTTTACTTTGGTTTCCATAAGATGTGACTTTAATTAAACAATATTTGTGCAGGTTCCAAAACGAAAAGCAACTATTTGTCTCAAATTTTCAATTAAAAAATTGGATGGGTCCCCTGACGAAGGAAGCGGGTTAATGCCATTATTTAAGCAGATAAATTTGATGGTAAATTGAACGCGCTGTACTTAGTGCCAATATTTATTTATGTCCTAGCGCAGCGTTCCTTTTTGCTTTCGTTTTCAAAGGAAATAGTAAAGATGCGCAGCATA
>NZ_JAUOEK010000089.1 GCF_030540835.1 Flavivirga aquimarina | reverse complement strand
TAGAGGTATTTCGCTGGTTTCATTTTGACCTAAAAAGGTCAAAAACCGAAATTCTGTATTTAGATTCCCGTTTTCACGGGAATGACAATTTCAACGGAAACCCCGAGGCAGAGCCTCGAGGAATTCTTTTCGATTAAATGTAACATTCTCGCATAAGGAAAGCACAGCTTTCTTTATCTTTTCACATATTAATTTGTTTAGTTGCTGTAACTGTTTTTTTCCTCTGGCTTATCACTAAGATACTGCACGAACTCATACTGATTTCCATCGGCATCAGCAAAATAGTCTCTAATCCTGAATTGTTCTACTTCTTTCGGAAAATCTCGCTTGTATCCATTATTCAAAAGATTATTGGCTATTTCTTCAACATTTTTCACCACAAAACCTAAATGATTTATACCTATTTTATCATAGTTCTTGTCAGTTTTTAGATCACTCTGCTTAGCTTGATTTAGAGCTATATAAGTGTCATCATCACCAAGATGAACCCATTCTCTCATAGCATTACCTCCTCCTCTTATCTTAAAGTGAGGAAAAGCTGTTTGAAAAAACCTGATGGCTTCCTGTAAATCGTTTACTGTAATGTTAGCATGTTCTAAGTATATACGCTGTGTTCTCATAATATTTCGTTTTTAGTTTAGAACAAATATCACAATAGCACGTAAGTAATAAAACAGACTTAAGTACAGAAAAACACCTGTACCATAGTACAGGTTATAAAAAGATTGAAAATAAATCAGGAATCAGGTACCAAGAAAACCCCTTTTCAAACTGATATCTACTGCTTCGGTACGAGTGCTCGCATTGAGTTTAGATAGAATTGCTGTAACATGAAATTTTACGGTGCGTTCGGTTATGAATAGCTGTTTACCAATCTGACTGTTGGTAAGCCCCTTTTTTATCATGGTAAGAACTTCTAATTCCCGTTTTGTTAAGGGTAACTCAGGATAAAGAAACTCTTTTGTTTTTGATTCTGCCCCTTCTTGTTCCCTTGTTTCTTTAGTTAGTATAGCTAATTGCTTTTGTAGCTCTTTCGCTTTGTTTAATGCTTCATTGATCTTGCTCTTGTTATTATTTGGATTATCAAGGCAAGATATTATGGCTTCTATTTGTGGATGAAAAACCTGCTTTAAAACCCTGTTAATGGTTGTACTCGATTCAATATGATTAATATTATACGACTGCTGTAATCTAGCCCGTTGAATTGCAGCTCCAACCAATTCACTAATGGTGTTAAGAATAGCTAATTCCTTTTCATTTAATTGTCTTGTTTCTTTACTAAGCAAATTCATGAGCCCTACTTTTTGCTGGTTGATTATTATAGGAATTACTGCATGAAACTTCAAACCTTTTGTACCAGTGTTAATGTCCTTTAATCTTGAGCAAGTAATCTCACTGATATTCATTGCCTTATCAATATCATCTGCCAAGTATTGTTTAACACAATAACACCAACCAGATAATCGTTCGGGATGATTACTTAAAGCAGGTGGTAAATTATATGAAGCGGCTAGATAAACCGATTTATTATTTGGTTCAGTAAGCCAGAACCAGCCCGTTTCTAAATCTAGAATTTCTACAGTTTTCTCTAAAGATTTACGAAGTGCAGCATGTAGAGAGAATTCCTTATTTAGGTGACTCGCTATTTCATATAAATGAGAAAAATAATTTTTATCGTCCATTGCTGTTAACTAATAACTGTAAAAAGAGTGTATCATAACTGTTAATTACTTTTTTGAAATTGCACTCTTATTTATATCGATATAATATGGTTAAACTACCTAAAATAAAAAGGTAGACTGAGTAAATTATCTTTATCATTTTTTATTTTTGATTTCATGCTTGTACCTAACAGTCTTGTAAATGAAAAGTAACGAGTTTTTATACTTATTTCTCGGTTATTAATTTTATCAACTCTTCTTTTGCCCCTTTTCCAGGTCGATTAGCAAATCCATTTACTAATTTTCCGCTCGGACTGTAAATTAAATAATGAGGAATTGTTTTAATTCCTAACTTCTCAATAACTTTCGAGACATTTCCGTTTTCTATAAAATAATTTTGACTATCCGCAATTCCGTCTGATTCGATTGCCTTTTTCCAGTTTTCTTTTTTGTCATTAAGACTTAAATAGATAAACTCAATATTTTCCTTTTCGAGTTCTTTTTTGAGCTTATTAGATTCTGGCATTGTTTTTCTGCAAGGTGTACACCAACTTGCCCAAAAGTCAATATAAAGCCACTTTCCCTTATTATTTTTTAAAAGGCTAGAAAAAGTTAATGTGTCCTTTTTTAGATTTGTTAAAACTAACTTATCTGATTTGCTAAAGTCAAGTTTAAAGTCCTTTTCGAGTTTGTTAAGTTGTTCTATGTTGGTAATGTTTTCTTGTAATTTTTTAAAATATTCTTCTTTGTCTTTTACTCTGAAATTTTGGCCAATTCCATTGTAAGCATTAAAAAGTAAAAAGTTTTTTGCCGTTTGGTTGAATCGTTTGTCTTTTAAGATTGAGTCAAATCTTATTCTTGAATCAATATAAAATCCACCAGAGTTTCCATTATTTTCTTCTATAAATTCTAAATCATATTTCGAAATATTGTTTAAATATTCTCTAAAGAATGAGAATTTCATTAAAGAATCAGTTTTTGATAAGTCAAATCCGAATAGTTGTTCAATGGTTTCTTTATCTTTAAAGGATTTGTTTTGTTCCAACCACTTTTTAATGTTCTTCATTTTTTTATGCTTTTCCATTAACATTTTTAAAGCATCTTTTCGATATTTATGATTAACCTCATTGATTTTGTTTGAAGTGAATAAAGAATCTAACAATTGTATTTCTCTTGTGTAATCATTTATGGCTTTGTTATAGAAAGCTATGGAATTTTTATTGGCATTTTTTATGTCATGATTTAACAAAAGATGCCCGAAAATCAAGTAATGACTTGAATATTTATTATTAAATAACTTTTTAAGTCTATAGCGATTATAATTTAACTCTATATCGTTAACAGTTCTATTTGTAATCTTTGCTATTGGAATGTTATGCACATAATTGAATACAATAGTATCTCCATTTTTGACTAAAAAAGACTCTTTGATAGAAGTAAAAAAATTATTTGTAGTTAATTCGAGATATTCGTTGTAACATTCAATTGCTATAGTATCTCTAACTTTTGGCTTTGGTTTCCAAGTTTGGACATTGTTCATATAATCTAAATATGTAAAGCCATTATTGCTCCGAAACGATTTTGGGCCTAAACTGTCTTTTGTTTTTTTTCCTACACTATCTTGCTTTATTAAATGAACATATTTTTCAGGTGCATTAATTGAAATTAAAACAACTTTATTAGGTTTTGTCTTTATAAACTTAACATCCGTTTTTTCCTCTTTGCAAGAAAAAAAAAGAACAATCGAAAGAAAGAATAATATTATTAGATTAAATCTCATTTTTTTAGCGTTACGTCCTAAAATATGGCTACAGTTAAAAATTGTCCCGATAGCTATCAGGGTTAAACTGTTAATTTATATACCATATTTGGTGTTTTAAAGTCTAAAGATAAATGTAATCTTATTTCGTTGTACAAATTAATGGCATTTTTTGCGGCTCTTTTTGCATGAACCACGTTTATAAATGTTTGATCAAGATAAAATCCCCTTAGCTGTTCCAATCTAAATTATCAACAAGAAAGTCAATGTATCTATCGTATTACCTTCCCCAATCATATCATCCAAACAAGTAGTGAATAAAGTAACCTGTTGACGTGATGCTCCTTGCATGTATTTCATACTTTGAATTTCGGAAATATAATTTTAATAAGTTCCATAAAAGTCATCGTGAAGCATTGAATCCATTTCATTTTCTTCGTCAAAATCCACTAACATTACTTCTTCCCATTCTCCAAATTCTACAGTTGGGTCAGCAGTTCCGTCTATGATATTGAGAAATGAGAAAAAAACTTCCGCTGTATTACTTGCAAAAACTTTCCTTAAAGCACTTTTTAAAGTTGGATTAACTTCTAGTTTTTCCAATTCCGATTTTTCGACATCTGTTAGTCCTCCATTAGATGGATAATTTATTAATCGGTTTGTTCTTTTATGTTCTAGGTCATTGACAGTATGACTAGCATTTTCTTCAATCAACTGATGAATAGAAACTAAAAGTGATTTTTTATTGTTTTTAGATAATTTCATAGTCATTCTTGTTCTACAATAAACTTTTCGTAATTCTTTCTGATATAGTCAACTTGCAGCTTTTCTAAACCCTCTATATCGTAAAATTCGTCGTCCAAATCGTTAAATTTAGGATTCCGCTTATTGTTAAATTCCGATTCTTGATTTTTAAAAACTTCTATTGTTTTTTCGATGACATTTACAAAATCATTTGCATCAATTCTATTAAATCCAGCCAGAGCAATTTGCGCATATTCAAGTCCGTAGTTATGCAAGAATTGGTCAAATCCCCCGTTTTGAACATCTCCTTCCAATACCCACATTGCTTGGAATTCCGCCATTGCTGGGTCAGTTATTTCGAGGCTTTCCCCAAAAGTTCCAAGTTCCAATTCCACTGATTTTTCATAAATTAAACCAACAAGATTTTCATCTGTTGAATTTTGTAAATCAGTCAATTTATATTTTACTTTTCGAATCATTTCTCAGAGTAACCAAATATACACTAACCTTTGATTTAACCCTAAATTAAACATTATTTTTATACATGTTACCTATTGACTTTTTATGCCGTCGTCTATTTATTATTCCAACTCCATAAACCAAAATTAACAGATTTACTTATTCTCAAATCGTTTCTTGCTATAATAGCCATTATTTGTCCTCTGTGGTGTGATTCGTGAGCAATCATTTGAGTAAAAAAAGCTGTAGGATGTGGTTTATAACCTTTAATACTTTCTTGTTCAAATAACGCATATAAAGTATCACTCATTTTTTGTGATGATTTTTGAAGTGCTTCAATAAGTTTCTGTTTACTATTTGCGTATTTTTTATCTATTTTTAAATCAATTTTTTCATCGACTTTACCAATCCAAAATGAACGTATATTGTTAATGTGTACAAATTGTTCTCCAATACTTCTTCCTTTGTCATTTAGTTTTGTAAGTAACCAATCCTCTTCGATATTATCAAGCAAGTATAAAGTAACTTTATTGTTTTGATTCCAAGAATAGATTATGTCTGCTTTGATGTTCATAAATTCTAATTTTCTTTAAAGAAACCTGTAATCTGTTTAAGCTTGTTATTTTCGTAAAGGACAAAACTTGTACCATTACTAAGAACCTCATTATTGTCATTAATCATATTCCAATTTACTAAACATCTATTATGATGAATATTGATATCTGTAGTGACAAATGAAGCACCTTCGAATTCTTCCTGAAATTGTTTCATATAATCTGATAATTGTATATAACCTTTCACTTCAAAGTTTGGGTCTTTATATTCAAAGTCATCAGTTAGAATTTTTTGTAACTTTTCTGCTCGTTGAACTGAGCTGGTTTCATTCCAACAAGTTCTATAGATGTCCCATATTTCGCCAATTGCTTCCATATATTTTATTTTTTTAATGAATTTAGAAATGAAGTCATTAATAAATGACCTGAATCTTTTGTACTCTTTGACCTAGTTAGGAATCCGAAAAATGTAGTATGGATTATTTCGGTTAGTTTGTCAGAATTAATAGAATTGCTTAAATCTCCATTTAATTGAGCTTCTTTAACTGTTGGTTCAAGGACTATTAAAAAGTTATTAAACTGTTGAGCTGATAATTCCGCAACAGAACTGTTTAAAGAACCCATTTCCGACATTATGTTATTTACAAAACAACCTTTGTAATTATTCTCAATTTGAGAAGTGAGCATATTCGTATATAATTCAATTAATTTGTCAAACGCTTTTAAAGAACTGTTATTTAATTGGTTGTGTATATGATTGACTATCAATTCTCCGTATGCATTAATGGTTGTTAGTAGAAAAGACTCTTTGCTTTCAAAGGAATTATAAAAAGCTCCTTTAGTCATTCCTGTTTCTTTACATATTTCATTTATACCCAAATTATGAAATCCTTTAACCCAAAAGAGTTCCATGCCTTTCTTTACTACTTTTTCCTTATTGTGTTTATAATTCATATTTCAAATATAAACAAACAGACCGTTCTGTACAAAATTTATTTAAAATATTTAATCAAGATGTGATTTTTCCGCTTCTGACTAACGTAAAATTATTGTGTTCAAAATCAACAATTTAAAATTAGTTGTTTTTTATCTCATTTTTCTCATCTTCGTTAGCCATAGTACTAAAGACTCTTTTGGAGTCTATGAGGGATTGCAGCTAACGGTCTCGGCTATGAGTAGTTGCGTGAGTTAGCGATTAACTTGGCAAGTAGACACCAAACTGAAAATCCGCGAGGTTTTTCAGAAGTAGGCGAGAACAAGCAATTACTCATAGTCATTGTTGTGCGTTCGGCTTTTTATTTCTTTTTGTTCAATAATTTTTCAATCTTTTCAAATGATTCATTCCAACCTTTTACCATATAGGGTTTCATTTCATTAAATGTCTTTCTTTCAATTTCTGTTGATTCGCTAAAGATTTCCCATTTAACGGTCATCTTTACTTTATTCTCCGCTTCTTGTACAAAATCAGCAGTTAGCAATAGACTGTCAGGATAGGTTTCTGAAAATGGTGCTTTTATAAAATTTCCGTCTTTATCGCTGAAGCTTTGCACATACACCAATTGTTCATTCGGGTTTATGGTTTTGTAATGTAATTTACCATATTTGGTCAATTGGTCAGGTGTTGTCATTTGCCAAAGTGCAGTTCCGTTTTCTTTTATGTCAGAATTCAAAAATGACATTTCTGCTCCTGTCGGTCCCATCCAACTTGTATAAGTTTCAGGGTCAATCCACATATTGAACAATGTTTTTTTATCCGTTTCAAATGTATGGCTGATGATAAATATGTCTTCCAAATTTTCTATTTCCTTTGTTTTCATTTTTATATTTTGATTGTTTTGTCCAGAATTTTTGTCTTCTTTATTCTTGCAAGCACTTAATGATACTATTGTCAAGATTAAAATTCCAAGTGTTTGTCTCATTCGTTTTTATCTGTTAATTTGTTTTTTTGGTCGTTTTCTTTAGCTGACGCACAACGGTCTCGTATAAGAATCGTAGCCTGCCGATAGGCGGCTATGATTTCATATACAGTGTTACCTGCTTTTTTTATTTTTTTATCAATCCCTTATTGTTTTCATTCGGTTCAATCAAGTCCCACATATTCCCATATAAGTCCTCAAATACTGCAACAGTTCCGTATTCAAATTCAGTTGGTGGTCGAACAAAACTTATTTCTCTTTCGGTCATCTTGTTATAGTCTCTCCAAAAATCATCTGTGAAGAGAAAAAATCCAACTCGCCCACCTGTCTGATTTCCGATGCTTTCTAATTGTCGTCCATTTGAGGCTTTAGCAAGTAACAAACAACACTCTTTTGCTCCTGGTGGTGCAACCATTACCCATCTTTTATTTTCGTCTATTCTTGTGTCCTCAAGTAATTTGAAATCTAATTTTTCCGTATAAAATTCAATTGCGTCATCATAGTCTTTCACAACTAACGCAATATGTGCTATTCTTTGGTACATTCTCTTTTGTTCGTTCTAATTGCAGGTAACTTAAATATATAGTTAATATTAACTATATATCTATAATGCGAACAACTAATATAGTAAGATTTTCCTTTTAATTACACTATCAGACTACAGAAGCTTTTATCTCGATTATTACAATCTTATTTATTAGAAATAACAACTAATTTAGTTTGCTTTAGTTGCTGCCCTTGTAGGCTTAAAACATATGTTCCATTCGAGAACGATGACACATCAAGTTTTACTTCAGAAATGGCATAAATCGTTTTATCCATTATCTTTCTACCATCCATAGTAAACACCTCTAATAAATTGGCATTTTGAGAGATATTTTTTAAATATAAAGTACTTTCAACTGGGTTTTGAAAAACTACAAAAGAATCACTATTTAAATCTTTATCATTTATTGATAATGCTACCGTTTCTTCCACACTAAAATTGGCAAATAGAACGGTTTCATCTCTAAGGTCCTGTGCGTTGTTTAAGCTTCTGTATATGCCCCATTTAGGCCTTACAAAATCAGCACCAGATCTCCAATTTATAATATTGTTATTGGAATATGAAAACAATGTTGCATTATCGCTAACTCTTTTTATCACGATATTGTAGGTTCCTGAAGCACCATATTTAATGACTTCTGTTACTTCTACCCAAGTCCCTTTAAAAGTTGACAAATCTGTTTTTAGTAACGTTGTTTGCGAATTAGTTTCTGCATAACGTAATTCTAGTTGGTCCGGACTCCCCTTTCTTGTTGTCAAGGTATACATAGGCATACTAGCCAAAGATCCTCCTACTGACTTTAATTGATGAATATGCGTAAAATTAGGTGATGATTGGAATCCTGCATCAAGTTTGAATTTCCATTTATAAACTACCATTTCATCTTCTATACCTAGCAGGTTATCTGGAGATTTATCATAAGATTTTATTTCATTCCGCTGTCTATCAAAATTAATACACCTATCATTATCCGTTGCCGTATGAATATGAAACCGAAAAACATGAGTATTTAACTCACTATCAAATACTTCATCAATATGCTCCCCAAATACCGCATGATTACAATCTGGAACTTCGATTGGATTATGACCAGGTGCTAATACAGAAGTAATAAGCGAATACGTATTTCCCAGACCATCGGCATTTAATACAACTTGTCCAAAGCTGTTATTAAATATAAAAAGTAGGCAAAAAACAGATAAAAACTTCATAATAAACATATTGGTTATCCAGATTGGTTTACCAAATATAATTAATATAATTCTTGTATTCTATCTTTTTAATTCAATTCTTTATTATAAGTAAACCTTTTCACAGCCCAGACTTAAACAACATCCTTATCGCAGCCACATGCGAAAACAATACGATAGGTACAATTACTGCCGGGAGCCATACAAAAGGAAAATAAGCCACGCCTATGTTGGGCTGATTGAATGCTAATTGTTGAAAAGGCGTTTGTGCACTTAAAAACGCTATAGTTAAAATATTTATAAGGAGTAACAAACAGATAATGTTCCAAAACAAGAGTCCCTTGCTGCCTATCCACTTTTTAATAAAAACCAGATAATATATAATCGGTGCAGAAAGCCCGGAAAGAATATCAAAATTATAGCCTTCAAAAGTCATAAGATCCGGTATTAATCCTTCTAAAAAAACATAAAAAAGAATAATTTCAATTGGGATTCTAATCACATGGAGCAAAGTCAACCATTTCAAATCCAGATTATCCGAAAACTCACGTCCTCTTTTAGTTAAAAAAATGAGTAAGACAAAAAGAATACCAGGGCCTAGGAGAAAAATAAGCCTTGGTGGAAAAACCTCTGTCGTTCTGTAAAAACCTGATATGCCAAGCGCGCTTATAATACTCATCCAAATAATAATACCGAAAAGCACTTTTTTACTCTTAGACGTTTTGTAGAAAAACCATAGCGTAGCCCATGTTGTGAATACAAAACATAGGGTTATTATATTTGATATGTCTGCCATAATGTAATTTTTATGACACAAAATTCAGTAGAAATAAATTTATTCTACTTGACAAAAGGCAAGAAATACAGGTTTTATGTTTTTCTTCTTAATCTGCTGAGTGTGCTATCTGTAATACCTAAATATGAAGCGATGTATTTTAAGGGTGAATGCTTTAAAATTTGTGGTTTCGTCGCTAATAATTCTTTATAGCGTTGCTCTGCCGTTTTGTTAATCATACCATAGTTTCGCTTTTTGGAAGCCATAAACTCTTTAACTAAAATGGCTCGTCCAAAATCACGAAAAGCTGGTTTTTGATGAAACAGCATATTAAGTTTCTCACACGAAATCTTAAATCCTATACAATCGGTTATGGCTTGTATATTAGCTTCTGAGGCAACTCTATTAAAAAAGGAAGTGACTTCAAAAACGATATTGTTTTCAAGGAAAAAATCGATGGTTATCTCATTGCCTTCCAAGTCAAAAAGAAATGTACGCATCAATCCTTTTTCGAGATAAAGGTAATCATCACTAATGGTCTTTTCTCGCAATAGGAAATCTCCTTTTTTAAATCGGACAGGATGAAAACCTTGTGCTATTTCCTGTGCTTCGATTAGCGGAATAGGCACAATACTTAGGATAAAATGTATTAATGAATCTTTATTTTGGGTCATAAATAATATTATAAGTCATTAAGCATGAATCTTTGTGCAAGTTTTGTGTTATTACAAAAGCAAGTTAACCAATGCTACTTATTTTTAACTCAATTCTTTGCTTTAAAACATCTTTTGTTTATTAGTGTTTTCTTAATGGCAATGGTTATATGTAAGATTAGTTGCATTTTTCAAGCATCTAATTTAACAAATACAAACCGAATAGAAAATCCGCAAGGATTTTCGTAAGTAAGTTTGCACTAGTAATTAATTTTATACTGTGCTGGATATAGTTTTTATTTTTTCGTTTAGTAAATCTTTAAGCCAAATTATAAATGGGAAAATCCAAAATATTAACCAAATCAATGTATGTCTTGGCATTATTTGACACTTATAGTTCCAATAATAAATTCCAGATATAAATAGCAAAGCAAACAATGAATCAAATATTCTAATTTGATTTGTCGAATATCTTTCTATATGAGTTTTATTCATTTTTCTTATATCTTTTAAATGCTCTTTGTTATAAGCTCTACTTTTTGAAGGGAAGTATTCTAATAGCATTATTGCGTTTTGAAAAATGTAAATTAAAGAAACTCCAAGTAAGAAGTACTGTAGTACATTTAATCCATCATTAATTATTTTATAGTCAACAAAATAATTAAAATTGAAAACTCTGTAAATATGATCAACCGCAAAAATTATCATAATCACGGAACTCCAAATACTCAAAAAAAGTCTAGCATTCCGAGTTAGTTTTATATATGAGAATGCGTGTATGAAAGAAATAATACTGAAAACCAATCCAATTCCGATTAATAAGTACACAAATACATTTTTGAGGTTTAAAAATCCAATGTCTACAATCCAATAAATGATTGAAATTGATTGTAATAGTGTAATTCCTTCTGTCAATTTTGGAATTATTTTTTTTTCGTGATGAATTACTGAAGCAAGGACAAAAAAACCAATGAAAAAATATGGCCAAATTTCGATATGATGTTCAAAACTATAATTTCGTTCATTTTTTCCTGGTAAAAACGCAATGAAGCTTAAGGCAAGTGCTATTGTAATTTTTAAGAGAATATCTTTCCAGTCAGATGATAATCTTCTATTCTCGAAGACAATTCCTAAAATCAATGGAATAGTCATAATCGATAATAGACTATTTTGGCTTTGGTAAGTACGGAAGATAATATACCCTAAAAAAGTCAAAATAAAGATTCCAATGATTATTAGAATTATTGTAATTTTATTGTATTCAATTGTCTTTTTTTTCGTCATTATCAAATTACCGACAATAAAACATATAGTTAATATTAACCATATATCTATTATATGCACTAAGATAATAAATCTTCAATGTCTGTAAAGGACTTTGTAGCAACATGTGTATAAATTTCTGTAGTTTTATTAGAATTATAACGCATCAAGATAAAAACCCATAAATTCTGATTAAAACAAAAAAATCCCAACATATCCGTTGAGATTTTTTTTCTGTGGGCGCGAAGGGATTCGAACCCCTGACCCCTTGGGTGTAAACCAAGTGCTCTGAACCAACTGAGCTACGCGCCCTCTAAATAGACCTGATTGCTATCGGGATGCAAATATAACGGAGTTTTTAATATTGCAAAAACTTTTTCAATAAAAAATTAAATTATTTCTGCCACCACAAATGTACTTCCCCCTATAAATATAAAATCATCTTGTTTAGAATTATTTAATACGGTTTTATATGCATCATTAACAGAATGGTACGCTTCGCCAATCAAGCCATGTTTATTAAAAAAAAGTTTTAGCTCATGGGCATTCAAACCACGGTTAATATCTGGTTTACAAAAGTAATAAGTCGCATTTTTAGGAAATAAATCTATAATAGAACTTAAATCTTTATCATCCACAACACCCAAGACCATATGCAACTCGTTATAAGTTTCGTTAGATATTTGATTTATAACATAGCTTAAGCCCTCTCTATTATGCCCCGTATCGCAAACCACTTTTGGGTTTTCTTTTATAACCTGCCACCGCCCTAATAAACCTGTGTTTTTAATTGTTTTAGTTAAGCCTTCTTTTAAATGCTTTTCGGAAACTTTAAATCCTTTAATTTTTAGTTCATTAATGGTTTGCATAACCGTTTTAACATTTTTGGCTTGATAAGTTCCTAACAAATCAGATTTATAAGCTTTTGTAATCTCTTTGTCTGCAAATACAATCTTAGAATTATTCTTATTAGCCAAATCTTTAAAAACAGAAACCGTTTCTTTGTGCGTTTCTCCAATTACAACTGGAACATTTGGTTTTATAATACCTCCTTTTTCAAACGCAATAGCTTTAAGTGTCGTTCCTAAAAATAGGGTATGGTCCAAGCCTATATTGGTTATAACAGATACTTCTGGAGTTATAATGTTTGTTGAATCTAAACGACCTCCCAGACCAACTTCTACAACAGCGATATCTACTTTTTCTTTTGAAAAATATTCGAAAGCCATACCAACCGTCATTTCAAAAAACGATAAAGAATTTGCCTCAAAAAATGATTTATTTTGTTTTATAAAGCCTGTTACAAATTGTTCGCTAATAACCTTACCGTTTATTCTTATACGCTCTCTAAAATCTTTTAAATGCGGCGATGTGTACAAGCCGACTTTATACCCTGCTTCTTGTAAAACAGATGCCAACATATGGCTTGTAGATCCTTTTCCGTTGGTTCCGGCGACATGTATAGATTTAAAATTTCGCTCGGGGTTATGCAAATATGTTGCTAATATGAGGGTATTGGATAAATCTTTTTTGAATGCCGCTTTACCTTCTCGTTGATACATTGGCAGTTGAGAAAACATCCAATTTAGTGTATCCTGATACGTCATTTGCTACTGTCCTAGTTGGAAGTTTACTTTCACAAAACCAATTTGCTTTGCTGGCGCTTTAGAGTCTGCCGGCCATTTATGTGATAAAGCTATTTTTTTTGCAGGTTCTAATAAACACGATGCCGTATTGGTAGTTCCTTTTACACCGGGAACTGCTTCAATAACATTTCCACTCTGGTTTACTATAATCTTTACAATAACCAACCCAGATTCGTTACAATCTTGTTTAAGTCTTTTAAATGTTGCTCTACCGCGACCATTAAGTCCATAACCTACACCACCACTTCCTGTGCCTTTTCCACCAAAATAACTTGGTGCATAAGGATTCCCGTCCAACTGTCCTTTATCTCCGGCTCTGTTATCATTACCTTCGCTACCAGTCTCAGTGCCTTCAGATTTGCTTACGCCTCCAATTAACGCATCTAACTTCCTTTTTTTCTCTTCTTGCTCTCGTTTCTCTTTAGCAATTCTATCGGCCTCTGCCTTGGCTTTAGCATCTGCAATAGCTTTTGCTTTGGCTTCTGCCTCTTTTTGCTTTTTAATAGCTATCGTTTCGGCATTGTCTTCTGTTAGTACTTCTTCCTTAACCTCAGAAGCTTTTGTTGGCTCCGATTTAGATACGTCCGGTTGTGGCGGTTGCTCTACTTTTCTAGGTTCGGATTTTACAGGTTTTAACGGTTGTACTCTTCCTTTACCAACATTAGAGTTTCCAAAATTTACTGCAACGCCATACTCTTCCGGAGGATCCATATAAGGCGCTCCAACCACAAAAAGCAACAACAATATAATAACTGCAATTAATGCTGTTAATTTTGCCGAATCTTTTTCATGTTTGGTCTTGAAGTACTTCTTCATTAAGTAAATTTGTTTTTATTTAGGTTTTACCGCTAATATGACTTTAAACTTATTTCTATTAGCTATATCCATAACCTTAACCACATTTTCTACAGGAACAGATTTCTCTGCTCTCAAAACTATGGTTGGTTTTTCTTGTGAAGACAAAGCTGCTAGTAATTCATTTTCTAAAACACTTACTCCAACAAGTTTTTGATCTATATAATAAGTTAAGTTCTTTTTTATACTTACTGCTACCGATTTTTTATTCTCCGTCTTTCCACTGGCCTTTGGCAACACAATATCAATAGCATTGGTTGTTACCAGCGTAGAAGCAATCATAAAAAATATGAGAAGCAAGAATACAATATCTGTCATGGATGACATATTGAATTCTGGTGTTACTTTATTTCTTCCTCTAAAGTTCATATTACGTAGGTTCGTTTAAATGATCTAGAAACTCTAAAGAGTTAGCTTCCATTTGATATACTACTTTATCTGTTCTTACTACCAGATGATTATATGCTATATAAGCGACAATACCTACAATTAACCCTGCAACAGTTGTTGTCATAGCCGTATACAAACCACTTGCTAAAACATCCATTTGTATCGTTCCGCCGGCATTGGCAAGTTCGAATATTGCTAATATCATTCCAATAACAGTTCCAAGAAATCCAATCATAGGTCCAGCTCCAGAGATTGTTGCCAAGATACTCACATTCTTCTCTAAACCATAAATTTCTAAACGTCCGGCATTTTCAATAGCTGTGTTAATATCTGCCAATGGTTTTCCTATTCTTGAAATTCCTTTTCCAATTAATCTGGAAACAGGTGAATTTACTTGAGCACATAGCATTTGTGCCGAATCAATTTTTCCGTTACTTACGTGGTCTTTAATTTGATTCATGAAATTTGAATCTACTTGAGAAGCTGCTTTGATAGCAAAAATGCGTTCAAAATAAATATAAATGGCTCCAACCAATAATATAAATAAAACAGCTATAATAAATTGTCCGGCAACACCACCACTGCCTATCAGTTCTATAATTGAGAGCGTTTTTTCAACTGATTCTTCGTCGGTTAGCACTTCTGTTCCCTCTTGTGCGTTTTGTAATAATGTATTAAGCATATAATTTAAATTTATTGCAAATGTATAACGTTTCTTTTCTTATAAAAGTATAGCAAATTACTTTTAGCTTATATTACCTCTTTACTTTACTTATTTGTATAGTTTGAAAAAGGATTTATAAATCTTCGCTTTTGCTATAATAGCAATTTTATTTGAAAACTCTATAAAATCGAGAGACACTTTTTAATTAAAACAGCATTCTAGTTACCATAAATGCGACAGATCCTACAAGAAAACCGATTAAAGCCAACCATGAGATCTTTTTTAAGTACCAGAAAAAATCTATTTTCTCCATTCCCATTGCAACTACTCCTGCTGCAGATCCTATGATCAACATACTTCCTCCTGTTCCTGCAGAAAAGGCTATAAAATGCCATAACTCATGATCTAATGGTTCTGAGAACATGCCTAAACTAGCTGCTACTAATGGTACGTTATCTATAACTGCAGACCCTATACCTAACAGTAACACTACTAAATCTGATACTCCTCCAGAGTGCATTTCGGTTCCTAATTGAGGCATTGTTTCTTGTAAAGATGATGCAAATCCGAATAAAATCCCTAAAGATTCTAAAGCAGCTACAGCCATCAATATACCTAAAAAGAATAATATACTGGGTAATTCTATTTTTGATAATGAATAATGTACCGGACTGTGTTGGGCATGTGCATCGCTTTCTTCGGCTCCATGCTCCGTCATACTAAACTTAGAGCTACTATAAATTTCGGCAAAAGTTGCCACGACTCCTAAAGATAACATCATTCCAACATAAGGGGGTAAGTGTGTAACCATCTTAAATATTGGCACAAAAACGATAGCTCCTAGACCAAGATAAAGCATTGTTGCACTAAATTTAGATTTCTTTTTTTCTTTGGTTTCTTCAATATCTAAATCCCCTTTAAATGCTGGTAAAAATGAAGCTATTAATGATGGCACTGCCATACATAAAAGAGACGGTATAAATAAATAACCTATTAAATGACCTGTTGTTACTTTTTTACCAATCCATAACATAGTCGTTGTTACGTCTCCTATAGGTGACCATGCACCTCCAGCATTAGCTGCTATTATTATTAAACCTGCAAACCAAATACGTACACTTCTGTCTTTTACAATTTTTTGAAGTATTGAAATAAGTACTATAGTAGCGGTAAGATTATCTATTATAGCTGAAAGAATAAATGCCAGAATTGAGAAAATCCATAAAATTTTGGTTTTCTTTTTGGTCTTTATAAAATCTTTAATTGTAGAGAACCCATCAAAATAATCTATGATTTCAACAATGGTCATAGCGCCTAAAAGGAACACTAATATTTCTGATGTTTTACCTAAATGGTGTAACAGGGTTTCCTCCATAAGGTGCGTCTTTTCTTCATATTCAAGCAATCCGAAATTCTCTAAAAGAGCATGTTTTCCAGAATCGAACCATTGCGGGAAGCTTTCTAAACCTAATGCTATTAATGCCCAGCAAATAGCCATCATGACTAATGCCGGTATAAGTTTATCAATTTTAATACTATGTTCTAAAGTAATAGCTAAATAGCCCATTACGAATACTAAAATAATTGCTGCTTCCATAAAATAAATATTATATTAATTGTTCTAGTGCTATTTCAAATGCTGTAGCACTAATTTCTGTTTTTAATTGATTTTTACTATACACTTTTTCCAGTGCTTCTTTAATTATATTTGATGTATCATTGAATATTGCTTCATCTGTCATTTGCACTTTGCGCTCCATAAAATACGCAAATACACGAGCCATGCCGCAATTAGAAATAAAATCCGGGATTAAACTTACTCTATAGTCTGTATGTTCCATGATTGGACCAAAGAAAATTTCTTTGTCGGCAAAAGGCACATTGGCTCCACAAGAAATAACTTCCAAACCACTATCAATCATTTGGTCTATTTGATGAATTGTAATTAGGCGAGATGCAGCACAAGGCGCAAAAATTTCGGTTTGAATAGTCCAGATTTTTTCATTGGCTTCTTCAAAAGGAATTAAATTATTACTAGCTAATGTATTCCCATTTTTTGCAAGAAACAGATTCGTAATATCTTCAAAAGTGAATCCTTCTTCATTTATTAAGCCTCCTGCTATATCTATAATACCAACAACCTTAGCGCCCATTTGTGATAAATAAAAAGCGGCGGCGGCTCCTACATTTCCAAATCCTTGAATCACCGCTCGTTTTCCTTTTACAGAACCTCCATAAATATTATAATACTGCTTAACAGCCTCGGCAACGCCAAAACCAGTAATCATATCTGCTACCGTATATTTTCGTGATACATCGGGGGAATAATCAGGATTTTCTATTACCTTAATAACGCCTTGTCTCAATTGGCCTATTCTATTTATCTTATCTGCCTCAGTTGGCTTAAAATGTCCATTAAAAACACCTTCTTGCGGATGCCAAACCCCGCTTTCTTCAGTGATTGGAATAACTTCATGAATTTCATCTACATTTAAATCACCACCTGTTCCATAATAACTTTTTAATAATGGAGATACAGCTGCATACCAACGTTCTAATACGCCTTTTTTTCGAGGATCGTTAGGATCGAAATTTATGCCCGATTTGGCGCCTCCAATGGCAGGTCCGGAAACTGTAAACTTAATCTCCATAGTTTTTGCTAAGGATAAAACTTCATTCATATCCAGTCCTTTTCGCATGCGTGTTCCCCCACCAGCGGCTCCTCCACGTAATGAATTTATAACTGCCCATCCTTCGGCATCTGTTTCTGCATCTTTCCAATTAAAAACTATTTCTGGTGTTTTATTTTCGTACTTTTTTAATAATTCTTTCATTTCTACTTTTAAGTTGATTCATGTATAGCTTAATTTAATTTTTCCCGAAGTTTTATTAAGTGTAGCTAAAGTTGAGTCATAAAGAAAAATGATTTAGATTATTATGTTAACAAAGATAAAAAACTAAAATCCTTTAATATTAATTTTTTACTATTTTTAGGGTATAAATATTTTACCAGAACTGTGATTTTTTGTAGCTCCTGTAACACTTTGTAAGCAATTGATTTCATTTCTTAATTTAAGCACTCCTAATAGCCCGAAAATTAATGCTTCTTTAAACTCTACAACCATATTTGAAGGAATTACAATATCGTGTCTCGAATATTGTTTAAGGGTATTTATTAAGTAGTTATTGTAAACACCCCCTCCGGTAATAAGAACCGAACTATTTTTCTTTTTATTTATTTCTTTTGCTATTTGGATAGTAATATGCTCTACAAAAGTTTTTAAAATATCTTTTGTTTCTAATTGAAAAGAATCAATTAAAGGAAAAACATTTTTATTAACCCATTCTAAGCCTAAAGATTTAGGATAGTTTTCTTTATAAAAAACAAGGTTATTTAAACGATCCAGAAGATCATTATTTACAATTCCGGTTGCTGCTATTTTGCCCCCATTATCATAATCTAATCCAACCAATTTAGTATAATGGTTTAAAACAATATTTACCGGACAAATATCATAAGCAATTCGGTTACGATCGATCTCAGTAGAAATATTTGCAAAACCACCTAAATTTAAACAAAAATCATATTCAGAAAACAGCAATTTATCACCTATTGGAACTAATGGTGCACCTTCCCCACCAAGATCAACATCTTGAACTCGAAAATCACAAACGATGGTTTCATTTAATAAAGTAGCCATAATTGGTTTATTTCCTATTTGATATGTTATACCTCTATCTGGCTGATGCAAGGCCGTATGCCCATGCGAACAAATAGCATCAATATCTTTTATATTATTTTTATTAATGAAGTCTTTAATAACAGTTGATAGATACTTGGTATAATCCTTATCTATTTGTTGTATTTCAACAGCATCATATAAAACTAAATTGCGAAGTATCTTTTCCCAATTTGAATTATAACTAACTGTCTCAGAATATATCATATTAAAATGCCATACTTTAACGTCATCTAATTCAAACTGAGCGTAAATAACATCCACCCCATCTAACGATGTTCCGGACATAACACCTATAATATTATATTTATTTTTTATCATATTGTGTAAAAATAACAATAGTTGTTAAAAATTTGACACCAAAAAGCTATATTTGTATACATTTTTTATCAAATCAACAATAAATTGAAGAATTATGGATTTTAATCTTTCAGAAGAACATATCATGATACGCAATGCTGCTCGCGATTTTGCTCAAACCGAATTACTCCCTGGTGTTATTGAACGCGATAATAAACAAAAATTTCCAAATGAGCTAGTTAAAAAAATGGGAGCATTAGGTTTTATGGGTATTATGGTAGATCCTAAATATGGTGGTAGCGGCATGGATGCCATTTCGTATGTCCTTATTATGGAGGAATTATCTAAAATTGATGCGTCTGCTTCTGTTATGGTTTCTGTAAATAATTCGTTGGTTTGTTACGGATTAGAAACTTATGGGTCTGAAGAACAAAAACAAAAATACCTAACAAAATTAGCTACTGGTGAATTTCTTGGTGCCTTTTGTTTAAGTGAACCAGAAGCTGGTAGTGATGCTACTTCGCAAAAAACTACAGCTATAGATAAAGGAGACCACTACTTAATTAACGGTACAAAAAACTGGATTACTAATGGTGGCTCTGCCGATGTGTATTTAGTAATCGCTCAAACAGATAAAGAAAAAGGTTCTCATGGTATTAATGCTTTTATTGTTGAAAAAGGCATGAAAGGTTTTCATGTTGGACCTAAAGAAGACAAACTGGGTATTCGTGGAAGCGATACACATACTTTGCAATTTAACGATGTAAAAGTACCTAAGGAAAACAGAATTGGCGCTAACGGTTCTGGGTTTAGATTTGCTATGAAAACCTTATCTGGTGGACGTATTGGTATTGCTTCTCAAGCTTTAGGAATTGCATCTGGAGCTTACGAATTAGCTTTAAAATACTCTAAAGAGCGAAAAGCTTTTGGTACCGAAATATGCAACCACCAAGCTATTGCTTTTAAATTAGCCGACATGTATACCGAAATTGAAGCAGCTCGTTATTTGGTTATGAAAGCTGCCTGGGATAAAGATCAGGGTAATAACTACGATAGATCGAGTGCTATGGCTAAACTTTATGCATCTAAAGTCGCTATGGAACATACCGTAGAAGCTGTACAAATACATGGCGGGAATGGTTTTGTAAAAGAATATCATGTGGAGCGCCTTATGCGCGATGCTAAAATCACACAGATTTATGAAGGCACTTCTGAAATTCAGAAAATAGTAATTTCAAGGGGGCTTATAAGAGATTAACGTTATCTATTGTATACATTGAACTCATTCATAAAAAGACACGAATTACACAAATTTACACGAATCCATAACTTTAAAGTTATGCAGGCTGTAGGATTAAACACGAGAACAAGTTACCAAATTTTTAAAGTTTAAATTCTATCGACAAACAAATTGATTCGTAAAAATTTGTGATATTCGTGCTCTTCTTTAGTATTACTTATTTCTCCTTTCACCAAATTAAAACTATATAGTTTAGACCTTACTTCAACAAAACTAATAGTTGAACTTTTTTTGTTAAGTATTCACAAATTTACCGACATACTTTTAATAGATTTTTATCTTTAGTAAAAATTATATTTTATGCAAAAAACATATTACGACCCAGCTGACCTCAGAAAATTTGGAAAAATCACAGAATGGAGTGAAGAATTAGGAAATAAATTCTTTGAATATTACGGAAAAGTTTTTGAAGAAGGAGCACTTACAGCTCGCGAAAAATCTTTGATAGCATTAGCTGTTTCACATACAGAACAATGCCCATATTGTATTGATGCTTATACTAAAGATGGTCTACAACGTGGTGTTACTAAAGAAGAAATGATGGAAGCCATACATGTAGGAGCTGCTATAAAAAGTGGAGCAACACTAGTTCATGGTGTACAAATGATGAATAAAGTAAATAAATTAGACGGGTAATCCCCTTTGTCCTTTGGACATTTCCCCAAAGGGGAAACAAAAAGGTTCTTAATAGGAGAAAATAGAATATGACAAAATTGAAGACCCAATCATTACAAAAACGTGAAAGCGATTTAGCTCAAAGTAACCGGCAATTAGAAATTTTATCTAATGGGATTTTTCAAAATGGCGAATTACCTACTTTTAAAGATAAAATATCTGAAACAAGCCAGTTTCCTTTAAAAGCCAAAAAGCTAGAGATTCTACAAATAAACGTGGGATACATGTGCAATCAGGTTTGTGAGCACTGTCATGTAGATGCAGGTCCAGACCGAAAGGAAATCATGACTCGCGAAACCATGCAACAATGTTTGGACGTTATTAAAAACTCTGGAGCACATACGCTTGATTTAACAGGTGGTGCTCCTGAAATGAATCCTGATTTCAGATGGTTTGTTGAGGAAGCTGCCAAAGTAGGTATTAAAGACTTTATTGTGCGCTCAAATCTGACGATTATCCGCGCCAATAAAAAATATTACGACTTACCTGAGTTCTTCAAAAAGCATAATGTTCACGTTGTAAGTTCTATGCCTCATTGGACTCGTGGAAAAACAGATAAACAAAGAGGAGATGGTGTTTTCGATAAATCTATAAAAGCATTGCAAGAGCTTAATGCAGTAGGTTACGGTATGCCTGATAGCGATTTAAGACTCGACTTGGTTTATAATCCATCCGGAGCATTTTTACCAGGTGACCAAATGGCTATGGAAAAAGATTTTAAAAAGGCTCTAATAGAAGATTTCAACATTCAATTTCACAATCTTTTTGCCATTACCAATTTACCCATTGCACGGTTTCTTGATTATTTAATTGCTTCAGAAAATTACGAAGATTATATGTATCAACTTGTTGAAGCCTATAACCCTACTGCCGTAGCAAATGTTATGTGTACAAATACGTTGTCCATAAGTTGGGATGGGTTTTTATTTGATTGCGATTTTAATCAAATGTTAGAATTACCAGTTAATAGCAAATCAAAGCATATTTCAGAATTTAATGAAGAATTATTAGAAGGACGAAATATTGTCATTTCACAACATTGCTATGGTTGTACCGCAGGTGCAGGAAGTAGTTGCCAAGGTGTTGTTGCATAAATTCCTGCGAAGGCAGGAATCTCTAAGTAAAAAGAAAATGATTTTTTCGCATAAATAGCATGTGAATCAAAACTAAGAATAAGATCTCCACCTTCGTGGAGAATTAATATGAAAAACAGTAAAACAGCCATATTAGTATTTGCAAATTCTGCTGAAAAAGAAGCGGTATTAAAACCATTTATTTCCTCAAAAGAAGTGTTTGAGGCACTAAATGCTCAAACCTTAAATATTGTAAAAAAAGCAGGGTTGCCTTATTTTTTATACTCAGAAAAACAGCAAGTAGGAAATACATTTGGAGAACGTTTTACAAATGCCATTCAATCTGTTTACAATGAAGGGTTTGATACAGTTATCACCGTTGGAAATGACACCCCGCATTTAACGACCAACCACCTCCGAAAAACAGTTAAAAAACTTCAAAAACATGATATCGTTTTAGGACCATCTACAGATGGTGGTTTCTATTTAATGGGGCTTAAAAAATCTCATTTCAAAGCCGAAACATTTTTAAAACTTCCTTGGAAAACCTCAAATTTAAGTAGAAGTATTGCCAAGTTAAATGCTTCAAAAAAAGTAAACATTACATATCTAGAAGTTTTAACAGATCTCGACACTATTTCTGATGTAAAAATAATTAGTGATAGTTTCAGAAAACTTTCAGCTCACATAAAACAACTTCTCAATATATTTATTTCAATAGAGAAAAAGATCGTTTTTAATCACCTCTTTCCTATTGAAAACTTCATATTACAACAACAATTCAACAAAGGCTCTCCTATCCTACTTCATTTGTAAATTAAATTTATAGTGTCACCTCTAACGCAGTCAAGAGAGGTCACTATGGTTCTATCTGTATGATAGAATTCTCAACTGTGCTCAAATAGACAATTTTCAAAATTTTAAATGAAGACTATATTCTTTTGCATGTTACTAGTTCTAACTGGTATAAGTCATGCGCAAATTACGATTATAGGAACTGTTACTGATGCTTCAGATAACAGCCCGCTACCTTTTGTAAACATTACAACCAACACGAATCAAGGCACCATTACTGACGACACTGGTAATTACACCATTAAAGTTACCTCAGAAGCCGACCAACTTAAATTTTCGTTTATAGGTTATAAAACACAAATTATAACTCTTGGTAAACTCAGAACAATCAATATCGCACTCATAGAAGACACTTCTGCACTTGATGAAGTCGTTATTACAGCTTTAGGGTTACAACGCGAAACCAAAGAATTAGGTTATGCCGTACAAGCCATAACATCTGAAAGTTTAACAGAAGTTAAAACTGTAAACTTCCTGGATAATCTTCAAGGAAAATTAGCAGGAATAACCGTTACACAAGGCGCTACAGGTGTTGGTTCGTCTTCTAAAATCACCATTCGTGGTGAAGCATCATTTTCAAATAACAATCCGCTATTTGTTGTAGATGGCATCCCGATAAATAACGAAACAGTTTTTAATTTCACCAATCAAGCAGCTGCCGGATTTCAAGAAATAGATTTTGGAAACGGCGCTATGGAAGTCAATCCAGACGATATTGAATCGGTAACCGTTTTAAAAGGCGCCAATGCAGCGGCACTTTACGGAACCAGAGCATCAAACGGTGTTATAGTTATTAAAACCAAAGATGGCAATAGTAAAAAAGGATTTCAGGTTAGTTTAAATTCATCCGTTTCTATAGATTCAGCTTTTAAATTACCAGAATTTCAAAACGAATATGGCCAAGGACAATCAGGTCTGTTCGAATTTGTCGATGGACTTGGAGGAGGAACAAGCGATAATATTACTTATTCCTGGGGCCCAAGATTGGACGCAGGCATTTTAATTCCGCAATTCGATAGCCCAGTTCAATTAGCTGATGGAAGTTTTGTTCGTGGTGGAGACACGGCTTTATATAGTGGTTTACCCATTACACCAACACCATTCAATTCTAACCCAGACAATTTAAAAGATTTCTATAAAACAGGGGTTACAACCATTAATAATATAGCTATATCAAACGGATTTGACTCTGGAAATTACAGATTATCATTTACAGATTTAAGAAGTGAATCTATTATTCCCGGGGTGAATTTAGACAGACAAACTGTTAGCGCAAAGCTTAACTTTAAGCCTTCAGAAAAAACAGAAATCAATACCGCTATTAGCTATGTAAATTCTAGTAGTGATAATAGGCCGTCTAACGGTTATGGTAGTGAAAATGTGAATTATTCTTTAGTCGCATGGGGCCCTCGCTCTTTAAATACCAACAATCTGAAAAACTACTGGCAACCTGGTTTAGAAGGGGTTCAACAATACTCATTCAACTATACGTTTTTTGACAACCCATATTTCATTTTATTGGAAAACAGAAACTCATTTGAACGCGATAGAATATTTGGAAACATAGCTCTCAATCAAAAAATCACAAATCATTTAAGTGTTTCTTTAAGAACTGGTATGGATTATAGTAGCGAAACACGACAACTGAGACGACACTTTAGTAGCAACCGATTTAAAAATGGTGGTTATGCAGAACATGATGTGAAATTTAGGGAAATCAATACCGATTTTTTAATCAACTATAAAAACACATTTGGTGATTTTTCTTTTGATATTTCAGCAGGTGGAAATCGTTTAGACCAAACAGCATCCACAAAACAATCGCAAACCGTAAATTTAGCGCAACCAGGAATCTTTAATCTAAATAATGCAGCGTCGCCTATTGAAGTGTTTCAATTTGAAAGTGAAAAACGTATTAATTCGCTCTACGGAATCGCAAAATTAGGTTATAAAGACTACCTGTTTCTAGATATTACAGGAAGAAATGATTGGTCTAGTGCTTTAGCGACACCCTTTTCGGTAGATGATACATCATTCTTCTACCCTTCAGTTTCAACTAGTTTTATTCTATCAAACATCACTGAATTACCAGACATATTTTCATTTGCTAAATTAAGGGCTAGTGTTGCACAAGTTGGTAATGATACGGGGCCTTACCAGACTTCGGGTGCTTTTGTATCGCAAACACCTTTTAATGGCCAACCCACATTTAGCGATCAAGACTTCATCCCCAATGCCAATTTAAAGCCAGAGCAAACTACAAGTTTTGAAGTTGGAGCAGATTTGCGTTTTTTTAAAGACCGTTTAAATTTTGATATCACTTATTATAATGCTACCACAAGAGACCAAATTATCTCTTTACCTATTGCTATTTCTTCTGGATACAATCAGCAAGTTGTAAATGGAGGAAAAGTAAATACCCAAGGTGTTGAAATTATACTGGGTGTGACACCTATTAAAAATGAAAACCTTAAATGGCATACCACATTCAATTTTGCCAGCAACCGATCAACTATTAAAGATTTACCACAAGAAGCGGGTCGTTTAACCTTAGCATTCAGCAGAATTTATGATAGCGCGAATCAAACCGTTTGGTTTCAGGTAGAAGAAGGCGGGCGCATTGGTGATTTTTACGGTACAGGGTACTTAAAAAATGACAATGGTGATTTTATCATTGATGATAATGGACGATTTATAGCCGATAACGATTTACAAAAACTCGGTAATTATAATCCTGACTTTACTTTAGGATGGAATAATAATTTCACTTATAAAAACTGGAATTTAAGTTTCTTATTCGACTGGAGACAAGGTGGAGACATTGTATCTAGAACTAGAGCCTTAGGAAATGTTGGAGGCCAATTGGCAGAAACCGCCTTTCGACCTGATGCTGGTATTATTGCCCAAGGAGTCACACAATCTGGACAACCTAATACAGTAGCCGTTTCAGCAGAAAGTTATTACCGACAATTTTACGATAGAAACCATGAAGAAAACAATGTATATGATGCCTCATTTTTAAAATTACGCCAGTTCGCTATTGGTTATAGTTTCAGGCTAAAAGATGGTTTTTTAGGTTTGAAAGACGGTGCCGATGTCAATTTTTCAGTCACAGGAAATAATCTATTTGCTATTACAGAAAACCCACATTTCGACCCAGAGCAGTTAGCTGTTCAAGGTAATGGTTTTGTAAGTGGTGTAGAGGATTTGAGCTATGCTACAACCAGAAGTTTTGGATTTAAAGCTGGGTTTAACTTCTAGTTCCCACGAAGGTGAGACTCTCATGAAAAAAGTAAAAATATTAAAATGAAAAATAGTCTATATATAATCGCGATTTTAAGTCTTATAACGGTGAGCTGCACTAAAGACTTTGAAGAAATCAATACCAATCCTAATGCACCAGTAACAGTACAACCAAGTTTATTATTACGACAGGTTATTTATAATTTCGGTGAAGAGATGAGTTACGAAGGTTTTGTAGCTGGAGATTTACTAGCGCAACATCGCACAGCTTTAGATTTTAATTTATTCGACAGACACGCCTTGAAATCACCTCAATTAGGAGGTAATCCATGGCCCATTTTTTATACAAATTTAAGAGATAATGAAATCATTTTAAATCAGTCAAAAACTGTTGATGCCTTTAAAGTTTACGAAGGCCCAGCTTTAATTCTAAAAGCCTATATGGCAGCTGGTTTAACTGATTTATTTGGTGATGTCCCTTATTTTGAAGCTTTTAATGGGGTGAATGGGACTGTGACTCCAACTTACGATTCTCAAGAAGCTATTTATGTAAATGATGGTGGTATTCTAGACAATTTAGATAAAGGCATTACGGCTATTCAAAATTATAATGATGCTATTCAGTTACAAGGTGATATTTTATTTAATGGCGACTTACAAGCTTGGATTCGTTTTGCCAATGCTCTAAAAATTAAACATCTGATACGAATTTCAGGAAGAGTTGATGTATCATCTCAATTACAAGCACTTTTCGATAATGATAATTACATTAAAACCAATGATCAAAATGCCATTTTCAATTTTACAAATTCTGACCCGAATAGCTTTAGATTAGCACAATTGCGCATCGGTGATTTCAACAATTTTGTTTTATCTGAAACCATGGAAGACATTTTAACCGATTTAAATGATCCTAGAATAAATATATTATTCAGATCATTTTCAAACTCTAATTCAGGAGAATTTAATGGCTTATTAAACGGTATTGATGCAACATCAACGTCGGTTACATTAGCAGATTATTCTCTGGCAGGAACAGCTTTTCGAGAAGACACGTCTACTTTAGATGCTAATTTTATAACCGCTTGGGAAGTACATTTTGCATTAGCAGAAGCCGCTGAAAGAGGTTTAATTACTGCCGATGCTCAAACTTTATATGAGACTGGTGTAACATTAGCTTTTGACTATTGGAATACCGATTTACCAGCCAATTACTTAACTGGAAATGCCAATTTTAATTCGGCTACATCGACACCTTTAGAACAAATTATCACTCAAAAATGGATTGCGAGTGTTATTAATGGCTATGAAGGTTGGATAGAATACAGACGCACTGGGTTTCCTGAGTTAAAAGCCATTTCAGCAAGTTTAAACAATGACCTGTTACCTGTTCGCATGCCATACCCTGCTGAAGAAGAGGCTTTAAATGCAGAAAACTATGCCGAAGCGGCATCGGCAACAGATAATAATAGTATTAATATCTCTGTTTGGTGGGATGAATAGAAAAAGCCTCCCTTAATCCCTCCAAAGGAGGGAAACTGTAAGGCATTTTAAATTAAAAAAACAAAAAGTATCTTGAGTGTAATTGAATGAACAACTTCTTAAACATAGCATTCCATCTAAGTGAGAGTTCCTTCCCTTTGGGAAGGCTAGGATGGGCTCAATGGGCATTAATTATCGTATCGAGTTTGATACTGTTTTTCTTGTCACCATTGGCAAAAACCACAGATCAGTTTTTTAAAGCTGTAAGTAACCGTAAAGCACCAAATACGTTTGTGTTGACTGGTAGCTTAATCATTTCGTGGATTTTCGCTAAAAGTATCACGAATGCTGCAAATCTCGGACTCGATTTCGGGATTGTAGGTGGTGTGGCTTATGCTGGTTATTATTTATCGTTTGCTGTTGCTGGTATCTTGATTTATCAAATACGAACCAAAGGCGGTTTTAAAAGCATCCATCAATTCTTAACAACTAAATTTGGAAAAGGCGCCATGGCCATTTTTTCTGTTTTGATTGCTATCCGTTTATTTAATGAAGTTTGGAGTAACACAATGGTCATTGGAAGCTATTTTGGTGATACTGGAACCCAACCTTATTATATAGCTATTATTGTATTTACCGTTCTTACTTTAGCCTATGCCATTAAAGGTGGGTTAAGTAGTTCGATATTTACAGATGTAATTCAGATGGTGTTATTTTCAATCTTGCTTATTGTCATTTTATGGCATGTATTTTCAGTAGAAAATTTCTCGGTAAAAGACGTCGTAACTTCAGGTACCTGGAGTTTTGAATTAGGGCTTAATTTATTTTTTGCTGCCATCCTCCAATCGTTTAGCTATCCGTTTCACGACCCTGTATTAACAGATCGCGCCTTTATTTCATCCCCCAAAGTGACTAGAAAAAGTTTTTTACTAGCCAGTATTTTGGGCGCTTTATGTATTATTCTGTTTAGTATTATTGGCGTTTATGCAGAAACACAAGGCATGAAAGGGCAAGCCGCAGTTGAAGTAGGTAAAGCCTTTGGCATAGTCATTTTACTAGTTATAAATTTTATTATGATTACATCTGCAGCATCAACTTTAGACTCCACATTTTCATCATTTTCAAAATTATTAGCTATCGATTTAAAAATAGGTAAAAATCTAACATTTGGTCGTTTTTCAATGGCAACAATTGCCGTTTTAGGAACACTTCCTGTTTTTTTTAATGCTGAAATATTATCCGCTACAACCATTTCTGGTACCATGGTAATTGGCTTAACACCTGTATTTGTTTTCTGGAATGTGAAAGTCCCTAAAATAAGTTTTTACCTGAGTGTGATTTGTGGTTTGGTTTTCGGGTTTCTTTTGGTTTTCGAAATTTTTCCGAAATCATTAATTTTTACAGAGGGAAAATATGCCGATTTACTCTGGGTAAATATTTGGGGCATTCTATCTTGTATCACTTTTTATATACTTCCAAAATGGATAAAAAAATAGAACATTTAGGCAACATATCGGGCAAAGTATTACTTTTCGGAGGTGTTTATAGCAATCTTCAAGCTTTGGAAGCCTTGAAACAGATTGCAGAACATGAACGTATAAGCCCCGAAAATTGTATTTGTACGGGTGATATTGTTGGGTATTGTGCCCAACCAGAAGAAACCGTACAATTATTTAAAATCTGGAAACCTAAAAGTATTGCTGGTAATGTAGAAATTCAACTTCGAGAAGGTGCAGAAGACTGCGCATGTGATTTCGAAAAAGGCTCCAGATGCGATGGGTTTTCCCAACAATGGTATCCATATGCACAAAGCAAACTTTCAAATGATTCTTTAGAGTTTATGAAAACTTTACCGGATCATATCACTTTTAATTACGCTGGTAAAAAAGTGATGGTAGTACATGGGTCTTATGCAAATACTTCAGAATTCATCTTTAAATCTACGCCTTGGGAAACTAAAGCTCAAAGTTTTTCAGTAGATAACTATGATATGATTGTTGGTGGCCATTGTGGCTTACCATTTCATCATGAAAAAGACCATAAAATTTGGCTAAATCCGGGGGTTATTGGTATGCCTGCTAACGATGGCAATTCAAGTGTTTGGTATGCTATTTTAGGTGATGATAATGGTATTTTAAACTATGAACATCACACATTAAATTACAATTATAAACTAACTAACAAATTAATGCAAAACGGATTACTCCCTGAGGAATATGCCAGAACAATTATTACTGGAATTTGGGATAATACTGAAATTCTACCTGACATAGAAAGTGGGGTACAAGGATTCGGTATTCAGTTGTAATTTTACTAAATTTGAGAGACTAAATCGTTATGAAAAACACCTTACTTTTTTTATTATTTCTTCAAAGCTTTTCTTTGTTTGCACAAAAATCTATTGACAAGTTATTGAAACAATATAACGATAATAGTGTGCCTTATATAACGGTTCAGGAATTGGCAAAGCCAAAAACAGACGTTATTATTTTAGATTCCAGAGAATTAAAAGAATACAAAACGAGTCATTTAAAAAACGCCATTCATGTGGGTTACGACCATTTTGAAATAGATAGCGTACAAAAAAAGATTCCAAATAAAGACGCTAAAATAGTGGTGTATTGCTCCGTTGGAATTCGTTCAGAATCTATAGCAGACAGTCTTAAAAAAGTAGGATATAGATATGTAGAAAATTTATATGGAGGTATTTTTGAATGGAAAAGCAACGATTTTCCTGTTTATAATTCCGCAGAAAAAGAAACAGATAGCATTCACACCTTTTCAAAAGAATGGAGTAAATGGTTAAAAAAAGGTATAAAAGTATATGAATAAAGAACTCGTTATTGTTTTTGTAAAAAACATAAAGCTAGGAAAAGTAAAAACAAGACTTGCCAAAACGATTGGTAATCAAGGCGCTTTTGATGTTTATAGCGAACTCGTTAAAGTTACCGAAGAGGCGACTCAAAATCTTCAAGCAGATAAACGAATTTATTTTTCTGATGCAGTAGTTAACACCAAATGGATAAATGATTACAAAACAATTCAAGAAGGGGAAAATTTAGGTGAACGTATGAAAAATGCTTTTATAAAAGGCTTTGAGGATGGTTATGAACGTATCGTTCTTATAGGCTCTGATTTACCGGACATTAGTTCAGACCATATTGAAAACGGACTTGAGGCTTTAAAAAATAACAATGTTGTTTTTGGCCCTGCCGTTGATGGTGGATATTATCTTGTGGGTATGACAAAAACGTATCATGCCATATTTGACAATAAACCCTGGAGTGAATCCCATTTATTAGAGGTTACCCTTAAGGAATTAGATGAGAAAAATATATCTTATACTTTACTGGAAACATTAAATGATATTGACACCTTCGAAGATCTAGAAAACTCATCATTCTACCAACTCAATGAAGCGCTTCAATTAAAGGTTAAATCTTTAATTGATAACGTATAAATTCATTACATTAGATTAGATTTTTTCAAAAAATAATTTCAAAAAATATAAGATGATTAAATACATCAACGAAACCACTAAATACCTACAAGACAAAGGTTTTGAATCTCCTGAAATAGGCATCATTCTAGGCACTGGATTAGGACAACTTATTGACGAAATAGACATTATAAAAGAAGTTAGCTATAATCACATCCCTAACTTTCCAACAGCAACGGTCGAGTTTCATAAAGGAAAATTAATTTATGGTGAACTTGCTGGCAAAAAAGTGGTGGTTATGCAAGGGCGTTTTCATTTATACGAAGGCTATACTTTACAAGATGTTACCTTCCCGGTTCGTATTATGGAAAAATTAGGTATTAAAACATTATTGGTTTCTAATGCTGCCGGAGCTATTAATTTAAACTTTAAGAAAAGCGAATTGATGCTTATTGAAGATCATATTAATTTACAAGGAAGCTCGCCTTTAGCATTTAAAGGTGTTGAAGAATTAGGAGAACGCTTTGTAGACATGAGTGCTCCTTATGATGTCGAAATCAACTCAAAATTTGAAAGTATAGCTAAAGCAAATAATATTAAATTACATAAAGGTGTTTACGCTAGTGTTGTGGGACCACAATTAGAAACCAAAGCAGAATATCGTATGTTAAAAATTATTGGATCTGATGCTGTTGGTATGAGTACAGTTCCCGAAATTATCGTGGCGAATCATTTAAAATTAAAAGTAGCTGCCGTGTCAGTTTTAACAGATGAATGCGACCCAGACAACTTAGAGCCTGTTAATATTTCGGATATCATTGAAAGCGCTGCAAAAGCAGAACCAGATATGATAACATTATTTAAAGAATTAATAAAAACACTTTAAAATAGTTTGCAGTCATAGACTGAACACCGAACACTGAATACTGAATACTGAACACTAAATACTGAAACCATGAGTGATTATTTAGAAACAACCCACGATGTATATAAAGAAGCCGCTTTAACACCAGATGTTGGGCTATGTTGCACCACAAATCCTATTTGGGAATTACCCGGATTAAAAATCCCAAAAATCATGCAAGAAATGAACTATGGTTGTGGAAGTACGGTACATGCTCGCGATTTAACCAATAACCCCAAGACCTTATATGTAGGTGTTGGTGGTGGTATGGAATTATTACAATTCGCTTATTTTAATCGTCAAAAAGGAGGTGTTGTGGGCGTTGATGTTGTTGATGAGATGTTAGAAGCTTCTCGCAAAAACTTTATTGAAGCCGAAGCCCAAAACAGTTGGTTTAAAAGTGACTTTGTGGATCTTAAAAAAGGGGATGCTATGAATCTTCCTGTGGAAGATAATAGCATTGATGTAGCAGCTCAAAACTGTTTATTTAATATTTTTAAGGCAGACGATTTAAAAAAGGCCATCGCAGAAATGTATCGCGTTTTAAAACCTCATGGAAGGTTAGTAATGAGCGACCCTACATGCGAACAACCTATGAATGATACGTTACGCAACGACGAAAGACTACGCGCTTTATGTTTAAGTGGTAGTCTGCCAATTGCAGACTATGTAAAAGCATTAACGGATGCTGGTTTTGGTACTATCGAAATTAGAGCAAGAAAACCATATAGAATACTCGACCCTAAAAATTATCCAACAGACGAGTTAATTTATATAGAATCGATTGAAGTTGCCGCTATTAAAGACCCTATGCCAGCAGATGGCCCTTGTATCTTTACAGGCAAAGCAGCTATTTATTATGGAGATGAAGATTATTTTGATGATAAATCTGGGCATGTCTTACTAAAAAATCAGCCATTAGCCATTTGCGATAAAACAGCAGGAATACTAAAGGCATTGAATAGAGATGATATTTATTTTTCAGAATCTACATACCATTATGATGGTGGTGGATGTTGTTAATTTTTATCAGAAAAAGAAGAGTATAATGCCTGAAAGGTATAAATAGCTATTTTTGAATTTTGGCTTTATGCCATAGCTTTCCTAATCCATTTCCTCTTTTAAAGCTATCTCCTAACTACATAACACACTATAAAAAAACTTAACATTAAAATGCTTCTTCAACTCATTCAAATCAGGGGTATGTAAGAAATTAATATATGTTAATTAATCCCTCTCAGATAACTTTTGTTTCTGACTTTTGCAACCATCTTTAGCACGATAATATTGTTAAGTTTAAAATAATAAAAAATTTCTTGAAACGAACTATCCTCGAGGCAGTCCCGATAGCTCCTAAAATCCGCAAGTTTATTCAATAAAAATGCCGCAAAGATTGTTTTACCAATACTTTGCGGCTTGTGCTTTTTCACCTAAATTGGTGTTTCCACAAAAAGACACAAGATGAAAGTATTGAATTCTTCTCAGATAAACGCCTTTGGCGGTATTAATTTTGTTTTGGATGAGTTTGACAAGATGCACCTTGGCGATTTTCTCCAGTCCAACCTTCCTGTTTTGAGCCCGACCACTTTTTACAACTGGAAAGATATATTTTATTCTTTCGCCAGTATCTACTATTGTGGGGGCGATTGTATAGAGGATTCAAAGACAGTACTCTCCAGACAGTTTTCAGGTAATCCGATATTCAATCTCTGCAG
>NZ_JAUOEK010000184.1 GCF_030540835.1 Flavivirga aquimarina | reverse complement strand
GGAAGTCATCCGGATTTGATTACGATCCTGACCATGTATATGTTCCATAAGTATGATTTGTGTTCCTATACAAGATAAGAATTACTCAAACCATTAACAATCAGAATACAAAAAAAGTTAATGCACAGTCTGACGGTTTGTATAAGATTTGTGGCGTGTTAAAGCACCTAATTTAGTAAACAAATACTTGCCAGCGGAAAATTCCGCAGGAATTTTCCAAGTAGACTAGAACTAGCCATTAATTTTATACTTTGTTGTACCCAGTTTTTTTCTTTTTATTATTTCAAATATTCCCAATGTCAGCATTACAATAACTAAACCTTGTAAAAAGAATATTCCAATTCCATAAGAAGCAGATTCCATTAGTCCATTATTCCAATATTCAGTACCGTAATCTCGATGAAAACTTGTAACTATAATTACAAAACGTTCAAAATACATTCCGCTTTTCATTCCGAATGCAACTAATAAAACATACCAAAATTTTGATGCTAATTTTCTTATATATAAAGTCAGAGGTAAAATTAAAGCACCTAAAAACATTATCCAATATGCCCAAGCATAAGGTCCAGTTGCTCGATTGATAAAGGCGTATTCATTTGGATTCATAGCCATTCCAATAAGATAAAAAGTAAAAGTAACTATGGTATAGATAATGATTGTCCAACGAATTAAATTCAGAACTTTTTTCGTTTCAAATCGGTTTTTGAAAATCAGTTCGAGAAGAATTAATATCAGAATTATTGGAATCAAACAGTGAATCAGATTCGCATCAACTATTTCAATAATCCTTTTATATAATTCCATTTTTTGTTTTTCGTAGGTCGCTCGTCAAATTGGGTACAACTCGTTATATGTAGAATAAAAGTACTCATTATTCATTAATTATTTCGGGATAATAGGAATTTTTGTTCCTCTTTTTGGGTTTCTTTTAATTGGTTGAATTAAAATGGAAATTAGGATGTATCATATCTGGAGTTATTCCATTTCTTGTTATAATGCTGTAGTTGAAAAAGAAAATTCATTTTTAGGGCTGAAAGTTAATATGATTAACTAAATTGTAATCCTAACATGAAATTCCTGCCGTAGTTTATCTTGAGCAAAGACGAAAGGTAGAAAATTAATATGGCAAAACACAACGAGCTAGGAAAAAAAGGGGAACAATTAGCAGTCGATTTTCTAATAAAAAATGGCTACGACATTATAGAACGTAATTATCGTTTTGATAAAGCTGAAGTGGATATTATTGCCCAACAAAAAGATACACTAGCCATTATTGAAGTAAAAACACGTTCGACAATCGATTTTGGAAACCCACAAGATTTTGTGAAACCTAAACAAATTCAGCGTTTAGTAAACGCAGTTGACGAATATGTAAACGTAAACAGTTTAGACGTTGAAGTCCGTTTTGATATTATAGCTATTGTAAAAGAAGGAAAGGGTTTTAATATTGAGCATTTGGAAGATGCCTTTTATCATTTTTAGAAACATATTAAAAACACAAAACCCTTTATTTAATAAAGGGTTTATGTAAATAATCAATAAATTTTTCTAAAATTATGATTCTTTAGTATGTCTTTTTTACTCTCCGTCAACAACAGTAAATTCACCACTATAACTGATATTTAAAACCTCATCGTTTGTTAAAGTTAGTACTCCCGATATAGAATAGTTACTACCGCTTCCACTCACAGTAATATCACCTGCTTTAACGTTTAGAGTTTCATCATCGACATTTAGAAATGCATAGCCGTAGTAAAAATCTGCTGATTCAGATGAAGTTTCAGAAATATATTTAAAAGTACCTGTTTTAAATGATTCGGTACCTTTTGAGAACAATTCTACATAAAAAACATAAGATACATCACTATCAGATTTTCCAGATAATATAAAATCGTAGTTATAATAACCATTTTCACCTTTGTAGTCTTCTATTCTAGAGCTAGTTATATCTACAATATCTTCCTTGTACTCTATAGTATCAGAAAAGTTTTCTTCTGCCGCTCCATCATCATCATTAGAACATGAGGTCGTCATTAATGAAACAAATAAAAACAAGCAGCTTAATTTAATCAATTTTTTCATTTTTCATTTTAAATTTGGGGTTAGCCACAAAACTAAAAATAAAAATGAAAACACCTTTATTATTTATTAAAAATTTAAAATATTCAACAGATAATTACACATTCCTTTGTTAAAAAAACAGTTTTAAAGCTTCAATATCTCCTGGTTTTGAAATGATACGCTTGTCCTTATCCAGTATAAAATAGGTTGGTGTTGCAGTAATGCCATAATCATTACCAATCTCATTATCCCATTTTCCTGCTCCATATACATGTATAAATTCTGGATAACTTTGTATTAAATTTTTCCACTTAAGAGTGTTATCCTCTAAAGCAACAGCAACAACTTGTACGGCACCTTTTTCTTTAGATTGTATATAACTTCTCAATTGTGGAACCTCATCTAAACAATGTGAACATGTGCTACTCCAAAAGAGAATAATGTAACGCTCTGCAATATTTAATTCACTTAGTTTTGTAGTAATTGTCTTTTTGTTTTTTTCTATTTCTAAAGAAAAATCGGGAGCTTTATTACCTATCGAAAGGTCTTTAAATAAAATGAGTCCACGTAAAAGTTCTTGATCATTTAATGAGACTGCGATCTCCATTAAATAGGTTTCAGCAATATAGTTAGCAACACTCTCAAAGTTTAAGTCTGCCATTTGTTCCCATAGGCCGACTAACAAAATTCTTTTAACTTCTATTGGTGCACTTTTCATGGCGTTACAAAACACATCAATATTTTTTTTATAACCAGTTATTTCATCTTCAGCGTTAAACGACATTCCAAATACATAATTTAGCATCCGTTCTTCTAAAAAACTAGAGCTTTGAAGCGTTACATTATTAAAATCTACAAAATCAAAATAATGCATTTTTAAACTATCAACATACGTGCTAACATCTTTAAATTTCTTAGGAATGTATGGCTTGTTTGCTTTAATAAAATAGAGTGCTATGGTGTTTTTTGCAGTAGTTTCATAACTAAACTGTGTTTCTGCTTGGGTTTTAAAGATAGTTTTTAACGCTAATGTATCTTCACTCTGGAGCTTGAAATAATTTCCAATGCTTTGAGTAATCATAGACATACTATCTGTATAAGATGCCAATAGTTTGTTCTCTACCGATTCTTGAAAAGTAACGCCTGTTTCAGAATTAAAAGTAAGATGTATATCTTCTTTTGCGTTGTAGATAATGTCAAAATTATAATCTTCTTGGGGTACTGCATATACCACTCTGTACATCCCTTTAGTTGCAGTAGCATCTAATTTAAATTGAAAGCTTCCATCTGCTTTTACCTCTGTATTTGTAATATACTCCGATAACGTAGGGGTTACTTTGTATAACAGAACAACACTATAATCTTTTGCCGGTGAAAATTTGCCATTAATAGTATGTTGGGCAATAAGAATGCTTGGTAATAAAACTGTTAAAAAGAATAAACGATTCAAAACTATACTTTATTTAGATTCCCGTTTTTGTCTGTTGATAGTCAGGTTTACGAGAAAAACATTTTCAAATGAAACCTCGATTTTGTGTATCAAGGATTTTTTAAAATTAAAACAATAATTAAGCCACAATAAGCTTTATTTTTTCCAATGCTTGTTCAACGGATTTTATATCATCAAATGTAAGCATTAAGCGCAATCCGTTTCGGGTCTGCTTTTCTTTCATTTTACAGACATTAGAATGCGTTTGAACAAACTGTAATACTTTTGTAAAGTTACTACTTTGATAGAAACTGCTTTGCTGATCGTTAATAAAATAACCTATAAATTTTCCTTGTTTCATTATAATTTTCTCAAAACCTATTTTAGTGGCTATCCATTTGATTTGGACACTGTTTAATAAATCGGTCACTTGTTCTGGTAATTCTCCAAAACGATCTAATAAACCTGCTTCAAACGTTTTTAATTCGTCTTCTGTTTTCAAATTATTAAGCTGAGTGTATAAATTTAATCGTTCAGCAATATTATTAACATAATTATCTGGGAAAAGCAATTCAAAATCGGTATCAATAGTTACTTCCTTAACATAAACTTTGTCTTCGTCAGTTTCATGATACAAGTCTTTAAACTCATTTTCTTTAAGCTCTTCAATGGCTTCATTTAATATTTTTTGATATGTGTCGAAACCTATCTCATTTATAAAACCACTTTGTTCACCACCTAACAAATCACCAGCTCCCCGAATTTCTAAATCTTTCATAGCGATATTAAAACCACTTCCTAACTCGGTAAATTGCTCTAAGGCTGTAATACGTTTTCGGGCATCATCAGTCATAGCAGAATATTCGGGTGTAATAAAATAACAGAATGCCTTTTTATTACTTCGTCCAACTCGACCTCGCATTTGGTGCAAATCACTTAATCCAAAATTATTGGCGTTATTAATAAAAATAGTATTTGCATTGGGTACGTCGAGTCCACTTTCAACAATAGTGGTACTTACCAAAACATCGAACGCACCGTTCATAAAAGCGAGCATAAGTTGTTCTAATTTTTTCCCATCCATTTGTCCGTGTCCAATACCAATTTTAGCATCCGGTACTAAACGTTGGATCATGCCTGCTACTTCTTTAATATTTTCAATCCGATTATGGATAAAAAATATTTGCCCACCACGTTCAATTTCATAACTAACCGCATCACGAATAGTCTCTTCGCCAAAACGAATCACGTGACTTTCTATAGGGTAGCGGTTTGGTGGTGGCGTTGTAATAACCGATAAATCCCGTGCAGCCATTAAACTAAACTGAAGTGTTCTGGGGATTGGTGTTGCGGTAAGTGTTAATACATCAACATTATCTTTTAACGTTTTTAATTTTTCCTTTACTGATACACCAAATTTTTGCTCTTCATCAACAATTAATAGGCCTAAATCTTTAAATTTTACATTTTTATTTACAAGTTGATGCGTCCCTATAATAATGTCGACATTTCCTTTTTCTAGGCCTTCCAGAGTTTCACGTTTTTCTTTGGCAGTCCTAAATCGATTTACGTAATCTACCGTAACAGGGAAATCTTTTAATCGTTCTTTAAATGTTCTGGAATGTTGATAAGCCAAAATAGTGGTAGGTACTAAAACAGCGACTTGCTTGCCATTATCAACCGCCTTAAATGCGGCGCGAATAGCAACTTCGGTTTTTCCAAAACCAACATCACCACAAACCAACCTATCCATAGGGCGTTCACTTTCCATATCTACTTTAATATCTGCGGTTGCGGTACTTTGATCTGGCGTATCTTCATAAATAAAAGAAGCTTCCAGCTCATGTTGCATATAACTATCTGGATTGTACTGATAGCCTTTTCTTGTTTTTCGTTTTGCGTAAAGTTTTATCAAATTAAAAGCTACATGTTTTACACGAGCTTTGGTTTTCTGCTTTAACGTTTTCCAAGCATTACTACCCAGTTTATATATTTTAGGGGGCTTCCCATCTTTACCATTAAACTTGGTGATTTTATGTAGGGAATGAATGCTTAGATACAATACATCGCGCTCTCCATATATTAACTTTATGGCTTCCTGTTTTTTACCTTCTACATCTATTTTTTGTAATCCGCCAAAGCGACCAATGCCATGGTCGATATGAGTGACATAATCACCAATATCTAAATTAGTGAGTTCTTTTAATGTAATGGCTTGCTTCTTGGCATAACCGTTTTTAAGATGAAATTTATGATAGCGTTCAAAAATTTGATGATCTGTATAACACGTAATTTTATTATCATGATCAATAAATCCCTGATGTAGAGAGAGCACAATGGTTTTATAATTTACGTCTTCTTCACAAGCATCATCAAAGATATCATGAAACCGTTTTGCCTGCTGCTCGCTAACACAAGCAATATAATTGGTGTACCCTTTATTATGATTGGCATTTAAATCTTCAATTAACAGATTGAATTGTTTATTGAATGATGGTTGTGGTGTGGTATTGAATATGACCTCCTGACTTCGGCTAGGCTCAGTCTCCGACCCTTTTTGATTACTGAGCGTAGTCGAAGTACCAAACTCAATAATTGAAAAATCTAATAACTGTTTTTTTAGTAATGTTGCATTGCAGAACAGTTCGCTAGGTTCGGCATGTTTTATATCTGTTGAAAGGGTTTTAAAGGCGTCTTCTGCTTTACTGTAAAAATTATCGATTCTTGAAAAGAATAAATCGGTATTCTTTAAACAAACCACTGTTTTTTGAGCAATATATTTTAAAAAACTTTGTCTCTTTTCTTCTAAAAACTTATTAGCAACATTCGGGATAATACTAATTTTTTTAATCTGGTCTATCGAAAGTTGCGTTTCTACATCGAAAGTTCTAATGCTGTCTACCTCGTCGCCAAAAAACTCAATTCTATAAGGGACGTCATGCGAAAATGAAAACACGTCAACAATACCACCACGCACTGAAAACTCACCGGGTTCGGTTACAAAATCGACACGTTTAAATTGATATTCGAACAAGACCTCGTTTACAAAATCTATAGACAGATTATCGTTAGTCGACACTTTTAGAGTATGGCGTTCCAGTTCTTTTCTGGTCACTACTTTTTCGAAAAGTGCATCTGGGTACGTAACTATTATTGCTGGTTTTTTTTGAGAGTTTATTCGATTTAAAACCTCGGCACGTAATAATACATTGGCATTATCTGTTTCTTCTATTTGGTATGGCCTGCGGTAGCTTCCTGGATAGAACAATACGTCTTTATTACCACAAACCTGCTCTAAGTCATTTAAATAAAATGCAGCCTCTTCCTTATCGTTAAAAACAATTAAAAATGGTTTGTCTGCTTGTTTAAAAATACTCGAAACTACAAACGAAAATGAGGAGCCTACAAGCCCTTTTAAATGTATGTGAGGCTTACTCTTATCAGTATTAAAAGGTTGAGATTGAGCAATAGTAGCTTGCAGATTTTGCGTTTGCAAAGTCTGTGTATAGGTTTGTTCAAGCATCATTTTACCCACCTAATCTTTGGTTTTTTAAGATTGCAAATATAAGGTTTACAGGTTTTTTTTATGTTAAATATAAATGAAATTTAAAAGTTTTTATAGGTTGTAATTTTGCTACAGACACTACTATTGGTAGCGATTGAAATAGTATTAGAGGAATATAATTTTTTGATAAGCTCTATTTATTGATTTAGACAGAATTGAACCTACTTTATACTATTTTCATTTCATTTTATATAAAAAATATGTAGGTTTGCACGACTTTAAAACAAAAAGAATAAGATATGTCGTTTTCAGATTTATTTGATAGTGGATTTAAAAAGCGTAATGAAAGCCATTTCGCTGCTATTGTGCGTATAGCTATGGATGATGGTGTTATAACCGATGAGGAACAAGCTTTTTTAGACAGATTAGCACAAAATTTGGATATTAATAAAGAGGATTATAAATTAATTCTAAAAAATTATCAATCTCACCCAATTAATCCACCGGTATCTTATGATAGACGTTTGGAGCGTTTGTACGATTTAGTAAGAATGGTACATGTAGATACTATTAAAGGAGATCCTGAATATTCTTTGTTGAAAAAAATAGGCGTTGGACTTGGGTTTCATTCTGAAAATGTAAAGTACATAGTTGATAAAGCACTTGCTTTGGTAAGTGATGATGTTAGTTTGGATTCTTTTGTTGATGAAATAAAGCATATGAATAGATAACAGTTAAATCTGTTATTAAATAGATACTAAAGAGGTCTAAAAAGTGTTATTCAAAATAACATTTTTTAGACCTCTTTAAATAATATCTTAGTGTAACTACTTCAACTTAAAGCTAAGTCTGGCGAAAAGAAAACGCCCAGCTGCACCGAATTGTTGAGAACGTCTAGACCAATCAAAACGACCACTACTTCGATTTGCTTCTATGGTTCTATCTGGATAAACATCTAAAAGGTTATTTGCGCCTATAGTTAATGTTAAACTTTCTGAAGCTTTATAACCAAAAGATAAATCGGTTACTACTTTAGAACCGTATACTTGTTGATTAGCAACATTAGTAGTTGCCTCTGAAACTTCACCAAAGAAAACATTTCTTAAGAACACATTAAATTTACCGGCCGTTAAGCTATTAGTTAAATTTATTTTGGTTCTTGGTACGGCTTCTTCCAGATAAATTCTACTGTCTTCCGGGAAATAAGTTCCTACTAAACCGGCATCCTCTAAAACCTGAGAGGCTTTAATAGCACCCACCTTTTTTGTTTTAGATAGTGTTCCCGATAAATCAGATTTTAATCTCATGTTAGAACCTATATCGGTTTTATGTGTTAATACAATATCCAATCCTTTAGATTCTGTATCTATAGCATTAGCAAAAAATGATGCTGCCGAGGCATTGGCTTGAGATAATAAATTGTCTAACTCTGTTCCTGTTCCAGGACCTGCAAATTGCCCTGTATATACCACTCTATCATCAATGGACACAAAATAACCATCAACTGTAACAGTTAAATTGGCATCAGGAAATTTAGCTGTAAAACCTAAACTGATACTTTGAGACGTTTCTTCTTTTAATTCTGGAATGCCTAAAAGGTTTGCTGCCCTACTATCATTTGAAAAGGTTCCTACCTCAACCGGGATACCATCCTGGAATATTGTTGATGTAGAATTAAAATTTAATTGATGTAATGAAGGGGCTCTAAAACCAGTATTTAAAGCAGCTCTAATATTAACATTATCACTGGCTTTTAGTCTGGTTGCCAATTTAAAGTTGATTGTGGAACCAAAATCTGAATAGTTTTCGAAACGTGTTGCAAAGCTTGCTAAAAATGTTTCAGAAAAATCAGCTTCTAAATCAAAATACCCTGCAATACTGCTTCTGTCTCTGGATAATTCATTAGCAGGGCTAAATCCTGGAAATACTTGAGAACCTCCTGGTCTTGAGTTATCGAAAAAATCTACTGAAGATAACTGAGTTGGTAAAGTAATTAACTCCCCTTCAGCAGTATATTGCCCATAAGAAGCCTCTTCACCTGCTACAATTTCATAATTTTCTAATCTATATTCTGCTCCAAAAGCGACATTAAGACCGCTTAGAATATTATCATAAAACTTATTAATATCTAAGTTAACAGTGTTTTGCATAAAGTTAAATCCTCCGGCATCAAATGTTGTTGGAGAGGCATTTTGAAGTGAAGCATTAAAAGTATTGCCAATAGTATATAAAAAAGCATTTTTCCCCCAGGTATTGCTTAAATCTATATTCCAATCATTTATTTTACCTTTTATTCCAACAGCCAGAGACTTATCTGTTATTGTTGAATTAATTTCAGGTAAAAAACCATTGATGTAAGCGGGTGTATAGGTTCTGCTTTGATTAGGTAGTCTGTAAAATCCGGCTGAGTTTCCTTTTCGAGAACTTGCACCTGCAAAAGAATATAGCTCTGTACCATTATCATCTAGAGGTAGCGATAGATTTGCAAAGAATCTACCTCCACGTACTTCAGATTGTCCTACCCGCATATTAAAATCGCTACGAACTAAACCTCTGGCTGCTAACTCGGCGGTTGTATTATCTGCACTCAATATACTTTGCAAATCTGCTTTCGTTGCAAAAGGGTCTAAGCCTAACCCGGCAGCATTTCCATATTGAATAACATCGGTAACATCGTCATCTAATAAATCAGATAAATCATAACCATCATTACTAGCAAATCTTTCAACCGTATTATAAAGGTTAAAAACATCACCTTCCCATTCTTTCATTCTGCCATAATCTTCTCTAAAATCAAAATCTCCTGTAAAATTAATGAAGCCACCATTGTCTCCTAATGGCAACCCATAATTAGCACTCACATTAATTGTTTCTCCATCTACGCCTCCCGTTTGGTCATTAGCATTTTTAGAAAAATTAGCTCCCGTTGTAACATTTAAACTTAGTTGGTTTACATTATCATTTAAAACAATATTAATTACTCCGGCAATCGCATCAGAACCATATTGGGCTGCTGCACCATCTCGTAAAACCTCTAAACGCTTAATAGATCCGGATGGTATAGCATTTAAATCGGTACCAACACTACCACGACCAAAGGTTCCATTAACATTAACTAAAGAAGAGTTGTGTCTTCGTTTTCCGTTAATTAAAACCAATACCTGATCGGGCCCTAAGCCTCTTAAAGATGCAGGATCAATATGATCGGTTCCATCAGAAATTGTTTGTGTATTTGATGTAAATGAAGGCGCTACAAAATTTAAAAGCTTATTTAAATTAACTTGCGGCCCTTGCGATGTTAGTTCGGAAATATTTATAACATCGACAGGAACAGGCGTGTCTATAGCTGTTCTACTTGGGTTTCTCGACCCAATTAAAACAACTTCATCTAAAGCAACACCTTCTTCTAGTGTTATTTTAATGCTTTGAGAAGGGGAAGAGACATTAACCTCTTGGGTGTCATATCCTACTGAGGACACAACCAAAATTACTGGAAAACTTTCCGCATTTAAAGTAAAGTTCCCATCAAAATCTGAAATGGTTCCTGTACTGGTTCCTTTAATAATGATATTTGCCCCTGCTAAAGGCAAATTTGATGTTCCATCTGTTATTGTTCCTGAAACTTGCTGTGAAAAAGCAATGACAGGCATAAGAAATAACGAAAATAGAAACATTTTGAATTGTAAAATCTTGCTCATAATGTGTTTTATTTGAATTAGTTTTCTTAAATATCGTAAAAAAAATACGAATATTCGTTAGTAATGAGTAAGTAAATTCATAATTTGATAAAAAACAATAGTGAATTTTAAGAATTTATTAAAATTGTTTTTATTTAAATCTTTGCAAAAAAGGCTATTCCACAAAGTAATATCTTCCTAAATTTGCAATCTGTTTAATGCATGACACTATTGTTCAATTAGCTCAATAATGCACATCAATTTTCAACTATGTATAGAAGTCATAATTGTGGCGAATTAAATGCTACAAATATAAATGAAGAAGTAACCCTTGCTGGTTGGGTTCAAAAATCTCGTGATAAAGGGTTTATTGTTTGGATAGATTTGAGAGACCGTTACGGTATTACCCAATTGGTTTTTGATGAAGAACGCACATCGAAAGACATGCTGCAACAAGCTCAAAACCTAGGTCGTGAATATGTCATTCAGGTTAAAGGAACTGTTATTGAGCGTGCTTCAAAAAACCCTAATATAGCAACTGGAGATATAGAAATATTGGTTTCAGAACTAAACATATTAAATGAAGCATTGCTTCCTCCTTTTACTATAGAAGATAAAACGGATGGTGGTGAAGATATAAGAATGAAATATCGCTATTTAGATATTCGTAGAAACCCTGTAAAAGACAGTTTAATTTTTAGACATAAAGTGACTCAGGAAGTTAGAAACTATTTATCTAAAGAAGGGTTTATTGAAGTAGAAACACCTTATCTAATTAAATCGACACCAGAAGGTGCTCGCGATTTCGTTGTACCGTCACGTATGAACGAAGGTCAGTTTTATGCGTTGCCACAATCTCCTCAAACTTTTAAGCAATTGCTTATGGTTGGTGGTATGGATAAATATTTCCAGATTGTAAAATGTTTTAGAGATGAAGATTTACGTGCCGACAGACAACCGGAATTTACGCAAATAGATTGCGAAATGGCGTTTATTGAGCAGGAAGATATTTTAAATGCTTTTGAAGGTTTAACACGTCATTTATTAAAAGAAGTAAATGGTGTAGATATAGAAAAATTTCCAAGAATGCTCTATGATGATGCCATGCGTTTGTACGGTAACGATAAGCCAGATATTCGTTTTGGTATGGCCTTTGGCGAGTTGAATGCTGTTGCTCAACATAAAGATTTTGGTGTTTTTAATAATGCCGAATTAGTGGTTGGAATTGCCGTTCCGGGAGGAAACAGTTATACCAGAAAAGAGATAGATAAATTAATTGATTGGATAAAACGTCCACAAGTTGGAGCTTTAGGAATGGTTTATTGTCGTTGTAATGATGATGGTACTTTTAAATCTTCTGTAGATAAGTTTTATAATCAGGATGACTTAGCAAAATGGGCTGAGGTTACCAATGCAAAAGCCGGAGATTTAATTTGTGTGCTATCTGGTGATACAAATAAAGTACGCACACAATTAAGTGCCTTACGTATGGAATTAGCAGAACGTCTCGGTTTACGTAAACCAGATGAATTTGCACCACTTTGGGTTATGGACTTTCCATTATTGGAATGGGACGAGGAAACCGAACGTTATCATGCCATGCACCACCCGTTTACATCCCCTAAACCTGGACAATTAGAATTATTAAAAACCAATCCGGGAGATGTAAAAGCCAATGCATACGATTTGGTCTTAAACGGAAATGAAATAGGAGGAGGCTCTATAAGAATTCACGATAAAGAAACACAATCTTTAATGTTCGATTATTTAGGGTTTACTCCCGAAGAAGCCAAAGCTCAATTTGGATTTTTAATGGATGCTTTTCAATACGGAGCACCACCGCATGGCGGATTGGCTTTTGGGTTGGATAGATTGGTCGCTATTTTGGGCGGACAAGAAACGATTAGAGATTTTATTGCGTTCCCTAAGAATAACTCAGGGCGAGATATTATGATAGATGCGCCTGCTCCAATTGATGACGAGCAATTAACCGAATTAAGCTTGAAACTTAATTTAAAATCATAAAATTTAAATCCCGCATTTTGCGGGATTTTTTAGTAATTTTATAAAATGCCTCTAAGTGCTAAAAGTCTTTTACGAAAGTTTTTAATCTGGAAATACAAGCATATTTCAGAACGTCAGTTTATCTATATGCTTAGTGTTTTGGTTGGGTTTTTAGCAGGTGTCGGTACAGTACTTCTAAAGAACCTTGTACATTACATTCAATTACTCTTTGAATTAGATTTTTTTAAGAACAACCAAAATTCGCTGTACTTTATATTTCCAATTCTAGGACTTTTGGCGGTTTATATTATAAAGCAAACCTGGTTAAAAAAACATATTGGTCATGGTATTTCTTCTACGTTACATGCCATTTCGAAACTCAGCGGAATCATACCAAGATATAATATTTATGCGGCATTAATAACGGCTCCTTTAACGGTTGGTTTTGGTGGATCGGTAGGATTACAAGGACCTGCGGTAAGTGTAGGATCTGCTTTAGGTTCTAATGCAGCACGTTTATTTCACATGAACACAAAAACAAGGATGCTCTTAATTGGTTGTGCTGCGGCTGGTGCGATGGCATCCATGTTTAAAGCACCTATTGCTGCTATTGTTTTTGCTATCGAAATATTTAGTTTAGATATTGCTTTCACCTCATTAGTCCCGCTTTTATTAGCATCTGTTTCTGCAGTTATAACATCCTATATGTTCTTAGGAACCGATGTTTTGTTACGATTTGAATTAACAGACAAATTTGAAGTTAACGATATCTTATTCTATATCGTTTTAGGTTTGGTAACCGGTATGGCATCCATATATTTTTCGAAAGTGTTTTTTGGTATTACGAATTTCTTTAAACAATTTAAAAGTCGTGCTAAACGCTTATTAATAGGAGGTATTGCCATTGGTTCTATGCTCTACTTTATTCCACCTCTTTATGGTGAGGGTTACGGTATTATGAATAACCTTTTAAAAGGCGATCATTTAGCAGCCATAGGTGTTACTCCTTTTAATTTGGATTTATCTAATATCTGGATTGTTATCGGCCTGTTACTTGGTATTGCCGTGTTTAAAGCTATTGCCATGACCACTACATTTGGTGCAGGAGGTGTTGGGGGTGTTTTTATCCCAACGCTGGTTATGGGTAGTGCTATAGGTAATGCTTTTGCAAAAATAATCAACAATATAGGTTTGGATTTTCATGTATCCGAATCGAACTTCACCTTAATTGGGATGACGGGATTAATGGCCGGAGTATTACATGCCCCACTTACAGCGATCTTCCTTATTGCAGAAATTACAGGAGGTTACGAATTGTTTGTGCCTTTAATGATAGTCTCTACCATTTCGTTTGCCATTACTAAATATTATGTTTCTCATTCTATTTACACACTTAAATTGGCAAAACGTGGTGAGTTAATGACCCATGACAAAGATCAAAATGTATTGATGGTTTTAGATATTGATAAGATTATAGAAACCAATTTTATCACATTAAAACCAGATATGAAGCTTGGTGATATACTAAAAAAGGCTGTTGCAAAATCTTCTCGAAATCATTTTCCGGTGGTTAATGATGATTATGAGTTTTTAGGTGTTATTCGCTTAGACGATGTTAGACATATTATGTTCAACTCGCACCTTTACGATAAAGTTGATGCCTCAAGCTTAATGCATGCAGATGCCGGTATTATTATTTACGAAGAGCATTCTATGAATGATATTATGGATATATTTAAAAGTAGTGGTGCTTGGAATTTGCCAGTGGTAAAACATGGTAAATATTACGGATATATTTCGAAATCTAAATTACTAACAGCTTACAGGCAGCAATTAATCAATTTCACAAAATAGGTCTTAAAAAATCTTTAATGAAGTATATTATTCTTTTTTTCTTTTTAGCGGCTTTAGGAAGTATAATTACCGGTTATATTTTAGAAAATGAATGGTCTCAAAAACTCATTGGTTTTGGTGTTGTTGGGCTATTTGTTGTCGTATTTCCTTTGTTTTCTTACTACCGTTGGAAAGATAAAGACCTTAAAGACTACATGCTTACTAAAGAAAATTTAGATAAAATGCGTGAACGTGAAAAAAAGAGTTAGCAGTATTTAGTGTTCAGTGTTCAGTGTTCAGTTGCAGTATTCAGTCCTTATGAAAAAACTCTGCAAACCTCTGCGTTATCTCAGTGCACCTCTGCGAAACAATTCGTGAAAATTCGTGTAATTAGTGTCTTAGAACTTTTAGTTTAAATTCCGTTTTTCAATAAAAAACCGCTTCATGAGCTCGGAAGCTTCATCGGCCATAACACCACCTTTTATAATGGTTTTGGGGTGTAATTTTGTTTTTAAGTTTATACAACCACGTTCTTCATCTCGAGCTCCATAAACAATATTAGAAATCTGACTCCAATACAAAGCACCTGCACACATTTGACAAGGTTCTAAGGTTACATACAAAGTACATTTTTTTAGATATTTACCTCCTAAAAAATTAGCTGCTGCTGTAATTGATTGCATTTCAGCATGTGCAGTAACATCATTTAAAGTTTCTGTTAAATTGTGCCCTCTGGCAATTATTTTATTATCAATAACAATAACAGCTCCCACAGGAACCTCTCCTTTTTCAAAAGCAGTTTCCGCTTCCTGGAGGGCCTTTTTCATAAAATAAGCATCATCAAAAGGTTGTAACATAAAAGCAAAAATACAATTTCAAATAGTACATTTGTAATCGCATGCAAAAATTATTAAATCACATCCATTCCCCTTCAGAGCTTCGCCTTTTAAAGCAGAAAGAGCTGTCTCAGCTTGCTAAAGAGTTACGGGAATTTATAATAAATATTGTAGCAACTAAAGAAGGGCATTTAGGAGCGAGTTTGGGCGTGGTAGAGTTAACCATTGCATTGCATTATGTTTTTAATACGCCAGAAGATCAATTAATATGGGATGTAGGGCATCAAGCTTATGGGCATAAGATTCTAACCGGTAGAAAGGATATATTTCATACCAATAGACAAATTGGAGGCCTAAGTGGTTTTCCTAAACGCGATGAAAGTGGTTATGATGCTTTTGGGGTTGGTCACTCATCTACTTCAATTTCTGCAGCTTTGGGTATGGCTATTGCTTCTAAACTAAAAGGGGATGTTGAAAAGCAGCATATCGCCATTATTGGAGATGCTTCTATAGCTAGTGGTATGGCATTTGAAGGTTTAAATCATGCTGGTGTAACTGATGCCAATTTACTGGTTATTTTAAATGACAATGCCATTGGTATCGATCCTAGTGTTGGTGCATTAAAACAATATTTAACTAATGTTAAAAAAGGCACCCAGAAACAAGACAATATTTTTGAAGCTTTAAATTTTGATTATTCAGGCCCCATTGACGGACATGACATCGATCTAATAATTTCAGAATTAGAACGTCTAAAAACCATTAAAGGCCCTAAGTTTTTACATGTTATCACAACTAAGGGTAAAGGGTTAAAACAGGCAGAGGAAGATCAGGTAAAATATCATGCTCCAGGAAAATTTAATGCACAAACAGGCGATTTAATTGTAAAAGCTGAAATATTACAACCTCCCAAGTATCAGGATGTGTTTGGACATACAATTGTTGAATTAGCCAAAGAGAATAAAAACATAGTAGGTATTACGCCTGCTATGCCTACAGGAAGCTCACTAAAATACATGATGGATACCATTCCCGATCGTGCTTTCGATGTGGGTATTGCAGAACAACATGCAGTAACATTAGCTGCTGGTATGGCAACACAAGGCTTGGTTCCTTTTTGTAATATATACTCCACTTTTTTACAACGCGCTTACGATCAGGTAATACATGATGTGGTACTTCAAAAACTACCTGTTATTTTTTGTTTAGATCGTGCTGGTTTGGTTGGGGAAGATGGTGCGACACATCATGGTATTTATGATATGTCGTATTTAAGATGCATTCCTAGTCTTATCATTTTTGCTCCTAGAAATGAAATGGAATTACGCAATATCATGTATACGGCACAATTAGGTTTAGGACAGCCTATAGCGATTCGTTATCCTCGTGGACGTGGTGTTACTATAGATTGGAGACAGTCATTTTCTAAAATAGAGATAGGTAAAGGAGTTCAACTAAAGAAAGGAAGCTATACTGCTGTTTTAAGTATAGGAGCTATGGCTAAAAATGCAGGTGATGCCATTCAAAAATGCAATACGCCAGAAGATATTGCGCATTACGATATGCGTTTTGTAAAACCTTTGGATGAGGTACTTCTGCATGATATTTTTAAAACACATAACACCATTATTACCATTGAAGATAATGCTGTAAAAGGTGGGTTTGGAAGTGCTATTTTAGAGTTTGCTGCAGTAAATAACTATAAAAACGAGATAAATATTTTAGGTGTTCCTGATGATTTTATAGAGCATGGGAGTGTTAACCAACTGCATCAATCTGTTGGATTGGATGCTGATAGCTTAGCACATTATATCGATAAGGTATTACAATAATTCTTGTTTTATTTCTTTGTGTGATTACTGAGCCTTTCGTTTAGCTTAAGACAGTCATTAAAATTTATAAGTTTAAATAGGGTTTCGGCTGCGCTCCTGACACCCAAATAAAAAACAACCAAACTTATGGACTCAAAAGCCCAAAAGTTTGGTTGTTAAAGTTCTTAATTCAGTTTGCTTTTATGGTAATTTCTCTATTTAATAATAATTTTCTTAGTTTCTGAAAAATTGTCTTTACTGAATTTAACTAAATAAATCCCTGAGGACAAACCATTTAAGGTTAAAGGCTTTTTCCTTCCATTCATTTCAAGTTCAGATTTATAAATGCTTTTTCCGCTCAAACTAAACACTTGTAAATCGACTTTTCCTGTAATTCCGTTTGCAGATATAACGAGTTCTCCATTTGAAACTGTTGGATATAATTTTATTTGGGACTCTAATTCGTTGTCTGTAACACTTAACGATGTTGCGGTAAATTCACCAGAAAAAATCCCTCTTCCATAGGTAGAGGCATAAATTGCGTTATCATTTCTTAGATCTAAATCTGTGACTTTAGCATTGCTCATACCATTGAATGCAGGATTCCATGTTGGGTCTGTAGATGAAAAATTATTAGTATACCAAACACCTAATTCTGTCCCTACTATAACCTCCTCTGTATTTAAAGGGTTTTGGAGTATGGCTTTAACCGGTAAATCTGGTAAATCTCCTTCTTTTTCAAGCCATGTCGTTCCCCCATCAGAACTATACCAAATGTTTATAACACCATAATTGTGCATGGTTACAAAAATATCGGCTTCAGATTGACCAAATTCAATATCAGAAATACTTCCAATAAAATTAGTACTTCCTATTTCTGTCCAAGTAGGTGTTACAGCTCCGTCTGCATTTGCAACTTTGATTAGCTTCCCGTTTTCATTTCCAATTAACAATGTGGTAGATGTCGTAGTAAAAGGTGATACAGCAAAGGCAGTAGGGTTTCCATCAAGTAATCCGTTTGATAAAATGGATTTATTTACTGCCCCAGCCCCACTAAAGTCATATCTTCTAATTTCGTATGTCGATCCTATAGAATAATTTGTATATAAAATGTTTAAATTAGAATCTAAGGTTTCTTGATTTATAAAATCCCCTCTTTCTAAATCTTCATCATTAATTGTTGTTTCTGCGCCCGACGGATAGTCTCTTTTAGTAATACTGTTATTGTAAACAAAATTATAAATAAAATAAGTGTCTGTTCCATCTTGGTCGACCATGGTTGCTGCACCATCTCCGCCTGTTGGATTTGTTACAGAACTGTCAACCCCCGAATTAGAGTTTTCGAAGAATTGGGTGCCGTTATCTTGAGTACCCCCATAAAAATAATCTCCAGTAATAGCGGTAGTAGGTGCTACTCCTACACTATAGAACTGTGTTACATTATACCCCAAGTTTCTACTATTAATGTTTGTCCCTCCATTACTTGAATAATAGACACCTCCATCGTTACCAAAAAGCATGGCACTTGCATCATTATTCCCAAAAGTTATAGCATGGTGATCTGCATGTACCAATGGAACACTTAAGGCTGATAAATTATTATTATTTGACCATTTGGATATTTGTGACCAAGATGTTCCGCTATTACTTGATTTAAACAAGTCAATACCCCCAACAAACACATTAGCATCATTTGTTGGGTCTACTTTAATTACCAAGTTATAAAAAGTTTGGCCTCTTGTAAAATCGGTAGAAGGAATACCTGTGTCAACATCATCTGGTAAAGCTAAAGTGGTAGTAGATGTAAATGCATTATCTGTTCTAATCAATTCAACGGCATTTGTTCCGGAGGACAGTTCTGCTAATACATAAATTTTATTAGGGTCTGAAGATGAAACAGCAATTTCTGTCCTTCTTCCATTTGTAATGGTATGCTCTATAGTAAATGTGGCCCCATCTGAAGAAGATAAGACTTGACCACCGGGATAATCTGAAGGGAAAGCTAAACTTCGTGTTGTTGAAATCCAGATTTTATTATCCTGTCCAATTTCAATATTATTTGGTGCTATACCACTATTAGCACCATTTGTAGGTAAAGCAATTTTAGTCCAGGTAACGCCGTCATCGGTAGATTTATATAAGCCGTAAGCAATTATTCCACTAAACCCTGTAGGGTTTGCATCTGCATATAAACTGGCAGCAGCAGCTACATATATTTCGCTAGTACTCCCTAAATCCCTAACCACAACATCGTTAATATGTTGAATCCCTAGTGAAAGAAAACTTCCGGTTGAAGGAATAGCGTCAGGCTCTATAGTTACATTTACTGTACTACCAAGTTGTGCCATGATAGCTTGTCCATCTGCTTGGGAAACCATAATGGCTGGTATATAAATGGTATAATCGTCACCGCCCATGTCAATTATTGGATCTGATACATTATTAACAACAACAACTGCTATAGCTCCAGCATTTTCTGCGTTTTTAACTTTTATATCAAACTCACAAACCCCTCTTTCAATGACTGCTATTTTACCATTTATTGCTGCGCCGTTTACCAAAGTACTACAACCATCTGTTATAGTGCCTAGACCAACTACACCATCATCGACCAATACCAAATCTCCAGTAATTTCTGTTAAAGGGCTACCAAAAGCTGCTTGAAGCGCATTGTATTCTCCAGCTATAGAACCTGGAACATTTACAGTAAGTTTGGCACCTTCACCATTAGCTGTAGCACCTCCAAAAATTCTTTCCCAAGTCACTCCTCTATCCGTAGATTTCCAAAGCCCACTTCCATTTACATCCCCTCCTACATAAGATTCTCCTGTGCCAGCATAAAAAGTATCTGTATCATTCGGATCGAATGCTAGGCTTGTAACACTAAGGTTTTCTGGAATATCTACTCTTTCCCAAGACGAAGATGATGATGTTATATCTGTATTCTTCCATATACCACCACTAACACCACCAGCAAATACAATTTTATTGGTTGCGTCATTAGGGTCGAACATAATGGCTCTGGTTCTTCCTCCAACATTATTAGGGCCTCGTTCTACCCAGCTATTATCAGTTTTGTCACCAGAAACCCTTGCGAAAGTATTGGCATTAGAGTTTTTAATGTCCTTTTGTATTTTACTTAAGTTTTCCGAAGTTGGTCTTCCTAATTCTGGGTTCATTGTAAGCTCCCATTCTCTTTCAAAATAACTATTTGGAGGAATTCCTCTCAATTTTCTTTTTCGTCTGGATAGCTTTTTAGTTTCTTTAAATGGACTATTTTCTAAAAATGCTTTATGTTTTGATTTTAATGTTTCAATAGATGAATTATCGTTGGGTATGTCTGAACTAAAATAATGAACAGCATATAAACCAAGTAAAAAGCATGTCATTAATACGATAAGTAGGTGGTTTTTTTTCATTTAGGTAAATTATATATAATAAGAAATTGATTAAAAGGTTTATTCGTCTTAAGTAAATTGAAAACCTTTCAATTTTTTATAATTCAATATCGCTTTACTATCTGAAAGTAAGGATACAAAATGACATATATTGGATAAACGTATGTATAAGCTATCACCGTCCGTTTTAATGGTTTTTGGCAAGCTTTTTAAAATGAGTTTATCATAATTTGAGGCGTTATTATCATAATTATTATTTACAGCATTAGTATATGTTTTTAACAAGGTATTTATAACACCGTAACCTGCAATCTCTTTATCTACAACTTCATTTGATTGATAGATGTTTTCTACACTAATTTTAATGATATCGTTTATTTGTGCTTCATATTTGCTTTTATCTAACAAAGCACAGTTAAAATCACCGTTTAATATAGCGTCTTCATGTTGCATAAAAACAGTAACGGCTTCATTTATTAAGGTATTTATTGCTAAAGCTCGTAGATAGCTCACTCTATCTTGTGTGTTTTTTAGTTGATGGTATTTTTTAGTATTTATGGTATCCCGTACGAGGTTAATTAAATACTCTAAGGCAAATTCTTCTTGTATTAAACCAAGATTAATACCGTCTTCAAAATCGATTATTGTATAACAAATATCGTCTGCGGCTTCTACTAAAAAGGTAAGGGGGTGTCTGGAAAAACTTATGTGAGTCTGACTTCTTTTTAATAAGCCTAATTCATTAGCAACGTCAATAAATGACTCTTTTTCGCTTTGAAAAAAACCATACTTTTTATCGGCAATATGCTTTGTTGGTTTTTTAGGTAAAGACTCTTTGGGATATTTCATAAAAGCACCTAAAGTAGCATAACTTAATCGTAGCCCTCCTTCACGTCCCTCTCTACTTTCTGTTAAAATTTTAAAACCGTTTGCGTTGCCTTCAAAATCGCATAAATCTTGATATTCTTTATCGGTTAACTCGTTTTTAAACTGTTTACCAGACCCTGTTTTAAAAAACTCTCCAATAGCTTTTTCACCAGAGTGACCAAAGGGCGGATTACCAATATCGTGCGCTAAAGCAGCAGCAGCAACTATGGCTCCAAAATCGTTGGCCTGATACCCATGTACATTATATAAATGTGGATGCTTTTCTAATAATTTTTTGCCAACTAGCCTTCCTAAAGAACGTCCAACAGCACTTACTTCTAAACTATGTGTTAGTCTGGTATGTACAAAATCGGTTTGAGATAATGGGATTACCTGTGTTTTATCCTGAAGGCTTCTAAATTCTGAAGAAAAAATAACCCGATCGTAATCTACTTCAAAGCCTAAACGTGTTTCATCTTGTTCTTTTCGAATACGTTTATTGGTGTCACCAAAACGTTTTAAGGATAATAATTGTTCCCAGTTCATTTTTTATACTTAAGAATAGGCAAGATAGTTAAATTTGATAAAAACCAATCACCAAACATTTGTTAACATTAAAGTAACATTTTAATGATTGTTCTTTAATAATTAGATAACATAGGAGTGAAACTAAAAGCGGTTATTTGTACGGAATTTTTACATTTTGTTCAATGAGACATTTAACAACTTTATTCATCTTATTTTTTACTTCTTTTTGTTTTTCGCAAAACACAGGACTTATAACTGGTAAACTAATGGATAAGGAGTTTGATAACAACCCCTTAGTGTTTGCTAATGTTTCTATTAAAGGAACTTCAATAGAATCAACCACAGACCAAACAGGCTCGTTTGTTATAGAAAACTTAGAGGATGGCGATTATACTTTAGTATGTAGATTTGTAGGCTATGAAACAAAAGAGTTAAAAGTAAAAGTTGTCTCTGGCGAATCTGAATACATAAAAACGTCTTTGGGTGCAAGTACTGTTTCTTTTCTTGAGCTTGCATCAATTGAAAATGTTAGCGAAAAAAACAGTAAAACAGTTTCTCGATAATTCATTATAAATATAGAGATTAGCATCTATTTTACGGATTTACTTAGCTTTTTTTTAAATTAATACTTGGTGGAATTTCATTTCTTCTAAAAAGAAAATGACCACAATAATTAATGTTATAGATTTTATCAATTTATAATTAAAAATATTCTTTTTTAAGATGTTTTCAATGTTAAATTATTGTTTCCAAACGAAAGTATAACTCGTTTTTGGATAACATTTAGATAACTCTTTGGTTACCGTTGTTTAATCTAAAGGTAACATAGTCTTTACATAGTCTGCCGTTCTTTGCAGCTAGAAATTAATAGAAATAATGAAAAAAATTTTAGTATTATTAGCAGTTTTTACTGCTGCATTTTCGCAAGCTCAAAGTACGGGTTCTGTTGTTGGAAAACTAACAGATAAAGAGTATAATAATGAGTCTTTAGCTTTTGCTAATGTATTAATAAAAGGGACGACTAAAGGAACAACTTCCGATTTTGATGGTCTTTATAGTTTTGAAGGTTTAGATCCTGGATCTTATACATTAATATTTAGTTTTGTTGGGTATGAAACTCAAGAAATAAATGTACAAATAGTAGCGGGCAAGGTTACTGAGGTCAATGTACCTATGGGAGCCAGTGCAGCATCCTTAGATGAAATTGTGATTACTACAACTACTAAAAAGGAGAGTGAAACAGCCTTGTTGTTAGAGCAGAAAAAAGCGATTGCTTTTAAAACAGCTATTGGAGCACAGGAATTATCAAGAAAAGGTGTTGGAGATGTAGCTGCTGCTGTCACAAAAGTTACTGGTATTTCTAAACAAGAAGGTTCAGGAGGTGTGTTTGTAAGAGGTTTAGGAGATCGTTATAATATTACGACATTAAACGGATTGCCGTTACCATCTAACAACCCTTCAAAGAAAAATATAGACTTGGATATCTTCTCAACAGATATTGTAGAATTTGTTGGCATTGATAAAACGTATAACACTAAAAATTACGGTGATTTTGCAGGAGCAAATGTAAATATTGCTTCTAAAAATTACACAGGTAAGGGTTTTGTTAATATAGGGCTAGAATCTGGAGTTAACACCAATGCTATTTCCGAGAGTGATTTTTATTTACACGATGGTCCTAATTATACTGGTTTTTATGACAAAAACTATCCTGAATTTCCTTTAAATAATTATAATTTTAATACCAGTTGGGATAGGGAAACAACAAGTGCTCCAATTAACTCGAGTATTTCGCTTAAAGGGGGAGATTCTTATCAATTAGGAGATGATACCAGAATAAATTTCTTTGCAGTTGCTTCTTTTAATAACGAATATGGTTTTAGAGATGGAGTTTCAAGAGGTAGTGTAAATGTTTCTGGAGTAGCAAGGAGAGACTACGATCTTACAAGATACAACTATGATACTAATTCTACTTTAATGGGGAATATAGGGTTTAAACACAAAGACCATAAGATAAAATATAATGGGGTATTCATTAACTCTACAAGTCAACAACAGGCTGAATATACAGGAATTGTAGATATTTTTGATTATGCTCCAGAAGGTGGGGCTATACTGCAAAGATCTACTTTTGACAGGACAGAATTGTATGTACATCAATTATTGGGGGACCATGAATTAAGTGAACAATTTGAAGTCAATTGGGGAGCTGCATATAATTTTGCTAAAAATGACACACCTAACAGAAGACAGACCTTAGTTACTCCAGATGATTGGGATGAACCGGAAGGACCTAAATCTTTTAATCTTACTTTAAATGATTCAGATAATCATAGGTTTTATCAAGATTTGGAAGAAGAAGAAATAGCAGCTAACCTAACAACGTCTTTTAAGTTTAATAAAAATGAAGAGGATGAATTCTTAGGAAAAATAACTTTGGGTTATAGTGGAAGGTTTAAAACAGTTGATTTTGAATCGACTCAATTCAACTTTAGAATTATTAACAGTGGGGGTAATGCTGTTGATCAACCTATTATAACTGATGTTTATGATTTAGACAGTTATTTTAATCAGTCAAACTTTAATGCAGGACTATTCAATATTAGAACATTTAGAGGTGGTCTAGGAGCTAATATAGATGTATTATTGCCTCAGACTTTTGAAGGAGAACAAAACATTAATGCTGGTTTTATTAGTTTAGAATATAAATTTTCTGATAAGTTTTCTGGAATTTTAGGTTTTAGAGGAGAGCAGATAACTCAAAATATAGCTTACAACACTTCAGTTAATTCTGGTGAAAATGAATTAGATCAATTTGAATACTTGCCTTCTATTTCATTGAAATATGTACTGAATGAGAAACAAAACTTAAGATTTGCTGCAAGTAAAACATATACCTTGCCCCAATTTAAGGAAAGGGCTCCTTTTCAATATGATGAATCACCTACATTAACAACTTTAGGTAATCCTGCTTTGTATAGCTCTACAAACTATAATGCTGATATAAAATGGGATTTATTTCCAGAATCTGACGAAATAATATCTATAGGGTCTTTTTTAAGAATGATTAATAACCCGATAAACCAGATAACTATTAATTCTGCTTCTAACGATGTAAGTTGGGTTAATTCGGGTGATTGGGCAACTGCTATTGGAGCAGAATTCGAAATAAGAAAAAATCTTTTAAAATCTGAGATTGAATCTGGAGATAAAACTTTAGAAACTAAGCTAACAGGAGGTTTAAATTTCTCATATTTAAATACAACTCAAGATTTAGATAGAGATAAAGTTATTGAAGAAACGACTGCAGGCGGAAACGCTATTAGTGTTGATTTTTCGGATACAGAAAGCAGTTTAACCGGAGCTTCCGATATATTGGTTAATGCAGATTTAAGTTTCTATAAAGATTATAAAGGTGATAAGAGCATACAAACGACACTGGCATTCAATTATTTCTCGGATAGGATTTATGCATTGGGTAGTGAAGGAAAAGGGAATATTATTGATTCTGGTATTGGTACGCTGGATTTTATATTAAAAACGAAGCTTAATAAGAATTTAGGGGTTGGTTTATCTGCAAAAAACTTACTTAATCCTACTATCGAAAGAATACAGGAAACTCAGGATGTAGTGGTGTCTTCTTTTAAATTGGGTGCGAATGTTAAATTATCGCTGTCATATAACTTTTAGTTAACATTACATTGATGAAATCGTAAATTTTAAGAAACAATTACTTTACAAAAGACAGGTTTCTTTGCAAGAACAAATTATAAGTATAAATTAATTTCTAACGATCAAAAAAAAGATGAGAAAAAAAATTTTAACATTAGTAATAATATTAACAAGTGCTGTATTTATTACGTCGTGTTCGAGTGATGATGATGGTGGTGGTTCTTCTGCAACTTGTAGTGACGGTATTCAAAATGGAGATGAAACAGGTGTAGATTGTGGAGGTTCTGCTTGTTCTCCATGTGCATCCAATACCAATTTAAATGGAGAAGTAACTGAAGATATTACATTGGACGCTTCTTTGACTTACGAATTAACAGGGTCTTATGTTGTACAAGACGGAGGTTCTTTAACAATACCGGCAGGTACACGTATTGAAGCTACAGGAGGAACAAATTCTTATATAGCCGTAGCTCAAGGAGGAAAAATATTTGTTCAAGGAACAAGTGATAATCCTGTTGTAATGACTTCTGGTTCGGCTACTCCAGCTCCTGCAGATTGGGGTGGATTGGTAGTTTGTGGTAAAGCGCCAACTAATGTAGGTTCTACTGCAACTTCTGAAGTAGCTGACCTTACTTATGGAGGTAGTACTTCTAACGATAATTCCGGTTCTATAAGATATTTAAGAATTGAGTATACAGGAGCTACATTTAACAGTGATAAAGAATTTAACGGATTATCTTTATTCGGTGTAGGTTCTGGAACTACTGTAGAGTATGTACAGTCTTATGAAGGAGGAGATGATGGTATTGAGTTCTTTGGAGGTACAGTTAATGGTAGATACCTAATCTCTACGAACAGTGGAGACGATTCTATCGATTTTGCAGATGGATGGTCAGGTACAGGTGAGTACTGGTACATCTCTGGAGGTGCTCAGGCAGGTATAGAAGGTTCAAACAATGGAGACAATGGAGATGCTGCTCCTGTAACGAATGCAACTCTTAAAAATATCACAGTAGTTGGACCAGTAGCAGAAGGTGCTCTTTACTATAAAGAAGGAGGAGGAGACTTTAACGTTGATAATTTTTATATAGCTGAAACGGATCTTGGTGTTAAAGTAAAAGATACCGACGCTGAAGCTGCTGTAAGAATTGAAAATGGCGATTTAGTAATGACTAATATACAATTTGCTTCAAATGCTACCGGTTTTGTTGAAACTGATTATGTTGGTACAAATCAAAGCTTTATACAACAAGGTGTTGCCAGTGGTGCTGGTAATGGTGCTGCTGCTCCAGACTGGGCTGCTGGTTGGACAGTAGGTTTAAGTAATAGTGGTGTTACTAGTGAAAACTTGGCAGGTGAGGTTACTGGTAATGTATCTTTAAATGCATCTATAGAATATAATTTAACGAATTCATTTATTGTACAAGACGGAGGTTCTTTAACAATACCAGCAGGTACGGTTATTAAAGCTACAGGAGGAACGAGTTCTTATATAGCTGTAGCACAAGGTGGGAAAATATTTGTTGAGGGAGAAAGTGATAATCCTGTTGTAATGACTTCTGGTTCGGCTACTCCAGCTCCTGCAGATTGGGGTGGATTGGTAGTTTGTGGTAAAGCACCAACCAATGTAGGTTCTGTTGCGACGTCTGAAGTAGCTGACCTTACTTATGGAGGTAGTACTTCTAACGATAATTCCGGTTCTATAAGATATTTAAGAATTGAGTATACAGGAGCTTCATTTAACAGTGATAAAGAATTTAACGGATTATCTTTATTCGGTGTAGGTTCTGGAACTACTGTAGAGTATGTACAGTCTTATGAAGGAGGAGATGATGGTATTGAGTTCTTTGGAGGAACAGTTAATGGTAGATATCTTGTTGCTACAAATAGTGGAGATGATTCTATCGATTTTGCAGATGGATGGGCAGGTACAGGTGAGTATTGGTATATCTCTGGAAGCGCAAAAGCAGGTATAGAAGGTTCAAACAATGGTGACAATGGAGATGCTGCTCCTGTAACCAATGCAACTCTTAAAAACATCACAGTTGTTGGCCCTGTAAGTGAAGGTGCTCTTTTCTATAAAGAAGGAGGTGGAAACTTTAATATTGATAATTTCTACACATCAGGCGTTGACTTGGGTATCAAAGTAAAAGATACCGACGCTGAAGCTGCTGTAAGAATTGAAGCTAATGATCTTGTGATTACTAATATTCAATTTGATACACCTGCAACTGGATTTAATGAAACAGATTATACCGGAACCAACCAAAGCTTCTATACTACAGGTACTGCAACAGGAGCTGGTAATGGTGCTGATGCTCCTGATTGGGCTGCCGGTTGGACTGTAGGATTATAATCAAACATATTGAGAGTTGATCTTAGAAAAATAAATTGAGATTGACAATATGTAGAATCTAAAACCGTAGAAGTATTAACTTCTTCGATATAAACACAAAGAAAATAGTAAAATAAGTTAAATAAAAAAGCATCCCACTTGGGATGCTTTTTTATTAGCTTTTTAAGTTTATAAGCCCTGACTGTTTGTTTCAGATTCTTTTAAACCGGCTATAACATTAACATTATAATCTACTTCTTTTACGGTTCCATTATTCCAATAAAACCATTTGCCGACTTTTTTACCATTATCATAATTTGCAGAAACTACTTTTTTGCCTTCTGTGTTAAAGCTTAACCACTCACCTTGTAATTTACCATCTGCTGTGTAAGTTCCTGTTTGACTTACTACACCATTGTCATGATAATAAACCACTTCAATTAAGTTTGTGTCTTTATTAAGTTTTAAATCTCTCTTTTGCTGAGCAAAAGATACCACAGTAATTAAAAAGGCAAAATAAAATAAAATTGATTTCTTCATAATTATGGGGTTTAACATTATAATCCAAATATACAAATTAAGTAACATTAAATCAACCTTCTCATAACATTAAATTAACATTGAATGATTAATCATCTTATAATCAAGTGTTTAAATATTAAAACTTAACATTGGAATCTTAATAATTACTTAATATTCTAGTGACATTCAAGTTACTTTAAACCAAGAGATTTGCACAGTCTTAAGACTAAACAATTAGTATTTCATATAATCTATTAGTTTTTGTCGACTACATTATCATGATTTCTAATCAGGCTGCCTTAGGCCAAGGCAGCTTTTTTGTCTTTAAATTAATCATTTGGAAACATTAAGTTAACATTGATTTTAGTTCTTTGCAGCGACAAAAACTAATAAATACAATGAAACTTAAAATTACACTAATTGCTGTAACTTTATTTGGGCTTATCTTTGTAAATGCTCAAGAAACCAAATCACCAAAATTCGGAAAAGGGCTTTTCAATCTAGTAGGTAAAGATAGTTCGTGGACTATGAAAGTAGGGTTAAGAGCTCAACTATTAGGAACTTCAACTTGGGAAGATGGCGAAGATAACGAAACCAGTTTTTTAACTCGAAGAGCACGTTTAAAATTTGATGGTTTCGCTTATAGTCCGAAATTAAAATATAAAATTGAATTAGGGTTATCTAATAGAGATCAATCTGGAGCATCAGAATTTACACATAATGCTCCAAGATATATCTTAGATGCGGTTTTAATGTGGAATTTCCATCAAAATTTTGTACTTTGGTTTGGACAAACAAAACTTCCAGGTAATAGAGAACGTGTTATATCTTCAGCAAATTTACAACAAGTTGATCGTTCATTGTTAAACAGCCGATTTACTATTGATCGTGATTTTGGTTTCCAGTTAAGGCATCATTTTAATATTTCAGATACATTTTTAGTAAAAGAAATATTTTCATTTGCTCAAGGAGAAGGCAGAAACATAACTACAGGAAACCTTGGTGGTTATCAATATACCGGACGAATTGAATTATTCCCTTTTGGAAGTTTTATAAGCAAAGGTGATTATAAAGGTTCTGATTTAAAAAGAGAAGAAACACCAAAATTATCATTAGCTGTAAGTTACGACCATAACAATAATGCTGTTAAAAACAGAAGCAACCAAGGGGATTATATGGTTACTGATACTGGTTTTTTCGAAACTAACATTAATACACTTTTTATAGACGCTATGTTTAAATATAGCGGGTTTTCGTTTATGGCAGAATATTCCGAAAGAGATGCAGACGATCCTTTTGCAAAAAATTCAGATGGTACTTTAACAGGAGATGTGGTTCAAGTTGGTAAAGGTATAAACCTACAAACGGGATTCTTATTAAAGAATGATTGGGAAATCTCTGGTCGTTATACAAATATTAAATTAGATGAGGTTGTAACAGGTAAAACCCCAGAAACCCAATACACATTAGGGCTATCAAAATATGTTGTTGGTCACAGTTTAAAAGTACAAACAGATATTAGCCATTTAGAAGTAAAAGATGGAAATAATGAGCTAATGTGGCGATTACAAGTTGATATTCATTTTTAAAACATAACATTTACGTAACATATTACTAGGAAACACTTAAGATATTTGCAAACTTATTAAAATTAAATTATGGACAATATTTATTTACTAATGCTTATTGCTATTACAGTTTTAGCAGTTGCTGATATTGTAGTTGGTGTGAGTAACGATGCCATAAATTTCCTGAACTCTGCTATTGGCTCTAAAGCTATTTCTTTACGAACTATTATGATAGTTGCAAGTTTAGGTATTTTTATTGGAGCCGTATTTTCTAGTGGCATGATGGAAGTTGCACGTAAAGGAATCTTCGTGCCAGCTATGTTTAATTTTGAAGAAATCATGTATATTTTTATGGCGGTGATGATTACGGACATATTACTGTTAGATTTCTTTAACACATTAGGATTGCCAACATCTACAACAGTTTCTATAGTGTTCAATTTATTAGGTGCAGCTGTAGTTATGTCATTAATAAAAATTAGTGCTTCAGATTCTCAAACTTTTGCTAATCTGGGAGATTATATAAATACAAAGAAAGCTTTAGAAATTATTCGTGGTATAATAATGTCGGTGTTTATAGCTTTTACCGTTGGAGCTATTGTACAATGGATTTCTCGTTTAGTTTTTACTTTTCATTATGAAAAGAAAATAAAAAATTTCGGAGCCATATTTGGAGGTATTTCTTTAGCAGCCATCACCTATTTTATCTTTTTAAAAGGATTAAAAGGAACACCCTATTATAAAGATCTTAAAGGTCTTCTTGATGGAAACGAATTTCTTATCATACTTGCAAGTTTAATTTTTTGGACTTTATTTTCATTCGGATTCCAAAAGGTATTCAAAAAAACGATTTTACTTGTTGTAATTGCTGTGGGAACTTTTGGTTTAGCACTCGCTTTTTCTGGTAATGATTTAGTAAACTTTATTGGTGTACCTATGGCAGCTTATCATTCTTATGAAGCTTGGACTGCTTCTGGTATTGATGCATCTTTGTTCTCAATGGAAGTGCTTGACAAAAAAGTTCCAGCTGAACCATTACTACTGTTCATTGCTGGAGGTATCATGGTATTAACCTTATGGTTTTCCAAAAAAGCCAAAACAGTAGCAGAAACTGAAATAAGTTTATCTCGTCAAGGAGAAACACACGAAAAGTTTGAACCGAATATATTATCAAGAAGTGTTGTAAAAGCATCAACTTGGATATCTGATTTATTCAGCAATATTATGCCTGTATCTACTCAAGAAAAAATAGGTAAGAGTTTTGAAAAACCAGATACAATAGCATTAACTAAAGACCAAAGTGTTAATGCTCCTGCTTTTGATATGATTAGAGCTTCTGTAAACCTAATGGTTGCGGGTGTCTTAATTGCTATTGCAACATCAATGAAGTTGCCATTATCTACAACTTATGTAACATTTATGGTAGCCATGGGTACATCCTTTGCAGATCGTGCCTGGGGAAGAGAAAGTGCAGTGTACAGAGTTGCAGGTGTTCTAAATGTTATAGGCGGATGGTTTGGTACTGCAATTGGTGCTTTTATAGCTGCAGGAACTGTTGTCTTTTTAATTAAGTGGAATCCTAGTGTGATGACACCTATTTTGTTATTATTAACGATTATTCTATTGGTTAGAAATTACTTATCACACAAAAAAGGGTCGAAAAAAGTTATTGATGAAGATAGCCTTACACAAGCCGAAAGTAGTTCTATTCAAGGGGTTATTCATGAAAGTGCAAATAATATAGCCAATGTTGTAAAACGTGGGAATAAAATTTATTCCAGTGCGATAAATGGTTTAGCTAAACAAGATTTAATTCTATTAAAAAAGAATAAGAAAAACATCGTAAAACTATCTAATGAAATTGATGAATTGCGTGACAATATCTTTTATTTTATTAAGAATTTAGATGAATCGAGTTTAGGAGCAAGTAATTTCTATATTAATATATTAGGATATTTACAAGACATGACACAATCATTAGAGTATGTTTCTAAAGTAAGTCATAAACATGTAAATAATAATCACAAGAAATTAAAGTTCAACCAAATTAAAGAACTTAAACAAATTGATCAAGATCTTGAGTCGTTATTTAATAGAACCAAAAAAGCTTTTGATTCGCGATCTTTCGAACAAATAGGTGCTATTTTAAATAATAAAAAAGATGTTTTCGATTTAGTCACTGAAAAAATACAAAGGCAGGTAGAACGTACTAGAACAGAAGAGTCTAGCCCAAAAAATACAACCTTATATTTTAGTCTTCTTTTAGAAACCAAAGATTTACTTACAGCAACTATGAATCTTTTACAAGAATATCATAACGCACATGATGCCTCGGTGGAACCTGCGACGATTCCCACAGATGAAGAGGAGTGAAAATAAGTATAAATTCAATATAAAATCCCCGTTTTTGTTTAAAATGGGGATTGTTTATTTATATCTAATTGGATCCAATTTATAGTATAAACAAAATTGATATTTTTACAAAAAGAATAACTTAATATTACTTTATAAAATTGAATTTTAGCTTCTACGATATTATCCATATACTTCTAGTATTTGTTCAATTACTGCTAATTATTGTATTATTATTTAAAGGTAGACACATAATATCTAATAGATTAATCGCTTTCTTTCTTTTTGCTCAAATTTTATACTCATTTGATGAGTTCTGCTTGAGAAATTCGAACTTCAGTTATATTGATTTTCCTTATTTAGCGTACATAGCTTTACCTTTTTTTACTGTTTGGGGACCTTCTATGTATTTGTATATTAAGTCGGAAATAACTACTGATTTTCGCTTTAAAGCAAAGTACGTAATTCATTATTTACCCCTTATTCTCTTAAGTATATACTTTGTCTTCAACTTTCATTTTTATTCTATAGAAGAAAAAAGAGAACTGCTTGTCTCTAAAGAAATACTTAGCAATGTCTATAAAAAGATATTTGCAGCTTTTGTAGGCTTTCAAGTTTTTATATACAATGTAATATCTATAGTATCTATTGAAAAATTTGCTAAAACAAATACTTTAAAAACACGTAAATTTCTATCTAAAATAAAGTGGAATAAGTTTATAATTTATGGCTATTTTATAGTGTGTTTGTGTAATAATTTGGTGGTATACATATTTGTATACACTAAAATCAAAAATATATTTCTTTATATATACATATCGTCATTATTGTTTTTAATATACTTCTCAATTATATTAGGTAAGGCATTATTAAGTTCTCATTTTGGTGAAGTATTTAAAAAACCAAAATCGCCATCATTAAGCCAAGATGAATATTCTAATTTAAATATACAGTTAGAGCAACATATGAATACGCAAAAACCTTTTTTGCAATTTGGTTTAACATTATCTGAGTTAGCTTCGGAATTAAACATAAAGGAACGCCTATTATCACAATTTATTAATAGCCATTATAATGCTACTTTTCAAGATTATGTTAATGTATTTAGAATTGAAGAAGCTAAAAAATTAATTGAACAAAGTAAAGATTCTGGAAAAACAATATTAGAAATTGTATACGAATCTGGCTTTAACTCTAAAAGTGCTTTTAACTTTGCTTTTAAAAAGCATACGCAAACAACTCCTACACAATATAAAAAAGGTCTTAGATAAAGAGTATCTTTTTGTATTAATTTTCTTAAAAAATAACCGTAAAAATAGTCCTGTTTCATGAAACAGGACATTTTTATATGCTTATCTCCATTAATTTACTGAACACATAAAAAAATAATATCATGAAATTACTATTTAAAGTAAAAAACATTTCAAGGCTAATAGCTCTTATTTTCATTTCAATAACTACACAGGTTGAAGCGTTTAGCTTCTTGCAAACCGAAACCAATGTAACTACATCATATAAAGAATTTAAGGGTAAAGTTATTGATAGCAAAACACAAACGCCTTTGGTATCTGCTCATATTTTTTTAGAAGATACTAATGTGAATACGATAACTAATGCAGAAGGGGAGTTTTTATTGAAAGTAGATAAGAACCTATTAGATAAAAGCCTAGTAATATCTTTTTTAGGTTATACAGATAAAACCATTCCATTATCACAATTAAACGAAGGTGACAATAAAATATATTTAACACCTACAACAACACAACTTGCCGATGTAAATATAGAAAGCTTAAAAAATGCAGAAGAATTGGTAAAAGCAGTATTTCAAAAAAAAGGTGAAAATTATTCGGATGATCATGTGGTAATGACCGCTTTTTATAGAGAAACTATTAAACAAAGAAAAAAAAATGTGTCGCTCTCTGAAGCGATAGTCAATATTTACAAAGCACCTTATAGTTCAAATGATAAAGATATTTTAAAGTTTTACAAAACCAGAAAAAACACAAACTATACAAGGTTAGATACACTGGTGTTTAAATTACAAGGAGGGCCATTTAACACCCTTTTTGTAGACATGATGAAATATCCTAAATATATTTTTACAAAAGAGACTATGCTAAGCTATAATTTTAGTTTCAGTCATACAACAAAAATGGATAATATGCTTGTTCATGTTATTAATTTTAAACAAAAAGAATCTGTTAAAGACCTGCTTTATGAAGGGAAACTATTTATTGATTATGAAAACAAAATTTTAACCCGTGCCACATATTCACTTAATATTACTAGTAAAGATAAAGCCATAGGTTGGTTTACAAAACATAAACCATCTCGAGCAATTGTAGTACCGACAAAAGCAACCTATCAAGTAAATTATATTGAAAAAAATAAAAAGTGGTATTACGGATATAGTAACCTCGATTTAGATTTTAAAGTGAATTGGAAGAATAAATTATTCAATTCTAACTATAGTATGTCTTGCGAAATGGCTGTTACCGATTGGAAAACAAATAAAACACAAGAAATGCCAAAATATAAAGATCGTATCAAATCATCAGTTGTAATGACCGATTATTCTATAGGTTTTTCAGACCCTAATTTCTGGGGATCGCATAATATTATTGAACCCGATAAGTCTATAGAACGTGCGATAAAGAAAATTCAAAAGCGAATAAAATAGCCTCATTTTAAGTCAAATTCATAATAATGAATCAAAAAATAGTAGGCTGCTTTCTTCTTGTCTTTATTAGCTTTACCCTGTTTTCCTTTGCCATTCAGGATATAGAACACCCAAAAACAAAATGGCGATTTAAAACACAAGGTTCTGTTCGTGGGACAGCTGTAATTTCAGGTAACGTTGTTTATTTTGGGAGTTCAGATGGTTATATATATGCATTAAATAAGCAAAATGGGAATTTAATTTGGAAATATAAAACTGATGGCGCTATAGTTTCTTCACCAGAAATATCAAATACGTCATTATATATTTCGAGTAGAGATCGCAACCTATATGCTATAAATATAAAAGATGGCAGTCTGAACTGGAAGTTTAAAATGGGCGAGAATTTACTTGATAATCATGCAGGATGGAAATACTTTATGGCCTCTCCAAAAGTTGAAGGAAATAATGTTTTAATAGGCTCTGGAGATGGAAACCTTTATGCTATTAATATTACAAGTGGAAAGTTAAACTGGAAATTTAAAACGAATGGCAGAATTAGAGCAACGCCCTTAGTTCATAAAAATAAAATTTATCAACCAAGTAATGATGGCTATGTCTATGTTTTAAACTTAAATGGAACATTAGATTGGAAATTTGCAACAAAAGGAACAACTTATAATCCTGTTGATTATACTTTCGATAGAAGTTCTATAATAGCACAGCCATTAATTAAAAATGACTTATTAATTATTGCTTCAAGAGATGGAAATACTTATGGGGTAGACTTAAAAACACAGAAGAAAAAATGGGATTTCACTTATGGAAATACCTGGGCTATGGGAACAAATATTTCCGATAATATTGTTTATGTTAATTGGTCTACAAATGATACTTTCTGTGCATTAGACTTGAAAACGGGTGAAGAAAAATGGAAATTTAAAACGGGTTCACATAATTTTCCAAGGGCGTTGTTGTCTAATACAAGCGTTTATATGGCCTCTTCCGATGGTAAAATTTATAGATTGAATAAACTTACTGGTGAAAAAGTTTGGGACTATACCATTGGTGACGAGATTTATGCTTCACCAATTTATGATACAGAGACGAAAAGTATATTTTTTGGCTGCGATAATGGGTATTTATATGCTATAAACGAAGGAACAAAAGTTTATAAAGCTGTATATCACCCTTATAATACCAATACAGGGAAATTAAAAAACCCTAAGGCTAGTAAAGAGATTACACCTTACTTATCTAAAAAGGGATTTAGGCATATTGATAATGAAAATGATCTTTATCAATTTATCAAAAACAGAATAGAGGATAAAGCAGTGAGTGTTATTGTTTTTCCATATTTGGTAATTCCGCATAATGTCCTTGGTGTACATCCAGAAAAAGGATTAATGAGACACTATTTAGAAAAAGGAGGAAAAGTAATTTGGTTAGGGGATATCCCTAACTATTTTGAACGTAACAATTTAGGTAAACAAATACGGTCTAAAATTCCAGCATCAAAATTACTTGATATAGAGTTTGGTACACCGGAATTCGGAATCTATTTTAGTAAAACAACGCAGGAAGGTCAAAATTGGGGACTTCCAAAATGGCTAAAAACCTATAGCACCAGCGTGTCTTCAAGAGGTATTATTCCTTTAGCTTACAATGAGTTTAACCAGGTGAGCATTTGGATGAAAAAGTTTCACCCGAGAGATGGTTCAGGTTATATTTCTTGTAGAACTTGGGGAGCTAATACCAAAATTAAAGAAACAGACCTTGATTTGCTTTACAAAATAGCAATTTATGGTTTAGAGTAAAATTAAATGAGGCTGCCTAAACATTGTTTAGACAGCCTCATTATTTAAGTAGCAAATAGACTTTTAATTATTTGCTTTATTTATCTACACTCAAGATTTCTACTTCTTTTGGTAGTTCATTTTGAGAATATTTAACTGCTCTTTTACTATACAACCACATTTTAAATTTAGTTACTAAAAAGAACAGTATTGGTACCACAATTAGCGTAAGGAACGTAGCGACAAATAATCCGTAAATAACGGTCCATGCAAGAGGCCCCCAGAAAATAACATTATCACCTCCCATGTAAATATGTGGATTGAACTCACTAAACAAAGTAAAGAAGTTAATGTTTAATCCTGTTGCTAATGGTATTAATCCTAAAATAGTAGTGATAGCTGTTAACAGTACAGGGCGTAAACGCGCTTTTCCACCTTTTATAATAGCTTCTAACAAATCAGGAGTTTCAAGGTATTGATCGTCTTCTAAATTGTGTTTTATTTTTTGTCTGTCAATTAAAAGCTGTGTATAATCTAAGAGTACCACGCCGTTGTTTACAACAATACCTGCCAGTGATATAATACCCATCATGGTCATCATAATTACAAAGGCGCTACCGGTTGCGACAATACCACCAAATACACCAATTAAACTCAGGAAAATAGCAAGCATAATGATACCTGGTTTAGATACGGAGTTAAACTGGAAAATAAGAATAAAGAAAATTAAACCTAAACCTGTAAAGAACGCTCCCATTAAGAAGGCCATTTGTTTGTTTTGCTCCTCTATTTGTCCGGTATAATCAACTTTAACCGTTGCAGGTTTTTCTGTGAAACCTTGCATCTCATTTTGAATTTGCGATACAATAGCTCCGGCATCAGTAAACCCAGGTGCTAAAGCAGAGTATAAGGTTACCACACGTCTTACATCTCTATGTTTTATAGCACTAAATCCAGAGGTGTTATTTTGTTTAGCAACGGTGGAAACAGGAATTTCTTTTATTTGTCCGCTGGCAGGGTCTCTAAATGTTATTTTCTGGTTGAAAATAGCACTGGTATTATACCTGTTTTCTTCATTAAAACGCACATAAATATCATAATCTTCACCATCTTCTTTATAAATACCAGCTTTAGCTCCAAAGATAGCATTACGCAATTGTTGCCCTACTTGTCCAGAGGTTACGCCTAATTCACCTGCTTTTTTTCTGTCCACCTGAACCTGCATAGATGGTTTCGATTTATTTACGTCGATTTTTAATTCGTCAATACCTTGAATATTTTTCGAATTAATATAATCACGCATTTTTTCAGCAGTTGCTATAAGTTCTGAATAGTCGTTTCCTTCTAACTCAAGGTTTATAGGGTAACCTGCCGGAGGTCCAACAGCATCTTTTTCAACGGAAATAGCAACACCGGGATAAATATCTTTTAAGTTTTCCTGTACTTTTTTAAGAAGGACATTACTATCGGCACCATCTCTATATTTATATTCACGCATGGTCGCCGTTATTTTACCACGATGTGGCATTTCTGCTTGCGAGCCTCCATCTGTTTGTGGATTTCCGGCACCTGCTCCAACTTGAGATACGGCACTTTCTGTCAAGAAATTAAAATCACCATGCATATAAGCTTCTTCGTTTATAATTTTATAAACACGCTCTTCAATATCTTTTGTAATAGCATTGGTTTTTTTAATATCTGTTCCTTCGGGATATTCTATATATACTATAATTTGGTTTGGTGTATTATCTGGGAAAAATTCAACTTTGGTACGTTGACTTCCAACAGATGCTCCAAACCCCATAAAGGCTATGATGAGTAGAACAAATGTTCCGATGGCAATAAATGCTGGTTTTCTTCCACTTAATGCAGCACGAAGTGATTTTTCATAAAAACGTTCCCACTTAGGTAATATATTATTTTGAAATCCGTTAGCCCAACCTCTTAGAAATAAACGATATAACCATAATAAAATAACAGTTACGATCATTAAGGTTCCCAAACCTCTATAGCTTCCACCAATAAGCATGATGAGTAAGCCAATACCCCCAACTATAGCGGAGATTTTGATAATGTTTTTTAAAGGCATGTCTTTATCCTCGGTAGTCATAAACTGAGATACCATAACAGAGTTAAAGAAGATAGCCACAAACAAAGAGGAACCTAATACAACTGACAGGGTAATTGGGAAATAAATCATAAATTGTCCCATAACGCCAGGCCATAACCCTAAGGGAATAAAGGCAGCGACTGTGGTTGCTGTAGATATAATAATAGGAAATGCGATTTCGCCAATCCCTTTTTTAGCCGCTTCTATGCGACTCATACCTTCTTCACTCATTAAGCGATACACGTTTTCTACAACGACAATACCATTATCAACCAACATTCCAAGTCCCATAATAAGCCCGAAAAGAATCATGGTATTCATGGTATACCCCAACATGTTTAAAATCATAAGCGACATAAACATAGACATTGGGATTGCAAACCCAACAAACAAGGCATTTTTAAACCCTAAAAAGAACATTAAAACAGTAACCACGAGAATGATACCAAAGATGATATTGTTTACCAGATCATCAACTTGTCCAATGGTTTTTGAAGATTGATCGTTTGCTACGGTAACTATTAAGTCTGGAGGAAATACATTATCAATAGCATCTTTAATAATAACGTCTATTTGTTCTGCCGCAGCTACCATGTTTTTTCCTGCCCGTTTCTTAACATCTAGCATGACAACAGGTGCTCCAAATTCTCTTGCGTAAGTCGTTTTGTCCTCATCTTTAAAGGAAACTTGAGCAATATCTTTTAAATAAATAGGATTCTCTTTTTCAGACTTTACTACAAAGTTTTCAAGCTCATCAGGTTCGTCAATTTCACCAATAATTCTAATGGTACGTCTTTGTCCGCTTGTAATTAAATTACCTGCAGACATGGTCATGTTTTCATTGCTAATGGTATTGATAATGTCTTGAAAACTAACCTGAGCAGCCATCATTTTATAAATGTCTACAGCTACTTCTACTTCTTTTTCTTGAGCCCCACGAATATCAACTTGCTTAATTTCTTGTAGGCTTTCAATTTCGTCTTCTAGATATTCTCCGTATTCCTTTAATTTATCAACTGGATAATCTCCGGAAATATTAATATTGAGGATTGGAATTTCCTCAGACATACTTAAATCGAAAATATTGGGCTCTACTTTAGCGCCGTTAAATGTTGGCCAATCTTCACCAGAGGTTTCAGAGTCGACTTCATCCTTTACTTTTTGTTTCGCAGCTTCAACCGTAATATTCTCATCGAATTCTACAATAATAATAGAATAATCTTCTTGAGATGTTGAGGTGATTTCAATAACATTACTAACTGTCTTAAGTTTGTCCTCAATAGGGTCGGTTATTAGTTTTTCAATATCCTCGGCGGTATTTCCTGGATACACAGAACTAATATAGATTTTGGTTTCCTTAATTTCTGGGAAATTCTCTCTTGGCATACTAAAATAAGCACCAGCTCCAAGAAACAAGATTAAAAGAATTAAAACATACATGGTTGTTTTATTATTAATGGCCCATGATGATAAACCAAACTCCTTATCTACATTCTTTTGTTTTTTATTTTTACTCATTAGTTCTTTATTTTTTGTCATTCCTGCGAAGGCAGGAATCTTATATTTAGAAACTGAATTTTAATAAAATGGATTCCTGCTTTACTGAAACAAGTTCAGCACATGTCGCAGGAATGACAAGTTTATTCTACAACAAGTATTTTTATATCTTGTCCATCTTTAACACTTCTAGCACCTTCATCAATAATCTCACTTCCATTTGCTAAACCAGAAAGAACTTCAATGTCATCACCTTGTGTTTTTCCTGTTGTGATGATAACACGTTTCGCTTTTGCTTTATTTTCAACTTTGTCGGTCACAGTATATACATATTGATCACCTTCTGCATTTTCTGAAATAATACTTTGTGGTATTAGTATGGCTTTTTCATTTGTATAATCATTAATCTTAAGCTTCGCTGTTAAATTAGGTTTAATAGACTTGTCTTTATTTGAAACAGCTACTTCAATTTTAAAGGTTCGGTTGGCTGGATTTATAAAGTTTCCAGCTTGACGAATTTCAGCATCCATCTTTTTTCCTAGTACTGGAAATTCTACTTGCACATTTTTTCCAGGTGTTATATTAGAAATATAACGCTCCGGTACATCAGATTCAATGTACATGTCTTGAAGATTTACAATTCTAAAAAGCTGAGATTGGCCAGGAGCTACAACACTTCCTTGCTCTGAAATCACATCGTCTATAGTACCAGAAAAAGGGGCGCGAACAACTGTTTTTCCAACTTGTTGTTGTAATTGATTAACCGCTCTTTGTTGTGCTTCATAGGTAGATTTAGCTTGTAAATACTGAATTTCACTACCAATTTTCTGATTCCATAAGCGTTCTTGACGCTCAAAAGTTGTTTTTGCTAACTCAGCTTGAATTTGTAGTTGTGCTACTTGCTGGCTTAATCCCCCATCATCAATTTTTGCTAGCATTTGTCCTTTAACTACTTTCTGTCCTTCTTTAACGTAAACTCTTGCTAAGGTTCCAGAATACTCCGGATATATTACAAGGTTTTTCTTTGTGCTTACATTTCCTTGCAATTCTACAAAGTGATTGAAAATAGCTTCTTTAGCAGCAAAGGTTGTTATTAAAGGAATTCTTTCCTGTGGATCCAGTTTTTTAATTTCTAATTCTAATTGTCTTAATTGTGAAGAAATTTCCTGAGCAGAAGCATCTAACTCCGTTTTCTTTTGTCTTATTTGCTCTAAATTTCCAGAAGCTATAATATCTTCAACAGACATTTTTTTATCGCTCCCACAAGAAGTTAAAAGTAGTGTTACGATTACTAGTGAATATATATTTTTCATTTTTAATTGAGTTTAATAGGTTGATTTTGTTTATGAGTTTATTTTGATTTATATAGGCCATCAAGCATAGCGGTTATTTCTGAAATATCTTGTCTCACGTTTTTATACGCCTCATTCGAAAGAAGCTCTAAATCATTAGAGATTATTATTTGGTTTAAAAGCTCTAATGCTGAACTAAAGGCAATTTCTGTAAATCTTGCTTTGTCTTTTGCTGAATGCCTTCCAGTTCCTTCTGCTATGTTTGATGAAATTGAAACAGCACACCTTCTCATTTGACTAATTAATCCAAAGCGTTCATCGTCAGGGAATAACTTTGTTAATTTATATGTTTTAACAGCTAATTTTCTTGATTTTTGCCAAACGGATAATTTTTCGAAAGAAAATGTTTTCATCTTTAATTTTTTTAAACTTTAAACAATAAACTAATCAACTTTATTTAATACGGTTTCTAATTCAGCCTTTTTGTTTATAACATCAAGCATGGCTTGTAAAAATTCTTGTTGAGAACTGTACAATTGTGTTTGCGCTTGTCTTAACTCGAAACTTGAAGCAATACCTTCAAAAAACTTAGTTTGATTTTTCTGTTCGATACGTTCAGCCAGATTTAAATTTTGTTTTTTGTTGTCGTAATCTTCAATAGCAAATTGATAATCGCTTTTAGCAGATGCTATTTGAAGTTTCAATTTTTGCTGCGTTTCTGTTAGGTCCTCTTTGGCTTTTTCAAGGTTAATTCTGGCACGTTGTGTTGACGCGCTTCTTTTACCTGAACTAAAAATCGGGATATTCATACTAACTCCAAAAGCTGCAGTTCCTGCCCAAATTTGGTTACTATCTAAAAATCTAAAATTTTGATTATTTCCAACATATGAAGCGTTTGCAAAAGCACTTAATGTTGGTAGAGCTTTGCTTTTTTCTAATTTTAAAAGAAGTTCTTTAGAAATTTTATCGTTTTCTGCAATTTTAAAATCTATATTGTTTTCAACCTTATCTTCAGCATTAAGAAGATCAAAAGTAATGTTTTGAGTTGTTAAACTTTCTAAATTATCAGTTAGTACAGTTTTAGAATTTATATCTGTACCTAAAGTAATATTCAACATTTGATAAGCTAAAGTTTTTAAGCGTGATGTATTGCTTAAATTACTTTCAACCCCAGATAATGTAATTTGTAACTGTTCTACACTTTCCTCTTCTTCTAAACCATTTTCATAAATCTTTGTAGTTTCGTTAAGGTTTTTCTTTAAGACAGCTATGTTGCGTTCTAAAATCTTAACACTTTCCTCAGCGAGTAAAACATTGCCATATGCATTAATAACGGCTTTTCTAATCTCTAAATCGGTTTTTTCTTTGGCGTTTTTAGAAATTTCCAGGAATACTTTTGCAGACTGCAACCCAACTAAATAAGACCCGTCAAAAAGTAATTGATCCATTCGTATTGAAGGTGTAACAGATTGTTTAGCTCCAAAATCTATAACACCATCTTGGTCAAAATCTATAGCGTCAAATTGTTGTTTTATATTATTTTGATAATCAATTTTTCCGCTTATTTGAGGTAAACCAATTGTGGTGGTTTCCCATTTTTGTTTTTCGGCTGCTTTAATATCTCGTGTAGCATTTTTTGCAGTTCTATTATTTTCTAATGCAAAGTCTATGGCTTCTTGTAAAGAAAAACTTTTGGTGTCTTCTTGAGAAAACATGACTATAGAGTATAATAAACTAAATATTAAAATTAGTTTGTTTTTCATTTTTATGATTGATTTGATGTTATAAATTTATTTAATATTTCAAAGCCTTTATCGGTAACGATGGCTCTTAAATGATATTCTAAATAGCTTTCCATTAAGTAATCCATGGTGTAAATTTCCTTAGGAAAAATGGAATCATCTTTTATACCGGTCATTCCATTAAAGTACATTCTGGATATAAAATCCACATTAATATTAGATCTGAATAATTCAGTATCAACACCTTTTTGAAGGCTATCTTTAACCGAATCGTGCATCTTTTCAAATTGCTTTATTTTTAGCGCATCATATATTTGTGGGTAATATTTTTTTAACTGGAATTGAGGCGATGACTTTTGATTTTTTAAGTGATGCATCACAAACATTTTAATGTCGTACAATTCTTCAATAGGGTTGTTTGAGGCTCTACATATGGTGTCAATACCATCGCAAATGGTTCCAAATAATTCAAAGGTTACTGCTTCTACCAATTTAGTTTTGTTAGCAAAATGAACGTAAATGGTCTTTTTAGAAATACCCATTTCCTGAGCAATGTCGTCCATTGTAACACTTTTAAAACCTAGCGTTAGAAATAATTCTGCTGCTTTATGTATAATCTTTTCTCTCATAATCGGGTGCAAATATATGACTGGAAACTTTAAAAACAAAAAAAGTTTCCAAAGTTTTATTGTTTTTTAACATATAATTTACATACATACTTTTTAATAATACTATTTGCTTTATTTTTGCTGAATGCTTTCAATAGAAAAATATCAAGAAGAATTTGTTGCTTATTTAGAAAAATATTCGGTATTAAAAGAGCCTAAAAACTTGTATGAACCTATTCAATATATTCTGGGTTTGGGAGGGAAACGGTTAAGACCGGTTTTAACTTTAATGGCTGCCGAAATTTTTAATAGCGATTATAAAAAGGGATTAGACGCTGCCTTAAGTATTGAGGTTTTTCATAATTTCTCGTTGGTTCATGATGATATTATGGATGATGCGCCGTTACGCCGGGGTGAAGAAACTGTACATGAAAAATGGGATATTAATACAGGTATCCTTTCAGGCGATGCGATGTTAATTATGGCATATCAGCTATTCGAAAACTATGATGCTAATACATTTCACTCTTTAGCAAAACTGTTTAGTAAAACCGCTATAGAGGTTTGTGAAGGGCAGCAATATGATGTTGATTTTGAAACCCGAAACGATGTAACTGTACCGGAATATTTAAAAATGATTGAATATAAAACGGCTGTTTTAGTGGGAGCAGCTATGAAAATGGGAGCTATTGTTGCTAAGGCATCAGAAGCAGATCAAAATAGTATTTATGAATTTGGACGAAATTTAGGTATTGCTTTCCAATTACAAGACGATTATTTAGATGCTTTTGGTAACCCAGAGACATTTGGTAAACAGGTTGGAGGCGATATTATTGAAAACAAAAAAACCTATCTATATTTAAAAGCATTAGAATTTTCTAATGAAGAAAATCAGCTTAAACTAAAGAGTTTATTTAATTCAGTACTTAAGGATAACGATACTAAAATTAGCACTGTAAAGGAAATTTTTAATAGTTCGGGAGCTTCTGATGCTACCCAAAAAGAAATTAAAAATTATACTAATAAATCTTTTTTAGTTTTAGAATCTTTAGATATTTCTAAGGAGAAAAAAATATTGTTACGTGATTTTGGTAAAAGCTTAATGAATAGGAACGTATAATGCAATTACCAACAACTTTCGAAACTCTAATAGAAGAAGCCAATCAATTAGATTTATATAAAAAATTAATTCTTCAACTTAATAAGGATTTTCTTTTAGCCAACGTCGATTTAGGTTTTCATGAAGAAGTTCTGCCTTCTAGTTTAAAACTGTTACTTCACGAGACGGTTTATAAATTGATTCAGGAAAAGTTTACCGAATATTTAAATCTGCTTTATATCATTGATGTTCCCGAAAAACAAGTTAAAGCATTGCATGGCGATGATCTCTTAAAACTCTCGGAAGAAGTATCTTTTTTAATTCTTAAACGTGAGTGGCAAAAAGTATGGTTTAGAAATAAATTTTAATTGAAAAGCGTTTCTTAAGAAATAAAGGGAGTACTTAAAACTTTTTATTTCGGATAAATTTGTCCTAATTAATAAAATCACTTATTTTTGTATAGAAATTATAAGGTATATGTTTTCTAAAGCTTGCGAATATGGTATTAAAGCGTCTATTTTTATTGCGCTTAGCTCTTATAAAGGTGTTCGTGTTAGTCTTAAAGCCATTGCTAAAGAGATAAATTCTCCCGAAGCATTTACAGCTAAGATTCTTCAGGATTTAGTAAGACATGATGTTATTAATTCTATAAAAGGAGCGCATGGAGGTTTCGAAATAGATAATACTTTAATTTCTTCAATAAAATTATCACATATAGTAAATGCTATTGATGGAGATGCTATTTACAGTCGTTGTGGATTAGGACTTCATACATGTAATGAGAATCACCCTTGTCCTGTTCACCATAAGTTTATTGGTGTTAGAGAAGAATTAAAATTGATGTTAGAAGATACAAACTTAGAAGAATTAGCTCTTGACATTAAGTCAGGGACTTCATTTTTGAAAGTGTAAAAAAAATTTAAACACAAATAGGATAAAATTATCCGAATTAAAATAATTATTATGGAAACAATACTTAAAGATTTACAAAAACAAATCGGACAATTTGTTGCCGAAGATTTTAGAACTGCTGCTGTTTTTAGTAATTACGGTATCGATTTTTGTTGTCGTGGGGATAGAACAGTGGAAGAAGTGTGTAATAAAAATGGCATAAACACATCTGAATTATTAGATAAACTTCAGAGCGCTGTAAGTGCTACTACGGGTGAAAGTATAGATTATAAATCATGGCCTCCGGATTTGTTGGTTGATTATATTGAGAAAAAGCACCATCGTTATGTAGAAGAAAAAATACCAGTATTACTTCAGTTTTTAAACAAACTGTGTAAAGTACATGGAGAAAGACATCCTGAATTGTTAAAAATTAATGAGCATTTTAAGGCCTCAGCAGGAGAGTTAGCAGCTCATATGAAAAAAGAGGAATTAATTCTGTTTCCGTTTATTAAAAAAATGATTAATGCAACCATAGCTAAATCTGCTGTAGAGGCACCCCATTTTGGAACAGTTGAAAACCCAATAGCTATGATGAAGGATGAGCATGATAATGAAGGGGTGCGTTTTAGAGAGATAGCAAAATTGACAAACAACTATACGCCACCAGCAGATGCTTGTAATACCTATAGAGTAACGTATGCTATGTTAGAGGAATTTGAAAAAGACTTGCATTTACATATTCATTTAGAAAATAACATTTTGTTCCCTGAAGCTATTAAATTAGAACAACAATTCGGTTAACAATAAGTTCTATTTAACGCTGAAAAATTCCAGGAAGAGATTTTTATACTTTCTGGAATTTTAAGTTCAGTGTTAAAAATCCTTCTTTTTCGATTTAAATATAATTCGTAATACTGGTAAAACAACCCATACTGTTAGCATTATAAAAGATATAATGAGTCCAAAATTAGTTCCGAAGAATTTTTTAAAGACAGCTCCGGTATATCCTAATAATGCTGAAATATCCAGTTTTAATAGAATTAGTGTTCGAGATAAATCTATAGGATTTAACATGGTGCCAATTAGAGATAATTTGTCTAATGGATAATCTTCAAATAAGATCAAAGACATTAAAAATAAGCCGTCGTAAATAATGGCTAGAAACAACCAAAGCAGAATAGCATATCCAAAACCTTTAATCTTATTTTCGTTAGTTAGTGCTATATTAAAAGCTAAAGCTGTAAAAATTAGTGTTAGAAACGTTCCAGTGATAAGTAATAAAGAGAAATCCCAAATGGCATTTGATTTGAATAAACCATAAACAATAAAAGGTATGCCTAGCCCCAAAATTAGACTCATAGATAAGGAAATGGCAACACCTAGATATTGACCTAAAAAAATAGATGAGCGTTTTAAAGGTTGTGCTAATAAAAGCTCAGTGAATTCTTTAGAATTATAATAATACATAACACCAAAAATGGTTCCTATTAAAGGGACTAGCATAATAATAACATTCATTAGTGTAATGATTGCTTTCGATAAATCGTTGTTAAGAAATAGTAAAACAATTCCTAGTAATAAGTAAAAGGCGAAATAGACGTAACTCCAACGGCTACGCATTAAATCGAAAAAACTATATTTTAATATTTTAAGCATGATCTTGTTTTAATTTTCAAACCTCTCGACTGCCCTCGAGGGGACATTTTATGTTCTAATTGTTAGGTCAAGCCTTTTGGCTCCGCTCAAGACAGGCTAAAGTCGAGCCTAATTAATTTAAGTTAATATAGACGCAATAGCATGTTCAAAATCCGGTTGATCGGTTTTGTTTTTCAATGCTGTAATTGAACCTCTAAAGTAAATTTGTCCTTCTAAAAGAAAAACAATTTCATCTGAAACCTCTTCAACAAAACTCATGATGTGAGAGGTTATTAAAATGGTTTTTCCTTTTGTTTTTTCTGTTTGAATTAAATCTTTTAATCGGATGAGCGAAATAGGGTCTAAGCCCGTAGTCGGTTCATCTAAAATAATAAGTGGGCTATCAAACATAAAGGTTAAAACCAGATTCACTTTTTGCTTTGTACCACCGGAAAGGTTGCCTAATTTTTTGTCTAAAAAAGGTTGTAATGTAAAGAGTTCGATTAGGCGTTGGTCTTCATTGGTATGGCCTCGCAAATCTTTTATCATTTTAATAAGTTCCTTAACTTTTAGATTGTTAGGAAAATTTGCAATTTGTGGTAAGTAATCAATTTTATGCCTGTAGCCAGAATTATTTTTAATGTTTTCTCCAAGGACATTAATAGTGCCCTTGTTTGGAATAACCATACCTAAAATAGATTTAATAAGTGTGGTTTTTCCAGATCCATTTGGTCCGAGGATAGCAAAAATACCGCCTTCCGAAATGTTTAGATCTATACCATTTAGTACAACATTCTTATTAAATTTTTTATGTAGATTTTCAATATTTACCATGTTATTCTCTTTGTTAAAGGGTTATTGTCTAGTAAATTATTTGGTGTAAAAATGGGAGATACTTTTTCGGAAAAATCAATAATATCAATAAATAAACTACGTAACAGAATAATGGTTTCTGGGGTTCTGTTTACGATGTATGAGAACAGTTTTACAGGTCTGTATGGTACATCACCAATACCATCTTTATCCAAATCGTAGCCAGTGTAATTGGTCCAGTAATTTTTATTAAACACATTATCATTTACCTTGCTGTTATATGAAATATCGAAAGAATTGTATAAAAAATTATTTTCTATAAAACTATTAGTATAGCAAGCTCCGCGAACTTTAATAGCCCATCCGTTATTAATAAAATTGTTGTTTTTATAAACAATACGGTTGGAACCTTCTATATTAATACCAATCGTGTTTTCCTCAAAGGTATTGCCTATAATTTCAGCATCGTTTATTTCTTTTAAAAGCATACCATAGGAAGCGGTTCCCCAGTTTTCTTTAAAAGTGTTATTTAGCATTTTTATCTTTTTTGAAAACATAACCGCAACACCAGCACCATTTTTTTCGAACGTATTATCCTCATATATATCATCATTTGAAAACATAAAATGCAGACCGTAACGGAGATTTTCTGCACTAACATTGTTTTTAATTAAACAGTCATCAGAGAATTCTAAATAAATGCCATCGCGTACATGTTGTACAAAATTGTGCTCAATAACAATATTTTTACTGTACCATAATTGAATGCCGTTTCCGGAGTTATATTCTTCGACAGCATCTCCTATAATCTTATTGTGAAACACTTTGCCATCTCGTGATTTCTCCAGATAAATTCCAAAAAACAACTTTTCTAAGACGACATTTTGAATGATGAAGTTCTTGCTTTTTCTTACCCGAATGGCTGCATAATCTTCGGTATAACTAGTGCCTACATTTATAATGAATAGGCCATCAACGGTCACATTATCTGCAATAATTGTTATAACTTCACCTTTCAACTCACCGTCAATCACCGGATAACTTTCGCCAATAATTGTTAATGGTTTATCAACCAGAATATTATGCTCTTTGTACGTGCCTTTTTTTACTAATATGGTGTCATAGTCTTTTGCAACAGAAATGCCTTTTTTTAAAGTTGAAATAGCGCATGTGCTACAAACCTCAATGTTTTGGGCATATGTAGAGTAGGCCATTAAAACGGCTGTAAAAAAAAGCAATACGTTTTTCATTGTTTAAATTTTATTGTTTTCTATCTGTTAGACCTGCCTGCAGGTGTAATTCGCCATTTAAGCTCGGTTAGTAGTATCAAGATTTATGGCTCATTTCATAATATTAGCTTTTTAGATGTGCTAATAGTGCTTCCCAATTATAAAGTACTCCCCCTTTTTCTTTTTGAACTTTTTTAGCGTCTTCTTCAGATTTAAAGGCTGATAGAAATGCACCCATAGGGCTGGGAATGTTTTTACTTATTATGAAAGTTGCCTGAGTAGCGTCTATTAAAGCTTCCGGCTCATTATAATTATTAGACAAATAGAGTTGAATTTCGGAGGTGTCAAATTCTTCTGTAAAATTAATCATGCATTCTGTAGCATCAAACTTATACACTTTGCCTTTTTTAGTAACAATTTCGGCAGCGTGAATTTTGTCTACAATAGTCATTTTACAAAAATGGCAACCGTCATTTCCATAATCAATGGCTTCGGGTTTCACATTACAGCTAAAGCATAGTAGCAGCAATAATGCTATTGTTGAATAGTGTTTTAGTGTTTTCATGTTTTTAGTGTTTTTCCTATCCCTAGCCCTTTCCAAAGGAAAGGGAACTTATACTTGAATTATTGCTTAAGTCCTTTCCTTTAGGAAGGGTTTAGGATGGGATTTTTTTATTGTTTTTCTTTCCAATTAGATAAGCTATAAATGAGGCCGTAATTCCTAATGCTAAGAACAAGGCTCCTAATCTAGGGTAAGAATGCGCTCTAAAGTTTAAAATGTCTTTGCTTCCAAACAAGGGTGGTTGAAAGCCCATAACACTTCCGTCGGGGTTAGTAAACTTCATAATGGCTTTAGGGTCTAAATCATGACCATAATCATGTTCCCACAGATAGAAATCGTAAAGCCCAGCACTGCTTAAAACAATCATTAAAATAAACCAAAATAAGAACCATTTATAATTGCCTTTAAAAGCAATTAATAAACCTATAATGGTTGTAACAATAATTCCTATGGGGAAAATTTCAAATTCAGGAATCGCTTCTGGAATGTATTTCATTCCCACATAATGGTTCATCAAATTAATGTTTTTAATGTCATGTGGGTGTACATCAGAAAAATCATTAATATGAATATACATCCCTAGCGGGATAGGATATTGAGGAGCTTCCAGCGTTATTTTCCAAAGCGGGAATAAGAATAACCCTAATGGTAATAATGCTGCGATAAACATGATGATATTTGATCTTTTCATCTTTATAATTCCCGTGAAACGGGAATCTCATTTTTTAGTTACACGAATGTTTTAAGGTATTTCCTTATTTTTTACTCAAGAATATTAGAGATCCAAATATTACTCGGGAAAATATTTCTTGAGATTCCTGCTTTACTGAAACAAGTTCAGCACAGGTCGCAGGAATTTTAGTGTTTTAAAAAGAAAGGCGAGAGCGAAATAGATAACCCTCGCCTTAATAGGGAAATAAACACTAAAACAAAATTTCCCTAAGCTTATTCAATATCTTCACCTAAAGACCATTTTAAAGGTGTATTGGAATTTGCTGGAGATACTCTAACATACCCTTGCATTTCCTGGTGTAGCGCAGAACAGAAATCTGTACAATAAAAAGGCCATACGCCTACTTGTTTAGGTTCCCATAGGAAGGTTTCTGTTTGTCCGGGCATAATTAGTAATTCGGAGGTATTAGCTCCAATCATACTTACACCATGTGGTACATCGTAATCTTGTTCTAAATTTGTTATATGGAAATAAACTTTGTCCCCCACTTTAACACCTTCAATATTATCTGGTGCAAAGTGACTACGGATGGTAGTCATATAAACGTGAACGGTTTTACCATCTCTAACAACTTTGGTGTCTGCTTCACTTAAAGTAGCATACGGGTGTTTGTTGTCTTCCAGTTTAAAGAGTTTTTTAGAACGTGGTTTTATTAAATCTGCAGGACATCCGGCTGCATAATGGGGTTCTCCAACTGTTGGGAAATCTAATAATAATTCCATTTTCTCTCCGGAAATATCATAAAGCTGAGCCGATTGTGTTACTTCTGGTCCTGTTGGTAAATAGCGGTCTTTAGTAATTTTATTCATCGCTACAACATATTTACCAAACGGTTTTTGTGAGTTCCCTCCGGGAATCATTAAGTGACCAACAGAATAGTAACAAGCTTGCCTGTCTACAACTTCCCAAGTTCCTAATTTCCATTTTACTACTTCGGAAGAAATAAAGAAGGTTGTATAGGCATTTCCTTTACCATCAAATTCAGTGTGTAAAGGACCTAACCCCGGTTGTTCTACTACGCCGGCTAATACATCTTCGAAATTTAAGATAGGAATACCGTAAGCATCACCGGCTACTTTATTATTTTCAATAGCATCTAACATTTTAGTGAAAGAATGCACCGTTAAATTAGCAGATAATTTTCCGTTACCAACAATATATTCTCCAGAAGGATCTACATCACAACCGTGTGGTGATTTCGGTGTTGGTAAGAAATAAACAGCTCCGGGAACATCTAAAGGATTTACGACACGCACCTCTTTTTTTATAGTTGAAGTGGCAGAGTGTGTAGCTTCATCATATACATTATGTGCATATCTTGTTGGCATCATGGTACCACCACCGTTATTTACATACGCTTCGATTTTTTTCCAGTTAACGGCTGCTATAAAATCTTTATCGTTTTGAGATGCATTAACTTCCATAAGTGTGCTTGCTTCTTCTGTATTATAAGTAGTAAAGAAGAACCAACCATGAGATTTTCCACGACCTGGGTGTGATAAATCATAATCGAAACCGGGCATTATTAATTGGAATTTGATATCCATATGACCATGTTCGGGGTCTATTGAGATGAAAGAAAGTGATCCTTTAAAGTTACCTTTATAGTCTTTTATAGGCATGTCTTTTTGAGGAATTGGAATAGAGAATCGAGTTCCTGCAACAACATATTCCGAATTTTCGGTTACAAAAGAGGAACTATGGTTACCTGCACTGTTAGGAACTTCTATAATTTCTGTAGTTTCAAACGTAGATAAATCTATTTTTGCTATACGAGGGGTGTTATTCCCATTAATAAATACCCAACGACCATCTATTTCTCCATTTGTTTGAGAAATATCTGGATGGTGAGAATCATCCCAAGGCACAAAACCATGAGATGTATTTAACATAGGTTTTGTTTCTTCGTTGTACCCATAGGCTTTTTCTGCATCTTGTGAGAACACAGGAATCACTTTGAATAAACGACCAGATGGTAAACCGTAAACAGAAAGTTGTCCACTAAAACCACCAGAGATAAAGGCGTAGAATTCGTCATGTTCTCCGGGAGCTACATAAACTTTTTCTGCAGCGCTACTTGAAAGCGCTCCAGAATTGGATTTTGATGCATTATTACAGCTTGTAAATGCTACAAGAATACTTAATAATGCAAATGTTGATTTTAAAAAAGTCTTCATTGTCTTTTAATTTAGTTAGTGTTTTAATTATTCCGCAGGAGGTAATAATACTTTATCAATAACATGTACAATACCATTACCTGCTGGTACACTTGCAATAATTTTTGCACCACCAATTAGTGGTTCACCATCTACAACTTCTACCTTAACATAGCCGTTGTTAGCCTGTCCTAGTTTTTTAAATTTTTTGAGGAAATCTTTTGTGTATTTTCCTGGAGTTACATGGTATTTTAAAATATTAGCCAGAGCATCTTTATTTTCTGGCTTCAATAAATTTTCGACAGTACCTTCTGGTAAAGCCGCAAAAGCTTCGTTTGTTGGAGCAAATACCATTAAAGGACCAGCGTTTACTAAAGCATTCTCTAACTCTGCTGCTTGAACAGCTGCTACTAAAGTTGTATGGTCTTTAGAGCCAATAGCTATGTGTAAAACTGTAGGTTTTCCTTCATCATCTTTGATAAAAGCTTGTCCGGATTTTTCTTTTGGAGTTGTTGCTTTTACAGATTTTGAACTTATTGGGGCCTCTTTGTTTTCGTTTTTACAAGCTGTGAATGTTATGATACACAGCAACATAAGAACCGTTTGCTTTAATGTTTTCATCTGTTTGTATTTAGTGTTAGTTAGTAGTCAGACTGTCTGCAGTCTGGTGTAACTCACATAAAAAATATTTCTGGTTGTATCGAAATTTTAATTATGCTCATTTCATTGGGTTGCTATTTTAATGTTCTAAAATATTCTAATACAGCTCTGGCATCTTCTTCAGAAAGGTTTTGATTTGCCATAGGAGAGCCATTAAACTCAATAAGTAATGCTTTTGCTAATGGGTCTTTTTTAACCATTTCATCTGGATTCAATATCATATTCATAACCCATTCCGGAGAACGTCTATCTAAAATATTATTTGGAGCGGGTCCAATAAATTTTTTATCCGGTCTATGGCAAGCAGTACACATTTTCTTGAATACATCTGCGCCTTGAGTTACCATACCTTGATCGATTTCTGAAGGAAGGGCCAAAGAGGTGATAGGACCTATTCCCTTATTATCTAAATCTATTTTTTTAGAAGCAGGAACAGATTCAGCTTTTTTTGCTTTTTGTTCTGTGGTAGCTTTTTTTTCATACGAGAATCCTTCTTTTTTCTTTTCCTCTTTGCCTCCACAACTTATTAAAAGTGTTGCAAATAATATTATTGCAATATTTAGTGTTTTTTTCATAATTGGTTTTAATTTAGTGGCACTAATTTAAAACCATATAGTTCAATAAAATATGATAAAAATCATATTCAAGACAAAAACATCTTTTTTATATTTGTTCTGTGTTTCCTATATTTAAAATATGCTATCAAACTCATCAAAGTATGCTATTAAGGCCGTGTTATTTCTAGCTTTAAATGCCAGTGAAAAAAAGAAGGTCATGGTTAAAGATATTTCTGAACCTATAAATGTTCCGCAAGCCTATATTGCCAAATTATTGCAGTCATTGGTTAAAGAAAAAATTGTGTCGTCTGCCAGAGGACCAAAGGGAGGGTTTTATTTAGACGAAACGAACATGGATCATCCTATAATTAGCATTGTTAATGTTATAGATGGCGAAAAAAGATTAAACTCTTGTTTAATGAGTTTAAAAAAATGTAATGAAGAAAAACCTTGTCCATTGCATAATGAGTTAAGCGCTTCAAGGGCTCAAATATTAAACAGCTTAAGGTCTAAAACAGTTAAGGATTTGGTTAAGGAAGTTAAATTAGGGAATGCTTTTCTGCCTATTTAATTTAAAAATAAAATCTTACAAAAGGTGCCCAGGGATCTATATAAATACTTTTGTTTTTATCATATAAAACATCATATCTTATCCCAAAAGTAACATTACCGTTTCTATAACCAGCGCCAATAAATAAAGCTGGCGACCAATAGTTATCGTCTGGAGTATTTAAATTTATATTATATTTTCGGTTTATATTAAGTTGTTCAAATTCAGCCGAGAGTTGTATTTCATTAATCACATTAAATAGTCCTATCAAACTGCCTCCTAATATAGTCGATTTATAAACATTTTTTTGATTATCGAATGTGGCATTGAGACCTATACCTGCTGCAAAAAACCTGTCGAATTCATAAATAGCATTGGGAGCAAGCGTTCCGCTAAAAAAACCATCGCCAAAATTTAATCCAATACCACCACCAAAACGAACATGATTCCAGAAATCATTGGTTTTCTGTTGAGCGATTAAATGGTTCAGACTAAATAAGACAACAAGGATAATTAAAACAGTATTTTTATTAATCATAAGAAATGTCTTTATTAAAATTAGAAATCGTTAAAAAATTAACAGGTAATAATAACATATTCGTTAAAAGCATATTGAACGTTTATAAATATAGTCAAAGAAAGATCTAATTTTGGTAAAAGTTGTATTTTTGGAAAATATTTTGACTTAACCTACAGGGATTAAAAATAACAATGGATAAATTTTCATTTTTAAACGCAGCTCACACAGCATATTTTGCTGATTTATACGATCAATATTTACAAAATCCTGATACGGTAGAACCAAGTTGGAGAGCTTTTTTTCAAGGCTACGATTTTGGTAGTGAGAACTATGGATTAAATGGGGAGATAGTAGAAGGTGTTTCTACTCAGATCCCAGAACAAGTTCAAAAAGAATTTAATGTAGTTAGACTTATTGATGGATACAGAATGCGTGGTCATTTGTTTACTAAAACAAATCCTGTAAGAGCACGTAGAAGTTATTCACCCACTTTGGCTTTAGAAAATTTCGATCTTTCCGAAAACGATTTAGATACTATTTTCAATGCTGGAGACATTTTAGGCATTGGTGCAAAAACATTACGTGAAATAATTACTCATTTAGAGAGGATTTACTGTGATTCCATTGGTGTTGAGTATATGTATTTACGTAACCCAGAGGTTATTAAATGGTGGCAGGAACGGCTAAATAAAAATGATAATCATCCTGAGTATTCGGTTGAAATTAAAAAATATATTTTATCTAAATTAAATCAAGCTGTTACGTTCGAAAACTTTTTGCAAACCAAATATGTGGGGCAAAAACGTTTTTCTTTAGAAGGAGGAGAATCTTTAATACCAGCTATTAGTAATGTGCTTTTTTATTCGGTAGAAAAATACGGAGTAAAAGAATGTGTTTTAGGAATGGCGCATCGTGGTCGTTTAAGTACATTGGTTAATATTTTTAGAAAACCGCTTAATGAACTTTTTAGCGAATTTGACGGTAAAGATTTCGAAGACGAAAATATTGACGGTGATGTAAAATATCATTTAGGTTTAACCCTAGATAAAACCTATCAAAACGGAAAGAGTATTAAGATGAATTTGGTTCCAAATCCATCACACTTAGAAACTGTTGCTCCCGTTGCTGAAGGGATTACACGTGCAAAGATTGATAGTGATTATGATGGCGATAACTCAAAAATAGTACCAATTATTGTACATGGAGATGCTGCTATTGCAGGTCAAGGAGTTGCCTATGAAGTAAGCCAAATGAGCCAACTAAATGGGTATAAAACAGGAGGCACCATTCATATAGTGGTTAATAACCAGGTAGGTTTTACCACTAATTATTTAGATGCGCGATCTAGTACTTATTGTACCGATGTTGCTAAGGTAACCTTATCACCGGTTTTACATGTTAACTCTGATGATGCTGAAGCCGTAGTTCATGCTGTGGAAATGGCTTTAGAATATAGAATGCACTATAAAAAAGATGTATATATAGATTTATTGGGATATCGTAAATATGGTCATAATGAAGGTGACGAACCTCGTTTTACACAACCAAATCTATATAAACATATATCAAAACACCCTAATCCGTTTAAAATATATTCAGAAAAGTTAATTGCAGAAAATGCCGTCGATAAAGCCTATGTAGATAAAATTATTGCAGATTTTAAAGACACATTAGAAAAAGAATATGCTAAATCTAAGAAGGCAGAGTCTTCTAAGGTTAGAGAGTTTATGCAAGAACGTTGGTCTGCTTTTAATCGCAAAGGGATAGAAGGTATGCTTGAAAGAGTAGAAACAACGTATCCAAAAAATAAATTGGAAGGTATTTCAAAAATAGTATCAACAGTTCCAGAAGGGGTTAAGTTTTTACGTAAAGCAGAAAGAATTCTTGACGGACGTAAAAAAATGGTTTTTGAAACCGATACACTAGATTGGGGAATGGCAGAAACATTAGCTTATGGTAGTTTGTTGGAAGAAGGTTTCAATGTACGTATTTCAGGTCAGGATGTAGAGCGTGGAACATTTAGTCACCGTCACGCTATTTTACGCGATGAAATATCTGAAGAACGTATAAACTTATTAAATACAAACTCGGAGAATAAAGGTAATATGGATATTTACAATTCCTTTTTATCTGAGTATGGTGTCCTTGGTTTCGATTATGGTTATGCCATGGCCAATCCAAATACGTTAACTATCTGGGAAGCCCAGTTTGGTGATTTTAGTAATGGCGCACAGATTATTTTCGACCAATACCTATCTGCAGCAGAAGATAAATGGAAGTCTCAAAATGGTATTGTTGTTTTATTACCTCATGGATATGAAGGACAAGGTTCCGAGCATTCATCAGCTAGAATAGAACGTTATCTACAATTGTGTGGTGAAGATAATATGATTGTTGCAGATTGCTCAACACCTGCAAACTTTTTTCACTTATTGCGTCGTCAGATGAAACGCGATTTTAGAAAACCATTAGTAGTATTTACACCTAAAAGTTTATTGCGTCATCCAAAAGCTGTGTCATCAATGAATGAATTGGCAACTGGTAAATTTGAAGAAGTTATTGATGATACGATTGCTCCTAAAAACGTAAAAAAATTAGTTTTCTGTACTGGTAAATTCTATTACGATTTATTGGCAGAAAGAGAATTATTAGAAAGAGATGATGTTGCTTTAGTAAGAATTGAGCAATTATTCCCATTACATTTAGAACATATACAGGACGTTATAAATAAATATCCAAATGTAGAAAAATATGTTTGGGCACAAGAAGAGCCTAAAAATATGGGAGCTTGGAGTTTTATGGTGCAACGTATGGATTTGGTTAAATTAGAAGTAGCTTCGCGACCATATAGTTCGGTACCAGCACCAGGATCTAGCACACGAGATAAAAGAAGACAACGATCTGTGATTGATGCAGTTTTCAATATTGACTAAATTTATATTAAAAAGAAATAATTCATATACAATTAAAATTATAAAGAATGATTTTAGAAATGAAAGTGCCTTCGCCAGGGGAATCCATTACAGAAGTGGAAATAGCAACATGGTTAGTAGAAGATGGAGATTATGTTGAGAAAGATCAGGCTATAGCAGAGGTAGATAGTGATAAAGCAACATTAGAGTTGCCAGCAGAAGTTAGTGGAACCATTACTCTTAAAGCAGAAGAAGGGGATGCTGTTGAAGTTGGAGCTGTTGTGTGTTTAATTGATACTAGTGCTGCAAAACCAGAAGGTGATGCTCCTAAAGCAGTCAAAAAAGAGGAAGCTCCAAAAGTTGAGGCTCCAAAACAAACTGCTTCGGAAACAAAAACATATGCAACAGGATCTGCAAGTCCAGCAGCTAAAAAGATTTTAGCAGAAAAGGGAATGGATGCAGCTTCCATTTCTGGAACAGGAAAGGATGGAAGAGTTACTAAAGAAGACGCTGTAAAAGCTGTACCTTCTATGGGTACACCAGCAGGAGGGAGTAGAGGAACATCTCGCAGTAAAATGTCTATGCTACGTCGTAAAGTAGCAGAACGTTTAGTTGAAGCCAAAAATACAACAGCCATGTTAACGACCTTTAATGAGGTTGATATGTCTCCAATTTTTGCATTACGTTCAGAATATAAAGAAACATTTAAGACTAAGCACGGAGTAGGTTTAGGTTTTATGAGTTTCTTTACGTTGGCGGTTGTTAGAGCATTAAAAATGTATCCTGCAGTTAACTCAATGATCGATGGAAAAGAAATGATAAGTTACGATTTTTGTGATATTAGTATCGCTGTTTCGGGACCAAAAGGTTTGATGGTTCCTGTAATGCGAAATGTTGAGAATTTAAGCTTTAGAGGTGTTGAGGCAGAAGTTAAACGTTTAGCTATTCGCGCTCGTGATGGACAAATTACGGTTGATGAAATGACGGGAGGAACTTTTACAATATCTAATGGAGGGGTATTTGGTAGTATGTTATCTACACCGATTATTAATCCACCACAAAGCGGCATTCTTGGAATGCATAATATTGTAGAAAGACCAGTAGCAATTAATGGGAAAGTAGAAATTAGACCCATTATGTATGTAGCATTATCTTATGATCACAGAATTATTGATGGAAAAGAAAGTGTTGGGTTTTTAGTAGCAGTTAAGGAAGCTTTAGAAAATCCTGTTGAGTTATTAATGAATAATGATATTAAGAAAGCTTTAGAACTGTAATTGTAAAATAAAAAAGGAGTGATCAATATCGGTTGATAACTCCTTAATTAACTAACTAAATATAAAATTAATTAAAGCACATTATAAGGTTTATAGAAATAATAATAATTACTAAAATAATTAATCCTATCATAGAATATTTGTCAAGGATGTTATTATTTTTTTCCATTGTTATTACCTAATTTTTTTATTCCCTTAAATGTTAAATAATGTGTAAATTCTTTTATTAAAAACTCTGCACTTACCTATTGCAGCGCAGAGTTTTTGAAAAAATTCTCTCTTATGAAGAATTAATTAATAGCTCTGTAAAGGTAAGTTGTATAGATAAAAAAAAAAATACGCACATATACGTATTTTTAAATAAAAGGTTAGTTCTATAAAAGACGAAAGCTCTAAATCATAACAATTTAGAGCCTTCTTTAATTCTCCCTAAGAACTAATTAATAGCTCCGTAAAGGTATGTTTTGAATATGATAAAAAAAATACGCACTTATACGTATTTTTTAAAAATGAGCTTTATTTAAGTTGGCCCAAATTGAAAGCGATGTAGGTTTGTTATCTAAGCCTAATTTCGCAACAATATTACTTCTATGCTTATCTACTGTACGAACAGAAATTGATAAATCATTGGCGATATCATGACTTGTTTTATTTTCAGAAATAAGCTTTACTATTTTTAGTTCAGACTTGGTTAATAAATCTAATACATCAGGTCTTTGCTCTAAATTACTTGTGTTTAAATAAGATGCTATTTCTTCACTAAAATACGGTGTGCCATTTATAACATGTTCAATACAAGTTTCAATTTCTTCAATGGCAAATTCTTTTAAAATATATCCAAAAACATCAAATTCTTTAGCCTTGTCGTATAACTCTTCCTCTTTATCGAAAGTTATAAGGATAACTTTAGTATTTAAATTATTTTTTTTGCAAGCTTCGGCGATTTCTAATCCAGTTTTATAGGGCATTCTTATATCTAGAATGGCGATTTTTGGTTTTAGTTTTACTATAAGATTATAGGCTGTATTTCCATCTTGGGCACTTCCTACAATATTAAAACCTTTCGAAGTTAAAAAATCGGTTAGCCCCCGTAACATTAACGGATGATCATCAGCAATCACTATTGAGGTGTTCATTACTAGAGGAGAATTAAAATGCTATTAATTAAAAATGTAGATTTATTTAAATTTTTTTATAGTTTTAAATATAGATATTTCTTTTCATAATCAATAATAGCTTTAGCTTTTTTTAATATATCGGCTCCTATAATTCCGTCAACAGGTTTAGAATTATGATTTATTAGAGCCGTATTTACATGAGTAAGATTAAATAAAACTAAAACAACCTTATTGCGTTTCCATTTTCCGATTTTCATTTTGTTTTTTTTAGACATCTTAGTGTCCATATTTGTAGCACCTGCACCTGCTGCTTTAATAGTAGAGTTTTCAGTTTTTAGCTTAAAAGTTTCAGTAGCTTCAAAACCTACACATGAGCTTGATGCACCAGTATCTAGAATAAATAAGCCTTTATGTCCATTTATAGTTGCCTTTATTTCAAAGTGATTTGTTTTAGTAAGATGTAGCTTTACTTTAGCATATCCTTTTTTAATTAAGAATTCCTGCAGTGTTTTTTCCATAAGATTTTTTCATTCTCAACAGTAAAAGTACTATAATCAATAAGATAAATAACCCTAAGAGTGTGTAAATTAATTTATTATCGCGATTCGTTGGTTTTGTTATTTGACCATAATATACAAAAGCACTCCAGTAATAAGGTGATTTTTTAATATTGCTAATTCCTTCATTTTTTAAATAATCTAATTTTGACTGATGATTCGAGGTATAAGCCGACTGGTTATCTCCATAGTTTTTATAAAAGGATTTCATAATTTGAGATGTAGATAAATCGTTTATTTGCCATAGAGAAAACAATACGTTTTGGGCACCAGCGTATTGAAACCCACGAGCTATGCTCATAGCGCCTTCTCCTTTATATAATTTCCCAACACCCGTTTCACAAGCACTTAAGACGACAAGATTTGTGTTTAAATTGAGGCTATATAATTCATTTAGATACATGGTATCGTTATAAAACTCAATATTAGCTGAGGTTAAAAAATCGCCACTACTGGCATGGGTAGATAAATGTAATATACTGTAGTTTAAACTATTTTCAATGAAAGCTTTTTTTGTTGCTTTATCTTTTAAAAATAGCTGGGATGGTATTTCTTCTTTTATAGCATTTGCCTCATCTATAGAGTAGGTTAAACTGTTTTTTGTTTTTTCAAATACCGGAAAGATACCAAGAAGCTTGTTTGTGTTATTTTCTGCTTCGTTTTTTAGGTAAAATGCGGGACTTGTATTGTAAACAATATGTTGCTTTTGTATAACAAATGGCATTTTTGAAAAGTTGGTTGTATGGGTTTTAGAAGTTAGTAAAGCCTCAAATGGTATAAAACTTAATAACCCATCTGGGATAATAACGATGTTTTTAAAATTTGATGCTTTTGCAAGGTTCAAGATACCATAAAGAGTATAAGCCGTTTTTGTAAATTTATTTATATCGTTATTTATTATAGAAGCGTTATCGAATAAATGAATAAAATTTGTAATATGTGTTTTGACAGCTTCATCTAAATTAATTTTGTTAAGGTTGATACTATCATTATAAATTATAAATTGATAGATGTTTTTTTTGCCATAAAAATACTCAACCAAAACAGCGTCGTCTTTTAATAGCTTGTTTTGTAAATCTTTAACTAAAAAATTAGTATTTTCTAACTCGGGGTATTTTTTATTTATAGCTTCTGTGAGCGTTTTTAATTTTATGCTTACAGCATTTAAATCTGAGCTTAAGGCTGAAATTATGGATGCTTTCGATTTACCTAATTGTTCATTTATTAAGAGGTTGGTTATTTCTTCCTGTTTTTTAAGTAAATGAGATTCTTTAAGTAACAAACTATCATTGGGGTATTTTTGTAAAAGCGTTTGTTTAAAAGCTCTCTCTTTTAAGATTCCCGATTTGTTTAATTCTGCGTATTTAAAAGCGGCGGATAAAAGTGTGTCATTTTTAATGCTTTGGTAGGCATTAAAGATAATATCTATACATTTTTCACTACGAATTCTATTTGCTGCCTGATTCGATATTTTGTTTTCCTGAGATGTCCAGTTATTTTGTAATAATCGAGATATATAGAAACTTAAATCGTAATATTTAAGTGCTAATTTATAGTCTTCCTGAAGCGTAGCATACAAATCGAAAATATCTATAAATGTATTTTCGGCGTATAGTTCACTTCTTAGAGGTAAAGAGGCGAAAGTATGATTAGGAAGTAAGGCTTTAGTAGCCTTTTGTAAGCTATCTAAAGCTGTTTTTGAATCGTTTAATAAATAATATAGTTGTGCTTCTTGAAAATATAGTTTAGCTAAATCTCTAGCGAAAACCTCTTTTTGATATAAAAATACTTTTTTTGCTTTATTGAAATGGAACAGAGCTTTTTCATAATTTCTTTTTCGCAGTGCTATTTGGTAGTTGTTTTTGTAATACTCAAAAGTGTTGTTGTCGATTGTTTTTGATAATGAGCTATTTAAGGCGATTTGACTATCATCGTTTATATCAATTAATTTTTGTTTTTGAACATTATTTATGTTTAGAGTATTAAGATTTTTTGACGTTAATTCTAGCACAGATTTATGCTTGCCTGCACTTTGATATAGTTTAGCCAGATTAATAATACCACTAGTCCGGTGTTTAATATGATTACTTTTTTCTGCTAAAAATATGTATTGTTTGATGATGTTTTCGGCATTAGTAAAATCATCAGTTTTAGTATATAAGTTTCCTAAAGGGATTAGACAGCTTTCAATTATATCGAAATGGGAAAATTTTGAAAGGTTGTTTGTTTTAAACCGATTTGAAGCATCCTCAAAAGTAGTAATCGCATCTTTTAGCTGGAAGATTTTCTCCAGATAAAACCCTTTGTGACATTGTAAAAAAACAAGCGCTAGTTGTTCACTTTTGCTTTTAACTTGTTTTTTGAATGTAGATTCTTGCTCGCTTAAGAGGTTTAATGAAGTATTATTTGTGTTGCTAATAAATGTTTCGGCAGCAACATAAATTTCTTCTTCTAAATTTTGAGAAAAAGTAATTCCGTAAATTAAAAAGAAAATAAGACTTAGTTTTTTCATAAGAGTGAGCCTGCTAAAAGAGACTTAGCTTCAGAATTTCCATATAGCGTAAAATTGCCAGTAGTTAAAATCGTTTTCAAAATTCATTATATAACGAGCACCTACACTAGGGCCAATTCTGGCAAAACCAGCAGTGGCCTCAAATAATAACCCTGTTCTTAAATTGGTAAAAGAATTGGTTTCGCTACCAGTATCTTCTTCAATATTAAAAGAGGGCGTGTCTGGGGTGTCTCCTTCAAACCATTCTATTAAAATACGTTGTTCTTGTTTTTCACTTAAGGAAATGGTGTTTTGCAAACCTGCGCCCAGACCAAAATAATTATTAATATTATATCGTATTAAAACGGGAATATCCCAATCAATATTTTCGTAAGAAGCATCCGTTGTGGTGCGCTGTAAAAAACGAAACCCTTGAGCTTCTTGAATAAATTCTTCAACAACATTAGTTTCAGCATCGTAGTTATGTAAATTATTCATGAGTTCTACTTGCCAATACCATCTATAAGATTTATAAGGAGACAGTGTAAAACCTAAGAAGTAACTTTTGGAGTTTTTTAAGTCGCTAAACGAATTATACCCCATTTTGGCACCAATGGATAACCCGGGTATAAACCTAGTGGTTGAATAGTTGGTAAGAATAGGCTCGTTTTTATCAAAAATAATGGCAGTTCTACTTTTGGTTTTTTTCTTATGAAAATCTTTTGCAAACTTGATGCTATATTTTACAAAACCTTTTGTAGAATCGTATTCTTTTACATTTTTTTGTTCGCTTCCCGGTAGATAAATATTTTTAAAGGTAAAAATGGCTTGACTATCTGTAAATGTAGTGTCTAAGCAGCTATAGAGAACTTCTCGTTTAGGGCATATGTCACATTTAGGATACATATCTAGAACCTTTAAAGTCGATTTATCCAACATGTCGGGAATATCGGTTTCTAGTCTTATTGTTCTTGCCGGACCTTCGCCGTTATTTTGAAATTTGATCTTATATTTTAAGGTTTTAAAACGTACTAATCTATAATTCATAAACGTACCATTGGATGACATTTTGTTAGGATCATGTGAGGTCACAATTTCCATTTCCATGTCTTTTACTTTATGGTTATCATAGTTACCATCTGGTACATAAATACCTCTAACCGATATAATGGCACTGGTATCCTTAACCATTTCTGGTGTAGTTTTTAAACTAAAAAAGATATGACGCTCTTCATTGGGTTGCATATTATCAAATTCCAGTAGGCTCCAGTCTTTATAATATGCTTGAGATTCTGCAATGGTTAAAGGAAGGTTTGTCTTTTCTGTCGAATCTTGTAATACAGGATTCGATTTAATAATATCATGATTTAAAGAAGCCAGATAAGTGTGGTCTTCATCTAGATTATTTGTATATGCAAAACCGTTTGCCGAAATATTTTTTTCGTTATGATGTGTCCTGGTTTCTAACAATTCAAAATTATTGGCTTTATATTTAAGCTCGTTATAAAACAGGTATATTTTTCCGTTGGTTACGTAGTCTTTTACATTTTTATAACTCAATACCGTTACTATTTCTTGTTCGGGAACAGGTTCACGGTTACGCTTTAATGTAAAATCTTCATCCATAACTGCCAGATCTTCATAGTCTGTTGTAATTGAATTAACAGCAATCTTTTTGGGTCTTGTTGTTGGTGGTTTACCTGTGTCGTAATTATTGGTGGCCCAAAGTTTTACTTCATAATCTCCTTTATTTTTATAAACATGTTTTGGTTTTTCTTCGGTGCTATAATGCCCGTCACCAAATTCCCAGTAATGCGTATAAAATGCTTTTGGTGCACCAGCAATTTGGTTTAAAGTAGGTGTTTCTGGGGTAAATATTATTTCGTTGCCATTAGTAGTACTCTTAATAGTTGCTGTTCTTGTTAGTGTATCGTTTGCAACTAATTGTTGTGAGTAGCTATATACATGTATAAATAGTAAGCAAATAAAAAGGAATAATTTGTTCATGAACAGTTGGTTAAATTGGTTTAAATATACAAAAAGTGTCATCTTTATAAGAGCCTTGTGCAGTACTAACTTAATATGAAATATAAAAGTTAGATATAATTACAAAAATATTGGCTGTTATTACTAACAATATCATCACTATGATAGCCCATATTGGAATTGTTTTTTTCACTTTATTACTAGTTTTTATATTTAAATACACAATAATTACATTTTGTTACCCATTTTATGCTATGAAAATGAGAATTTTCCAATTGGAACGCTAGGCTCAATTATAAAGCCCTAAAAAGTATAAGTTTTAATTCAAAGTCGCGCTAACAATATATAATGGCAAATATGCTTAGACTTTGCTTTAGGTCAGATTAACGAATTTTTTTCTGTGACCTTTAGATGCCCAGAATTAAAGCATATTTAACCGATAATTATGGTTAAACATACGAAAGCAAATGAGAGCACTTAGATTAATAGGAAGGGCTTCTTTAAACCTTATGTTACATAATAAAAACCAAGCCGCAACCTTCGGAGCATCAAATGGGACTTGGTGTCCTATAAATGAAAGTAAAGGAATAAAAAGCTACCAAGTAGTGTTTCCTGTTAAAAAACAATGAAGATTTTTAAAACTCCCAAATATCTCTTGGATGCTTCTTTTGCAGATGAAGATCGCCTCCACTAATTCGATCCCAAAAACGACCTCCAACCAACTGTTCGGCATCATATGTTGAAACAAGATAATCTTTTAGTTCGCCTGTTAGCTTTTTATTTTCCATTTCGAAAGTCCAAAGAGACAACCTGCCTTTATCGTCCTCGGCTAAAATACTTTTGATGAATGCATGTGGCACAGGAACATCAATACCATATTCATCTGAATCATCACCAATAGTTTCAACTTTTCTATCGAAGTAAAATACAGGGGCAGTAAGAACATAAGTTTCTAAAACTTCTGGCTTATCGTTAAGCTTTCTTACCGCTTCTTCAAGTTTTCGCCAAATGATACGATTGAAATTAGGTTTTTGCGGAGACATATTTGATAACAAAAAAGTTTCACTATTCTGAATTTCAAGAATATCGTTATTGGCACTTGCAACTAGGTGCCCCCGATCAAACCCACTACCTGAATAAGCTCCAAGTCCTGCTCGAAATCGTTTAGGAATTCGTGTGTCAGCTCGAAAGTTGTTCATTCTATCTGCTTCTGTTAGAAGGTATTGATTTCTATTTATGATTTCTAATGTCCATTTGGCTTGTCTAAAATACCAAGAGTAACCAATAGAGAAGTAGCGTCCAACTAAAATTTCATCGCAAACAGGCGCGCCATAACGAAGTTCAGGCTGTATTTGAAAAGGATTATCCATTTTAAATTTTTTTAATGTTATCAAGAATGTCTAAATATACCGAAATTAATCGTGAGAAAAGTTAACAATTTGTAAACTTAAAGAGATATAATTATACTGTCTTATTTATTATTGACTTTAATAAAAAACCAGAAACATAAAGTTTCTGGTTTGAAAAGGAAGGTTAACAAATGAAGTTAACCGTTATAAGCAGGAATTTAAAATGAGTAGATGTTTATGGTAAACCATTAATAATAGTTGTTAATTGTGCTTCAGTAGCTATTGAAGTTTCATCTTCGGTAAATGTTATAACATCATTTTCTGCAATAGTTACAGCTTTAATAGCATATTTCCAGTTGTCACCATCTTCAGTAGCAAAAATGATATGGCACTCCAATCCAATAGGAATTTGTCCGTAATGCTCGCTAAATAAACCAGTTTCAGCATCGTAAGTATCTAAATTAGCTAAGCCTGCATCTTCGCCATCATAAGAAATAAAAACAGAACTGTTTGTATTATCATACCCCTCAGGCACTGCTACAAGAATAGTTGTTTTTTCACGTGGGTCGTTATAAAAACGATCTACGTTAGACCATCCGAATGATTGAAAAAAACCATAGTATTGGTCTCCCTCTCCAAATACACCACCATCTTGTCCAGCAGCTTCATCAACTTCAGCCCATGCAAGGTTTCCGTCTTGATCGATTCTACCTTCCCAAAGTGTCATATCATTATCTACACCTCCTGTTAAATCTCCAGGAATTAACATTTGAAATCCACAATTGGTTTCTAGAGCAGCACCATTTTGAGTCGCATTCACAAAGAATTCTCCTCCAGAAATAAGCAATGCTTTATCGCCATTTGGTAAAGTTCCCATGGTTGGCTTATTTGTTGTAAGCATGCTACCTTTGTCAAAAAGTTCAACAAACTCTACATCGATAGTTCCAGTTACAGCGTCTCCATTTAAAGTTAAACAAGAACTACTAATGCTAATTTGTACACCCTTATCAGATGTTAGTGTTACATAGCCGTCATCCGTATTAAACTGAAATGTTTGCGTTAAGTTTTCAAGGGCAGCTTCTTTTAACTGATTAAAATCTTCAGCTGTTGGACGAATTAAAATATCGCCATCGTGATCGTCATTATTAGAACAGCTGGTTAATAATAAAGCTGAGATAAAAATGGTTCCTAAAATGTGTTTTGTAATTTTCATGATTAATTGGGTTTTAAATTATTATTCGAGGTTATATAAACAGGGTAATTATTTTGTTACCCTGTTTTGGTAATTATTTTTTTATTGTTGAGGTTGACTGATTATTTTTTTGGAAACAATAGCATCGCCAGAAGCAACTAATTGCATCATTTTATAAGCGTATGCTTCTGTTGAAGAGTACCCTTTTGCATATCCTGTTACAGTTTCAACTTCCCAGAAATAATTTCTTTTAGAGTTGTTTTTTGCTTCCGTTTTTAATACAAAATAGCCTTCAATGATAGATGCTCTTATAATTTCTCCAGAGCTTGTTAAAAGAATCATTCGTTTTGCATCTTCAACAGAAAGCGCTATTCCCGAATAAACACCTATATTGGTTTCTACTTTCCAATCATATACTTTAAGTAAGTGCTCATTTGTAATATCTACACTAATAGTTATTGGGTTAAGGGCCGATGTTAAGGTTGTAGCATGAGCATTTAAAATTGATAATACTACAGTACCGATAATTAAAATTGATTTCTTCATGATTTCTAATTTTTATGGATTAATTAAAATGTTTCAGTTTTTTACTGTAACACCCTTATATCAAATCCATTTAAAAATTGTTACCCTTTTTATTTTAAAGTTTTTATTCAAAAGAGTCTCCCGAGGCACAGTCTAGGGGTTTCCTTTGAAATTGTTATTCCTATGAATCCCGATGGCTCCCGACAGCTGTCGGGACGAGAGGGAATCTAAATACAGAATTTCTGTTTTCGACCCAAAAGGTTAAACGAAATCGATAAAATGTTTTTATGCTCAGCATTGAGAATAGTTGGTTTAAAGAAATTCTGTATTTTAGTAGCAAATACAAGGGTTAATGAGTGAGAAAAAACTACACGAGGACCAGAAGTACATAGATGGACTGCTTAAAAACAATTCGTTTATTATACAAGCTATATATGATAAGTTTGTTCCTAAAGTAATTAACTATATAAAGCAAAATAGTGGCGATGGTGATAAGGCTCAAGATGTGATACAGGATACCTTAATTACCATTTATAATCAGGCAAGCGAAAATAAATTACAGCTTACCTGCCCATTTGATGCGTATTTTTTTATCCTATGTAAACGAAAATGGCTAAATGAATTGAAAAAAAACTCTAATAAAGAGGTAACAATTAATGAAGAAGTTTTATCTAAAGATGACGAGGCTCAAGAACTAGCTTTTGAAACAGCTGTATTTGGCGAAAAACAAGTTTTATTTACAGAAATGTTTCAAAAACTTGGAACCGCTTGTAAAGATTTATTAACAGCTACTTTTAAAATAAAATCTATGGAAGAAGTCGCTAAAAGTTTAGGAGTAACTTATGCGTATGCCAGAAAAAAGAAATCTTTATGTATTGGTAAATTGACAGAGCTGGTTCAAAAGTCACCAAAATTTAACCAACTTAATAATTAATTGTCATGGAAGATCAAAATTACATATTATTCGAATCCTATTTATCTAAAGAGTTACCTCAAGATGAAATAATTGCTTTTGAATCGAGATTAAAAAATGAATCGGATTTTAACCAGGCATTTAATACATATAAAGAGTTAGCGTCTTTTTTAGAACATAAATTTGAAAACGAAGCAGCTTCAACCGCTTTTCAGAATAATTTAAAAACCATTTCTAAAACTCATTTTGAAAAACAAAAACCTGCTAAAAAAGTAGGACACTTTAAGCTCTGGAAATATGCTGTAGCAGCAAGTATTGCTTTATTAATAGGAATCTTTACATTTAATGATTCTCCTAACCCAACTTTTAGCGATTACAATAATTACGAGGCAATTAGTTTAACTGTAAGAGGTGGACAAGACGAATTGCTAAAAGCAGCCGAAGACGCTTTTAATAATAAAAATTTCATTACTGCGGAAATCATTTTTGGACAGTTATTAGCCAAAGATAATTCGAATAAAGAATTGCAATTATACCGAGGTATTGCGCTATTAGAAATAGATAAATTTGATGAAGCCGATAGTTTATTCAGCAGACTTTCTAATACCCAGTCGGTTTATAAAAGCAAAGCAATTTGGTATTCGGCTTTAAGTAAATTAAAACAGAAAGACTTTGCTGCTTGTTTAGAAATATTAAAAACCATACCAAAATATGCAGAAGATTATAAGGAAGCGCAAAACCTTATTAATAAATTAGAATAAGAAGCGGGGCGCGTGGGCTAAGTATTGTCTCATGGCACAAGAATACAAACCTTAAATTTAAAGGTAAGATAAATAAGCTTAAAGAAAGTCATCAAATTAATGGTGACTTTTTTATTTTTACCAAATGATTATTACAGACACCCATACCCATTTATATAGTAAAGATTTTGATGAAGATAGAGGCGAGATGATACATCGTGCTATAGAGGAAGGTGTGTCCCGGTTTTTTATTCCGGCAATAGATTCTGAGCATACAGAAGCCATGCTTCAGCTTGAAAAAGAGTATCCTAATAATATGTTTTTAATGATGGGTTTACATCCTACCCATGTAAAAGACAATTATAAAGCTGAGTTGAAACATGTAGAAGACATGCTTGCCAAACGGCACTTTTATGCTGTGGGCGAAATTGGGATTGATTTATATTGGGATAAATCGACATTAGGAATTCAACAAGAAGCATTTAAACATCAAATCAAGCTTGCCAAACAATATAAATTACCAATAGTTATACATTGTAGAGACGCATTTAATGAAATATTTGAAGTTTTAGAAACAGAAAAAAGTGATGACTTATTCGGTATTTTTCACTGTTTTACAGGAACGTTAGAACAAGCCCATCAAGCAATTTCGTATAATATGAAACTGGGTATAGGAGGTGTAGCCACTTTTAAGAATGGAAAAATTGATACTTTTTTAAATGAAATAGATCTTAAACATGTCGTGTTAGAAACAGATGCTCCTTATTTGGCTCCTGCCCCATATAGAGGAAAACGAAATGAAAGTGCCTATGTTATAAAAGTCTTGGAAAAATTAGTATATATATATGGTGTATCTTTAGAAGAAATAGCAGCCATAACGACTCAAAATTCTAAAGACGTTTTTAAAATTTAAAATATGGGTGACATAAAACCAAAGATATTATTGGTATATACTGGAGGAACCATTGGTATGGTTAAAGATTTTAAAACCGGATCGCTTAAAGCATTCGATTTCAAAACACTTTTAGAAAAAATCCCGGAATTACAACTCTTAGAATGTCATATAGATACCGTATCGTTTAACGAACCTATAGATTCGAGTAATATGAATCCAAAATATTGGATACAAATTGCAGAAATAATAGAAACTAATTACGAGGCGTTTGATGGTTTTGTGGTTTTACACGGAAGCGACACTATGAGCTATACTGCTTCTGCGCTAAGTTTTATGTTAGAAAATTTAGCGAAACCAATCATTTTTACGGGGTCTCAACTGCCAATAGGTGACTTAAGAACAGATGCTAAGGAAAATTTAATTACATCCATACAAATAGCGTCATTACAAAGTAAAGGAGAGCCGATAATTAAGGAGGTGTGTTTATATTTTGAATACAAACTATATAGAGCAAATAGAACAACAAAAATAAATGCAGAACACTTTGAAGCTTTTGCATCTTTAAATTATCCCGATTTGGCAGAGTCTGGCGTACATTTAAAAGTTAATAAAGAACATTTGTTTAAGCCTAATATAAAGGAAGCTCTAAAAGTTCATAAAAATTTAGACAATAATATTGCCCTAATAAAACTTTTCCCAGGAATTACAGAAAGTGTATTGCGAAGTATTTTTAATACGTCGAATTTAAAAGCAGTAATTATTGAAACCTATGGCGCGGGAAATTGTACTACCGAAACATGGTTTATTAATATGTTAAAAGAAAATATTTTAAAAGGGATATATATTATAAATATAACGCAATGTTCTGGAGGAAGTGTTATGATGGGGCATTATGAAACCAGTAATGAGCTAAAAAATCTAGGTGTTATTTCCGGAAAAGACATTACAACTGAAGCTGCAATAAGTAAATTAATGTATTTATTGGGACAAAATACACATGGTAATCACCTCAAAACCATGTACGAAGTGTCTTTACGGGGTGAAATGTCTTAAAATTAACTCTTAAAATTTTAGCGTTCAAAGTTTTTTTTGTTATTTGAGCCCCCAATAAACAAAATGCATATTAAAAATACAGAGAGGTGGCCGAGTGGTCGAAGGCGCACGCCTGGAAAGTGTGTATACGTCAAAAGCGTATCGAGGGTTCGAATCCCTTCCTCTCTGCTGTTATTTTATTTTTAATTGCTTTTTTTTTAATATCTTTAACACTTTAACTAATATATTAAGATCTAGAACATGAAAAGATTATTTTCTCTCCTTGCCATAACAGGAATGATGGCATTTGGAACTATTAATGCAACAACAATTGCAAACACAACTACAGTAGCAACATCAACAACTATTAATACAACTCAAGAGTCGGAAGATGCAGCAGCAGACCAGCCTCTTGGATTTCATCAAGTATTAAAAAAGTATTTCTTGGAAGGAGGAGCTGGCTTTATGGGTATTGTATTATTATGTTTAATTCTTGGATTAGCAATTGCTATAGAAAGAATTATCTTTTTAAACCTTTCAACTACTAATACAAAAAAATTAACACAAAGCGTTGAAGATGCTTTATCTTCAGGTGGTGTTGAAGCGGCAAAAGAAGTTTGTAGAAATACAAAAGGCCCAATCGCATCTATCTACTACCAAGGGTTAGACAGAACTGACGAAGGTATAGAAGCTGCTGAAAAAGCTGTTGTTGCTTATGGAGGTGTCCAAATGGGGCAACTAGAAAAAAATGTATCTTGGGTCTCATTATTTATTGCTCTTGCTCCGATGCTTGGTTTCATGGGTACGGTAATTGGTATGATTGAAGCTTTTAATAAAATTGAAGCTGCTGGAGATATACAACCATCTCTCGTTGCAGGAGGTATTAAAGTAGCACTTTTAACAACCGTATTTGGTTTAATAGTAGCTATTATACTTCAAATTTTTTACAATTACATTATTGCTAAAATTGATAGTATTGTTAACGACATGGAAGATGCTTCTATTACGTTAATGGATCTATTAATTAGAAATAAAAAGTAATAATTAAATATAAAAAATTATGAATTTACATAAGATTTTAAAAGTAGTAGCTTATGCACTTGCTATTGTTGGCGCGATTTTTGCACTAATGATAATAGCTGGTGATGAAGATACTGCTTTAAGTATGAGTGGAAATATGCTGTATATAGCATATACTATACTCGGATTGATATTGGTAATGGTTTTTTTGTTTGTTATAAAAGGACTATTTGAAGGAAATATTAAGAAGACATTAATGATTGTTGGCGCTTTTTTAGCAATTATAGTTGTTTCTTATGTTATGTCTTCAGGTACAGATTTAGATCTAGCACCTTTTACAAAGAAGGGATTGGATGTTACTGAGGCTACTTCCAAAAAAGTAGGTGCTGGATTATACACATTTTATGTATTGGCATTTTTGGCTATAGCATCTATGTTATTTTCTGGAGTAAAAAAAATATTAAATAAATAAATTATGGCAAAAAGAGCAGCACCAGAAGTAAATGCAGGCTCCATGGCCGACATTGCGTTCTTACTATTAATATTTTTCTTAGTAACAACAACGATCGAAACAGATTCCGGGATTAATAGAAAACTCCCACCTATGGAAGAGTCTGATGAAGAAGTTATTATTAAGGAAAGAAACATTTTTACTGTTCTTCTAAATGGTAAAGATCAGTTGCTTGTAGAAGATGAGTTAATGGAGATTAGTGAGTTAAGAGCAGCAGCCTTTAAATTTTTAGATAATGGCGGAGATGGAACATGTGATTATTGTAGTGGAGAAAAAGATATAGCATCTTCAGATAATCCGGATAAGGCGATAATATCCTTAAAAAATGAGCGAGAAACAACTTATAAGACTTATATAGCTGTTCAAAATGAATTGGTAGCAGCTTATAACGAATTAAGAGATATTAGAGCTCAGGCACTATATGGGAAATCTTTTGCAGAAATGCAAGCAAACTATAAGGATGTAAATTGGCAAGGAAATAAGGATAAGTTAAAAGAGAGGATCAATCAAATAAAGATTGATTATCCTCAAAAACTTTCAGAAGTACAATAATTTAACATTTATAAAACATGTCTAAATTTAATAAGAAAAAAAGTGGCGATATGCCGGCAGTAAATACAGCTTCTTTACCGGATATTGTATTTATGTTGTTATTCTTCTTTATGGTAGCTACGGTAATGAGGCAAAATTCTTTAATGATTGAAAATAATTTACCATTTGCTGATCAGGTAGAAAAGCTGGATAAGAAGGATTTGGTCATGTATATTTATGCAGGTAAGCCAAGTGAAAATTTTAAACAATACGGAACAGAAACAAAAATACAACTTAATGATAAGTTTGCAGATGTAAAGGATATTGCTGCTTTTATCGCTGCAGAAAGAGCTGATAAACGTGAAGAATTAGTACCATTTTTAACAACTGCCTTAAAAGTAGACAGTGATGCCAATATGGGATTAATTGGAGATATAAAGCAGGAGTTAAGAAAAGTTAATGCGCTTAAAATTAACTATACCACTAAAAAAGGTTCTGTATTGGGAAGAGATTAGTTTTATATTCTTAAAATATATAAGATAAAGGCGTTTTGATAAACTCAAAACGCCTTTTTGTTTTTAAAACTTAGACAATTTTAATTATAATTGCATGTTAGTATAATAATATTATTAATGAAATATCATCTATTTGTTTCCATATTTTTTTTAATGAGTTTTGTATGTTGCTTTGCTCAAGAAGAACATATTAATGAAGAAGTGGACTCGCTTTATAAAGAAGACCAATTTTACGCAGGTGTTACATATAACTTGTTAGGCAAAAAGCCAGCAAATGTTTCGCAAAGCGGTTTCTCTTTAGGCTTTCATTTAGGCTTTATTAAAGATATGCCTATTAATAAAAATAGAAATATTGCCATAGGTTTAGGGCTTGGGTATTCTGCTAATTCATTTAATCAAAACTTGCTTATTAATAAAGACAATGGGGGTGTAACTTATAGTGTTTTAGAATCTAGCAGCACATACACTAAAAATAAATTCTCAAGCCATTTAATAGAACTTCCTATTGAGTTTAGATGGCGAACGTCTACAGCAACAGATTATAATTTTTGGCGCATTTATATGGGGTTTAAATTAGGTTATGTGTTAACGCATACTACTAAGTACAAAGGTGATTTAGGAAAGATAAGATACAGTGATATTGAAGCTTTTAATGACTTTCAATATGGTTTAACATTAAGTGCTGGTTATAATACCTGGAATGTGTTTTTATATTATGCTTTAAATCCTATCTTTTCTAGCGATGCGCGTTTAAATGGAAATAAAATGGATATGAATGCAGTAAAAATTGGTTTGATGTTTTATATTCTATAACCAATAAGACACTAAAATTAATTGAGGAATCACTCCAACAAAAACGCCCATAATAAGTTCTTTGTAAGTATGTGCATGTACATGTAGTCTGGATGTAGCGACAGCTCCAATTATTATGACTACCAAAGCTAATGTATTATTAATGTTTATACTAAAATGAATACTTAAGATAGTAAAGAATACGAATAATCCAGAAATAGAAATCATATGGATACTTGCCTTAAACTTAAAAACAGCAAGCATTAGACATGCCATATTGGAGATTAATATGCCAACAAAGAAAAAATAAAGCTCTATAATTTGAGAAATCATAATAATACGTTGTAACACTATTATGATAACAAAACAGTTAAGTATTAAAGGGATGATACGCTCTTTTGTAGTTTCCAAATGAATTGATTTTACCTTACCCAATGTTTTTAACAAAAAATAAAGGAGAATAGGTAAAATAACTGTTAGGATAAAAAGAGACACTAACTTTGCTTTTACGATATCTTCTGGAATAAACCGCGGCGTTATATAAAAATAAAAAATGACACCCAAGATAGGTATTAATAACGGATTAAAAATATATGAGATACTTCGTAGTATTTTATCCATTATATTTTTTTACGTAATCTGGCAACAGGAATATCCAGTTGCTCTCTGTATTTAGCTACTGTACGTCGCGCAATAGGATACCCTTTTTCTTTTAAGATAGTAGCTAAGGTTTCGTCTGTTAAAGGTTTTTTCTTGTTTTCTTCTTCTATAACTGTTTCCAATATTTTTTTGATTTCTCTTGTAGAGACATCTTCTCCTTGATCGTTTTTCATAGATTCAGAAAAGAACTCTTTAATCAATTTTGTTCCATAAGGGGTATCAACATATTTACTATTTGCAACTCTAGACACTGTTGAAACGTCCATAGAAATTTCATCGGCAATATCTTTTAGAATCATAGGCTTTAAGTTACGCTCATCGCCTGTTAAAAAATAGTCTTTTTGATAATGCATAATAGCGCTCATGGTAACAAACAAAGTTTGTTGGCGCTGTTTTATAGCTTCGATAAACCACTTTGCAGCATCTAGTTTCTGTTTTATAAAGATAACGGCATCCTTTTGTGATTTAGATTTGTCTTTAGTGTCTTTATACCCTTTAAGCATGTTATTGTATTCTCTCGATACATGAAGCTCTGGTGCATTCCTTCCATTAAGCGTTAACTCTAATTCGCCATCTATAATTTTAATAGCAAAATCGGGAACAACGTGTTCTACAATTCTATTATTTCCTGCATAAGAACCTCCCGGTTTGGGGTTTAAATGTTCAATTTCTGAAATAGCATCTTTTAACTGAGTTTCAGAAACATCAAACTTTTGAATTAATTTCTGATAGTGCTTTTTTATAAATTGATCGAACGCATTGTCAATAATGTTTATTGCCAATTCGCAATGAGGTGTTTTTTCTCTTCTATGTAATTGAATGCTTAAACACTCTTGTAAACTTCTTGCTCCAACACCAGCAGGGTCTAATTGGTGCACAATTCTTAGAACGCTTTCAATTTTTTCTTCAGTAGTATAAACATTTTGAGTGAACGCCAAATCGTCCATAATATCGCTTAACTCTCTGCGTATATAACCACTTTCATCAACACTTCCTACTAAAAATTCTGCGATTTCGCGCTCTTCATCATTGAGACGATACGTGTTTAATTGGTTTATTAAATGTTGTGTAAATGATGTGCCTGCTGCATAAGGCATTGTTTTTTCTTCATCATCGCTACTATAATTATTGACTTGTGTACGATAATCAGGAATTTCATCATCACTTAAATATTCATCAACATTAATATCATCTGCATTTATAGATTCACCTTCATTAAAATCGTCTGTATTACTAAACTCAGAATCGTATTCATCATTATCTTCTTTGCCACTTTCGAGAGCCGGATTCTCTTCCAATTCTTGTTTTAAGCGCTGTTCAAAAGCTTGGGTAGGCAACTGTATCAATTTCATTAATTGAATTTGTTGCGGCGATAGTTTTTGCGATAATTTAAATTGTAAATACTGCTTAAGCATATTCTGATTTGGTTTGCAATAAAAGTAAAAAAAAACTTTTACCTGCTACTAGCCAAAGGGTTATTGTTTTTAAAATTCTGCGTTTTGAGGGGTTCTTGGAAACGGAATAACATCTCTAATATTACTCATGCCGGTAGCAAACATAACTAAACGTTCAAAACCCAATCCGAAACCAGAATGAACAGCAGTACCAAACTTTCGTAAATCCAGATACCACCAAAGGTCTTCTTCAGGAATATTAATAGCTGCCATTCTTTGTTTTAAAATATCTAAACGTTCTTCACGTTGTGCACCACCAACAATTTCCCCTATACCGGGGAATAAAATATCCATAGCGCGAACGGTTTTTCCATCGTCATTTAAGCGCATGTAAAACGCTTTGATATTTGCCGGGTAATCAAATAAAATTACTGGACATTTAAAGTGTTTTTCTACGAGAAAACGCTCGTGTTCACTTTGTAAATCTGTTCCCCATTCGTTAATTAAATATTTAAATTTCTTTTTCTTATTAGGTTTACAATTGCGTAAAATATCGATAGCTTCCGTATAGCTAACGCGTTTGAAATGATTATCTGTTACAAAATTTAGTTTTTCTATCAAAGTCATATCGTTTCTTTCGGCCTGAGGTTTTGTTTTGTCCTCGTCCTGTAAACGTTTATCAAGAAATTCTAAATCCTCGCGGTTATTATCTAAAATGTATTTTATAACAGATTTCATAAAATCTTCGGCTAAATCCATATTGCCCGCCAAGTCCATAAATGCAACTTCTGGCTCAATCATCCAAAATTCAGCTAAATGCCTTGATGTATTTGAGTTTTCTGCTCTAAAAGTAGGCCCAAATGTATATACTTTACCTAAAGACATGGCATAGGTTTCTGCTTCAAGCTGACCGGAAACCGTTAAATTGGTTTCTTTCCCAAAAAAGTCTTTAGAGTAATCTATGTTTCCATCATCGTCTAAAGGTGGATTTTTAGAATCGAGACTAGAAACTTTAAACATTTCTCCTGCACCTTCAGCGTCGCTTCCTGTTATAATAGGAGCATGCATATAGTAAAAACCGTTCTCGTTAAAATATTTGTGAATGGCGAACGATAATGCCGAACGTAAACGCATAATAGCACTAAATGTGTTTGTACGAGTACGTAAATGTGCATTTTCTCGTAAAAATTCAAACGAATGTTTTTTGGGTTGAATAGGGTAGGTGTCTGGATCGGAATCTCCTAAAACTTCAATATGATTGACTTGTATTTCAACTTTTTGCCCTTTGCCTTGGCTTTCAACTAATTCGCCTTTAACAAAAATTGCTGCTCCAGTGGTTATACGTTTTAAAAGTGCTTCATCGAAATTTTCAAAATCAACAACACATTGAATACTACTTAATGTAGAACCATCGTTTAAAGCAATAAAACGATTTGCTCTAAAGGTTCTAACCCAGCCTTTAATTTCTACTTCTGGATAAACAATATCTTGTGACAATAATTCTGAAACTGTACGTGATTTCATAAGCACTAAAATTTAAAGCGTAAAGATAAAAAAAGCGTATCGGCTTTCAAGCACCAAATATTTAAAAAACAAACTCCAAAATTGTGATAGATTGGAATTTAAGATTTTAAATATTGGAATTTTCGTTTTCTGCTTCGTCTTCTTCGGGAATAATATTAATAGCAGGTTCTCTTAGTACTTCTTTATTTGCAATACTGCGCTCTAACGATAGCAATAAAGAAGGTAATAAAAGTAAGTTTGATAACATGGCAAATAGCAGTGTGGCAGAGACCAAAGCACCTAATGCTACAGTACCACCAAAACTGGAAATAGTAAATACCGAAAATCCAAAAAACAGGACGATAGAGGTATAAAACATGCTAACCCCGGTTTCTCGTAAAGCACCGTAAACGGAGATTTTAATTTTCCAATGGTTCGCTTGAAGTTCTTGACGGTATTTTGCTAAAAAATGAATGGTATCATCTACCGAAATACCAAAAGCAATACTAAATACTAATATGGTTGAAGGTTTTATAGGTACTCCTAAATACCCCATTAAACCGGCTGTTACTAACAATGGTAGTAGGTTTGGTATTAACGATACAATAATCATTCTTCCCGACCTAAACATATAGGCCATAAACAAGGATATTAAAAAGATGGCAAGCGATAATGATATGGCTAAGTTTTTAACAAGGTATTTGGTGCCTTTTTGAAATACTAAGGCTTTACCTGTCATGGTAACATCGTATTTTTCTTTTGGAAAAACTTTGTCTATTTTATTTTGAAGATTTTCTTCGATACGTTCCATTTTATCGGTTCCAATATCTTTCATAAATGTTGTAATACGAGCATATTGCCCGGTACTATCAACAAAATTTTTAAGTAAATCTACATTTGAAGATGAGTTTTTAGCATAGGATAAAATGAAACTATTCTCTTGCGATGTTGGTAATTGATAGAATTTAGTATTACCATTATAATAAGCTTGTTTAGAGTATTTAACTAAGCCCACTACCGATATTGGTTTAGACAATTCTGGAGTTTCAATAATTAAATCTTCTAACTCATCCATACGTTTTAGAGTAGAAAGTTTCATAACACCTTTTTTGCGCTTGGTGTCAATCATAATTTCTAAAGGCATAATACCATTAAACTCTTTTTCAAAAAAACGGATGTCATTAAAAAACTCTGTTTTTTTAGACATATCTTCTATTAAACTACCAGAAATTTTTATTTGATAAATGCCAATAATACTTACTATTAATAAAACCAAAGATGTGCAATAAATAGCAATGCGTTTTTGTCTTACCATGCGCTCCATCCAATTTACGAAACCACCTATCCAACGTTTGTTTAAGTGCTCTAAATGCCGCTCTTTTGGATAAGGTAAAAAGGTGTAAATAATAGGAATAATAAGCAAGCACAGAATAAAAATGGCTAAAATGCTTAATGATGCTACAATACCGAATTCTTTTAAAAGTTGACTTTCTGTTAAAATGAAAGTTGCAAATCCGCAAGCCGTGGTAACATTGGTCATTAAAGTGGCATTCCCGATTTTTGTGATAACACGTTGCAACGATTTTACCTTGTTGCCATGTAATTTTACTTCGTGTTGGTATTTATTAATTAAAAAAATACAGTTTGGAATACCAATAACAATAATTAACGGTGGGATGAGCGCTGTTAAAACAGTTATTTCGTAGTTTAATAACCCTAGAATTCCCAAGGTCCACATCACACCGATGCACACCACAATAAGCGAAATTATAGTAGCCCTAAACGATCTGAAAAAGAAAAAGAAAATAATAGAAGTTACTAATAGCGCAGCACCTACAAATAAACTGATTTCATCAACAATATTTTGCGAATTTAAAGTTCTAATATAAGGCATGCCCGATATTCTAACATCCAAGTTATGCGATTCTTGAAATGTATTTATTTTTGGAATCAAAACATCTACGACAAAATCTTTTCTGGCAGACGTATTTACAATATCCTTTTTTAAATAAAGGGCTGTTCGAATGGTTTTTGTTTTAGTATTGAATAAAAAATTATCATAAAAAGGATATTTTTTAAAGAGCTCTTCCTGAAGTGCTTCAACTTGTGCTATTGAAGAAATAGAATCTTTTATAAAAGGTTCTAAATTAAATTTTTCATTTTCAGTATCTTTTATAAGCTTCTGAAGGTCTTTAATAGAAACAACCGTTTCAACCTCATGATATTTTTTAAAACTTTCTGAAAGTTTATTCCAGGCATTTAATTTTTCAACAGTAAAGAGCGTACTATCTTTTATTCCTAATACAATAAGATTTCCCTCTTCTCCAAAGGTTTTTAAAAAGTTATTATAAATGATGTTGACGTCATGATCGTCTGGCAATAAATTAGCTTCAGTATAAGTAAAACGCATGTTTTCCCACTTTGTACTAAAGAATATGGTAACTGCCACAATACCAATAAGGATGATGATTTTATTCCGTAAAATCAACCTTGCTATAATATCCCAAAAATCTTTACTAAATAATTTAAACATGCCCCTTATCTAAAAGAAGCGCAAAGGTAGAAAAAAGGAGTGTAAAACGTTATAAAGAGACGTTAAATGTAAACTTTAAAGCAATATTATCGCTAAATTCCGGTAAGTGGTAAGCGCCATAGCGGTAAGTAAAGCTTAAACCGAAACCAAAGAGCAATTTATTAATTTCAAAACCAGATTCTGTGTAGCCTTTTTTTAAAGATCCAAAAGTCACATTTTGATGTAATTCAGGTTGTTTTATATCACCTATAGCATATCGGGTTGTTAAAACGATTTGTGGTTTATAATGTTCAGAAATGTTGAAAGGCTTTAAATAATGCTTTAGCTGAATTGTAGTAAACTTATCTGAAAAAAATTCATTAAAATACATAGTTTCAAAACTATTTAACCCTGCAACAGAAAAACGTTGCATAACAGTTTCTTTAGTAATATTGTTAGGATAAGCGTGATATAAGTGTGTTAATGGTGTATTACCATTTGTTATTCCGGAAACTAAGGTTATTTCAGAAGCTCCTTCGTTTTCATTTCCTATTTTATAAATAGTTCTAAAATCTAATTTAGAAAAGTTAAAATCACTTTTAAAAACATCTTTAAAGCTCTTTGTGTATTGAAGTGTAAACTGCGGATATCCTTTTTTAATTTCTTTCGACCCATTTTCTAAAATGTCAACTTTATTAAATGGATTCCACTGTAAAGATGTTACAGCAGTACTTAAATGAAAAGTAGTTACTATATTATTGTCTAAAATATAGCCATAACTGTAAGTGGGATCTATATTGCTAACAGCCAACTCGACTTCGGTAAATAATTTTGGGTTTAATTGATGTTCTATATTTATAGATTTTGAGACAAACTTGTGAAATAAATCTATGTTTAATAAGCGAGGTTCAAAGAATTGAAAGAAACGGCCATCTGTTAAAAATTTAGCGCTCCCTGTTTCTTGTAAATCGTTGGTATAAGAAATGTTTACCCAAGTATTCGTTTTTTCGGCTAATCTAAATCCGCCTCCTAAACTATATTTAAAACGATGATCTCTAAAACCATATACACCATAACTGTTTATACGGTATTTTTTCGAAAATGCATCGTTAGTTACACCGCCTAAACCTGTTCTTACACCTTCGTATTGATTATATTTAATTAAATACCTTAAATCGAAGTTAAAATACCTAGTAGGTAGATACCCGTTGCCAAGATGTTTTATAAACTCACGTTTTTTAATAGAATCTTTAGCAGGTTCTAAAATGTGTTCTGATGAAGTTTGTGCCTGCACAAATACTGCACAAATAAAAAAAAGTAAGTGAGTAACATGTTTTAACATTTAAGCATAGAGAGACTAAAGGTTTAAAAAAAACGACTACTTTGGCTACGCTCAGTAACCAGACGTCGCCTTTTCAATTATACTGTCATGATTTCTTTTTCTTTTATATCGAAAAGATCATCAACCTTTTTTACATAAGTATCTGTCATTTGTTGTACATCAATTTCAGCATTCTTAATTAAATCTTCCGATACGTCATCTAATTTTTTAATATCGTTATTAGCATCTTTACGAGCTGTTCTTATACTAACTTTAGCATCTTCAGCTTCAGCTTTAGCTTGTTTTGCTAAATCGCGTCTACGTTCTTCTGTTAATGGTGGGACATTAATAATTATAGTTTCGCCGTTATTCATTGGGTTAAAACCAAGGTTTGCATAGGCAATACCACGTTCTATTTCTTGTAGCATACTTTTTTCCCAAGGTTGTACGGTAATGGTTCTTCCATCGGGTGTATTTACATTAGCAACTTGGCTCAATGGCGTTTGTGACCCATAATAGTCGACCATAACACTGCCAAGCATAGCAGGACTTGCTTTTCCTGCTCTAATATTAACAAATTGTTTTTCTAAATGCTTTATAGCATTAGTCATAGCTTCTTTTGTTGTATCTAATATAAATTGTATGTCTTCGTTCATTGTATTAAACTTTTATATCTGAAAAATAGTATCTGGACGTATCCATTAAATTACTAAATGTTATTCGTTTTTTAATTTGTTGGTTTCAAACCAAACTTGAATACATTCATTTCAAAAATCACACCAAGTTTTATATATTTACCTCAGTACCGATTTTTTCACCGGAAACTACTTTTAATAAATTCCCTTTCCTATTCATATCAAAAACAATAATAGGTAATTTGTTTTCTTGGCTAAGTGTAAATGCCGTAGTATCCATTACTTTTAGGCCTTTACGTAAAACATCGTCAAAAGATATGAAATTAAATTTAATCGCATTATCGTCTTTTTCGGGATCTGTATTATAAATTCCGTCAACGCGAGTTCCTTTTAAAATAACATCCGCTTCAATTTCTATAGCTCTTAAAACTGCAGCAGAATCTGTAGTAAAATAAGGATTTCCTGTACCACCACCAAAAATAACAACGCGTCCTTTTTCTAAATGGCGCATCGCTCTTCTTCTAATAAAGGGTTCTGCTACTTCGTTAATTTTAATAGCTGTCTGTAATCGTGTTGGTATATCTGCATCTTCTAAAGCACCTTGCAAAGCTAAACCATTTATAACAGTGGCTAACATACCCATGTAGTCTCCTTGTACTCGATCCATTCCTTTGCTGGCACCTGCTACACCTCTAAAAATATTGCCACCTCCAATAACGACGGCAACTTCTACACCTTTATCTGTAATGGTTTTTATATCTTGGGCATATTCTGCTAATCGTTCAGGGTCAATACCGTATTGACGATTTCCCATTAATGCCTCGCCAGATAGTTTTAAAAGAATTCTTTTATATTTCATGTGTTATTTACTGAAGTTGTGCAAAACTAAACAATTTTTTGCTGTTTACCGAAGACCTATTTATCAAAATAAAAAAACCACTATTCAAATTTTGAATAGTGGTTTAAATTTTTTAAGATTTTACCTTCTCAGGAATATATTACCCTACAGATGCACGTTTAAAACCTGTAATTTCAACATCACCGTAAGATGCTACGTATTTAGCAACGTTTAATTTTTCATCTTTAATAAAGTTTTGATCTAATAAACATTGTTCTTGATCTAATGTTGTATTATCAGAAACAAAACGCTCCATTTTTCCTGGTAAAATTCTATCCCAGATTTGTTCTGGTTTGCCTTCGGCTTTTAATTCGGCTTTAGCTGCTTCTTCAGCTTTAGCTAAAACTTCTGGAGTAAGTTGCGCCATAGAAATGTATTGAGGTACATTTTTAAGGGTTTTACCTAAACGTCCTAATTCTATATTATCTTTTTCTATAACAGCAATTCTAGCTTCAGTTTCTGATGCTACATAAGCAGGATCGAAATCTTTATAAGACAATGTAGTTGCTCCCATAGAAGCTACTTGCATGGCAACATCTTTAACTAAAACGTCAGCCTTATCAACCTTAGTACTTAAACCTACTAAAGCAGCAATTTTATTAATGTGAACGTAAGAACCAACATAATCAGCTTTTAACTTTTCAAAAGAAGTAATGTCTAGTTTTTCACCAATGACACCAGTTTGTTCAACTAATTTTTCTGCAACAGACATGCCTCCAAAATTAGAAGCTAAAAAGTCTTCTTTAGTGTCAGAGCTTAATGCGATTTCTGCTAACTCATTAGCTAAAGCTAAAAAGTTCTCATTTTTACCAACAAAATCAGTTTCACAACCTAATACAATAGCAACACCTTCAGTTTGTTCTGCATTAATTTTAGCAACAGCAGCACCTTCAGAAGAATCTCTATCGGCTCTCTTTTCAGCTACTTTTTGTCCCTTTTTACGAAGAACTTCAATAGCTTTATCAAAATTACCTTCAGCTTCAACTAAGGCTTTTTTGCAGTCCATCATACCTGCTCCAGTTGCTTTTCTTAATTTATTTACTTCAGCAGCTGTAATTTTTACTGTAGTACTCATAATTATTATAATTTAAAAAAGTCGTTCAATAAATTTTCAACAAAGAAAAAGACTAAACGACTTTTTTGTGTTTTGTTAATGTTATTTATTCTTCTTCTTCGTTTGCAACTGCTGCTTTAACTGGAGCTGCTTTTGCTTTTGGAGCCGCTTCTTTTTTAGGAGCTGGAGCTTCGTTAGCGCTAGCAGCGCTTGCTTCTTTTTCAGCTTTACGATCAGCTAAGCCTTTAGAAACAGCAGAAGCTACATGAGTTAAAATCTTATCTATAGATTTAGAAGCATCATCATTTGCTGGGATAACGTAATCAACTTGACGTGGGTCTGAGTTGGTATCTACCATAGCAAAAATAGGAATGTTTAATTTTTGAGCTTCTTTAATAGCGATGTGTTCACGCTTAATATCTACAACAAATAAAGCACCTGGTAAACGTGTCATATCGCTAATAGAACCTAAGTTTTTCTCTAACTTAGCTCTTAAACGATCTACTTGTAAACGTTCTTTTTTAGAAAGAGTCATGAACGTACCATCTTTCTTCATTCTATCAATAGTAGCCATTTTTTTAACAGCTTTTCTAATAGTAACAAAGTTGGTTAACATACCTCCTGGCCATCTTTCAGTGATGTAAGGCATATTAATAGCACCGGCTTTTTCTGCTACGATATCTTTTGCTTGTTTTTTTGTTGCAACGAATAAAATTTTACGACCAGAGTTAGCAATTTTGCTTAATGCTGCTCCTGCTTCCTCAATTTTTGCCGCTGTTTTGTATAAGTTGATAATATGGATACCGTTACGTTCCATATATACGTAAGGAGCCATATTTGGATCCCATTTACGTGTAAGGTGACCGAAGTGTACACCTGCTTCAAGTAATTCTTTTACTTCTACTGCCATTTTTGTAATAGTTTACGTTCTGTTGAATTAGCAATGATTAAGTGGTCATTTTTTTAAAATCGCCTTAACCATTTAGATGCTAAACTAAATCCTGACTAATTAAGTCATGGACAACAATAACTGGTTTTTTAAATGCTGAACTTGTTTCAGCATCTTTTTAAATTTTTTAATTCCAACAAGATTGAGATAACTGATATGCAGATCCCCAACCAAGTTGAGGATTTTAACGTTTAGAGAACTGGAATTTCTTACGCGCTTTCTTCTGTCCGAATTTTTTACGCTCCACCATTCTTGGATCTCTTGTTAATAAACCTTCTGGTTTTAAAGTTAATCTGTTTTCAGCATCAACTTCGCACATAGCGCGAGATATTGCTAAACGAACAGCTTCTGCTTGACCTGTAATACCGCCTCCAAATACATTTACTGTAATATCAAAGTTGCTATCATTGTTAGTCATAACTAAAGGTTGCTTTACTTTATACTGTAATGTTGCAGTAGTAAAGTAAGCTGCTATGTCTTTTTTATTAATCGTGATGTTCCCTTTTCCTGGGGCAACATACACACGAGCAACAGCCGTCTTTCTACGGCCAATTTTGTGAATTACATCCATTATTTGAATTCGTTTAAGTTAATTGTTTTTGGCTTTTGAGCTTCATGTGTATGAGTCGAACCAACAACAACATTTAAATTACGGAATATAGCTGCACCTAATTTATTTTTAGGCAACATTCCTTTTACTGATTTTTCTACTACTCTTGCAGGGTCTTTTCCAAACAATTCTGTAGCAGTTAAACTTCTTTGACCACCTGGGTAACCTGTGTGACGAATGTACGTTTTATCGTTCCATTTGTTTCCAGATAAACTGATTTTTTCTGCATTGATAACAATAACGTTATCACCGCAATCAACATGTGGTGTGAAGTTTGGCTTGTGCTTACCTCTTAAAAGTTTTGCAACTTTAGAAGCGAGACGACCAAGTGCTTGACCTTCAGCATCAACTAAAACCCACTGCTTGTTTACAGTAGCTTTGTTTGCTGAAATCGTTTTGTAGCTTAATGTATCCACACTAAATTAATTTTATTTATTAAACATTCCTCTCTCGAAAAGAGTTTGCAAATTTACGATTATATATTTGATTACCAAATAGCGAGGAGAGATAATTTCATGTAAATTTTAATGTGCTAAATTAATAGATGGCATAATAAATAAATACTAAGCTTTAATAGGCTTTTATTAAGGTGTATAAATCTCTGGATTTGGATAAAATGCAGCAATAGCAAACCAATAACTCATGACAGATTTTGCTCCAGTTAATGTTTCACCCAATCTCGGACCTTCAATGGCGTTTCCGAAAATAGACCATTTGTTTCCTTCATTATCACTAAAGAAAGCTTCAGACTCGTTAAAATCGTAATAAATTATTTTTTAGCGTCTATGATTATTAACTGAAAAAAGCTAAAGCCTTTTATGTTTAAAGTATTAAGAGTCAATTTTTGTCTATTTTTGCATTGCTATGCAAGAATTACAGCTTTCAGATTGGTTACCTACCACAAACAAAGAGGTTAAAATACGTGGTTGGGATGAACTAGATGTTATTCTATTTAGTGGGGATGCTTACGTAGATCACCCATCGTTTGGTCCAGCCGTAATTGGTCGAATTTTAGAAAGTTATGGTTTACGTGTAGCTGTGGTGCCACAACCTAATGTTAATGATAACCTTCAGGATTTTGTAAAGTTAGGTGCTCCAAAATTATTTTTTGGGGTTACTGGAGGCTGTATGGATCCTATGATTAGCAATTATAATGCTAATAAAAAACGCCGAGATAAAGATGCCTATACACCTAATGGTGATATTGGTTTTAGACCGGATTATGCAACTACTGTTTATTCTAAAATATTAAAAGAAAAATGGCCGGATGTTCCTGTTTTAATTGGGGGTATTGAAGCGTCATTACGTCGAGTAACACACTACGATTATTGGAGTGATAAATTAGTGCCTACTATTTTAGAAAGTTCGAAAGCAGATATGTTGGTTTATGGAATGGGGGAGCAACCTTTACGAGAGGTAGTGCGTTTGTTGCAAAAAGGAGTGCCTTTTAGCAGTATTACCACTATAAAACAAACAGCAGTACTTTTAAATAAAGATGCTAAAATCCCGAAAAATAGTAATTGGGAAGATGTTGAAATTGTTTCGCATGAAACGTGCTTAAAGGATAAAAAAGCTTATGCAGCTAATTTTAAGATTATAGAACAAGAGAGTAATAAATTGGCAGCGCGACGTATTTTTCAGAAAGTAGGTGATAAAACTTTAATGATTAATCCGCCATATCCAACGATGACAGAGGAAGAAATTGATGCCTCTTTTGAATTGCCTTATACACGATTGCCACATCCAAAATACAATAAACGAGGACCCATTCCTGCTTTTGAAATGATTAAGTTTTCCATTAACATCCATCGTGGTTGTTTTGGAGGTTGTAGTTTTTGTACTATTTCGGCACACCAAGGAAAATTTATTGCGTCTCGTAGTCAGGAATCTGTTTTAAGAGAAGTAGATGTTGTGGCCAATATGCCAGATTTTAAAGGCTATTTATCTGATATTGGTGGACCTAGTGCCAATATGTATAAGATGAAAGGTAAAGTGCAGGAGATTTGTGATAAGTGTGTAGCACCTTCTTGTATTTCGCCAGTTATTTGTAGCAATTTAGATACCTCACATAAACCGTTAACTAAATTATACCAAGCAGTTGATAAGCATCCAAAAGTAAAAAAGTCTTTTATTGGCAGTGGGATTCGTCATGATATGCTCGTACCGGAATTTAATAAAAATGCGGATGCAAAAGAATTAGATGATTATACTGAAGAGGTTATGACAAAACATGTTTCTGGTAGACTTAAAGTAGCTCCAGAGCATACTAGTGACCCTGTTCTTAAATTAATGCGGAAACCATCGTTTTCTTATTTTCATAAGTTTAAAGAGCGTTTTGATAAGATTAATATTAAGAAGAATTTAAAGCTACAGTTAATCCCTTATTTTATATCGAATCACCCAGCTTGCGAAGTCGAAGACATGGCTAATCTTGCTTCCGAAACTAAAGATATGGGTTTTCAGCTAGAGCAAGTACAAGGTTTTACGCCAACACCTATGACGGTGGCTACGGTTATTTACTACAGTGGTTACCATCCATACACACTTCAAAAAGTAAAAACACCTAAAACTCGTAAAGAAAAAGACGAACAGCACCGTTTTTTCTTTTGGTATAAAAAGGAAAATAAAGCTTGGATTAAAAACACTTTAAATAAATTGGGGCGTCAGGATTTATTAAAAGTACTCTTGCCTGAAAATGACAAATGGCGTAAAAATAAACCTAGCGGAGAAGCGAAGCATACATTTGATGATGCTATTCCTTTTAATCGACGTAAAAATAAGACTAAGTTTAGGAGTAAGAAGAAACGCAGGTGATTTTTAAGGTTTTGGTTGCTTTCCTAGGTAGGTCTTTAGAGTTGTTTTTTAAGGAATTATTCTTTTAAATAATATCATTATTTTCTTCATTTTGTTTATTAAAAAGTCTCCAAGAATTCAATAACTAAATTTTTAAGTTTATTCAATTTTTAACAAGCTTGCTTAACTATTTATCTCTATAAAATGTTAGTGATAAAAATGATCGCCTTCAGTTTACCTGATTCTGATAGATTAAAGCTGTTTGTTTGCTTTTTTTTATTAATGAAACTTAAATTTTGAGAAGCCTGTAATACACATTCAAATTATTGGATTCAGGGCTTGCCTTAAGTTTTACGATTTACATTTTATTAAGTCAAGTATCTGATTTTTTAGTAATTAACATTTTTTTTCTTTTAAAGAATCAATATTTTATTTAAGGAACTCCTCGCAGATTACATCGGAGATGATTTACTTCTAAGTTCCAATTTTTTTAGGATTTATATTATGATAAAAATCATAGTTTTCGATCCGATTTGGATAGAGATTTGTAGTATAATTAAAAATATAGCCATGAAAATATTCAAAGAAACAAGAACAAAATATTTAAGTCTAATAGTGCTTTTTGTCATAATCGCAAATGTAATTCAGGCACAAGAATTTAATTTAATAAATAGTGAATCATCTTTAACGGTTTCAGGAACATCAAGTTTACATGATTGGGATATAGTAGCCGAAAAGCAAGATGGAAAAATAAGTTTTAAAGATGTTGAAACTTGTCAAGTAGAAAAAATCACCATAAACATAGTGGCCGAGAGCTTGAAAAGTGGAAAATCCTCAATGGATAAGAACACTTATAAAGCCTTAAAAACAGAACACAATAAAATTATTTCATTTCAATTAATTGAAGTTAAAAACATTGTCAATAAAGAGGACGGCGCATTTTTAGTAAGCGCACTTGGTGACTTAACTATTTCTGGAGTAAAAAAAACTATCACATTAGATTTTACCGCGAGTATCATCGAATCTAAGATAACACTAACAGGTGAGAGAAAAATTAAAATGACAGATTTTAATATAAACCCACCAAAAGCTCTATTAGGGACAATTACTACTGGTGATGATATAATAATTAAATTTTCAACAGTCTTTAAATAAAAATCAACTAAATAATAAACAGTTAAAAATAGAAGTTATGAAATCAATTTTAAAAAAAATATTACTATTAGTAATCCTATTTACCGGATTTAGTTTTTATGCACAGAACAGGGACCTAGGTAATTATAGGCAACCAGATCAAAGAGGGGTTAATGTATTCGAGAGTCCAAAAACAAAAGATACAGTATCAAATTTTAATGGTGTACAAGTAAGATTAGGTGGGGCCTCCACACTCCAATTTCAAGCTTTAGATAATGAGAATTCTGGTGCTATTCCTTTGTCAGAAGTAGGGAGTAACTTTAATTTAGCAACAGCTAATTTAGATTTAGATGTGGTGCTTTTTGATGGTGTGAGAATGCATTTAAGAACTTATTTGTCTTCTAGGCATCACCACGAACCTTATGTAAAAGGGGGATATTTCCAAATAGATAAGTTAGATTTTATTAGTGAAGGCTTTATGGAAGGTTTCATGAAATATACTACCATTAAAATTGGACACATGGAAAACAATTACGGAGATGCCCATTTTAGAAGAAGTGATAACGCTCAAACCATTCACAACCCATTTGTAGGAAACTTAATTATGGATTCATTTACAACAGAAGTTGGAGTTGAGTTTTATTATCGTAATAATGGATTTTTAGGTATGATTGGATTTTCTAATGGTAAATTAAACCAAAATGTAGAGGAGTCCAATGGCACAACAGGAGGAGGAGCTTTTTTAGCAAAATTAGGGTATGACAAACAAATAAATGATGATTTTAGATTTAGGTTAACGGGGTCTTTATATAATACAGGATATGCACAAAGTGTTTATTTGTATAGCGCAGATAGAGCAGGTTCTAGATATTACAATATTATGCAAGATGCAGATGCCGCTAGTGATAATTTTAGATCAGGGCGTTTTAATCCAAGTTTTAATAATAAAATTACTGCTGTTATGGTTAACCCTTTTATCAAATATAAGGGAGTTGAAGTATTTGGAACTGCAGAGATAAGCTCTGGAAGAAGTTTAAGTGAAGTTGATAGGAGAGAAGCAAAACAATTTGCGGGTGAGATTATATATAGATTTGGTGAAACAGAAAATTTCTATTTAGGTAGCCGATACAATACAGTAAGTGCTGAGTTAACGAGTGGTGATGATATAAATATTAATAGGTTTCAATTAGGCGCTGGTTGGTTTATGACCAAAAACATTTTGATGAAGGCAGAATATGTAGTTCAAGAATATAAAGACTATCCTACTGGAAATCTTTTGGAAGATGGTAAATTTAATGGATTTATGCTAGAAGCGGCTATAAGTTTCTAAAGACTAATTAAAAAAATAAATGTAAAATTAAGTCTAAAAGTAGCATAATTGAGTTGCTGGTTTAATTAATAACTCAAACACTTTTAGACTTGATTTTTATATTTGATAACACAAAAAAATATTTTGGTTAAAAAAAGAATATGAAAAAGGTATTGTTTTATATTTTTATCTTCACAATGCTGGCTTTTTCAAGTTTAAGGGGTATCTCTGTAGTAATTACACCTAGTAGCCAACTTGTTATTAAGGGGAAAACCAATGTTAATAGTTTTAAGTGTCAATACAATATCTTGAAATTAAATAAACCAATCCCTGTTTTTTTTAAGAGGCATAAAGCAAAAATTATTTTTAATAAAACAACTTTAGTATTAGAAAATGCTGATTTTGATTGTGGCGGAAGAGGAATAAATACTGATTTTCAAGAGCTTTTAAAATCTGAAACACATCCACAAATACGTATTAAATTAAAAGAGATAAGTAAAGATCTCAAAGATGAAAATCTTGTAAATGCACTATTAGATTTAGAACTAGCAGGAGTTACAAAATCTTATGTAATTCCAGTAGAATTAGAAGGTGAAGATATATTAGTTGTTAAAGGAGTGTTGTGTTTAAATATTCGAGATTTTAATTTAGAACCACCTAAAAAAGCCTTGGGGTTAATAGTGGTTGAAGATCTTATTGAAATCAATTTTCAATTGAAGGTTAAAGAATATTAGTGCGTTAATTTAGTTTTAGATAAAAAGATACTATCTTTTGGACAAATTAGTATGCCAATATTTGTTAAAAGTATTACTTCATGATAATGCTATTTCTTTTTATCAGCGTAAAAACAAGACTAAGGTTTATCTAAGAAAAAACGGAGGTAGTAATACACCTGTAATCCCCTTGAGGGGGCAATCTAAATCATGAAACCTAAATACAAACTAAAGTTATTAATATAGTAGGTAGTATTTGAGCTACGCATATAGATATGTCGTTATAATTGTCCCCTTGAAGGGGCTTTAGGGGTGTTTTTTACAGAATTAGTTTTTTACAATTATCCCATCAATTCTTTTACAGTCTCTTCAATAACCAATAAAACACTGAACATGTTTTTCTTGACTTCTTCATTTGAAAATCTCAAAAATTTAACACCATAAACTTCTAATTCTCCTTGCCTTTTAGCATCGTATAAAAAACTATGGTCATGGCTGCTACCATCAATTTCAATAGCTAAACCAATTTCATGACAATAAAAATCAACAATATAATTAAGCATGGGAACTTGTCTGTGAAATTGTACGCCAAAAGCTCGTTGTTTTATATTTTGCCATAATAAAACTTCGGGCAATGTGCTGTTCTTTCTTAATTGTCTGGCTAGCAGTTTTAATTCTGGATTATATGGAATTATTTTGTTTCTCATGGTTTACATTTTGTACTCTGACACCCCTAAAGTCCCCTCAAGGGGACAATCCAAACCAATATCCCCTCGAGGGGATTATAGGGGTGTATTTAATGCAAAAATAAACGAATTTTCCTACTTTTAATAAAAATAATCAATGAATACAATTTTAGTCATACTCGTTTTTGCTGTTTTAGTCTTTACAGTATGGAATATTGTTTCCCTTAATCAAAAAAAAACAATTAAAAAGTAAAAAGAAATTACTGAATGATCTCAGGTACTATGAGTTGAAATACAAACAAAACTTATTTCAATGCAATGATAATTGAAAATAAATAAATTTAATGCGCCTCCAACCAATTATCGCCAATATCTAAATCAACATCAAGAGGGACTTCTAACTTATATGCGCTTTCCATTTCTGTTTTAACTAAGGTTTTAATGGTTTCTAATTCGGGTTTATAAACATCAAACACCAATTCATCATGCACTTGTAAAAGCATTTTAGTTTTAAAATCGCCTTCTTGAAGTTTGTTATAAATATTAATCATAGCAATTTTAATAATATCAGCAGCACTACCCTGAATGGGTGCATTAACGGCATTCCGTTCTGCAGCACCACGAACCACAGCATTACGAGAATTAATGTCTTTTAAATAGCGACGACGTCCTAAAACGGTTTGCACATAACCATTATCTCGTGCAAAATCTACTTGCTCACTAATAAAGTTTCTAAGCTTAGGGTATGTGGTGTAATAGGTATCAATTAATTCTTTGGATTCGCTTCTCGATAAATTAGTTTGATTACTTAATCCGAAAGCCGAAACACCATAAATGATCCCAAAATTAACGGTTTTAGCATTACTACGCTGCTCACGAGTCACCTCGTTTAAAGGCACATCAAATACTTTTGAAGCCGTTGATGCGTGAATATCTTCTCCATTCTTAAAGGCATTAATCATGGTTTCTTCTTCACTTAAAGCCGCAATAATTCGAAGTTCTATTTGAGAATAATCGGCAGCTAAAAGCGTATAATCTTCGCTTCGTGGAATGAATGCTTTTCTTACCTGTCGTCCACGTTCGGTACGAATAGGGATATTTTGAAGATTCGGATTGTTACTGCTTAATCGTCCTGTCGCTGCTACGGTCTGCATATAATCGGTATGTACACGACCGGTTGATTCTTCAACCTGGTCTGGTAAAGCATCAACATAGGTGCTTTTTAGTTTTGCTAAGCCTCTGTAGTCTAGAATATTTTGAATAATGTCATGATCTTTTGCTAAATAAGATAGAATGTCCTCAGAGGTAGCATATTGACCAGTTTTAGTCTTTTTAGGTTTATCTACAAGTTTTAATTTTTCGAAAAGAATAACACCCAATTGTTTTGGTGACGCTATATTGAATTCTTCACCTGCAGCCTCGTAAATTTTAGTCTCTAATGAAGCAATATCTTTATTTAATTCTTCCGAAAGGGTATTTAGGAAATTTTTATCCAGATTAATACCCTCTAATTCCATAGCAGCCAGTACACGAAGCAATGGGACTTCAATATCGTCGAAAAGTTTTTGGGTATCGGCTTCTCCCAATTCTTTTTCAAAATGTTCTTTTAATTGAAGTGTAATATCGGAGTCTTCAACGGCATATTCGGTTTGTTTTTCTAAAGGAACATCGCGCATTGATAATTGGTTTTTCCCCTTTTTACCAACAAGCGTTTCAATAGAAATAGGGGTGTAATTTAAATATGTTTCTGCAAGTACATCCATGTTATGTCGCATATCCGGATTGATAAGATAATGTGCTAACATGGTATCAAACAATTTACCTTTAACAACAATATTGTATTTAGCGAGAACCTTGATGTCATATTTTAAATTCTGACCAATTTTTTGAATAGCTTCGCTTTCAAAAAATGGACGTAATTGTTCAATAAGTTTTTGAGTTTCAGTTTTATCTTCTGGAAATGGTAAATAAAACCCTTTACCTACTTCCCATGAAAAAGCAATGCCAACCAGTTCTGCTGTAATAGGATTTAAACCTGTGGTCTCAGTATCGAAACAAACAGAAGTTTGATTCATTAAATTTTTAATAAAGAGTTTGGTGGCTATGCCTGAGTCTACACTCTGGTAAAAATGAGAGGTCGTTTCTGCTGTTTTTCGAGTATATTCTGAACTTTGACCCTGCTCAGTTTCTGAGTTATTATTTTGATTGCTGGGCGTAGCCGAATCACCACCAAATAAAGAAAACTGTCCGGCACCAGCAGATGCCTGTTCTTTTGGTGTCGCTTTTGTTTCTGATTGTTTTGAATTTGGAGTTTGGGTATTGGGCGTAGCCGAAGTGTCTGTAGCAAATGTCTTATTGAAATTATCTATTAAGCGTCTAAACTCTAATTCTTGAAAAATCTCTGAGACTTTAGGGATGTCCGGTTGAGACATTTCAAAATCTTTTTCATTAAATGCAACAGGAACGTCCAGCATAATGGTAGCCAGTTTTTTTGACAGGATTCCCAATTCACCATTCGCTTCAATTTTCTCCTTCATTTTTCCTTTGAGTTCATGGGTATTGGCTAAAAGATTTTCCATGCTGCCATATTGTGCTAAAAACTTTTTAGCTGTTTTTTCGCCAACTCCGGGAAGTCCGGGGATATTATCACTGGAATCTCCCATCATTCCTAAAAAATCAATGACTTGCAGAGGGTCGGTAACTTCAAACTTTTTCTGCACTTCTGGGATACCCCAAGTCTCATAACCACCACCAAAAACAGGGCGATACATAAAAATATTTTCAGAAACCAGTTGTGCAAAATCTTTATCTGGAGTTACCATAAAGGTTTTATAACCTTCTTTTTCGGCTTGTTTGGAAAGTGTTCCAATAACATCATCGGCTTCATAACCTTCTTTCACCATAATTGGAATATGCATAGCTTCTAAAATACTATAAATGTATGGCACAGCAACTTTAATCGCTTCGGGAGTTTCATCCCTATTAGCTTTATATTCCTTATACATCTCAAGACGATCTGCACTTCCTCCTTTATCAAAACAAACAGCTAAATGGTCTGGTCGTTCTCGTTTTATAACATCTAAAAGAGAATTCATAAACCCTAGTATTGCCGAAGTATCGGTGCCTTTTGAATTAATTCTTGGGTTTTTAATAAAGGCATAATAACCACGGAAAATTAGAGCATAGGCATCGACTAAGAAAAGGCGTTTTTGATCTGACATGTTTTTTGTTTTGATAGAAAATCAAAACTACAAAAAGTTATTCTTAAAAAATGAGTTTTTAAATCTGTTGTACTTATTTTTTTATAAAGTATAATACATGACAAAATCTTAACTATAAGTTAAATTAGATGTGTTAAAGAAGTATTAACTTGTAATACTATTATCTTTGATTAAAAAAAGAATGTCGCGTTTAATTATATTTCTTATAATATTTTTGGTCTTAGATTTTTATACGTTACAATCTTTTAGAGTTATTATTAAAAACAATATTATAACCTATGTTTATATATTCTTTTCTCTGGTTGTTTTAGGTAATTTTTTCTATCAGATTTTAACGTTTGACAGGTCTAATGGTATTCCTTTTAAGTTTTCATTGGCACTTAGTTTGTTGGTTTTGTTTTATGTTCCAAAAATTGTAGTTGCTGTAACTTTATTAGGCGAAGATATTTTTAGGTTTATTGTTTATATTAACGAAAACTATATAAAAACGGCCAATACCGAAGGCGTTGCATTACAAAATAGAAGAAAGTTTATTTCGCAAATAGCACTTGGCTTGGCGGCTATCCCTTTTGCTTCAATTTTATATGGTGTTATTAAAGGCAAGTACAATTATAAGGTGTTAAAATATACACTACATTTTGAAGATTTGCCAGAGACTTTTGATGGTTATAAACTTACTCAAATTAGCGATATACATTCTGGTAGTTTCGATAATATTAATAAAGTCGAGTACGCAGTAGATTTAATTAACGAACAACAAAGTGATGTTATCTTATTTACCGGTGATATGGTAAATAATAAAGCGGAAGAGCTAATACCATACAAAGAGATTTTTGGAAAACTTAAGGCTAAAGATGGTTTGTATTCTGTTTTAGGAAATCACGATTATGGCGATTATGTTAGATGGGAATCAAAAGAAGATAAACATAAAAATTTAGAAACTTTAAAATCATTTCAAAAAGAAATGGGTTTTGACTTATTGTTAAATGAAAGCAGATATTTAGAAAAAGCAGGAGAGCGTATTGCTTTGGTGGGGGTAGAAAACTGGGGAGCAGGTGGATTTAAAACAGCAGGCGATTTAAAAAAGGCTGCAAGTGCGATTGATAAAAATGATTTTAAAATTTTGATGAGCCATGACCCAACGCATTGGGAAAGAAAGGTAATTGAAGATGATTATCATTATCATTTAACATTAAGTGGACACACTCATGGTATGCAGTTTGGTATTGAAATTCCCGGATGGTTTAAATGGAGCCCTGTAAAATGGCGTTACAAATATTGGGCAGGCATTTACGAAGAGCTCGGTCAGTATATAAACGTAAATAGAGGTTTTGGTTATTTAGCATTTCCAGGGCGCGTTGGAATATGGCCAGAAATTACAGTTATAGAGCTTAAAAAAGGCTCAAATAATGCATAATTGCTAATAAATGCTATATTTGTATAAGAATATTTGACTAATAAATACTAAAATATGTCAAAATTTGGAGAACTTATAGATGTAGAAATTCCTGTTTTGTTAGATTTTTATACAGAATGGAATGATGAATCGACTGCCATGCATCTTGTTTTAAGAGATGTCGCTGCTGCACTTGGAGATAAAGCTAAAGTTATAAAGATTGATGTAGAAAAGAATGAAGAACTTGCCGAAGCTTTAAGAGTGAAGGCTTTACCAACGCTTATTATTTATAAAGATGGTGAAATGAAATGGCGCCAAAGTGGTGAACAGGATGCCAATACGCTTATAAGTATTATTCAGCAATATGCTTAAGCTTCTATGAAGACAAGTATCTCAATCAAAAAATCAAATTAATAAAAATTGGTACCGAGCATATTTGAGATATGCTCCAATATTTGTATTGAAGACAAGTTCGCTAGTTATCTGTTTTTAATCTTATATAGCTAAATCATCATAATTTGACATAGGCGGAATTTTATATTAGACCTGCCAGGTTTTAAAAACCTAGCAGGTCTTTCGAAAGAAGTAAATCTAATTAATGACGATTTATTTTGATTTAGCTATAGCTTTAAAACGGTAGCCTAATTTGCTAAAATGATCTAATACCTTTGGTAAAGCATATTGCATATTTTTTGAAGCTTTTACACTATCATGAAACACAATAATACTACCGTTAGTTGCTTTATGGATAACGTTGTTTAAACAATTTTCCTCATTAACTTTATAATCCCAATCAAAAGACAGCACATCCCACATAATGATTTTATAACCTAATGCTATGAGTTTTTTTCCTTGCTTAGGGGTTATTTGTCCATAAGGAGGGCGAAATAAATTCTGAATTCTAAATTCTGTACTTTGACTTTGAATTTTACTCTCAATGGTTTCTTGGGTTTCTGAAATATTTTTTAAATAATCTTTTGTTTTTGTTTTCCAACCTTTAACATGATTATAAGTATGATTTCCAACACCATGTCCATCATTTAAGATATTATAAAATATATCTGGGTGCTTTTCAATATTATTTCCAATGCAAAAAAAAGTCGCTTTGGCTTTGTGTTTTTTTAAAGTATTTAATACCCAATTAGTAATCTCGGGAGTTGGACCATCGTCAAATGTCAAGTATATTACTTTATCTGCAGAAGGGATGTCCCAAATATAATTTGGAAACATCTTTTTTGCAACCAAGGGTGTTTTAATAGGTGTTAAGGTCATACCTTATACCAGATTAATTGATGTTATCTATTTGTGAGCTACTATCTGTTGCAGGAATATCATTATCAACTTTAGGGATCAACTCCTCCTCTGGTTCATCACCATAAAAATGCCTGAATAGTTTTAAGTAACTGTTAAATATATCGCCTTCAGTTTCTGCAAATTCTATATCGTATTTTATTAAAACATCAACCAAACCTTTATAACGTTGAATATCGGTATAAATATCTTCAAATAAACGTTCTTGGTTTTCAACCTTTAATCCGCTGTAATACTTTAAGTTTTCTTGGTATTTTACTGCCACATCCTTAAACAGACGTTGTGCTTTTTCTTTATTTCCAACTTCGTAATAAGCACTAATGTAAGGCTCTAAAAGGGTATAGTATCCAAAGTATTCAACAGGCATATTAGTCATTGCTATATCTGCAATTTCTTCAGCTTTATCTAATTTTTCTTCATTGATTAGTGTTTCAATGAGCCTTGCTAAATTACCTCTATAGGTTATGGAATTTTTACGGGTTTCAACATCATGATAAATATCTGGGCTTCCACTATTACCCCAATCCCATTTTTTAACCTTCTCGTACATAAGATCAGCATCCACTCGTCCCATATCAAATGGATTAGCTCTATCTATAGATGTTTTTATAGGCACTAATTTATAGCACATACCGTCTAGCTGTAGGTAATCTTTCATCCAGATATAGTCATCATCACCAAAACTACCGCCGGTAAAATATATAGGACGTTTCCATGCGTTATTAGCAACTATATCGAGCATAAGCAATCTGTTTTTGTAAAGGGCTCCTCCTTTTATTTGTATATCAATGTGAGATACTATTTTATCAGCATCTTTTGGTTTTACAATGCCAGACTTTAAAGCATTCTCTTTGTTGACTGGAATTCTTAAAAATTCGGTGGGTAAATATGTAGCATTTAAATCCTGACTTCTAACTTGAGTAATGTCATAATCTTGTTTTTGTAATACATATTTGTATTTAGATCTAGGGTTATCACTTGCTACAAAATTTAAAAATTTCTTTACTTCTAAAGTATCTTTAATAAAGTCAGGCGCTATTACTATATAATCGTTTGTGCCGTATTTGTATAAATCATGTGTTAATTGAGACGGTACAGGATCACTTTCGTAAGCCTTACGTTTCATTTGGTCTATATACCAATCGGTTTGAAATAAGCTGGTATTAACAACACGTACATCGGTTCTGTATCCTTCAATTTCTTGAGCATACCAGAGTGCAAATGTGTCATTATCGCCAATAGTAAATAAAATGCCATTTTCTGCACAAGAGTCAAGATACTTTCTTGCCATAGATTTAGCGGTATATTTATCCGATCGATCATGATCATCCCAATTGTTAGCAGCTAAAATACTAGGAACAAGAATTAAGCAAACAGCTGTAATTATTGGTGCAGCCAATTTTGTTGGTAGGTGTTTTTTTAGTGCATCAAAAATAGCATATACTCCAAAACCAATCCAAAGTGCAAATACATAAAAAGAACCAACAACCGAATAGTCGCGCTCACGAGGTTCAAATGGGCGTACGTTTGTGTATACTTGTATCGCTATTCCTGTAAAAAGGAAAAAAACAAACATGGTCCAAAATAGCTTCTTGTCTATATTAAATAAAAAGAAAAAACCAATAACCCCTAAAATAAGAGGCAAAAGATAATAGGTATTTCGCGCTTTATTGTTTTTAACATCGCTTGGTAAATTATCTTGCGAGAAACCTAAAAGGAGCTTATCTAAAGGTTTTATACCTGTAATCCAATTTCCATGATTGTCATAATTACCTTGGATATCGTCTTGTCTCCCCGAAAAATTCCACATAAAATAACGCCAATACATATAGCCTAATTGATACTCAAACAGATAGGCAATGTTACTTGCCAGCGAAGGTTTTTCAATGTCTATATAGCTTTTAAATCGTTTTAAGAAATTATTATAATCTTCATAATCTACATTGCCACGTGCGACATCATTTTTAAAATTTGAAACCGTTGTTCGTAACTGGTTTTCCATTTGATATTCCGGCTTTAGTTTAAAATTTAAAAACCCGGAAAACATCATATAGTTTTCAGCATGTTCGGGACTCCACATACGAGGCAAAATGGAAGCATGTTTAGAGTTGTAATTTTGCTTTGCATTTTTATAATCGTTTACTACAACATACTCGCCTTTAGTTTCGTCTTTTTCATATTTAGGCTTATCATCTATATAAGGATTATTCTCATCAAGATAAGCATATTGATCTGTAAACTGAGGGCCGTAAAATAAATGTGTTTCTGGATATTGCTCTAAGTTATAATAAGCCAGTAACTCTCGGGCACTTGATGGATTGTTTTCGTTAATAACCACATTGGCATTGGCACGAATAGGAAGCATAAGCCAAGTAGAAAACCCAATAATAACAAAGGTTAAGCAAAGAACACCCGTATTTAAATGGACATAGTTTTTTTGTCTGGTGTACCGTAAAGCGTAATAAATTATGGCTACTAGTAATATACCTGCAATTATAGATCCTGAATTAAAAGGTAACCCGATAGTGTTCACAAAAAAGATTTCAGAAACACTAAAAATTTTAAGAATATTTGGTGCTAAAAGTTTAAAAATGAACAAGAGAACTGCTACGGAAGCAACATTTGCTATAATAAAGTTTTTAATTGTAATGGTTTTGTAGTTCTTAAAATAGTAAACAAGACCAATGGCGGGAATAGTAAGCAGTCCCATAAAGTGAACTCCAAAAGATAACCCGATAACAAAAGCAATTAAAATGAGCCAACGATTACCGCGAGGTTTGTCCATGTCTTGTTCCCAACGTAAGCCTAACCAAAATAAAATAGCCATAATTAAGGTTGCCATGGCATATACCTCAGTTTCAACAGCATTAAACCAAAAAGAATCTGTAAATGTAAAAGCTAAACTACCAACTAAACCACTTCCTAAAATAGCCATAGATTGGTTTTTGTCAAGATTTTCGTTATTACCAACAAGTTTTTTTAATAATAAAGTAATGGTCCAAAACATGAATAAGATAGTAAAGGCACTAGATACGGCACTCATCATATTCATAACCCAACCAATTTGAGAAGGTTCTAAAGCAAAAATGGAGAAAAAGGCACCAAACATTTGAAATAATGGTGCTCCTGGTGGATGTCCAACCTGTAGTTTAGACGATGTTAAAATATATTCGCCTGCATCCCAAAAACTAACAGTAGGTTCAACCGTTAAAGTATAGGTAATAAGGGCTATTGAAAAAGATAGCCAACCTAAAATAGTATTCCATTTTTTAAAGTTGAAATGTGCCATGTATATCGATCTTTGTTTGCTTTGGCGAATTTAATAATAAATATGTTATTCTATATCTTTTTAAGGAAACGTTAAGTAATAGAAATTATTTTCAAAAAAATACTTGTACAAATAAAACTTTGTGCTAAATTTGCACCTGCTTTAGCGGATAGTAACCGACTAAATTGCATATTGGCCCATGGTGTAACTGGCAACACGTTGGTTTTTGGTACCAAAGAGTCTAGGTTCGAGCCCTAGTGGGCCAACATAAATTGTAAAACTCCGATCATTAATTTGGTTGGGGTTTTTTGTTTTCGTTAAAATAGATCAGTTTCAAAAGTTGTGTAGATCACAGAGCTTTCTTTTAAGTAACTAATACTTACTTATAATAAAAGGATCAATCTTGTATTTTTATATGAGAACTTTATTAATAATTCTTAATATCAACTTAACATTCTTAATACACAGATAGCAATAAATACATATTAAAAGTAAATATTTTACAGCAACATAATTATTGGGTAATATTAAAAATGTTTTTAAATCATTCCTTTAAAGGATTAATTAATCCTATTAAAAGACATGAAAAAAATTACGCTTATTGCCGGTTTTCTGGCACTCACTTTTACAACAGTTAAAAGTCAAAACTCCCTTCAACACTTAGCGACTTATAATACAAATGAAGAAGGCTCTGCTGAGACTGTTGCTCATGATGTAACCAATCAACAAGCCTTTTTTACAAACTCTTCAACCAATAGTTTTACTATTGTAGATATTAGTACACCAGCAACTCCCGCTCTGGTTAAAACAGTAGATTTATCAACGTATGGTGCCGGACCCAATTCTATTGCAATTCACGGAAGTATTGTTGCAGTTGCTATAGAATCCGATCCAAAACAAGACCCTGGAAAAGTGGTGTTTTTTGATTTAGATGGCATTTATTTAAACCATGTTACAGCCGGAGCACTACCGGATATGTTAACATTTACACCAGATGGATCAAAGCTTTTGGTAGCGAATGAAGGAGAACCTTCAGATGATTATACTAACGATCCAGAGGGGAGCATTACAGTGGTAGATTTAAGTTCGGGTGTTATGTTTGCTACAACGAGTGCCATTGATTTTAATGGGTACGATGATAAAAAAGTATCACTGCAAAACAAGGGCATCCGTATTTTTGGAAATAGTGGAACTGCCAGCGTTTCTCAAGATTTAGAACCGGAGTTTATAACAGTTACTGAAGACGGCACAAAAGCATATATTAACTGTCAGGAAAACAATGCATTAATCGTTGTTGATTTAACAAATAATACAATTCTTGATATGTTACCATTAGGTTTTAAAAATCATCTTTTAGGAACACCTACCGTAACAAGTTATACTATAAATGAGTTGGTTACTAATTGGCCGGAACTAGGAACACCAGTTTACGATGGTGGTCAGGAGCCAGTATTATTAGGTGGATTTTCTGGACTTTTTTATGATGAAGCAAATTCAACCGCTACCGAATATGTTTTCTATGCAGTGCCAGATAGAGGTCCTAACGGAAGTACTGTTGGTAAATCGGATGTCACACCAGCAGCACCACAAAACTTAAGACCATTTAAGTTGCCAGACTATCAAGGTAGAATAGCAAAGTTTACATTAAACAAAACAACAGGCAGTGTCACTTTAGGCGATCAGATTCTATTAACTAGAAAAGATGGTACAACACCTATTACCGGAAAAGGTAATATCCCAGGATTTGATGAGGTTCCTGTAACCTTTACAGACGGATCGACCGCCTACGCAAATGCTGATTACGTTGATGGGTCATCAGAAGAGTACCATGCATTATCTTACGATGCATATGGAGGTGATTTTGAAGGTGTTTTAATTGATAAAAATGGTAACTTTTGGATGTGTGATGAGTATAGACCTGCCATATACCAGTTTGATTATAACGGGAAATTAATAGAACGTTACGTGCCATCCGGAACATCGTTATTAGGTACAACACCACAAACAGCAGGGACATATGGTGCAGAAACGTTGCCTGAGGTATATTCTAAAAGAAGAGCGAACAGAGGTTTTGAAGCCATTGCCTACGATGATGTGAATCATATTATATATGCATTTATTCAGTCTCCAATAGAAAATCCGTCAAGTGCGGTTAGAAACAACTCCGATGTTATTAGAATCTTAGGTATTAGTTGCGATACCGGAGTTCCAGTAGAAGAATATGTGTATTTATTAGAGAGAAATAAAGATGCTGGTTATGCCTCATCAAGAGTAGATAAAATGGGCGATGCCGTTTATATAGGACATGGTAAATTTTTAGTTATAGAAAGAGATTCAGAAGGTCCAACCGTTTCTACCGGAAAAAAATATGTTTTCGAAATAGATATTAACTTTGCCACCAATATTTTAAATACAACCATAACAGGCGGTAAAGAGTTGGAAGAGTTAACAGCCGATGAAATAGCAGCCCAAAATATTCAGGCAGTTCATAAAACAAAAGTACTTAACTTACCATCAGTAGGATATCAGGGGTCAGATAAAGCAGAAGGCATTGCATTACTACCAAATAATGAAATTGCTATAATAAACGATAATGATTTTGGTTTAGCCGGAGCAGGAATTACAGATTCCAGTGTATTGGGAATCATTTCTTTTGCAAACGATTATGGTTTCGATGCATCTAACAAAGATGATGCTATTAATATTACACATCACCCTACTTTGGGGATGTTTATGCCAGATGCTATTACCTCCTATGAAGTAAATGGTGTAAATTATATCGTAACAGCAAATGAGGGTGATTCCAGAGTTTATGATGGGTATTCGGAAGAAGAACGTGTTAAGGATTTAACATTAAACACAGCATATTATCCAGATGCTGTAACACTTCAGGAAGATGAAGATCTTGGCAGGTTAAAAACAACAACAGCTACGGGCGATTATAATAATGATGGGATGATCGAACAAATTTATTCTTATGGAGCAAGATCTTTTTCAATCTTTGATGAGTATGGCAATTTGGTGTTTGATAGTGCCGATGATTTTGGACAGAAAATAGCTTTAGAAGAGTCAGCATTGTTTAACGAAGATGAAGGAGAATTAGATGATAGGTCTGATGATAAAGGTGGTGAGCCGGAAGCATTGGCTGTTGGTACTATTGATGGTGTAACATACGCCTTTATTGGTTTAGAAAGACAAAGCGCTATATTGATGTACGATGTCACAGACCCTACAGATGTAGAGTTTATTACTTACTATAAGTATAACAGAACAACAGGAGATACAGCACCGGAAATTATAAAATTTGTTTCGGCAGCCGATAGCCCTAACTCGAAAAATTTACTTTTAGTAGGTTATGAAGTAAGTGGCTCATTGGGAATTATACAAATAGACGACGCCTCATTAAGCATTAGCGAAGAAGTTGCTAAAAATAACTTTAAAATTTATCCAACAGTAGTTGAGGTCAACTTAAGGTTTAATAAAACACTATCTGGAGTTATTTATAATGTTAGTGGCCAGGAGGTGAAAAGGTTTGAGGAAGAGAACCATTTAAATGTCTCTGAGTTAACTTCTGGAATCTATATCATAAAAACAAAAGCGTATGGTATAAAGCGTTTTGTTAAATTATAGAAGCCGGATTAAATTATTTTTTTAAAGTAAAATAGGTTATTGAGGTAAAAAGGGTATAAAAATCAAACCAAGATACATCAGAGTAAAAAAGTCTTTCGTGAGAAAGGCTTTTTTGTTTTATTAGAGCAGCGTTATATCTTAAAAGTAATCACAGGACGTTTAGCATGGTTTACTAAATCTTCACTAATACTACCGTTAAAGAAATGAGAAATGCCCTGCCGTCCATGAGTACTCATACCAATTAAGTCAGCATTTATGGATTTAGAAAAATTCATAATACCTTTTTCAATACTAATATCATTGTAAACATTAATAGTATAATTTGAAAAATCGAAAGCTTCAACAAATTGTTTTATTCTGTTGTTCGATTTTATAGAAGTAATAAATTTATTAGGAGTATTTACCATGAGCAAATGCATTTTAGCTTTTAGCACATTGGCAAAATCAATAGCCTTTTCATAAGTAGCTTTGCTTTCATCCTTAAAATCAGATGCAAATACAAAATCATTAACTTTAAAAGTTTTGTGTTCATTTTTTACAACGAGCACTGGAGTATTAGATGTGCGAACCACTTTTTCAGTATTACTACCAATAAGCATTTCTTTTAAACCACTAACACCATTAGAGCCCATAACAATCAAATCTATATCGTGTTTTTTACAAACATGAAAAACGCCTTTAAAAATCTCATGAAATTCTACAGTTTCATGTATTATTAAATCTTCTAAATAGTCTCTGGTTTTTAATTCTTCAAACTGCTTATGTGCTAGTTTCATAAAATAAACAGCTTCGGGTAATTTAGTGTAAGAACTTAAAGGGTCGACCTGCTGTATAGGCATTTCAAGTATATGTAATAAATAAATTTCACTATGATGTTTTCTTGCTAATTGAGCAGCTACTTTCAAAGCATTTTCAGCTTGGGTTGAAAAGTCAGTTGGAACGAGTATTTTTTTCATAACAATACAGGTGAGATATTACCTAAATTTATAAAAAATTCCTTTAAAAATCAATAAAATATTATATATTTGCACCGTTGTAAGGCGAAATTTAATAAATGAGGGGACGGAAAGTCCCCTCTTTTTATACTAAAAAATGTTTAAAAGTACTGTTACAGATTTATTAGAATCTGCTTTAATTGAAAGACCGGATTTATTTCTTATAGATTTTTCCATTCAGGGAGATAATCAAATTAAGATAACTATAGACGGAGATAACGGTGTTTTAGTTGAAGATTGTATGTTTGTTAGCAGAGCTATAGAACATAGTCTTGATAGAGAAGAACAAGATTTTTCTTTAGAAGTTATGTCTGCAGGAGCAACATCGCCTTTAGTTAACAAAAGGCAGTATAAAAAAAATTTAAATAGAGTGCTTAATGTTAAGACGGACTCCGATAACATGGAAGGAACACTTACAGAAGCAACAGACAGTAATATTAGATTAGAATGGAAGGTTAGAGAACCGAAACCCATAGGGAAAGGGAAAGTAACCGTAAAAAAACAAGCGAATATCGCTTACGAAAATATTGTAGAAGCAAAAGTTATGATAAAATTTTAATTCAAAAGAGTTATGGAGAATGTCGCGTTAATTGAATCTTTTTCAGAATTTAAAGACGATAAGCTAATTGACAGAGTAACGTTAATGGCCATTTTAGAAGATGTATTTAGAAGTGCCTTAAAAAAGAAGTACGGCGATGATGATAATTTTGATATTATTGTAAACCCAGATAAAGGAGATTTAGAAATATGGAGAAATAGAATCGTAGTTGCAGATGGTGAAGTTGAAGAACCAAATCAGGAAATTTCTTTATCCGAAGCTCGAAAAATTGAACCAGATTTTGAAGTAGGAGAAGATGTATCTGAAGAAGTAAAGCTTATCGAATTAGGGAGAAGAGCTATATTGGCATTACGTCAAAACTTAATTTCTAAAATTCATGAGCACGATAATACCATAATCTATAAACAATTTAAAGATTTAATAGGAGATATATATACAGCAGAAGTACACCATATTCGTCATAGAGCAGTGATTTTATTAGATGATGAAGGTAACGAAATTGTATTGCCAAAAGACAAACAAATACCGTCAGATTTTTTCAGAAAAGGAGATAATGTAAGAGGTGTTATTGATAGTGTTGAGCTTAAAGGCGCTAAGCCAACCATAATCATGTCTAGAAGCTCCCCTGTATTTTTAGAGAAATTATTTGAACAAGAAATCCCAGAAGTTTTTGATGGTTTAATTACGATTAAAAATGTAGTAAGAATTCCAGGAGAAAAAGCAAAAGTAGCGGTAGACTCTTATGATGATAGAATAGATCCTGTTGGAGCCTGTGTTGGTATGAAAGGATCAAGAATTCACGGTATTGTTCGCGAATTAGGAAATGAAAATATTGATGTTATTAATTACACAAATAATTTACAATTATTCATTACAAGAGCATTAAGTCCTGCCAGAGTAACTTCAATAAAATTGAATGAAGAAACCAAAAGAGCAGAAGTTATTCTAAAACCAGAAGAGGTAAGTAAAGCGATTGGTAGAGGCGGACATAATATTCGTTTAGCAGGGCAATTAACCGGTTATGAGATTGATGTGTTTAGAGAAGGAGCTGAAGAAGATGTAGAATTAAGAGAGTTCTCTGATGAAATAGAAGAATGGATTATTGATGAGTTTAGTAAGGCTGGTCTAGATACTGCTAAAAGTATTTTAGAACAAGAAGTAAATGATTTAGTAAAAAGAACAGACTTAGAAGAAGAAACAATTAATGACGTTATTAGAATTTTAAGAGAAGAATTTGAAGAATAATATCAGTTATTATATTGAATTTACTGTAAAATAAATCAAGGATGTTTTATGGTAAATTCTAGATTAATTGATATAACATATTATATTTGAGTATTTAAAGGCGATTTATGGCTGAAACAATTAGATTAAATAAAGTATTACGCGAACTTAATATCTCTCTAGATCGTGCTGTAGAATTTTTGGATTCTAAAGGCATCGAAATAGAGAAACGACCCACTACAAAGATTTCAGAGGAAGTATATAATGTTCTTTCTAATGAATTTCAAACAGATGCTAGTAAAAAAGTAGCATCTAAAGAGGTTGGAGAAGCTAAGATAAAAGAGAAAGAAGTGTTGCGTGAGCAACGCGAGCGTGAACTTGAAGAGAAGCAAAAAGTAACAGCCAAAAAAGAAGAAATAGTTAAAGCTGCTGCGTCACTTTCAGGACCTAAACAAATTGGAAAAATTGATTTAGAGCCAAAAAAGAAAAAAACCGAAACCGTTTCTAAGAAAGCAGAAAAGGTAGAAGAGGTTGAAGCGCCTGTAAATAAAAAAGCCGAAACACCAGCAAAGCCTGTTAAAAAAGAGCCTGTTAAGCAGGAGGAAGTAAAAGAAAAAGTTGCAATACCTGTTAAAAAAGAGGTTAAAGCCGAAATTGTTGTAGAGAAAAAAGTTGAAGAAAAGAAGGAAGACAAACCTAAGCAGCAGATTATAAATGAAGAAGGAGAAGTTCTTCCTGATGAAAAGGTAACAACACAGTATAAGAAACTTACGGGGCCTAAAATAGCAGGTGATAAAATTGATTTGTCTCAGTTTAATAAACCAAAGAAAAAGAAAGAAGATAAGAAACCTGAAGCTAAAGCTGCAGGAGATGCAGGGGCTACTAATAAGAAAAAGCGTAGACGTATTAGTAAAGTAGGTGGTCCTCAGTCTGGTAATAACGGATCAGGTAACAGATCTGGAGGAGGAAGACCTGGAGGAAATGACAGATTCAAAGGAAAGCCTGGACAAGGACGTCGCAATATTGTTAAAGAAGAGCCTAGTGAGGAAGATGTAAAAAAACAAGTGCGCGAAACGCTTGAAAAACTTCAAGGAAAGTCTTCAAAAGGTAAAGGAGCAAAATATAGAAGAGATAAAAGAGATCAACACAGAGAACAAACTGAGATTGATCAACAAATAGAAGCAGCAGAAAGTAAAATTCTTAAAGTTACAGAATTTGTAACAGCAAGTGAAGTTGCAACTATGATGGATGTATCTGTAACTCAAATTATATCTGCATGTATGTCATTAGGTATGATGGTAACGATGAATCAGCGTTTAGATGCCGAAACATTATCTATCGTAGCAGAAGAATTTGGTTATCAGGTAGAATTTATAACTGCCGATATTGAAGAATCTATAGAAGAAGTTGTAGATAACGAAGAAGATTTAAAAACGCGTGCACCTATTGTAACAGTAATGGGTCACGTAGATCACGGTAAAACATCACTTCTGGATTATATACGTAAAGAAAATGTAATTGCGGGTGAATCCGGAGGCATCACACAACATATTGGAGCTTATGGTGTAGAACTGGAAGGCGGACAGAAAATAGCGTTTTTAGATACGCCTGGTCACGAGGCCTTTACAGCGATGCGTGCTCGTGGTGCTCAAGTTACAGATATTGCTATTATTGTAGCTGCAGCAGATGACGATATCATGCCGCAAACAAAAGAAGCCATATCCCATGCACAAGCAGCAGGCGTTCCTATTGTTTTTGCAATTAATAAAATTGATAAGCCAGATGCAAATCCAGATAAGATTAAAGAAGGATTAGCTAATATGAACTTATTGGTTGAAGATTGGGGTGGAAAAATTCAGTCCCATGATATTTCAGCTAAAGTAGGTACCGGGATAAAAGAATTACTGGAAAAAGTATTGCTAGAAGCCGAATTATTAGAGCTTAAAGCAAACCCCGATAAACCAGCTGTTGGTACAGTTGTAGAAGCTTTCTTAGATAAAGGCCGTGGTTATGTGTCAACTATTTTGGTGCAAGCAGGAACTTTAAGAGTAGGTGACTATGTATTAGCAGGTCAACATAGTGGTAAAGTTAAAGCGATGCATGACGAACGTGGTAATGACGTTGTAGAAGCAGGACCTTCAACGCCAGTATCTATTTTAGGATTAGATGGTGCGCCACAAGCAGGTGATAAATTTAATGTCTTTGCAGACGAACGTGAAGCAAAACAAATAGCATCAAAAAGAGCACAATTACAACGTGAGCAATCCGTTAGAACACAACGCCATATCACACTTGATGAAATTGGTCGTCGTATAGCACTAGGTGATTTCCAAGAATTAAATATTATACTTAAAGGTGATGTGGATGGTTCTGTTGAAGCATTAACAGATTCATTCCAGAAATTATCTACCGAAGAGATTCAAGTTAATATCTTACATAAAGGAGTTGGAGCCATTACAGAAAGTGATGTGCTATTAGCATCTGCATCCGATGCCATTATTGTTGGATTTAATGTGCGTCCGGTAGGAAATGCCAGAATGATTGCCGATAAAGAAGAAATAGATATTAGAACATATTCTATTATTTACGATGCCATCAACGATCTTAAAGATGCGATGGAAGGTATGTTATCTCCAGAGCTTAAAGAAGAGATTACAGGTACTGCCGAAATTAGAGAAATATTTAAAGTATCTAAAGTAGGAAGTATAGCCGGTTGTATGGTAACTAATGGAAAAATACTTAGGTCATCAAGTATTCGTTTAATTAGAGATGGTGTTGTAGTCTATACAGGTGAATTAGCATCGTTAAAACGATTTAAAGATGATGCTAAAGAAGTAGCAAAAGGTTACGATTGTGGTATGCAAGTTAAAAATTATAATGATATTAAGGAAGGTGACATTATTGAAGCTTTCCATGAAGTTGAGGTTAAGAAGAAACTTAAATAATAGATTCTTCGTTTTTGAATGAATTTGATATATCGTTATCAATAAAATGAGTTAAAACAAAAAAACCGATCAAACTTGATCGGTTTTTTTGTATGTTCTTATCATATTTTGTATTATATGGTAAATTTTTAAGTAAGGTATTTCTTCTTATTGCTTTAAGTATTTATGTTCATAAATTGAACATAAAAATTGTAATAGTGAATATTTTTCTTTAATTTTAAATTAGTTTCTAACCAATCCCTCGAAATAAATGAATTTTTTTAAAGAAGAAGATAGCGGAAACGCTAGTTATGTAAATAAACTTATGGAGATAGTTACAACAGGAATGGCTTTGTTTTTTATCTGCGGTATTTTTTATGGCATCTATATAATATGTAGCTGGTTATTGAATTAGCTTTTCTTTTTTTTAGGTTTAAATATAAAAGCATTAGGAAATTTTCTTTTAATTTTTTTTAGTGCTCTATCTGCTTCTAAGCGCGTTCTAAAATTACCTGCCCAAATTTTAAAGTTTGGTGGCTCATATTGAATAGTAGGGCGCCAATTCGAAAACGAATTACTAAACTCAGTTTGAGCACTTTTAGCATTAGAGCGATGATTTCCAGAATAGATCTGTATTTTATACATTTTCGAATTATTCACTTCTTTATTCATCGTTTTCTTGATATCCAATAAAGCAGTAATATTCTTATCTTGATTTATAGTCACATTACCTTGCTGTCCAAAGCAATAAATTGAAGTAATTACAAAGCAAAAAATACTTAAATAATTATTTTTTAGATTAAATGATTTCATGTTTCTAAATATATTTGTACAAATGTAATACGTTATAAACTTAATTGTTGGTCTTTTTATTATTTAGAATTTGTCTAAATTACTAATTACGGTTCAGTAACATTTCTAAAATCGACTTTAAGTATTACTTTTGCCTGAGATTTTACAACTGTGTTTTTTTCTATTATTATATGGAAAAAATCATGCCAAAGTTAGAAGTTAATTTAACCAACAATATGAAAAAGGTGATTCACCGTAAATTAGGGAAAAACATTCTTCGTTTAGGCTTAATTATTTTATTAGCGTTTACAGCTTCTCTTTCTGCTCAGGAAGGAGATTCAGCAAAAGGAAAATCATTATTTAATGCCAATTGTGCTGCTTGTCATCAATTAGACAAAAAAATGACAGGCCCTGCATTACGTCATGTAGAACAACGCTTGTCGGACGAACAAGGTTTAGACAGAGATTGGATTTATGCTTGGATTCGTAATAGTGCAGGTGTAATAAAATCTGGTGATGCATATGCAAACAAGATTTATGCTGAATATAGCAATGCAGCAATGACGGCATTTCCACAATTATCTGATGATGATTTAAATAATATTTTAGCGTATACTGCTCAAGAAAAAGCAGCGCCACCCGCTGTCGTTGCTAATCCGGGATCTGGAGCAACTGCGTCTAATACTGGAGGTGTTTCAAACGAACTTATCTTAGGAGCGTTAGCTATTTTATTTATACTATTAGCCATTGGTTTATATGTAGTAAATAAAACATTGCGTCGTTTTGTTTCGGCACAAAATATAGATTTACCAGAAACTACAAGAACACCATTATGGAAAGCTTTTGTTAAGAATCAATTCTTAATGTTAGTAACAGCTATATTCTTTTTATTAGCTAGTGCTTATTTTGCTTTCGGGTATTTCATGCAAATAGGAATCGATCAAGGATATGAGCCGGTACAACCAATACATTTTTCGCATAAAATTCATGCAGGAGATAATGGTATCGATTGTAAATATTGTCACTCTTCTGCAAGAGTTAGTAAAACGTCTGGTATCCCTTCTTTAAATGTATGTATGAATTGTCATAAATCAATTTATGAAGTAGCCCCTGAAACTTTAGCAGAAGGAAAAGCAATAGGTGTTAATTATAATGATGAAATTCAAGAATTATATACTGCCGCTGGATGGGATGATGCAGAACAAAAATATACAGGAAATTCGCAACCGGTAAAATGGGTGCGTATTCATAACTTGCCAGACTTTGTTTATTTTAATCACTCACAGCACGTTAGCGTTGCAGGAGTTGAGTGTCAAACATGTCATGGTCCTGTAGAAGAAATGGAAGTAATGTACCAGCATGCGCCATTAACAATGGGTTGGTGTATAGAGTGTCATAGAACAACAAATGTAAATGTAAAAGACAATGCTTACTATACAAAAATACATGAAGAATTATCTAAAAAGTATGGTGTAGAAGAGTTAACAGCGGCTCAAATGGGCGGACTGGAATGTGGTAAGTGTCATTACTAGAATGATTTTTCTTTTCCGCGAAGGCGGAAAACTTTAAAATAAATAATAAGAAGTAATTCAATTATATAATATGTCATCAAACAAGAAATACTGGAAAAGTGTTGAAGAGCTAAACGAGAATAGCTCTATTGTTGAGACGCTAAAACAAAACGAGTTTGTAGAAGAGATTCCTACTGATGAATTTTTAGGTGATAAAGAAACATTGGAAGAAACAGCTACAACACGTCGCGATTTCTTAAAATATGTAGGTTTTAGTACAGCAGCTGCATCATTAGCAGCTTGTGAAGGTCCTGTTAAAAAAGCGATTCCTTACGTTGTACAACCAACAGAAATTATTCCTGGTGTTGCTAATTACTATGCAACAACAGTTGCCGATGGTTTTGATTTTGCTAGTGTTTTAGTTAAAACGCGTGAAGGTCGTCCAATTAAGATTGAAAACAATACTATGGCAGCTACTAATGGTAGTGCAAATGCCAGAGTGAATGCTTCGGTTTTAGGTTTGTATGACAGTTTAAGAGTTCAAGTCCCTAAAAAAGGAGAAGCATCTATTTCTTGGGATACCTTTAACGCTGAAACAACTGAAAAGCTAACAAGTATTGCTGCTGCAAATAAAGATATCGTGTTACTAACACAAACGTTTGCAAGCCCATCTACAAGCAAGTTGATTTCAGAATTTTCAGAAAAATATGGTAATGTTCGTCATGTAATATATGACGCTATTTCAGAATCTGCTGCATTAGACGCTTACCAAGCTAAATATGGAGAGCGAGGATTAGCAAATTACGATTTTTCTAAAGCGATGACTATTGTATCTGTCGGTGCAGATTTCTTAGGCGATTGGCAAGGTGGTGGTTTCGATTCCGGATATGCTAAAAACAGAGTGCCAGATCACGGTAAAATGTCACGTCATATACAGTTTGAGTCTAATATGTCTTTAACTGGTGCGAATGCAGATAAACGTGTGCCATTAACACCAACACAACAAAAATTAGCATTAGCTAAATTATATAGTTTAGTAGTTGGTGGTTCGTATTCTGGTAAAGGGTTATCTGCTAAAGTTGATGAAGCCATTCAAAAAGCAGCATCTCAATTAAAGAAAGCAGGAAGTAATGGTGTTGTAGTTACAGGAATTCAAGACGTAAATGCACAGACAGTTGCTTTAGAAATAAATGAAGCTTTAGCTAGTAAGGCATTCGATCCTAAAACACCTATTAAAACAAGACAAGGTAGTGATGCGGCAGTAACCAAATTAGTTGCCGATATGAAAGCCGGAACAGTTGGTGCTATTATTATGAGTGGTGTCAATCCAGTTTATACCCTTGCAAATACTTCAGATTTTATTGAAGGATTGAAAAAAACAGAACTATCTGTAGCATTCTCTATGAAAGTAGATGAAACGTCTTCAGAAGCACAATATATAGGAGCAGCACCTCACTACTTAGAATCGTGGGGAGATGTAGAGTTTAAAAAAGGACATTATGCGTTAACACAACCAACCATTCGTCCTTTATTCGATACAAAACAATTTCAGGATGCTTTATTAAAATGGACAGGGAATAATGTTTCTTACCATGATTATATTAAAGAAGCCTGGGGAACAGACATTTTAGGAGGAAGCTCATTCAATGAAGCATTACACGATGGTGTGTTTGTTGGAACTATAGCTACAGAAACAGTTGAAACAACAGAAGGTACTTCATCAAATGATAGTACAGAAGAATCTGCAGAGGCAACACCTTCTGGAAATGCAGCCAGAGCTTTAGCAGCTTCAGCAAAAAGTACAGGATTAGAATTAACACTATATACCAAAGTAGGTATGGGAGATGGGCAACAAGCCAATAACCCATGGTTACAAGAGTTTCCAGATCCAATAACAAGAACATCTTGGGATAACTATTTAACTATTTCAAAAGCAGATGCAGATGAAAAAGGTTTAGTGAATAAACATGTTGCTAATGGCGCATTAAATGGTAGTTATGCTAATGTTACGGTTAACGGAGTAACAATTACTGCTCCAGTAATAATTCAACCAGGACAAGCAAAAGGTTCTGTTGGTTTAGCATTTGGATATGGAAAAACGCTAGGTTTAAAATCTGAAATGCAAACAGGCGTAAACGCTTATGCATTATATCAAGGTTTCAATAATGTTCAAACAGTAACTATTGAACCTGCAGCTGGAGAGCATGAGTTTGCTTCGGTACAATTACACAATACCCTAATGGGACGTGGTGATATTGTAAAAGAAACAACTTTAGAGATATTCAATACTAAAGAGAAAAAGGATTGGAATGCAGTTCCTGAGGTTTCTTTAAATCACGAACCTGTTCCAGTAACATCACCAAAGGTTGATTTATGGGATGAATTTGATCGTTCAATCGGACATCACTTCAACTTATCAATCGATTTAAATGCGTGTACAGGATGTGGAGCTTGTGTGATTGCATGTCATGCAGAAAACAATGTACCAGTAGTAGGAAAAACAGAAGTACGTCGTAGCCGTGATATGCACTGGTTACGTATAGATAGATATTATTCATCAGAAGAATCATTTGAAGGAGATAACACTAAAAAGGATGAGATCTCTGGATTAGGAAGCTCTTTAAGTGAGTTTGGTGAAATGGAAAACGCTTCAGAGAATCCTCAAGTAGCATTCCAACCAGTAATGTGTCAGCATTGTAACCATGCACCTTGTGAAACTGTATGTCCAGTGGCAGCAACATCACATGGTCGTCAAGGGCAAAACCATATGGCATATAACCGTTGTGTAGGTACTAGATACTGTGCAAACAACTGTCCTTATAAAGTGCGTCGTTTTAACTGGTTCTTATACAATGGAAATGATGAGTTTGATTATCATATGAATGATGATTTAGGACGTATGGTATTAAACCCAGATGTCGTTGTACGTTCACGTGGTGTGATGGAAAAATGTTCTATGTGTATTCAAATGACACAGAAAACTATTCTTGATGCAAAACGTGAAGGAAGAAAAGTTGGAAAAGATGAATTCCAAACAGCTTGTTCTGCAGCTTGTAGCAGTGGTGCTATGGCATTTGGAGATATCAATGACAAAGAAAGTAAAGTTGCAAAACTTTTAGAAGATAATCGTATGTATCACTTGTTAGAGCACGTAGGCACAAAACCTAATGTACAGTATCAAACAAAAGTGAGAAATACAACTGAAGCATAAATCTAATTAAAGAATCAATTATATAATTATGGCGTCTCATTACGAAGCACCTATTAGAAGACCTTTAGTTACAGGTGAAAAATCATACCACGACGTTACTGTGGATGTAGCAAAGCCTGTAGAAGGAAAAGCAAACAAACAATGGTGGATAGTTTTTGGTATTTCACTTGCTGCTTTTCTTTGGGGAATTGGATGTATTATTTATACCATATCAACAGGTATTGGAACCTGGGGTTTAAACAAGACCGTAGGTTGGGCTTGGGATATTACTAACTTTGTTTGGTGGGTAGGTATTGGTCACGCAGGAACACTTATTTCTGCAGTACTATTATTATTCCGTCAAAAATGGAGAATGGCGATTAACCGTTCTGCAGAAGCAATGACTATTTTCTCAGTAGTACAAGCAGGATTATTTCCAATTATTCACATGGGCCGTCCATGGTTAGGGTATTGGGTATTACCAATTCCGAATCAATTTGGATCACTTTGGGTAAACTTTAACTCACCACTACTTTGGGATGTATTTGCAATATCTACTTATTTATCTGTATCATTAGTGTTCTGGTGGACAGGTTTACTACCAGATTTTGCTATGTTACGTGATAGAGCTATTAAACCTTTCCAAAAGAAAATATACTCATTATTAAGTTTCGGATGGTCTGGTCGTGCAAAAGACTGGCAACGTTTTGAAGAAGTATCTTTGGTACTTGCAGGTTTAGCGACACCATTAGTACTTTCTGTACATACCATTGTATCGTTTGACTTCGCAACATCTGTTATTCCAGGTTGGCATACTACTATTTTCCCACCTTACTTTGTTGCTGGAGCCGTATTCTCAGGATTTGCGATGGTAAACACGCTTCTTATTATTATGAGAAAAGTGTGTAACCTAGAAGATTATATAACAGTGCAACACATCGAATTAATGAACATCGTTATTATGATTACGGGTTCTATTGTAGGTGTAGCATATATAACAGAGTTATTTATTGCTTGGTATTCTGGCGTAGAATACGAACAATATGCGTTCTTAAACAGAGCAACAGGACCTTACTGGTGGGCCTATTGGGCGATGATGACTTGTAATGTATTCTCGCCTCAATTCATGTGGTTCAAGAAATTAAGAACAAGTATTATGTTCTCTTTCTTTATCTCGATTGTAGTAAATATAGGTATGTGGTTTGAGCGTTTTGTAATTATTGTAACATCATTACATAGAGATTACTTACCATCATCATGGACTATGTTCTCACCAACATTTGTAGATATCGGTATCTTTGTAGGTACTATTGGATTCTTCTTTGTATTATTCCTATTATATTCAAGAACATTCCCGGTAATAGCACAAGCAGAGGTTAAAACCATTTTAAAATCTTCTGGAGAACGTTATAAGAAAATTAGAGAAAGAGGAGATAGCTTAGTAGGTACTGGAGTAGATGCAAGAACTTCAGGAGGACAAGCTCCTGCACCAGCACCAGCTGCTGAGACAACTACTGAAGAAGAAGATAATTCGACAGAAGATAACTCAGCTAAAGTAAATGACTTACTTGGAAGTATAGGAGTCTTTGATGCTGCTACACAAGAAGCTGATGATTTGAAGAAAGTAAATGGTATCGGACCTAAAATGGAAGAAACACTTAACAGTATTGGTATTTATACCTTCCTTCAGGTTAGTAAGATGACGAAAAAAGAATATGACTTGTTAGATTCTATTACAGGTTCTTTTCCAGGAAGAGCAGAACGTGATGATTGGTCTGGACAAGCTAAAAATTTAATAAACTAAATATAGTCAATGGAAGCTTCAAAAGTTATTCACGCTATTTATACGGATGATGATGTATTAATGTCTGCTGTTAAAAAAGTTAAGGCAGAAAAACATCACATTGAAGAGATATATACACCATTTCCAGTTCACGGACTAGACAAAGCCATGGGTTTAGAGCCTACACGTATCGCTATTACAGCATTTATGTATGGTTTAGTTGGTTTGACAGTAGCCATCACAATGATGAACTTCATTATGATTGAAGACTGGCCTCAGAACATTGGTGGTAAGCCAAGTTTTAGTTACATAGAAAACATGCCGGCATTTGTGCCAATTATGTTTGAGTTAACGGTATTCTTTGCAGCGCATTTAATGGTAATAACGTTCTATTTACGTAGTAGAATGTGGCCATTTAAAAATGCTGAAAACCCAGACCCAAGAACTACAGATGACCATTTCTTAATGGAAATAGCAGTTCATGGAAATGAAAATGAATTAGAAAGCTTGCTTAAAGAAACTGGAGCAGTTGAAGTTAATTTAGTTGATAAAGCCCATTAATAATACATATGAAAAGCTTAATTAAAATATTAGTAGTAGCAGTGGTTTTAGTAGCGGTATCATGTAAAAAAGATTCAGCTCCTAACTATCAATTCATGCCAAACATGTATGAATCTGTAGGATATGAAACTTATGGTGAAGCAGCGTTTCGTGATAGTATAGAAGCGCAAAAACCAGTTGAAGGAACCGTACCAAGAGGATACATTCCTTTTGATATTAAAAACACTACAGAAGGTTACGAGTTAGCTAAAACAACATTAGTAAGTACTTTGGATTCTACTCAGGTAGATTTAGAAAGAGGAAAAGCTTTATATGATATCTATTGTGGCATTTGTCATGGTAATAAGGGAGACGGACAAGGGAAACTTGTAAAGCGTGAAAAAATCCTTGGTATCCCAAGTTATGATGATGTAGGAAGAGCTATAACAGCAGGAAGTATTTACCATACTATTTATTATGGTAAAAACACGATGGGTTCCTATGCTAACCAATTGAACGAAGAAGAACGTTGGCAAGTAGTAGCATACGTGTTAAAGTTAAAATCAGATTTAGAAAAGTAAGAAGATAAGATTATATAGATATGTATACGTTTTCAAAAAAATTAAAGACATTTTCTATCATACTAGTAGTTTTAGGATTATTAGGTGTTGGTTATGGTTTTATTGATGCACATAAATATGATACTACTGAAAAGGTAGAAGCTCTTTTAGCGACTGAAGAAGCCCATCATGGTGGAGGTCATGGAGAAGAAGCTGCTCACCATGAAGAAGTTTCTCATGATGCTCATTCAGTAGATTCGCATGGTGCGGAAGCACATGTTGATGATGAGCATGCTAAGCATGTAGAGCATGTTATGCACGCCATTCATAACAGACCTTGGTCTGCGTTATACGTAGCAGCATTTTTCTTTATGATGATTGCTTTAGGAATATTAGCATTTTATGCCATCCAAATTGCATCACAGGCAGGTTGGTCTCCAGTACTCTTTAGAGTCATGGAAGGTATGACAGCTTATTTATTGCCAGGCGCTTTAATTGTAGTTGCTATTGCAATTTTTGCTGGCGATCATTTATTTGTATGGATGAATCCAGATATGATAAATAAGGAAAGTGAACACTATGATAAGTTGGTAGCAGGCAAGTCTGGTTGGTTAAATAAAACAGGATTCATTATCCGTGCTTTAATTTTTATAGGAGGATGGAGTTTATACCGTCACTTTTCACGTAAATTTTCAATTGCTCAAGATACAGCAGAAGATAAAAGTAACTTCAAAAAATTATTCCGTATAACAGCAGGATTTTTAGTATTCTTTATTTATACAGAATCAATGATGTCTTGGGATTGGATCATGAGTGTTGACCCTCACTGGTTTTCAACATTATTTGGATGGTATGTATTTGCAAGTATGTTTGTAAGTGGAATAACAGTATTAGCTTTAATCACTTTATATTTAAAATCTAAAGGACAATTAGAGTTTGTTAATGAAAACCATTTACATGATGTGGCTAAGTTTATGTTTGCATTCAGTATTTTCTGGACGTATTTATGGTTCTCACAATTCATGCTTATTTGGTACTCAAATATTCCAGAAGAGGTAACATATTTTGTAACACGTTTCGAAGATTACAAGTTACCATTCTTAGGTATGGTAGTTATGAACTTTGTATTCCCGATACTTATGCTAATGAATGCCGATTACAAACGTATTCCTTGGTTTGTAGTTATGGCCGGATTGGTAATATTAGCAGGTCATTATATTGATATTTTCAATATGATTATGCCAGCTACTGTTGGTGATAGATGGTTTATAGGAATACCAGAAATAAGTTCCATATTATTATTTGCCGGGTTATTCATATTTATAGTATTTACTGCTTTAACAAAAGCACCATTGCTAGTAAAAGGATACCCTTTTAGAAAAGAAAGTGAAGAATTTCATTATTAATTAAGATATAAATAAAGACGAACGACAACAATGACTGCTTTATTAACAATAATAGTTTTAGTATTTATTTTAGTAGCCATTTGGCAAATGGTAAAGATTTTTGATTTAGCACAAGCGGCTAAAGACGAAAATACGCAAGTTGCTACAGATAAAGATAACACAATGAATGCATATTTAATGATGGGCTTTTTGGCTTTCATTTATGTCATAACCATTGTTTGCTTTGTAAAATGGGGTGATTTACCGTTAATGTCAAACTCTGCTTCAGAGCATGGTCCAACTATTGATAATTTGATGGTTATCTCTATGGTAATTATTTTTATAGTACAGACCATTACACAGTTCTTATTACACTATTTTGCTTATAAATATAAAGGTGAAAAAGGAAAGAAAGCGTTGTTCTTTGCAGATAATAATAAACTAGAAGCTATTTGGACTATTATTCCAGTAATCGTTTTAGCAGGTTTAATTATTTACGGATTAAGTACTTGGATTAACATAATGGGTGTAGATGAAAGTGATGATCCTTTAGTGGTTGAATTATATGCGCAACAGTTTAACTGGAAAGCCAGATACGGCGGTGCAGATAATACCTTAGGAAAAGCTAATGTACGTTTAATAGATATTGATCGTGCTAACATCTTAGGTTTAGATGAAGCAGATCCTAACGCACAAGATGATGTAATTACTACAGAGCTGCATTTACCAGTAGGTAAGCCGGTATTATTTAAGATGCGTTCCCAAGATGTATTACACTCGGCCTATATGCCACATTTTAGAGCACAAATGAACTGTGTACCAGGAATGATTACACAATTTGGTTTCACGCCAACGGTAACAACTGCTGATATGCGCGAAACACCTCAAATGCAAGAGAAAGTTAAAAGAATTAATAATATTAGAGTAGAGAATAGTAAACCTTTATTAGCTAAAGGAGAAGAAGCTCTAGAGCCTTACGAATTTGATTACTTATTATTATGTAATAAAATTTGCGGAAAGTCTCACTACAATATGCAAATGAAAATAGTTGTAGAAACTCAAGAAGAATACGATGCTTGGATAAAAGAGCAAAAAGCATTCAAAAACTCTCTAATTAACTAATTTAAAAAGATAAAACGATATAAGATTATGTCAGCACACGCAGATACTCACGCACACGACGACGACCACGGACATCATCATAAAGAAACGTTTGTAACTAAATATATATTTAGTCAAGACCATAAGATGATTGCTAAGCAGTACCTAGTTACAGGTACTATTATGGGAGTTATTGGTGTATTAATGTCTTTAATGTTTCGTATGCAAATCGCATGGCCAGAAGAGCCAAATGTATTGTTTGAGGCATTATTAGGTAAATGGGCACCAGATGGTGTTATGGATGCAGATATTTATTTAGCATTAGTAACTATTCATGGTACCATCATGGTATTTTTTGTACTAACAGCTGGTTTAAGTGGTACGTTTAGTAACTTATTAATTCCGTTGCAAATTGGTGCACGAGATATGGCATCAGGGTTTTTAAATATGGTGTCTTATTGGTTATTCTTCTTATCAAGTGTCATCATGATAATATCTTTATTTGTTGAAGCTGGACCTGCAGCAGCAGGATGGACCATTTATCCGCCACTAAGTGCCTTACCAATGGCTCAAGGAGGTTCAGGTATGGGTATGACTTTATGGTTGGTATCTATGGCTATATTTATTGCTTCATCATTATTAGGATCACTTAACTACATTGTTACAGTAATTAATTTACGTACAAAAGGAATGTCTATGACAAGACTGCCATTAACAATTTGGGCGTTTTTTATTACTGCTATAATTGGTGTGATTTCATTCCCAGTATTATTATCGGCAGCATTATTATTAATAATGGATAGAAGTTTTGGTACATCATTCTTCTTATCAGACATATTTATTCAAGGTGAAGTGTTACACTATCAAGGGGGTTCTCCAGTTTTATTTGAACACTTATTTTGGTTCTTAGGACATCCAGAAGTATATATAGTAATATTACCAGCAATGGGTCTGGTATCCGAAATTATGGCATCAAACTCACGTAAACCTATATTTGGTTATCGTGCCATGATTGCTTCAATATTAGCCATTGCATTCCTATCAACAATCGTATGGGGTCACCATATGTTTATTTCGGGAATGAATCCATTCTTAGGATCAGTATTTACATTTACAACATTGTTAATTGCGATACCATCAGCCGTAAAAGCATTCAACTGGATAACAACGCTCTGGAAAGGGAATTTACAAATGAATCCAGCTATGTTATTCTCGATTGGTTTTGTATCAACATTTATAACTGGAGGTTTAACAGGAATCATTCTAGGAGATAGTGCATTAGATATTAATGTGCATGATACTTACTTTGTAGTAGCTCACTTCCACTTAGTAATGGGTATCTCTGCATTGTATGGTATGTTTGCAGGAATTTATCATTGGTATCCTAAAATGTACGGACGTATGTTGAATAAAAATTTAGGTTATATCCATTTCTGGATAACAGCAGTTTGTGCCTATGGCGTATTCTTCCCAATGCATTTCATAGGTATGGCAGGTTTACCACGTCGTTATTATACAAATAGTAATTTCCCTTTATTTGATGATTTAGCAAACGTAAATGTTATCATTACTATTTTCGCTTTAATTGGTGGAGTAGTTCAAATCATTTACTTATATAATTTCTTTACCAGCATTTTCTTTGGAAAAAAAGCAGTACAAAATCCATGGAAGTCTACAACATTAGAATGGACTGCGCCCGTAGAACATATGCATGGAAACTGGCCAGGTGAAATACCACATGTACACCGTTGGGCTTATGATTATAGTAAACCAGGACACGATGTAGATTTTGTTCCTCAAAACATCCCTCTAAAAGAAGGAGAAGAAGAATTACAACACTAGTAAATAATAACTAAGTTTTTTTAATATAAAAGCCAAAGCCTTTCTAATTTAGAAAGGCTTTGGCTTTTAGTTATTTACCCTTTTACTTTCCATAATGCGTAAGAATTTTTTCTCAAAAAAATCTTGTAAATGCAGCTTTAAGCCTCAAAAGCAATTTAAAAAATCTTCAAACATCGCTTAAACGCTAATTTTATCGATAAAATGTAAAATATTTACAAAAACATCGATTAAATACAAAAATATCCGTTAAATTGCACGTCGAATAAATTTGTTAAAAACTTTCCTATAAATTATTTGGCGAGATTTTACATGTCTTATTCTGAACTAACTAGATATGAATCTAAATTTTCAATTATGAAAACAACACTACTATTTAGAAATGTATTGAAGAATACATTCTATATGTTACTGTTATTATGTACTTCATTGTCGGTTTTTGCACAATGTCCGACGATACCAGATCCAACCCCGCCTGCTATTTGTGATGATCCGGGTTTGACTTTTGCCGATTTAATAAGCCTACCTTATAATTATGTGAATGATGGAGGTAATGGCATACAATGGTATAATGTATCAACTGGAGGAGTTGCATTAAATTCAACCAGTCTGGTTACAGAAGGTACGTATTATGTTGATGATGATTCTGGAACATGTGGTTCAAGAGCATCCATAACAATCAATTTTACAGTAGATCCTACAGGACAGGTTTTACATGGGATTTATTGCAGTAATGAAAATCCGATTCTTCAGGATTATATAGATCAGGTCTTAACACCAAATATTCCTTCAGGAGGTTCAGTTGAAGTATACTATTCATCTAATCTTTCGACTCAGGCTGACCCTAATGATACACTACCACACCTTGATACGAATCTGGTTATAGTATTTGTAGATGGTGTATGTAGAAGCCAGTATGAACCTGGTCTGGCTTTTGTAATTAATTCGCCTCAAGATCCAACTCCAGCAGATCCACAAGAGTTTTGCGTAAGCGATAATCCCACAATAGGTGATTTAGATACAGGTACTTTGGCGACTAATTTTAACTGGTATGGTGGGCTTGATGGTTTTGGTAACCCTATAATGCCATTAGCCTCAACAGAACCGTTAATGGACGGAGCTATATATTATATTCAAATAGACGATCCTTTTTCACATTGTGATAGTAATCCAGTACCGGTAACCGTAAATATTGATATACCACTTGATGCAGGAACTTCTAATACCTTAACGTATTGCGAAGACAGCATTTCTGCTGAACCCCCTTTCAATTTATTTGATAGCTTATTGGATACACCGGATACAGGGGGTAGTTGGAGTTCGTCTCCAACTGTAACAACAACAAATGGAGATTCAGGGACAGTAGATATCTCGACTTTAACAGCAGACACTTATGTTTTTACATATACTCTTAATAATGCTCCCAGTGAATGCGACCCGAGTATTTCAACTATTACAATAGTGGTTTCACCTATACTGTCTTCGGGAACCTCATTGACTATAGCAAACCCAGAAACGTTTTGTGTATCGGAGTTATCTTCAAATTTTAACTTAATGACACTGTTAGACACTGATGCGGACCCTGGCGGTCAATGGACAGAAGGAGCTTCTAGTGCCGGCACAGTAATTCCATCATTAATAGATTTAACAACAGGCGCTTATACACCAGCAGGAAGTCCATACAGTTTTACATATACACAGAATGTTACTACCCCTTGTCCGGATAATTCTACAACGATTCAGATTGCGATAGTAGCAGAACCCAATACAGGGACAGCAGATCCAGCAACCTATTGTGAAAATGATCCGGCATTAAATAATGCAACTTTTGATTTATTTACGCTTTTAACAGGAACAGTAGATGGAGGAGGGCAATGGTATTTAGGCACAGATACAACAGGTACAATGATTCCTGATATCTTGGATTTAAATACCCTTACAAATTTACAAGTATACAATTATACTTATAGTGTAACAGATATAAATGGGTGTACAAATAGTACAACAACAAGTATAACAATAGATGATGCACCCAATGCAGGAACGGCTACAAATCCGAACCCCTTTTGTGTAGTTGATATCACACCGGGACAGACTTTAGATTTATCAGATTATTTAAGTGCCGATGCAGACCCGGGAGTTTGGAATGACGATACACTTTCAAATCAATTAACGGGAAGCATTTTAACCTTAGATGGTTTGCTATCTGGAACAACATATAGTTTTACATTTGATGTAACAGCAATAGGTAGTTGTGATGCACCAGAAATGCCAGTTGTATTAATTACAATTAACCCACAGCCGGACACAGGAACAGCAGACTCGGCAATTTATTGTGAAAATGATCCGGCATTAAATAATGCAACTTTTGATTTATTTACGCTTTTAACAGGAACAGTAAATGCAGGTGGTCAATGGTATTTAGGTACAGATACAACAGGCACGATGATTCCTGATATCTTGGATTTAAATACCCTTACAAATTTACAAGTATACAATTATACTTATAGTGTAACAGATATAAATGGGTGTACAAGCAGTACAACAACGAGTATAACGATAGAAGACGCTCCAAATGCAGGGACAACGACAAATCCTAATCCCTTTTGTGTAGCAGATATTGCACCAGGACAGACTTTAGATTTATCAGATTATTTAAGTGCCGACGCTGATTCAGGTATTTGGATTGATGATACACCTTCAAATGAATTATCAGGAAGCATTGTGAATTTAGATCGTTTGTTACCAGGAATGACATATAGTTTTACATTCGATGTAACAGCTATAGGTGGATGTGATACACCAGAAATGCCAATGGTAACTATTATTATAAATGATACACCAGTACCAACAGCAAATGCAACTCAAGAATTTTGTGATGCAGCAACAGTTGGAGATTTGATTGCAACAGGAACTACAATACAATGGTACGATGATGCAACAGGAGGAACACCATTGGATGGAACCTTAGCTCTAATAAATGGAGAAAACTATTTCGCAACAGATACGGATGCAGCAACAGGATGTGAATCTTCAACAAGAACAGAAGTAACAGTTACAATACATCAATCTCCAAATGCTGGAATTGCCGCTAACCCAGGAATTCTTGAATGTAACAATACAACAATAAATCTTTTTGATGGACTAGATGGTACTCAAGATGGAGGAGGTACTTGGTATGAAGGCCCAGATAATACAGGGACTGTAGTTGCAACCCCAACTACCTATGATATAACAGGATTTAGTGCTAATAATTATCAATTCACATATTATGTAACGGCATCTTTACCATGTGTAGATGACAGTACAACAATAACGGTTACAATAGAAGGGCCTTTAAGTGCAGGAACTTCTAATGGAGATCCTACATTCTGTAGTACAGATGGAATATTCGATCTGGATTCTAATTTAACAGGCGCAAGTCCTGGAGGAGAATGGACTTTTAATTCAGCAGTGATTACTGATCAATTTGATCCAGCAACAGGTCAATCAGGAACATATACATATACAACTTCTAATGCATGTGGTAACTCAAGTACAAGTTTTGATATATCTGTTACACCAGCACCAAATGCTGGTACTAGTGGCTCAGCTTTAATATGTGTTATAGATGGTCCAACAGACTTATTTACCTTTTTAGGAACAGCAGATACAGGAGGTACATGGTCGCCATCCTTAGCAAGTGGAACAGGTGTTTTTGATCCTTTAGTAGATACCAATGGTGTTTATACATACACAGTAACAGCTAACGCTCCATGTCTAACAGATGCTATCGCAGATATAACAGTAACAGTTAGCGACATTACGCCACCAGTTGTAAATAATGCCACCATGGAATTTTGTTTAGTAGATAATCCGACAGTAGCAAATTTAGATGCAGCTTTAACAGTAACAGGAACGATTACATGGTATGAGGATGTAGCTTTAACAACACAACTTAATGCTACGAATACACTAGTAGATGGTGAAGATTATTATGCAACCCAAAGAAACGCTGCTGGCTGTGAGTCTTCAATAAGTGTACAAGTTGATGTTATTGTTAATGATACACCAACGCCTACCATACTTGATTCAGGAATAGAATACTGTATTAATGATGGACCAACAATTAATGATCTGTCATTAAATATTACAGAGTATAACGCAGCAACAGATAATATTATTTGGTATGACGCAGAAACAGGAGGTACAGCGATTTCCAGTAGTTCACTTTTAGATCATGACACCACATATTATGCTGTTTTAGTAGATGCTACCACCGGTTGCGAAAGCAGTGTACGTTTGGTTCTAACAACAGATTTAACGTCTTGCGGTAAATTAATACTTCCAGATGGATTCTCACCAAATGGAGACGGCACTAACGATACATATGATTTTGACAACTTACATGTTCTATATCCAGACTTCATAATAGAAATATTTAATCGTTACGGAAATATAGTCTATAAAGGAAATGCTAATACATCAAGATTTGATGGAACATCCAACCAATCCGGAACTATTGGAAGTGGAGATTTACCAGTAGGGGTCTATTATTATATTTTCTATTTCAATGATAATGAAAACAAACCAGAACAAGGACGCTTATACTTAAGCAGGTAATTTTATATAAAGCAAAATTTAAAAACAATGAAACATTTAAATATATATCATAAAATAGCTGCTTTGTTAAGTCTGACTTTTCTGTCTTTGCAGAGTTTTGCGCAACAAGACCCTCAATTTACTCAGTATATGTATAATATGAGTGTTATTAATCCAGCCTATGCAACAGCACAAGAATCCATTCTAAATTTAGGAGGTTTGTATAGAACACAATGGGTTGGTGTAGAAGGCGCTCCTAAAACAGGAACCTTTTTCGCGCATACACCTATCAATGAAAAAATTGAAATGGGTATTTCGTTTACAAACGATAACATAGGAGATGTTGTAAGTGAAAATAATATTTATGCAGATTTTGCCTATGTATTACGAGTAGGATTCCAAGCAAAATTATCGCTAGGTATTAAAGCAGGATTTACATTATTCGATGTTAATTTTGATGGTTTTAATTTACAGTCGGGTAACGTATCAACAGATGTGGCGTTTAATGAAAATGTCAATAAAACATTTCCTAATTTAGGAATCGGAGCATTTTATTTTACCAAAAACTATTATATAGGGTTATCGGCTCCAAATTTGCTAACAACAAAACATATAGAAACAGAAAACGGTATAAAATCTACAGGAGTTCAAGACATTCATTATTTTTTAACAGGAGGTTATGTTTTCGATATTAATAGAGACTTAAAGTTTAAACCTGCATTCATGGCAAAATCGGTTAGAGGAGCGCCTTTAGCTGTAGATATCACAGCAAACGTGTTATTTAATGACAGATTCGAAGTAGGATTAGGATATCGATTAGATGATGCTATAAGTGGTTTAGCAAGTTTTAGAGTGACTCCAGATTTAAGAATTGGCTATGCTTACGATTTTACGACCTCGAACTTAGGCGATTTCAATTCAGGATCTCATGAAATATTTATTTTATTCGATATTGATTTATTCGGACTTAAAGGCGGATACGATCGTTCACCTAGATTCTTCTAAACATATAAAGACTATAAAATGAAAAAACATATATACATAATTACGGGCCTTTTATTAGTTAGTGGAATAGCATTAGCGCAAAAAGGAAATTTAAAAAGAGCCAATAAGCTTTTCGAAATGAGGGCTTATGTTGAAGCAGCCGAAATTTATGAAAAGAAAGAACGTAACCAGGAAGTACTCCAAAATTTAGCAGATAGTTATTATTATAATGCTAATTTGCAAAAAGCCATAAAAACCTATCGTGAGTTATTTGTAACATATGGAGATTCCATAGACATAGAATTACATTTTAGATATGCACAAGCTTTAAAAGGTGTTAAAGATTATAAAGAGGCCGATTTTCATTTAAGCAGATACTATAATCAAAAGATAAACACACCAGCTTTTATTGATGGATTAGAGAAAACCACACCGCATACATTTAAATTAAAACAAATTGAAGCAGCTAATTCCAATAGCGATTTTGGTTTAGCATTTTATGGTGATAATAAAGTAGCTTTTGCCTCATCAAGAAATAGTAAAAATCCGGCCTATTCATGGAATAATTTACCGTATTTGGACTTGTATAAAGCAACTATGGACGATGACGGAACCATGAAAGATATTACACCCTTTTCAGATGAGATAAACACAGAGTCTCACGAAAGTAACGCCACATTTAGTAGCGATAGTAAAACCATGTATTTTAACAGAACCAATAAAACGCGTACTAAAACAGGCGAAGACAAAATTGCTCATATTAAAATTTTTAAAGCTGAGTTAATAGATGATACATGGACTAATGTAACAGCATTACCATTTAATTCGGATGCATATAGTTGTGAACACCCAGCCCTTAGCAAAGATGGAAAAACACTTTATTTTGCTAGTGATATGCCCGGAGCTATAGGTGGTTTCGATATTTACAAAGTAGCTATAAATGATGACGGTACGTATGGAGAGCCCGAAAATTTAGGAGATAAAGTAAATACAAAGCACCGCGAGCAATTCCCTTACATAAGTGATTTAGATGTATTATATTTTTCATCAGATGGTCATCAGGGCTATGGAGGTTTAGATGTGTTTAGAAGTAATGCAATAAATGATAATTTTGATACACCTGTAAATTTAGGAGGCTCCATAAACAGTCATTTAGATGATTTTGCATATACCATAAGAGAAAAGAATAACAAAGGATACGTATCTTCAAACAGAAGTGGTTATGATAGACTATATGGGTTTGCAAGAGAGGACAATATTTTAACCAAGTATTTAGTAGAAGGTATTGTACAAGATAAAAGTAGTAAAGAACTATTAGCAGGCTCCTTAGTAACATTATTTGACGAAACAGGAACCGTAATTCAAGATTCCATTGTAGGAGAAAAAGCAGACTACCTGTTTAAAATAGAACCTAACAAAAAGTACAAAGTTAGAGGAACACGAAAAGCATACATCCCACAAGATGTTGAATTCTCAACAGATAGTAAAGGTAAAATTAGCCATAATATCTACTTAACCCTAGAAGCATATACAGATGCAGAAGAAAACGTTAAGAAAAACGAAAGAGGAGACGTTCAAATTCAATTAGATAAAATCTATTTCGATTTCGATAAATCTAATATTCGTGAAGATGCGGCAGCTACTTTAAATGTACTTGTTGATTTGTTGAACAAATACCCAGATATGGAAGTTGAAGTATCTGCGCATACAGATGCTAGAGGACCAGATCAATATAACTTAAGTTTGTCTAAAAGTCGAGCTGCATCTACTCTAGAATATTTGGTAAGCCAAGGCATCGATAGAAATCGATTAAAAAGTATTGGTTATGGAGAAATGCAACCACTAAACGAATGTGTTAAAGAAGGTATTTGTAGTGACAAAGAATATGACATTAACAGACGTTGTGAATTTACCATTATAAATTAACCAACCAACCATTTATAACTAGCCATAATTTTAACCAAATTATTTGCTAAAGCCTTTCTAATATAGAAAGGCTTTTTTTATATAATCATCGATTAAATACAAAAAAATACGACAAAATGTATTTGTTTAAATTATTTATAATATATTAGCCACCAATATATTGTAAGATATTACAAACAATTATACTAACCAAACCAAATCATCATGAAGAAAATTACCTTATTATTATTATTATTATTTGTAGCACTCTCTTTTTCACAAACAGCAAAAACAGGGTCAGAAACACTTGTTACATCAACTAATGAACAGCAAGTTGCTGTGGATTTTGATGCTTTTGGAAATTTTATTGTAGTGAGTTTGGATGGAATCAGCGGTGCTATAACTGCGCAGCGTTACAATAGTAGTAGGGTTGCTCAGGGTAGTTCTATTTCTGTAGGTACAGCAATAGAATTGGATATTTCCCTTCATGTAGAAGATGATGGGGATTTTGCAATTGTATGGGATACCGTTGGAGGTATAAATATGCAAAGATATAATGCTGATGGATCATTAAATGGTTCGGGGATTATAATAAATGCAGATACAGATTTAAGCACCCCATCACTTGATGGAGATAATTCTGGTAATTATATTGTTGCTTATGTAAATAATATTACTGGTGCTGTAAGTGCTACACCTGTAAATAATTTAGGTAATACAGGTACAGAAGTTACAGTTGGTAGTGCTACAGAAATATATATAGATGTAGCAATGAGTAATAATGGTGATTATGCTGTTACATTTATAGACGGATCTGGTGTAAGGGTTCAAAGATATAATACATCTAATGTTGCTCAAGGCAGTTTGATTTTAGTTGGAGCTGGTAATGGGCCAAGAGAACCAACTATTGACATGAATAGTAGCGGAGATTTTGCTGTGTCTTGGGTTAATAATAATAGTGCGTTGGTGAGATCTAGAGCATATAATTCAGATGGGACAGCAATGTATGCGTTATTAAGTCCTGGATCTGTGGTTGGTCAAATAGTTAATCATGTTTCCATGGAAGATGATAAAAAAATGGTAGTTGTATGGGAAAATAGTAATGACATTTATGTGCGGGAGTATAACTCATTAGGATCAGCAATTTCATCAGCAATAAAAGTTAATACAGCTACGTCAAGTACTCAACCAAATTTTGATGCTAGAATTCAATCTCAAGGCTCAGATTTTTATATTATTGCTTATAATGTTAATGGTAATACTTATTTTCAAGTTTTTGGAGCTTTAACATCCAATGTAGCCCCAGTAGCCACAGCTCCTTCAGCTCCCACTGTATCAGAAGATGACACCAACGTAGCATTAGACAATTCCATAGACATCACAGACTCAGATGGAGACAATCAAACGGTGACGTTTACCATAACAGGAGGTACGTTAACCACCGGAACAACAGGAATTGCTTTTGGAGGTAGTGGAAACGGTTCTTCTAGCTTTACGGCTTCAGGTACTCTATCAGCCATTAACACCGCATTAGATGCAGCCACCTTTACTCCCACACCAGGTCTAAGTGGTACCAATGCAGGAACCATACAATTTGTATCTAATGATGGAACAGACGACAGTAATACGGCTTCAGTCACTTTTGACATCACAGCCAATAGTAATATCACCATCGACGATCCATCAGTAACAGAAGGGAATGCTGGTACAACGGTTCTCACTTATACCGTAACATTATCACCTTCAAATGCAGGGACAGTGACCGTAGACTATGCCACAGCAAATGGGACAGCTACAGCAGGGAGTGACTATGTAGCAATAACAACTACCATGCTTACTTTTACAGCAGGAGAAACTTCTAAAACATTTGATGTTACTGTGAATGGTGATACGATGTTGGAAGCCAATGAAACGATTCTTGTAAACTTATCAAATATCACGGGTTCAAATGCAGTTATCTCTGATTCGCAAGGAAGTGGAACAATTACCAATGACGATGCCGCCGCAGTAACCATAGCAAATGTAAGTGGTAACGAAAATGATGGTTCCATCACGGTAACTGCAACACTGGACAATGCCGTACAAGGAGGATTTACAGTAGACGTAAGTACATCAGATGGGACTGCGACCACAGCAGATAGTGATTACTCAGCGGTAACTAGTCAAACCTTAACCTTTACAGGAAATGCCAGCGAGACCCAAACGTTTACAGTGACCCCTACAGGGGACACCAAACTGGAGGCCAATGAAACCCTTACAGTTTCTCAATCAAACCTGGCATCAACAACATTGGCGGTAAATATTACCGATGGCGCAACCGTAACGATAGACAATGACGATACCGCCGCAGTAACCATAGCAGATGTAAGCGGAAACGAAAACGATGGTTCCATCACGGTAACTGCAACGTTGGACAATGACGTACAGGGAGGCTTTACGGTAGATGTAAGCACATCAGACGGCACTGCGACCACAGGAGATAGTGACTACTCAGCGGTAACCAGTCAGACCTTGACCTTTACAGGAAATGCCAGCGAGACCCAAACGTTTACAGTGACACCTACAGGGGACACTAAACTGGAAGCTAATGAAACCCTTACAGTTTCGCAATCAAACTTAGCATCCACAACCCTAGCGATAGGTATTACCGACGGCGCAACAGTAACGATAGACAATGACGATGCCGCCGCAGTAACCATAGCAAATGTAAGTGGTAACGAAAATGATGGTTCTATCACGGTAACTGCAACACTGGACAATGCCGTACAAGGAGGATTTACAGTAGACGTAAGTACATCAGATGGGACTGCGACCACAGCAGATAGTGATTACTCAGCGGTAACCAGTCAAACCTTAACCTTCACAGGAAATGCCAGCGAGACCCAAACGTTTACAGTGACCCCTACTGGGGACACCAAACTGGAGGCCAATGAAACCCTTACAGTTTCGCAATCAAACCTGGCATCAACAACATTGGCAGTAAATATTACCGATGGAGCAACAGTAACGATAGACAATGACGATGCCGCCGCAGTAACCATAGCAGATGTAAGCGGAAACGAAAACGATGGCTCCATAACCGTAACCGCAACGTTAGACAATGACGTACAGGGAGGCTTTACAGTAGATGTAAGTACAGCAGATGGGACTGCGACCACAGGAGATAGTGATTACTCAGCGGTAACCAGTCAGACTTTAACCTTTACAGGAAATGCCAGCGAGACCCAAACGTTTACAGTGACACCAACAGGAGATACAAAACTGGAAGCCAATGAAACCCTTACAGTTTCGCAATCAAACCTGGCATCAACAACATTGGCAGTAAATATTACCGATGGCGCAACCGTAACGATTACCAATGACGATGCCGCCGCAGTAACCATAGCAGATGTAAGCGGAAACGAAGATGATGGTTCCATAACAGTGACAGCAACACTAGACAATGACGTACAGGGAGGCTTTACGGTAGACGTAAGTACAGCAGACGGCACTGCGACCACAGGAGACAGTGACTACTCAGCGGTAACCAGTCAGACTTTAACTTTCGCAGGAAATGCTAGCGAGACCCAAACGTTTACAGTGACACCTACAGGGGATACAAAACTGGAGGCAAATGAAACAATCACAGTTTCTCAATCAAACTTGGCATCAACAACATTGGCAGTAAATATTACCGATGGAGCAACAGTAACGATAGACAATGACGATGCCGCCGCAGTAACTATAGCAGATGTAAGCGGAAACGAAGATGATGGTTCCATAACAGTGACAGCAACACTAGACAATGCTGTGCAAGGAGGCTTTACGGTAGACGTAAGTACAGCAGATGGCACTGCGACCATAGCAGACAGTGATTATTCTGCTGTAACAAACCAGACCTTGACCTTTACAGGAAATGCCAGTGAAACCCAAACGTTTTCGGTTACCCCAACAGCAGACACAGAGTTAGAGTCAAACGAAACACTTACCATAAGTCAAAGTAACTTAGCAGCAACCACATTAAGTGTAACAATAACAGACGGTGCAACCGTGACTATCGATAATGACGATTCTCTAGCAACAGTTACCACAGATGATGCAAGTTCACTGACATCTACATCAGTTATTTTAGGAGGGAATGTAACAAGCGAAGGGTCATCATCGGTAACAGAACGAGGTATTGTATATGCAATAACCTCTAACAATGCGAATCCACAAATAGGAGGAGCAAATGTTGTTAAAGATGATAACGGAATCGGTTCAGGAGCTTTCAGTGAGACTATTTCGAGTTTGGTGGCAAATACCCAATATTCATTTGTTGCCTATGCTATTAATAGTTCAGGAACGACCTATGGTACAATAAAAACATTTACCACGACTACTTTAGGATTAGAAGAAGCACCATTAAAAGAATCGATAAGTTTATATCCAAATCCAGTAAATAATGTATTGTATATAAAAACGAACAATGTAAATATAGAGCAAGTTACACTATTCGATATTTTAGGAAAAAGTATAAAAAACATTAAGTTAGAAAATGAAATTATAGATTTATCCACAATCAATACAGGTATATATTTATTAAAAATAAGAACGGATCGGGGTAATGTGGTAAGGAGAATCTTTAAGAGATAGGTTATAAAAAGATATGGGATGTTAATATTTAAAATTAACCAACCATATTTTGACTAAATTATTAAATAGAGCCTTTCCGGTTAAGAAAGGCTCTATTTCGTTTACAAGTATTAGTAACGTTAAAATGTATATCTCAATGTTAATTCAGCATTGCGAGATTCACCAGGTAATCCACCTAAAAACATAGCTTTAGAGTAGTATCTTTCATCAAATAAGTTAGCTACATTTAAACGAACGTTCCATTTCTTTACATCAAAACTTAAACCCGTATCCCAAACCACATAGCTATCAAGATAGGCATCAGGTAATCCAAAGCCAGTACTATTTACGGTACGCTCACTTTCATAACGCATACCAAAATTAAATCTAACAGGCATTTTCGATTTCCCTAATAAATGTTTGTATTCTCCCCAAAAACGAGCATATTTCTTTGGAACACCTTTAGTCTGTTCAGATGCTTCATTAGCACGAATACTAATAGCATCTTGGTAAGTGGCATTTGCATTCATAGACCAATGTTTGTCAAAAATAAATCTCAAATCAAATTCTAAACCTTCGGTTTTATCCTCATCATCATAAAAGTATTGAGGAACATCAACATTATAATCAGGGTCTCCAATATTATCATTATAAAGTTCGTTAGCATAACGCAAGTTTGTTCGTTTAGTTTCAAAGTAAACTAAAGAAGCTAGTAGCTTTTCTTGAAACGCTGTAAATCGTAAACCTAAATCAAATGATTTTGATTCTGAATCAGGGCGATCATCCTCACCTGTTACAGACCCTAATATGCTATATGCTGTTCTACCTTTAGCATAATTAGCAAAAGTTGAAATACCATTAGTAATCATATAATTTAAACCAAAATTGTATGAGAAACCAGAATCATCCGTATCAGCTTCTGGTGTGGCTATATTGTTATTAGCATCAGTAGCTTTAGATTCGTAGGCTTGTTTTATGGTACTATAAGCTGCACCAAACCTACCAGTAAGTGTTTCATTAAAGTAAATAACTTCCTGGAAACTCACACCATAACTTTGTATCGTTTTATCATAGTTAGTACGTAAACTTGGGTCGTAATCCCAAAAGCTACCAGGAGGCCAATTAGGATCTCTTATATCGAGAATATAAGGTACAGGTGTATTACCATCAGCTGTTCCATCGGCATCCCAAATAGACCAGGACATTAATTCTGCAGCACGTCTTTCATAATTAAAGCTTAACAAATGTTCCCCTTTAAATTTATTTGATTCCCATACATTTTGTAAATCTGCAAAGTATTGAATGGCTTTTTCTTTTGCTTCTTGATGACGGTATTCTTGGCGACGTGCAGCAAAAGGATAAATAACATCATCAATGACTAAAGGCGATCTTGCACCAGCATTAATTTCGCCATTTCTATTCCAGTATATGTAGTTAAACGCACCAGTTTGACGTGTAAATTCAGATTCGTAAGTACGGTACTGAAGTTGTTGTGTAAAGTTAGTGTTATTAGATAAAGTCCAATTATGACGTAATTTTATACGAAACTCTTCACCTTGATTAGGTTCAGATAATGGAGAAATTAAATGACCACTACCAAGGTTGTAAGGTAATAATCCATCAGTATCTGTGATTGAATTTGCTAATATTTGACGCTGTTCATCTGTTAATTGTACACCAAAAATGCCATCGTTATCTGCATCAAAATCATTTACTAAATTTTCCCAAACATAACCAGCATCAGGATCAATAAGACTGGCTTCATTTAATATTCTTACGGGATCTCCAATAGCATCGATTTGATTTTCATCATCAATATAAGCTGCAGATAATAAAAATTCACTTTTATTGGATAAATTATGTCGTAACGAGGCATATAGTTCATCACGAGCACTGCTTAAGTCTCTATAACCGTTTTCTGCTTCTGTTGCAGCAACAATACGATAACTTGTTTTATTGCTAATGGGACCTGTTACATCTAACATGCCTCTATAATGATTCCATTTTCCATATTGAAATTCTAAATTGGCCTGTTGAATATCTAAAGGTTTTTTTTCAACCATATTTATAACACCACCAGCAGAACCAATTCCGTATAGTCCAGTAGCAGGGCCTTTTAAAATTTCCATACCAGCAACATTTGTTAAGGACCGTACAGGATTATAATCGTTACCCAAACCCCCACCAGCGTACATACCGTCGTACGCGTAGTTAGCTCCTAATCCACGGATAATTAAGTTGTCACCAATTCCATAGTTGTTACCTGCTTGAGTAAGTCCACTAACATTTCGAATAGCTTCTTGTATTGTTGTATTTGCTTGCTGATCGAGAAGCATTTTATCAACAACAACAATAGCAGCAGGAGTTTGTAAAAGACTCATATTAGATTTGGTGGCAGTTCTAGACTCTAATACTATTTGTCTTTTTTTATTAGCCCCTTGAAGAACTACTTGATCCAAATCTTCTGAGGTTTCTTTTAATTTGAAATCAATTTCTAAAGTGTTTTTAGAATTTACAAAAACGCTCTTTTCAATATTTTTATATCCTAATGCAGATATTAATAATGTATAATTACCTTCAGGAGCATAAAAACTAAAAAAACCATTTTTATCTGATGATGTTCCATAGTTCGTGCCTTTAAGAACAATTGAAATGTCTGATATAGGTGATCCGTTTTGAGTTGTAATTTTTCCTTGTATTTCTCCTTTTACTGTGTTAGCAGATTGTTGAGCTTTTGCGTATTGGGGCTGAATGAATATTAAAAAAAATAAGGCTAGTTTTAATATACTTGTAGCATATATTCTTAGTGCTAAAAATTTCATATTTTTGTTTTGATGTTGCTTTAATTGTTACTGTTAGAGGACATTATACCAGTATGTAGTTTGCAGACGGCATGCTGGTTTTTTTAGATTGTTATATTAATTCTATTTCACTTTTATTTATATTGTTTTAATTAAAAATTTTCGGCAAATATAATTTATTATTTTTATTTAGATTTAATATAAATAAGAAATTTAAAATATTGTATTTGTTCAAAAAAATGAAGTCATTAATTTGTGTTTATTAGAATGTTTAATGGCGTTTTGGTAGTTTATATTTGTTTATATTTGCTTGTATTGAACATGCTTAAGTATCTTTATTGTTTAAGAAACCTTAATTAATGAACGAAAACCTAGATCCATCCAACGAAAATTTCTCACCAGAAGAATTAGATGTAGAAAAGAAATTAAGACCATTATCATTTGATGATTTTACAGGTCAGGATCAAGTATTGGAAAATCTTCAAATTTTTGTTCAGGCAGCAAATTTAAGAACCGAAGCTTTAGATCATACCCTATTTCATGGTCCTCCAGGATTAGGAAAAACAACTTTAGCACATATATTAGCTAACGAACTAAGCGTTGGTATTAAAGTAACATCAGGACCAGTATTAGATAAACCGGGAGATTTAGCAGGTTTACTAACCAATTTAGAAGAACGAGATGTTTTATTTATAGATGAAATTCATCGATTGAGTCCCATAGTAGAAGAGTATTTGTATTCTGCGATGGAAGATTACAAGATTGATATTATGATTGAGTCGGGTCCCAATGCACGATCCGTACAAATCAATTTAAATCCGTTTACCTTAGTAGGAGCAACAACACGTTCGGGATTATTAACCTCACCAATGCGTGCGCGTTTTGGTATTCAAAGTAGATTACAGTATTATAAAACAGATTTACTAACAACCATCATACAGCGAAGTGCCAGTATTTTAAATATGCCAATATCTATGGAAGCAGCTATAGAAATAGCGGGGCGAAGTAGAGGGACTCCAAGAATAGCAAATGCCTTATTGCGTCGTGTTCGGGATTTTGCTCAAATAAAAGGCAATGGAACCATCGATATTAAAATTGCAAAGTTTGCATTAGAAGCTTTAAATGTCGATGCCCATGGGTTGGATGAAATGGATAACAAAATCTTATCAACCATCATAGATAAATTTAAAGGAGGACCTGTTGGTATTACAACCATAGCTACAGCCGTTAGTGAAAGCCCAGAAACCATAGAAGAAGTGTATGAGCCCTTTTTAATACAGCAAGGGTTTATAATGAGAACCCCTCGTGGACGAGAAGTTACCGAGCAAGCATATAAACATTTAGGGAGAATAAAAGGAGATATTCAAGGCGGGTTGTTTTGACGTTTGCGTCATTCTGAATGTATTTCAGAATCTTATTAAGTTTAACTTATGAATACATATAAATACCCCAATAGAGTATCTTTTTTAAAATTCTTATCACAATCATCTGCCATAGCGAAAAACCCTATCCCATTTCACAACAAATGGTTTAACGAAGTAGGTGATACCTTTTCAATAAAATCACCTTTTTATGGACATATAGTTTTAACTCGAGACGCAGCTATAACGAAGCACATGCTTCAAAAAAAACATAAAGTCTATCATAAATCTAAAATTCAAACCTTCTACCTATCAAAATATGTTGGTTACGGACTATTGACTTCAAGCGGTGATTATTGGTTAAAGCAACGTCGGTTAATACAACCAGCATTCCATAAAGAGAAAATTCAGAATCTTGTTGAAATTATAGATAAAGCAATTCAAGAGCAAGTCAGTAAAATTAAGGAAGAAGGATTTGTAGCATTATATCCGATAATGAACGAATTAGCTTTTGAAGTTGTTGCTAAATCATTATTTAATTTTTCGGCAGAAAGGCAAACCTTAAAACGATTGCAGTTTATTATTGAAAAATTGCAATTGTTTATTGTTAAAGAACTAAGGATGCCATATAAGAAATTATGGTATACAATAACAGGCGAGATTAAATACCACATGAAACTGGTAAAAGAAAGTCGAGATATTATTAATACGATTATAGACCAAAGACGAGCGTCGGAGGATGAACACGACGACCTTCTGGATATGTTGCTATCTGCAACCTATGAAGACGGTTCAACAATGACCAATGAACAATTAATTGATGAAATATTAATTTTGTTTGTAGCAGGTCACGAAACAACAGCCAATGCATTAACCTTTGCATTAAAATTATTGGCTCAAAATAAAGAAGCATTAACTAAGGTAGAAACCGAGATAAAAGAAATCAGTGATAAAAAGATAAAGCCTTTACAAGAACTTACCCAACTTAATTATACAAAATGTTGTATTGAAGAAAGTCTTCGTTTATACCCTCCAGCATGGATAACAGATAGAGTAAATATTGAAGATGATAACATAGATGATTATGTGTTAAAAAAAGGAACCATTATAGGAGCATCTATTTATGAAATACATAGAAACAAAAACTATTGGGATAGTCCGGAAACATTTAAACCGTCTCGGTTTTTTGAAGAAAACAGAAAAGACATCATGCCGTATTATATGCCTTTTGGAGCAGGACCAAGATTATGTATAGGGAATAATTTTGCCATGTATGAGATGATTTTAACAGTGAGTACTATCTTGAAAAAATTCCACATTTCTACAGATAATGATACCATAAAAGTAAACCCTTTAATTACACTAAAACCTGTTGATGTTAAGTTGAAGTTTACTTTAAAAAATTAAGTATCAGGCTGATTGCTTTAGTTATATTCAGTATAAACTAAAGTCGAGTCTTGATGCGTAATATAAAATTAAATAATTACCATAAAGTCAGGAGCGCAGTCGAAGCCCAAAAAACTATACATGTATTTATATTACGTTTACATTATAAAATGTTCAAACGAGTCCTATTACACAGGAATAACGAATAATATAGAAAAACGTTTCAAAGAGCATGAATTAGGATATAAAAAAGATTCATATACATATAAAAGAAGACCATTAATATTAGAGTTTTATCAAGAATTCAACGATGTCTTACAAGCAATTTATTTTGAAAAGAAAATTAAAGGATGGACTAGAGCTAAAAAGCAAGCGTTAATAAATGGAAATTTTAATATGCTTCAAATACTTTCAGAATGTCGAAATGCCACACATTATAAGTATAAAAATTAAGTTTACGATTGTTGAATTTTATCGATTTTGTCAGGCTGAGCGCAGTCGAAGCCGTATAGTTGCTAAGCATAAATAAGCACTTCGACTGCGCTCAGTGTGACATCAGAGAATTCATTTATATTTACACCATCAAAAAATATTTGAGATATTAACAAGCTATGGGTTTGTCGAATTTGTTATTAAAACTAAAACATTTTTGCTGCTGTCAGGCTGAATGCAACCGAAACCCTAATATGGTTGATATTTATGATAGATAATAAAACTAAATATACACAACTCATAAAAACCGAAGCAAAACGTCTCGGCTTTTTATCTTGTGGTATTAGTAAGGCACAATTTTTAGAAGAAGAAGCACCACGATTAGAAAACTGGTTAAACAAAAACATGCATGGCGAAATGCGTTACATGGAGAATCATTTTGATAAACGTTTGGATCCAACAAAATTAGTAGAAGGTTCTAAAAGTGTTGTTTCGTTATTATTGAATTACTACCCATCAGAATTTCAGCAAGACAAAACCGCTCCAAAGATTAGTAAATATGCTTATGGAAGAGACTATCATTTTGTAATAAAAGATAAACTTAAATCGCTTTTGAGCTTTATTCAAGAAGAAATAGGCGACGTCCAAGGACGCGCTTTTGTAGATTCAGCACCAGTTTTAGATAAAGCGTGGGCTGCCAAAAGCGGTTTAGGTTGGATTGGGAAACACAGTAATTTGATAACCCAACAAGTAGGTTCTTTTTATTTTATTGCAGAGCTTATTATTGATTTAGAATTAGATTATGACACACCTGTAACTGACCATTGCGGAACGTGTACAGCATGTATTGACGCCTGCCCTACCGAAGCAATAACAGAGCCCTATATAGTAGACGGAAGCAAATGTATTTCCTATTTCACTATAGAATTAAAAGAAAATATCCCCACAGAATTTAAAGGAAAATTTGATGATTGGATGTTTGGTTGCGATGTATGTCAGGATGTTTGTCCGTGGAACCGATTTTCAAAATCGCATAGCGAACCACTTTTTAACCCACATCCAGAATTATTATCCATGACCAAAAAAGATTGGGAAGAAATAACCGAAGATACATTTAAGAAAGTATTTCAAAAATCTGCTGTAAAACGGACTAAGTTTTCAGGATTAACAAGAAACATTAATTTTTTAAAAGCATAGAGATTCGTTAAAATTATTTTAAGCTGCTTTAAATTTTAATAATTATATTTATCTCGATACCTCCATAAAGATTGGAGCGTATTAATTATAAGATATGAAAAATCATCCGTTGTCTAAAAAAATAGGCCTTTTTATAGGGCCTCTCCTCTTTGTTACTTTACTTTTTATACCATTCGATTCTATTTCAGAAAAAGGCAATTTCGTTATTGCAACTGCTTCTTGGATGATTTCCTGGTGGATTACAGAAGCTGTGTCTATATCTGTTACGGCACTTTTACCTCTTATACTTTTTCCACTATTAAAAGTTATGCCAGTAGGAGATGTTGGTGCTAATTATGGAAGCCCCATTGTGTTTCTGTTTTTTGGCGGATTTGTTTTAGCCCTAGCTTTAGAAAAAGTAAACTTACACAAACGCATTGCTTTAAATATTATTAAAAGAACGGGTACCACTCCAAATAAAGTTGTTTTAGGGTTTATGATAGCCACAGCGTTTTTGAGTATGTGGATAAGTAATACGGCTAGTACAGTGGTAATGTTACCCATAGCCATGTCGGTTATAAATTTGTTAATTAATGACGAGGATGGTTTTACAAAAAAAGATCAGAATTTTGCACTGAGTGTCATGTTGGGGATTGCATTTTCAGCTAATGCGGGTGGCATTGCTACCGTAATAGGGACACCTCCAAATTCAGTTTTAATAGGATTATTAGAAAACGAATATAATATTGAGATTTCGTTTTTTAAATGGATGTTAATAGGACTTCCCTTTTCTATTTTTTTAATAACCATTATCTATTTTGTTTTAGTTAAATGGATGTTTCCAAATACAGGTTTAAATTTTAATACTTCAAAATCGGTGATTGATGAAGAGCTTCAAAAACTTGGAAAAACATCACCAAAAGAAAAACATGTTATAATGACATTTAGTGTTATCGTTTTTTTATGGATTTTTCGAGGCCCCGTTAATTCGTTATTCCCGCAATTAGGTTTAACAGACACTATAATAAGTGTTGCCGGAGCCATAGCTTTATTTGTTATTCCATTTAATTTAAAAACAGGAGATTTTATTCTAAAATGGAATGACACTCAAAAACTAGCCTGGGGTATTTTAATTTTATTTGGTGGAGGTTTAGCATTAGCAAAAGGGATGTCTGTAAGTGGTATAGTAGATGTTGTAGCCAATGGTATTTCTAATAGTAGTATTGGTATTTTGTTAACCGCTTCTCTATTAATTATTTTAATGCTGTTTATGACCGAACTTATGAGCAATGTTGCATTGGTAGCTGTTTTAGCACCAGTAGTAGCAGGTATCGCTATGGGTTTAGAAATACCAATATTATACTTGCTAATTCCAGTTACTATAGCTAGTAGCTGTGCATTTATGCTTCCAATGGCAACGCCTCCAAATGCTATTGTATTTGCAAGTGGTTATATAAAAGTCTATCAAATGGCAAGAGTTGGTATTATTATTAATATTATAGCAGTAGTCATGTTAATTGCCATGTTCAAATTTTTTATTCCTATTGTTTTTTAGTTCAAATTAATCAAAAAAACACCTCTTATTTTATGGCGATAATTTCTAAATTACTAAGATAATAGTCGTTGATATAAATTTAATAAAGCCTGTTAAATAATAAAAAGGCAGATTTTTGTGATTTCAAGTATTTTAATATAAGGCGTTTAGATATGCATATTAAATCTTATTATCATAAAAGAAGAAAGTTTATCTTTGATCCTTAATTATTTCAACGCATTGTGTTGTGTGGTTTAGATTAAAATATACAAAATAAGATAAGTAATTATGAGCGAAGAAAGTAAGCGAAGAGAGGCCCTTATATATCACGCAAAACCAACCCCGGGAAAAATAAAAGTAGTTCCAACTAAAAAATATGCAAGTCAAAGAGATTTGTCTTTAGCCTATTCGCCTGGTGTGGCAGAGCCTTGTTTAGAAATCGAGAAAAACAAAGAAAACGCTTATAGATATACTGCAAAAGGAAATCTGGTAGCTGTAATTTCTAATGGAACAGCGGTTTTAGGTCTAGGAAATATTGGTCCCGAAGCGTCAAAGCCGGTCATGGAAGGAAAAGGATTGCTATTCAAGATTTTTGCCGATATAGATGTATTCGATATTGAAGTGGGAACCGAAAATGTTGACGAGTTTATTCAAACAGTTAAAATGATTGCGCCCACTTTTGGCGGTATCAATTTAGAAGATATTAAAGCACCGGAAGCTTTCGAAATAGAAAAGCGTCTTAAAGAAGAGCTTGATATTCCTGTCATGCATGACGATCAACATGGTACAGCTATCATTTCGGCTGCTGCCCTGTTAAACGCCGTAGAACTGGCAGAAAAGAAACTTGAAAAAGTTAAAATAGTAATAAGTGGAGCAGGGGCTGCTGCTATTTCTTGTTCACGTTTATACCAAGCATGTGGTGCTAAACGAGAAAATATGGTGATGTTAGATAGTAAGGGAGTAATAAGAAATGATAGAGAGAACCTTACAAATGAAAAAGCAGAATTTGCCACCCATAGAAAAATAGATACTTTAGATGAAGCTATGAAAGATGCCGATGTTTTTATTGGACTTTCAATGGCAAATATAGTAACACCAGAGATGTTATTAGCTATGGCAAAAAATCCAATCGTGTTTGCTATGGCCAACCCAGACCCGGAAATAAAATACGATCTTGCCGTTGCCACACGTAAAGATATTATAATGGCAACAGGTCGTAGCGATCACCCTAATCAAGTAAATAACGTATTAGGATTTCCATTTATATTTAGAGGTGCTTTAGACGTTCGTGCTACAAAAATAAACGAAGCTATGAAAATGGCAGCTGTTAAAGCATTAGCAAGATTGGCCAAAGAACCAGTTCCCGAACAGGTAAATATAGCCTATGGAGAAACGCGACTCACATTTGGTAAAAATTACATTATACCAAAACCTTTTGACCCCCGATTAATCGCCGAAGTCCCACCCGCTGTAGCTAAAGCAGCTATAGATAGTGGTATAGCCAGACAACCTATTACCGATTGGGAAAAATATAAAGATATATTGTTAGAACGCTTAGGCTCAGATAACAAATTGGTGAGGTTACTTCTTAATAGAGCCAAGCTAAATCCGAAACGAGTTGTGTTTGCAGAAGCAGACCAACTGGATGTTTTAAAAGCAGCTCAAATAGTTTATGAAGAAGGCATAGCGCATCCCATTCTATTAGGTAGAAAAGAAACCATAGAAAAACTCATGGAAGACATTGAGTTTGATGCCGATATCCCTATTATCGACCCCAAAACAGAAGAAGAGAACCCCCGTAAAAATAAATACGCTAAAGTATATTGGGAGCAACGTAAACGAAGAGGCGTTACGTATTATTCCGCACAACGTTTAATGAGAGAACGTAATTATTTTGCTGCTATGATGGTTAACGAAGGGGATGCAGATGCACTTATTTCTGGATATTCCCGTAATTACCCAACAGTAGTAAAACCCATGCTGGAACTTATAGGAATGGTGCATGGTGTTACCCGTGTAGCGACTACCAATTTAATGATGACAAAAAGAGGGCCTTTGTTTTTAAGCGATACCTCAATAAATATTAATCCCAGTGCAAAAGATTTAGCCAAAATTACTCAAATGACGTCTAAAGTTATTAAGATGTTTGGTTTAGACCCTGTACTAGCGATGGTGTCCTATTCTAATTTCGGATCTTCAGACCACGAAAAAGCATCCAAGATTCGAGAGGCGATATCGTATTTACACCGTCATTTCCCAGATATGAATGTCGATGGTGAATTACAAACAGATTTTGCTCTAAATGATGATATGCTTCGAGAAAAGTTTCCATTTTCAAAGCTGGTCGGAAAAAAAGTAAATGCCTTAATTTTTCCAAATCTGGATTCGGCAAATATCACTTATAAATTATTGAAAGAATTGAATGAAGCAGATTCTATTGGGCCAATTATGATGGGTATGAAAAAGCCGGTACACATTCTACAATTAGGAGCTAGTGTTGATGAAATTGTAAATATGACAGCCATAGCTGTTATAGATGCTCAACATAAAGAAAAGTGGGAGTTAGAAAAAGCTAACAGGAAGTGATTTTGTGAGAATAAATTTATTACATTTGGTCGGTTAACGAACAATATACATGATAACACATATTCAAGGGAAACTTACTGAAAAAAATCCAACACATGTTGTTATAGAATGTAATGGAGTAGGCTATTTGTTAAATATTTCATTGCATACCTTTTCTCAAATTCCGAACCATGAGAATTTAAAGCTATTTACACATCTTCAAGTTAAAGAAGATTCGCATACACTCTATGGGTTTTCGTCAATAGCAGAAAGAGAAATTTTTAGACTTCTAATATCAGTAAGTGGCATTGGAGCCAGTATAGCACGTACCATGCTATCATCATTAACACCAAAACAAGTAAGAGAAGGGATAGCTTCAGGTGATGTTGCTTTAATTCAATCTATAAAAGGCATTGGAGCAAAAACAGCACAGCGTGTTATTATAGATTTAAAAGATAAGATCTTAAAAATTTATGATATTGATGAAGTTTCCGTTTCTCAAGGCAATACCAATAAAGATGAAGCGTTATCTGCTTTAGAAGTGCTTGGTTTTGTAAAGAAACAGGCAGAACGTGTTGTGGATAAAATCATAATGACCCAACCCGATGCCAATGTGGAAGCTATTATCAAACAAGCTTTAAAAAATTTATAATAGATTTTGAATAAAACTAACTTTAAATTTTATAAATCGGTTAAAAATTGTCATACTGAGAGACCAGTGCTTAAGGCAGCCAAAATAAGGCGAAGTGTCTTTTTAATTTTTATACTATTTTACTCAGCAGTATCATGGTCTCAACAGCCTGCTGCTCAAGATTCGGTTAAAACAGGGTATAATTTAGGAAGTTTAAAAACACCTAACCCTAACAGTGTTGAATCTAAATACACATACGATCCAGTTACAAACAGATATATTTATACCGAAAAAATAGGAAGCTTTAATATAAAATACCCTGTTATATTAACACCTAAAGAATATTATGCTTTAGTAGCAAAAGAAAGTTTACGATCTTATTATAAAGAAAAAATTAATGCCTTTGATGGTAAAAAAGGAGATTCCAAAGACGAACAAAAAAACCTATTACCAGAGTTTTATGTAAAATCAGGTTTATTTGAAAGTATTTTTGGAGGTGATACCATTGAGGTTATTCCACAAGGGTCTGTAGAAATGGATTTAGGAGTATTGTTTTCAAAACAAGACAATCCATCATTTTCACCTAGAAATAGGAGCAACTTTACATTCGATTTTGATCAGCGAATTAGTTTAAGTCTTTTAGGAAAAGTAGGAACGCGTTTGCAGATAACAGCTCATTATGATACCCAATCGACTTTCGACTTTCAAAACCTTATTAAATTAGAATATACCCCTACAGAAGACGATATTATTCAAAAAATTGAAGTAGGTAATGTAAGTATGCCTTTAAATAGCTCATTAATTACAGGGGCGCAAAGTTTATTTGGTGTAAAAGCACAATTACAGTTTGGGAAAACCACTGTAACGGGCGTGTTTTCCGAACAAAAATCACAATCTAATACAGTGGTTGCCCAAGGTGGAGGTACCGTAGAAGAATTCGATTTTTTCATAAGAGACTACGATGAAAATAGACACTTCTTTATAGCACAGTATTTTAGAGATAACTATGATACAGCCTTAGAAAATTATCCGTTTAAAAATAATAAAGGATTACAAATTACAAGGCTAGAAGTTTGGATGACTAATAGAAGTAATAGAACCGAAAATGTTAGAAACATTGTCGCACTTCAAGATTTAGGAGAATCTAGTAACGACCCAGATAAAGTAGGTTCAGCTGTTAATATACTAGCACCGGGAGCCTTGCCTAATAACGTTAATAATGGGTTTGATCCAACCAATATTGGAGGCGTTGGATCACAACTTACAGATGCTATTAGAGATGTTGCTACCGTAGCATCTGGAATAACAGTATCAGGTGTTACAGAAGGGTTTGATTATGCAAAGCTGGAAAACGCCAGAAAATTAACAGAAGGTCAAGAATATACTTTAAATTCAGAGTTAGGATATATATCGTTAAATCAGCGATTAAATAACGATGAGGTTTTAGCAGTGGCCTTTCAGTATACTCTGGGCGGACAAGTATACCAAGTAGGGGAATTTGCAAATGATGGTGTAGATGCTACCGATGTAACTACTAATACCTCAGGAGAAGTTACACAAGTTGTCAATACCAATTTAGTTTTAAAATTATTAAAAAGTAGTATTACCAATGTAGATCAACCAGTTTGGAATTTAATGATGAAGAACATCTACGAGACTGGAGCTTACAATTTGACTGCAGATGATTTTAAACTTAATATCTTTTATAACGAAGCATCGCCTTTAAATTTCATAACGCCGGTAGGTGCTAGTTTTGATTTCGATATAAATGGGAACCCAATTACTGCAAGTACACCAGAAGAAAATTTAATACAAAATGTGCCTTTATTAAGAGTGTTTAATTTAGACAAACTCAATTTTAATAATGATCCACAGATAGGAGGCGATGGTTTTTTTGATTTTTATTCGGGAATAACGGTGATCCCCGAAAATGGAAGAATAGTCTTTACCAGTGCAGAACCTTTTGGGGAATATCTTTTTAATGTTTTGGGAGGTGGAGATTATGATAATAATGCTACATATAACGATGATCAAAATAAATATGTATACGATGAACTTTATAAAAATACAAAGACCGCAGCTTTAGAAGCAGTAGAAAAAAATAAGTTCAAGTTAAAGGGGAGTTATAAATCTACAGGAGGCGATGGTATAGCTATAGGGTCTTTTAATGTGCCTAGAGGTTCTGTTAGAGTGACAGCCGGAGGGCGTGTTTTAGTAGAAGGAATCGATTATACTGTAAATTATCAATTAGGACGTGTTCAAATTTTAGACGAAGCTTTAAAAGCATCCAATACACCTATTGAAGTATCTACCGAAAACAATGCTGTTTTTGGTCAGCAAACAAGGCGTTTCACAGGAATAAATGTAGAACATAAGTTTAATGAGAATTTTTTGTTAGGAGCTACCCTCTTAAACCTTAATGAAAGACCTATAACACAAAAAGCAAATTATGGGACAGAACCCATAAACAATACTATTTTCGGATTTAATGGTAATTACGCTACTAAAGTGCCATTTTTAACCCGATTGGCAAATAAATTACCAAATATAGATACAGATGTAGAATCCAATTTGTCTTTAAGAGGAGAGTTTGCATATTTAGCACCAGGAGCACCAAAAGGGACAAACCTTAATGGCGAAGCGACATCTTATGTTGATGATTTTGAAGGTTCGCAAAATGGCATTGACTTAAAGTCTCAACAGTCATGGTTTTTATCTAGTAGACCTTTAGAATTGGGTGTTCCAAGCAATCTAAATGAAGATGACAATGGGATTCAAAACGGTTATCAAAGAGCATTACTTAACTGGTATAGTATAGATCCTATTTTTTATACGGGTCAACGTCCTAGTGACGTAACAGATGACGATATGTCAAGTTTGTACACCAGTCGTGTATTTATAAATGAGCTTTTTCCGGACAGAGATTTAGTTCAAGGACAAAACTCGGTGCTATTTACACTAGATTTAGCATATTATCCAGAAGAAAGAGGTCCTTATAATTATGAAGCTTCAGCAGCCGATGGTATTTTAGATAATCCTGAAGAGAGTTGGGCAGGTATCACACGCCAGCTAACTTCTACAGATTTTGAACAACAAAATGTGGAGTATATTGAGTTTTGGTTACAAGATCCATTTCAAGAAAATACTAATATTCCCGAAGGAGGAAAGTTAGTGTTTAATTTAGGTAATATTTCAGAAGATATTATCAAGGATGGACGTAAACTTTACGAAAATGGATTGCCAAAAGATGGAAATATAGATTTATTACCGACGACAACATTTTGGGGAACCGTAGTGCCACAAAACCAATCTTTAATTTATGCATTTGACACTACAGGTGAAGAACGAACAAATCAAGATGTTGGTTATGATGGGTATGACGATAGCGAAGAAACTCCGCTTACAAGTGATCCGATATTAAATGCAATATATGATCCATTTAGAGGGTTAGAAGATCCTGCAAATGATAATTATGCTTATTTCTTAAATACAGAAGGAGATATATTTGAGCGTTATAAAAAATACAACGGTGTAGAAGGAAATACTCCAGATACATTTACAGACACAGATAGAGCTGCTAATACACAGCCGGATGTAGAGGATATTAATCGTGATAACACCATGAATACGATTGATAGTTATTTTGAATATGAATTAGAGATAACACCAGCAAGTTTAAATGTAGATACAAACCCGTTTATTGTTGATTTTAAAAACACAGAATCAAGAACATTCCCTAATGGGGAAACTACGTCTGGTGACAGAAATCCCAAATGGTATCTTTTTAGAATTCCCGTAGAAGGGAGCCATGCAGTACCTTTTGGAAATATTAGTGATTTAAGATCTATTAGATTTGCCAGAATTTATTTAAAAGACTTTGACGAACCTACAGTATTTCGTTTCGGTACCTTAGATTTAGTTAGAAGTGATTGGAGACGTTATGGACAACCTCTGGATGATGAAGCAAATAATGATAATGATGATACAGAATTTACTTTAGGAGTTATTGGTACACTAGAAAACGAAGGAAGTTATGAAATACCACCAGGGATAGAACCGGAAGAGTTATTTAACAACAATACGGTTGTACAGCAAAATGAGCAGTCTTTAGTGGTGAACGTATGCGATTTAGAACCAGAAGATTCCAGAGGTGTTTACAAAAATGTTGATATAGACATGCGCCAGTATAAACGCTTAAGAATGTTTATTCATGCAGAGGAAGAAGGTGGTGGCTTTCCCGATGACGAGGGGCTTGTCGGTTTTATTAGGATGGGGAATGATTTTACAGATAACTATTATCAAATTGAAATCCCTTTACGGAAATCCCTAAAAAATTCTAGAACCGCGGAAGAAATATGGCCAGAAGAAAATGAAATTAATTTACCATTAAGTGTTTTAGGCCAAGTAAAATCCCAATATATTTCCGATGGGCCTTTGCCAAACGGAGACGCAAGATATTACGATGTTGTTAATGATAATATTGTAGAGGTTGCCAATCCGTTTACAGGATATGTTACCAGTCAACATCGTGTAGGTATAAAAGGGAATCCTAATTTTGGAGATGTTAGAACCCTCATGGTTGGGGTGAAAAATGCACATACAGGTAATGTGTGTTCACAAGTTTGGTTTAACGAACTTCGCTTATCAGACTTAGATAACGAAGGTGGTTGGGCAGCCGTACTAAGTGTAGATACTAATATTGCAGATTTTGCGAATATAAGTGCTACAGGAAGCAAAAGTACTTCCGGTTTTGGTGGTATAGAACAAGGGCCAAGCCAGCGTAGTTTAGAAGATGTGCAACAATACGATGTAGTAACCAATGTTAATGTTGGGCAATTATTACCAAAAAAATGGGGTGTTCAAATTCCTTTTAATTACGCTCAAAGCGAGGAACTTGTCACGCCCAAATACGATCAGTTTTACGAAGATTTAACGTTAGACTCCAGAATAGCCGCTGCAGATACACAAGCAGATAAAGACCAGATAAGAGAACAGTCTGAAGATTATACCAAAAGAAAAAGCATCAATTTTATAGGTGTTAGAAAAACTAGAACAACAGACGCCACACCTCGTTTTTACGATGTGGAGAATTTAACTTTAAATTATTCATTTAACAAAGTAGAACATAGGGATTTTGAAATTGAAAATTCTGTTGACAAAACCGTTAGAGTTGGAGCAAATTATGCCTTTAATTTTAACCCGATTACAGTAGAACCTTTTAAGAAAAATGACTCACTATTTAGAGGAAAGTACTGGAAAATCTTAAAAGATTTTAATGTTAATTTATTACCAACAAGTTTTACCGTTAACACAGATATAAATAGACAGTTTAATAAGCAAAAGTTTAGAGAGGTTGATCTTGGAGGATCGAACATTAGTATAGAAGAATTATTTAGAAGAAACTATACATTCGATTTTCAATATACTATTAATTACAATTTAACAAAATCATTACAATTAAACTTTACAGCAGCCAATAATAATATCGTTCGTAATTATTTTAAAGATAATATTATTAATGGAGAACAAGATTTAACATTTATTAATGGAGAACAAGATTCAACATTGGATGTTTGGGATGGGTTTTTAGATTTTGGCGACCCTAATAGCCAAACACAAAATTTAGGAATTACTTACCAGTTGCCAATTAATAAAATTCCAACATTTAGTTTTATTGACGCTACGTATCAATATACAGGTAATTTTCAATGGCAGAAAGGGTCCGATTTATATGGTAATTTAGAGGTAGACGGCGTAACATACGATTTAGGTAATACTATTCAAAATGCTAATGTTCATAATATCAATTCATCTTTAGATATGAATAGATTTTATAAATACATTGGATTAGTAAAAAAACCTATTAGAAGAGTACGATCCAGATCTACAACAAATAGAGGTGCGCCACCTGGAGGAAATCAAAAGAAAAAAGCACCACCAAAAGCTAAGAATCAATCTGTAACTAAACTATTAAATGCAGGTGTAAGTATTTTAACAAGTATAAAGAGAATTCAGTTAAATTATTCAGAAAATAACGGAACGTTTTTGCCAGGGTATTTACAAACACCAGGTTTCATAGGGACCTTAAAACCAACAGTAGGGTTTACATTTGGGAGTCAAAGTGACGTAAGAGATCTTGCTGCAAGAAGAGGTTGGTTAACTGTTTTTTCCGAATTTAATCAACAATATACAGCAACTAATACAAAACAACTTGATATATCTGCAAGCTTAGAGCCGGTAAAAGATTTAAAAATTGATATTGTAGGAAGTCGTGCCTATCTCGAAAATTATACTGAGAATTTTAGAGTGAATGAAAATTTTGGTGAATACGAATACGAATCATTAACACCTACTACTTTTGGTAATTTTAATATATCAACCATATTAATAAAAACGGCATTTAGTAAAAGTGATGAAATAACTTCCGATACTTTTGACGATTTCAGAGCAAACAGGCTTGTAGTAGCCAGAAGATTAGCCGAAAAAAATGGAGCAGATTTAAACGATCTGGATGATGATGGTTTTCCTAAAGGCTATGGAAAAAATAATCAGGCCGTATTACTACCTGCATTTTTAGCTGCTTATTCTGGTAAAGATGCCAGTAGTGTAAAATTAGGAGCGTTTAGAGATGTGCCAATTCCTAACTGGGATTTAAAATATACAGGTTTTATGAAGTTTAAATGGTTTAAAAAACATTTTAAACGTTTTTCATTAACTCATGGATACCGTTCGGCATATACTATAAATCAGTTTCAATCTAACTTAGATTATGAAGCTATAGACCCCACTTTAGATTACGATAGCCAGTCAGACAATACTAAAGACCAATCAGGTAATTATAAAAATGAAGACTTACTAAGTAACATTAACCTAACAGAGATGTTTAGTCCTTTAGTAAGACTTGATATGGAAATGAAGAATTCCATTAAAATCTTAGCCGAAATGAAAAAAGACAGGCTGTTATCGCTTAGTTTCGATAATAATTTAATGACCGAGGTGCTAGGCATGGAATATATTGTAGGCTTGGGTTATAGAATTAAAGATTTAAAAATACGATCTAAGTTGGCTGGACCACGAAAGCGCGTTGTAAGTGATTTAAATATGAAAGCAGATGTATCTGTTAGAGACAATAAAACGATAATTAGGTATTTGGATCTGGAAAATAATCAAGTGACATCAGGACAAACTATTTGGAGTATAAAATACTCTGCAGATTATGCGTTTAGTAAAAACTTAACAGGACTCTTTTATTTCGATTATTCGTTTTCAGAATATGCTATTTCTACGGCATTTCCACAAACAACCATTCGATCCGGTTTTACTATCAGATATAATTTTGGTAATTAATTAAGAAATATATCATTCCTGCGAAGGTAGAAATCTTTTAAATTGAAACAGAACTGTAGTAAGGTGGATTCCTCCTGCCTTACTAAAATAAGTTCAGCTCAGGTTATAGGAATGACAAAATAGCTCATAAAAAACATTTGCACTTTAACCCAGATTGCCCAAATAATTTTGATTTACGAAAACAATGTTTCTTTACGTTTTGGTTTGCTTAAATACAAGCATTAAAGAAAACTTTATATAAGCGACATGATAACGTTTTTTTATTAGATAATCTATTTGAATTTAAGATTTGAATAAATACATTTGTTGAATAAATGAATTTAAATTTAAAACTATGAATATTCCATCAGAATTAAAATATACTAAAGATCACGAATGGGTTAAAATAGAGGGTGATGTCGCTACCATAGGTATCACAGATTTTGCACAAAGTGAATTAGGAGATATTGTATATGTTGAAGTAGAAACAGTTGATGAAACATTAGACGCAGAAGAAATTTTCGGAACAGTAGAAGCTGTTAAAACGGTATCAGACTTGTTTTTACCATTATCTGGTGAAATTATAGAATTTAATGAATCTTTAGAAGACGAACCAGAAAAAGTAAACGGTGATCCGTATGGTGATGGCTGGATGATAAAAGTAAAATGTTCAGATCTTTCGCAAGCAGATGCACTTATGTCTGCCGATGATTACAAAGCATTAATAGGTGCTTAAAAAATTAACACCAGTAATAACTATAATATATTCATTAGCTTTAATTACAGTTAGTTTAATTAAGCTTAGTGATATTCCAGATATAGGTGTTTCTTTTGGTGATAAAATATTTCACTTTTTAGCCTATTTTGTTTTAACAGTATTATGGTTCTACACATTTTCGTACACTTTTAAGTTCAAAAAGAAAAAAGCTATAGTTTTTGCTGTCGTTCTTTCTGTTTTATTTGGTATAATTATTGAGGTACTACAAGATAGTATTACAATCTATAGAGCCTTAGATGTTTATGATGTTGTAGCAAATACCCTTGGAGCTGTATTTGCATCAATTCTACTATGGTTTAAAAGTAGTTTACACGTTAAAAACACATAAACACTTGTTTTTTTTATAAATAAATAGTTATTTTAGCAATCTGGATAAATGATAATGATATAAATTATGGAACCTAAAAAAAATCCCAAAGCTAATGTAGGACGTAACAGTTCACTTTATTTTCTTATTGGTTTAGCTTTAATGTTGTTTTTAACAAATTATGCAATCAATTACAAAACATACGATAAGTCTGATACTGATATCGGAATGGTAAATATGGATGAAGAATTGGAAGAGGAAATTCCAATTACTGAACAAATACAAACGCCACCACCTCCACCTCCACCACCAGCTGCACCAGAAGTTATTGAGATTGTTGAAGATGAGGTAGAAATAGAAGAAACTGTTATAGAATCAACAGAAGTGGATCAGGAAACAGAAATCGTTGAGGTAGAAGAGGTAAACGTAGAAATTGTAGATGAAGACATGGATGTACCCTTTTCAGTTATCGAAAATGTACCTGTTTTTCCAGGATGTGAAAGAGAGAAAAATAATACTAAGAAAAGAGATTGTATGTCTAAAAAGATAGCACAATTCGTAAATAAAAAGTTTAACACAGAGTTAGCTAGCGATTTAGGTCTATCAGGAAGACAACGTATTAATGTAATTTTTAAAATAGACAAAACAGGTAATATTGTTGGTATACGTGCCAGAGCACCACACCCGGGTTTAGAAAAAGAAGCAGCTCGTGTTATTGGGTTGTTACCTAAAATGAAACCAGGTAAACAACGAGGGAAACCAGTAAACGTACCATATTCGTTACCAATTATTTTCCAAGTTCAAGATTAAATTACAAGACCTGTAAAGCAGGAATCATAATAATATAAAATCCCGTTACAAATTTTGTAACGGGATTTCTTTTTTGGTATGCTTATTGTGTTTTTATCATAATATTAACCTGCCGGCCGTCAGGCGGGCATTTATACTATAATAATTATGAGTAATCAAAAGAGAACTCACGAACTCATTCGGCAAAATGAGCAAATCGTGAAAAAATCACAAAAACATGATGCAAATTTACAAAAAAACTCAACGCTTTACTTTCAGGTTGGGTTAATTGTTTGTTTACTGGCAGCCTATGGCTTGTTAGAGATGAGGTTTGAAACTACTATAACAGATTATGGAGGAGTCCCTTCACTAGAAGAACCTTATAGTATTGATATTCCAATAATAAAACTAAAGCCTCCAACTATTATAGAGCCTGTTGAAGAGCAACAAAAGAAACTATCAGATAATTTTATAGAAGTACCGGATGATACACCTATAAATCCTATAGTAGATGTTCCTACTAAAGACCCTGTGGTAAATGATACTCCAATAGTAGATCCAGAAGATATAGTTGTAAAAGATATTCCTGAAGAGGCCTATATACCAGTCGATTTTGTTCAAGTAGTACCTGTATATCCTGGTTGTGAAAAGAAAAAAACAAATGAAGATAGACGTAAATGTATGTCAGAAAAAATTAATAAACTTATTCAAAGAAAATTTGATACAGATTTAGGGAGTAAATACGGTCTTTCAGGTAAACAAGTAATTCATACTGTATTTAAAATAGATAAAACAGGAAAAGTAGCAGGTATTAGAATTAGAGCATCCCATCCAGTTTTAGAAAAAGAAGCTAAACGTGTTATTAATATTATACCAGAAATGACACCGGCAAAACAACAAAATAAAAATATAGGTGTCATGTATACACTACCGATTGTTTTTCAAATGAATAATTAGGTTAGCAATAAATAATTTTAAATTTTTAAAACCGTTATCAATTTTAATTGATAGCGGTTTTTCTTTAACTTGAACTTGTTTCATGTTCTCATAATCTAAACTTAAATATTAAAAATAAACAGGAGTGTTTTTGTAAAGTATAAACATTATCAAAAATATAGTATCTTTCCGCACAAAATCAAATCATAATCTATATCCATTTTCATGAAGAGACTCATTGTACTATTCCTGCTTTTAGTTCAATATACAAGTTATTCACAAAATACCTTTTTAGTTGAAAAGCCTCCAGTATTTTCAGGTTGTGAAGGTGTTGCTATTGATTCTTTACAAAGATGTTTTGATAGAAATGTATTCGAACATATTTATAAAAATTTTAAAGTACCACAAAAAGTATATGATGAAGGATATAAAGGAGAAGTTGTTGTCCTTTTTGAAGTAGACACACTTGGACAATTTAGAGTGATTTATATTGATGCTATTTACAATGAGTTAAAAGAAGAAACCAAACGTGTATTTTTAACCTTGCCAAAAATAAAACCGGCAACCTATAATAGTAGAAACACTTACAAACAATATTCTTTACCTATAAAAATACCTTTAGTTAATCAAGCCGTAAACACACAAGATTTAGCAAAAGAACCAGAAACTTCTAAGTTGGAGGAGCAATCAAAAAAGGAATTTGATAATGTTAATAGTGATTTAAAAGTATTTGAAAATAAAGCTTATAGCAGTCAATTAAATATTCCGTTTACACACAGTGATTATTCGAGGTTTGATAGAAGTATAAACCTTGTTGGAACCAATAGTCATACAGCTTCAAAGCCTTTTGTATATGAAGAGGTCTCAAAATATTACGATTTCAAGGCAGAAAAAGAAAAATTAAAAAAGGAAAAAAGTAGTTGGGCAGGCAGAAAACTTTGGAACGAACATTTAGTGCAACTACAAGGCAAAGATTATTGGTTTACAATCGACCCAATATTCGATTTACAAGTAGGTAAAGATACCGATGCCAGTTTTAATACAACCTATAATAACACGAGAGGTATTTTAGTTCAGGGAGGGTTAGGTAAAAAGTTTAATTTTTATACAACTGTTTTTGAGAGTCAGGGTAGATTCGCCCAGTATGTAAACCAATATGCAGAGAGCTTAAAGGCTTTTGGACCAGATCCTGCAATTGTTCCCGGTCGAGGTATTGCAAAACGGTTTAAAACCGATTCTTACGATTATCCTGTAGCAGAAGCATATTTGTCTTATTCGCCAGCAACGTTTTTAAATGTTCAATTCGGGCATGGCAAAAATTTTATAGGAGATGGTTACCGGTCATTGTTACTTAGTGATGTGACAAGCCCCCATACTTTTTTTAAATTGAATACCAAGTTTTGGAAAATAAAATATACCAATACCTGGATGTGGTTAAGAGATGTAAGACCTGAGGTTGTTGTCGATAAAGCATTTTTACCTAAGTATGTTGGAACTCATTATTTAAGCTGGAATGTGTCTAAACGATTAAATGTCGGGTTATTTGAATCGGTACTTTGGACGAACTCTAATGATAGAGGTTTCGATATCAATTACCTAAACCCTATTATATTTTATAGAGCTATAGAGTTTGAGTCTGGCCAAGGCGCAGGAAATGCACTTCTTGGGGCCTCATTCAAATACAAATGGAGCGACAATATTAATATGTATGGTCAATTTATTTTAGATGAGTTTTCTCTTAGTGATATTAAAGGTGGTGAAAAAAGTTGGAAAAATAAGTTTGGCTATCAATTAGGACTTAAATATTTTAATGCTTTTAAAGTAGATAATTTATTATTACAATTTGAGTATAACAGAGTACGACCATATACCTACTCACATAATACCATAGTGCTAAATTATGCACATAACAATCAATCTATGGCACATTTATGGGGAGCTAATTTTAGCGAAGCTATTTTAATTGGCCGTTACCATTACAAACGCTGGTTTGCAGATGCAAAACTTATTTTTGGAGTACGTGGATTAGATTTTAATGATGGTACTGACGATTTTAGTTACGGAGGCGATATTTATAGGGATTATAATGACAGGCCTTTTGATACTGGTATTGAAGTTGGACAAGGTATAAAAACAAAAATCTTTAATGGGAATTTGCAAGCAGGGTATTTAATTAATCCAGCCTCCAACTTAAAAGTCTTTGCAGATATTACTTTTAGAGATTTTAACCCAGAAGCAGAAACAACAACAACCTTTAAAAGTAATACGGTCTGGTTTAATTTTGGAGTTAGAACCGATTTGTTTAATTGGTATTTTGATTTTTAGTAAAACGCTATTTTAAAAAGTTGTTTACAACGCATTTAAAATAGTTAGTTGAACTAATTCCGATGTATATCGAAATCATATACAATCATTGAAAGTAGTTTATCAGTTTTTCAAACTTTTATAAAAAGTTCTTCTTATTTTTTGACTATTAATAAAATAATTACCAAAGCCTAAGTCGTCATATTTTGATGTAATCGTCGCATTATTAGCAACGTCATCTTCCGTTTTACCTTTTTCAATCTCTGCTAACACATTGGTTTTAATGTTTGTAGCATGGTTAAAAATGATTCGTATTCAGCTTTGTTTGAAATAGCACCATGCCCGGGAATTATTTTGCTTTCACCATCTAAAAGAATCAAACCTTTTTTTACAGCTTCAATATACCCGTTTACACTACCTCCGGATTTTAAATCGATGTATGGATATCTGCCATTAAAATATAAATCTCCGGTATGGAGTACATTACTTTTAGTAAAATAAAGCATGCTATCTCCATCGGTATGTCCCTTTTCAGCATGAAAAATAAGAACCGGCTCATTATTAATGTGAAGATTTAATTTGTCGTTAAAAGTAATTACAGGTAAGTATTCTTCAGATTGTTTGCTATTAGCTTTAATACGCTTATATACATTGTCGTGGGCAATTACATGTGCGCCAGTTTTAGCAATATTCTCATTACCTCCAGTATGGTCTCCGTGGTGGTGTGTATTTGCTAAAAACGTAATATCTTTTTCACTTAGTTGTTTAATAGCGGCCATAATTTTTGGAGTTATAGCAGCAAACTGACTATCGATCATAAAAACACCGTTACCGCCAACCGAAACAGCAATATTTCCACCTCGTCCTTCTAACATATAAATACTTTCAGTGAGTTGATGTGTTTTAACAGTTACTTCTTTTTTTTGAGCATAGGCAACCAAAGTGATTAAAGAAATAAAAAAGGAGTACCATGTTTTTGTAGATGTCATAAATATCTTAAGTATTAAATAATAATATAAAAATAAGAAATATTTTGAGTAATAAATTAAGCCATAAAAAGCATTGCTCAAAAAGCTTTAATAGAGTATCTTTGCACTCGCAAAACACAACAGAGCATTGGGTATGTCAAAATCTTCGGTAGCAGCACCTTCTGTAATTTCAGATTTTAAAGAAATTACAAAAATGAGACTGGCCTTAAGTGTCGTGTTTTCATCCGTTGCGGGATATTTGTTGGGTATAGATCAAGTTGATTATAAAACCTTAATTCTACTAGCCTTAGGAGGTTATTTTATGGTGGGTGCATCGAACGCTTTCAATCAAATTATTGAAAAAGATTTAGATGCTTTAATGAACCGAACCAAAAACAGACCCATTCCGGCTGGTAGGATGTCTGTAAACACAGCATTCATCATTGCATCTGTTTTCACATTATTAGGTATTATTATTTTATATAATATTAATAAGCAAACAGCTATGTTTGGTGCTATTTCAATATTTTTATACACATGTGTGTACACACCTTTAAAAACCAAAACACCGCTTGCTGTTTTTGTAGGGGCTATTCCTGGAGCTATCCCGTTTATGTTAGGATGGGTAGCGGCCACAGATGATTTTGGTATAGAACCCGGAACCTTATTCGCTTTACAGTTTTTTTGGCAGTTTCCCCATTTTTGGGCTATTGGCTGGTTTTTATTTGAAGATTATAAAAAGGGAGGCTTTTTTATGCTTCCCACAGGAAAACAAGATAAAGGAACAGCAGTACAAACCATCATGTATACCATTTGGACATTATTAGTTTCTATTATACCTGTATTCGGATTTACAGGACGATTAGAACTGTCAATTTTTTCTGCGGTTATAGTATTTGCCTTAGGGATATGGATGTTGTATTATGCTATTAGGTTATTTAAAATAATGACAGAAAAGGCAGCAAGACAATTGATGCTTGTTAGTGTATCCTATATTTCGTTGGTACAAATAGTGTATGTCATAGATAAATTTATAAGATAATCATGGATTTAACTCAAGGTACTCAAGAAGAAAAAAATAGCAGGGCAAAAAAAATGATGCTTTGGTTTAGTCTGATCTCGTTATTTATGGCTTTTGCAGGCTTAACAAGCGCAGTGATTATAAGTAGAAAACGTCCAGATTGGTCTAGTGAATTAGAATTACCAAATATTTTCTTAATAAGTGTTTTTGTTGCGATCATTAGTAGTATTACTTTTATTATGGCGAAGCGTACATTAATAAAAGGAAATAGATTATTAACATCAGTTTTATTGATTTCAACTTTAGGTTTAGGAATTATATTTGTGTTTTTGCAATTTGAAGGTTTTAAAAATCTTATTGATTCTGGATACCATTTAACGGGAGAAGTAAGTAACCCTAAAGCTTCTTTTATCTTTTTAATCGCATTCTTTCATGTTTTGCATGTCATAGCTGGACTAATATGTGTTTTAGTAGTAATTTATAATCATTTTAAACAAAAGTATAGCGCAATAAAAATGCTTGGGTTTGAACTAGCAGCAACCTTTTGGCACTTTGTTGGTATACTATGGGTGTTTCTTTATTTACTACTTACTTTTGTGGGGTAAAATGATGAAGCTTTTTCTGTGTAAAAAAGAGGTTATAAATATATAGTTTGTAGTCATTACAAAAATTACTTAAGCGATATTTTATTAGATGAATAAATTGATTATTTTTGTGCAACTTTAAAAAAACAACCATTATATATGAGTACTACAGTTGTAAATACTGGAACAGAAGGTAAAACTTGGGGAGGAGGCAATAAGCCTTTAAATGCAAGTTATGGTAAAATGATGATGTGGTTTTTCATCGTTTCGGATGCTTTAACATTTTCTGGGTTTTTAGCAGCCTACGGATTTTCAAGATTTAAGTTTATCGATTCATGGCCAATTGCCGACGAAGTGTTTACGCACTTTCCCTTTTTACATGGTGTAAATGCGCCTATGTACTATGTGGCCTTTATGACGTTTGTACTTATCATGTCGTCTGTAACAATGGTACTAGCAGTAGATGCCGGACATCATTTAAACAAAGCCAAAGTAACACTTTACATGTTTTTAACCATTATAGGTGGTTTAATATTCGTTGGCTCTCAAGCTTGGGAATGGGGAACATTCATTAAAGGTGATTATGGAGCAGTACAAACAAAAGGAGGTAATATTTTACAGTTTGTAGACACAGAAGGACATCGAGTTGCTCTAAGGGATTTTGTTGTTTCAGATTCGCATAACGAAAGAACACAGCACGAACGTAAAGGTGGCTTATGGTTCGTTTCTGAAGGGGCTTTGCCAACATATACTATTGAAGAAGTAGCACACGGTTTAGAAGCTCACAATAATGTTTTAGTTAGAACACAGATCATTAATGAGGAAGGCGAAAAGACTGTTTTATCTAGAGCCGAATCGTTAAAACAAATAAAAGAAAACGGAAAGATTGTTGTAGAAGGTGCTAATTTGCATGTTAATGAATATGGTTCGCCTTTATTTGCAGACTTCTTTTTCTTTATAACAGGTTTTCACGGATTTCACGTATTTTCTGGAGTTATTATAAATATCATTATTTTCTTTAATGTGATTTTAGGAACTTACGAGAGACGTAAAAATTATGAAATGGTTGAAAAAGTGGGGTTATACTGGCACTTTGTAGATTTAGTTTGGGTATTTGTATTCACATTCTTCTATCTAGTTTAATTAAATTAAAGTATATTTTCATTTCCTTAAAGAAGGAAATCTAAACAGCATTAAAAATGGCACACGAACATAAATTAGCAATATTTAGAGGCTTAGTTAAGTTTAAATCAAATACTCAAAAAATATGGGGTGTTTTAATTTTCTTAACTATTGTAACAATAATTGAGGTCGTATTAGGTATTATAAAACCAGAGTCTTTAATGAGTAATGTCTTAGGGATGAAAGCGCTTAATTGGATATTCATTATTTTAACTATTGTAAAAGCATATTATATTACTTGGGATTTCATGCACATGCGTGACGAAGTAAAAGCTTTAAGACGTATGGTAGTTTGGACTGCGATATTCTTAATTCTATATTTAATATTTATTTTATTACAAGAAGGTGGGTATGTGTTCGATGTATATAAAAGTGGATATATAAAAAGAGATTTTTAACTAAATAAGTTTAAATCTGTACTAAACGTGTAAACAAAACACTTACTTGCATTGAGCCTTTAAACTTCGCTCAAGGTGAACTAGAAGAAGTGTTAAATAGCAATATAAAGACGGTTTTTAAACCGTCTTTTTTTATTTTTGCACCGAGTTTTTTTATAGAAATACAATTAAATTAATGGATTACAAAAAGATAAGTCGATATGTGGTTTTGGGGATTTTGTTTTTCCTTCCAGTAACATTTTTATTGTTTTTATATCCAGCAACTCATAATTATACACCTTTAGATATTGTTAATGAATCGGTTTTAGATTTGCAACCATTCACTTCAGATTCAGAAGAAAAAGTTCTTTTAAAAGATCATATTACAGTATTAGGTTTTTTTGGACATCACCCTTTAGAAAAAGCAACAACAGCGTCTAATCTAAAGGAGTTGGTCTACGATAAATTTAAAGGGTTTAAACGCTTTCAAATAGTTATAGTGATGCCTAAAGGCACAGAAGATGCTGTCGAAAAGCTTAAAGCAGAAATTAGCTCGTATGAGGATTTAAGATTTTGGCATTTTATTTTTGGAGAGCCTAGTAATATTCAAAAAGTATTTTTTAGTTTAAAAAGTAAGACAAACCTTTCTGAAAATTTAGATACAGATCTAGTTTTTATTATTGATAAAGATTTAAATCAACGTGGTAGACTTGACGATAGAACCGATAATGAGCTTGAAAAAAAGAAACCAGTTTATGGTTTAGAATCTTATGATTGTATTGAAGTAGCAGAAATAAAAAATAAAATGAGTGAAGACATGCGTATTTTATTTACAGAATACAGACAAAAAAGAAAAGGCGAGTTTAATTCTGATACAAGACGGGCAAGTGATTTAAAAGCTGAAGTAAATTAAGTTGAGCATAGTGTTGAGTTGTCATTCCTGCGAAGGCAGGAATCCACTTAATCAAAATTTTTAATCAATAATTATTAAGGTTCCTACTTTCACAGGAATGATAAAATAAAAAATGAACAAAAAAACGAATTATTCATATATAGGAATTGCATTTATCATTCTGGTTTTTGGTATCATTTTTATACCAAAAATAGTAGACAGGATTTCTAATAAAGATATTATTAGAAATGAAAGTAGAAGTGATTTTGCAGACGATAAGAAGTCAACGACATCAGATTTATCATTTATTGAAATACATGGTGAACCTAAAAAAGTGCCCGCTTTTTCTTTTATAAATCAACATGGAAAAACAATTACTAATAAAGATTATGAAGGAAAGGTTTATGTTATAGAGTTCTTTTTTACAACATGCCCGACTATTTGTCCGAGAATGAATGCAAACCTGATTCAAATTCAAAACACCTTTAAAGACTTTAATGATTTTGGAGTAGCATCATTCACTATTAATCCAGATTACGATACACAGGAAATTCTTAAAGCATATGCCGATACATACGGTGTAACAAATCCTAATTGGCATTTAATGACAGGTGATAAAGAAACCATATACAAACTATCCAATGAAGGGTTTAATTTATATACTGCCGAAGAAGAAGATGCAGCAGGTGGTTTTGAGCATTCGGGTAATTTTGCTTTAATTGATAAAAACGGATATATCCGATCCAGAAAAGACAATTTTGGGAATCCAATTATTTATTACAGAGGGATTGTATCTGAGGCGGAACAAGTTGATGATGAAGGTGTGAAAGAAGAAATTAGTGCATTAAAAGAAGATATTAAAAAGTTGCTTAATGAGTAGTTCAAAAGAAATTCTAGACGACAAAAAATACAATAAATTAATAGTCGTATTATCAGTATTAATACCCATAGCAGTAGCCATTTTATTTGGAGTAAAAATCCCTAATGTTGAACCATTAGCGTTTTTGCCTCCTATTTATGCTTCAATAAACGGTGTGACAGCATTGGTTTTAATAATAGCTGTATTTCAAATTAAAAAAGGACATAGAGCAGCCCATGAAAAATTAATGAAATTTGCTATTATACTATCTGTATCATTCTTAGTAATGTATGTAGCTTATCATATGACAAGTGATTCAACTAAATTTGGTGGAGAAGGTGCCATTAAATATGTCTATTATTTTATATTACTGACCCATATTTTATTGTCGATCATTATTATCCCATTTGTATTAATAACTTATGTTAGAGCCATTACGAATAATATTGAGAAACATAAAAAAATAGCAAAAATAACATTTCCATTATGGCTGTATGTAGCCATAACAGGAGTTATTGTTTATATTATGATTTCACCATACTATTAATGAAACCCTACTTTAAGGAGCAGGCACTGAGAACTTAAAGTAGTTGGTTGTCCCGCTGGAAAGCGGGATCTAAGAATTTGCAAAATGAAAAATAAAACCCTCTTTTCTCTTTTCTCTTTTCTCTTTTTTCTCGAAACAAATGCCCAATGTGCTATGTGTCGTGCTGTTTTAGAAAGTGGAGAAGGGCAAACGGTAGCAGAAGGGATTAATGAAGGTATTGTATACTTAATGGCTGTTCCTTATATCCTTGTTGGAGGGATCGCATACTTTATTTATAAGAAATACAGTAAGTTAAAAAAATAATAAAAACTTTTCGGAACAATTTTTGTAACATTTCTTTGTCTTATAAGTCTAATTATAAAGCTTAACGGCTTAACTAATCAATCGAGAAATGTTAAAAATCAATCAATTACACAAATCCTATCCAATAGGAGATTCCAGTTTACATGTTTTAAAAGGTATAGATCTTAAAGTTGAAGCGGGTGAGATGGTAGCAATCATGGGGTCTTCCGGCTCAGGTAAATCTACATTACTTAATATTATAGGAATGTTAGACGAAGCAGATTCTGGAGATTATATACTAGATGGATTGCCTATAAAAGATCTTACCGAAAAAAAAGCAGCCGTTTACCGTAATAAATTTTTAGGGTTCATATTTCAGTCTTTTAACCTAATCAATTATAAGAATGCCTTGGAAAATGTAGCCCTCCCATTATACTACCAAGGGATGAAACGTAAAGAGCGTCAGGAAAAAGCATTATTTCATTTAGAAAAAGTAGGATTAGCAGATTGGGCGCAACATTTACCTAAAGAACTTTCGGGTGGGCAAAATCAACGTGTAGCCATTGCTAGAGCTTTAGCCGCAAACCCGAAGTTACTTCTGGCTGATGAGCCCACAGGAGCATTAGATACGACAACGTCCTATGAAATAATGGCATTTATTCAACAATTAAATGATGAAGGAAAGACCATTTTAATGGTAACACATGAAGAGGATATTGCTAATATGTGTAAACGAATTGTTCGTTTGCGTGATGGTGTTATTATGGAAGATAAAAAAGTGGAACAAGTAAGGGCCGAACAGTATGTTTGATTTAGACCTTTGGCGAGAAATATTTCAAAGTATAAATAAAAACAGAACTAGGAGTTTACTATCTGGTTTCACAGTGGCTTTTGCCATATTGCTTTTTACAATTCTTTTCGGAATCGCTAACGGTTTAAAAAACACATTTGCAGAGGCGTTTGGCGATGATGCAAATAATTCAATTTTTATTAGATCTGGAAATACGACAAAAGCCCATAAAGGACTTCAGGCTGGTAGACGCATTCAATTTAAAAATGAAGACTTCGACTATATTAAAGATGACTCAGGAAATAAGGTTGAATTTATAACAGCAAGAATTTATAGAAATGCTACTGCATCATACAAAAATGAACAAAATAACTATAGTTTGAGAGCTGTACATCCAGACCATCAATTTTTAGAAAAGACAAAAATTAAAGATGGGCGTTATATCAACCAAAATGATATAACTAATAAAACAAAAGTTGTAGTTATTGGAAAAAAAATAGAAGAAGAATTGTTTTTAAGGACAACTGCTTTAGGAAAATATATAAACCTAAGTGGCATTCCATATAAAGTTGTTGGTACATTTACAGATGATGGAGGCGATTGGGAAGAACGATTAATTTATATGCCAATTTCGACCGCACAGCATATTTATGGGAATAATGATTATATCGACCAGATAAATTTAACGTATAATCCGGAGATGAATCATGATGAAGCATTGTCCTTTGGGTTTTCACTAGAAAGGAAATTAAAAGAGCGTTTTTCTGTAGCTAGAAACGACCAAAGAGCAATAAGAGTTGGAAACATGGCAGAGGGCACAAAAGCGGTAAGCCAAATGACTACCGGATTAACATTCATTATTTTGGTAATTGGTTTTGGGACTTTAATTGCAGGAATCGTGGGTATTAGTAATATCATGATTTTTATTGTAAAAGAGCGTACCAAAGAAATAGGTATTCGTAAAGCGTTAGGAGCATCTCCAAGATCTATTGTATCTATTATTTTAATTGAATCTATACTTATTACAGCTATAGCAGGATATGTTGGTTTGTTAATTGGTATGGGAGTTATAGAAGCTATTGGCCCGAGTTTAAAAGAGTATTTCATAAAAGACCCAGGTGTAAGCAGAAGTTTAGTAATTGGGGCAACAATAACCCTTATAATAGCAGGAAGTATTGCTGGTTATTTGCCTGCTAAAAAAGCATCAAAAATTAAACCCATAGTAGCATTAAGAAACGATTAGTTATGTTTAAGTTTTTATTTGACAGAGATACGTGGCAGGAAGTTTTCGATAGCTTTGGTAAAAATAAACTAAGGTCTATACTTACCATGGTAGGCGTTTGGTGGGGTATTTTGCTATTGATTGGTTTATTGGGATCAGCAAGAGGATTAGAAAATTCGTTTAATAGACTATTTGGAGATTTTGCAACTAATAGTGTATTTGTATGGGGAGAGAGTACCGGTAAACCATTTAAAGGATTTCAAGAAGGAAGAAGAGTCAGGTTGTCGTTAACCGATGCAAAAAAAATAGAAGAGAATGTTGAAGGTATAGAGTTTGTACTTCCAAGAAGCCAGCAATCAGTAGCTGTAACTAGAAATTTTTTGTCCGGAACTTTTCAAATGGCTGGAGATTACCCATTGCTAGATGAGCTACAAAAGAAAAAATTGATTCACGGTCGATTTATAAATCAAAATGATATTGATGATAATAAAAAAGTAGCAGTCATATCTGAGGATACGTATAAACAACTCTTTGAAAAAGATGAAAAAGCTGTTGATCAATATATAGAAGTGAATAATATTAATTTTAAAGTAGTAGGTGTTTTTGAAGTAAGCAATGTAAATATGGGGCCATCTACCGATATTCATGTTCCTTTTACGACCTTTCAACGAATTTATAATAAAGGAGATCGAATAGGTTGGATGATGATTACGGGCAAACCAGAATTTAATATAAAACAAATAGAAAAGGATGCTAAGCTATTGTTGAAAAACCTAAATGATATTCATCCAAAAGATACACGTGCATTTGGTAGTTTTAATCTTGGAAAAGAATTTGCAAAAGTTACTGGGTTCTTAATAGGTATGCAGTTTTTAACATGGTTTGTAGGTATAGCAACCTTAATTGCAGGGGTATTTGCTATTGGAAATATTTTACTAATAACTGTTAAAGAACGTACCAAAGAAATTGGAGTGCGTAGAGCTTTAGGAGCCACACCTTTTGAAATTAAAAGGCAAATTGTGGTAGAGGCCGTGTTTTTAACATTAGTAGCAGGAGTTATCGGAATCATCAGCGGAGGGTGGATTTTAATAGGTTTAGATGCGGCATTTGGTCAAGGTGAAGATGCTGCAATAGTAAATGCTTCCGTTTCAATAGCTGTCGTATTTATTGCATTAGTAATATTAGTCATTTTAGGAACTTTAATAGGGTTAATACCTGCATTTAAAGCGACTAGTGTAAAACCGATAGAAGCATTAAGAGAAGAATAAACAGTTAAAAAATGAACTATCTATAACTTAAATGTTGCTTTTATAATATATAAGATCTTAAAATAGATGCACCATTTGACAAATTAGAAATAATAATAACCAAATGAATAAAACAGTAAAAATTATTTTAATAATAGTAGCCATCATACTATTAGCATGGGTATTAAAATACTTTAAAGATGCAAACTCAAAAGATGTTCAAGAGTATAAGATTGAAGAACCTTTTTACACATCAATAAACACTAAAGCAGTAGCAACAGGTAAATTAAATCCCGAAGAAGAAATAGAGTTAAAACCTCAAATATCAGGGATTGTAGATAAAATATTAGTTGAAGAAGGCGATATTGTTAAGAAAGGTGATTTAATAGCAAAAATTAGAGTAGTGCCTAATGAGCAAAGTCTGGTGAGTGCAAAAAGTAGAATAGCTTCTTCTAAATTGTCTTACGACAATGCAAAAACCTTATATGATAGAAATAAATCACTTTTTGAGAAAGGTGTGATTTCACAACAAGATTTTGAAAATAGCGAATTGTCTTTTAATCAAGCAAAAGAATCGTTGGTACAGGCACAAAATGATTATCAAATTATAAAAAGGGGTTCTATTTCTGGCGGAAACTCTGCAAATACGAGTATTGTAGCACAAATACCAGGAACCATATTAGAAATCCCTGTGCGTGAAGGAGATCAAGTAATTCAAAGTAATAACTTTAATGCTGGGACAACCATTGCAACCATAGCAGATATGAGTTTAATGATTTTTGAAGGTAAGGTAGATGAGTCTGAGGTTGGTAAATTAAATGAAGGAAAAGAAATAAAAGTAATTCTTGGGGCTATTAATGATAAAGAGTTTCCTGCAAAACTGACTTTCGTGGCTCCAAAAGGTATAGAAGAAAATGGTGCTGTACAATTTACAATAAAGGCAGATGTAGATGTAGAAGTAAATACTAATATTAGGGCGGGTTATAGTGCAAATGCAGAAATTGAGATTGAAAGCAAGGATAGTGTACTGGCTATTAAAGAAGCATTACTTCAATATAACAGAATCACCGAAAAACCTTTTGTTGAAATTCTAAAAGGAGACGATAAGTATAAAAAGCAAAATGTAACACTTGGACTGTCTGATGGTATTAATGTAGAAATTACCGAAGGCGTTAAAGAAGGAGATAAAATTAAAGTTTGGAATAAGGCATCAAAAGATAATGAAGATGAAGAAGACAATGATTAGTAAAAAAAATAGTTTTATGAGAAGCGGTTTATTGGTACTATTCATGTTGCTTTTAGTTGTTTCATCTTATGCACAACAGAAAAAATGGACATTGCAAGAATGTGTTAGCTATGCATTAGAGAATAATATTTCGATAAAGCAAACCGAAAACACATTATTGGTTAACGAACAAGACATTATTGCAGCTAAAGGTAATTTCTTACCATCTGTTAGTGGTAGTTTGGGTGAGCGAATGAGCATAGGTTCTGGTTTTGACCCAGTTACTAACCTTAGAATTAATAATCAAACTACACATTCGTTTAATTATAATTTAAGCGTTAGCCAAAATGTATTTAATGGTTTTAGAACTTTAAACTTATATAAACAATCACGTTTAAACCAGGAAATAAGTAATTTGGAATTAGCAAGGATAAAGGATGATATTTCTTTAAATGTTGTTAACGCTTATTTGAATGTACTATTTAATATAGAAAATTTAGAAATCGCTCAAGCACAATATGATTTTAGTGATAAACAATTACAACAAGTTAAAGATTTGGTGGATGCAGGAGTGCAGCCAAGAGCCAATATATTTGATGCCGAAGCTACTTTAAGTAGGGATGCACAACAAGTCACTATAGCAGAAAATAATCTTAATTTAGCATTGCTTACATTATCTCAATTATTACAAGTACCTTATAATGGGTTTAATGTTGAAGTTATAGATATCGATACCCCATCGGAAACTTTATTATATAACGAAATTACTCCCATACTAAATCATGCTTTAGAAAATAGAAACGAGATTAAAATAGCAGAAAAGAATATTGAAAATTCAGAATTAAATACTGAAATCTCTAAATCAGGTTATTTACCATCAGTAAGTTTTGGATATGGTTTTGGTTCTGTTTGGAGTGAGTCTAAAAATGATCTTACTAAACAAGCTTATTTTAGAGAATTAGATTTAAACAAAGGGCATAATTTTAATTTAAGTGTGAGTATTCCTATTTTTTCCAGATTTCAAAATAAAACGGCAGTTGCTAAATCAAAAATTCAGGAAGAGAATAGTAAGCTTAGTTTAGATCAAGCTAAATTAGATTTAGAGTCTAATATACAAGGAGCATATACAGATGCACAAGCTGCATTAAAGGCGTATATAGCTGCCAAAAAATCTTTAGAGTCCCAAGAGTTAGCTTTTAATAACTCAAAAGAACGCTATGATATTGGAAGCATGACGGCTTTTGATTTAGAACAAGCACGTGTACAATTAATTAATGCGCAATCATCTTTAATAAATGCGAAGTATGATTTTGTTTTTAAGACAAAAGTTTTAGACTTTTACATGGGAAAATCTTTAACTGATTAGTTGTGAAAAAGTTTAATTTCGCAATGACGTTTTTGATCACTGAGCGCAGTCTTTTGCAAATCGGTACTTTAAAGAGTTCTCGACTGCGCTAACATTGACGTCATTTATATTATAAGTTGCTGTATAAAATACAATTGGAAATGTCTCCTCGAGCGCAGTCGAGAGGTTATTGATAGTCCCAAATTTGTATAGGTCTCGACTGCGCTCGACCAGACACGCGTCATTTTAAACATTGAATAAAATTTTTATTGGATGTCTCGAACTGACATTTAAGTATTTTTTGATTAAAAAAGTAACATGAACACATACATTCTAAATATAGAAACAGCAACAACTAACTGTTCGGTATCACTTTCAAAAGATGGAGAAACCATTGTTTTAAAAGAAGATTACGATAAAAACTATTCGCATGCCGAAAGACTTCATCTTTATATTGACGAAGTTTTAAAAGAAGCCAACATAGCATCAGAAGATTTAGAAGCTATTGCGGTAAGTAAAGGCCCTGGCTCTTATACTGGTTTGCGAATTGGAGTTTCGGCGGCAAAAGGGCTTTGTTTTGCTACAGATAAGCCTTTAATCTCTGTTTCTACACTAGAAGCTTTAGCACATCAGGTAACTTGTGATAGTGGCGTTATTATTCCTATGTTAGACGCTAGAAGAATGGAAGTGTATTCTGCTATTTTTAATGCAGATTATAATCAAATACGAGAAACTGAAGCGCAAATTTTAGATGAAAATTCCTTTGAAAGTTATTTAGAAAAGGGGAATGTATACTTTATTGGAAATGGTGTTGAAAAGGCAAAAACATTAATTAAACATTCAAATGCTGTTTTTGTTGATGGTAAATTGCCATCGGCAAACGAGATGAGTCATTTGGCTTATAACAAATATAAAATAAACGACATAGAAGATGTCGCTTATTTTGAACCTTATTATTTAAAAGATTTTGTGGCTTTAAAGCCTAAAGCTAAATAACTTAAAAGCACTAGTCTGATTTCTCCCCTTTACTATTAAATGTTAATTATTGTTTTTTAACAGAAAAAATTACAATTTATAATTAATTTTATTGCCTGTTTTTATAAAAACAGATGTTTGAAATTTTGAAAAAACCCTACTATGAATAAGCGTAACCTACTTCTATTTATTGTTATTATATCCCAAGTACCCTTTATACACAGCCAAAATCAGGTGATATCTCAAGATTCCTCTGCTGTTGTTAATTTTCACAATGCTTTGGTAGATGATGGATGGCCTATCTTTTGGGACGTTAGTAAACCTGTAAGTTCATACACTGGAATAACAGTTAACGCTTCTGGAAGAATCAGCCAAATTGAGATTAATGGTAATACCCTTGGCATAAAAGCTAGTCATTTGCCTGATGGAATAGAATATTTGAAAGATTTACAGGGTTTAACCTCCCTTATTATTCAAAATGTTTTGTTAGAAACCATCTCCCCAAAAATTGGTGAGTTAACAAGTCTTCAAAATTTAATATTGTATCTTAACTATATTTCGGTTTTACCTGATAGCATTGGGGATTTACAAAACTTGAGTACTCTAAACATTAGCTACAACAGACTTTCTTCCTTACCATCTACATTAGGAGATCTGGATAATTTAGCTAGCCTATACTCACAATATAACAAACTGAAAACCTTACCTGATACCCTTTCAAAATTAGAAAAACTGGTTAACCTGAATGTATCTAATAACGAGTTGGAATCTTTTCCACTTTCAATCTCAGAAATCCAATCTTTAAGGGAAATTAGAGCAAGCTATAATGAGATGTCTGGAGAGATTCCCGAGACTCTTTGGGATAGAGACGAAAGTAATACCTTGTACGCTTTACCGTTGTCTTTGTACGTCGACCATAATAACCTGTCGGGAAGAATACTGGGAGAGAATACAGATGAAGATTTTGTTGAGGTTTTAAATGTTAGTCACAATAAATTTCTATTGCAAGATTTGTTGCCCGATTACGAAGCATTACAAAATGCAATAGATGCTCAGGTTACGTTTATGCCTCAAGATCGATTTGGAGATGCAACACAATTTATAGTTCCTAATACTATGGAAGAAACCACAGATATTTTTGTGGAAGGTTATCAACCTGTACCATCTAATGTAGTGGAATGGATTTCATATGCTACGTTTAATGATAAAGTAATTAATGAGAAACAGTCTGGTATGGGGTATCCTCTAGCTAAGAAAAATGATTTAGAAAATGGAGGGTTTTATTATTGTAAAATAACAAACCCAGCAATGCCTGGTTATGAAATTATTAGTGAGCCTATTCGTTTTATTTTATCCAATAAACCCCCAAAGATTATAACCGATGCTATTACATTTAGGAAAGGTGAAAACCCCGAACTTGTTATCAATACTAGCGACGATTATTCATATTCGGAGCTTATTAAAATTACTTACACCAATGAAACGGAGAATCTGGACTTTTCGTCTGGTAATATTATACCTAAAGAGGCCGATTGGACAGGTACGAATTCACTTTTGGTAACGGCGACTGATGAGCAAAATGCAGTCACTAAAAAAGAAATTCCTATTACCATATTACCTACAGAAAATACCGCACCTTTAGTAACACTTCCAGAAACTATTTACCCAGTTATTCCCGAAGGGCTTCTTCCTCTTTCTTGCGAACCACAAACCTCAGGCTGTGATGCTTTTTATATGTGGGAAGCATATACTCTGATAGATTATTACATTAAAGATGACCTCAATAGTGCTGCAGAACTCGAATATACTATAAAGGAATGGAATGGGAACGGTGTAATAAATAGTAAAGTATATGTAGATATATTTGATTCTTCGGGTTGGGTAGGTCATTCCATGCAAACTTTAATTTTAGCTAATAAGGATACCATCGTTAATTATACCTTGCAGGTAAAAGACCGTGAAGGCTTAACTACAGAACATCCTGTACGATTTATATGTTCTACTATAACACCTAGTAAACCTCCGATAATTTCGGAAATACCAGATCAAATTATTACCAGTGATGTAGCATCTTATCCAAATTTGAATCTTAATGATTATTTAACTAATGATTATGAAAGGAATGAGGATATACTTTGGCTCTATTCAAATGATGTCTTATTAAATGTAGATCTCGAAGACAATATTGCGCTTGTTGAGCCATCCATTCGAGATACGCCATTTACCACTTCAATAGATTATATAGCTGTTGAAAAAACTAATATGCAGCAACAAACCGATAGAACGGTGAACTATATATTTTCTGAAACACTAGGCACCGATGTGTCTGATAACGAAGCTTTAAATCAGGAAGTAGTTTTATATCCTAATCCTGCCAGAAATGGCAAGGTTTATATGAGGTTTTTTAATCGTCAAAATATAGACGGTACCATTACCATTTTTAATATTACAGGACAAAGCCTATTAACATTTCCATTTCATAATACAACTGGAAACCTCTCTCTAAGCCCTTATATAGATGAGCTTTTTAATATATCGCAAGATAAACTCTATTTCATAAAAACAACATTTAGGGATGGAAGTTCTAGTGTTTCAAAACTTTTGAGAATGTAACTGGGAGAACCTCTGCTGTTCCATAGTATAGCTACCGCAAGTTTCAACTTGTGGTGGTTAAGATGATCCAGTAGGTTTACGGTACATGGATAAATAATACCTGTTTATGGAAGTCTTGAGTGTAAAAAAAGCTGTCTAAAAAGTGAGAAACTTTGTCATTCAGAGCAAAACGAAGAACCTTATTAAAAAATCAAAACTTTAAAATTCTAAGAGGTTCTTCATTTCATCCAGAATGACACTTTTTAGACAGTCACTTAAATATTACGAAACAAATTTTAACTATAGCTTGTTTAAAAGTTTCTCTTTACATTCAATGGTGCCAATTGCAAAATGTATTATTAGAGGATGTTTAACAAGCAATTTGATAAAATTATTATTTACTTATAACCTTAAGCATCTTTCTGTATTTCAACAGCATGTGGATAAGGAATTTCAATACCAGCAGCATCTAATGCTTCTTTTACATTTTCGGTAATTCCAAAATAAACATCCCAATAATCATCAGCAGTACTCCATGGTCTTACAGCAAAATTTATAGAACTATCAGCCAATTCAGATACATTTACTGTTGGGGCAGGTTCTTTTAAAACTTTTGGATGCGATGTTAATACATTCATTAAAACTTCTTTGGTTTTCTTAATATCAGAATCATAACCAACACCAAAGGTCAAATCGACACGACGTGTGCCTTCTGTGGTATAATTAATAATATTTCCGTTAGACAAAGACCCGTTTGGAATTATAATTTCTCTATTAGATAAGCCTGTTAATTTGGTTGTAAAAATTTCAATTTCTTTCACGACTCCTAATTCACCTTGAGCTTCAATTAAATCACCAATTTTAAAAGGCTTAAAAATCATGATTAAAACCCCACCAGCAAAGTTTCCTAAAGATCCCTGTAGTGCCATACCAATAGCTAAACCAGCAGCCGCTAAAATGGCAGCAAACGATGTGGTTTCAACACCTAATTGAGAAAGAATAGCTATAAATAATATAATTTTTAAAGCCCAACCTATTAAATTTAATAAGAATTTTTGAAGACTCTCATCATAGCTTCTTTTTGACATTAATTTGGACATACCCTTGTTTAATTTTTTAATAACCCAAGAACCAATAATCCAAATGACTATAGCACCAATTACTTTTATGCCATATTCCATAATAAAACCTTGAGCAATGTCAAGCCATCTTTCTAAATCCATAATTTTTAAATATTTATAATTTTAAATTAAACTTACTATTAAAGCTACAATTGCCGGAACAGCTTGTATATAAAATAGTTTTATTTTCTTTGTGGAGTAAGACCCATAAAGCCCTGCAATAGTCACACAAATAAGAAAAAAAATAGCAAACGTTATATCATTTTTAATGATGGAAAAGATTAGACCTGCTGCTAAAAAACCATTATAAAGCCCTTGATTGGCAGCCAGAACTTTAGTGTCTTCAGCAAATTCTTTAGATTTTAACCCAAAGGCTTTTATGCCTTTTGGTTTGGTCCATAAAAACATTTCTAGAACAAGAAAATATAGATGCTCAAAGGCAACTATTCCAATTAATACTGTTGTTAAAAAAGTCATTTTTTTAATAGTTTTATAGCCTTGTCAACTTCAGATACAGGAAGTTTACATGCTTTATTTACACATACGTAAATAAGTGTATTGTTAGGGTTATATCTGCTTTCCAATAAAGGCAAATTATTTTCTGAAGTGCTACCCGCAATAAGCTTATTAGGAATATATGTTTTGTTTAATTCGGTAATTTTATGTTTTGCATTTTCTCCAACAATGGCAACTTCATAGTACGGATTCGTATAATTTAGCATTAAATCAAACCAGTTTGAATAACCCGATGGATATTCTTGCATTTCTGGTTTTACATTATTTAGCATACTTATAGCTGTTTTGCTATAATGCGCATTATCGAAATAATGAGATAATTTGAATAGGTTTTTTGCCATAATAGAATTACTTGCAGGAATGACATTGTCTCTGTACTCAATACTTCTTGATACTAAAGATTCATCTTCATTAGAGGTGAAATAAAACATTTTACTGGCATCATCAAAAAAGTGATCGAAAGTATAATTAGCTAAATCTCTAGCGGTTGTTAACCATGTTTCGTTTAGGGTGTTTTCATAGAGGGTTAAAAAAGCATCAATAGTTGTTGCATAATCTTCTAAATACCCATTAATATTACTTTTTCCGTTTTTGTAGGTATGGTTCAAACCACCATCTTCACGTAATTGGTTGTTAATTATAAAATCAGCATTTTTTTCAGCAGAAGCTAAATAAGAAGGATCATCAAAAACTCTATAGGCATCAATATAACCTTTAAGCATAATTGCATTCCAAGAGGTGAGTGTTTTATCATCTAAACGTGGTTTCGAACGTTTATCGCGGATGGTCATTAAAGCTTGTTTCCATTGCTTTTTCTTTTCGGCTAAAAGAGTTTCGGTTATATTATGTTTTTTGATTATTTTTTCATCGTCATCTTTCCTAATTAAAACATAATTATCATGTTCCCAAAAACCATAACTATTAATATTATAATAGTCGGAAAACAACTCGTAATCATTTTGTAAAATCGTCTTTAAGGCGTCTTTTTGCCAAACATAAAAAGCCCCTTCTTCTAACTCGCCTTCAGGGGTATTACTATCTGCATCAAGTGATGAATAAAATGCGCCATTTTTAGTGGTCATTTCACGTTTTATATACTCAAGAGTTTCGGTTACAATATCTTTATACAAGTCATTTTTAGTAATGAGATAAGCATCAGAATACAGACTTACCAGTTGTCCGTTGTCATAAAGCATTTTTTCAAAGTGAGGGACATGCCACTTTGTGTCTACCGAATATCTTGAAAAACCACCACCAATTTGATCAAAAACACCACCATAAGCCATTTTTTTGAGTGTTAAATTTACATAATCCTGTAGTTTGTTATCATTTGTTTGATAGGCATATCTTAATAAAAAATGATAGTTATTAGGCATCATAAATTTTGGAGCCCTGTTCATGCCACCCAGGTTATTATCAAATTGAGCAGACCATGTTTTAATAGCATTATTTATATAATCGGTTTCAAAAACAGGAGCGTCTGTGTTTAAAGTTACAATGTCTAAAGTCTTTAAACCTTGCTCTAATTTATCTGCATATTCATAAAGTTTTTCAGGTTTTTCAATATATAATTTCGAGAGCTGCTCTAAAGCACTTATCCATTGTTTTTTAGGAACATAAGTTTCTCCCCAAATAGGTCTTCCATCTGGTAATGCAATAGCATTTAAAGGCCAACCGCCTCTTCCTGTCATAAGCTGAACTGCATTCATATATACCTGATCGACATCTGGGCGTTCTTCTCTATCAACTTTTATATTAATAAAATTTTTATTCATTACCTGAGCTACCAAACTATCCTCAAAACTTTCATGCTCCATAACATGGCACCAGTGGCAAGCAGAATACCCTACACTAATTAATAATAGTTTGTTTTCAGCTTTAGCTTTAGCCAACGTATTTTTATTCCAGGCGTACCAATTTACAGGATTATGAGCATGTTGTAATAAGTATGGGCTTGTTTCATGTATGAGGTCGTTGGTATATTTATGTTCCATAGGTTTCGTGTTCTGACCTTTACAGCTTATTATTAAAATAATAAAAATGAATAGGAGTGGTCGTAAATGCTTCATGTATCAAAGTTAGCGAAATTTACGCACAAAAAAAGCGTTCATTTGAGAACGCTTATGTTTTAAAACAAATATAAATCTAGTTTACTTCAAATGTGATTTTAAGATTTACTCTAAATTCTGTAACCTCACCATCGGTGACGCTAGCACTTTGGTCTTGAACGTATACAGAACGTATGTTTTTAACGCTTTTTGAAGCGTGTTTTACTGCTTTTTTAGTGGCGTCTTCCCAACTTTTTTCTGAATTAGAAAGAACCTCGATTACTTTTAATATTGCCATAATACAAATTTAATTTTTAAAATTTACGAATAACTATACTTTTGTTTACATAGTTTAAGACACATAAATTATAAAAAGTCACTTGTATATTATTAACCATTTATAGCCTCAACCATTTCAATTTTACCGGGAAGCATTTCTTTTAGCATATTTTCTATTCCACTTTTTAAAGTATAAGTAGAAGACGGGCAACCACTACATGCCCCTTGGAGCATGACACTTACGTTTTTGGTGTTTTTATCGTAGGATATAAATTGAATATTACCTCCATCGCTTGCTACAGCAGGTTTTACATACTCTTCAAGAATATTTATTATTTCTTTTGATGTATCGTCCAACGATTCAAAGTGATCATCTATTTGCGTTGTGGTTTTTTGTAAGGTTTCAGCAGCATTCGGTAATACGACCTCTTTACCATTTTCTATATAGTTTTTTATAAACTCACGAATCTGTATCGTAATATCTTGCCATTCAGCAATGTCGTATTTAGTAATCGACACATAATTTTCATCTATAAAGACACTTTTTACAAAAGGAAAATGAAATAATTCTGTCGCTAACGGTGATAACTTTGCCTCATCAATGGATGTAAATTCGAAAAGAGATGTTACTATTTTTTTATTAGTAACAAACTTCATGGCTGCTGGGTTTGGTGTACTTTCAGCATAAACCGTTACGGGTATTTTTTTTGTAACTGCGGTATCTTCTATTGCTAAACCACCATCATTTAAATAAGCTTCAATTTGCTGGGCAACTTCATCTTGGACATCGTCCCATTTAACAATATCATAGCGTTCTACAGCAACAAAATTCCCAGAAATATAAACCTTTTTTACAAATGGTAAATAAAATAATTGTTGCGCTAAGGGGGACGCTTTAGCCTCATCTATATTATTAAATTCAAAACTTTGATGCTTTGTTATAAATTGATTTAATTCAAATTTAACGATGGTATTGTTGGATGTTTCTTGCACAGAAACCTTGAAATTGCTCATTTTAGCTAATTTTTTTACAAAAATACTAAAAGAAAACGTAGTTATCTATATATTTGAGTTCTGTGCCTTATAGTTTAAGATAAAAGGTAAAGTTTTTAGCTTTATCTTTAAGCTAGTAATAATTAAAACATTAATACTAAATCAAACCTACTTGGGATGAAATTGAAAAATATTTTAATGGTAACTATAGGGATGTTATTTACCCATATAGCAACTTCACAAGAGGGCTTGCCAATATATACCGATTACCTTACAGATAATTACTATTTAATTCACCCGTCTATGGCTGGTGTAGCTAATTGTGCTAAAATTAGATTGACAGGAAGACAACAATGGTTTGGACAAGATGATGCTCCAAAACTTTTAACATTAAGTTTAAATGGAAGATTGGGAGATTCGCAATCTGCAATTGGAGGGATATTATATACCGATAAAAATGGCTATCACTCACAAACTGGTGCTTATGTAACTTATGCTCACCATTTAATGTTCTCCAGAAATGAAATAGATTTAAACATGCTTTCTTTTGGGTTGAGTGCTGGGTTTATTCAATATAAACTAGATGAAACCACTTTTTTGTTTGATGGCCCAGATCCTATTATTGATGGGATTGTACAAAATGAATCTAATTTTAATATAGATTTCGGATTTTCTTATCATTATCTGGATTTTTATGCACACGGTACAGTGAAGAATATATTGAAAAATTCGGGTGTAAATAATGATATTGAGATTACTAGTAACCTGAGACGTTATTTGCTTTCTGCTGGGTATGTTTATAGCAAATTTGGAAGTGAATGGAGTTATGAGCCTTCAGTACTGTTTCAATATAAAGATGGGACAAAAGAGTCTTCAATTGATATAAATGCAAAAGTTTATAAGCAAATGAATTTTGGTAAATTATGGGGAGGGGTATCATATAGAACGAGCTTGGATGGGGCTGAATTCTTAACAAGTTCTGGAAGCGTAAGCAGTCAAAGGTTAGAACAATTAACACCTATTTTAGGTGTTAATTATAATCAGTTTATGTTTGCATATACCTATACATATCAAACAAACTCAGTAGTATTTACAAATGGTGGTTTCCATCAGTTTACATTAGGATATAACTTTAGTTGTAGACGAAAACGTTTTGAGTGTAACTGTCCTGCGGTTAATTAAAAAAAGAGGCTATTTTCTTAAAAACGTTTGGTTATCTGTTCGAGCGCAGCCGAGAACTTTTTAATTAACATTTCGACTACGCTTGATGAGACAAACTCTAATTTTTAAATGTTTTCAGATAGCCACTTCTTTTTTAGTTCCAACTATACTTCTTTCTTTTTGCTTGTTCTTTTATGGCTTTAGTCATGGCATTTTCTAAGCCGTTATCGGCTTCTTTTTTCTTATCTGCAATGTACGATTTACGCTTAGCGTTAAGCTCTTGAATCTGTTTTTGGATGGCGGTACGTTCTTTACTTTTCTCAGCTACGTAGGTTTTAATTTCAGCTTTGCTTTTTCCTTTTAGTTCTTGAGGTAACGCGTCGTCTTTAAGATCTTCAATAACGACTTCTTCGTCTTCTACGGCATCTACTAAATCCCACGATTTATTTTTATATAAATGAGAACTCTTGCTTATCGTTCTGCTTACGGCATTTGCTTTGCTATAAGTCCCCGCTTTAGAATCTTGTTCGGCTTGAAGTTCCTTTTTTTGTCTCCCTATTTGACCGTAAGTAACATAGGTTCTGTTTAGTTTTTGGTTTAGTATTAAAATGGCATCATCATAAGGAGAAGCAATGTGTATTGTTTTTTTGTTTTGGTTTATAGCCATATAATCACCATTTGTTAATTGGGCACCATCTTTCCAGAAAGAAGAAATGCCTTGATTATAATCACCACAAAAAATAGTATTTATGGTTATATCTTTTTCTTTTGCATTTACAGATGCATCTTTATAATTTACTTTTCCTTGAGTAAATGGCTCATTACCGGCAATGAAGATAAGTTTTAAATCGTCGGGGTTTTTACCCCAATCTAATTGATTTAAGGAGGTCTGTATAACTTGTCCGCAATATTCACTACCACCATTGGTTGTTAGCGAGAATAACTCTTTAGAGATATCATCTAAATCATTACTAAAAGCCAAGACTTGCCTAATAAAACCTTCTTTTCCGTTTAATCCGTCGTTGCCGTATTCATATAGAGCGATTTGTAAATTGGGTTTATTGGTTCCGCATTTAGCATAAGATAATTCGTTTACTATATCCCACAGTTGTGCTTTCGCCTGGTCTATAAGCCCATCCATACTATTGCTGGTGTCTAATAAAAGAGCCACTTTAATGAATTGCTTGTTAGGATCGTGATGTTTTTTTTCTATAGATGTATATGCTACGTTTTGATTTTTATTGTTTGCATTGCAAGCCATAAAAGCTATTAATGCTATACAGGATAATAATGTTTTAAATTGTGTTTTCATGGTAAGGGTTTTTAATTTATTGTTGTTCCTTCGTATTCAACTCTTTCATCAAAAAGAGTAATCAGTTCCGATAATTCGTATACATTTCTGTAACCGTATCCATAAAGGTTTATATATGTAGGTATATTTAGGGCTAACGTAATTGGCTTTATATCTTTCTTAACTACTTTGGGAAGCACTATTTTACTTGCAAAATTAATTTCGTCCCCTTCAAAATTATTGTTACAGTAAATAAGGATGGTTGTGTCTGCATTGGGAATTAATTTGTTAAGATTTTCTTGAGTAAAATCTGAAAAATTTAAATGAACAGCACCTTTAATATGCTTTCTGGTAAACATTTCTTTGGAGCGTGTGTCTAATATCACGACATCTTCTGATTTACTTTTGCTTAAAAATTGATTTAAATCAATGAGTCTTTTCTGCCTATGTTTTTTTACTTGTTTTACTAAATCTTCAAATGCAGAATAGCTAACTTTTGCTTTGGGGTATTTAACGGCATTATTTTCATTGCCTGGAAATACTAGGACGGAAAGGATAAATATGGAAAATATAGTTTTCATGAGCTTATTGTTTTCTAGTTAACGCTGTAAATGTATGGTCAACATATTTCCTAAAAAAAGCAGAATGAGTGAAGTGTAGGTTTGATTGAGTTAAAGGAACTTTTGAATACGTCAGAGCATCTTTTTAGTAAGGAAAAAACACAGATTTATAAAAACACCATTTTATTATACCAACGAAAGTGCGTAAGTTTATCTATTATTAAACAGCGCATGCGAATAATTATTAAACATATATGTTTTTTATGGATTGTACTTGGCACCACTTGTATGTTTGCTCAAGTATATAATGAGTCTGATGATACCGAACCGAGATTTACGGTAAGAGGTTCTGTGATTGAGAGTGATACGCGCGACCCTATTCCACATGTAAATATTGAAGTTAACGGAGGTGCTTACACAACAACCGATTTTACAGGTGATTTTAGAATTGAAGTAAAAAAAGGAGACGAACTTGTTATAAGGCATAAAGATTTTGAAACGGTCTATTATACGATTCTAAATAATGAACGCATTACTGTTAAGGTAGAATCTAATGAAGAAGAAACTGAATATAAACAGAAAAAGTTTTCGAGGCGAAACCCAAATCAGTTTAAATCCCTAATAGATTCTGCTGAAACATATTTAAAAAAAGATGCAAAACGTAGTATTGAATTTATTGAATTAGCTTTTATTGAAAGTAGTTCTGTAAAAGAAAATGCCAATACTTACGAGGTTTTGGGAGATATTTATATGTTTTGGAAACAATACGATTTAGCTGTTTCTAATTATAGGATTAGTGATCAAAATATTAAAACAAATACTGTTAAACTAAAGTTAGCTACTGCATATAAACAAAATAATAACTATCAGGAAAGTATAGAAACGTATAATGAAATTAATAAAAAGGAACTATCCAATTGGCAATTGGTTCAGTTATACGAAGGCATTGGTGATGTGTATCTTTTAACTCAAAACTATCAACTTTCAATTGATAATTATCAAAAAGGATTAACCGTTGCTCAAAAGCATTTAATAACACCTAAGATCACAGATCTAAATTCGAAAATAGCACAAGTTTATAATGTAAAAGGAGAATCTCAAAAAGCAGAAGGATATTTTAATAGATCGATGAAACTTGCTAGTACCCAAAATAAAAAACGAGCTATTGAAGAAAAAGTAAAAGTTGCAGATTTTCAAAGTGCCAACAATAATTACTCAAATGAAATAGCATTAAGACAAGAAGCATTAGAGGATATAAGCGATATAGAAAATGATTCTATTTTAGATAACGAAAGTCCCTTAACATCCCAAAAACAAAATTATAAGATAGGGAACGCATTTGCGCTTCAAAATGATTATGAAAATGCAATTCCGTATCTTAAAAAGAGTATTGAAGAAGCAGATAGTAAGGAAGATCTTATTGTACAGAAAGATGCAACCAGAAAATTATCCGAAATCTATAGAGATGCAGGGCAATTTGATAAAGCACTTATTGCATATCAAAGTTATGTTGGCCTGATGGACAAACTCTATATTAAAAAAGAGCAAGAATTATCACAGGCTGCAAGGTTTAGTAAAAATATTGTTAGTACACAAAATAGAATCCTAAGTCTGGAAAGTGATAGAGCTTTAACCGAGAGTAAATTTCAATTAACCACAGAAGAAGCTAAACGGCAAAAATTAATTATTTATTCGCTTATAGGAGGTGTTCTATTGTTGTTGATTACTGCTTTTTTAATGTTTAAATATATTAAGCAACAGCGATTGGCTAATAATTTATTAGCGTTAAAAAGTTTGCGTAGTCAAATGAATCCGCATTTTATATTTAATGCGTTAAACTCTGTAAATAGTTTTATTGCATCAAATGACGAGCGTACAGCTAATAAATACCTCACCGATTTTTCATTATTAATGCGTGCTGTTTTAGAGAATAGTGAAGAAGATTTTATTTCACTGGAAAAAGAAATTGAACTATTAGAATTATACACAAAATTAGAACATTTCAGGTTTCAGGATAAATTTGATTATAGTATTACTATTGATGAAAACATTAATGTTCAGGATTTTATTATACCTCCCATGCTGCTACAGCCCTATATAGAGAATGCGGTATGGCATGGGTTGCGTTATAAAAAAACTAAAGGTCGTTTAGAGATTGAGGTTACTCAAACGGCATCAGACGAAATAGAAATTATGATTACCGATGATGGGATTGGGCGGGAAAAATCGAAAGTTTTAAAAACGATGAACCAGAAGAAACAAAAATCAAAAGGTATGGGAAATATTAAAAAACGTGTTTCCATTTTAAATGAGATGTATAAAGATAAAGTAGATGTCTTTGTTGACGATTTTCAAGATGATGAAGATGTGGGAACGAAAGTTGTGGTAACACTTAAAAAAGATTAGTAATGAAACAAACATTCAAAAAGAAATTTAAAAAAGGTGTATTCTATTTAGTACTACTGTTCATAATACTATTTGTGTTTAGAATACTATATGGCTATTCAGAATATTCCAATAGTAATATTCAAGAAAGTGATTTGTTTTTTCAAGAAATTACAAGCAGTAGGGTTAATTACGCCTCAAAAAAGTATAAGATCAATACGGGTTCAAACAACTCTCCAGCAGTTGTTGATGTAGATCAGAAGTATGAAAAAATTGCTACGGTAAATACTAAATCTTCTGAATTTGAAAGAGAAAAAAAAGTATTGAATAAGGAAATTAAGAAGCAAGATGCCATTATTCAATTTGAGCAAAATAGTGGTAACAAAGGTTATAGGAAACTTCAGTTGTTAATTGGTGTACAACCCGAGAGATTCGATTCTTTATATAACAGGCTTTCAAAAATTGGGAAAGTCCAGTCTAAAGAGATTACCAAAAAAGATAAAACGAACGAATACAAACAACTTAATGCCAAAAAGGAATCGCTCTTAAAGATTAGAACGTCCTTGATTGAATTAAAGGACAAAGGAGGTAAAATAGAAGAATACATAAATTTAGAGAACAGGATATTAAGCATTGAAGAAGAGTTACAGGGTTTAGGTGTACAATTGGGAAATTATGACGAGGAGAATGAATTTTGTACTATTAAGTTCTCATTAATAGAAGGCACAGAAAACAAAATAAGTTTAATGCATCGTATAAAAGTTGCCCTAGATTGGACAGTTTCAACTTATCTACAATTAATGCTAATCTTGTTTTTTATAGCAGGTTTTGTTTATTTGATTTTGTTGATTATTGATAAATTAAATTTATTCAATGGTATTATTAAAAACTTAGATAATTAAATGAAGTTAGCCTCAATTATAGTCGAAGACGAAGAAACCAGTAGAGATATTTTAAAAAATTATCTCAAAAAGTACTGTCCTAATGTAGCGGTTTTAGGTGAAGCAGCTAATGTAGAAGAAGCTTTGGTGCTTATTCGTAATAACGATTTAGATATTGTGTTTTTAGATGTAGAAATGCCTTATGGTAATGCGTTTGATCTGTTAGATAAGGTAGGCGATATAAACTTCGAAACGGTATTTGTAACCGCCTATAATCATTATGCTATGGATGCATTAAATGCACACGCATCTTATTATTTAATGAAACCTATTTCTATAGATGAACTGATAAAAGCAGTCGATTACGTTACTGAAATTAGAACCAAAGAAGAGGCGCTTCAAGATCAGGTGCTTATGCCAAAAACAAGTGGTGTTGACGGTAAAATAACTATCCCGCAATTAGACGGTTTTGAGGTAATAAACATGTCTGATATTTTATATTGTAAAGCAGACGATAATTATACAGAAATTTATTTAAACACAAATAAAAAGAAGTTAGTAAGTAAAACACTCAAGTATTTTGAAGAAGCCCTAAACAATGCTAGTTTTGCTCGTGTGCACAAATCGTATTTAGTCAATGTAAACGAAGTTGTAAAATATGTGAAAGGCAAAGGAGGACGTGTGGTACTTAGCAATGGAAAGGAAGTTATGGTGTCGGCTTCAAAAAAATCGGATTTGTTGTCGTATTTTAAATAAGAAGCATTAAAAGTTGTTGGTAATAATGAGAAAACGAACTATTTTATTATTAATAATTTGTCTGATTTGTTTTTCGTTTATTAAATATAAAGTTGAAAAAAATATCACCAAAGTCCCTATAAAATGGGTTAATGATCTTAATAAAGACTTTTCTTTTAAGGATAAGTGGAGTTATCCAGAGGGTATATTTAAGAATGAGTTCGGACAATTAAGTTGTGATAGCGGTATTTGTCTTGGAATTGAAGGTATGAAGAGAGGTGATGGAAAAATATTAAAAGATTCATTAGAAGCATTTTACAAAATAGTAGATACCACACATATATATCATACACTTAAATCAACAACTTCTGTTTATGAATGGTTTGGGTCAAATTTTATCAACTTTAAAAAGCATGTAGATAATTCAATAATAGGAAAGTCTGAGTGCCATATTTCAACTCACAGTAGTTTAAATATTATAATTGAGGATGATTCAATCACTGCATGGATTGATTTTCATAGTATTACGAATCTTGGGAGACATAAATTTCCAATTAAAAAAGGAGAAATTAAAATCGATAAACAATACTTTAAAAAAGGAATAATAAAAGCTGAGTTTGATCTTACATTTTTAAATACTCTGGATAAGGACAAAGTAATATTTTGGAAAGGGTTGATTTACAGCAATATTATAACAAATAATTAATAGAAAAATAGTTAAGAAATCATGCCAATTATAAAACCAGTAAAAGGAAAATCACCTCAAATACCAGACGATTGCTTTATTGCAGAAAATGCCACTATTGTTGGCGAAGTTACCATGGGTAATCAATGTAGTGTTTGGTTTAGTGCTGTGGTTAGAGGAGATGTAAATTATATTAAAATAGGCAATAAAGTAAATGTGCAAGATGGTGCTGTAATACATGGTACTTATAAAACTGCTGCCACCACAATTGGTAATAACGTATCTATTGGGCATAATGCTCTGGTACATGGTTGCACCATTCATGACAATGTTTTAGTTGGTATGGGAGCCATTATAATGGATGGTTGTGTTATAGAAAGTAATTGTATTATTGCAGCCGGAGCAGTTGTTACAAAAGATACTCGGGTAGAAGTCGGTAGCATTTATGCCGGAGTACCTGCTAAAAAAGTGAAAGATGTTAGTGAAGCACTTATTTCTGGCGAAATAGATAGAATTGCTAATAATTATATTGAATATTCAAGTTGGTTTAAAGAGTAATATTCGACGGGTTAAAAGTCCAGATACTCAACAATATATTTAGAATTTAAAAGGGACTGCATCGTTTTTGGGTTTCCATTGCTGTAAAACAGGTTTTCGCTATTTAAGTTTTCCATATTTAACAAATTATTTTTTTCCAAAATCGCTTTTGTTTGCTTTGCAACGGCTTCACCAGAATCAATAATTTTAACATGGCTAGGGAGTAATTCAACTAATAAAGGGATTAGATAGGGGTAATGTGTACAGCCCAGAACAAGATAATCTATATTGGCATCAATCATTGGTTTAAGGTAAGTCTTTAAAAGGGTTTTCATCTCACCAGATAGTAACTTGCCATTTTCTATAAGTTCTACAATACCTTCGCCAACTTGCTCTATAACATTTGTATTACTGGCAAATATTCCAGATGTTTTGGAAAACAATGCGCTACTTAAAGTTCCTTTTGTTGCTAAAATACCGACAGCATTGGTTTGGGTTTGTAAGGCTGCAGGTTTTATGGCTGGTTCTATACCAATAAATGGGACATTATAAGTATTTCTTAAATGGTCTATAGCATTCGTGGTTGCAGTATTACAAGCTATAACAATAAGTTTACAACCTTTATTAATTAAGTATTCGGTATTTTTAATGCTTAAATTAATAATAGCTTCTTTACCTTTCTGTCCATAGGGTGCATTAGCACTATCTGCTAAATATATAGTATCTTCATTAGGTAATAGTGCATGAACGGCTTTCCATATAGAAGTACCTCCAACACCAGAATCAAAAATGCCAATAGGCTGTTTGCTCATAATTAACAAAAATAAAAAAGCTGTCTAGAATAGACAGCTTTTAGTAAATTATTTATATGGACTATATTAAATACCCAGCTCTTTTTTAACCTCAGCTAAAATATCCTTACCTTCAGCTACAATTAAGGTTGTTCTATCTAGAACATATTCGTAACCTAAAGCTTTAGAAACTTTGTTTATCGCTGCAAATGCTTTTTCCTGAATAGGTTTAAATAATTCATCTTGCTTTTTTGCTAAATTTTGTCGAGCATCAGCTTGAAATTGTTGAATACGTTGTTGACTTTCTTGTAACTCTAAGCCTCTTTTTTGGTTTTCTTCATCTGTTTTTGTGCTAACTTCAGCTTCGTATTGCTTAGCCGTATTTTGGTACTCTGTAGCCATAGCTTGCATATCGGTTTGATATGTTTTACTTAAAGTTTCAAGTTCTGCTTGTGCAGCTTTAGCTTCAGGCATCAACGCTATCAATTCTTGAACATTTATATGCGCAACTTTGCTTTGGGCTTGGGTAAAACTTACAGTTCCAATGCATAATAAAGTTGCTAATAATAGAGTTTTTAATTGTTTCATTTTAAATAGTATTAGTGTGTGTTATAAATTATTTTTTTGTTTAAATGCTGTCTTTTGCTTTTTGACGTTCTTCTAAAATTTGTTTCTTTTTCTCTTCTAAGTCTTTTTTTCTAGCTTCTCTTTCTTTTAATTTTCTCTGTCTGTTTTCTTCAACTAGCTGTGCTTTAGTTTTTGTTTCTTCTTTTCCTTCAACTGTTTTGTCCTTATCTTCTTCTGTGCCAGATTTTGATGTTTCCTCTTTAGCATCTGTTTCTGTTGTTTTATTTCTGGTGTCTATCTTAGCTTGTTTAGCTTTTTCGCGTTCTTCTAATATTTTTTGACGTCTGGCTTCTGCTTCTTTTTTCTTTGCTTCACGTGCTGCTAAAATTTCTTGTCTACGTTTTTCGATAGCACTTTCTCGTTCTGCTTTTTTCTCTTCTAATGCCTTTTCACGTGCTTCCAACTCATAATTAATTTCTGGTACTAATTCTTCTTTTTCGGCCGCTTTTCGTTCTGCTTTAGATTGAGCTTGTTTACGTTTCGATGATCTTGTAATACTTCTTATTATTTGGTCACTTAAATCAAATTGTTTAGCAGAAAACAACATCGTAGCATCAGATGATTTATCAAGTATAAAATCGTATTTTCTACTTGCTGCCAAATCCTGAACTGATGCAAAAATTTGATCTTGAATAGGCTGCATTAATTGCTTTTTTTGAATAAACAAATCGCCATTAGGACCAAAACGTTTTTGCTGATAATCAAGAATTTCTTTTTCTTCAAAAGAAATATCTTCTTCTCTTTCATCAATAAGTTCTTTAGTTAAAAGCACTTTTTCGTTACTTAAATCCTTTCGCTTTTGTTCGATAAGACTTAATTTAGAGCTAATTTCATTTTTCCACTTGTCTGCTTTTTGATTTAATTGCGCAGTAGCTTCCTGATATTCTGGAACGTTCTCTAAAATATATTCAGTATCTATATAACCAATTCTTACACCACGCTGTGCGTGTATTGATAAGCTTGTTATAAAAACCAATGTCAGTAAAAAAAGAACTTTATTTTTCATCTGTATATATTATAAATTTATTGACTTATAAATTCTAAAAACGACAAATGATTTTTTTATTTCTGCCTTTTTCGAATTATATCTTCAAAATTAACGAATTTTAATCTTAAAAATTTTAATTCTTATGGAAATCATTATAGTGTTATTAGAAAATATCGTGCCAAAATAAATTTTATACTTAAAACTGCTGTCCAATAATGAAGTGAGTTTCCCAAGTATTGCTGGATCCTGGAGTTCCTGGAATATCATCGAAACGATGACCAAAATCAATTCCTAATAATCCAAATGCAGGCATAAAAATACGAACACCTAGACCCGCAGATCGTTTTATGTTAAACGGATTATAGTCTCTAAAATTATCATATGATGCACCACCTTCAAAAAAGCCTAAAGCATATATTTTTGCAGAAGCTGCTAATGTTATAGGGTATCTTAGTTCTAATGAGAATTTATTATAAATAGTACCTCCATCTGGGCTAGATAATGATTGATTTGGATAACCACGTAATTGAATAGATTCTCTACCATCTAAACTGTAGTTACCTAACCCGTCACCACCAACAAAGAAACGCTCAAAAGGAATAACGCCTCTGTCATTATTGTAAGCTCCTAAAAAACCAAATTCTACACTAGGTTTTAATACTAAGTCTTTTACAATTTGGGTATACCAATCACCTTTAAAAGATACTTTATAAAACTCTAACCAGTTATAACGTTCCTGATCTATTTCAGATGCTCTAGCAAAATCATCTTCGTCTGTAAGGTCTAATGCGTCATATTCTGTTTTTAATGAAGAATAATCTACCCCATTAACCAAAGAATATGGGAAAGAGAATTTAGCAGTAGCACTAAAGTTAGAACCTACTGTTGGATAAATAGGGTCTACGCCAGTATTATTTCTACTTAGACCAATAGAATAAGATAAATTGTTTGAAAAACCGTCACCAAAAGTGAATAGGCCTGTGTTATAATTATTTAAATCATAACGTTGATAACTAATGGCTTGAGACAAGGAGAAATAATCATCTGGAACAGATAAACGTTTTGCTAAGCCAAATGTAATTCCAGTGATGTTAAAGCTTCTCTGTTTATTGGGGCGTCCAGTTGATGAATCAAATAAAAATTGTTTGGTATGCGATAATGATGATGAAAATTGAACAGGTCTTTTACCTCCTAGCCATGGTTCTGAAAATGAAAAACTATACGTTTGATAAAAACGACTGGCTTGTAAACGTAATGCTAGTTTTTGTCCATCACCCATTGGGATTGGTTTATAGGCGTCTTTTTTAAAGATGTCTTTTATTGAAAAGTTATTAAAAGATAATCCAAGTGTTCCTATAAAGCCACCACCACCGTAACCACCTTGTAGTTCGATTTGACTTGATCCTGTTTCTTTAACAACATAATCAATATCTACTGTACCTTCGTTTGGATTTGGGTTTTTAATATCCGGAGTTAATTCCTGAGCATCAAAAAAGCCTAATTGACCAAGTTCTCTAATAGTACGAACTACATTGGCTTTACTGTATAATTGTCCTGGACGCGTTCTAATTTCACGATATACAACATGGTCATTTGTTTTGTCGTTACCCGATATAGATACGTTATTGAAATAAGCTGGTTTTCCTTCAGATATTCTTATTTCCATATCAATAACGTTATTGTCTGCGCTTACTTCAACCGGATTGATAGTGGAAAATAAGTAGCCACTATTTTGGTATTCATTCGTTATATCGAAAGCATCAGGTTTAGAATTGTCTGCAATACGTTCCTGCAATAAAACGCCGTTATAGGTGTCACCCTTCTTAATACGAAGTATTCTACTTAAATATTCATTACTGTAAACGGAGTTACCAATAAAGGTTATATCTCCAAAAGTATATAATTCACCTTCATTTATATCTATTTTAAGAGAGATGGTTTTGTCGTTATTGATAATTAAACTATCAGATAAAATACGAGCATCTCTATAACCATTCTCTTTATATTTATCTATAACACTCGATAAATCTGCCTGATAAGCAGAATCAATAAATTTAGAACGTTTTAAAATTCTTAAGCGATTTATTTTTTTAGTGCTTTTCATGCTTTTTCTAAGCTTCTTATCTTTTAAAACACTGTTGCCACTAAAAATAATGTCTTTAATTTTAACTTTTTCGCCCTTGTCAATATTAAGAACCATATTAACACGTGCTGTTTTAATAGAATCTACTACATCAATGGTGTTAATATGCACTTTAGAGTTTAAATAACCGTCCTTTTTATATTTATTAGTTAAATAGTTTATAGTTGTAGTTCTAAGGTTTTCTGTTACTTTAGTGCCTTTTACTAATTTATTTTCTTCAATTATGCTTTCTTTTTTAGATTTTCTTACTCCATTTATCTTTAATTCATTAAGCTGAGGTAAATCAGATAATCTTATTTCTAAAAAAGCACTATCATCTTCTATTTTAGTAATATAAATTTCTATATCGCTAAATAAATTTGAGTTCCAAAGTTTTTTAATAGCTTTACTAATATCTTCTCCTGGAATGGTTATTTCATTTCCTTTTCTTAAGCCAGAATAAGAAACTATGGTTTGTTCACTAAACGCAGTATTTCCAGAAACAGTAATGCCGCCTAAAGTATATTTGCCACCTTGGTTATATTGTAATTCTTGTCCTTGAATATTAAAGCTACTTGTAAGAAGTAATATTACTGTAAAGTGCTTTATATATGTTGCTAAAAATGAAATATTAGCTAAGTTGTTCACTTGTTTTCCCAAATCTTCGTTCTCTTTTTTGATATTCAATAATAGCTTCATACAAATGCTGTTTTGTGAAATCTGGCCACAATATATTTGTAAAATATAATTCTGCATATGCTATTTGCCAAAGTAAAAAATTGCTTATGCGTTGCTCTCCGCTTGTTCTAATTAATAAATCTACATCTGGCAAATTTCGCGTGTAAAGATGCTCATTTATAATCGATTCATCAATATTTTCGAGCGAAATTATATTATTTTTAACTTTAATACTGATTTCTTTAACAGTGTTTAGTATTTCCTCTCTAGAGCCATAGCTTAATGCAAGAGTTAGAGTCATTCTTTCATTATGCTTTGTGTTTTCTATAACATCGAGAAGTTCGGTATAAACTTTTTTAGGAAGTGTACTTAGGTTTCCTATAGCAGAAAGTTTTATGTTGTTATCCTGTAGTGTTTTTATTTCTTTTTTTAAAGAATACACTAAAAGTTTCATTAAAGTTTGTACTTCTAATTTTGGTCTGTTCCAGTTTTCAGTGGAAAAGGCATAAAGAGTCAAGTTTTCAATACCAAGCTCTGCACAGGCTTCTACAGTTCGTCTCACAGATTTTGTGCCATTTTCATGGCCAAAGGCACGCATCATGCCTTGTTGTTTTGCCCAACGTCCGTTACCATCCATTATAATGGCAATGTGTTTTGGTAATGTTTTGTTTTCTATGCTTTCTTTTAAGTTCATTTTAATTGTCTGGACAGTAGCAAGGGTTTTCACCAAAGGTATACGTTAAGGTTATACCTGAAAACATATACCAATCATTATTATTTATATTGCCAAATCTATATTGTTGCCTATTTTGGGAATCAGGAAGACTTCCGTCAAGTTTGTCGGAAAATGTATAACGAGCACCAACTTCTAAACCTACAATAATATTGTCTATAAAAGAAGCCTTAAAACCTAATACCATAGGGATTCCGAACGCCCAACTAGAGGTGTTTTCAGGTGTTTGTGCGCCATTTAAAAAATAATAATTGTCATGTTTGGTCGTACTTATACCTGTATATAGGTACGGTGTAGCTATTTTTCTTCCGGAATGTAAATCGAAATCGATAAATGTAAGCTCTAATCCTAATGAAGCTTCTATGATTCTATTTGAAAATTCATACCCTCTTTGAATACGTCTTAGGTCATCGGACTTAGTATCGATGCCTTCTAATTCAGTAAAAATTATTGAAGCTCTATAAGAGTGCCTTTTACTTCTGTTCCACTTATAAATACCTCCAATAGCAAATTGATTTGGTGAAATATAATCGGTTGCACCAACATCTCCAATAAAATTACTTCCTCCTACAAAAATTCCTACTTCATTAATTTGAGAGAAGCTAAAATGAGTGCTAAAAATGCTTAATGTTAATATGATTAAATGCCTCATAAATATTCAAAAGTTTGCAAATATAATAAATAAGATTAGCTGAATACCAATTAAATGCTAAAACCCCACATATAATTCATTCTTTTTCACTTATTTCCTTGAAATAATATAAAAGCAACTATGCAGTGCTTGTATTTTATTCATGATCTAGGTGAAAAATCTGTACTGAATTTAGTTTTGTGTAATTCAAATTATTTATGTGCTGTTTTAAAATCCAATTAGTATCATATTTTTTTGATCTAAATTGTATTAGTGTAAAACAGTATTTCTTATGAATTATTGTTTAATTGCGCTTGTCTTCTCCCCAAAGAAGTTTTTTTCTGAGCGTATCTAAAAAGCTTTCGTTTAAAAGATCAATCATTTTTATTTTGAAATCTGCCTTTTTAATTTTGATTATGGTGCCATTATCCAGTGTTGCAATTCTGGAGTCTAAAGACACTAAATGGTTTTCTTCTCGTCCATCAACTTTTAGTTGTATTTCTGTTGAATCTGGAATTATTAGCGGTCGGGCACTTAAATTATGTGGAGCAATGGGTGTTATAACAAAACTATCTGTACTTGGTGTAATTACAGGTCCACCACAACTTAATGAGTAACCTGTTGAACCTGTTGGAGTAGAAATTATTAAACCATCACTCCAGTAAGACGTGAGGTATTCACCGTCTAAATGCGTTTCAACAGTAATCATAGAAGTTGTGTTTTTTCTACTTACTGCTATTTCATTTAAGGCAAAATTTAACGATGTTATATCTTTATTTTCAGGAGTGGTTTCAATTGAAAGTAAGCTGCGCTCCGATATTTTATAATGTCCGTCGATAATGTTTTGAATAGCATGTTCAATGGCATTTACCTGTATGGTGGCTAAAAAACCTAAACGTCCTGTATTGATGCCAATTATAGGAATGTCAATATCTTTTACAAAAGTAATAGCCCTTAAAATGGTACCATCGCCACCAACACTCACAAGAAAATCAAAAGACGTGTCTAATGTATCAAATGTTTTAAATGAAGCAAAGTCTTTTATATTAGGAGACTCTTTGAGGATAATGTTGAAAAACTCTGTTTCTATATAGGGATCAATACCTTTTTTAACTAGGTAATTAAACAACGTTTCTACCGAAGTTGTTGTTGTTTTATTATAGAATCGTCCAAAAATAGCGACTTTCATGTGTTTGTTTTTATTGTTTTTTAGAGACACTTCGGCTTGTTTCTTCTCCGTTCAGTACAAGTCGCTTAGTGCAAACTTTAGCGTCCATATAGTTGTTTTCTTTATGAAACTAACTTTTAGTTATGGATTATTTACATATTTAAGTACTTGTTCAGGTAATCCGATCGATCTTTAAGGCTTTCAATATAGCTATCTTCTTCATGCCCAGATATAATATTGTAACTATATCTTCGAAAGGTTTGAATAATTTCATTAAGTCCAGTGTTGCCTATTTTAAGAGTAACCTGTACAACATCATTTTTAATTTTCGAAACAAAAGCACCTAAAAGCTTACCGTTATTAGATTCTACTATTTGACTTATCTCACTAAATGAGTAATCATTAATACCTTTTTCAATGACCAAAACACCGCCGGCTTCAAAAAAGAAAGGCGATTCATTAAAAAGACTAATAATATCATTTAATTCATAATATCCTAAATAATTGTTTTTTTCATCTAGAACGGGCATAATGTTAGCCGAATTTTGTGCAAAAGCCTCCAATACATCTAGCCAGAGCGTATTATTTCTAACAAAAAATTTTTCAATAGAATACAGGTGTTCGCGAATAGGTTTGTCACTTTCAAAACAATGTGCATCAGTCTCAAAAAAAGTGCCTAAAAAAGTGCCATTCTCATCTTTTATAGGGATATGAGAATAGGTTAATTGATTAAATAACAATTGTAAATCATTTACCTTGCTATCTATATTCAATGGTTTTATATCATTTATAATATATTCTGAAAGTTTCATGGCCCTGCTTTATAAGTATGCAAATTAATTAAAAAAATAGTATTTAAGCTTTTTCTACTTTGTATTTTTGCAGAACTCATTTAAACTTTTTGCTTTGAAGCGAAAATTAAGAGTTTTGAATTTAGACAAAGACTTTTTTGAACTTCATAGTTTGGTTACGAAGTAAGAAAAAGTTTTATTTTTAAAATAAACACATGACAAAGTTAAGTGTAAATATTAATAAGATAGCAACTTTAAGGAATTCAAGAGGCGGCGATGTGCCTAATGTGGTTCAGTTTGCAAAAGATGTGCAACGGTTTGGTGCAGAGGGAGTCACAATTCACCCAAGGCCAGATGAACGCCATATACGTTATCAGGATGCGCGAGATTTAAAACCGGAAGTATATACCGAATATAATATTGAAGGAAATCCTATAGATTCTTTTGTAGAACTGGTTTTAAATGTAAAACCAACACAGGTTACGTTAGTGCCAGATGCTGTTGATGCTATTACAAGTAATGCCGGTTGGGATACTATAAAACATAAAGATTTTTTAGTTGATGTTATTAAGGAATTTCAGCAAAACGGGATTAGGACGTCTATTTTTGTAGACCCTGTTTTAGAACAAATAGAAGGAGCTAAAGCTACTGGAACAGATAGGATTGAACTTTATACAGAAGCTTTTGCTCACCAATATGGTTTGAGTAACAAAGATGCTGTAACACCATATGTAGAAAGCGCCGAATTAGCTAATAATTTAGGACTAGGTATTAATGCAGGGCACGATTTGTCTCTAGATAATATTGCGTTTTTTAAGAAGAATATTCCGGGATTACTAGAAGTTTCCATCGGGCATGCTTTAATAGCAGAAAGTTTGTATTTAGGAGTCGAGAATGTTATACAAATGTATTTACGCAAGTTGAGAGCCCAATCTTAATCTTTCCCAAAGGGAAAGAAACTCTGCCGAAAACATTACAGAATTAAACAGATAGATTTTAAAATAATATTTAAAAATAGGTGAGTGATCACGCAATAATTTCCCTCATTTGGAGGGATTAAGGGAGGCTTATGGGATTACATTCAAATATAATAGGAGAAGGCCAACCATTTGTTATTCTTCATGGCTTTTTAGGCATGAGTGATAATTGGAAAACATTGGGGCGCCAATTTAGTGAGCAAGATTTTCAGGTTCATCTGGTAGATCAACGTAATCATGGACGTAGTTTTTGGGACGACCATTTTAGTTATGAAGTACTTGCAGAAGATTTAAAGCACTATTGCGATACACATAATCTTACCAATATTGTATTGTTGGGACATTCTATGGGAGGAAAAACAGCCATGTTATTTGCAACCCTGTACCCAGAAATAGTTTCCAAATTAATTGTAGCAGATATTTCACCGCGCTTTTATCCAATTCATCATGATGCTATTTTAGAAGGTTTAGATGCATTAGATTTTAATCTTATTAAAAGTAGAGGTGAAGCAGATAAATTATTGAGTAATTATGTGTCAGATTTTGGAACACGTCAATTTCTACTAAAAAATCTGTACTGGATTGAAAAAGGTAAATTAGCACTACGTATAAATTTAAAAGTTTTAAAAGAAGAAGTTGGTGAAATAGGGGAAGCGTTGCCAACCTATGCCAAGTTCGAAAAAGAGACTTTGTTTTTAAGAGGTGATAGATCGGAATATATTGGAGTAGAAGATGAAAGAATAATTTCTAATCATTTTCCAAAAGCTGAAATTGTTACTATTTCCAATTCGGGGCATTGGTTGCATGCCGAAAACCCTAAAGACTTTTTTGAAGCTGTTACACAGTTTGTTGGATGAATTTTTGTAAATTTAACTAAACCTAAAGGGAACGAAATACGTGTAATAAAAAATTTCGACTGCTATTGAAACATTTCTATACCAATTAAGTCTAATAGGTAAAAGCAAATAAACATAACAGAATGAAACTCATAACCAAACTTTTATTAAATGCTATAGCGGTATTTGTAATAGCATACTTTTTAAATGGCATTCATGTAGATAGTTACATAACAGCTTTAATTGTAGCTATTGTGCTGTCTGTACTAAACCTATTTGTAAAACCCGTTTTAATCATTCTAACGTTACCAATAACCATAGTTACTTTAGGCCTGTTTTTATTAATAATTAATGCTTTAATTATTCTATTGGCCGATAACTTAATTGATGGTTTTTCAGTGAGCAGTATTTGGATTGCAGTGTTGTTTAGTATCTTACTTTCGGTTTCACAATCCGTACTACACGCTCTCTTAAAAGACGATAAAAAATAGTTTTAAAAGAACTCCTATATCGTTAGTTTTTTTAACTAAATATTTTAATAGCGGATTACATGTAACCTTTGAAAATCAATAAATAAGATCACATAAAATCAAGCTGTTAAAAACTTTGCTAGGATGTAAAAATATTATATTTTTGCATCCCAATTTTGGTTACGTAAGTTTTTAGTTTTTTTAAAGACTTTATTGTTAAATGCCTCATAAAAGGCTTTATATAGTTTAAAATGAATATTACAAGAGAAAACGTTGATGCATTAAATGCTGTTGTAAAAGTAGATATCGCTAAAGAAGACTATAGTGATAAAGTTGAAAAAATCTTAGCAGACTATCGTAAAACAGCAAATATCCCTGGATTTAGAAAGGGACATGTGCCAATGGGAATGGTTAAAAAGCAATACGGAAAAGCTGTTTTGGTAGATGAGGTTAATAAGTTATTACAAGATGCTTTAAACAAATACCTTACTGAAGAAAAACTAGACGTATTAGGGCAACCTTTGCCAAGACCGCAAGATGAAATAAACTGGGATGCCGATGGATTTTCTTTTGAATTCGAATTAGGTTTGGCACCAGAATTTGAAGTAAACTTAAAAGGTAAAAAAGCAATCACACAATATAATATTATTGCTGATGATAAAATGATTGATGAACAGATTGAGCGTATTCAAAAACAATACGGGAAGTTAGTTTCTCAAGATGCTGTTGTAAAAGACAGTGAAATTACCGGAGTTTATAAAAACGAAGAAAAAGAAATTGATAATACAGTCACTTTAACGTTAGATAAATTTAAAGGGAAATCAACCGAAAAATTATTTATAGGTGCTAAGGCAGGAGATGTAATCACTTTAAAAACTAAAGGGCTTTATGATGATGAACATGAATTAATGCATGCCTTAAAATTAGGACATGATGAGGTTCATGGTTTAGATATTGAAGTAAATTTCACCATCACAGAAATAAATGAACGTGAGTTAGCAGATTTAGATCAGGAGTTATTCGATAAACTTTTTGGAAAAGATACTGTTACTACGGTTACAGAATTAAAAGCTAAGATAAAAGAAGATGCCGAAAAACAATTTGTACAACAAGCAGACCAGAAGCTTTTAAACGATGTTACTGAATATTTAGTTGAAAACACAAAGTTTGATTTACCTGCCGAATTTTTAACAAAGTGGATGCAGACTGCTGGTGAAAAAGAAATGGACGAGGCACAAGCTAGAGAAGAGTACGAAAAATCAGAAAAAAGCTTACGTTATCAGTTAATTGAAGGAAAACTTATTACCGATCATGATGTTCAGGTAACGATGGACGATATAAAAGACCATGCAAGAGAAATGATTAAAGGGCAAATGGCTCAATTTGGTCAAATGAATCCTTCAGATAAAGAGTTAGACGATATTGCTGCACGAGTATTATCAAATCAAGATGAGGCTCGTAGAATTTCAGAGCAGTTAATTAGCCAAAAATTATTAACTGTTTACAAAGAAAAAGCAAATATCAAGGTTAAAGAATTAAGTTACGAAAAGTTTGTTAAAGAAGTTTACGGAGATAAATAAGTAAATAATAATTCCTTATATTTAAGCGCTTAAATCTAAAAAAGGTTTAAGCGTTTTTTCTTAAAAAGAAAGAATTTTTAAATAGATTTTTTGTCATGTAAATATAAATCAGGCAAATAATCAAAATTAAATATTAAAAAAGACTATGGATTACGCAAAAGAATTTGAAAAATTCGCTGTAAAAGATCAAGGTGTTAGTAGTACATATTACAATAAAATTGTTAGTAGTATGTATCCAACAGGGTTAACTCCAAACATTATAGAAGAACGTCAAATGAATGCTGTTGCAATGGATGTGTTTTCTCGTTTAATGATGGACCGTATTATTTTTATGGGTACGGCTATTAATGATCAGGTTGCGAATATTATACAAGCACAACTACTGTTTTTAGAAAGTGTAGATGCTTCAAAGGATATTCAAATTTATATTAATTCTCCTGGAGGAAGCGTTTATGCTGGCTTAGGAATTTATGATACGATGCAGTTTATAAAGCCAGATGTTGCAACTATTTGTACTGGTATGGCAGCCTCTATGGGAGCCGTTTTATTATGTGCTGGTGAAAAAGGAAAGCGTAGTGGTTTAACACATTCGCGGGTTATGATACATCAACCATTAGGAGGTGCACAAGGACAGGCAAGTGATATTGAAATTACTGCCAGAGAGATATTGATTTTAAAAGAAGAACTTTATAACATTATAAGTAAGCATTCAGGACAAGAATACGACAAAGTATATCAAGACAGTGATCGAGATTATTGGATGAAAGCAGATAAAGCTAAGGAATATGGTATGATTGATGAGATTTTATCTCGTAATTAAATAAAAAATTTGTAATTTTAATTAATGTATAAAGGAGATGTTACAATAATTAACATCCTAAAAGAAAGATAGATTAATGGCAAAAGAAGAATTAGAATGTTCGTTTTGTGGAAGAAAAAAGCCAGAAACGAATTTGTTAATAGCAGGACTAGATGCTCATATATGTGACAGATGTATAGAGCAAGCGCATGGTATTGTAATTGAAGAATCTAAGCAAAATGATAGCAGCGATTTATCTGCCGAGTTAAAACTTCGAAAGCCTCAGCAGATTAAGGAATTTCTTGATGAATATATTATTGGGCAAGGCATGACTAAAAAGGTGATGTCTGTGGCTGTTTATAATCATTATAAGCGTTTATTACAACCTCCTTCTAAAGATGATATAGATATTCAAAAAAGTAATATCATTATGGTAGGGCAAACAGGTACAGGGAAAACCTTAATGGCAAAAACTATTGCCAGAATGTTAAATGTGCCATTGGCTATTGTCGACGCCACAGTTTTAACGGAAGCAGGTTATGTTGGTGAAGATGTAGAAAGTATTTTAACACGTTTATTACAAGCAGCTGATTATAATTTAGAAAAAGCAGAAAAAGGTATTGTTTTTATTGACGAGATTGATAAAATAGCTCGTAAAAGTGATAACCCATCCATTACTAGAGATGTTTCTGGAGAAGGCGTGCAACAAGCATTATTAAAACTTTTAGAAGGTACTGTTGTTAATGTACCACCCAAAGGAGGACGTAAGCACCCAGATCAAAAATTTATTGAAGTTAATACAGAAAACATTTTGTTTATCGCTGGTGGTGCCTTTGATGGTATTGACCGTGTTATCTCTAAACGTTTAAATATGCAGGCAGTAGGCTATAGCGCTTCTATGTCTGATGAGGTTGTAGACCAAGACCATTTATTACAATATATCATTCCGAAAGATTTAAAAGACTTCGGATTAATTCCAGAAATTATTGGTCGTTTACCTGTGCTTACTTATATGGATCCTTTAGATGCAGATACTTTAAGAGCCATTTTAACCGAGCCTAAGAATGCCATTATTAAGCAATACAAGAAGTTATTTGCTATGGATGACATTGATTTCAGCATAACAGATGGAGCTTTAGATTTTATTGTAAATAAGGCTATAGAGTATAAATTAGGAGCAAGAGGTTTACGTTCACTTTGTGAAGAAATATTAACAGATGCCATGTTTGAGTTACCTAGTAGTAACGAGAAGAAGTTAAATGTAACCAAAGTGTATGCCGAGGATAAATTAACGAAAACTACTTTGAAGAAACTAAAAGCAGTTTCATAAAAAATAAAGTAAAAAGAGTATATAAAAAAACCACGCTTTAATTAGCGTGGTTTTTTATTTTTATGGATGATAATTAATAAATGACATTATGGATAAATTTTCATAGTGCTTTTAAAAACTTCGTTAAAAGTATACTTAATTAAAGAGCTCACAAAGGTTTTTTAAACCTTTTAGACGATGAGACAAAATACTCGTTTAAAAACTTTTACTGTTGTATTTAATCGGAATTAAAGACATCTTCTCTATTCTAAAATTACAAATTCCACACGTCTGTTAGCCTGTAAATCTTCATCGGTACAAGTATTGTTACAGTCAATTTTTGGCTTCGTTTCACCGTAGCCTTTAGATTGTAATCTGTTTTTACTAATACCATTATTTATTAAATAAGTTACGGCAGACGCTGCACGTTTTTTAGATAAGTTTAAATTATAAGAATCTCTACCTTTATTATCTGTATGAGCATTTATAACTAAATTCATTTCCGGGTGTTCCTTTAGTACTTTAATAATTTTGTTTAAAGAAATAAAAGATTCTTCTTTTACGCGCCATTTGTTAAAGTCAAAATAAATATTTTCCAAAACTATTCTTAACTCGTCATCAACTTTTGCAATAACAGGTTTGGTGGTAAGTAAATCTAAATCTTTATTATAAGAGGTGTGGTAACCTCTGGTAGCTATAAATTTAAAATCACCTTCTTTAAATCCATCTTTTTGAGTTGTAATACTGTACGACTCAAAAGGAATAACATTAAAGTTATAAGTGGCATCCTCTTTAGTTAGTTGTCTTGAAATTTCGTTGCCTTCCTCGTCTTTTAAAATCACTAAAGTATTAGGTAACTTAATTTTGGTTTCTAAATCTAGTACCTTGCCTTTTATTGTTTGAATAATTTCATCGTTAGTTGCAGTATAAATATCGAAACCACCTTTTCCGTTAGGTCTGTTTGAAGATACATACCCTTTATTTTTAGCAGCTAAGAAATAAGCAACTTCATCGTAAGGTGTATTAATGGTATTTCCCATATTTCTTGGAGCTTTATAACCGCTACTTAAAATTTTACTTGTAAAAAGATCAAAACCACCTATGTTATTATGTCCTTTTGAAGAAAAATATAAATATTTAGCATCCATAGAAAGTGATGGATATTTTTCATCTGAAGCTGTATTGATAGAGCTTCCTAAGTTTTCAGGAGTGCTTAAAGATCCATCAGCAAGTACATTTGAAACATAAATGTCGTAACCACCAATAGATTCTGGCATGTTTGATGAAAAGTAAAGTTTATCGCCTTTCGGACTCATAAAAGGGTTTTCAATTGAAACATGTTCTTTGTTAATGCTTAAAAGCTCTTCGTTAATCCAATTACCATGTGAGTCTTCTTCTAAAATAGCTTTGTACAATTTATATTCCAGAGAATTCTCTCTGCTACTTCTGGTATAATATATTGTTTTTTGGTCTGGAGAGAACGTTAATTGGTCTTCGCTATCGTTTGTATTTAGTATTCTGGAAAATAATAACGGTGAGCTTAACGAACCATTTTTACTAATATCTAAACAGAATAATTCTTTATATGCCTCATTCGTATTTGGATCTATTTTTGCTAAACCACCAATTTTTTTTGAGGAAACCATAATAAGCTTATTTCTAAAAAAACCTGAACCAATTTCAGAATATTTAGAATTAACACCAGCATCTAAAAGATCAAATTCAAATCCGTTAGCATCAATGGAACTTGATGATGTTTTTGAATTGTTTTTTAATGAAAAATTATTTGATGCTATTAAATTAGATGGTCCTTGACTAAGTACAATATTAGAAATAAGGAAAATGAAAAAACACAGTTTAGCTTTCATCTTTTTGAGGGTTTTGGGAGATTAAAATTAATTAGAAGATAAATATAAACCAGAACCTAAGCTTTGAAAAAATTTCTTAGATAAATCGCTATTAAATTCGTTAACTAATTACTTTATTGAAAGTTTTGGTAAAAAAATGTTTTTAGATTGTAATTGAATTTATTGTGTGTTAAATTAAAATATTAGGAATTAATACGCTATAAATTTTAGAGTTGATATTCTTATGAGTATCCTTTTAGAAAATGATGAAATTCAACCTTTTTTTTTAAAAAGCTAATCTAAAGGAGTTCGTTATTTATTATTCTAATTAAGTTGTTTTATGGAGTATTATTTATAATTACAAATTCAACACGCCTATTAGTTTGCATATCTTTTTTTGAACAAAGATTTTTACAATCAATTAAAGGCTTTCCTTCTCCATAACCTTTAGGTACGAGTCTGTTTTTTGCAATGCCATTCTTAATTAAATAATTTAAAGTTGATTCAGCACGTTTTTCAGATAGGTATAAGTTAAAAGCATCAGTCCCTATATTATCGGTATGAGCATTGATTGCTAATTTTATTTCAGGATGTTTGTTAAGTACTGTTATTATTTCATTTAAGGTAGTATGCGATGCTTCTTTTATATTATGTTTTGCAAAATCAAAGAATATATTTTCAACGACAATTCTAAGCTCATTATTTACTTCTGCGATTACAGGGTCTATAGTGGTTATTTCTAAATCTTTATTATAGGTTGTTTCTTCGTTTTTATTCGCTGTAAAATAAAATGTACCATCATTGAAGCCACTTTTTTTAGTTGTAATTGTGTAAGATTCTAATGGTGCAACATCAAACTTATAAGCACCATCTTTATCACTTATTAATTGATCTATCTCTTTTTGGTTTTTATCTTTTAAGGTAACAGTGGTACCTGGCAGTATAGCTTTGGTGTTAAAATCTAAAATCTTACCTTCAATAGTTTGCCTGATATTATTAGAAGTAAAGTAATAAATATCAAAGCTGTTTCCTCCTTTTCTATTCGATGAAAAATATCCTGTTTTTTTATTAGCATTAAAATAAGCAATCTCATCGTATTCTGTATTAATAGTATTCCCAAGGTTTTTAGGGGTATGGTAGGTGTTGTTGGAAATTTTACTAGAAAAAAGATCGAATCCTCCTAAACTCTCATGACCTTTTGAAGCAAAGAACAAAGACACTTCATCCTCATCTGTATAAATATACGGGTACTTATCATCAAAAGCTGTATTTATTTTCCCCCCTAAATTTTTAGGGTTACTTAATGTTCCATCAGGATTAATATCAGAAACATATATGTCATAACCACCAATAGCATCAGGCATGTTAGCAGAAAAATATAACTTATTTCCTTTAGAGTTAACAAAGGGGTTTTCTATTGATACATTTTCGCTGTTAAAATGTAATAACGTTTCGTTAATCCAATTACCATGAGAATCTTTTTCTAGAGTAGCTCTATAAAGTTTAAACTCTAAAGAATTTTCCTTATTACTTCTGGAGTAATATATCGTATTTTGATCTGGCGAGAAAGAAACTTGATCTTCACTGTTATTTGTATTCAAAATTCTTGAAAATAACATGGGCTCACCAAGAGCACCATTACCTAAAGTGTCTAAACAATAGAGTTCTTTGTATGCTTCGTTGGTCTTAGGGTCGATTTTGGCTAAGTCACCAATTTTTTTAGAAGATACTATGATTAATTTACCTTTAAAAAAACCAGTTCCAATCTCTGAGAATTCAGTATTGATATCTGTGTTAAAAGTTTTAAATTGGAAACCATTAGATCCAATAGTAGATTGGCTAAATAATAAGGCAGATTGAAGCCATAGAATAATTATAAAATAAACTTTCATGTTAGGGCATAGGTTAAGTTATACTATAAAACTTGCTTATAGCTTTTTAAAAATATATGTTTTAAAAATAAAACACAATATTAATCGTTCAAGCGTTTTTATTTGAAAAAAAAAGCCTACAGCCTATGTCTGTATATTCAATCTTAGAAGTTCGTCAATAAAGATTCTGGTGTTAGAAAGTCTAGGTATTTTATGCTGTCCGCCCAATTTATTATTTTGTTTTAACCAATCATAAAACAAATGCTGTCTGGCTATATTAATTTTGGGCTTATTAAGTGTAATGTTATTATAGCGTTTTGCCTCATAGTCAGAATTTAATGCTTTTAAAGCATTATCAAATAGCTCATTAAAATAATCAATATCTTTTGGCGGCGTTTTAAATTCGATAAGCCATTCGTGAGCCCCTTTTTCTTTGTCATTCATAAATATAGGAGCAGCAGTAAAATCTACAATTTCGGCTTTAGTACGTTTACACACTTTTTTTAAAGCTTTTTCGGCATTTTCAATAATAAGTTCTTCACCAAAAACATTAATATGGTGTCTGGTTCTGCCAGAAACTTTTATTCTATATGGGTTTAATGATGTAAATCGAACGGTATCACCAATTTTATAGCGCCACAGCCCGGCATTTGTAGTAATTATTACAGCGTAATTTTGATGTAGCTTAACGTCACTTAAAGGAATTGCTCTTTCTTTAGAAGTAGCATAAACATCCATAGGAATAAATTCGTAGAAAATCCCATAATCGAGCATTAATAATAATTCGTTAGAGTCGTTTTGGTCTTGAATGGCGAAAAACCCTTCCGAAGCATTATAAATCTCATAATATTTAAAATCAGTTTTAGGAAGAATTTTTTTGTATTGATCTTTATAAGGTGCAAAGCTAACACCTCCATGAAAGTAAACCTCTAAATTTGGCCAGATGTCATGAAGACTTTGTTTTCCTGTTGATTCTAAAACATTATTTAGTAACACAAGCATCCATGAAGGGACACCTGCAAGGCTGGTTACATTTTCTTGTATGGTTTCATCTACAATGGCTTGCATTTTATGCTCCCAATCGCTCATTAAAGAAACCTTATTGCTTGGTGTGCTACTAAATTCTGCCCAAAAAGGCATATTGTCAATTAGAATAGCCGATAAATCGCCAAATACGGTGCCGTTTTCTTTGTATAATTCTTTACTCCCTCCCAGACGTAAGCTTTTGCCTGTAAACAATTGAGAATCTTCATTATTATTAAGATACATGCATAATAAATCTTTACCAGCTGCATAATGACAATCCTCGAGCGATTCTGAGCTTACTGGAATAAATTTACTTTTTGCTCTGGTAGTACCACTGGATTTTGCAAACCATTTTATAGGGCTGGGCCAAAAAATATTGGTTTCACCTCTTCGGGAACGCTCAATAGCATCTTGCCAATCATCATAATTTTTAATAGGAACACGTTCTGAAAATGTTCTGTAGTTTTTTACAGAAGCAAAATCATATTTTTTACCAATTTCGGTGTCTTTAGCAATATCTACAAGACTTAATAGTAATTCATTTTGTACTTCGTTAGGATATTTTAAAAACAATTCTATTTGATGAAATCGTTTTTTTAAAAACCAAGAAGCAATCGAATTTACTATAGGTATTGGCATATTTCTTTTATCTTTAAGATTTTAAAAATAAGACTTTTTTTTATGACTTACCAAGGTGTTTTAACAAAAATGGAAACGGAGTTTGCCAGTCCTATTCAATATTATTTGGTATTTGAAAACGATTTTTTAAACATAAATCAGCTGTTGAATAAAAGTATAACGATTCAATTTGTTAAGTATCAATGTTTAAACTGCGGATTAGATAAACCCATTTATAGACAGGGATTCGATAAGCAATGTTTTTATGAAGTGCCACAAGCTGCCGATTGGATTATGCGTCCTGAATTAAGTACAGCACATTTAGGGAAAGAAGATCGAGATTTAGAATTTGAAAAACGAGCGCAATTACAACCGCATATTGTGTATTTAGCTAACTCCAGTAATGTAAAAGTGGGCGTTACAAGAAAAAATCAGGTGCCTACTCGTTGGATAGACCAAGGCGCTCATGAGGCTATTGAAATTGTTGAAGTACCTAATCGTTATTTAGCTGGGATTACAGAAGTAGCTTTAAAAGATCATGTGGCCGATAAAACAAATTGGCGAAAAATGCTTAAAAATGAAGTTGAGGAAGAAGATTTAACAACGTGGCGCGAACGTTTAAAGCAATACATACCTGATGAAGTGAAGGAATATTTTATCGAGACCAATACAGAAACTAATTTAGAATTCCCGGTATATAAATATCCTGTAAAACCTAAAAGTTTAAATATAGTTAAACAACATGAGTACTCGGGTAAACTAGTTGGCGTAAAAGGGCAATATCTTATTTTTGAAGATGATACCGTTTTTAATATTCGTGCAAATGAAGGCTTAGTTGTTCGTATTTCTATTAACTAATGTTAGTTCGATTTAAGACAAGTTCATTTTAAGGATAAACTCAATAATATTGTTACTTGTCGCCTTGAGTACTTCGGCTATGCTCAGCATAAACTAAAGTCGAAAGGTTATTAAAATTCACAAGTTTAAATAGATTTCGACTTTAGCCTGTCTTGAGCAAGCCAAAAGTCTTAACCTGACATTCAGGATTATTATATTTATTTTCAAATAAATACTCTTGTTGTTAAATCAAATACACGTTAACTAAGTTCGATAGAATTTCATTGTTTAAAGCATAAAAAAAGCTGCATTTGTTCTCTTAATGTAAAACAAATGCAGCTTCCTATATAAAAAGATGAATTTTATCTATATGTATAGATTATTTCTTCTTACCTCCTAACAAACCACCAAGCACATTTTTTACAGCATCTTTTGTTACGTTTGTTTTAGTGGTGTCGGTTTCGCTTTTATTGCTTCCAATAATACCTCCTAAAACATCTTTAACCGAATTACTTTGTTCTTTTTTAATAGAGTCGGTTTTGGTTTTATTTCCACCAATAACACCGCTAATTAAATCTTCTACTTTGCCTTTGCCTTGGTTGAGTAATTTTTGTTTTTCAATTTCAATAAGTTGATTGGTTAGGTTTGTAACACCACTTGTTAAGTCGGTTTCTACCGAAGGGTTTATATAAGTTCCACCAATTTTTGCTGTAACAGGGATGTTTATGTTTTTTGCTTCTTCACTATTAATTTTACCTATTAATTGATTAACATCGCTTCCTAAATACTTGGCCGGTACATTAAAAATAGCGCTATATTCTAGATTTTTATCAAAACCATGGGAACCAGAAATATCAATAGTAACATCCTCATAGGTTACTTGAAATGGTTTTACACTAACTTTTCCGTTAGCAAACTCTAATGATGTTTTAAGATCTTTCAAATCTAATTTGTCAAAATCTATAAAACTTAAAGAACCTTCTAATTTGTTAAATATCTCACCTTCGTTGGCATTAATTTTTGTAGTCAGTAATTCGGCAAGTGCATTACCCGAAACACTGCTTAAATTAGGAGAGAATTCGTTATCCAAATTACCTGCCAAAGTCATATTAGTATTTAATTTCCCCTGAAAAATTTTAGCGACAGGCGCTAGATTTCTTAAAAGTTCTAACTCTTTAAACGACTGGGAGATATCAAAGCCATCTGCACCTAAATTTAAACTAAAAGTAGGCGTTTCGTTTTTTGTAGAAACATTACCGGAAATAGCCAAAGTACCATCAAATAAATTAGAGGTCATATCTTTAAGTATAGCCTGTTGGTCTTTAATGATGAGGGTTCCTTTTAGGTCTTTTAAATTTAGATCATCATAAAGAACCGTTTTTGCATTGGCATTAATAGTACAATCTAAAAACTTCGGAATTTTCAAAGATTCAGTATCATGAGTTATGTCCTTGTCAGCAGAAGGCGTATCATCTTCAGTCATAAAATCACTGACTTTAAAAAAAGTAGAATTCACATTAAAATAACCCTGAAGCGTATTATCGCTTAAAAGAAAACCTAATAAATTTTTTATAGTTCCAGTAGCATTTAAATCACTATTGCCTGTTCGGGCTTTAAAACTACTAAGTGTTATGGTTTCAGGAGTAAAAAGCATATTGGCTTCTGAAATATGAATTGGATTCACAATATCTTCCGAAGAAAACACAAAATCACTAATACTAGCAGAACCTCTATTTTTTATACGTTCGTAAGCATTAGTTTCAATAGCCTTCATATCGAAAGACGTATCAATATTTCCTTTTAAAAAACCTGTTAACGTGTTTTCTAATTCTATAGGATATACTTTTGTAATGTTAGATAAATCTAAAACACCATTAATACTGGCATTTACCAGCATGTTTTGAGTGATGTTTTTTAAAGAAGCAGACGATCTAAATGCATCGTTATCAATTGTAAAATCAAGAGTATTTATATCAATATAAGTATCGTCAGCATGTCCCGTAGTATTTTTTATAGCTGTATTTATAGTGATGTTTTTAACACGTTTAGGCAAATCGGGATATTTAAAAGAGGCATTGTTTGAGGTGATGCTAATGTCTAAATTAGGAATGGTTTCCTCTGAACTTATACCCTTAATAATACCTTTAACCTTAAAGTCTCCGGTAGTTTGAACGTCTTCAATATTTTTTGAATACGCTTCTGGAATTAACGCTAGGAAATTTTTAAAAGATGTTTCTGGGTTTTCAAAAGTAATGTCTATTTCCTGGCCATTTTCTAGTTGCTGTACATAACCATTAAACTCTAAAGGTAACTTGTTTATAAAACCTTTATTATCTTTAAAAGTATATTTACTGTTTGCTAAATCTAAGCCTATTAAAGCATCCAGTTTGATATGATTATTACTTAAATATTCACTACTATCTATAGTGAAACTTATATTGGCTTCACTTTTTGTGTCTAGTTCGGACGTTTCTGTAGAAAAAATGCCTTTCCCTTCATGATTGAGTTCCGATACATAAAGAGACATTTTCGATGCATCATCAATATATGCTAAAGCGCTATTGTTGATACTGTAATTTTCAATATCAAAAGCAAAACCACCTGTCTCCGTTTCCGTTTCGGTTGGAGCATTTTCTTCGTCTTTGGCAATATCATAATTCGCATTACCAAACTTATCTGTTTTAAGAGTTAGTAACGTTTCATCAACTGTAATAGAATTTACAATAATAGGGTCGTCGCCCGATGTTTTAAATAGTTCTTTAACAGACATAGTAAGCGCAATGTTTTTAGAGGTTACTAATGTTTCGCCTTTAAAAGGTTCAAAATTAGTTATAACCAGATCACTTACAGAAACGTGAGCTTTAGGGAAGCTTTTAATAAAACTTAGACTTACATCACTAAATTCTACTTGCGCATTTAGGTTTTCGTTTATAAATCCTTTTACCATATCTTTAATTTGAGATTTAAAAGCAAAAGGAAGAGCAATTAAGAGCGTTAGTATAATGAGCAAAATAATGCCCAATATTTTTAGGGTTTTTTTCATAATAATAGGTTTTTTAACTTATTAGTTAGGGATAGATGGGTTTATAGGGTGCTTATAAATATACGTAAAAAGGTATTAAATAGATGAGGCAAGTGTTTATTTAACTGTTAATCTTTAAAAAGCAAATCAATTTCTTCATTTACTTTTAGGTTGAAACGTCTTCTAAATAAATAAACGCCCAAATATAAAAAAGGTGTATCTAAAATAGCAACAAAAACTTTAAATAAAAATCCGCTAATTAATAAGCCTTTAAAATTAGACCAATCAATAATACCAAACGAACACAATAAGGTTACAATTGTAAAAGTATCTACAAATTGCGAAAACCAGGTAGAAAAGTTATTTCGTAACCAAAGGTGTTTGCCTTTAGTGAGTCGTTTCCAGAAATGATAAATCTGAATATCTACAAACTGTGCAAATAAATATGTAAGCATACTTGCAAATACAGCAATAATAGAATTACCAAAAACTGTATTAAACATATTGTCTTTAACATAAGACCAACTTGTTGCTGGAACATTATCTGCAACCAAAATTATTAAAAGCGAAAAAAGCGAAGCGAAAATACCGGTAACAACAACATCGTTAGCACGTTTTTTACCATAAATTTCACTAATAAGATCAGTAATTAAAAAGGTAATAGGATAAGGTAATATACCAACAGAGATTTCAAAAAGTTTACTTCCAAAAACTTCTACATCAAACGGGTACCAATAAAAAAACTTCTGAAAAATGAGGTTAGACACCACTAATGATGTTATAAATAAAGCACCAAGAAGTATATAAATACGTTGGGCTGCAAGTTTGTCTTTTAATGTCATATGTATAATTGTGAATAAATACGTTTCGTAAATATAAAGGAAACCATTTAGTTTTTATTATTTTGCTTTTCCAATGATGCAAATGCAACCAACAACATTTTATATAGCCCTAGGAAGTAATAAAGGGGATAAACTCAAAAATCTTCAAAATGCTATTGATTTAATACATGTTAGAGCCGGTAATATAAGACTGATTTCTAAAGTTTATAAATCGCCTGCTTTAGGTTTTGAAAGTGAAGATTTTTTTAATGCCTGTTTGGTTTTAGAAAGTTATCTAGATCCACAAAAACTACTTCAGGTTTTATTAACAATTGAAACAGACTTGGGCCGCATTAGGACTACCTCAAAAACTTATGAAGCACGAACTATAGATTTAGATGTTGTTTTTGTTGAAGATCGTATTATTGAAACTAAAACATTACAGGTGCCACATCCAGAAATGGAGCAACGTAAGTTTGTATTGCAACCACTTAACGATATAGCATCTAAAATAAAGCACCCCAAGTTTAATAAAGAAGTTTTCGTTTTATTAGCAGAATGTGGAGACGATAGTGTTTTAGAACCCATTAATATTTGGCTGAAAAACCCGAGAAAAGCTTTTAATTTTTCAAAGTATAATTATATTGCTGTTGAGGGAAATATTGGTGCAGGAAAAACCAGTTTGGCAAATAAAATGGCATACGATTTTAATGCGAAACTTATTTTAGAGCGTTTTGCCGATAATCCGTTTTTACCAAAGTTTTATGCAGATGCATCTCGTTATGCTTTTCCTTTAGAAATGTCTTTTTTAGCAGATCGTTATCAACAAATCTCTGATGATTTAGCACAATTCGATTTATTTAAAGATTTTATTGTGAGTGATTATGATGTATTTAAATCACTTATTTTTTCGAAAATTACATTGCAGGAAGATGAGTTTAAGTTATATAGAAAGTTATTTTATCTAATGTATAAAGAGATTGCAAAACCCGATTTGTATGTGTATTTATATCAAAATATAGAACGATTACAAGAAAATATTAAAAAACGTGGTCGCGATTACGAGCAGAATATTAAAAACGATTATTTAGAAAAAATAAACACAGGATATATAGACTTTTTAAAATCACAATCCGATTTTAATGTAAAAATTGTTGACATATCTAATAAGGATTTTATTGAAAACAGGTTGGACTATTTGTGGATTCTGGACGAGATTTGTAAATAAAAGGATCCTAAATAGTAGATTGAGAGGATGGATTATATAGAAGTTATTGGTTTTGTAGCAGCAGTTTTAACGACAGCAGCCTTTTTACCTCAGGTTTATAAGACATGGCAAACGAAAGATGTTAGTGGCGTATCACTCACTATGTTTATAACCATGTTTACTGGTGTTATTTTATGGCTTGTTTACGGTTTATTTATTAATAGTTTACCAATGTTAGTAGCAAATACTATTTCGGCCATATTGATTTTTACGGTGATTGTTCTTAAAATAAAACATCATAAAAAGTAAAATCATATAAATTATAAGGGGTTTACTTTTTATTAAATTGATAATTTGACGATTATAAATAAGGTCGAATTTTTCTAATCTCCATATTAAACTTTTCATTTTAGTAAATCGCTAAAAATGCACCGTATTGAATTTTTTAGTGTGATAATGTGTCTTTTTCATTGTAATTTTAAGGAAGTCAAATTCAGTCAAAAATTATTATTATGAAAATAGGTATTCCTAAAGAAATTAAGAGTAATGAAAGTAGAGTAGGTATGACACCAGCAGGTGTTTTTGAGCTTACTAAAAACAATCACATAGTTTTTGTTCAAACCAATGCTGGTTTTGGAAGTGGTTTTTTTGATAAAGATTATGTAGCTGCTGGAGCCACTATTCTAAACACCATTGAAGAGGTGTATGCTTCAAGTGATATGATAGTAAAAGTTAAAGAACCTATTGAGCAAGAATATAAACTTATTAAGCCCGATCAAGTGGTGTTTACTTATTTTCATTTCGCATCTAGCGAAGCGCTTACTAACGCCATGATAAAAAGCAACGCTATTTGTATTGCCTATGAAACAGTAGAAGAGGAAGATGGGTCTTTACCATTGTTAATTCCTATGTCTGAAGTAGCAGGTAGAATGTCTATTCAACAAGGGGCCAAATACTTAGAGAAACCTATAAAAGGGAGAGGTGTATTACTAGGTGGTGTTCCTGGTGTACCGCCAGGTAAAGTTTTAGTTTTAGGCGCAGGTGTTGTTGGCATTCAAGCTGCTAAAATGGCTGCTGGACTAGGAGCTCATGTTACTATTATGGATATTAATATGAAGCAATTACGTTATGTAAATGATGTAATGCCAAATCATGTGGTAACCGAATTTTCAAGCGAATATAATATTAGAAAACGTATTAAAGAATCTGATTTAATTATTGGAGGTGTTTTAATAAAAGGAGCAAAAGCTCCGAAGCTAATCACTAAAGATATGCTAAAAATCATGCGCCCAGGAACTGTTATTGTAGATGTCGCAGTAGACCAAGGTGGGTGTTTTGAAACCACAAAAGCAACCACGCATGAAAATCCAACTTATATCATAGACGATGTGGTACACTATTGTGTAGCTAATATGCCGGGGGCAGTGCCTTATACTTCTACAGTTGCGTTAACCAATGTAACATTGCCTTATGTTCTTAAATTGGTTAATGAAGGCTGGGAAAAAGCTTGTGAAAATAATATACCGTTATCAAAAGGGTTAAATATTGTTAAAGGTAAAATCGTTTATAAAGAAATTGCAGAAGCTTTTAATTGGGAAACTGAAATGGTTTGAAACTGACATTATTGCATATCAAAATATTGGCGTTATTTTTGCTATATTTATTTAGAATTTAAAAAGGAAAACAATGTTAGGATATTATATATTAATAGGAGGTATTGCCTTGGTGAGTTGGTTAGTGAGCAGTACCTTAAAAAGAAAGTTTGAAAAATACTCGAAAGTACAGTTACGTAATGGTATGAGTGGTGCCGAGATTGCCGAAAAAATGTTGGCAGATCATGGTATTAGGGATGTTGAGGTTATCTCAACTCCGGGACGCTTAACCGATCATTACAATCCGAAAAATAAAACAGTTAATTTAAGCGAAGCAGTGTATAACCAACGTAATGCCGCTGCTGCTGCCGTTGCTGCACATGAATGTGGTCATGCAGTACAGCATGCGCAAGCTTACAGTTGGTTACAAATGCGTTCTACTTTAGTACCAGTAGTGAGTGTGTCTTCCGGGATGTCTCAATGGTTAATTATAGGAGGCTTAGTACTTGGTGGTGCCGCAGGTGTTGGTTTAGGTTGGTGGGCAGCCGCTGCAGGAGTAGTACTTATGGGGTTTGCAACATTATTTAGTTTCATAACCTTACCCGTAGAATACGATGCTAGTAACAGGGCTTTAGCTTGGTTGAAAAATAAAAACATGGTATCTCAAGAAGAATATGCTGGTTCTGAAGATGCGCTTAAATGGGCTGCCAGAACTTATCTAGTAGCAGCTATTGGAGCCTTGGCAACATTACTATATTGGGCACTTCAAGTATTTGGAGGACGAGATTGATAAAATAAAAATTATAAACACATAGGCTCTGAAATGTTTCAGAGCCTTTTGTTTCTTTATGCCTATAAAAATTAAAAATGAACAACCCTACATCATATTACAAGCAATATTTAGAAACATATAAATCTGAAGCTCAAAAATTATATAAAAAAATGACAGCTTTGAGTATGTTAAGACTGTCGGTGTTTTTAATAACTGGGTTTGGAATTTATCTTACGTTTCAATATTGGCAAATAGCTCTTACCATTGCCATTGTTGGTATAGTTGTGTTTGTTTATTTATTGTCAAAATACACCGATGTAAAATCGAAAAGAAATTTCAATAAAGCGTTAGCCGAAATAAATGAAGTAGAAATTAAAATAGCTTCTGGCGATTTTCATGAGAGAGATGAAGGATTACAGTTTCAAGACCCCAATCATTTTTATAGTTTAGATATTGATTTATTCGGACGCGGTTCTTTTTTCCAATATATAAATAGAACCACTATAAAAGAAGGTACTCAAAAGTTGGTAGATGCTTTAAAAGCAAATAATATTGATGCTATAAAAAGGCGTCAAGAAGCCATAAAAGAATTAAACTCTAAGCCACAATGGAGGCAGTATTATTCGGCAACATCTAGTCTGGTTGAAGTTGAAACACCTGCTAAAAGTATTATAAGTTGGTTACAAAGTTACCAAACCTTTTTGCCAAAAATGATGCGATGGCTGCCAATAACCTTTGCCATATCTTCAATTGTATTATTTAGTTTAGCAGTTTTAAATATTATAAATCCGGAACTTATTGGCTATTGGTTGTTTTTAGGACTTGGCATTACCGGTATGTATGTTAAAAAAATAAATGTTTTATCTTCAAATACAGATAGAGTTAAAGATACCTTTCGTCAATATGCACAGTTGCTAGATTTAATAGAAAATGAAACATTTACGTCTCAATTATTACAGCAAAAGCAACAGCAAATTCAATTAGATACAGAGAAAGCATCACATATTTTTAAAAAGCTTTCAAGGTCTTTAGATGCCTTAGACAACAGAAACAATATTATAGGAGCCATTTTTGGTAACGGGTTGTTTTTAACAGATATAAAAAACAGTTTTTACATTGAAAAATGGATTGAGCAGTATAATAATAAAGTTGCCGATTGGTTTGAAGTTGTATCGTTTTTTGATGCCTATAATTCATTGGGAAATTTTGCGTTTAATCACCCAGATTTTCTATTTCCAGAAATACAGGAAAAAGGAGCGGTTATTAATTCGGAAAGTTTAGGGCATCCCTTATTAGATAAAAATAAACGTGTAGATAGCGATTTAACTATAGAAACCGAACAGTTTTTTATTGTAACCGGAGCAAATATGGCAGGGAAAAGTACATTTTTACGTACGGTCTCTTTACACATCGTTATGGCTAATGTCGGACTTCCTATCTGTGCTAAAACAAGTAAATATTCACCAGTTAAATTAATTACCAGCATGCGAACAACAGATTCTTTAACAGATGATAGTTCGTATTTCTTTTCAGAATTAACCCGCTTAAAATATATTGTTGATGCGATTCAACATGAACCTTATTTTATTGTTTTAGATGAAATTTTAAAAGGGACAAATAGTACCGACAAGGCTATAGGTTCCAGAAAATTTGTTGAAAAACTGGTAGCATCAAATGCGACAGGGATTATTGCTACGCACGATTTAAGTTTATGCGAAATAGAGCAAGAGTTAGAGGATGTAAAAAACTACTATTTTGATGCCGAAATTATTAATGACGAACTTCACTTTGATTATAAATTAAAAGAAGGTATTTGCCAAAATATGAATGCTTCTTTTCTTTTAAAGAAGATGAATATTGTTTAATTATGATTGGTTCTCGATACATCCTGAAACAAGTTCAGGACACTCGAACTGACAATATAGTAAGCATTTTGCTTCTGAACACGCCTGTCACTTCGAGTGATTTTATGGAGCGAGCGGAATAAAATTGTATCGAGAAGTTAATTTTTAGATTATGAAAACATATTATGTTTACATTTTAAAATGTTCGGATGGTACTTATTATACAGGGTTTACTTCAAATCTTGAAAAACGATTTTTAGAACATCAAACAGGAAAGCATAAAGATAGTTATACTTATTCAAGAAGACCATTGGAGTTGGTTTTCCATGCAGAATTTACAGATCCTACTATTGCTATAAAGACTGAAAAGCAAATAAAAAAATGGTCTAAAGCAAAGAAAGAAGCTTTGATTAATAATGAATTTGAAAAGTTACCTAATCTTTCAAAGAAGAATTTTAGTTCCAAATAAGGATCACGCCTTTGGCGTGGTATTAGACCTGACATTATAGTTAACATTAAGATTTAGAGTTCTACTGTCACTTCGAGTGATTTTATGGAGCGAGCGAAATAAAATTGTATCGAGAAGTCATTTTAACCTATTCGTTTCACGATTTTAATTAATTTATACCAAAAATAATGCAAATGCCCCAGTATATTTATAAACTACATTTTAGGCGTTGGTAACTACAAAACCGGTTTTTGTACATAATTTTTGATAGTTGTCACTTTTCTGTTTACTTTTCATTACAATATGACTTTTGTAAAAAAACACAGCTCACAAATTTTGGTACATATCCTGTTTTGGATGTTATTTATATTTGTGTCCTTGTTTTTGTTTTCAGACTTTTATTGGAAAGAAAATCCCTTTCTTCAATACCTTACATTATTAGTTGTTATAGTATATGGAAACAATATATTACTACTACCTTTTTTTGTTAGAAAGAGAATGTACATCCTTTACACGTTTGTGTTTGCGGCTATTTCTTTTTTAGCAACACAGTTGTATTGTTATGCATTTGCCAATTGCGGATGTTCGATTTTTAAATGCTTAAGTGATTATTTATGGCAATCGTTAGTGCCTTTAATTTTCTTTTCTTTTATATGGATATTATATCGCTTTATAGATAAAGAAAATCAAGTTGAAGCCATTAAAAAACAACATGCAGACATGGAATTAAAGTTTTTAAAGTCGCAAATAAACCCACATGTATTATTTAATAATTTAAATACGATTTATTCGTATTCATTGGAAAAACCAAACGAGGTTCCGGAAATGATTTTAATGTTGTCCGATAACCTAAAACATGTACTATACGAAAGCAATTCTAAAACAATTTCTTTAGAAAAAGAGATCCGGTTTATAGACAATTATATGAAATTTCAAATGCTAAGAACAGAAGGAACCAAGCATGTAGATTATGTAAAAAACATAGATTCGTATAGCCACCAAATAGCACCATTGCTTTTAATAACCATTATAGAAAATGCATTTAAGCACAGTGTATTGAATAGCGATGTTTCTATTTTAATTAAAGTTAAAAATAGTATTTTAGAGTGTGTTTGTGAAAATGATTACGATAAAGAAAAAGTAAGCACAACCGATTTTAGAATTGGCTTGCAAAATCTTGAGAAGAGACTAGGGCTTATTTATAAAAACACTTATGAGCTTAAAATTGATAAAGGAGACACCTTTAAAGTGCATTTAAAACTTAATTTCTGATAGAATAATATTTCCTTGAGTGCTAACTAATTATGAAAGTCTCAATTTTAGTTAATACTAAGCATAGCAAAAGTACTCAACCAGACAAATTGATGTATAAATGATAAATTGTATTATTATAGAAGACGAAATTCCAGCTCAAAAAATCTTAAAGAGTTTTATAAGCAAAATACCAAGTCTTAATTTGGTCGAAACCTTTAAGGCCGCTATTGAAGCCAATGCGTTTTTAATTAATAACACTGCTGACGTTGTTTTTCTGGATATTAATTTACCAGATATGTCCGGATTAGATTTTATAAAGACCATTAAAAATCCACCGGCAATTATAATAACCACAGCATATCCGGAATATGCCGTAAGTAGCTTTGAGTTGGATACTATTGTAGACTATCTGGTAAAGCCTTTTTCTTTCGATCGTTTTTTAAAAGCTATTAATAAGGCAAGAGAAAGGATAGAAACACCTGAAAATACTTTAGAAGAAAACAATGAAGATGCTATTTTTTTAAATGTAGATAAAACGTTGCACAGACTTGTTTTGAGTTCTATTTTGTATATAGAATCAGATAGAAATTACATAACAATAGTAACCGACACTCAAAAATTATCCTATATAGATTCTTTAAAAAACTGGATCGAAAAACTTCCCGAAACTCAATTTGTCCAAGTTCATAAATCGTATATTATAAACAGTAAATTTGTAAATAAAATTTCTGGGAATACCATTTTTGTAAAAGCCAATAAAATCCCTATAGGCAGAACGTATAAACAGGAATTATTAAAAGTTTTGGGGGTATAAAATGTAATACCCCATTTCAAACGATTCTAGTACTTTTTACCAATATAAATTAGTAAGTTATACTATATTTACATTGAGTTGTATGCAAATTGAAAACCTAATTAAATCTACATGAAAAAAACGTTAAACGACCTTACAAAAGATGACTGGAATACATTATTCCCAGTTAAGTTGGTTGATCATAATCCCGAATGGAAAAGGATTTACGAAAAAGAAAAAGAACAGATACTAAAAAAAGTTGATTCCAAATCCATTTTAAGAATGGAACATTTTGGAAGTTCTTCAATTCCGTCTATCAAATCGAAGCCGTATATTGATATGATGATAGAAATTCCTAACGAATTACTTTTTGACGAGAATTTGATTTCAGAATTTGAGGATTTAGGATACTCACATTTCGTAGTTCCAGCCAGAGAAAATATTGAAGCTTATTCCTCTTTTGGAAAAGGATATAATCTTGACGGTAAAAAAGAACAGATTTTTCATATCCATATGTGTCCAAAGGAAAATGTCATGTGGGAACAGATAGGTTTTCGAGATTATTTAAATGCGAACGAAAAAAGAGCTAAAGAATATGAAAAACTTAAACTCGAGTTAGCATCTAAATACAAAAACGATAGAGGAGCCTATGTTCTTGGAAAAACAGAATTTGTTAAAGAAACATTAGGGTTATTAAAATAGAATAGTTTAATGCAACACCCATCTAAATTGCCAAATATAGGAACGACTATCTTCTCAATTATGAGTAAGTTGGCTAACGAGCATCATGCCATTAACTTATCACAGGGGTTTCCAGATTTTGATGGTGATCAAAAACTAATTGATTTAGTAAGTAAAGCCATGAACTCCGGGTATAATCAATACGCACCAATGGCAGGGAATTTGGAATTACGAGAAGCTATTGCTAAAAAAATAGCGTTAATGTATAATACGAGCTACCATGTAGATAATGAAATAACAATAACAGCTGGTGCTACTCAGGCTATTTTTACAATTATTACGACATTTATAAATCCAAATGATGAGGTCATTATTTTCCGGCCGGCTTACGATAGTTACGAACCAGCCATAACGCTTAATGGCGGAAAAACGATTTCAATTCAATTGGAAGCTCCTAATTTTAATGTCGATTGGAGCGAAGTTAAGTCGAAGGTAAATAGCCGAACTAAAATGATTATTGTTAACACACCTCATAACCCTTCTGGAACCGTATTTTCAAAAGAAGATATGTTGCAATTAGAAGAAATTACAAGAAATACCAACATTATTGTATTGAGTGATGAGGTTTACGAACATATGATTTTTGATGAAGAAAAACACCAGAGCGCATGTTTGTTTCCAGATTTAAAATCGCGAAGTTTTGTAGTCGCTTCCTTTTGTAAAACATTCCATAATACAGGCTGGCGAATAGGTTACTGTTGTGCACCAAAAGAACTCATGGAAGCCTTTATGAAAGTGCACCAATTTCATGTTTTTTGTATTCATCATCCAACACAAAAGGGCATTGCAGACTATATGCAAGAACCCGCTAATTATTTAGGCTTACCTGCTTTTTATCAACAGAAAAGAGACTTGTTTTTAGATCTTATAAAAGATTCCAGGTTTAAATTTACACCATCAAAAGGAACGTATTTTCAAGTGTTGGATTATTCAGAAATCACTCAAGAATACGATGTCGATTTTGCAAAACGATTAACAATAGATTCTGGTATTGCTTCCATACCACTATCCGTTTTTAATAGTGATAATTTAGATAATAACGTACTCCGGTTTTGTTTTGCAAAGACCGATGATACGTTAAGAAAAGCAGCAGAGATATTAAATAGTATTTAAACGATGAAAGACGATCTTAAAATAGCATTAATTCAATCTGATTTGGTTTGGGAAAACCCCAAACAGAACCTTGAGAATTTTTCTAAAAAAATAGAAAACATTTCAGAAGCAGTAGACTTGATTATACTTCCAGAAATGTTTACAACCGGTTTTACCATGCACGCAAAAGACGTTGCAGAAACCATGGAAGGTAATACGGTAGCATGGATGCAATTAATGGCTTCAAGTAAAAATGCCGCTATGGTTGGAAGTCTTGTTATTTTAGAAGAAAACAACTATTACAACCGATTGCTTTTCGTAGAACCATCGGGAGCTATTCAATATTACGATAAGCGACATACATTTACCTTAGTAGGAGAAGATAAAGTTTATACAGCAGGTGCCAAAAAGTTACTGGTTGATTATAAAGGCTGGAAAATTTATCCGTTAATCTGCTACGATTTGCGTTTTCCGGTTTGGGCACGAAATACAGAAGATTACGATGTTTTACTATATGTTGCCAACTGGCCTAAGCCAAGAGTGTCTGCCTGGGATGCCTTATTAAAAGCGCGTGCCATTGAAAATATGAGTTATTGTATTGGTGTAAATCGTGTAGGGATTGATGGCGTTAACAGTGAATACTCTGGACATTCGGCAGCATATGATGTTTTGGGAAATAGCATCACTTCTATTGAACCAGGTAAAGAGCAAACCCAAATAGTCACTTTAGAAAAAAGACATATTCAGGCTTATAGAAATAAGCTAAAGTTTTTAGACGATAGAGATATATTTACTTTGAAGTAAATTGAAGCCTCTCAAACTCACTCCAACCTGCTCTAATTTCTATTTCCTTAAAATGGCTAACACGTTCCGGTTGTCTTTTTTTAAGATAACTTCCAGGGTCATATTTTCCGTTACCATTAGTGTCGTGTATAACGCGAATGTAATAGGTGCTGGGGTTTAAATTAAAAAAATCTACAGGCTCGGAATCTTCAACAAATTGTTCAAATTGTACATCGCCTTTTTTGTCGGTTAATTGAATAATAATAGGATATTCAACATTTACGCATGTGAAACGAACATCACCATAATCAGATGCTTTTTTTGTACTAAAAGAATAATTTAAAGTATCGTTAGTATTATCGAAAAAATCTATAAAAGCTTCTGGAAGTATTTGCATTTTATAAGCATCATCTTCTTTCTTTTTAAAATTAAAGGCATACGTATTGGTAATGGTATCAAATTCTGTAGTAAAATCTATTTGAGTAGAATCTTTGTCCATCAATGTGATTTTAGAAGTATCTATGTTTACAAAAGGTGTATTACCTATAATTTTAACGGGCTCATCATAACGAATATTTCCAGATGGAGATACATCAATCCTTAAGGAGTCTCTTTTTTGCTCACTAATTCTTACTGTAAAGTCTTTTTCTAAAGTAGGATGCGTTACTTTAAAAAGAAGTGAGTCTATCTCAAGACGTGGTTTATACCAATAGTTAAGACTGTCTGTGGTTTTATCTTTAGTTATGCGGTATTCAAACTCAGGAGGTGTTTCAGAAAGGATATCAATAACCATATCTTTGTAATCACCTTCATATCCAAAAGCGATTTTTTCGCCAGATATTAGTCGCGGTCTGGTGGCATTAAAATCTAGTACTTCAGAAAATAATTTTAAAGTGAAAAGCGAATCTGTAGGCACTTCAATAAAGTCTTTATAAAATGCGATCTGATCTGTTTTTTGTTGAAACTTATTGTCGCCATTATTATCTTTTAAAGCCATAAGCATATACTTCCCGGCTTTAATGTTTTCAATAGAAAATGTAGTAAGACTATCTAGCGTGTTGGTAATATATCTAGGCGTTTCTTTATAAACAATGGAGTCGTTAAAAGTAGAATCGACTTCGAATAAAGCTACCGAAATAAACGTTTCCGGTTGCGTTTTTAAAGCATCTACAATATTACCTTTTACTTTAAGAGAATCTATATAATCGCCGGTAGAAAATACATACCTGTAGTACGGATATGGATTTCCTTCATTATTATCGGTAATACTATTCCCGAAGTTAAAGGCATAAGTGGTATTAGGTTGTAAAGTATCGTAAATTTTAATAGTAATATACTTGCTCGCACCACCTAATGGTGTAACATCCGGTTGTGTTTTCATAGGAGGCGAAATAATAAGCTGCTTTTGTAAGTCTTTTATTTTAACATATTCGTCAAAATAGACTTTTATTTCGTCGCCGCTGAAATTAGTTGAATAATTCTCCGGAATAGATTTAATAATAACCGGAGGATCTTCATCCTTTGGACCTCCTTCTGGCCTACCTCTGTTAGCACAATTAATAAAAAGGGCGCTCAGGAAGACAATTAAAATAAAATTTGAAAGGGTTTTATTCATGTGATGGTCTTTTATTGTTTTTTAATTGTCACATGTAACATATTTATACTCATTTTATATATTTAAAGGTTTAGAGTTGGATGTTTCATTACCAATTTAAAATTTTGCACAAACCTACATAATTTTAGAGATATAACGGTTAATAGATTAAGCTATTGCCATGGTAGCGATACTTATTTTTATATTTTTTGCCCGATTCAATGTTGTTATACAAGCCTCTAAAGTAGCGCCAGTCGTAATAATATCGTCTACTAACAAAATGTGTTTGTTTTCTATAGATTCAGAATTAACAAGCGTAAATAATTCATTGCTGTTATTCCAACGAGCCAATCGTTTTTTATCAACTTGCGATTTAGAAGAAGTTACTTTTAAAAGAGTATTGTCTTTATAAGCTACTTTTAAAGCTTTTGCAATTTGCTGACCAAATTTCGCTACTTGATTATACCCTCTCTTTTTTAGTTTCTTTTTATGCAGCGGTACGGGAATCACCACATCAATGGTTTTATAGGAATCTATATTTTTTAGTTCGCCTCCTAACCAATTTCCGAGAAAAATACCAATGTTTTCATAACCTTTATATTTTAATCCGTGAATAAGTTGTTGAACAATTCCCTTTTTTTCAAACCGAAAAAGAGCCGTACCATTTTTAACTTTGGCACGCCCGTAAAGCACTTTAGGAACTGTGTCGTCGTTATTAAAATGGAAGTTAGTAACGGGTAGATTATGTCGGCAATCGGTGCAGATAGTTTCTTCGTTATCGCTCAATATGTTTTGGCATACGTGGCATACTTTTGGGAAGAATAAGTTTATTAGTGGTTTGAACATTTATTAAAAAGAACATGTTCTGTAAACTTAATAAAAAAAATAACAACTAAAAATCTTTGGTCTGGACGGATATCTTACCGCGCCAGTAATCTTAAATATACTGGTTACTTGAATAGCGTTAACTAATAATATATCCCAATTTAATATAGATTTAAATCATAATAATTTCTGTAATAAAATAATTACATTTATATTAGGGGAGTTTATAAAGTTTAAGTATTAATCGATTTGAATCGAAATTTTAGTATCTAAACTTGCTTTATGATTCAATTATGAATAATATCACCCCATTATTAAAAGATAATAGAAAGTTCAGTTCCTATTATTTTTATAACAATTTTTTATTAAGAATAGCCATATTTTTAAAGGAAAATAGAGGTGCTAATACAAAAATTGAGCTGATAATTTCTCATGATGCAGGAAATGATTTAATATTACAAAGAAATTATATAGACTCCTTGACATTACCTTTGATTGCATGCCTCGGTGAGCAATTAAAAAAATATTATAATTCATTAGTAAAATTTAATTTTATTAATTCACCGAGTAACTTAGACGTTCTTGCATTTCTTGAACGTTCTGATTTCATAAATTTAATTAATGAGAAATCATATCTGAATCCAAATGGAGAAGGTATTTTTATATTTGATAAAAGGTATTTTGGGGGTTATAAAAAAAAACCCATCCGCCCAGAACATAAAATCAGAAAGTATTCTTTGACTCATAATCTTTCAGAAAAGTTAGAACTTATACTTACCGATGAAGAAAAACGTGATTACCTAGTCCAACATTTTGCATATCAAGCCAAGGATCATTTTCATGAACTTCTTGAGACAACCAAAAATATAGGAAACAAGTCAATTTTATATATTGAGATTCTTGCTGAATTAATTACTAATGGGGTTTTACATTCTAAATCAAATCTATATGCACTAATGTTCTCAAATATTTATTCTACTAAATTTTCTATTGCTGATTGCGGAATTGGTTTTTATAACTCTTTAGCTGAAAAAGAAAATTCTTTTTTATATAATAAGTTTGAAATAATAAATGCATTAAAAGACAGCTTCAATTTTAATTTCAATATCTCAGATAAACTAAAAGAATCATTATTAGCTATTTTTGAGGCATTATATTTTTCATTGTTAAAAGAAAGATATGGACTTTTTGATTTGATTTTAAATGTAATTATTGAATCTAATGGTGTTGTCAGAATACATAATATGAATTCTCAAGTAATAATTTCTCATAGATTTATAAACCAATTAGAAAAATTATATATACTTCGTGCGGAAATAATTAATAAATATAGTGAAGACCTTTATGATTTAGAAGATGATAAATCAAATAAATTAGATTTAGTTAAATTAAGAGATAAGTGTAAGTTAGAATTTATAAAGTTTGGAGAAAAATTACTTTATCAATATTCGCATGATATTAAGTTTTCTTCTGTAAGATTCTATAAAGTCACTTTTAAAGGAGTGCATATTGAACTAGAAATCCCAAACAGTTAATTTTATGTTGATATCTAGAATTTTATTTAACAATCAAATTTACTTTACTATTCATGCTGAACAATCTGTTTCTTGGGCCCTAATCAATGAGCCTGGAACAGGAGTATTTGAAGAGACATTGTTCAAAGATACATTAGAAAGGATATTAAGCGAAGGGGATTTAAATAAAGATTTTGATACCATCTTAGATTTTGACAATATTTTAATTTGTCAAAATAATTTATACGAGTTAATTAAAGAAATCAAAAATAATTCAAAATCATTGACTTTATTGAATGTTAATGTAAGTACCATTAAAAAATTGAATCTCTCGATATTCAATAACACAAATAATACTAGAATTGATAGAATCTATACATCTTTCTTTGTCTCAGAAGAAAACAAAATTGAATATGAGATAATTTCAGATATTTTCAAGAATGAATTTATTGAGTATTTAAAACTGAACTCTAAGAATTCAACGAAAGAAAATAGTTTAATTTTTCATCATTCCTCTTCTATTTATCTAAATAAATATATTGATGTCAAGTCAATGATTACTAACAAAAAAGAGTTTTTTCTTCTTGCTTTATATCATTTAGCTCTTAAAACAAAAAAACATTGGAAGAATTTAATAAATAGTCCTAACAGACCCATATTGGTATGCCAAAATTTAAATAGTGCATATATTACATCGATAATGTCAAGCTATTTGGGATTTGATATTTTGATTTTAGACAAGATTGGACCAATAAATGAGCTATATAGCAATCTAGATAATAAAATTGAAGAAGGACAAAATTATCTAGTAGTTTCTGATGTTGTTTGTTTAGGTACCGAGATAAAAATTACCAAAAACCTCATTAACTATTTAGGAGGCAATTATATAGGAAATATTTCTGTAGTTAGAATACAGACTGCACATCCTACCTCTAAAGTTTATGATGACGTTGAATCAGTGTTTGAAATAACAAAAGAAGATAATCCAATAAACTATCAAATTATTACGAGTTTAGATGACAAATTTTTAAACGAAAAAAACAATGAATAAAGTAATAATCCATATATCTGATTTGCATATTTTTCTTTACGAAAATATTGATGGTGAGAAAAGTGATTTACAGTTTTGGATTTCAACTAATTCCAATGATGATTTCATTTCCTCTTATATCAAAAAAATTAATTCAGCAATTAATAATGAATATCCAAACCATGAATTTTATTTGATTATTACTGGGGATTTAGTAAACGAATCAGATGAATTGGAATATACTATAGCAGAAAATTTTTTAAAAGGATTGATGGATTCATTAAAAATTCCAATTGAAAATGCCATCTATGTTGTTGGAGACCATGATATAAATAGAATACATGCTAATCTAGCAGCTAAAAGAGAGAGAGAGAATAAGAAAAAATCATTTGAATTGAATGAAAAGTATAAATTTTATAAAAAATTTTATAATTCTTTTTTTGGGAGGGCTTTTAATCCTAAAAAATTAATTACCGATATTCTGGCATTTGACAAACAAAAATTAGTAATTATAGCAATTAATTCAAATTCAAGAATTGGAGCCAAGGGAGGCAAAGGTTTTATTCCTATAGTTCCATTAGAAAAAGAAATTAAGACTCTTAATAATAAATATAAAGATTATTCAAAGATAGCAGCATTTCATCATAATCTATTTTCTGAATATGAAGATAAAGAAATTGGTCAATGGGATAATAAAGAAAATAGAATAGACTTAATAAACCTTTTTGCAGAATATAATTTTAAGCTATTACTTTTTGGAAATGAACATACTAGGTGTTCAGGTAATAGTCTAAATACATATTATTCAGAAGCTGGATCATTAACTTCTAAAAAGCCTAAAGGAACATTTAAAGCTTATGAAATCGTAGAAAAAAAAGAACAATTATACTTTAAAAATACCATCTTTGAAAATTTAGACAATAATAGTATCAATCAAACTAAAGGAGGAGTTTGGGCTCCTGTTAATCCTAAAATCTACGAAAGAGAAGAAGAGATATTTCCCATATTTAAAATTCAAACAGAAGACATTATTGATCAAGAATTAGTTCCAAAAGGCGTTACAAGTACAGAAGATATTGAATCCTCAGTAGAAGAAATAAACACTAGTTTCGTTAATAAAACAGAATCCTTTTATAGTAAGTCACTTATAAAAATTGTACAGAATAAAAATCTTTATCATTCAGGTCATTTTCATTGGAGTGAAACATCTAGAGCCCATAATTGGATTGATATTTCAAAACTACTAGGAGATAAAGAAGATCTATTGCTTTGCAAGGAATCTATAACCGACATTATTGACAAAAAAAAGTTAAATAATAGAATAGATGTTATTATTGGTTTAGGACTTGAAGGAAATATTATTTCTACCCGCGCTTCAGTCAAATATAAAAAACCTTATACATTTTTACCATATTCCTATAGGTATAATGAACATAATTACTATGAAAAAAAATTAAATCTACCAAAAACTGATAACTATAATTCTGTATTAATTATTACAGATGTAGTTCATGATGGAAGAACTATACGGGAACTAATCAATTTTAGAGAAAAAGATTTTTTTAATAATGTAAAATCAATTATTGTTATTTCTTTATTTTATACAGGTAGTAAAAATTCTTTGAATAATTCTATATTAAATTCTGACTCCAAGTTAGATAATAATTTAAATGTTGATTATATTGAAGATAGATTGGAATATTATACAGTTTCGGAATTAAAAGTTGAACCATGCCCTTATAAAAAAATTACCTATCGTGAAGATTGCCCTATTATCAAATATAAATTAGGAACAATTAATTGTTTTTATGACGAATCTAAATTTCTGAATTAAATAAAAATTAATTTAAGATCTCTACTAGACCACAAACTTATTGATATCTAATTTTAAATTGATATCACTATCAATAGCTAAAAAAGCGTTTAAATATTATTTTTTTAGTAAACACCCTCCTCAGTTTCAAGCACTTTTTTATTTTTGCACCTATGGCAAATCAAGACGATCAATTTAAGAAGGTTATTTCGCATGCGAAGGAGTATGGATATGTATTTCAAAGCAGTGAAATTTATGATGGATTAAGTGCAGTTTACGACTACGCGCAAAATGGCGCTGAGTTAAAGAAAAACATACGTGATTACTGGTGGAAAGCGATGGTGCAAATGCATGAAAATATTGTAGGCATAGATGCTGCTATTTTTATGCACCCAACCACATGGAAAGCGTCTGGCCATGTGGATGCATTCAATGATCCGTTAATTGATAATAAAGATTCTAAAAAAAGATACCGTGCCGATGTTTTAATCGAGGACTATTGTGCTAAAATTGAAACTAAAATTGATAAAGAAGTAGCCAAGGCGGCCAAACGTTTTGGAGATGCTTTTAACAAAGAAGAATTTTTGTCTACAAACGGACGTGTTTTAGGCTATCAGGAAAAAATAAACACGACGCTTTCTCGAATGGCAAAATCTTTGGAAAATGAAGATTTGGCCGATGTAAAAGCCCTTATCGAAGAACTTGAAATTGCAGATCCGCTAACTGGAAGTAAAAACTGGACAGATGTTAAACAGTTTAACCTGATGTTTGGTACCAAACTAGGTGCCTCTGCAGACTCTGCGATGGATTTATATTTGCGTCCAGAAACAGCACAAGGGATTTTTGTAAACTTTCTGAATGTTCAAAAAACAGGACGTATGAAGATTCCGTTTGGAATTGCACAAACAGGAAAAGCTTTTAGAAATGAGATTGTAGCAAGACAGTTTATTTTTAGAATGCGTGAGTTTGAACAAATGGAAATGCAGTTCTTTATAAAACCAGGTACACAACAAAAATGGTATGAGCACTGGAAGGAAACCCGATTAAAATGGCACTTGTCATTAGGCATGGGAGAAGAGAACTACCGTTTTCACGACCATGAGAAATTAGCACATTATGCAGATGCTGCTGCCGATATTGAATTTAAATTCCCATTCGGTTTTAAAGAATTAGAAGGTATTCATTCACGTACCGACTTCGATTTAAAGGCTCATGAAGAATATTCAGGAAAGAAATTACAATATTTTGATCACGAAGATAACGCAAGTTATACACCATATGTTTTAGAAACATCTATAGGTTTAGACCGTATGTTTTTAGCTGTGTTTTCTAATTCATTGCAAGAAGAAGCCTTAGAAAATGGAACAACACGTACAGTTTTAAAATTGCCAAGTGTATTAGCACCAGTAAAAGCAGCTATTTTACCATTGGTTAAAAAAGACGGTTTACCAGATGTTGCTCGTAAGATTGTAGAGGATTTAAAATGGGATTTCAATGTAATTTATGATGAAAAAGATGCCGTTGGAAGACGTTATAGAAGGCAGGATGCCAATGGAACACCATTCTGTATCACCGTAGATCACGATACTTTAGAAGACAACATGGTTACCATTCGTCATAGAGATACCATGGAACAACAACGTGTTAAAATTGAAGATTTAAGAGAGATCATTAAACAAGAAGTTGATGTGCGTTCTTGGTTAATGAAGATGTAATTCGCTTAAAGTGAATTACTATGCTGAACTTGTTTCAGCATCTCATATAAGACTATAGATGCTTTTTATTTAGATTACTATCAAACTACTTCGTTTCTTTTATAACATAGAGGTAAACAGGAAAGTGATCGCTAAAACCGTTTGTAAAATGTCCGTTGGAAAAACTTCTAAAAGGGTATCCTTTATATGTGCCTGTTTTATTTATTAAATAGTTTTCATTAAAGATACCAGCTTTATAAAACCTAAAGGAAGTATAATTTTTTTCAAGTAAAGGTTTAGTCATTATAATTTGGTCGAAGAGACTCCAGGCATCTCGGTAGGCTGTAGTGCCTAATCCATTTTTATAAAAATATTCAAAAGGATTATAAAGACCTTTTAAACCCACTTTTTTCTTGTCTTTTTCAGCTTTTAAAGTAGTTTTGATACTTGCATTGGTAGGATCGTCATTTAAATCGCCCATACTAAAAATTTTGGCATAGGGATTTATAACTTGAAGTGAATCGATTAAATACTTATTCAATTTAGCAGCAGCTACGCGCTTAGACCTACTTCTAGCTTCACCACCACGTCGAGATGGCCAATGGTTAACAATAATATGAATCATTTCCCCTTCCAAATGACCACTTACCAATAATTGGTCTCTGGTGTAAATACGTTTTCTGTTGGCATCATCATAAATTTTAAGTTCGTGTTTACTAGTATATATTGGGGCAAAGACCTTTTTCTGATATAATAAACCAACATCGATACCTCGTGCATCTGGAGAATCAAAATGAACAATGCCATAATTTTTATCTCTTAGCAAAGAATCGTTAACGAGGTCTTCCAATACCTCTCGATTTTCAATTTCAGATACTCCAATAATGGCAGGTGTATTATGGGTAACTTTATATCCAATGTTAGCAATTACCCGAGCCATATTTTGAATCTTCTTTTTATAGATTTCTGCACGGTTTGTTTTTAATTCCATAATAGGGCTAAACTCATCAAACTTATCAGGATCATTAATCGTATCAAAAAGGTTTTCTAAGTTATAAAAAGCAATGGTGTGGATTTTGAATTTTCTTTTCTGTGCATTCAAATTAAATATCAAAACAGACATAAAAAGAAAGAGTAAAAAAGTGAGTTTTTTCATGTAATATCTAATAAAGTATTGTAATGTAATGTCCAAAAGTATATATTTGTGATTAATAATGAGTAGGAAATATCTTTAAAAATAATATTAAAAGTAAGTAAAATAATACGTAAAATATTTCAATATAATAAATGAGACTACTGTTACTTACTTTTTTATTAGGAGAATTTTGCTGTTTTTCTATAGGAGCACAACAAATTTTAATAAAAGGAAGTGTAAAAGAAGAACATACATTCAATCCCATTCAAGAAGTCGCTATTACTATTGAAGAAACCAACCAAACCACCTATACAAATATTTTGGGTGAATTTATATTCACTTCAAATATTCCGTTGGGAGAGCAGATGTTAAGAGTTTCTAAAACAGGTTACATCACAAAGAGATATCCCATAATAGTTAATGAAAATGAAACAGTAAATATTACCGATATAACTTTGGAATTTGACGTATCTGAGTTTAAAGATTTATTTACTATTGTTCTTTCCGACGATGAGTTAGATGACGACACCATTGGTTCTGATAATATCTCTGGATTATTATCGTCGTCTTTAGATATTTTTCAACGCACCGCAGCATTCGAATTTAGCGCTTCGTTTTTCAGATTAAGAGGTTTAGATTCCGATCATGGTTCTGTTCTAATTAATGGTGTCGAAATGAACAAAATTTATAATGGGCGTCCACAATGGAGTAACTGGGGAGGGTTAAATGATGTCGTTAAAAATAAAGAATTAACATCAGGGTTAACACCATCAAACTATAATTTTGGAGGTGTTTTAGGAACTGTAAATATTAATACAAGAGCTTCTCAAATACGTTCTGGAAGGCAGGTAACGTATTCATCTTCTAACAGAAGCTACTCTAACAGGTTTATGGCAACTTATGCGTCGGGAGTTGTAAAAAAAGGATGGGCTTATGCTTTATCTATAGGGAGACGTTGGGGTAATGAAGGGTATCAAGATGCAACCTTATATAGCTCTAATGCCTTTTTTGCATCTGTAGAAAAAATAATTAATAATAAACATAGTCTGAATTTTACAGGAATTTATGCTCCAAATAGAAGAGGAAAGTCGTCGCCAAATACTCAGGAAGTTTATAATTTAAAAGGGATAAAGTACAACGAATATTGGGGTTGGCAAGAAAGTAAAAAGCGTAATTCACGTATTAAAGAAGTTGAAGAACCAGTAATTATGCTAAATCATTACTGGGATATAAACAGTAAAACAAAATTGAATACCAATATAGGGTATCAATTCGGAAAGTTAGGAAACAGCCGTTTGGCTTATGGTGGTACTAATAGCATTGTGAACACAGATGGTACTGTGGTTTTTGAGAGTGGAGGGCTAAACCCAAGCCCAACCTATTACCAAAAATTGCCTAGTTATTTTGAAAGGAATTTTCCTAATGATTTAGAGTTTGCCTATGGTGCACAGCAAGAGTTTTTAAATAACGGACAAATAAATTGGCAACAAATGTACGATGCGAATTTAATTAATACATCCCTAAGGAAAGTTGCAACGTATATGCTATACGAAGATAGAGTGGATGATAAGGTATTTGCAATAAATACAACGTTTAATGCAGAACTAAAAGAGAATGTAACATTCAACGCTTCAATAAATTATAAAAAGCTGGAATCTAAAAATTATGCTCAAGTTCTAGATCTTCTTGGCGGTTCCGGCTTTTTAAATGTAGACAGTTTTGATGGAGTTCAGTTCGATTTAAAAAATCCAAATACAATTGTTGGCGTTGGAGATGTTTACGGGTACCATTATAATATGTTTGCCAATATTATTTCTGCATATGCGCAAGCCCAATTTAAATATAATACGGTAGATTTTTTTATTTCTGGTAGTGTAACCAGTACACAATATCAAAGAGAAGGTTTATTTCAGCACGAAACGTTTCAGGATAATTCCTTTGGAAAAGGAGAGACATTACCCTTTACAGGATTGGGGGTTAAAGCAGGAGGTATCTATAAAATTACAGGCAAACATTTAATAGATGTAAATACAGGTTGGATTATAAGAGCACCTTCCATTCGCAATAGTTATTCTAATTCCAGAGCAAATCACAATATCGTTCCTAATATATCCGAAGAGAAAATAATGTCTTTAGATGCGAGCTATATTTTCAGATCATCTAAAGTAAAAGCAAAACTTACTGGGTTTTATACAAAACTTGAAGATGCTAATGAGATCTCATTTTTCTTTGCAGATGGTATAGGACATGTTATTGCAGAATCTGGAACACAGCAATCTGGTTACGATGACAACGAATTTATTCAAGAAATTTTACAAGGCATAAATAAGAACCATTTAGGCGTAGAATTAGGAATAGAAGCTCAAATAACACCAACCATTAAATTAAAAGGAGCAACTTCTGTAGGGCAGTTTACTTATGCTAATAATCCAGATTTATATCTGTCTTCAGATAGGTTTGAAAATGTTTATTTAGGAACCTCTAAACTTAAAGGTTACAAATTAGCAGTAGGGCCGCATCGTGCTTATTCTATAGGGTTTGAGTATCGCGATCCGGAGTATTGGTGGTTTGGTGTCACGGCTAATTTTTTTGATAAAATCTATGTAGATAGTAGTCCATTAACCAGAACCGATAATTTTTTTACAGATGTCGATGGTTTGCCATTTGTTGATTATGATGAGGATATTGCTAAGGCATTATTAAAACAGGAGGTCTTTGATGATTATATGGTTGTAAACCTTGTAGGGGGTAAATCGTGGCGTGTTAACCAGTATTATATTGGTTTTTTTGCAAGTATAAATAATGTCTTAGATGCAGTTTATAAAACTGGAGGTTTTGAGCAAGGGAGAAATGCTAACTACAGACAATTAAGAGACGATCAAGCTTTAAATAAACCTGTTTTCGGATCTAAATATTGGTACGGAAGAGGTGCTACCTATTTTCTAAATGTATCTGTTAAACTTTAAAAAGGTGTTATGAAATATATATACAGACTTTTAATTTTTGTTATGGTATTTTTTTCTTGTGTAAATGATGAAGATTATAGTATTCCAAATCCAAATAATGCAGAACATACAGCAATAATTCCAACAAACCAATTAACAACATTTAAAGCCATTTATGAAAGGTATGAACAAGCAGTAAACAATGGAAATCTTATAGCCGTTATAGATGAAGATTTATATATAGAAGGCTATGTTGTATCAAGCGATTTGGCTGGAAATTTCTTTGAAGAGCTTATCATTCAAAATAAAGTAGACGATAGCAATCCGGATAACGATCCAAGGCTTGGTATTAAATTGGAAATTAATGTTGGGAATTTGTCTGACACCTATGAGTTTGGGCGAAAAATATATGTAAAACTTAAAGGGTTAACCATTGGTGAATCCAATGGTGTTTTAGCTATTGGTAGAGGCGAAGATTCCAAAATAGAACAAATTCAGGGTTTTGAATATCGAAATATTGTTTTAAGAACTCCGGAAGTAACTTCAATAATACCTAAAGTTAGTTCATTAATCAATTTAACTAAAGCCGATGAAAATACATTCATTCAATTGAATAACATGCAATTTAACAAGTTTGATTTGGCACTAACCTATGCAGGTGAATCTACCGATGAATTCGATGGATTACGAATTTTAGAAAGCTGTGAGTCGGGAGCCTCAATTTTATTACAAACAAGTACTTTTTCAAATTTTAAATCGTTGCAAGTACTACAGCATAAAGGAAGCATTCGGGGTATCTTCAGCAGAGATTATAGAGGTCAGTTTAATGTGCTTATAGTCAATAGTTCGTCCGATATTATTTTTGATTCTATTGAACGTTGCGATCCCTTAGAACTGGATTGTGGATTAGCATCTACGTTTGGAACCATGAATTTGTTTTATGAAGATTTCGAATCGCAAAAAAACAATAAATTAATATCAGGAAATGGTTGGACTAACTTTATAGAAGCCGGTAGTGAAGGTTGGGAAGCGTATTCTTCAACATCGACAAATGCTTCTTTAGGAAGGTCTGCCAGATTTAAATCTGCTAGTTCTGGTGACGATAGTAATATTGGATGGTTAATAACACCAGCCATTAATTTAGATAATCAAGAAGGAGAGACCTTAGGTTTTAAAACTTCCAATAGTTTAGCAGACAGTAGTTATTTAGAAGTGTTGTATTCTTTAGATTGGGATGGTACCGAAGCACATATTACTTCTGCAACATGGAGCTTATTATCTGCAGCTTATATTGTAAAAGACACCGATTCTTTTGTCCCTTGGTTTAATTCCGGTAATATAGACTTATCCTGTATTACAGGCAAAATTCATATTGCTTTTAAATATACGGGAAGCGGACAGGAAATCTTTGATGGTGTTTATGAGTTGGATGATATTCGTGTTGATTGTTTGCCTTAAATCTTTAAATAAAATTATCATTTAAAGTAAAGAGGATCTGTTTACCAAAAAAAAAGACCGCCCTGTTAGGCAGTCTTTAATTTATATTTATAAAACTTTTGATTTACAACCCAAAAGCTTCTTTCACTTTATCAACGTAATCCAGTTTTTCCCAAGTAAATAATTCCACATCTAACTTAGCTATTTCCCCGTTAGGTTGTTTAAATGTTTTCGAAACCGTTTCGTTTTTACGGCCCATATGTCCGTAAGCAGCAGTTTCGCTATACATAGGAGAACGAAGTTTTAAACGTTCTTCAATAGCAAATGGACGCATATCAAAAATTTCAGAAACTTTTTCGGCAATCTCGCCATCAGTCATATTAAAAGAACAAGTCCCATAAGTATCGATAAAAATACCCATAGGTTCTACAACACCAATAGCATAACTTACCTGTACTAAAACTTCATCGGCAACACCAGCGGCAACCAAATTTTTTGCAATATGACGTGTCGCATAGGCAGCACTTCTATCTACTTTACTAGGGTCTTTGCCCGAAAATGCACCACCACCATGAGCACCTTTTCCACCGTAAGTATCAACAATAATTTTACGCCCTGTTAGGCCTGTATCTCCATGAGGTCCTCCAATAACAAATTTTCCTGTTGGGTTTATATGGTATTTAATGTCGTTGTTAAATAGCACCTGAATTTGCTCAGGTAGTTTAGCAACAACACGTGGAATTAAAATCTCAACAATATCTTTTCTAATTTTAGCCAACATCGTCTCGTCATCTCCAAAATCGTCGTGTTGCGTAGATACTACGATAGCATCAATACGTTGCGGAATATTATCATCACTGTATTCAATAGTAACCTGACTTTTAGAATCGGGACGTAAATAAGTAATGTCTTTATTTTCCCTTCTTAATTCAGCAAGTTCTATGAGGATTCTATGAGATAGATCTAAAGCCAAAGGCATAAAGTTTTCAGTTTCGTTAGTTGCATAACCAAACATCATACCTTGGTCTCCGGCACCTTGTTGTTCTTTACTGGCTCTGTCGACACCTCTATTAATATCATCAGATTGTTCATGAATTGCAGAAAGTACACCACAAGAATTACCATCAAACATATATTCACCTTTGGTATAGCCAATCTTATTTATGGTGTCTCTGGCAATTTTTTGCACATCTAGATACGTGTTAGATTTTACTTCGCCTGCAAGAACAACCTGTCCTGTTGTTACCAGAGTTTCACAAGCCACTTTCGAATCTGTATCAAAAGCTAAAAAGTTATCAATAAGTGCATCACTAATTTGATCTGCTACTTTGTCTGGATGTCCTTCAGAAACACTTTCCGAAGTAAATAAATAAGCCATAAGTTAGTATATTTTATTTTTAAGATTTGACGATAGCGTCGAAGGAAGTTTACACTGCCTTTAGCATTTTTATTTATGCTGATTTTAAATCAGTATCTCATAAAAAGATACTGAAACAAGTTCAGCATAAAGAGGTTGCAATCAGTCAAATCTTTCCTCTATTATTTGTGTTGGCAAATGTAAAAAAATAAAAAGAAATGAGGGTTTATTTTTATTTTTTTCATAAATAAATTGCTCATTACATTTTATTTATAAATCTTTGTATAAGTATAAATGAAAAAACAAATATTAAATACCGTTTCTATTATTGTCATTGTGATTATTTCACAACGATAGGAAGCGATATATATAAATAATATAAAATTTAAAAGCCTTCCTTAACGGGAAGGCTTTTTTATTACATATTTTTTAATTTTTTGAACATCATAAAAATAATGACTTAAACCATTGGTATGCAATTGATTGCATTGTTTTGAGCGATTGTGAATTTAACCATAAAAACTAAAGAATAACATAGAATAAAAACCTAATAAATTAATTTCGAATTTTATATTAGGAATATTATAGAATTTTTAAAAGAATTCTTAAATCGTTAAAATATTAAATTAAAAAAGAAAAAAGCACAAAGCTATCTGTAATAAAAATGAAAGAACTCAATAAATATAGTAGAAGGTTGACGCAGGATGAATCTCAACCAGCATCACAGGCCATGTTATATGCAGCTGGTTTGACTGATGAAGATATGAATAAAGCTCAAATTGGTATTGCTAGTACAGGGTACGATGGAAACCCATGTAACATGCATTTAAACAATTTGGCCGGCGAGGTAAAGATTGAGTGTAAGATAGCTGGATTAGTTGGTTTAGGATTTAATACTATTGGTGTTTCTGATGGGATTTCAATGGGAACTTCCGGGATGAATTATTCTTTAGCCTCTAGAGATATTATTGCTGATTCTATAGAAACAGTAATGAATGCCCAAAGTTATGACGGACTAATTTCTGTTGTAGGTTGCGATAAAAATATGCCAGGAGCTGTGATAGCAATGCTACGTTTAAACCGTCCTTCAATTATGATGTATGGTGGAACAATAGCATCGGGTAATTATAAAGGAAGAAAGCTAAATATTGTTTCAGCATTTGAAGCTTTAGGTCAAAAAGTTGCTGGTGAAATAGGAGAAGAAGAATATAGAGAAATTATAAAAAGAGCTATTCCCGGAGCCGGAGCTTGTGGCGGGATGTATACAGCAAATACGATGGCTTCTGCAATAGAATGTATGGGCTTTGCTTTGCCTTATAACTCTTCAATCCCTGCAGAAAATCCAAATAAGTTATCGGAATCTGAAAGACATGCCAGAGCGATAAAAAACTTGCTAGAATTAGATTTAAAACCATTAGATATCATTACTAAAAAATCTATTGAAAATGCTATTGCGTTAGTAAATGCATTAGGAGGTTCTACAAATGCGGTATTACACTTTTTAGCGATTGCTCATGCAGCAGATATTGATTTTACTTTAGAGGATTTTCAGCGTGTTAGTGATAAAACACCATTAATAGCAGATTTAAAACCAAGTGGAAAATACCTAATGGAGGATGTTCACAGTATTGGAGGAACACCTTCAGTAATGAAATATTTGTTAGATAATGGTTATTTACATGGCGATTGTTTAACCGTTACGGGAAAAACGTTGGCAGAAAATTTAAAAGATGTAGAGCCACTTGAATTTGAAGAAGGCAGTCAAGATGTTATTTACCCTAAAGATAAAGCACTAAAAACGTCTGGAAATTTACAAATCCTTTATGGGAATTTAGCGTCTGAAGGTGCCGTAGCAAAAATATCTGGAAAAGAAGGTTTGTTGTTTGAAGGAAAAGCAGTGGTTTATGATGGAGAACAAGCAGCTAATACAGGAATTTCTAATGGCGAAGTAGAAAGAGGAGATGTCGTCGTCATTCGTTATGTAGGACCAAAAGGTGGTCCTGGAATGCCAGAAATGTTAAAGCCTACGTCTTTAATTATGGGAGCTGGTTTAGGTAAATCAGTAGCATTAATTACCGATGGTCGTTTTTCTGGAGGAACACATGGATTTGTTGTAGGTCATATTACGCCAGAAGCACAAACAGGAGGAACGATAGGATTAATAAAAACTGGTGATAAAATTAGAATTAGTGCAGAAGATAATTCTATTAATGTATTGCTTTCTGATGAAGAGCTTGCTAAAAGAAAATCAGAATGGGTGCAACCAGAATTAAAGCATAAGAAAGGGATATTATATAAATATGCGAAATCGGTAGCGTCAGCATCAAAAGGATGTGTTACGGATGCATTTTAAGATAAACAATTTTCATTTCTGCATGGCCGTTGTGACCATACAGAAATCTCAATATAATGAGTATGAATAATACAGAAACAATAAAAAAAGAACAAGGAATAACTCAGAAAACAGAGCGTATATGTGGTAGTGAAGCCATCATAAGATGTTTAATAGCTGAAGGTGTAGATATTCTTTATGGATATCCAGGAGGAGCTATTATGCCGGTTTATGATGAGTTATATAAATACAGAGATCAGATACATCATGTATTAACACGCCACGAACAAGGAGCAGCACATGCCGCTCAAGGATTTGCAAGGATTTCTGGTAGAGTGGGCGTTGCTATGGCAACTTCAGGACCGGGAGCAACAAACTTAATTACAGGAATAGCCGATGCTCAAATAGATTCTACACCATTGGTGTGTATTACAGGACAAGTATTTTCTCCGTTATTAGGAAGTGATGCATTTCAGGAAACCGATATCGTTGGTATTTCTACACCAGTTACTAAATGGAACCATCAAGTGACTAAGGCTTCAGAAATTCCAGAAGTTTTAGCCAAAGCGTTTTATATAGCTAAAAGTGGCAGACCTGGGCCTGTATTAATTGATATAACCAAAGATGCTCAGTTTGGAGAACTTGATTTTAAATATGAAAAATGTACAGGTGTAAGAAGTTATATTCCAGTACCAAAAATAAATACAGATACGGTTAAAGCTGCAGCCGAACTAATAAATACTGCTAAAAAACCAATGATTGTTTGGGGACAAGGTGTTATTTTAGGAAAAGCAGAAGAAGAATTAAAAGCCGTTATTGAAAAGGCTGGTATTCCTGCTGCATGGACTATTTTAGGAGCTTCTGCAATTCCGACGTCCCATCCATTAAATATAGGTATGGTAGGAATGCATGGTAATTATGCACCTAATAAATTAACCAACGAATGCGATCTGCTTATAGCTATCGGGATGCGTTTTGATGATCGTGTAACTGGAAGTTTAGATACATACGCAAAACAGGCGAAAGTGATTCATTTTGAAATTGATCCAGCAGAAATTAACAAAAACGTATATGCAGATATAGCCGTTTTAGGAAATTCTAAAGAAAGCTTGGCTGCATTATTGCCATTATTAAATAAGAATTCACATGAATCTTGGCTTCAAGAGTTTAAAGATTTATATGCAATAGAATTTGAAAAAGTTATAAAAAATGATATTTCTCCAACCAAAGAAGGTTTAACGATGGGAGAAGTATTAAAGCAAATAAATATTGAAACTAAGGGTAATGCTGCTATCGTATCAGATGTGGGGCAACATCAAATGATTGCTTGTCGATACTCAGAGTTTAATAAAACAAAAAGTAATATTACATCTGGAGGATTAGGTACTATGGGGTTTGCATTGCCAGCTGCTATTGGCGCTAAAATGGCTGCTCCAGAAAGAGAAGTAGTTGCCATAATTGGTGATGGTGGGTATCAAATGAATATTCAGGAGTTAGGAACCATTTTTCAACAAAAAGTACCTGTTAAAATAGTGGTATTAAACAACGAGTTTTTAGGAATGGTACGCCAATGGCAACAGTTATTTTTTGATAAGCGCTATGCGTCTACCGAAATGACTAACCCTGATTTTGTAACCATTGCAAAAGGGTATTATATTGAAGCTAAAAAGGTGACTAAAAGAGAAGAATTAGCTGATGCTGTTAAAGAGATGATTGCATCAAAAGACTCTTATTTTTTAGAGGTTTGTGTTGAGAAGGAAGATAATGTTTTTCCTATGATACCTGCAGGAGCATCTGTTTCAGATATCCGTTTAAGTTAGTAAGTAAAGTAGAACAAAGAATAGAGAACAAAGAATCAAGATGAATAAGTTACAAGACATGGTTTTTGGTAAAAGCAATATTAAAGCTTTTTCTCTTTCCTCTTTTGTCAAATATCTTTTTTAAAAATGAACAAAGAAATAAAAACATTCACTATATCCATTTATACCGAAAACAATATTGGTTTATTAAATCGGATATCAGCAATTTTTCAACGCAGACATATTAATATAGAAAGTTTAACAACTTCACAGTCTGAAATTGAAGGTGTAAACAGGTTTGTCATTGTTGTTAATATCACAGAAGTTCAAGCTAAAAAAATAATAGGGCAATTTGAAAAACAAGTAGAGGTAATTCGTGCCTATTATCATACCGAGGAAGAAACTATTTATCAGGAATCTGGGATGTTTAAAATAAAATCTGATTTATTGTTTGAAGAACCTCAAATTCAGAATATAATAAAAGAGAGCAACGCAAGAATTGTAACAGTAAATAAAGAGTTTTTTGTGTTGGAAAAATCCGGAAGACGAAATGAAATAGAATCGTTACGTAGAGATTTAAACGTTTTCGGAATCATGCAGTTTGTACGCTCCGGACGTATAGCAGTCACTAAAGAAGAAATGAAAATAACAGAAATGCTTTTAGCATTCAATAACCAATAAATAACAATAATAAAATAAAAATGGGAAATTATTTTAACACACTTTCATTAAGAGATAAACTAGATCAATTATCTAAGTGTAGATTTATGGATGCTTCAGAGTTTTCAGATGGAGTAAACGCTTTAAAAGGTAAAAAGATAGTCATCGTAGGGTGTGGAGCTCAAGGGCTTAATCAAGGTTTAAACATGAGAGATTCTGGTTTAGATATTTCTTATGCTTTACGTGATGCAGCTATTGCAGAAAAACGTGCCTCTTTTGTTAATGCTTCAGATAATGGATTTAATGTTGGTACTTACCAAGAATTAATCCCATCTGCAGATTTAGTGTTAAACTTAACACCAGATAAGCAGCATACAAATGTTGTAAACTCTGTAATGCCTTTAATGAAACAAGGAGCAACGTTATCTTATTCTCATGGTTTTAATATTGTTGAAGAAGGGATGCAAATCCGTAAAGATCTTACGGTTATTATGGTAGCACCAAAATGCCCGGGAACAGAAGTAAGAGAAGAGTATAAAAGAGGTTTTGGTGTACCAACATTAATTGCAGTACACGAAGAAAATGATCCAGAAGGAAAAGGTTGGGCACAAGCCAAAGCTTATGCAGCAGCAACAGGTGGCGATAGAGCAGGAGTTTTAGCATCGTCTTTTATTGCTGAGGTTAAGTCTGATTTAATGGGAGAGCAAACTATTTTATGTGGTTTACTTCAAACAGGATCTATCCTTTGTTTCGATAAAATGGTTGAAAAAGGTATTGATGCTGGATATGCTTCTAAATTAATTCAATACGGTTGGGAAACAATCACAGAAGGTCTTAAATATGGTGGCGTTACAAACATGATGGATCGTTTGTCTAACCCAGCAAAAATTAAAGCATTCGAATTATCTGAAGAATTAAAAGATATCATGCGTCCATTATTCCAAAAACATATGGATGATATTATGGTTGGAAACTTCTCTGGTGGTATGATGGCCGATTGGGCTAACGATGATAAAGACCTATTAGGTTGGAGAGCAGCAACAGGAGAAACAGCTTTTGAAAAAACACCAGCAGGAGATGTTGAAATCTCAGAGCAAGAATATTACGATCATGGTGTATTAATGGTTGCTTTTGTTCGTGCTGGAGTTGAATTAGCTTTTGAAGCTATGACAGATTCTGGAATTATTGATGCTTCTGCATATTATGAGTCATTACATGAAACACCACTTATTGCAAACACTATTGCAAGAAAGAAATTATTTGAAATGAATCGTGTTATTTCTGATACTGCAGAGTATGGATGTTATTTATTCGATCATGCATGTAAGCCACTTTTAGGAGATTTTATGAAAACTATCGATATCGATGTTATAGGAAAAGCTTATGCTACAGATAATGGGAAAGGTGTTGATAACGCAAAGTTAATTGAAATAAATGCTGCACTAAGAAATCACCCTGTTGAAAAGGTTGGTACTTTCTTAAGAGCCTCTATGACGGCTATGAAGCCTATCGTATAATTTAAAAGAATGTCCTAAAGATTTTGTCTTAAAGGTTTCTTTTGAAATTACTATTCCCATAGAAAAAAGGGAAATTAAAATAAAATATTTATGAGTAAGGAAAACAACACATATTTTCCTAGTATTGATAATATTAAAGTAGCTGCCGATACAATTAAAAAAGTATCGGCAGTTACGCCTTTAAGCCCTAGCTTAAGATATTCAAATCAATATAGTGCTAACGTTCTTTTAAAGCGCGAAGACCTTCAGCAAGTACGCTCTTATAAAATTAGAGGTGCTTACAATAAAATAAGTTCGCTAACTTCTGATCAATCTGAAAAGGGCGTGGTTTGTGCCAGTGCTGGAAATCATGCACAAGGCGTGGCATTATCGTGCAAATTATTAGAGATTGAAGGCACTATTTATATGCCAGCTCCAACACCAAATCAAAAAGTAGAGCAGGTTAAAATGTTTGGTGGTGATTTTATCGATATTAAACTTATTGGAGATACGTTTGATGATGCTTATCAGGCAGCGATATTAGAATGTGAGCAGTTACACAAAACATTTGTTCATCCTTTTAATGATGAAAAAGTTATAGAAGGACAAGCCACTATTGGCTTAGAAATTTTGGAGCAATCTACAAAACCTATAGATTATGTTTTTATAGCAGTTGGAGGTGGTGGATTGGCAGCAGGGCTGTCTACAGTTTTTAAACAATTATCGCCTAACACGAAAATTATTGGAGTAGAACCTGAAGGAGCACCTTCTATGTCTGTTTCTATTAAAAATAATAAAAACACGACATTAGAAAGCATCGAAAAATTTATTGATGGTGCCGCAGTAAAGCGTGTGGGAGATTTAACGTTTTCAATTTGTAAAGAGCACTTATATGATATGATAACGGTACCCGAAGGGAAAGTATGCGAGACTATTTTAGAACTTTATAACAAGGATGCTATAGTAGTAGAACCAGCTGGAGCACTAAGCATTTCTGCTTTAGACTTTTATGCAGAAGATATAAAAGGTAAAAATGTTGTATGTGTTCTTAGTGGTAGTAACAATGATATTACAAGGACTTCCGAGATTAAAGAACGCGCATTATTGCATGCCAATTTAAAGCATTATTTTATTGTTAAGTTCCCTCAACGTGCAGGGGCGTTAAAAGAGTTTGTTGTCGATATTTTAGGAGAACATGATGATATCACGTATTTTCAATATGCTAAAAAAACAAACCGTGAAAATGGTTCTGCGGTTGTTGGTATTCAATTAAAATCTGCTACCGATTTGGAGCCGTTAATATCCAAAATGAAACGTCATAATTTTTATGGCGATTACTTAAATGATAAACCGGATTTGTTTCAGTTTTTGGTATAGTAAGTAAGTTAGACCATCTTTAAGAAATTAATACTATTTTTTCGTTTTTACTGTCATATCAGTAGCTTTCTGGTTTCTAAAAACTTTTAACTTTAGGATCCCTTTCCAGTTATGTTCTTGATATACTTTCATTAAGTCTTTTATTTCATTTATTTCGGTTAGTTCTCCGCCGATAATAACATCACCAATCTGTAAATCAGAGTTAGATAGTACACTTTTCGATTCAATATTTAAAATAAGAACACCTGCAGTTTTATTTAGCCCAGAAGCTGATCTTTCAGCAAGAGTTTCAATATTTTTTAGTTTAGCACCGAGCCAATTGATATTGATCGATTTCGAGGTTTTATTGTCGGTAAGCGACCAGATAACTGGAAATTCAGGCGTTTTTGCAATTTCTTTTAAAGCAGGTTTTTTTACCCCAAAACCATCCATTCGAAAATTTTTGAAATCGATTTTTAGTGCAGGCGAATCTTCCATTACAGTATAGTTCCCTTTACCTGAATTTACGAATTTTGGGTTTCCAAAAACACTATGCATATCTGTGCTGTTTTTTTGGGCTTTTAACAAAGCTTCTTGATTTGGGAATAGATTGTAATCTACCTCTTTTCCCCAACTTTGGAGCCTTATATCTTTATGATCTGTCAATACAATATTTCTACGAAATATATCCTCACTGTTTTTAAACCATACATGTGGATGAAAGCCGTTGTTGATCATAATATTGTTTTCTACAGTTCTGTAAAACCCTTCTCTTAATTTAATACCTCCATTAAGGCAAACGTTGTTATATATTTTATAATTAGTAGATCCGTCATCTAAATCAATATCCCAACCATGATCGCATCTAAAACGATTGTTTCTTATAATTGTGGTATGTATGGCATCCCATAAAGATATTTTAGGGCTTTTAGTAGTCATACTATCCATTACTTCTCGATTAGGGTGCCAAAAACGATCTCTTCCCCACGAATTGAACGATCCATGATCTCCAGATTCCAATACAGTGTTGAATACATCGTTGTACTCTATAATATGTCCGCCCCATGTACCTTCACTTATATTTATACCGGCTCTGGGAACATCATAGATGCTGTTATTGCTTACAGTAATATCCATAGCCATAGAAATTTCTATACCGGCTGTTTGCTTTTCTAGTCTGCCAATCCTGTGAATCAAGTTATTGTCGGCAATACATGCTTTAGGATACATATTGTTTGCGGGACCTTTAATAGTATCCATTTTTTCTAATGAGACAAACTCATTATACTGAAATGAAGGCGATCGAACAGCACTGGGACTACCAACAAAGCTTATAGCTGAGGCACCACAGTTGTGTATATGATTCCCTTTAATGACCGTTTTTCTGTTATAGTTACTTACAAAGATTACATTACCTCCCAAGTTTGTAAACTCACAATCAGCAATAGTTACATTCTCAGTTCCTTCTATAAACAATGCCCCACCCCTATAAATCATCCAATCACTTCTAAGTAAGGGTTCGTAGGCTTCCATAATGGTTCTTTGGGTATGTTCGAATTTAATTCCCTTTATTATAATATCTTTAGCTGGTGATTTTTTAGTTCCTGTTATTTCTACTAAATGTTTTAGGTGTACTCCTTCAACAGTAGCCGTTTGAATGTCTAAATTGTTTTCTGGCCAGTAATACAGGTTTTTAGAATTTTTATCAAAATACCATTCGCCTGGGCTATCTAGTTCCTCAAATACATTTTCAACCATTCTATATTTCTCGTGTATGCCTGCTGATGGCCTGTTGTTTTGATGCCCCCCTGACAAAATAGGTTCTCCGTTGTCATGCATTCCGGATATAGTGTAATGAAACCCACCCCATTCTCCTGCGTGCATAACATGTAGTATGGCTCCATTAGGTTGCGACCAAGATTTTACCCGTTCAACTGAAATAGCATCGGCTGCATGGCCTTGCCAATGACCAGCTGTTTCATCATAATTTGGATATCTGGCAAGAATTTGCTTTTTGTTGTTTATAAATAATTGATCAAAAGAAATGTTTTCTGATACTTTAGAGACCCAAATATGATCATCATATTTTTTCCAATTAAGATTTAACTGTTTAGAGCCTTTTATAACTACGTTATTAGAATGTTCTCCTACAATTTCAATGTTACTCATATCTGCAGAAATCACAATTGGTGACTCCAGTCTGTGCTCTCCTTCTAATAAGTTAATAATGATTTTGGAATGTTCGTCTTTTTTTCGAATTTCCGCCACTTTCAAGATCGCATCCTCTATTTTTTTATAAATATTTTTATTTGGCTTGTCTGTAGTAGAGTCAACATATAACAGATATTCCTTATTGTTACAACTTAAAAAAGCTGATGAAGACATTAAAAGCAATAATATTAACTTATTTAATAGTTTCATTTTATTGAAGATTAGGAAAAATATAAATGTGAAAAAAAATATTATATGTAGATTTAGTTTGAAACGTCATTAACAGTTTTTGTTATAATATTTAAGAATGAGGAATTAATATTATAATTGATTCCCCATCCTTAAAAAACTAAACTTAAATAAAAATAGCCTTACCCACCGTAAGGCGGATTATCTGGAATGTTATTGTTCAATATTTCAAAATCAGGTAAAATCCAAGTTGTGTTGTATGATCCTATAGGAACGTTTAACTCAACTCCTCTGGCATCTTGTACTGAATTAAAGGTGTTTGTTCTTTTTAAGTCGAACCAAGCATGCTCTTCTGTATAAAGTTCCCACTTTCTTTCATTAAGAACTGCAGTTCGAAATTCTTCTTGGGTTAAACCAGATAAGTCCGGAACATGAGTGAGATCATTTTCATCATTTCTTGCTCTCGACCTAATTTCATTTATATATGGGTAAGCATTATCAGGGCCATTGATTTCATTTTCTGCTTCGGCAGCGATAAGGTACATTTCAGCAAGTCTTATTATAGGAAATGAGTAATCTGTTTGCGTTGCAGCAGGTGGTAATTCTTGCTCAAGTTTGCTCTCGTCAATAAATTTATTAAAATAAGTTCTTGAAATAAACACGCTTCCTCCGCTAGTAGTAAAGCCGTCTTGAATACCCCATGAACTTCTGCTATCACCATTAGGAAAGCTATTAATGAAATCTGTAGTCGGTAACAATAAAGCTGTTTGGTTTCCTGTAGGGGCAGTTTGATTATGCTTTCCATTGCTTGTTACACCATCTAAATATAAAATCTCCCAAATAGATTCTGAAGTATAAGATGTATTTTTAAATACATCGGCAAAATTATCTAGTAAACTATATGGACCATTTATAACTTCATTGGCCTTATTTAATGCTAATTGATAATTTTGAGTGATACCCATAGGATTACCTGCGGTAGTTAAATATACCCTTGCTAACAAAGCTTTTGCCACATAGGTATTAACTCTACCTTCTTGTTCAGAAGTATTAGGTAGTCCAGATTCAGCATCAATAAGATCCTGTAGGATTAAATCATAAATCTCAGATTGAGATGTTCTATCGATTTGAACGTCATTAACACTTCCTACTGGAGTTGTACGCAAAGGAGCGTCTCCATATAATTGTACCAACTGAAAATATGCATAAGCCCTTAAAAATTTGGTTTCGGCTTCAATACTGTTTTTGTTAGCGACGCTAATAGTCGTATTACCTTCTAAAGAAGCTAATATTTGGTTAGCATTACTAATAACTTGGTATGGTACAGACCAACCTTGTCTTATTGCCCAAAAGTTGTTTCCAGGATTATTTCTCCACATATCAGTTCCTTGTTCGGCAGATTCTGGTTGGTCATAAAAATCGGCAAACAATTCTTTTAGTTCTGTTTGTCTGCCACCAAAAAGGTTGTGGGTAATACCGTAAACACCTTTTATGGCTGCTTCGTAGTCATCTACTGTATTAAAGAAATTATCTGGAGATATAAATGTTTTTGGATCTTCTTCTAAAATATCATCGCATGATGCAATACTAATACTCAATAAAGCGAATATGAGTAAGTTATATATTGTTAATATTCTTAATTTCATTTTTTTAGTTTTTAATTATTAAAAGTCAACTTGAACCCCTAAAGTCACAGATTTTGTTGAAGGGTAAACACCTCTGTCCCATCCATTAACCGGAGCGCGTTCCCATGCCGCTTCAGGATCATAGTGAGAATAGTTGGTAATAGTAATTAAGTTTTGACCACTTGCATATAGTCTAATATGCTCTATTCCGATTTTGTCCGTTATGTTTTTTGGTAGTGTATAACCGAGTTTGATATCTCTAAATTTAATATAGGAACCGTCTTCTACCCACAAGGTATTTGGTGCCGAAAATGTTATTGTGTTTATGGCATTTGATGATGCTTTTGCATAAGTACCGCCAGACCCCGGTCCTGTCCATCTATTTTCCCAAGCTTCTCTAGTAACATTCCAGTTGCCAGTAAGCGCTGTATAGTATTTGGAAAATTCATTAACAATATCGTTTCCAACAGACCCCACCACTAGTATAGAAAGATCAAAGTTTTTATAAGAAAAATTGTTGTTTATACCAAAAGTAAAGTCAGGTTGTAAATTGGTCAATATCTTTCTGTCGTCACTATTTACAATACCATTTCCGTCTAAATCTCTATATCTGTAATCTCCAGCTGTTTTACTGGGCTCTCCGTTTTGGACTGCTTCGGCATCTGTTTCGTAGATACCTTCAATTTCAAAACCGTATAATTGCTGTCCGGCTTCTCCTAAAAACAGAGGGAACCAGTTTCCGCCAGAGCCAGGAGCGTCAATTCGTTCAATTGGGTTACCTAGACCATCATTCCCTAGGCTTTTAACTTTATTACGGTTAAAATTCATATTTAAGCTGGTATCCCATTTAAAATCTCCAACGAAGTTTTTAGTTGCAAGTTCAAATTCAAAACCTTTGTTTCCCATTTCTCCAACATTTCTAACTGAGGATGTAAAACCAGATGATGTAGGTAAAATAGCATTGAATAGTAAGTCTTCGGTATTTTTAACGTAATAGTCTGCTGTAAAATTAATTCTATTGTTTAGTAAACCTAAATCTATCCCTATGTTACTGGCTGTTGTGGTTTCCCATTTTAAATCTGCATTTTCAAACGCACTTAATACAAAACCAACATTTTGACCGTCTCCAAAAATTGGTGTGGTGTTTTGTAAACGAGCAAGTGTTTGATAAGAGCTAATGGCTTGATTTCCGGATTTACCTATACTAAATCTTAATTTTAAATTACTAATGTTTTCCGAACTGCTTAAAAAGTCCTCATTAGAAATTTTCCACGCCAAAGCTGCAGAAGGGAAAAAAGCATATTTGTTATTGTTACCAAATTTAGACGAGCCATCATATCTACCCGTAAAAGTTGCCAAGTATTTATCATTGTAGCTATAGTTTGCTCTTGCTAAATATGAGATGAGGCTAAAGTCTTCATAGCTGGTTGTTGGATTGCTAATTGTATTTGCTGATTGAAGAACATTGTTTTCGAATACATCTGTTAAAAAGCCTGAAGCACTGGCAGATAAGCCATCAGATTTATCTTTTTGATATGTTATACCGGCTAAAGCACCAATTGAATGTTTGTTAAACTGTTTCGTATAGTTTAATATGTTTTCATTTATAAAACTCAAGTTCTTGCTAAATGATTTTGATGCTTGACCATCTGATGGACCTGTACTAATGATTCCTATAGGCCTATAAGTGTTTGTAGTGGTATTCAATGAATTTATACCCAAACTCGTTTTAAAACTTAACCCGTCTGTTATTTGGTATGTTAAATCTATATTTCCAAGTATTCTGGTATTTAGTCTTTGATACTTGTCGTTTTCAGAAAAACCTACAGGATTGGTACCGCCCCATGGCACTCCGGAAAATACCGAATAGTTTCCATCATCTTCTAGAATTGGAGATGTTGGTGGCATTACTAGAGTTGTAAACGGAATGGCGCCAAAACCGTCAGCACGGTCATCAAAAGTTTGGTTGAATTCAGACCAAGCAATAACAAGATTATTTCTTAATGAAAGCTTTTCAGTTATTTTTACGTCGCCGTTTACTCGGATACTGTACCTATCAAATCCCGAGTTTTTAATTATACCTTCTTGGTCTAGATAGTTTAAAGAAGTATAATATTTTACGTTTTCGTTACCTCCGGATAATGATATTTGGTGATTTTGCATCATGGCATTTCTGTATACCAGATCTTGCCAATCGTTGTTAGGTATATTAGCCAGATCGCTGGTATTGAACACTGGAGGATTGCCTTCTTCGGCAGCTATAGTATTAGCCATCTCAATATAAGAGTCTCTATCTAGCAGATCGATTTTTTTCCTAAGGCTTTGTGTTCCATAGAAACCATGGTACGACGTTTTTATTTTGTTATTAGAACCTCGTTTTGTAGTTATTAATATAACACCATTTGCTCCTCTAGACCCATAAATTGCAGTTGAAGATGCATCTTTTAGTATTTCCATAGATTTAATATCTTCAGGATTTAAATCTGACCCCAATTCATCTAAAGGAAAGCCATCTACAACATATAGCGGGTTATTACCCCCACTAATGGAATTACTTCCCCGTATACGAATAACAACATTTTGCCCGGGTTGTCCAGAAGCTTGATTAACATTAACACCTGCTACTCTACCTTGTAAAGCTCTAGAAACACTAGATACAGGTACTTGAGTGATTTCACCCTCAGAAACAGAGGATACTGCACCCGTAAGATCTGATTTTCTTACTGATCCATATCCAATAACAACTATTTCTCCTAGATCGGCAGCATCTTCTTTTAAGTTGATTGTTAACTTAGATTGATTATTAATCGCTATTTCTTGAGTTAAAAAACCAATATAAGATATTACTAATATGGCCGATCCGTTTGATACATTTATCGAAAAATTACCGTCAAAATCTGTTAGTGTCCCATTAGTTGTACCTTTTTCAATAATATTAGCACCTGTTAGGGCTTGCCCATTATCATCTAAAATACTACCTGAGACTTGAAAGCCTTGTGCTTTTTTATTGTCTACCGGGGGAAGTATTGATGGTGTTGACTTTTCTTTAATAATTATGGTATCATCTTTAGATAACTCAAAATTGACATTACTACCAGAAAAACTTTGGTTTAGTAATTTAGATATTTTTATAGTTCCCTTTTTTAATTGCACTTTAGGTGCATTTGCAAACAAATCTTGAGGGTATAAAAAGCGATACTTTGTTTGGTCTTGAATAATATAAAAGACCTCATCAACCGATACTAGTTTATCTGTATCAATTGTTATTTGTTCTTGAGAAAATGAATTCTCCACATTAAAGCTAAAAACGGTTGTACATAATAAAAGAATAAACGTTTTCATGATTGTTAGTAGTAGCCGTTTTCGAATTAAAGAACGGGCAATAATTAATTTAGTTTTCATAAATTAGCATTGTATTAGTTAGACATTAGTTTAATTATTACTTTATTGGAGAGACGAAGTTGAGTCACCGCAAAATGCTTTAGCTTCGCTCTCTTTTTTCTTTCTTTACTTTTTACTTTAAAATGATTGTTTTGTCGATAATTTCATAACCTTCAATGATTCCGAAATCTTTAATGGTTTTTAATATGTCTTCTATTTTTTGATCTTTGCCCAATACACCATTAAATCCAACCTTCTCAATATCCTTGTTAGCAAAATCGACATCAATATCGTACCAACGGGATAACACTTTCATAATCTCGATAAGTGGTTTTTTACGAAAACTAAAAATGCCATCTTTCCATGATATTTCATTGTATACATTTACTGGGGCAACCGAAATATTATCACTTTGAATATTTAGGATAGATTGCTCACTAGGTTCTAGCGTTTGGCTATAAGTAGATGTATTAATAGAAACGCTTCCTTCTACCAAAGTGGTGTAAATATTTGCTTCGTCGTTATAAGCTTTAATATTGAATTCTGTGCCTAAGACTTCTATAATTTGTGCTTGATTAAGCACTTTGAATTTTGAGCCATTATGTTCTGTACTTGGTGACACATCGAAATAGGCTTCACCATAAACTAATTCTACTTTACGGGTTTCGCCCTTTTTAAAATTCACCGGATATTTTAGTTGAGATTGAGAATTAAGCCAAACTTGTGTACCGTCTGATAATTTGACAAAGAATTGTCCGCCTCTTGGAATGGTGAGATAATTGTATACTAATGCCGCTGAATCTTGGTTTTTTGCTTTATATACGATTTGTTCTCCATTACTGTTTGCATTTTGTGTTTGGTAAATGCTTCCTTTTTCCAATACTACCTCAGAGCCATCTTCTAAGATTAAGGTTGCTTTATTTGTACCTGCTTCTATATTATTGTTTACAATTATAGGAGCAGTTTTTACCGATTTACCAAATATATTATCTCTAAACATATAGGTGGTAGACAATACTCCGATAACTATAGCTGCAGCTACATATTTCCATACAGAAGGCATCTTTTTTGTTGGAGTGCTTTCTTCTTTGCTTACTTCTAATATTTTGTTAAAGATGCGATTGGCAGTTTTTTCCTCTATATCGGGATACTTTTCTAACATGTCATGTATAGCCTCTATAGTTGGAACATCAAATAAATCTTCTGAATTCTGAAAATAAGTTACAATTTGCTTTACCTCTTCTTCATTACATTCGCGTTTAATATATTTTTTGAATAATTCTTTCATTTTGGTCGATTTCATCATTTTTATTATGGCATGTCTATTATTATACCTTTGAGCTTGCTCGAAGTACTATTCGGTTTTAGTAAATATTTTAAAATAAATAATTGAAACTGGCAAAAGGGTAGATTGTGCCTAAGGTTTAAGTAGAAATAAAAACTTTTGTTGAATATAAAAATATAGTAAAATAAAAGTGCTGGGAACTAATATAAAGGTTACAACCAACGTCTGTAGAATAGTAAAAGTACAAGACCAATATCTTTATTTTCTATTAAGAACAAACGAAGTGTTTCTAAAGCTTTACTCATTTGATTTCGTACTGTGTTAGCCGAAATGCCTAATTCGTTTGCAATATCTTCATAACTTTTACCTTCATTTCGAGACATTTCGAAAATTATTCGTCTTTTAGGAGATAACTTATCCAATGCTTCCTGTTTTAATAATTCTAATTCAGATTCACGTATATAAAGTTCCGTTGAGCTGGCAAACTTTTGGCTCTTATAAAAAATTTCTTCTCGCAATTTTCGATTATTTGCGGCTTTCTTTAAAAACTTGATGTTTTGATTTCTAGTAATTGTAAAAAGATAAGACTTGAAGGACATTTCGGGATTTAAAGACGCTCGTTTAATCCACACCTTCAAAAACACATCTTGAACGATTTCTTCTGCATAAACCTTTGAACAAACCATGCTCAAACTAAATTTGTATAAATCGTTACTATACGTATCAAATAGCTTTCGAAAGGCTTTTTTATTTCCCTGCATAAGCTCATTAACCAGTAACGCTTCATTATATGTTTGCTTAAGTGACATTAAATATTCTTTAATGAAATATAAATCTGATTTATGGTATTAACATCCAAAAAATTAAGTAAGAAACGGCTATTTTACAATATATTTTTGAGAATTTCTAATTTAAAGCATCTTTAAATTATTCTGGTTTCTTTATAACTTATCATTATTAAAAATTAATTCAGCTGTACTTATTTAGTGTTTTTAAAACTAATATTTCCGAAATCGTTTTCGTTTTAATCCTTTAATTTATAAAGGTTTTTGAAGCTTATTCTAGCTTAATTTTAGTTTCTTTGGTTTTAACAATTCTATATTATCAATAATAAACTTGTGTTTTTTATTGATTTGAGGACAGTAAAAACTTTAATAATGAAAACGCCATTTTTAGAAATTCCAGAAGCTTATAAAATAAAATCATTATTGCATCAAAAGACCTATTTAGTAAATGGGGAATTAAAAAATTGGGAAGGCGCTACAGCAGAAGTATATTCTACAATATCTTCGACAGCAGACTACAAGCAAACCTTATTAGGAACCATTCCTCAATTAAGTGAAAAAGAAGCTTTAGAAGCTTTAAATTCAGCATCAAAAGCATACGATAAAGGGCAAGGCTTATGGCCAACTATGAAGGTGGTAGATAGAATAGCCTGCATGGAAAAGTTTGTTGAACAAATGAAAACCAAGCGAGAAGAAGTCGTAAAACTTTTAATGTGGGAAATAGGAAAAAATCTTCCAGATTCGGAAAAAGAATTCGATAGAACAGTTGATTATATATACGATACTATCGAAGCTTATAAACAAATTGATAGAGATTCGGCTAAATTTGAAAAGAATGAAGGTGTGTATGCGCACATACGTAGAGGCCCGTTAGGCGTTGTTTTGTGTTTAGGGCCATATAATTATCCGCTAAATGAAACATTCACATTACTTATTCCCGCATTAATTATGGGTAATCCTGTAATTTTTAAACCAGCTAAACTAGGGGTATTATTAATTACACCCTTGTTAGAATTCTTTCAAAATAGTTTCCCAAAAGGTGTTGTAAATGTTATTTATGGGCGTGGTCGTGTATTGGCAACACCAATTATGCAGTCAGGTAAAATAGATGTATTAGCATTAATTGGAAATAGTAAATCTGCAAACGCCATTCAAAATAATCATCCAAAGAAAAATAGATTGCGTTTGGTGTTAGGTTTAGAAGCCAAAAATCCTGCGATAGTTTTACCAGACGCCGATTTGGATTTAGCAGTAAACGAATGTATAGCGGGAACCCTGTCTTTTAATGGACAACGTTGTACTGCTTTAAAAGTATTGTATGTACACGAGTCGATTGTAGATGATTTTAATAAACGCTATTCTGCAAAAGTAGATGCGCTTAAGTTCGGAAACCCGTGGGAACCGGGTGTTAAGTTAACACCACTTCCAGAAGTAGAAAAACCTGCTTATATTCGTGAGTTAATAGACGATGCTCTAGAAAAAGGAGCAAAAATACTGAATGATAAAGGAGGAGAAATTAGCGAGAATTTTATATTTCCGGCAGCTTTATACCCTGTTAATAAAGAGATGCGAATATATAAAGAAGAGCAGTTTGGCCCTCTTGTTCCTATTGTTCCATTTACAGATATTGAAGAACCATTAGATGATATGGCAGCATCTAATTATGGACAACAAGTAAGTTTATTTGGTAAAGATGTAAATACATTATCCCCTCTAATTGATACTTTGGTAAACTTAGTGTGCAGAGTGAATTTAAACAGTTCTTGCCAAAGAGGGCCTGATGTTTATCCGTTTACAGGAAGAAAAGATTCTGCATTTAGTACTTTAAGTGTACATGATGCATTACGATCGTTTTCAATACGAACATTTGTAGCATCAAAAGACAACGATTATAATAACGCTATTTTAAAAGAGTTGCTGGAGAAAAAGACATCCAATTTTATTAGTACAGATTATATTTTATAGATTAAACAAAGCGTTAATGTATACTTCTAGATTTTCGTTTTAATTAAAATCGTAAAAACCTACCAATCATTTGTATATAAGTGCAATATTTTTCAGTGAAAAATACTGCACTTATATATGTTTTTATATACATATATTTGGTTTTAAAATCTTATAAATAAAAAACAAATATGAAAGCAGTAAAACTTTTTGCGTTATCGATTTTTTCATTTACGCTACTAATAGGTTGTGGAGGCAAAGAAGAAAAAAAGAAAGAAGGTTTTTCGTATGAAAAAAAGACAAATAAAACAGAAACTGAAACTAAAACAGATAACAATGTAGCTAGTATTGTCATTTCTGGTGATGATATGATGAAATTTGATAAATCTGAAATTAAGGTAAAAGCAGGTCAAAAAGTAAAAATAACCTTAAGACACAAAGGTAAAATGGCTATTAATATTATGGGACATAATCTTGTTATTTTAAAGCAAGGTGTAAATGTTGCTGCTTTTGGAAATAAGGCGGCCACTTCTAAAGCTACCGACTATATTCCAGCTGATTTTAAGGATGATATTATTGCACATACTAAATTAATTGGTGGTGGACAAACAACCACCATTGAGTTTGATGCTCCAGAACCTGGAACCTACGATTTTTTATGTAGTTTTCCCGGGCATTACGCTATAATGAAAGGTAAATTTATTGTAGAATAATACGTTGTATTTTACGAAATAAAAACAATAGTTAAACTAAACTTATTGTAGTTTAACCTACTAATGCTTCGCTAAAGTGAAGCAGAAAAAATTTATTTTCTTTTTTTGATAACCAATTCAGCAGATAAATTTCTACTTATACATGGAGAGAAAGACCCGGATAAAGACCTGCTGGATTAAAAAATAGTTGTATTAGAGTATTAAAATTTTGTCATTAATTATAAATTGATATTTTTGCTTAAAATTTATTTAACCCCAAAATTACAAAATCATGCAAAACCTAAAAAAATCAATCGCCTTCCTAATTATTTTAACTTCTTTGGTATCATGCGGTGGAAAAACTAAAAAAGAAAACCTTTCTGAAAATAAAGGTAGCACAGAAACTCCTGTTGAAGAAGCTCCTGCTATAGCCAGCTACGATTTAACAGAAAAAGGTATTCCTACCATTATACAAGCACCAAGTGGCGCTGAAATTAAAAAGGGTATGGGTGGCGCTGAAGTTGATGGAGTAAAAACAACAAGTTTACTTATCTCTAATGGTAAATTTAAATTAGAAGTAAATATGGATAGTGAGGCTTCTGGAATGTCTTTGGAAGAACTAGTTGCATATTATAAAGAAGTAAGTGAGGAAGATGAAGGTTTCGAAATAGTTAAAGAAGAGGCTAATGGTTTTATTTATAAAACAGCTATTGGAGGAGATGTAGATTACTTTGTTGATTATATTAAAATGAATGACAAAGGAGAATCTATTGAAATGAACTCTGGTTTTAGTATGAGTGAATATTCTTTAGAAGAAGCAGAAAAAATATTTGAAGCAGCTAAAACAGCTACTTGGAAATAGTATTATATATTTTTTAGTTATTCAAGCTAAGAAATAATAACGAGACACTATTCCACAAAGTGTTTAAGTTAAAATATTAAGGGTTTGACTTTCCGATAGCCATCGAGATTAAAGTTGAACCCTTTTTTTATATCATATATAGTTGAAAATTGGTATAGACTATTTTTTAATGGCTTCCCTGAGCACCAAAAAAAGTTGATTTTATAACAGATTCATCAGTTGGGAGTGAAAATTTATTTTTTATATATTATTAATCTTTCCATAGCTTTTGGGCTGTAACAAGATTTAAATTCTAATTGATATCATAAATGATACTTCGGTTACATAGATTACCGAAGTATAATTTATTTCAGTGAAAAATACTGCACTATAATATTGGTTTTTGTATATATATTTGGTTTTTATTTAAATCATTGACGATTTATTCAGGTTAAAATATAATCTGGGTGCTTTTATACATATCTAAATAAACTTTTAATGGAAAAGCTAAAATTAACATTAGGACTTCTTACAATTATGATTCTTTTTTCTTGTAAAGAAAAACAATACGCGGATAAAATTTACGAGAAACCGGAAATAGTAAGAGAAGCACCTTCAAAATTTCTTTCACCAGAAGAAAGTATGAAAACCTTTTATTTGCCAGAAGGCTATAAGGTAGAGTTGGTGGCCAGTGAACCAATGGTTGATGAACCTGTAGCAATAGCTTGGGATGGAGATGGTAGAATGTATGTAGCAGAAATGAATACATACATGCAAGATGTTGATGGTACTGGGACAAATCGATCTATTAGTAAAATAAAACTATTAGAAGATTTAGATGGCGATGGCAAAATGGATAAGAGTACTGTTTTTATAGATAGTTTGTTACTTCCAAGAATGATTTTACCATTGGAGAATGAATTAATTGTAAATGAAACTTTTTCGTATGATTTATGGAGTTATAAGGATACAGATAATGATGGAGTAGCCGATAAAAAAGAACGTGTATACCATAATAAAAATCGAAGAGGGGGTAACTTAGAACATCAACAAAGTGGGTTGCTTTGGAATTTAGATAATTGGGTATATACTACATATAACCCGGCAAGATTCAAATTCAAAAAAAATAAGGTTATTGTTGATACCCTTGAAAATATGACTAGAGGGCAATGGGGTTTAACACAAGACGATATGGGTATTATGTATTACTCGACTGCTGGAGCCGAGAACCCTGCTTATGGATTTCAACAGCATGCCGTTTATGGTGCTTACGACCCACCAGGGAGGTTAGCAGAAGGTTTTATGGAACCATGGCCAATAGTTGGAACACCAGATGTTCAAGGTGGACCTAAACGATTACGTGAAGATAATACACTTAACTACTTTACTGGGGTAGCGGGACAAGAGCTTTTTCGCGGACATAAATTACCGCCATCAATGTATGGTGATTTATTTATTCCAGAACCTGTTGGTAGACTTATAAGAAGAGCCAAAGTTAAAAATGAAAACGGTAAAAAAGTGCTTTATAATGCCTATGATAAAACAGAGTTTATGGCTTCTACCGATTTAAATTTTAGACCAGTACAAGCTAAGACCGGACCAGATGGCACATTGTATATTGTAGACATGTACCGTGGTATCATTCAAGAAAGTAACTGGACTAGAGAAGGAAGTGCTATAAGACCTGTTATTATTCGTAAAGAACTAGATAAAAATATAGGTAAAGGTAGAATTTACAGAATAGTACATGAAGATATTAAACCAGATAAGCGTCCTAATATGCTTGGTAAATCAGCTTCAGAGTTATTAGAATACTTGGGGCATCCAAATGGTTGGTATCGTAATACAGCTCAAAAACTAATTATCTTAAAAGAAGATGAGTCTGTGATTGAAGATCTTAAAGATATTGCAAGAGATAATGAATCGTTTTTCGGAGGACTTTTTAATGCCGATAAAGATTTTGGTTTACAAAGAATACATGCGCTTTATACATTAGAAGGTTTAGATGCGTTAGATAAAACCTTAGTTAATGAAAAATTAAAAGATGAAGATACTCGCGTAAAAGTTATAGCCATTCGGTTATGCGATTCATATTTAAAATCAGGAGACACATCGTTGTTATCATCATTAGAAGAATTATCTAAAAGTGATGATATAGAAGTTGTAAATCAAATAGCACTAAGTTTACGTAATAGTAAAGATAAAAAAGCCACCGAAATACTTGATTTTATAGGTGAAAAGTTTAATGAAAATGAAATAATTGCGCATTCTGTAAAAGAAAGTTTAAAGAAAGATGACTCAAGATTAGCCCAGTTAAAAGAGCAATTTTCAGATAAATCTATAAATGATAGAAAAAGAATTTTAGATGGCTACGATATATATAATCAATTATGTATAACATGTCATGGAGCCGATATGCAAGGCGCTAAAAGTGAAGATGGATTACTAATTGCACCTACTTTAATTGGTAGCCCTAGAGTTTTAGGAAATAAAAACACGTTAAATAAAATTTTACTTAATGGTCTTATTGGGCCAATAGACGGAAAAGAATACGGTATTATGTTACCATTAAAAGATAATGGAGATCAGTGGCTTTCAGATGTACTAAGCTATGTTAGGGCTATTAACGGAGCAAGTTTGATTAGTAAAAAAGATGTACGCAATACAAGAGCTGCAACCAAAGACCGTGAAGATTATTGGACGTTAGAAGAACTTGAAAAAGAAGAAAAAACCAAGAATAGATAATATTTACTTATATTGATACATATTTAAACATTCATCATTGACCCCAAATCTTTTAAGATGAAAAAAAATCTATTAATAGCGCTATTTTTCAATATCGTTGCATTTTTAAATGCTCAAGACTGGAAACTGTCCGATGGATATTTTATTCCTGCAAAAATGCCAATGCATTTGGTGTATCCTCAGCCTGATAATATTACGCAAACCCACTCACGCCATAGATGGGCACATTCAAACATGGAATATGAAATACCTATAGGAGTTCAAGGTGGTGCGTGGCCTTTTAAGTACGAAATTGTTCAAGGGCCGACAGGAGCCACTATTGGCGAAATTTATGGAAGCGAAAACTATGGTAATATTAGTTGGTTGGCACCTAATTCTGGTGTGTATCATTTTGAAATTAAAATTACAGACCAAGAGTATAATACAGTTACTGCCGAATGGGATGTAACAATAGACGATAGTAAATTTGTTTTTATACAGGATGGGTATACCGGAACAAAAGTTGGGACCATTTCGCAACCTCTTGAAGATATAGAAGATTGGTATAAAAATGACAGGAATGATGCGACTTACCATAATAAAATTATTGTTTTTAGAGCGGGTAACTATCTTGTAAAAGGCGATTCTAGTGCCAATGATAATTTGCGTCTTGATGCAAATACAAAAACACCTTCTCTTATTGGCTACCCTGATGAAATACCTGTATTAGATTGTTCTAGTGCAAAAATTTTTACAGATAACGGAAGCCTAAAGGATGTTTTTGTAGCTGGCATAAAATGGATTGATGGTAGGCAAGATGTAAATAACGCCCATTTTTGGTGGGCAACAGGTGATGTGTCACGTTCTACTTGGTGGAAAAATCATTTTCACAATTTAGGACCAGGTATAGTAGGGACTGATAATACGTTGGCTGTTTTTGTAAGTGCTACAGGGAGTTACAAAGAGAATATACTCTATAAAGAAAATAATCATACAGAGATTCATAACCAAGGAAATAATGGAGGCTTCTTTGAAGCGTATTGGAGTGATTATGTTTTAGTAGAACAAAATATAGCTAGCGATAGTGGGGTTGCTTCTGGATGGTTTTTAAAAGGAACCCGATCCTTTACTACCGTAAGAGCTAATGTCGCAATAAATAATGTTAGTGGTTGTTTAATCAAAGTTGGATATGGTGCCGAAGTTGGTTCATCTGCTCCACATGACCATGAGGTTTGTTATAATCATATAAAAGTCTCAGAGACCCAGGGAAATAGTGAGCTATTTCTTTTTGCATCAAGTAATTATTATGAAAATACTACTTATAACTCGTATGTTTATAGAAATACTTTTGTAGGCGGGAGCTCGTGGATAAGATTTAAAGGAAATGAAAACTATACAATTGATGGAAATGTTATTATAAGTGGACTACAATCACGTTGGAATACTACAATAATGACGACAGGCATATCTGATTTAACAGGGAGTATTAATGATGATATAGTTGATGATAACGGTCTGTTAACAGGTGATTTTCGAACAGACCATTTGGGTATACGAGGCCATGAAATCTTAATGAATACAAATTTACATGTAGACGATAATGACGACGAATTTAAGACTAGTATATCGATATATCCCAATCCTTTTTTAGAAAATATTTCAATTGATTTAGGTAAGTCTTTTGCAACCGCCCATATAAAAGTCCATGGTATTGATGGTAAGCTAATAAAAGAAGATAATTTTAAAGAAATAAGCGTTATTCCTTTAACGATAAATGCAGCAGCAGGGATCTATTTTATTACAATCAATACAAAAAGTAAAGCAGCCACTTTTAAAATTGTAAAAAGGTAATTATCGTGATTTCGATGTACTTAAGGTGACAAGCATTAACTTTAGTGCTTTTACCAATTTTAAATCAAAATGAGGTCAGTTTAACTTTTACAAATCCATTTTTGCAATAGCATTAAAAACGTTTTACTTTACAATCAATTTTGTTCTCATAGTATAAGCATGTCCTGGGAATGTACATACTATCCAATATTCTCCGGGTTCGTTTGGCGAAGTAAAATAAATAGTTTCATTACTTTCTGGTCCTACGATTCCTGAATGAAATAAAACCAAATCTGAAAAAGGAACATAGCTTAAATCAGGACCATCAAGTCCCAAATTAAGAGCCATTTCACCAACTTTTAACGGCGTTTTTTCTCCCGGTTTTGTTATAACAATGTTGTGCAGCATGTCATCATTGTTATTTAAAGTTAATTGAATTTTGCTATTTCTATTAATAGTAACTTCTTCAACATCATATTTTAAACCGGGAACAGTACCAATAACTAATTTTTCATCAGCACCTTTTTCTCCCCACGAAGCTGGCATAGTATTTACGCGCTTAGGTTGGTCTACAACTTTTCCAGATGTTTTTGGTAAATCCATTTGATGCGATTTTAACTCACCACCGGGAACTTCATTTAAAGTATAATATCCTGTATTATGTAGCAACAATTCACCAGAAGTAGACTTTAAAGTAGGTATTTCAATTTGATGAATATACCCCAATCGCATACCATGAATTGTTAACCTTACAGTTAAGCCATCTTCTGAAACATCAGCTTTATGAACCATAGCATTTTGCTGGTCAATAATAGGACTGCCATATTTTTTATGATATTTATAAGTGAATGTTGAGAGCTTATAAGTTGATAAATCTCTCGCCATTTTTTTATTTACCGGTTTAGTAAACTCGAGTATAAAACCATCATTTTGAACTTTCATGGTTTTAATTTCAAAAGGCGTTTTACCAGTCCAAACCAAGCGTTGTAATCCAAACTCTTTTTTTCCTGTTGAAGCCCAACCCCTACTAGTCATACCAACAAACATGTTATTATCACTTCCCCAAATCATTCTTAAAACCCCTGAAGAAAAACCTTCAACAAAAGGGAAGGCAGCGCCTTGGTAAACGCCGTTTATTTTTTCCATATAAACACGCATAATTTTACTATGCCCTTGGTCTCCTATAAACTGTTGACCTTCAAAAGGGCCAAATTTTCCCTGAGTAGTATCATAAAGAATATCTGATGTAGAAATACCCAAAATAGTATGCGGAAACCATATAGCAGGTGCTTTTAATTCAGGTATTTTTTGAGCATATTCATAAAGAGTAAACCCCGAATTATCTTTAATATCTTCAGGCTTTAGCTTTAGAGGCGATTTTGGATCGTCTGTCCATTTTAAGCCTTCAGGGCTTCCCGCAAAATCACCTTTTTCTAAATGAGTCATTCTTCCAGAACCTACCCAATCGCCTTGATTCTCGGTATAAAATATATCACCTTCATTATTTACACTGAAACCAGCAGGCGAGCGTAAACCTGTTGCTATAGGTGTCATTTCTCCTTCAGGTGTGATTTTTAATAACCAACCTCGCCATTTTACTAAGCTTGCACCATAACCAATCCAAGATAGGTTTAAGGTTACCAGCATGTCATCGTTATCTAAAATCTTTGGCCCATAAGAATAATCGTGATAGTTCCCAGATAGTGGCCATGAATAAATTGTTTTATATAAATCGGCAACCCCATCATTGTTTTTATCTTCTAGACGCGTAAGCTCACCTCTTTGCGATAAATAAAATCCATTATCCTTATAAGCAAGACCTAATGCTTCATGTAAACCATGAGCATATCTATTATAAATAGGTGTTTTGCTATTTGGTTTATCAATAAGCCATACTTCACCTCTACGTGTAGAAACACCTAGTTTATCATCATCGGTTAATGCTAATCCACCTACTTCTAATATTACATCTTTTGGAATGGGGACATCTACAATTTTATAGTATTTAGCTTCTTTTTTTATGATTGACGATTTTGATTGACTAAAACTTAATTGACCAATACAAAAGAAAACTACTAAGGCTGTTAATGTTATTGTTTTTTGCATGATTATTTGTTTTAGCTTACCAGATAATGTCATAATTAATTGTTGATTCGCCTTTAGGTATTTTTACCAATAATTCATCTTTACCATGACTATGCCTAATTAAGGGTTTTAAATTTTTATTACCAGAAAAATCTATATAGTAACTTTCATTATTAATAATATAGGTGTTATTTGGCAATGCTTTAATACTGCTTCCACCGGCAATTTTATGCCAAATAGGAGTTTGAGAATTTATACTAATAATTCTGTTTAAACCTCTCTTTTCATCTTTAGAAGCTATAAGGATATTAGAAATTTCGGCATCATTTATTTTAAAGGAAAACTTAGGAATTTGTTTGTCGTCAAACTCGTAACCTAATGATTTAAAGCTTAAGTCTTCATTTAAATGCTTGGGCCATTCGTCATTTTTATTTTCTAGATAAGCAAAATCTAAGTCGCCATGAGAAGCAATTGTAAATCCGATAGGTTCGCCTGTTTGGTGTTGGCCTCTAGAGTGCCACATTTGGGTTGTTCTTAAAAACGCACCATTCCAAACTTGTAACAAAGACCCAGTTGCCAGATCTAATGTGTAGTTTAAATGTTCTGTTAAACCAACCGAAATGCAATGAGTGCGCTTTTCGCCTTTATGTATTATAAAACTACGTTGTGTTATAGGCTGATCTTTAACTTCTAGTGTTATTTCTTTTATAGGTTTTTGTTTTCTCAAATCATCCAAACTTGTTTTTTGAATGGAATAGCGTTGCATGTTAGGGCCTTCTACATATAAATCGAAACCACGGTACCAAGGAAAAGGTTTGTTGTAAAGTAATTTATAAGATACATCCCCTTTTTTCAATGCCACTTTTTTAAAAGCTGTAGTATCCGACCTAAAAAGATTGTTCAGGTTAATAATGGTGTCATTATTTATAATAAGAAAGGTGCCACCGTTAACTTTCATTTCAAAAAGATAATCGCCGGAATCAGGGATGCTTAAAGCGCCCGAATATGTAAGGATGTTTCGTCCATTTCTATCAACACGCATCATTGGCGAAATAGAATCTGTTTTTATTTCACTTATTTTATTAAAGCTATCAATAGTTTTAATAACGGTAATTTCATTGGGATTATCATAAGTTTTTAAAGAGGTGCTTTTAATCCCTATAGCTTTACTTTCATATAATTTATACTTCATGTTTTTAAATGCTACAGCACCGTGATCGCCTTGTATCATAAGTGGCCCCATAGCTTTTTCATCATTAAAAGCAGAAGAACGTGTTGGCCCGAATACTTCGATATTTTCATGAAGTAACATGCCGTTTAAAATAACTTTTTCAAACTGAGCATTTTTAATTTTATTCCCTGCATCATCAAATCTTGGAGCGCGAAATAAAATATTAAAATGTTGCCATAACCCCGGAGCTTTGGCTGCGTTTAATTTTGGTGGATGACCTTCGTAGCCTTCTTTACCTTTTTCAGCATCGTTATTCCATCGTTGGTAAATACCTCCAATATCACTGTGTTTTAGGTTTTCAATTCCCCAACTATCAAAGAGTTGAATTTCATAACGCCCCTGAAAATAAATTCCGGAATTTGATTGTAAAGGCATCATAACATCAAATTCTAGTTCGATATCGCCATGTTCAAAACTGGTAAACAGATGCTCTTTTGTTTCTTTTTGCGGTGTGTTTAGTAAAACACCTGTACCTTCAGAAGCACTAAAAGCTTGTTTTTTTGTTCTATTGGCAACCACATCGCCAACAATATTCCAATTTTTTGAAACAGGCTTAAAAGCATTCATATCAGTGAGATCTAATGCAGTAAATGGTAGTGCTTCAATTTGTTTTTTCTTTTCTTCTGGAAATGTATTAACTAGTTTTTTGTCTTTAGTACAGGATACAGTGAAATAGATTATCAGTATGGTTGTTAAAAATGATAAATATTTCATAAGATTTTTATTATTTTAAAAACTATAATTCATCTGTAACAAAGCTCTTCTTCGCAACACAGGAACCACAATAAAACTAGCGTCAGGGTTAGCAGCAATAAATTCGGGAGTAGCACCATTGGCATTAGCACCAAAACTATTGGCTCCAAAAAAGTTGGCTAAACCTTCAGAATTAAAAAGATTGGTTACCAAAATATTTGCCGATAGGTGTTTGGTAACTTTATAACCGGTTCCCAGATTAAAAATGCTGTAAGCAGGAAGTTCAAATCCGTTAGCGACATTACCAAAACGTTTCCCCATAAATTGCCATTTAAAAAAGGCCGATAATTTACCTTTCTCATATTCGGTACTAAAATTAAACATAAGTTTTGGGTTAAAAGGTAAGATATTACCCGAATAGTCTACTATATTGTCATCGGCAGTGTCTACAGAGCCTGCGGCATCATAAATATTCCATGTTGTTGCTTTCGGGTCTTGAACGATTCCGTTAAAACGGAATAAAAAGTTTTGAAATGGCGTATATACACTTTCCCATTCTAGACCGATAGTTCTTGATGTATTAAACAGGATAGGTGTATAAAAGATGCTGTTATCATCAGAATCAAACTCAAAATTAGCAATTCCAATATCTTTAAGTTGACTCAAAAACACAGTGCTTGTAAACGAAAAGTCTTTAAAATTACATTTAGCCCCTGTTTCTATCTGCGTTATTTTTTGAACCTCACCTTTTTTGTTTATTGGAACATTAGAGAAATTATCGAAATAATAATTTAATTCGGGGGCTTTATTGCCTTGGGACAGTCTTGCAAAAATGGCGGCATTGTCATTTATATTATAATTGATGCCTCCGGAAAATGATAAATAATTATAGGTATAGTTGAAATTATCTTTCTCTCCAGTTGGTACTGAAATACTATTATCGTAAGCAGTATTACTGTCGCCATCAAGTCCGCCATCTTGTGTAAACGGAGCATAACGATCTTTACTTCCTTTATGGTTTATAGATTCGTAGCGCAAGCCCAAATCTAAATATACATTATTAGATATTTTCCATTTATCGTTAGCAAAAGTGGATAGTTGGCTTACTTTGGCTTCAGAATTAACAAACCACAAACCACCATAATTACTAACTCCATTTTCATCAGATAAAGCAATTACTGGCTCCCCGGGATTTTCAAGTGTTACTTGAAGCATTCTTGGGTTAGGCTCGTAGGTTATAAAAGCAAAACTAGCTTGTGTGAATAAAGATGTGTTAGAAAACCCTAAATCAAAACCAGCAGTTATATCATGATTTTCTAATTGCTTTCTTAGAGAAAAATGATTCATCCATTCATCCGCTTTACTTTCTTTGTACCAGGTAGAAGTTCCCATAATAGCATCATTAGGTAATGTACTACTTGTTAGGTATTCTATAGGATCTCCAGCTAAGATTCCTGCATTATTTATACGCGCCAATTCTGAACCGGATTGAGCATCACGAAAAACAACTTGACCTATAGGAAATTCGGCGCCGCTTATAAAATAAGCTAATGGATTATTTAAAGATACAAAGGCATTACTTATTGAAGTTTGCCAGTTGGCGTCTTTAACAGAAAACTTACTATTGTTTCTTATGGTCCAGTTATTACCGATGTCTTGATTAAAATCAAATCCAAAAGCATAATCTTTGGCATGCACACCCTGAGTCGGGTTAAAATTATTGGCTGAATCCAGATTTCTTCCATCAGGAATGCTTGCATTAAAACTTGGCATTAATAACGACGTTGTATTAAAATCTTGACCAAATGCAGGCGTTGGATTATCCCAATTTGTTGCTGCAACACCTGTATAGCGATTGGTTTTGTCATTTAAAAGTTTTCCGTAGAATTTTAAATACCCTTTATCATGTTTTTTAATGACATTAAATTTAAATTGTCCGCCCTTACTAAATGTGAAATCATTATCGCGAGCACCATCATCGAGCCTGTAATGTCCACCAGCATTAAAAAACCAGTTATTTCCCATGGGAGCACCAATATTGGCATCGATTTTAGATAAATAATTTTTGTTGCCTTGAATGCCAGTGGACAATCGTATATCGCCTCCAAAGTTATTTCGAATACCATGTGAAATAAAATTGTAAATCCCGCCGGGAGCATTAAATGTTGCAATTGATGAACTTCCGCCTCTTAAAGCTTCTACTTTTTCGGTGGTTAAATCTAAACGATGAAAAAGATCTGGGCCGTAGTATGAATATTGAACAAGGCTAACAGGAAGCCCGTCCTCTTGCAAAGAAACATAGTACCAACCTGTATCGTCTTCTGCAGAAGCTGAAACACCTCGCGTATATACTTTTGTAAATACTTCGCCGGCCGAAGCATCTGTAAATGTGCCGGGAATTTCTTGAAGCAAACTTGCTGTACCTTGTGGATAAGCTTGTTTAATTGCTTTAGAATTAAGGATGCTTACCGATGTATTGGACTCTAATTGAACTCTAGGGTCGAATGAGCCGGTAACAACTACAGTTTGAAGATTTAATAAATCATTTTCTAAAACAAAAGAAAGTGATATGTCTTTTTCCTGTATTGAAATATTTTGATTAATTGATTTGTAACCTAAATGAGAAATGAAAATAGTATCATGTCCATTTGAAACATGTTCTATTATAAAAAGGCCCTCATTATTTGTTATGGCATTAAGATTGGAATGTGTTAGTGTAATGTTTACGTTTTCTAATGGTTTGCCATGGCTATCTTTTATGCTTCCAGAAATTCTGTTTTGAGAAAATGCGGAACTTGTGATAAGGCTTGTCGCGATAAGAAAAAAAGGTGTTAAAAATCTATTCATTATTGTTGTTTCTTGATAGGGGGAGAATTTAAAATTGATGAAATACGGATGTAAAGATGCAAAATTAATAACTGATTTTTGTGTATAATCATTCACTGAAAAAAAACAAACAAAAAGTTTCTTAAAAAGAGTTTTGAAAGAAATAAGCGTATTCGTTTTTTAGCTTATGCTATTCCTGAATCCTCTTAGGTTTTTTTAATTGATAAATAACACCTACAGCAGCAATTAAAAGTCCGATAAATTCTCTTGTACCTTCTAAGTATGGTTTTTCGTAAACCATTGCTCCAAAAATCTCTTCTTTGTTTTCGGTATGTAAGTAATCAATAAAAAGAGAAAAATGGAATGCCGAAAAGGCAAGTAGCCCAGTAATTGTTATAATTAAAATTGATTTTGGAATTGTTTTAAAATTTGCGATTAAACAAATTAAAGCGACAAAGAAATATATTGAAAACCACAAAATACTATCAGGATCATTTAACTGGATAACTGCAAAAAGAGTGAAAGTGATAAATAAAATATAGTTGACGATTTTTTTTGTCATGATTTGGTATATTTAATTTATTTAAATAAAAAAGTTTATTGTAGCATAAATTTAAAAATTATCAGAAACTTTATAGGCGTTAATTACAGCACGTTCACCTTCTTTGCCTTTTTTAGAGTTTCCATGCTCCATTCCTATAATACCTTTAAAACCTTTAGAGTGAATATGCTTAAAAACATTTTTATAGTTAATTTCGCCGGTCGTAGGTTCTTTTCTACCTGGGTTGTCACCTACTTGGAAATAAGCTATTTCATCCCAACAGGCATCAATGTTAGGAATTAAGTTGCCTTCTTGTATTTGTTGATGATAAATATCAAAAAGAATTTTACAAGATGGTGAGTCTACAGCTTTACATATTTGATAAGCTTGAGGGGATTCACTTAAAAATTGGCCTGGGTGATTTCTAAAGTTCAATGGTTCTAATACCATAGTTAAGTTATGCGGTTCTAAAATAGCTGAAGCTTGTTTTAAAGTTTCAATAACGTGCTTGGTTTGATAACCCATGTTTTGTTTTAAATCTACATGACCAGGAACCACGGTCATCCATTTTGCATTAACACGTTTTGCTACTTCGACAGATGCTTTTATATCATTTAAAAACGCTTCGCGTTTTTCCAGGTTACCGCTTGAGAGATTAGGTTCTTTCCAAGAAATTTTATGTGCAACAAAAACCCCCATTTTTATACCTCTATCAATCATAACCTTGGTCATGGCATCCTGGGTTTTAACAGAACGGTTTTTCATGCCGTTATCCTCAAAAGCTGTAAAGCCTTCATCGGCCATAAAACTTAATTGATCGATAGGGCTTTCTCCTGCATGATGTTTAAACATGCCCAAATGAGGCGCATAATTCAATTTAAAGGAGTTAAGAGCTATATTTTTTTGGTTTCCAGATGTATTTAAAGCATTAAGCCCTGTAAGTCCCAACCCTAAAAAGGATGCAGCAGTAGCGCTTTTTTTTATAAATATTCGTCTATCCATTTTATAAATTTTTTAAATAAAAGTTGTTTCACCAGGAACTGGAATAGGGTAATTGCCAAATTCATCGGGAATTACCGGAGGTATTGAATCAAATGATAAAGTGTCTTCGTTTGGAACCAGGTTATGTTCAAAAGCCATGGCCTCGTCCCATGTAATTTGTTTTCCGGAATAGGTTGCCATTCTTCCTAAAATAGCTGTCATGGTACTTTTTACACCATAATCAACATTATTAATTACTTCTCCATTTCTAATAGCAGCAAAAAGTTTGTCATGCTCAACTTGATATGGGTTTTTATACATTTCGTCATCATGCGTATAAATAACATCACCAGAATACGATTTTAATAATGCGTTATTCGCACCACTGGTTTCTGAAGTTCCTAAGGTACCTTGAAACGATTCGGAAACACGAGTTAAACAACCTTTTTGATGCCTGCATTGACTTGAAATAATAGCGCCACTGGGGTATTCAAATTCTACAAAGTGATGATCGAAAATTTGACCATGATCTTTACCATTTCTTACTTGTCTTCCGCCCATACCCTGTGCTTTAATAGGGTATTCTCCTATAAACCAGTTAGCGACGTCTAAGTTGTGAATATGCTGTTCTAATATATGATCGCCACAAAGCCAATTAAAATAATACCAGTTTCGCATTTGGTATTCCATTTCGGTATAATTTTCCTTTCTGGGGCGTACCCATACACCGCCACTATTCCAATACACTTGACCAGAGACAATTTTGCCTAAATCGCCTTTTTTAATATGGTTAAATGATTCTAGATAGCTAGATTGATAACGTCTTTGCAAACCCAGAACAACATTAAGTTTTTTTGCTTCTGCTATTTTAGCAGCCTCTAAAACTTTTTTTACTCCTGCTACATCAGTAGCTACAGGTTTTTCCATAAAAACGTGTTTGCCTTGCGAAATAGCATATTCAAAATGCTGAGGTCTAAACCCCGGGGGTGTTGTTAGTATAATAACATCGGCTTCGTCGATAGCCTTTTTATAGGAACCGAACCCGAAAAATTTCATGGTATTTTTTACTGGTATTCGTGTGGGATCAAATATTTTAGATAAGTTTTCATAAGACTTATCTACTTGATCTTTAAAAGCGTCAGCCATAGCTACTAATTGCACATTCTCATCTGCTTTGAGTGCTTGAACAACAGCTCCAGTACCTCTGCCACCACAGCCTATTACAGCCAATTTTAAAATATTTTCTTTCTTTTTAAAAGGCGTTGCACTTAATAATGAAGGTGCAAGTATAATGCCACTAGTTGCTAAAGATGACCCTTTTACAAAATCTCTGCGTGTAAAATTTTTAGTTTCATTGCTCATAATAATGATTAATTAAGATTAAAATCTTTAATAACTTCTAGCCAGTATTTTTGAATATTTTCTTTTGATGGCTGTATCTTAGGTCTAACTATTCGAAAGCCTATAAATGGTGCATCAGTATGCCACCAGTCACTTTTAGGAATTTGAGGGTCTCTTCTTTTCCATAAGGGATTTGACGGCGTTCTGGAAGTACAACAGATTTTATCGGCTGTATCTTTCCATGAACCACCTCTTAAAACCCTAGGGTAAAGTTCTGTAGGTTTATTCCAGGGGTTTTCTTTAGGTGATGTTTCATAATACGAAGTGCTGTATTGGTCTAGTACCCATTCAGATACATTTCCTAGCATATCATAAACCCCAATTTTATTGGCATTTTTAAGTCCTATTTTTTTATATTTATTTTCTGAGTTTCCCGAGAACCAAGAAACATCATTAATTGTCTCTGTTTTGTCTGTTTCTCCTTTTTTACAAACATACTCCCATTCTGCCTCTGTAGGCAAACGATAGAAAATACCTGTTTTTGATGAAAGCCATTTACAATACATAATGGCTGCATATTGAGTCATGTTTACTGCTGGAGCAGATACTTTTCCCATATTAAAACTCATATCTACATAAGGTGTTGTTGCTCCAGAAAGAGCGTCTATGCCTAAAGCATCAAGTTTAGGGTTTTCTTTTAAATCAGTGTTATCAAATTTTTCATAAACAAAAGCATCGTATTGTTTCCAAGTAATTTCATATTTGCCAATCCAAAAATCGTCTAATTTAACTTGGTGTTGAGGTTTTTCGTTTTTTTTACGAGTAGTATCATTTTTATCAGCTCCCATATAAAACGTACCGCCTTCAATAGCCACTAGGTCTATGGCAATTTGCTTATCTTCAATAGTTATCGTATAATCTTTAAATTCTTGTGCGGTTAATGTTTTAAGCGAAATAAATAAAGTCATTAATAAAGTTATGGTATAAGATTTATTTATGACTTTCATTATGTAGTTATTCTAAAATTAAAAAAAATGATTTTGATTTTGTGCCCAAATTTATAAAGACCATGCTTTTCCATTGGTTGCTTCTTCAACAGAGATGCAGCTATTGTAAACTCCTGGAATTGGATCGTAGGCTAAAACTTCTTCGCCTACTTTTTCGGATGTAAAATACCCAAACAGTGTGTAATATTTAACGGATAGTAAAAATTTATAAATAGAATAGGTTTCAACTTTATTTGAAGGTGCCTCTAAATCTACATTTGTTATTATGGCTTCGGCATCTTCTTTTAATAAAGTTTCAACATCTTCAACAGAGAGACCATCAGTAGGAGTGAAATAAGAATTTAATAGTTTTTCAAAATCCTCTTTTTCCCCTTTTAAAGTAGTCTCATAGTTAAATGAATTGTTAAATTTTTTCACAAAAAATGTGGCGCCAGTATTAAACAATTTTTTATTCACTGCTGTTTCCATATCATGATACATTAAATCTAAAAATTGAGGAACATTTACATCTAAAGCACCTGGCGTTTCAGAAGTTGGTAAAATAATATCAGCCAAATGTGTTACGATATGTTTTTCTGTTTCAGATAGAAATAATGGCGTCCATGATTCCGTTTTAGCAGTGCAAGAATTAAGTATGCTCAACACAGTTGGTGTTGCAATAGTATAACCCAAACCTGCAGTTAAGTTTTTTAAAGCATCTCTTCTATTCATAACTTTAAACTTTTTTGTTCTTTTTAAATTCTGAGGCAGCATGATTTGCAGCTCTAGCTGTTAACGCCATATAAGTTAGTGACGGATTTTGACAAGCAGAAGAAGCCATACATGCACCATCGGTAACATAAACATTAGGTACAGCGTGTATTTGATTGTGTTTGTTTAATACCGAGGTTTTTGGGTTTCTTCCCATTCTAGCTGTTCCCATTTCATGAATACATGCACCTTGTATAGCTTTACCCATAATGCCTTTAACATTTTTATAACCTGCAGCTTTTAACATAGCTACAGCTTGATTCATCATGTCTTCACGCATTTTCATTTCGTTATCTTTAAATTCAGCATCGATATCTAAAGTAGGAAGCCCCCACTCATCAAGTTTATTGTAATTTAAAGATATTTTATTGTCATGATAAGGTAAACATTCGCCAAATCCCGTCATTCCAACAACCCAATGCCCGGGTTTTAAAAGTTCGTCTTTTAATGCTTTACCAAAACTTAGTTCTGAAACAGCTCGTTTCCAATTTGTCCTACTGGCAGCACCTTGGTAGCCATAACCACGAACAAAATTTTTGGCTTTGGTTTTATTATCACCTAAATTTCTAAAACGTGGAATGTAAAAACCATTAGGGCGTCTACCTTTATAATATTTGTCCTCAAAACCTTCAATTTCAGCTCTAGCTCCTACTGCATAATGATGATCCATAAGGTTATGCCCTAATTCGCCACTATCATTTCCCAAACCATTTGGGAATCGTTCTGATTTCGATTGTAATAAGATACTGGTAGTTCCTATAGTTGAAGCACAACCAAAAATAATGGATGCCTTAAAAAAGAATTTTTCTTTGGTTTCGGCATCAATAACTTTAACTCCAGATGCTAATTTGGTTTCGGCATCATATACTATTTCATAAGCTATAGAATTGGGTCGTAAATGCATATTTCCGGTGCGTTCGGCTGCGGGTAATGTCGAAGAGTTGCTACTAAAGTAACCTCCAAAAGGGCACCCGCGAATACATCTATTTCTGTATTGGCAGTTAGAACGTCCTTCGTGAGCAGTGTCGCCTGTTTTATTAGCAACACGTCCGATGGTTAACAAACGGCCATCGTCAAATTCGTTTTCTATATTTTTTTGCAAATCTTTTTCTACACAATTTAGCTCCATTGGGGCTGATAGTTTGCCGTCTGGTAGTTGTGCTAATCCTAAATTTTTACCAGAAACACCAATAAATTTTTCCACTTTATCATACCAAGGCGCAATATCATTGTAGCGAATAGGCCAATCAACACCATGGCCATCTAATTTATTGGCTTCAAAATCCATTTCGCTCCAGCGGTATGATTGTCTTCCCCACATAATTGATCGTCCTCCAACATGGTAACCACGCAACCAAAGGTAATCTTTTACTTCATTATATGGATGCTTTAAATCGTCAACAAACCAATGTCTACTTTCGGGTTTTGTTAAAGTGCCACCCCATAAACGACTCTGCGTATGTTGCCTTTTTTGAGTTTCTTTGCTTTGTGCACCACGGTGTTCAAAATCCCAGGAATCTTTGTGCATTGTTGGGTAATCTTCAATATGGTTTACCATACGTCCACGATCAAGAACCAGCGTTTTTAACCCATTTTCACAAAGCTCTTTAGCAGCCCAGCCTCCACTTACCCCTGTGCCAATTACAATAGCATCGTAGGTAGTTGGGTATTCTGTTATTTTGTCTTCTATCATTGAAAATTGTATAAGGAATTTAGTATGTAGGTTAATAATTTAACAATTTGACAATCATTATTAACTGTTAAAACATAGAGAAAATGATAATTAAACGGTTAATTAACGGAAATTTAATTAATTTGCATAACAATAATGTTCAAATTATTTCAGTGAAAATAAATATACAGGAGATTCAGCCTTATGAAGCCGATGGAGTGACGTATCATGCAGATACCTGTATACCTCTGGTTGATGCAGTTAAACGCAAAAAATTAAAGTTTAAGGCGTTGGCAAGGCATACTTATCCGGGAGATAGATTGGATGATAATACATTGGGTCTTAATAGCATTGGTTATTGGGATGCGAGTGAACCACAAGATTGGGGTTTAGATTGGCATCGTAATGAAGGTATAGAGTTTCATTTTTTGGAATCTGGTACCATGCCTTATTGTCAAGAAAATAGTGAGGTATTGCTTACGCCGAATCATTTAACAATTACAAGGCCTTGGGAAGCGCATAAAGTAGGTAATCCATTTATTGGAATGGGTAAATTTTACTGGGTTATTATTGATTTAGGAGTTCGTAGACCCCATCAAGATTGGGTTTGGCCAGATTGGATTACATTAACTGAAAATGATTTAACCAGATTGACTACTATTTTAAGGCAAAACGAAAAGTCTATTTGGAAAACAGATCAACGTGTTAGAGATTGTTTTTTGCGTATTAATAAAGCTATTAATACAGATGTAAATGGGAGTAATGCATCACGAATTAGGCTTCTTATTAATTATTTGCTCATTTTATTACTTGATTTACTAAATACGGATGATATTGTTTTAAATGAGTCTTTAACAGATAGTTCTAGAAGTGTAAAGTTTTTTTTAAAAGAGCTTGATAAAAACCTTTCAGAGAATTGGACTATAGACTTAATGGCGCAATCTGCAGGCGTTGGTTTAACCAGATTTACACATCACTGTAAGCAATTAACCAACTTAACACCAATGCGTTATTTAGTAATTAAACGGTTGGAGTTGTCGAAAGAAATACTTAAAAAGGATAAAGATTTAACAATTTCTGAAGTGGCTTACATGTGTGGTTTTGCAACCAGTCAATATTTTGCAACCGTATTTAAAAAACATGAAAAATGCTCGCCTAACGAGTATCGTGCAAAAAATGTTGATGATTTTCAGCTTGCTTAACAACTTCAAAATACATTAAGCGATTTTTGTTTAAATTCTTTCACTGAATAAAAATACACAATAAATTAAATTGATTTATATACTTTCACATGGTTATCAATGTTTTGTGACTAAATAAAACAGCTTACCATGGATAGAAGAAATTTTGTGATTAAAACAGCTCAAACAAGTGTCGCATTGTCAATACTTGGTCTTTCAGCTTGTAAAAAAGAAGAGAAAAAGAAAGGAGTGGAAGATGAAGTTTTAACGGATGCACCTTTGTTTTTTAAAATGTCTTTAGCGCAATGGTCGTTGCATAGAACTTTATATGATAAAAAAATGGATCATCTGGACTTTGCAGCTAAATCTAGAAGTTTTGGTTTTGAAGGGGTAGAATACGTTAGCGGCTTTTTTAAAGATAAGGCAAAAGATATGACTTATTTAAAGGAGATGAAGTTACGAGCTAATATTGAAGGACAGCAGAATGTTTTAATAATGATAGATGGAGAAGGAGGGTTAGCACATTTTGATAATGAGAAAAGATTAAAGGCTATAGAAAATCATTATAAATGGGTAGAAGCTGCTCATTTTTTAGGGTGCCATGCTATTCGTGTAAACCTTGCAGGAGGTGTAAATAAAGGAGAGGCTGCAAAAGCTAGTGTAGATTCTTTAGAACAACTTTCTGAATTCGCAAAAGATTCAAATATTAATATTTTGGTTGAAAATCATGGTGGTTTTTCTTCGAACGGAAAATGGATGGCAGAAGTGTTTTCTCAAATTAAAAATAAAAACTGTGGCACATTACCAGACTTTGGTAATTTCTGTATAGAAAGAAGTAAAGAAAATGGTTGTGTTGAAGAATATGATAAATACCAAGGGATGAAAGAGTTGTTGCCTTATGCAAAAGCAGTAAGTGCAAAGTCACGTAATTTTAATGAAAAAGGCGAAGATGAATCGATTGATTATTATAAAATAATGAAAATGGTTAAGCAATCGGGTTATAAAGGATTTATTGGTGTTGAGTATGAAGGAAAAATAATGTCTGAAGACAAAGGAATTGAACTAACTAGAGATTTATTAATACGAGTTGGAAAACAACTTTCGTAAAATTTATACTAATTAAACTAAATAAAAATGGAGAATATTAACAAAAACAGACTTTTTTTAGCAAGCTGTATATCTTTAATTGTTACAGCCATGACCTTTGCTATAAGAGCAGGTATATTAGGTCAATTAGGAAGCGATTTTCAATTATCTGACACCGAATTAGGCTGGGTAAACAGTATGGCGTTTTTAGGCTTTCCGATAGCTACAATTTTTGGAGGATTAGTTTATAATTCTGTCGGACCCCGAAAATTAATGATCATTGCTTTTGTTTCTCATTTACTAGGGATTTTGCTTACCATTTTTGCAGGCGGATTTTGGACACTTCTTATTTCCACATTTTTTATAGGTTTTGCTAATGGTTCTGTAGAAGCTGCATGTAATCCACTAATAGCAGACATGTATACTAAAAATAGAACGACCATGTTGAATAAGTTCCATGTATGGTTTCCAGGAGGTATTGTTATTGGCGCTTTAGCATCAAAATTTATGACAGATGCAGGTATGAATTGGCAATGGCAAATAGGAATCATGTTAATTCCAACATTGTTGTATGGCTTTTTATTTTTGGGACAAAAATTCCCCAAAAACGAAAATATTGTTTCCGATACTAAAGTAAATATAAAAAGTCTTCTGTCACCCTTATTTATCTTTATGGTAATTTGTATGACATTAACTGCTACAACAGAACTAGGGACACAGCAATGGGTTGAAAGAATTCTTGGAAATTCAGGAGCGAGTCCTATGTTAATTTTAGCAATGGTTACTGGGTTAATGGCTGTAGGACGTTATTTTGCAGGTCCAATAATTCATAAACTTAATCCACCTGGTGTGTTGTTGGGTTCTGCAATTATTTCTGCGTTAGCTATATATTTAATGAGTTCAGCTACTGGAGGTATGGTATATGTTTCGGCTATATTATTTGCTATTGGTGTTTGTTATTTTTGGCCTACAATGATAGGTTTTGTTAGTGAATATATACCAAAAACAGGAGCCTTAGGAATGTCTTTAATTGGTGGTGCGGGTATGTTTGCCACGAGTATTTGGCAACCAGTTATTGGGTCATGGTTAGATAATGCTAAATCTGCTGCAATAGACTCAGGTGTTTCTGTAGAACAAGCAGAATTAATGGCAGGACAAGAAACCCTTAGTAATATTGCTATTTTCCCGATGGTATTAGTCGTCTTATTTGGTATTCTTTATACACAACGTAAAAAATTAGAAGCAAATAGAGTTTAAATAACATATTTCATAAAATTTAAATGAATAGAAAATTAAGAATGGGAATGATTGGCGGTGGCGCCGGATCATTCATTGGGGATGTACATAGAAAAGCAGCTTCAATTGATGGAATGATTGAATTAGTATGTGGCGCATTTAGTAGTGATGCCGAAAGATCAATCGCTTCAGGAAAAGCATTATATCTTCCAGAAGATAGGTGCTATGGAAGTTTTGAAGACATGATTTTAAAAGAAAAAGAGCTGCCAGAAGGTGTTCGTATGGATTTTGTAGCTATAGTAACACCAAATCACATGCACTTTCCGCCGGCAAAAATGGCTTTAGAAAATGGTTTTCATGTGGTGAGCGATAAACCTATGACCTTAACGTTAGATGAAGCCATAGAATTAGAAAAAATCGTCACAAAAAGTGGAAAACTATTTGCTTTAACACATAATTATACCGGGCATCCTTTAGTGAAACAAGCCAAAGCTATGGTGGCTAAAGGTGATTTAGGAAACATTAGAAAAATACAAGTACAATATTTACAAGGGTGGTTATCTACATCATTAGAAAAAACAGGACAAAAACAAGCTGCCTGGAGGGTAGACCCTAAACGTTCTGGAATAGGAGGCGCACTAGGTGATATTGGTACGCATGCCGAAAATTTAGTAGAATATATTACCGGATTAAAAATTGAAGAATTAGCCGCAGATCTTGGTAGGTTTGGAGAAGGCAGAACTTTAGATGATGATGGGAATTTATTGCTCCGTATGGAAAACGGTGCCAAAGGAACCATGTCTTTTTCGCAAATTGCTTTAGGTGAAGAAAATAACTTAGCGATTAAAGTATATGGTGAAAAAGGAAGCTTAGAATGGCATCAGGAAAACCCGAATCAACTCATTACACATTGGTTGGATAAACCAGTAAAAGTATTTACCCCTAATGGAAATGATTTGTATGATGAAGCTTTAAACGTATCAAGAATTCCAGCTGGTCATCCAGAAGGTTATTTAGAAGCATTTGCTACTATTTATAAAAATTTCGCAACACATTTAATGGCAGTTTTAAATGGTGACACTATTGAAACCCCAGATTATCCAACAGCAAAAGATGGAGTTCGTGGTATGCAGTTTATTTATGCTGCTGTAGAAAGCGACAAGAATAACGCGACTTGGACAAAGTTCAAAAAGTAATTCTTCGATGTTTAAATTGAAGTTTCCGTTGAAATTCATTCCTGCGAAAGCAGAAATCTAAAAGTTGATTTTTAGGTTTTAATAATAAAATAATAATAATTAACGTGCCCAGTTCCTCCCTTACGGGGAGGTTAGGTGGGGCTTAAGTAAGAGTAAAAAATATGAAAACATTAAAAGGACCAGCTGTTTTTTTAGCGCAATTTGCAGGAAGTGAAGCACCGTTTAACAGTTTAGATGGCATGTGTAAATGGGCATCAGATTTAGGATATAAAGGCATTCAAATACCAACTTGGGAGTCGAGTTTAATTGACGTTGAAAAGGCTGCTGAAAGTCAAACCTATTGTGATGAATTAAAAGGCAAAGTGAATTCTTATGGTTTAGAGATTACTGAATTATCTACACATTTACAAGGGCAGTTAGTGGCAGTAAATCCTGCATACGATACTATGTTCGATGGTTTTGCACCAGAGCATGTAAGAGGCAACCCAAAAGCTAGAACAGAATGGGCTATCGATTTTGTTAAAAAATCTGGAACAGCAAGTGGAAGATTAGGCTTAAAATCACATGCATCATTTTCAGGAGCATTAATGTGGCATACCGTATACCCATGGCCGCAACGCCCAAACGGATTGGTAGAAATGGGCTTTAAGGAATTAGCAGATAGATGGCTGCCAATACTAAACCATTTTGATGAACATGGTGTTGATGTCTGCTACGAAATTCATCCTGGAGAAGATTTGCACGATGGTATTTCGTATGAACGCTTTTTAGAAGCAACAGGCAATCATAAACGGGCTAATTTACTTTATGACCCAAGCCATTTTGTACTTCAACAATTAGATTATTTATCATTTATAGACATTTATCACGAACGTATTAAAGCGTTTCATGTAAAAGATGCAGAATTTAATCCAACAGGAAGACAAGGTGTTTACGGTGGGTATTCCGATTGGAAAGATCGTGCCGGACGTTTTAGATCGTTGGGTGATGGGCAAGTAGATTTTAAAAGTATTTTTTCAAAGCTAACTAAATATGAAATAGATGTTTGGGCGGTTATGGAATGGGAGTGCTGTATAAAATCTTCAGAACAAGGAGCAAGAGAAGGCGCCCCTTTTATTCAAAGTCATATTATAGAAGCCGCAGAACGTAGTTTTGATGATTTTGCTGGCGGTGAAACAGATGAAAAGTTATTAAAAGGTATTTTGGGAATTTAAAATAAAAATTCAATGAGGAAAATAGTTTTATCCATTTTAATTATGAGTTCGTTCTTTTCTTTTGCTCAAAAAAGTGAAAAAAAAATGAAACCATCAGATACAGAGCTTTGGGAGCCAAAAGTAAATGTGGTAAAACCTGGAGTGAATAATGCAGCGCCAAGTGATGCCATAGTACTTTTTGATGGTAAAGATTTAAGTCAATGGGTAAGTGTCAAAGATTCTACCGCTGCTAATTGGCATCTTAATAAAGATGGTAGCATGACTGTGAAAAATAAGGCAGGCGATATTAGAACAAAACAAAGTTTTGGAAGTGTGCAACTTCATATTGAATGGAAATCACCTTCAGAAGTTAATGGAGAAGGACAGAGTAGAGGAAACAGTGGTATCTTTTTACAAAGTCAATATGAAGTGCAAGTACTGGATAATAACAATAATGCCACGTATGTAAACGGACAAGTAGCATCTATTTACAAACAGTCTGTTCCATTAGTGCACGCCGCTGTTGAAACTGGTGGGTGGAATGCCTACGATATTATTTACCATGCACCTGAATTTGATTTAGGTGGAAATTTAACAAAACAGGCTACAATTACAGTATTGTTAAATGGTGTTTTGGTTCAAGATCACTTTAATATATTAGGGCCTACAGTATTTATTGGGCACCCAAAATATAGTAAACACGGTAAAGCACCTTTAAAACTTCAAGATCATAGAGATAACAGTCGGGTAAGCTATAGAAATATTTGGGTAAGAGAACTCGAATGAAAATAGTTACACAATATTGGATATGAATATTTTGTGTTTAATGTTGTGTAATTCATAATAAGTTGTAATTTTGCGGCTCATATTAACGAAAGGGGCTCACGCCGACGATTTAGAGTTAATAGTTAAGATGGTTATTCAGTGAAAGCAGGAAACAACATATCTCTTATCTCTTCTGTTCTAGTAGAAACTACTAGAGCTACTGTTGTACGTTTTCCTCAAACTCGCCCCTAAGGGGCTATTCAGTTTACGAAAGTATACGTTACTTTCAATTTTCGTTATTTTTTTAGAGTATAAATTTAAAAGCTAAAATTAGCTAAATACTTGGGTTTTAATCGAATCTTAAGTGTTTAATAATTATTGAAAAATGAATTCAATATTGGATATAGAAAAGAATACTGTCGTAGAAGAAGCAAAGGCCTATCATAAAGAACAGGGTCTGGAAGTTGTTTTTACTCATGAGATATCTAAAACAGAGTTGCAGATTATTTCAGAAAGAACAAAAAAGCTTCCTGCTATGTATCATGCAAGTGTAGGGATGTTACTTGACCGATTAAAAAATGGTTGCTACCTTTTAGTAAAAGACGATGAGATTTACGGGCACATTTTTGCTCATAGGCATACCATACAGAAATATTCTGTTTACGAACGTTCCTCTTTGTGGATACATAAAAAGTATAGAAACCATAATTTAGGATTGCTCTTAATGGATTGCCTAACTAAACGGTTTACAAAAGATTTTCTTATTTCAATTGCTCAAGAACGAACTGTTCATACTAATAATGAACTATTGGGTATGAAGCATATTACTCTAAAAGAACTCTCTCCCGTTTTAGTCGAAACTTTAGAAGAGATAGGTAAACTAAGGGATGAGTATAAATATAAATACTATGTTAATCCGTATTTTGAATCAAAAATTCAAAAGTTTAACAAGATTCTTACAAAATAAAATATAATACGAATAAATGAAAAAGTTAGTAATAGCATATAGTGGCGGATTAGATACGTCTTACTGTGCAGTAAGTTTATCAAAAGAGTATGATGTTCATGCCGTAAGTGTGAATACAGGAGGTTTTACGCAAGAAGAGATTAAACAAATAGAAAGTAACGCTTATAAAATGGGTGTTTCAACCTATAAGAATATTGATGCAGTTGCTACGTTTTATCAAAAAGTAGTGAAGTATTTAATCTTTGGAAATGTATTAAAAAATAATAGTTACCCATTATCTGTAAGTGCCGAACGTATTATTCAAGCTATCGAAATTATTGAGTATGCTAAGAGTATTGATGCAGAATATATTGCTCATGGTAGTACAGGCGCAGGAAACGATCAAGTACGTTTCGATATGATTTTTCAAACATTGGCACCAAATATTAAAATTATTACACCAATTAGAGATGAGAAATTAACGAGGCAACAAGAAATTGATTACCTAAAAGAAAATGGTATTGAGGCGTCTTGGGAAAAAGCAAAATACTCAGTTAATAAAGGGCTTTGGGGAACAAGTGTTGGAGGCGAAGAAACGTTAACATCAGAAAAACCATTACCGAGTGAAGCTTACCCATCACAGTTAGAAAAAGAAGGTGAAGAAAAAGTAATAATAACATTTAAAAATGGAGAATTTGTAGCTTTAAATGGTGAGGAAAATATTCCAGAAGTTAATATTGAAAAGTTAAATGATATAGCTTCGGCCTATGCCATTGGTAGAGACATTCACGTTGGCGATACTATTGTTGGTATTAAAGGGCGTGTAGGTTTTGAGGCAGCAGCAGCGTTAATTACCGTAAAAGCACATCATTTATTAGAGAAACATACGCTAACAAAATGGCAATTACAGCATAAAGAGTATTTATCTAGTTTTTATGGGATGCATTTGCATGAAGGTCAATATTTAGACCCTGTGATGCGTAATATAGAATCCTTTTTACAAAGCAGTCAAGATATGGTAACAGGTGACGTTATAGTAACTTTAAAACCGTATCATTTTTCATTAGATGGTATTAAGTCAGAACATGATTTAATGAGTGCTAAGTTTGGAAGTTATGGAGAAGAAAATAAAGCTTGGACAGCAGATGATGCTAAAGGATTTATCAAAATTCTAGGAAATCAAAATAAAATATATCAACAGGTAAATTCTTAAATCGAGACCTGTCAGGTTTTTAAAACCTGGCAGGTCTAAAGAACCAAAATAAAAATGGAAAACATTAAAGTTGGCATAATAGGAGGAGCAGGATACACAGCGGGAGAGTTGATTAGATTATTAATCAATCATCCTGAAACTGAGATTGATTTTGTGTTCAGTACAAGTAATGCTGGAAACAAGATTAGTAAAGTGCATCAAGATTTAGTTGGTAGTTTAGATTTAAAATTTACAGATACTGTTAATCCAGATGTAGATGTATTGTTTTTGTGTTTAGGTCATGGAAATTCAGTTAAGTTTTTATCAAACAATGCGTTTTCTAAAAACACTAAAATCATCGATTTAGGAAATGATTTTAGATTAGAAGCCGGTAAGGTTTTTGATAATAAAACATTTGTTTACGGTTTGCCAGAATTGCAAAAAAATGACATTGAAAACGCAGACTATATAGCAAACCCAGGGTGTTTTGCAACAGCCATTCAGTTAGCACTATTGCCATTGGCAGATAAAGATTTGTTGAATGACGATGTACATATTAATGCAGTTACAGGTGCTACAGGAGCAGGGACTTCGTTGTCTGCAACAACACATTATACCTGGCGAGATAATAATTTTTCATATTACAAGCCATTTACACATCAGCATTTAGGAGAAATTAACCAGTCAGTAAAACAATTGCAAAATAATTTTTCTTCAGAGATTCTTTTTATGCCAAATAGAGGGAATTTTTCAAGAGGTATTTTCGCAACAGTTTATACCGATTTTGAAGGGACTGTTGAAGAAGCTAAAACTCTTTACAAGGAATATTACAAGGATGCGGCCTTTACCTTTGTGTCTGATGATAACTTACATTTAAAACAAGTAGTGAACACTAATAAGTGTTTAATTCATTTACATAAACACAACAATAAACTATTAATAACGAGTATTATAGATAACCTTTTAAAAGGAGCTTCTGGTCAAGCTATTCAGAACATGAATTTAATGTTTGGATTGGAAGAAACAACTGGGTTAGGATTGAAAGGGACGTACTTTTAGAAGCCTCCCACCCCTCCAAAGAAGGGGAATACGCATCCAGCAAAGGTGTTTAAAAAAATATTAATAGCTCTTAATTCCTCCCTTTTGGGGAGGTGGAGGGGCTTAAAAATAGAAATTATGAAAATAGCTATCATAGGAACGGGGAATTTAGGAAGTTCAATTGCAAAAGGACTTATTAAAAACAAATCGTTTACCTCATTATATTTAAGTGATAGAAACACAAAAGCGGTAAAGAGTTTTGAAACAGAGGAAAATGTTTCGGTGACTAGTGATAATGAATTAGCCGTTGAGAATTCAGATATTGTGATTTTTGCATTACAACCTAAGCATATAGACGGTGTTTTGGAAAGTGTGAAGGCTAAAATTACAAACAATCATATTATTATGTCTGTTGCAGCAGGAGTTGATACTGTGAGAATTGAAAATATTTTAGGAGCCGATAAAAAAATAATTAGAGTAATGCCTAATACAGCTATTTCAATAGGTAAATCTATGACTTGTATTGCGGCAAATGCGGCAGGGCAAGATGAAGTGCCTTTGGCTCAAGATATTTTTAATCAGTTAGGAACTACTATGGTAATTCCAGAAGATTTAGTGCAAGCGGCTACCGTTATTTGTGCAAGTGGTATTGCATTTTGGATGCGCTTGGTGCGTGCAACAACTCAAGGTGCTATTCAATTGGGATTTGAAGCTGAAGAAGCACATGAATTGGCAGTACAGACCTGTTTTGGTTCAGCCAGTTTATTAATAGAGTCTGGAAGACACCCAGAACAAGAAATTGATAGAGTAACGACACCTAGCGGATGCACCATTGAGGGCTTAAATGAAATGGAACATCAAGGATTAAGTTCCGCTTTAATTCAAGGGGTTGTAGCTTCGTTTGAAAAAATTAACCAACTTAAAAAGAATTAAAATGCCATTATTTGACGTTTATCCACTATATAATGTAACACCAGTTTCTGGAAAAGGTATTCATGTTTACGATGATAATGGAACCGAATATTTAGACCTATACGGAGGACATGCGGTGATTTCCATTGGGCATGCACATCCTAATTATGTGAAGGCTGTTACAAATCAAGTTGAAACTTTAGGGTTTTATTCTAACGCGATTCAAAATCCGTTACAAAAACAATTGGCAGATAAGATAGAAACGCTTTCAGGATGTAAAGGCTACGAATTATTTTTATGTAACTCTGGAGCCGAAGCTAATGAAAATGCTTTAAAGCTAGCCTCTTTTAAAACAGGAAAAAAGCGTGTTTTGGCTTTTAGTAATGGATTTCATGGGCGTACATCGGCAGCTGTTGCAGCAACCGATAATAAAAATATAATTGCACCAATAAATGCGCAACAAGCGGTGACTATTTTACCTTTAAATGATATTGAAGGCGTGAAAGCAGAACTGGAAAAAGGAGATGTTTGTGCAGTTATTGTTGAGTTTATTCAAGGTATTGGCGGATTAGACCAAGGTACAGCCGAATTCTTTGAAGCCATCGATAAACTTTGTAAAGCAAACAACACCATGTTTATTGCTGATGAAATTCAGTGTGGTTACGGACGTTCTGGTAAGTTTTTTGCATTTCAGCATTACGATGTAACCCCAGATATTATTTCTTTAGCAAAAGGCATGGGGAATGGATTTCCTATTGGTGGGATTTTAATTCATCCAGATATTAAATCAAAATACGGTATGCTGGGTACAACGTTTGGAGGAAACCATTTAGCGTGTGCTGCTGGGTTAGCCGTTTTAAATACCATTGAAGAAGAAAAATTGATTGCCAATGTAAATGTAATGTCTGAATATTTAATGTCGATTGCTAAAACCATTCCACAGATAAAAAAGATTAAAGGAAGAGGACTCATGCTTGGTTTAGAATTCGATTTTGAAGTTGGCGATTTACGCAAAGAACTCATTTACAATCATCATATGTTTACTGGCGGTGCAGCAAATAAAAAGCTGTTAAGAATACTACCACCATTAAATATTGAAAAGGAACATATTAATCAATTTTTTGACGCATTAAAAAAGGCGCTTAAAGAATTTGAGAAATAATAGTTAGAATGAGACTTAAAACTGTTTACTTGAACACTGAACACTGAACACTGAACACTGAACACTGAACACTGAACACTGAACACTGAACACTGAACACTGAAAAATGAATACTCTATTATCCATAGAAAAAAGAAATGCTGTTTTATTAAAAATGGCTGTTTTGTTAGAATCAGAAAGAGAAACCATCATTAAGATAAACAAAGATGATTTAGATGCTTACACGGGCGATGATATTTCTATGTTCGATCGTTTAAAAGTAGACGATGCCAAAGTTGATGAAATGATTAAATCTGTAACGCATTTAGCATCTCAAGAAGACCCTGTTGGCGTAGAGCGTTTTAGTTTTAAGCACGATAATGGTATGCAGGTGTATAACAAAACGGCATCGTTTGGAACAGTAATGATTATTTATGAATCGCGCCCAGATGTAACAGTAGAGGCGGCTGGAATTGCGTTTAAATCGGGTAATAAAATCTTATTAAAAGGCGGTAAAGAGTCGTTACGATCTAATTTAAAAATAGTTGAATTATGGCACCAAGCTTTAAAAGAAGATGGAGCATCAACCGATTGGGTTGAGTATTTACAATTCAACAGAACAGAAACACAAGCCTTTTTAGAAAAACCAACACAAAAGGTCGATTTAATCGTACCTCGTGGTGGCGAAAGATTGATTGCTTTTGTAAAACAACACGCAACCTGTCCAGTGATTATAAGTGGTCGCGGTAACAACTTTGTCTATGTTCATAGCGAAGCTAATTTAGATGTTGCTTTAGATGTTATTCTTAATGGGAAATCAAAAATATCAGCATGTAATGCAGTAGATAAAGTTTTAATAGATAAGAACCTTCCTAACAAGGAAGCATTTATTAAAACATTAATTTCAAAATTAAAAACATCTAATATAGAGATTTTGGGAGATGAAATAACATGTAAGTTTGATGAAGTTGAAGCGTTTGAATCTGATGCTATATGGTACGAAGAATTTTTAGATTACAAGATTGTTGTTGGAGAAATAGCATCGAATGAAGATACTATTGCTATGATTAATAAGTATTCTGGCGGACATTCGTCTTCAATCATAACAACTAATGAAGCCGAAGCTAAACTGTTTATGGAAAATGTAGATACAGCAGCAGTATATCATAACGCTTCAACACGTTTTACAGATGGCGGACAATTAGGTTTAGGTGGCGAGTTGGCTATAAGTACAGATAAATTACACCAAAGAGGTCCAATAGGCTTACAGCATTTGGTAACCAATAAGTGGTATGTTCATGGAAATGGACAAATAAGATAACCATGAAGAAGAAACGCATATTACTTAAAATAGGCTCGAATACCCTTACTAAAGAAACCGATAATATTTCGAGAGGTAAAATTGAAGATATTGCAAATCAAATAGCAAAGCTTCAAGATACTTGCGAGTTTATTATAGTGAGTTCTGGTGCCATAGCAGTAGCCAAACAGTTTGTGAAACTTGAAAGTAAACGTAAAGAGCTTTTTGTAAAACAAGCTTTAGCATCTATAGGGCAGCCACATCTTATTCGTATGTATCAAGAAACATTTAGAGAACTTGGTTTGCTAACCTCTCAGTGTTTATTGTCTTATTCAGATTTTGAAAAACAGGAAAGTAAAACCAATATTGTAAACACTATTAATGTATTGGTGAATAATAATTACATTCCAATTATCAATGAAAATGATACAGTTGCTACCGATGAAATTAAATTTGGAGATAACGATAAGCTAGGCGCTTTAACGGCATCACTTTTAGATGTTGATTTGTTTATTATAGCGACAAACACCAATGGTATTTATACTAAAGAATCGATTGAAAGTAATAAACCAGAAACTATAGAAATAGTTGAAGATTTTGATACCTTATTAAAGCAAGTTGTTAATTCAAAATCATCACATGGTAGTGGAGGTATGCAGTCTAAAATTGAAGCTGCGTCAGTTACCAAAAAAGCAAATATAGAAACTTGGATAGTAAATGGGTTAGAAGATAACTTTATAGTTAATGCTTTAGAGAGTAAAGTGTCGTTTACCAAAATAAAATAAATACAAGACCTGCTAGGTTTTAAAAACCTAACAGGTCTATAAATTAAACAAAGTATGTCTAATTTTGAGCTTAGTTATATAACCACAAAAAGCCCATTATATAAAGAAGCAGTAGAAATTAGAGAACAACTATTTTTTAAGAATATGGAAAATAGTTTAGATTTAATTAATGATGATTTTGAATTAGAAGGGATACATTTAGTGTGTTTGAATGAAGATGAGGTTATTGGTACAGGGCGTTTAAATATTGAAAAGGAGATAAGTATGATATCTCAAATGGCAATAAAATCATCTTATCAAAAACAAGGTATTGGAGCTAAAATATTAAAAGAGTTAATAAGGTTTAGCATAGAAAAAGGAATATCAAAAATAGAACTTAGTGCGAGAGAAACGGCAATAACGTTTTATGAAAAGTTTAATTTTAAACCTATGGGAGATAAATACCCATCAAACAAAACAGGAATTATTCATCAGTCGATGGTATTAAAAATAGATTAGATAAGACCTGCCAGGTTTTAAAAACCTGGCAGGTCTAAAAGAAAATAAATAAAGACCAACATGAAACATTACACTTCCATACATGATATAGAAGATATTAATTCGTGGATAGATGAGGCTAAAACGCTAAAAGCAAATCCATTAAAGCATATCGAATTAGGAAAAAATAAAACCTTAGGATTACTGTTTTTTAATTCCAGTTTACGTACCCGTTTAAGTACACAAAAAGCAGCTTTAAATTTAGGGATGAATCCTATCGTAATGAATGTTTCAGGAGATGCTTGGGGGTTAGAGTTTGAGGATGGAACGGTTATGAATGGCAATACAGCAGAACACATAAAAGAAGCTGCCGCTGTAGTCTCTCAATATTGTGATATTATTGCTGTTAGGGCATTTCCCTCTTTGACTGATAAATCAAAAGATGAAAGTGAGCAGGTCATAAATGCATTTAAAACCTATGCTTCGGTGCCTATTGTAAATATGGAAAGTGCTACAGGGCATCCATTACAAGGATTAACAGATGCGTTAACAATCTCTGAACATGCTAAAGTTTCAAAACCAAAAGTAGTATTGAGTTGGGCACCGCATACTAAAGCCTTACCGCATGCTGTAGCAAATAGTTTTGTACAAGCCATGCATAAAATGGATGTAGAGTTTGTTATTGCAAATCCAGAAGGCTATAATTTAAATCCAGAAATTACAGGTGATACTCCAATTTATCATAACCAAGAAGAAGCATTTAAAAATGCCGATTTTGTGTATACAAAAAACTGGAGTTCATACGAAGATTATGGAAAAGTTAATAATACAGACCCTAATTGGATGATTACCAAAGATAAAATAGGTGATGCTAAATTTATGCATTGTTTACCAGTAAGACGAAATGTAGTGGTTGAAGATGCGGTTTTAGATACAGACAGTTCGTTAGTTATTCAACAAGCCAATAATAGAACGTATGCAGCACAATTGGTGCTTAAAAAGCTATTAGAAAATTTATAAGTAATTTAAAAAGTTCCCTCTCTTTTGGAGAGGGCGGAGGGAGAGGCATGGAAAAACTATCCATAGTAAAAATAGGAGGAAATATCATAGAAGACGAAGCGTCTTTAAGTGCATTTCTAAAATTGTTTTCTGGTTTGGAAGGCAAGAAGATTTTAGTACATGGCGGAGGAAAACGTGCGACACATGTTGCTTCTAAATTAGGAATAGAATCTAAAATGATAAACGGTAGACGTATTACAGATGCCGAAACTTTAGAAGTCATTACCATGGTTTATGGCGGACTGGTAAATAAAAATATAGTAGCAAAATTACAAGCCTTAAATACTAATGCGATTGGTTTAACAGGAGCAGATATAAATAGTATCAAATCTGACAAGAGACCAGTGAAAGAAATCGATTTTGGTTATGTTGGTGATGTGAAACAGGTTGCTCATAATGCAATAAATAAATTAATTCAAGCTAATTTTACGCCAGTATTTTGTGCGATAACGCATGATGGTAACGGACAGTTACTAAACACGAATGCCGATACCATTACATCTCAGGTTGCAGTAGGAATGAGCGAATTATACGAAACCTCTATTTATTATTGTTTTGAGTTGAATGGCGTTTTAAAAGACATTAATGATAAAAATTCGGTCGTAAAGCATATTGATTCAGACACATATAAAGATTTATTAGAAAAAGGCATTATAGCCGATGGGATGCTGCCAAAACTGGAAAATTGTTTCGATGCGTTGCATAATGGAGTAAGCAAAATTAATATGGGAAATACCTCCATGTTAACCCAAGAAAATGATAATTTTACAACAATAACTTTATAACATGACGCAACAAGAATTAACAAATGATGCCATATCGCTTTTAAAGAAGTTGATAGAGACACAGTCGTTTTCATCAGAAGAAGATCAAACGGCCTTGCACATAGAAGATTGGTTTAAGCGTAATGATATTGATTATAAACGAACACAAAATAACGTTTGGGCGGTTAACAAATATTTTGATGCGAGCAAACCAAATATGCTGCTTAACTCGCATCACGATACTGTAAAGCCAAATAGTGCCTATACAAAAGATCCGCTTAAAGCTATTGTAGAAGATGGTAAATTGTACGGTTTAGGGAGTAACGATGCAGGAGGTTGCTTGGTGTCATTAATAGCAACATTTACATATTTTTATAATCATAAAGATTTAAAATATAATTTGGTTTTGGTCGCTTCTGCAGAAGAAGAAAGCAGTGGTCCGAATGGATTAAACAGTATGTTGAAAATCGTTCCTAAGATTGATGTTGCGATAGTAGGCGAACCAACCTTAATGAATTTAGCAGTGGCCGAAAAAGGTTTGGTAGTGTTTGATGCGGTTATTGAAGGGACTCCAAGTCATGCTGCACATCCAAACGATAATAATGCTATTTATAACACCATTGAAGCACTACAATGGTTTAAAGATTTAAAATTTGATAAAAGCTCTGAAGCTTTAGGGGATGTAAAATTAACAGTAACACAAGTTAATGCAGGAAAGCAGCATAATGTAGTACCTGCTCATGTAGATTTGGTGATTGATGTTCGTGTAAACGATGCGTACAGTAATGCAGAAATTGCTGAAATTTTACAAAAAAAGGCACCAGTTACAAGTATAACACCGCGTAGTTTACATTTAAATTCGTCATCCATACCAGTAGATCACGAATTGATTAAAGCAGGTGTCGCTATGGGAAGAACCACTTACGGATCGCCAACATTATCAGATCAAGCATGGTTGTCTTGTCCGTCTTTAAAATTAGGACCAGGAGATAGCACACGTTCGCATTCGGCAGACGAATTTATTTATTTGCGTGAAATTGAAGAAGGTATACAGATTTATATTGAATTGTTGGGGCGTGTGATCGTTTAAATATGATAATTGATAATATAATTCAGGAGTTTAAAGATCAAGGTGTAGAATTGAATTCTGGAACTTTTGAAAAGGATATTTCTGACCTTGAATTACATTTGAATTTTAAGTTTAAAGATGATTTTAAGGAATTTTATAAAAAAGTAAATGGATTTAAAAAAAGAGACTGGACTAAAGGAATGTTCTCTATATTTCCGCTAGAAAGAATTAAAGAGGAATATGATTTAAAAAAAGGAAAGAACAGTAACATTAATTTTATTCCTTTTTGTGATTTTTTAATTAATAGTCATTGGCTTGGGTTTTTAAGGGATAAAGAAGGTGTTTACAAGTATGATGACGAGCCAGAAAAAATCAGCAATACTTTTGAAGAAACTTTGTTGTTAATACTTGAAGGCTCGGAAAAAATATATTAAATAAAAATAATAGATCTGTCGGTTTATAAAACCTGACAGGTCTTATGTAAGTTTAGAAATAAATAATAATTAAAAATGAAGGTAGAGATTTCTGCCTTCGCAGAAATTTATGAAACTCTGGGATAAAGGCATATCAATCGATAAAAAAATAGAACAATTTACTGTTGGAAACGATAGAGAAATCGATATGCATATAGCAAAATATGATGTAATAGCCTCTAAGGCGCATGCAAAAATGCTTCAAAAAATCGGTATTATTTCTGTTGAAGAATTGGTAGAATTATTAACAGGTCTAAAAACTCTAGAAGAGCAAATAGAAAATGGTACGTTTGTTATTGATGAGCAGTTTGAAGATGTGCACTCTAAAATAGAATTCGAACTGACTAAATCTTTAGGCGACGTTGGGAAAAAAATCCATACAGCACGCTCCAGAAATGATCAGGTTTTAGTGGCTTGCCATTTATATTACAAAGACAACCTAAGTCTGATTAAAGATAAAACAAAAGTTCTTTTTGAGACCTTATTAGGATTAGCAGAAACGTATAAAGATAAAGTGTTACCAGGCTATACACATTTACAAGTGGCGATGCCATCATCATTTGGGTTGTGGTTTTCTGCCTATGCAGAGCTCATGATTGATGATGTATATTTATTGAATGCAGCTATTAAAACAGTTGATCAAAACCCATTAGGTTCTGCTGCAGGTTATGGAAGTTCGTTTCCAATAGATAGAGAGTTAACGACCAAAGAAATGGACTTTGCAACGTTAAAATATAATGTCGTAGCCGCACAGATGGGTAGAGGAAAAAATGAACGGACTATTGCTACAAGTTTAGGCGGTTTATGTAATACCATGGCGCGCTTTGCAATGGATGTGTGTTTATATATGAGTCAGAATTTTGGGTTTATTTCCTTTCCAGATGAATTAACTACAGGTAGTAGCATTATGCCTCATAAAAAGAACCCGGATGTGTTTGAGCTAATACGAGGAAAGTGTAACAAAATACAAGCTTTGCAGAGTGAAATGATCTTAATAACCAATAACTTACCAAGTGGTTATCATAGAGATTTTCAGTTATTAAAAGAAAACATTATTGCAGCTTTTGAGGATTTAAAAGACATCCTTGATATTTTTAATTATTCTATCCAGCAAATCATAGTGAAAGATGTTGATATAAATGACGATAAGTATAAATACCTTTTTACGGTAGACAATATCAATACATTGGTAGTAGAAGGACAAAGCTTTAGAGAAGCTTACCAAAAAATTGGCGGACAAGTTCAAGATGGAACTTACGTACCAGATACTTCTAAAAAACATACTCATGCAGGGAGTATTCACAATTTATGTTTAGATGAGATTAGGGCTAAGTTTCCTGAATAGTATTTTTTTAAGTTAGTCTTATGAAAACAATTTTATCATATATTTTTTTTCTTTTATGTATAGGAAATGTATTTTCTCAAACAGATGCAATTTCTAGAGTTTATGAGATTTGGGATGATAAGCCAGCACCGAATAGAGGTAGTGATTATTCTATAAAAAAGGCAAGAGGTTATCCTTATGATGAAGATTGGGAATTAAAATCTTATCCAATAGGTAATGGATATATGGGAGCTAACCTATTTGGAAGAACAGACACAGAACGTATTCAACTTACAGAAAAAACACTCGCCAATGAAGGTTTATATGGTATTGGAGGTCTAACAAGTTTTGCTGAAATTAATTTAGATTTTGGACATCAAAACCCTGAGAACTATAGAAGATCTGTAAATATAAATGAAGCTATAGCCTATGTAAACTATAACTATAAAGGTGTTGAATATACAAGAGAGCATTTTATTAGTTATCCAGACAATGTATTAGTAATAAAACTGAGTGCTAATAAAAAGGGTAAAGTGTCTTTTAAGCTTAGACCAAAAATACCATATCTAAGAGATTCCACAGAAATAAATACAAGAAGTGGAAAAATGAGAGTCCAGAATGATTTAATTACTATGTCTGGTTTTATTAACCACTTTAGCATTAATTATGAAGGGCAAATTAAAGTTATAAATGAAGGAGGGGAATTATCAACTAATCAAAAAGATGGTAGATCGGAGATTATTGTAAAAAATGCAGACAGTGTTATTTTGTTAATTGCAGCTGGAACAAACTATAAGTTGAGTGAATCCGTTTTTAATGAAGAAATTAACAACCAGAAATTAGACTCAAGTGTTTTTCCGCATGAAAAAGTAACAGCACTCATTAATTCCGCAACTATTAAAGGGTTTGAAAGACTGAAAGCAGACCATTTAAGCGATTACCAAAATTTATTTTCTAGGGTAGAACTTAATTTTAATAATGAAGTACCAAAAGGGACTACTAACGAATTACTTGAACACTATAAGTCGAAAGTTACAAGTCATTATCTAGAAGAATTAATGTTTCATTATGGGCGTTATTTACTTATTTCTACATCAAGAAAAGGTACCTTGCCATGCGGTTTGCAAGGTGTTTGGAGTCAATACGAAGTAACACCTTTTACAGGTGGTTTTTGGCATAACATTAATGTGCAAATGAATTATTGGGGTGCTTTTAATACCAATCTGGCAGAAACTTTCACACCTTATGTAGAGTTTCACGAGGCGTATCGCTCCAAAGCAAATAATTTAGCCACTGAATATCTTAAGAAGAATAACCCACAAGCGATAAATAATGTTAGTACAGACAATGGTTGGACTATAGGAACAGGAACTACGCCACATAAAATTGTTGGTCCAGGCGGTCATTCTGGTCCAGGTACAGGGGCGCTAACAAGTAAAATGTTTTGGGATTATTATGAGTTTACTATGGATACTACTTTTTTACGAGAAAAAGCATACCCTGCTCTTTTGGGTATGAGTAAGTTTCTTTCTAAAACGTTAGTTCCTGTTGGTGACGATTTATTACTTGTAAATCCATCAGCCTCTCCTGAGCAAAAACATGATGGAGTCAATTATATTACAGCTGGTACTACCTTTGATCAAGGATTGGTTTGGGAAAATCATAATGACTTACTTAAAGCTTCTGCGGTTCTTAACTTAAATGATGTGTTCTTGGAAGTTGTGAAGCATCAAATTAATAAACTAGACCCTATTGTTGTTGGTAAATCAGGACAAGTAAAAGAATTTAGAGAAGAAGAATTTTATGGCGAAATAGGTCAAAAAAAACATAGGCATATATCACACCTTTGTGCTTTATATCCAGGAACACTCATAAACTCAACTACAAAAGAATGGATGGATGCCTCTATTGTAACTTTAGATTTAAGAGGGAATAATACAACAGGTTGGGCTATGGCGCATAGAATGAATTTGCGAGCTAGAACTAAAGATGGTGAGCAAGCTCATAAAGTTTATACAAAATTTATAAAAGAACGTACGTTGCCAAATTTGTGGACAACGCATCCTCCTTTTCAAATAGATGGTAATTTTGGATGTATGGCAGGAGTTGCCGAAATGCTTCTGCAAAGTCATGAAGGTTATATAGAACCTCTTGCAGCACTTTCTAGTGCATGGAAAGATGGAGAATACAGGGGTTTGGTAGCTAGAGGGAATTTTGAGATCTCAACTGTTTGGAAGAATAGTAAGGCGGTTTCATTTGAAATCACCTCTAATAAAGGTGGCGTATGCCGTATTAAATATCCTGACATTGACAGTGCTATTTTAAAAGATGATTCTGGGGAAATAATACCTTACGTTATAGAAAAATCAGATGTCATTCATTTTAAAACTATTAAAAACGAACGTTATTTTATAGTTTTAAAATGATGTATTGATAATGAAGTGGTTTAAACTTTTTCAATTGGCTAAAAAATGATGCTTTTTTTCCCTTTTTTCGACTTTTTTTCCCTCCATAGCTATGCTATGCAACTCAAAAAAGGGCAAAAAATCATTAATTTTCGCTTTAATCCAAAAAGTTTAAACCACTTCAATTTAAAAAGAAAAGGAATCTATAAATCCATGATATAGCTAAATCATCATAATTTGACATAGGCGGAATTTTATATTAGACCTGCCAGGTTTTAAAAACCTAGCAGGTCTTTCGAAAGAAGTAAATCTAATTAATGACGATTTATTTTGATTTAGCTATATTATTTCGATATATATTCCTCGTGACGACTCAATAAAAAAGCACATCGGTTAGATGTGCTTTTCGTAAATCCCAAAAATTTTAATTTGGCGACTAACTCAAATAATTAAATAATTGTGGACTGTCCTAAATGTATGTTTGTAAAATTTAAATTAGTTTCTTCTGGATTATTTATAAAGTCTTCGATAAAATCACCCACTTTTGTCGTCGTAATATTATCGTATTTTGTGTTTAAATCGGGTGTTGTTATATGAAGTTTTAGCGATTTGTCTACACCATGTCTTATTAAATCGGCTTCTTCATCTAAACCAAAATGGCTTAATAGCATAGCTGCAGATAAAATGGATGCAATAGGATTAGCGATTCCTTTATTAGCGGCTTTAGTATAAGCACCGTGAATAGGCTCAAACATGGCATGCTTATCACCAATAGATGCAGATGCTAACAAACCTATAGAACCTACAATAACGCTGGCTTCTTCAGATAGAATATCTCCAAACATATTTTCGGTTAAAATAACGTCAAACTGTCTCGGATTAATAATAAGTTCCATAGCGGCATTATCTATATATAGATAGTTCAATTTTACATCAGGGTATTGCGAGGCTAATTCTTGAACCACTTTACGCCATAAGCGAGAACTAGCCAAAACATTGGCTTTATCTACCAAAGTTAATTTATGCCTTCTGGATTGTGCGGCTTTAAATGCTAAATGTGCAATGCGTTCTATTTCAGAACGCGTATATTGACAAATATCGGATGCCGTATTGCCATCATCACTTAGTTTTTTTTCGCCAAAATAAATACCACTGGTAAGTTCGCGGTAAATAAGAATATTGGTATTCTTAATTTGCTTTATCTTTAATGAAGATTTGTTTAGCAAATCTTCATAAGCAATAACAGGCCTTATATTAGTGTACAAATCCAACACTTTACGAAGCCCTAAAAGACCTTGTTCCGGTCTTATTTTTGTATTAGGATCATTATCGTATTTTGTATTACCAATAGCTCCAAATAAAATAGCATCTGCGTTTTCGCAAATGCTTATGGTTTCTTCTGGTAAAGGATTTCCTGTTTTATCTATTGCAGCTGCCCCAACTAATCCGGTTTCGAAAGTAAATACATGGTTAAACTCCATAGCAATAGCTTTCAAAGCCTTTACGGCTTGAGCTGTGACTTCTGGACCTATACCATCGCCTGGTAAAACGGCAATATTTAGTTTCATTTCATTATTTACTTTTGTCATTCCCGTGAATCCCGATAACTATCGGGAGGGAATCTCTTGTTTTAAGCAGAAGTAATTTCATTATATACTTTGCTGTTTTCTATAATTTCATGAATATCATTATCATTAACTTCTTTCTTTTTGTCGGCAAAATCTAAGAAATTCATATAAATTTCATCCAACTGAAGTTTTGTTAATTCATATCCAACATTTTTGGCTCTATAAGCTAATGCTGCTCTACCACTTCTGGCAGTTAGCACAATAGCAGACTCTGTTACTCCTACATCTTTAGGGTCTATAATTTCGTAAGTTTCACGATTTTTAATAACCCCATCTTGGTGAATCCCCGAACTATGAGCAAATGCATTAGCCCCAACAATTGCTTTATTTGGTTGTGTATAAATACCCATACTATCTGAAACCAGTTGACTAATACCATAAAGCATTTCGGTTTGTATTCTAGTGTCTAGATTTAAATACGGGTGTTGTTTTAAAATCATGACGACTTCTTCTAAAGCCGTATTTCCGGCGCGTTCACCAATACCATTAATAGTACATTCAATTTGTCTGGCACCATTAATAACACCTTCAATAGAGTTAGCTGTTGCTAAACCCAGATCGTTATGGCAATGGCAAGATAAAATAGCTTTGTCAATACCTTTTACGTTTTCTTTTAAGTATTTAATTTTAGCTCCGTATTCATGTGGCAAACAGTAACCAGTAGTATCTGGAATATTTAAAACAGTTGCACCAGCTTTAATAACAGCTTCACAAACTCTTGCTAAATATTCGTTATCGGTTCTACCAGCATCTTCAGCATAAAACTCTACATCTTCAACAAAAGATTTAGCATAACTAACCGCCTTAACAGCACGTTCTATGATAGCTTCTTGTGTCGACTTAAATTTGAATTTTATATGAGATTCAGAGGTGCCAATACCGGTATGAATTCTTGGTGTTTTAGCATATTTTAATGCCTCGGCAGCTACTTTTATATCATTTTCAACAGATCGTGTTAAACCACAAACAGTGGCATTTTTTACGATTTTAGAAATAGCATCAACCGATTTGAAATCGCCAGGACTAGATACGGGAAACCCAGCTTCAATAATATCAACTCCTAAATTATCTAACTGCTCTGCAATGATTAATTTTTGCTCAGTATTTAATTTACAACCAGGAACTTGCTCACCATCTCGAAGCGTAGTATCAAAAATTTGGACGTTATTGCTAGACATTTATTAAAATATATTTTCTTATTGTATTACGAATTTATATTTTGGTTTCCTAAAAAGCACAATAGATGCTTTTGCTTTTACGATGTTTAACTCGTTGATTGTCTTATTAATCAACTGAAAATCAGCATTTTAATATTGTTTTTACAACTATGACAAGAGAGCAAAAAGATAACTTGTTTGTATTAATAAAGTCACTATCTAAATCTGAAAAGAGGCAGTTTAAACTTTATGTTGGTCGTTTGGGAGTAAATGAAGACTCAAAATTCTTGACACTCTTTAATATTCTTGATAAACTTTCTGTCTACGATGAAGCCGTTATTCTTAAAAAAGGCATTGTAAAAAAACAGCAACTTTCCAATTTAAAAGCGCATTTATATAAGCAAATTTTAATTAGTTTAAGGCTAAACCCTTCTCATCAAAATATTAGAATTCAAATTCGCGAACAATTAGATTTTGCCACCATTTTATATCATAAAGGGCTATATAAACAAAGTTTAAAAATACTGGATAAATCTAAAAGTTTGGCCATTGCCAATGAAGAAAAGAATATTGCTTATGAAATTGTAGAGCTTGAAAAAATAATTGAATCTCAATATATTACCAGAAGTCTTAATAATAGAGCAGATGAGTTGTCTGTACAGGCAAAAGAATTAAGTCAGCAAAATGTCATAGCCAGTAAATTGTCTAATTTATCACTTCAATTGTATGGTCTGTTTTTAAAAACAGGTTATATAAAAGATGATAAGGAAAATCGTAGAGTCACTAAATATTTTAACGACAGGCTACCAAAATATGATATAAATGAATTAGGTTTTAGAGAAAAACTTTGGTTATATAAGGCTTATTTGTGGTATAGTTTTTTAACCTCAGATTTTTTAGCAAGTTATAAGTATGCTTCTAAATGGGTAGGTCTATTTTATGGAAATAAAGATATGATTATCTTAAACCCTGTCTTTTTTTTAAAAGGAAATCACTATTTGCTCGAAGCATTATTTTATTTAAGGCAGTATGAGAAATTTAAAGAAACCCTTTTAAATTTAGAAGCCGTTACAAAAGAAAAATGGTTCCCTATTGATGATAATGTAGAAGGGTTAACGTTTTTATACATTTATAATAATAAATTCAACTTACACTTTATTAATGGGAGTTTTGAAGCTGGTTTACCTTTAATTGATGAGGTCTTAGAGCGTTTAAAAAACTATAAAGACCGTATTGATGAACATCACATTATGGTATTCTATTACAAGATTGCAAGTATGTATTTTGGTGTAGGAGAGAATAAAAAGTGTATTTACTTTTTAGAAAAAATAATAAGCAACAAATCATTACAAATGCGTGAAGATTTATTGTGTTTTTCAAGAATATTAAACCTTGTAGCACATTACGAAGCAGGGTTGGATTATAATTTAGATGTTTTAATTAGAAGTACTTATAAGTTTTTAATTAAAATGGAAGATTTATATGAAGTGCAAAAAGAGTTTATTAAGTTTTTAAGAGGATTAGGCGACATTTATCCTAATGAAGTTAGGAAAGAATTTATAAAATTACATAAAAAATTGAAAGAGTTTGAAAACGACCCTTATCAAAGTCGCGCCTTTTTATATTTAGATATTATTTCGTGGTTAGAATCGAAAATTCAGAACAGACCGATTGGTTTAGTCATTAGAAATAAGTTCCATGATATGAAGCATAAATAGATTTGGTTGAGAGAAAAATAAAAATTTCTATCAAAAAATTTGGATATTAACTTTTTCTGAACGAATATTTGCATTCACAAAGTTCAATCACTTATTGAAATGTTATCAAGAAAGGCGGAGGGATTAGACCCGATGAAACCTTAGCAACCCTTTATTAATAAAGAAGGTGCTAAATTCTACCCCGTCCTAAAATTGTTGAATTTATTTTCAGTACAGTTTCAGGATTTAACGGATAGATAACCAAACGAAATTACTTTTAGTAATTTTTAAATTTTCTTTATAACATTTTTCTATTAAGTACGCTTTTATAAGCGCATTTGACTTTTGGTTTATTTAATAATTAACTAAAAAATTAGAAAAATGAGTACACAAAAATTAGCAACAAACGCATTACATGCAGGGCATGATGTTACAACTAATGGAGGTACTAGAGCAGTACCTATCTATCAAACAACATCCTATGTTTTTAACAATTCAGATCATGCAGCAAATCTGTTTTCATTAAAAGAGTTAGGGTTTATTTATACCAGGCTTAATAATCCAACCAATCAAATTCTTCAAGAACGTCTAGCTGCTGTAGAAGGCGGTATTGGAGCAGTTGTATTTGCTTCGGGAACGGCTGCCATTTCAACAGGATTATTAACGCTTTTAAAAGCAGGAGATCATATTGTAGCATCCAGTAGTTTATATGGAGGAACCTATAATTTATTAAGTGTAACCTTGCCAAGATTAGGTATTACTACAACATTTGTAGATGCTTCTAATCCTGATAATTTTAAAGATGCAGTACAAGACAATACGAGAGCATTTTTTGTAGAATCTTTAGGGAATCCAAAATTAGATGTTTTAGATTTAGAAGCAATTGCCGTACACTCTAAAGCAGCAGGCGTGCCTTTTATTGTTGATAATACGGTAGCAACTCCGATATTATTAAACCCATTAAAGCATGGAGCAAATATTGTAATTCACTCGCTTACTAAATATATTGGTGGTCAAGGAACCTCTTTAGGAGGTGCTATTATTGATGGCGGTACTTTTGATTGGGCAAACGGAAAATTTCCTGAATTTACAGAACCTTCAGCCGGGTATCATGGCTTAGTTTATAATGAAGCCTTAGGAGCAGCGGCATATACTTTTAAATTAATTTTAGAAGGGCTAAGAGATTTTGGTGGTGCTTTAAGTCCAACAAACGCATTCAATATTATTCAAGGTTTGGAAACCCTGCCGGTAAGAATAAAACAACATAGCAAAAATGCTTTAGAACTTGCAAAATGGTTAGAAAAACAAGATGAAGTTACTTGGGTTAATTATCCAGGTTTAGAAAGTAATAAATACAAAGCTTTAGCAGATAAATATTTATCCAAAGGACAAAGTGGTATTGTTACATTTGGTGCAAAAGGAGGCTACGATGCTGCTAAAACAATAGCAGATAAGACTAAGATATTTTCATTATTAGCTAATATAGGAGATACTAAATCGCTAATTATTCATCCAGCAAGTACAACGCACCAACAACTAAGTAATGAATCACAAGAATCAGCTGGTGTGACTCAAGACCTCATCAGGTTATCGGTTGGTTTAGAAGATATCGAAGATTTAAAAGCCGATTTAAAAGCTGCTTTTGGTGAAATTTAAGCTTTAAATAACTGTTAATGAAAGATACATTGTCACATATTGTAATTCCAAATTACACAACCGAAAAAGGTGTTTTAGTCTCAGAAATTAAACTGAGTTATCAGCTTTTTGGTAAAGCTTTATCCACAGCGCCAGTAGTTTTGGTAAACCATGCTTTAACTGGTAACAGTAATGTTGCCGGAGAAGATGGTTGGTGGAAAGAATTAGTAGGTGCCAATAAAGTAATAGATACTAATTTATATACTGTTTTAGCATTTAATATTCCAGGGAATGGTTTTGATGGTTTTGTAATCGATAACTATAAAGATTTTGTTGCCAGAGATATTGCGAAATTGTTTTTAACAGGCCTTAAAGAATTAAATACCGGTAGGCTTTTCGCTATCATAGGAGGTTCCTTAGGAGGTGGTATTGCTTGGGAAATGGCTGTTATAAAACCAGATGTTTCAGAGCATTTAATACCTGTAGCAACCGATTGGAAATCGACTGACTGGCTCATTGCTAATTGCCAAATACAAGAACAGTTTTTGTTAAATTCGAGAAACCCGGTACATGATGCCAGAATGCATGCCATGTTATGTTACCGCACTCCAGAATCATTCAAAGAACGTTTTCACCGCTCTAAAAATGAAGATTTAGAGATTTTTAATGTAGAAAGTTGGTTACTACATCACGGTAAAAAATTGCAGGAACGCTTTCAATTATCGGCTTATAAATTGATGAATCAATTATTAAAAACGATTGATGTTACTAAAAACAGAGCCGACGATTTTAATACTGAATCAAGTACGGCACAGGTTGTTTTAGAACGCATTGATGCTAATATCCATATTGTGGGCGTAGATTCCGATTTGTTTTTTACAGCAGAAGAAAACAGACAAACCCACAAGCAGTTGGCATTAACGCATCCTAATGTGACTTACAATGAGATACATTCAGTACATGGGCATGATGCATTTTTAATGGAATACGAACAATTAGAAAAAATTATAGAAGGCATTTTTGTGCCGGATTCTAAAAAAAGAAAAATGAAAGTATTAAAATTTGGAGGAAAATCTTTAGCCAATGGAGATGGTTTAGAGAAAGTGCTTTCCATTATTGAAAATAAAGTCAAGAACGGTGAGAGAATTACCATTGTAGTTTCTGCAAGGGGTCAGGCTACAGACGAACTGGAAGGGGTTTTAAATAAAGCTTTAAAAGGAGCATCTTTTCAGGATGCATTAGATGCTTTTAAAACATACCAAAAAGCACCGTTAAAAACCATAGATTTTTCCGAACAGTTTTCAATTCTCGAAAAGCTTTTTGAAGGTGTTAGCTTATTACGCGATTGCAGTCAAAAAACAAAAGATGAAATTTTGGCTCAGGGTGAATTATTGTCTATTAAATTGGTTTCGGCATTGCTTAATCAACGTGGTATTAAAGCAAAAGCTACCGATGCCAGAGAATTAATTAAAACCGATGACGCCTTTGGTAATGCACAACCTATTTCACAGTTGACCAAAGATAATGTTAGGCACTATTTTAAACAAAATAATGGTGATACGGTTAATATTGTTTCTGGGTTTATAGCGTCTAATTCGAAAAATGAAACAACCACTTTAGGTAGAAATGGAAGTAATTATACAGCAGCTTTATTGGCCAATTATTTAGATGCCGAAGAGTTGCAAAACTATACCCATGTAAATGGTATTTATACAGCCAATCCGGATTTGGTTGCCGATGCACAAAAAATTAGAGAATTGTCGTTTAGTGAGGCGAATGAGTTAGCTAATTTCGGAACCACCATTTTGCATGCCAAAACCATTATTCCTTTAGTAGAAAAGAATATAAGCCTTCGTATTTTAAATACGTTTAATTCAGATGATGAAGGCACTTTAATTACAGCCAAACCAAGTTCTAAAGAAGTAACATCCTTATCAGTTTTAGATGATGTCGCTCTATTGAATTTAGAAGGACGTGGTTTGTTAGGCAAGATAGGAGTGGATGCCAGAATTTTTAAAGCTCTTAGTATTCATGATATTAGTGTAAGTATTATTTCTCAAGGGTCATCAGAAAGAGGTATCGGATTAATTATAAATGCAGAACAGGCAACACAAGCAGTTATAGCATTAGAACGTGAATTTGAAAACGATTTTTACTCGCAAGATGTTAATAAGATTGAAGTAATAGATGATGTTTCTGTAATCTCAATTATAGGAATTGAATTAAGCTCGTTCCATAAACCATTTAATGCATTAATTAAAAACCAGATTACACCTTTATTGTTTAACAATACAGTGACAGGAAGGAATGTGAGTTTAGTGGTTAAAAAGAATCAATTGCATAAAGCCATGAATGTAATTCATGGTGAGATTTTCGGAATTTCAAAAAAGATAAATATTGCCATTTTTGGACACGGTTTAGTAGGTGGCGCTTTAATCAATCAGATTTTAAAGTCGAAAGACGATATAGAAAAAAGAAAAGGTATTAACCTGAATGTATTTGCAATTGCTAATTCTAAAAAACTCCTTTTAAACAAAAATGGTGTAGAAAATAATTGGCAGGAGAATATAAAATTGACATCACAAGAAAGTTCTATACAAGACATTATCGATTTTACGAAAGCACACCATTTAGAAAATTTAATTGCAGTAGATAATACAGCAAGTTCAGATTTTCACACAAATTATGTGCCGTTGGTAGAAGCCGGTTTCGATTTGGTATCATCAAATAAAATAGCCAATACAATTTCACATCAGTTTTATTCGGAGTTGCGTTTGCAATTAGAAGAAAACAATAAGCAATATTTATATGAAACTACGGTAGGAGCTGGTTTACCGTTAATAGATACCATCAAACTATTGCATGAATCTGGAGAGAATATTACCAGAATACGAGGGGTTTTCTCAGGAACATTGAGCTATTTATTTAATAATTTTTCAGTACAAGATAAACCGTTTAGTGTCATTGTTCAAGAGACCATCGATAAAGGTTTTACAGAACCAGACCCAAGAGAAGATTTTTCTGGAAACGATGTTGCCAGAAAGTTGTTAATTTTAGCCAGAGAGTTAGACCTTCAAAATGAATTTGAAGATGTAGCAGTTCAAAATTTAATTCCAGAAGCCTATCAGAATATTTCAGTTCAGGAGTTTTTAAGTCAGTTGGATGTTTTAGATGACGAATTTCAAAAGATAAAAGATGCGCAAGAGGAAGGTCATGTACTAAGATACGTAGGTGATTTATTTGGAGATTTATCTCAAGATAAAGGAAATTTAGAAGTAAAACTAGTATCAATTCCTGAAGATAGTACACTAGGTCATGTAAAAGGATCGGATGCTATTTTCGAAATTTTCACAGAATCTTATGGAGAACAACCCATAGTAATTCAAGGAGCTGGAGCTGGAGCCGAAGTAACAGCAAGAGGTGTTTTTGGAGATATTTTGAGGTTGTCTAAACATATTAATTGAAAATAAATAGACCTGCCAGGTTTTTAAAACCTGGCAGGTCTTAGAAAAAAAAAGATGAGTAAAAAACAATTTGAAACAGAAGCCATTCGTACACAATTAGAACGTACCGAATTTTTAGAGCATACAAGTCCGTTATACCTAACATCAAGTTTTATATTTGAAGATGCCGAGGATATGCGTGCATCTTTCACAGAAGAAAAAGAACGTAATATTTACAGTCGCTTTACAAACCCAAATACAACCGAGTTTGTAGAAAAAGTTTGCAATATGGAAGGTGCTGAAAGTGGCTATGCATTTGCAACAGGAATGGCTGCCATTTATGCAACTTTTGCAGCGCTTTTAGAAAGTGGCGATCACATCGTGTCGGCACGATCGGTATTTGGTTCAACACATACCTTGTTTACCAAATATTTTCCAAAATGGAATATAGAAACAACATATTTTGATATTAACAAACCGGAAACGATTGAAAGTTGTATCACACCAAAAACAAAAATTTTATACGCCGAGTCTCCTACAAATCCGGCGATTGATATTATCGATTTGGAGTTGCTAGGAAGTATTGCAAAAAAACATGATTTAATTTTAATTATAGACAATTGTTTTGCAACACCTTATTTGCAGCAGCCTATAAAGTATGGTGCGCATTTGGTAGTTCATTCAGCAACAAAACTAATGGATGGTCAAGGGCGTGTTTTAGGAGGTGTCACAGTTGGTAATGCCGATTTAATTAGAGAAATTTATTTGTTTGCCAGAAATACAGGACCAGCATTGTCCCCCTTTAATGCATGGACTTTATCTAAAAGTTTAGAAACACTTTCTGTAAGAGTAGACAAACATTGCGAAAATGCCTTAAAAGTAGCAGAGTTTTTAGAAAATCATCCAAAAGTGAATTGGGTGAAGTACCCATTCTTAAAATCACATCCACAATACGAAGTGGCGAAAAAACAGATGAAACTAGGAGGTAATATTGTTGCTTTTGAGGTGAAAGGTGGTATTGAAGCAGGACGTCAATTTTTAAATGCCATAAAACTATGTTCATTGTCTGCTAACTTAGGAGATACTAGAACTATAGTAACGCACCCAGCATCAACAACACATAGTAAACTGTCTGAAGCAGATAGGCTAGAAGTGAGTATTACAGATGGTTTGGTGAGAGTGTCTGTTGGGTTGGAGCATGTGGATGATATTATTGCCGATTTAGAACAGGCATTGAATAATTAACGTGCTTCTTTATTATTAGAAAGATCTCAATTATTTCTTTTTTGTAGTCTTATTACAACTAAACATTAATAGTAAAAAGTTAAGAGCTATCAAAAGGAAAATATAAATTATAATTTGTGATAACATGTTGTGCTTAAAGTATTTTAAGTAATGAACTCATTTAGACTTTTTCAATTTGCTAAAAAATTGCTGTTTTCAACTCTATTTTTGTCTTTTTTTCCTTCCGTAACTCTGCTATGCAACTCAAAAAGTCTTCAACAGAGCTAAAAACTTCTAATTTTCGCTTAAATACAAAAAGTCTAAAGGAGTTCAATAACAAAAATGACAATTATATTGTATAACTGATTATGGTTATCCCGTACAATAAAGGAGGTGAAACCTCTTATTTCTATTAATCAAAGTAATCATTGAAGATTTAAAACAAGCATTATATAATTAAAATGAGACTTTTTACTGTTGATTCATTTACAGATACACCTTTTAAAGGAAATCCCGCAGGTGTTTGTGTTTTAGAGTCTAAACTCACAGATGATGCCTATATTGATATAGCTCAAGAAATAAACCTTTCAGAGACGGCTTTTGTTTATAAAGAAAAAGGAACGTATCAATTAAAATGGTTTACACCAACCAAAGAAGTAGATCTTTGTGGACATGCAACGCTTGCTACAGCTAAAATACTATTTGAAAAATATGGATATGCCGATGAAGTGATCGCTTTTGAAACTAAAAGTGGCGTACTCACGGTTAGAAAAGTTGATGGAGGATTAGAAATGAATTTTCCAATTGGAAATGCGTCCGTATATGAAGGAGAAGATAAAATTCTGGAAGCATTTTTGAATGAAAAACCTTTAGCCATTATTTTAGATAACCATTGGTGTATTATAGAACTAGATTCAGATGAGGCTGTTAAAAACTTAGAGCCTAATTTAAATTTGTTGTTATCTCATAGTAAAAAGTCATTTGTAGTTACCGCCAAGTCCTCAAGTAAAAAATACGATTTTATTTCAAGATTTTTTGGTCCAGCTATAGGTATTGATGAAGATCCTGTAACAGGTTCAGCACATTGTTATTTAGCAAATTATTGGAGTAAAAAATTAGCAAAAAACATATTAATTGGATATCAGGCCTCCAAAAGAGGTGGTATTGTAGAATGTGAGATTATTGATAATAACAGGGTTTTACTAAGAGGTAATTGTGTGATTATGTCTGAATTATTGATTGAATGGGACATTTAAGCTATTAAACTAATGAATAGATGGTATTAGAGTATCACTATAAATTAATTATATTAGCATCATGCTATCCAAAAAGACAAAATACGGGCTAAAAGCTCTGACTTACATTGCTAAGAAAGAGGGAGATGCGCCAGTGCAAATAAGTGAGATTTCCAAAAGTGAAAATATTCCGCAAAAATTTTTGGAGAGCATTATGCTTACACTTAGAAAATCAGGTTTCTTAGGCTCTAAAAAAGGAAAACATGGCGGATATTATTTACGCCAAGAGCCTTCAGATATTTTAATGACCGATGTGATGCGGGTACTGGAAGGGCCAATAGCTATGGTGCCTTGTGTGAGTTTAAACTACTATGAAAAGTGCGATGATTGTCCAGACGAACATCAATGCAGTGTTCATAAACTCATGATACAGGTACGCGATAGTACACTTAAAGTATTTAGAAATACCTCTTTAGCAGATTTATCTTCTTCTTAACATGACGAATTAATAAAATTCATCCATTTTTTCTTTTTTTCTGAAGCTGTAAGCACAAAATCATGCCGTTAACCTAAAAAGTTGTTAATTATGTTTGTCATGTTGAAAAAAGTATTATTTTTGTATTTCCTACTAAATCGATAGGATTAATATAATACAACGACAAATGATAGCGCAAATGTTATTAAAAAATAAAGAAAAGTCTACTTATAAAGAGGATAGTGTTGGTGAGAAACCTATACGAAGTGTTGCAAAAGCCTTAAGTTGGAGAGTTGTTGGTACATTAGATACTTTAATAGTTTCTTATTTTATAGTAGGAGAAATAGAGATGGCCTCCTTAATTGCATCCGTAGATTTTTTAACAAAAATGGTATTATACTTTTTTCATGAACGTTTTTGGAATACAATTAAATGGGGAAAGGGAAAAAATAAATAGAAGAGATGTTTACAGAAAATCAAATACAGGAATTAAACAAACAGTATGAAGGTGCTTCGCCTTCCGATATCATTAAAAAAGCAATCGAGCTTAATAATGAAGCAGTTGTGACTACGAATTTTAGACCTTATGAAGCGGCAATTTTACATGCTGTAAGTTTGGTAGAAAACAAAATTCCAGTAGTGTGGTGTGATACAGGATATAATACACCACAAACATATAAACATGCAGAGCAGGTGATTAAAGATTTAGATTTAAATGTGTTTTTGTATGTGCCAAAGCAAACATCGTCTCATCGCGATGTCGTTATGGGGATTCCTGGTGTAGACGACCCGAAACATGCTTTGTTTACAGAGCAAGTAAAGCTAGAGCCTTTTAAACGTGCCATGGAAGAACATAAGCCAAAAGTATGGTTTACAAACTTACGTCAAGGACAAACAGCCTTTAGAGATAGTATAGGTATTTTTAGTGTGAGTAAAGATGGTGTACTAAAAGTAAGTCCGTTTTACTATTGGTCTGATGAAAAACTGGACACCTACTTAGAAGAAAATAATTTACCAAACGAATTTAAGTATTTCGATCCAACAAAAGCTTTAGAAAATAGAGAGTGTGGTTTACATGCTTAAAATAGTGTGCAGTTGGCAGTTGCAGTAAATAGTATATAGAAGATAAATAATAATAACAAAACTCTTATCCTGCCCGAGTAAGAGTTCCCCTTTGGGGGCTAGGGGGCTAAATTATGAATAAAGACACATCACATATCAATTCGCTGGAAAACGAAGCGATTTATATTATGAGAGAAGTAGCAGCACAGTTTGAAAAACCAGTGTTGTTATTCTCAGGAGGAAAAGATTCGATTACTTTGGTAAGGTTAGCGGTAAAAGCATTTTATCCTGCAAAAGTGCCGTTTCCTTTAATGCACATTGATACGGGACATAACTTCCCTGAAACGATCGAGTTTAGAGATCGTTTGGTTGAAGAATTAGGATTAGAATTGATCGTTAGAAACGTTCAGGATTCTATCGATCAAGGGAAGGTAAAAGAAGAGTCTGGGCGTTATGCCAGTAGAAATATGTTGCAAACAACAACGCTTTTAGATGCTATAGAAGAATTTAAATTTGATGCATGTATTGGTGGAGCACGTCGTGATGAAGAAAAAGCAAGAGCTAAAGAACGTATTTTTTCAGTACGTGACGACTTCGGACAATGGGATGAAAAAAACCAACGACCAGAGTTATTCGATATGTTGAATGGAGATATTGAACACGGACAAAATGTACGTGTATTTCCAATTTCTAACTGGACAGAGCTAGACGTGTGGTCTTATATCGAACGAGAAAATATTGAGATTCCTTCCATCTATTTTGCACACAAACGTAAAGTATTCTTAAGAGATGGTATGATATGGTCTGCAGAAGACGGTGTTGTATATAGAGATGAAAACGAAGAGGTTATAGAAGAGTTGGTGCGTTTTAGAACCGTAGGCGATATGAGTTGTACCGCAGCAGTATTATCTGATGCCGTATCTATTTCTAAGGTCGTACAAGAAATTAGAGAAAGTACTATTTCAGAGCGTGGCGCACGTATAGATGATAAACGTTCTGAAGCAGCGATGGAAAAACGTAAACAACAAGGGTATTTTTAAAAGCCCCCTAGCCCCCAAAAGGGGAATTAGCAGGTTTGCGGATAAAAAAATAAGTTACCCTGCAAGGTTTTAAAAACCTTGAGGTATTGAAAAAATAAATTAATAACAATATTCTTACTGCACCCGAGTAAGAATTCCTCCCCTTCGGGGAGGTTAGGTGGGGCTTATTATGGAAGTATTAAAAATTGCAACAGCAGGAAGTGTCGATGATGGTAAAAGTACCTTGATAGGACGTATTCTATATGATACAAAATCATTAACGACAGATAAGTTAGAAGCTATAGAAAAAACAAGTAAGCAAAGAGGTTACGATTATTTAGATTTTTCTTTAGCAACAGATGGTTTGGTAGCAGAGAGAGAACAGGGAATCACTATAGATGTCGCACATATTTACTTTTCTACAGCAAAGAAAAGTTACATAATTGCAGACACCCCTGGTCATGTAGAATATACACGTAACATGGTAACAGGTGCTTCAACATCGCAAGCATCCATCATTTTAATAGATGCCAGAAAAGGAGTTATTGAACAAACCAACCGTCACTTTTTTATCAATAATCTATTGAGAGTTAAAGATGTCGTTGTTGCCATTAACAAAATGGATTTGGTTGATTACTCAGAAGAAACTTATAATAAAATTAAAGCAGATTTTGAGGCGTTGATGAGTAAAAGAGATTACCAAGACCAAAAAATAACCTTTATTCCCGTAAGTGCTTTAAAAGGAGATAATGTTGTAAATAAAACAGATAAGATGCCTTGGTACAAAGGTCAGGCTTTATTAGAACATTTAGAAGAAATAGATAAAGCAGACATTTTTAATATTGGAACTCCAAGATTTCCGGTACAATATGTAATACGTCCAAAAACAGAAGATTTTCATGATTTTAGAGGTTATGCAGGAAAAGTGTACGGAGGTAATTTAAGTGTTGGAGATGATATTGTGGTATTACCATCGCAAACAAAATCGAAAATAAAAGATATTTATTTCTATGATGAGAAGTATGAAACAGCTTCAAGACGTTCATCAGTAACCATCACTTTAGAAAATGATATTAATGTGAGTCGTGGAGATATGATAGTAAAAGATGGTGATTTGCCAACTATCGAGAAGCAATTTACCGCCAATGTTTGTTGGATGGATTCAAACCAATTAACACCGGGAGGAAAGTATGTTGTACAACATGGTGTGAATAAAGTATTAGCGAAAGTTGATAGAATTAATCATAAAATTAATCCAGATTATTCTGGAATAGAAGAAAATGTTACAGGATTAAATGTTAATGACATTGCTTCGGTAACTTTCAAATTAAATAAGCCAATTTTCTACGATCAATTTAGAAATCATAGAACAAACGGATCGTTTATCTTAATCGATACTCAAAACAATAATACGGTCGGAGCTGGCTTTATCCAATAAAAAGCCCCCTAGCCCTTGAAAGAGGAATTTGCTAGTTTGTGGTTAATTAGTTTTGTGAGGTTTTGAAAATCTTGTAGGTATAGAATAAAATAATAACAAAATTCTTGCTTTACCCGAGTAAGAATTCCTCTCCCCTGGGGAGGTTAGGAGGGGCTTGTATATGCAAAGTTTTAGAACAGAAATAGAAAATCCAATTGTCGAAAACGATATTATAGAATTAGCTAATAAAATAGAGCTTTTTCATAACGGGAAAATAGACGAAGAAAAGTTTAGAAGCCTTCGTTTAGCTAGAGGTGTTTACGGTCAACGTCAAGAAGGCGTGCAAATGATTCGTATTAAATTGCCTTACGGAAAAGTTAAGAGCAATCAATTACGTCGTATTTCAGAAGTTTCAGATGAGTATTCTCGTGGACGTTTACACATTACAACACGCCAAGATATTCAAATTCACTATGTGGATTTAAACAGAACACCAGAGCTTTGGGCCGAGTTAGAGCGTGATGATGTTACCTTGCGTGAAGCCTGTGGTAATACGGTAAGAAATGTAACAGCAAGTGAAACTGCGGGAATCGATACTAACGAACCGTTTGATGTATCACCTTATGCAGATGCTCTATTTCGTTTCTTTTTAAGAAACCCTATCTGTCAGGAAATGGGACGTAAGTTTAAAGTGTCTTTTTCTTCTTCAGATGAAGATACAGGCTTATCATACTTGCACGATTTAGGTTTTATTGCGAAGATTGAAAATGGTGTTCGTGGCTTTAAAGTGATGCTTGGTGGCGGTTTAGGATCGCAACCACGTCATGCCGATGTGTTGTACGATTTCTTAGAAACAGATAAAATCATTCCGATAATGGAAGGCGTTTTAAGAATTTTCGATCGTCATGGTGAGCGTAAAAGTCGTGCTAAGGCGAGAATGAAATTCTTAATAAAAGACATAGGATTAGAGGCTTTTAAAAAGCTAGTAGAAGAAGAGCAAAACGCTATCGAATTAAAATCGGTTGCTATTGATGCCGAATCTTACGAATATTCAAAACCTGTAGATGTTCAAAACATTCCAGAAGTTACTATAAAAGACCAAAAGGCGTTTGAAACGTGGAAGTCTACAAACCTGATTCCTCAAAAACAAAAAGGCTTTGTAGCGATAGGTATTAAAGTACTTTTAGGAGATTTTTACACCGATAAAGCAAGATTATTAGCCGATTTAGTAGAGAATTATGCAGCAGGCGAGATACGTTTGTCATTGCGTCAAAATATAGTCATTCCTTTTGTAAAAAGAGAATTAGTACCGTTTTTCTATAGTGAATTAGAAAAATTAGGATTTGTAGAAGCAGGTTATAACAAAGCAGTAGATATTACAGCGTGTCCGGGAACAGATACTTGTAATTTAGGAATTGCAAGTAGTACAGGTATTGCAGATGAACTTGAGCGTGTTATTAAATCGGAATACCCACAATATCTAAATAACGAAGATTTAGTTATTAAAATAAGTGGTTGTATGAATGCCTGCGGACAGCACAATATGGCAAATATTGGTTTTCAAGGAATGTCTGTTCGTACACCAGATAAATTAGTAGCACCAGCATTGCAAGTATTATTAGGTGGCGGTAATTTAGGAGATGGCAATGGTGTGTTTGCAGATAAGGTTGTAAAAGTACCAAGTAAAAGAGGACCAGAAGCATTAAGACGTATTTTAGATGATTTTGAGGCAAATGCAAACGGGAAACCATTTGTAACATATTATAAAGAAAAAGGAGAAAAATATTTCTACGATTTCTTAAACGACCTTCAAGATGTTACTAATTTGGAGCAATCAGATTTTATTGATTGGGGAGAAGAAGAAAAGTACGTTAAAGAAATTGGTATTGGTGAATGTGCCGGTGTTGTGATCGATTTAATTGCGACTTTATTTTTAGAAAGCGAAGAAAAAATTGAAAATGCTAGAAAGTCTTTCAATGACAAAGTATATTCAAGTGCCATTTATCATGCGTATAGTTCTTTAGTTAATTCCGCGAAAGCGTTATTATTAGCAGAAAACAAGAAAACCAATACACATGCAGGAATCATTTCTCAGTTCGATGAATTATTTATTGAAAGCGGACGAATAGATTTAGGCGTGTCTTTCTCTGAATTAATATATCAAATTAATAAATTTGCACCAACAGAAGATTTTGCTTCAAAATACATTGAAAACGCTAATGAGTTTTTACAAAAAGTAAGAACATATAGAGAAGCAGAAGCAAATGCTGTACAAAATAAAGCAGTTTAAGAACAAAAAATGAATTTTAAAACCCCAAAATTAACTGTTGTCGGAGCTGGACCTGGCGATGTAGACTTAATAACGCTTAAAGCTATTAAATCTATTGAGTCTGCAGATGTAATTCTGTACGATGCTCTTATAAATGAAGCGTTGCTAAAATATGCATCAAGTAAAGCAGAGCTTATTTTTGTGGGGAAACGTAAAGGATGTTATGCCTTTCAGCAAGAGCAAATCAATGAACTTATAGTTAGCAAAGCTAAAAATCACGGGCATGTTGTGCGCTTAAAAGGTGGAGACCCTTTTATATTTGGAAGAGGAGCAGAAGAGATCGATTATGCAAAGCAATTTGGTCTTGAAACCTTTGTAGTACCGGGAATAACATCTGCTATTGCAGTGCCGGCATATCAAGGAATTCCTTTAACCAAACGAAACGCTTCAGAGAGTTTTTGGGTGATTACAGGAACAACCAAAAAGCATCAGTTATCATCAGATGTTGCTTTGGCTGCTAAATCAACAGCAACTGTAGTTATTTTGATGGGAATGAGTAAGTTGACTGAAATCGTACGTATTTTTTCAGAAGAAAATAAACAAGATATGCCAATTGCCATTATTCAAAATGGTACCAGAGAGAATGAAAATGTTGGTATAGGTACGATTGAAACAATTTGCGACATTGTAGAAAAAAAGAATTTAGCAAACCCAGCTATTATTGTTATAGGAGATGTTGTTAAAGAACGTGCCGTGTTAACAACCATCTGTAAAGAGGTTAATACAATATAACTCGTTTGCAGATATGGAAAGGAACAATTTATATCCTGTTTTTTTAAAAGCCAAAAACTTAAACGTACTTATAGTAGGTGGTGGTTTTGTGGCTGAGGAAAAACTAACTTTTTTGCTAAAATCGAGTCCAGATGCACATGTTACTATGGTGTCACCCATGTTTAGAGAAGGGACTATAGCACTTGCAAAAAAAGGAGATGTTACGTTAATAGAAGCTGCGTATAAAAAAAAATATTTAAAAGGTAAGCATATCGTTATTGCAACGACCGATGTGCCTAAAGTAAATATAAAAGTTCATAAACATTGCAGGAAGAAAAGCATTTTAGTTAATGTAGCCGATAACCCACCATATTGCGATTTTTATATGGGAGGCATAGTAACAAAAGGGCATGTAAAAGTAGCGATTTCTACAAATGGGAAATCGCCGACAACAGCCAAAAGATTACGTCAGTTTTTTGAGGATGTAATTCCAGAAAATGTAGATGATTTGGTTAAAAATTTAAATGAATATAGAAAAACAATAAAAGGTGATTTCGAGCAAAAAGTAGAAACGCTTAATGAAGTTACCAAAGGATTAATACAAAAAAAGAATTGAAATAAACAACAAGACCTGCCAGGTTTTTAAAGCCTGGCAGGTCTAAAAAAGAAGATTAAAAATGATTAAAACAGATATACTTATAATAGGAGCAGGACCAACTGGATTATTTGCAGTTTTTGAGGCAGGTTTGTTAAAACTTAAATGTCATTTAATTGATGCATTACCACAACCAGGTGGACAATGTTCTGAGATTTATCCTAAAAAACCAATTTACGATATCCCTGGGTTTCCTGAGATATTAGCAGGCGATTTAACTAAAAATTTACTAGAACAAGGAAAGCAATTTGAACCTGGATTTACATTAGGAGAACGTGCAGAAACTATAGAAAAACAAGAAGACGGATCGTTTATTGTAACAACAAATAAAGGTACACAACATCACGCACCAATAGTAGCTATTGCAGGAGGATTAGGGTCTTTCGAACCAAGAAAACCAGCTATTGAAGGCATTGCAGATTATGAAGACAAGGGTGTTGAATACATTATTAAAGACCCGGAATTTTACAGAGATAAAAAAGTAGTGATTTCAGGAGGAGGAGATTCAGCTCTAGATTGGAGTATCTTTTTAGCAGATGTTGCTTCAGAAGTAACATTGATTCATAGAAGAAATGAATTTAGAGGCGCTTTAGACTCCGTAGAAAAAGTTAGAGAATTAACACTTCTAAATAAAATCAATTTAATCACTCCAGCAGAAGTTAAAGAACTTCACGGAGATGGAAAAATAGAAGCAGTTTCTGTAGTAAAAGATGGAGAAACTACTAAAATAGAAACAGATCACTTTATTCCTTTATTCGGATTATCCCCTAAATTAGGGCCTATCGGGAATTGGGGATTAGAAATAGAAAAGAATGCCATAAAAGTTGATAATTCCTTAAACTATCAAACAAATATTCCTGGTATCTTTGCTATAGGAGATGTTAATACATATCCGGAGAAATTAAAATTAATTCTTTGTGGTTTTCATGAAGCAACTTTAATGTGCCAGGCAGCCTATAGAATTATCAACCCGGGTAAAAAATATGTATTAAAATATACAACAGTAAGTGGTATTGATGGTTTTGACGGAACTCGTAAAGAAGCACCAAAAGCAGTAGTACAATCTATTAATTAAGGTTTGTCTCCTCGAGCGGCGCAGTCGAGAGGTTATTATAAACTCATAAAATTTCATTAGGTCTCGACTGCGCTCGATCTGACTTACTGTTAATTGGTTGAAGATTAGAGATAATGTATTTTTATTACATAGAACTCAGTTAATATAGAAAACAAATAGAAATTTAGTTCATGAAAAGTTACAACGTTTGTTTAAAAGACACAGTTAAAACATTTACAAAAAGATTGTTTTATGCGTTGTTTGATGAACAACAACAGGTAACTCATGCCGAATATTTAGAAACAACGTTTCTTGAAATACTTTCTAAATTATCTATAGAAGCTGGAAAAGACAAATGGAATCATTTTAAACAAAGTCTTCCAGAAATTAGAAGGCAATTAGATTTAGATGCTAAAGCATTTGAAAATAACGATCCGGCTTCACATAATTTAGAAGAAATATATTTAGCATACCCCGGTTTTCATGCCATATCTATTTACAGATTAAGCCATGCACTATATAAATTAGGTGTGCCCATTCTTCCCAGAATGATGAGTGAATATATTCACGGTATCACAGGAATAGATATACATCCGGGAGCCACTATTGGAGAATCGTTTTATATAGACCACGGAACAGGAATTGTAATAGGAGAATCCTCTGTAATAGGAGAGCAAGTTAAAATATACCAAGGTGTTACCCTAGGAGGTATTCAAGTAGCTAAAAGTTTAGCATCTACAAAAAGGCATCCTACGATAGAAGATAATGTATGTATCTATGCGAATGCGACCATTTTAGGAGGCGATATAATTATTGGAGCAAACAGTATAATAGGAGCAAACGTATGGATTACCCAATCGGTACCAGAAAACTCATTAGTAACCTATCAAACCGAAATTAAAATCAGACCCAAAAAGAATGGCATACGGTAAAAGCATCCTGGATCAAATTGGAAATACACCAATTGTAGAAGCAAGTCATATAATTAAAAAGAAAAACGTTCGACTGTTTTTTAAACTCGAAGGAAATAACCCTGGAGGGAGTGTAAAAGACCGAGCAGCTTTTAATATGATAAATGAAGCACTAAAGCGAGGTGATATTAAAAAAGGAGGCACCTTAGTAGAAGCGACTAGTGGAAATACAGGGATTGCATTGGCTTTTATAGCACAATTATTAGGGCTTAATATGGTGTTAATCATGCCAGAGAATTCTACCGAAGAGCGTGTTAAAACCATGCGAGCCTATGGAGCTGAAGTTGTTTTAACACCAGCAGATGTTGGAATTGAAGGCTCTAGGGATTTAGCGTTTAAATTAAGAGACGAAAAAGGCTATACACTTTTAAATCAGTTTGAAAATAATGATAACTGGAAAGCACATTATAAAACGACCGGACCAGAACTTTGGAGAGATACAGAAGGAGAAATAACACACTTTGTATCAGCTATGGGTACCACAGGAACCATAATGGGAACATCAACCTTTCTAAAAGAAAAAAATAAAAACATAACCATTGTAGGCGCACAACCAGCAGATGGAGCCAGAATACCAGGCATTAGAAAATGGTCACCAGATTACGTCCCTAAGTTTTTCGACCGTTCGAAGGTAGATGTCGTAGTAGACGTAAGTGAAGAAGATGCAAAAACAACGACCCAACGTTTAGCAAAAGAAGAAGGGATTTTTGCAGGTATGAGTAGCGGAGGAGCCGTGCATTGTGCATTAAAAATAGTAGAATCTATTGACGAAGGTGTAGTCGTAGCAGTTATCTGCGATAGAGGAGATAGATATTTGTCGTCTCCCTTATTTGAATAGCGTAATTTTTATTGATTTAATGTGGATAAAAAAAATATAGTTAGTATTTTTGTCCACTATATTGTTTAATTATACTTATAAGTAAACAATATTTGTTCATTAACGTATAAATGTTATCAAGAAAGGCAGAGGGAATAGACCCTGCGAAGCCTTGGCAACCCTTTTTTCGATAGTTATCGAGATAAAGAAGGTGCTACGTTCTACTAGTATTAACAATATTAGAAAGATAACGGAAAGTGTTTCTTTTACTTTTCTTGATAACATAATAAATAATAAAGACTGACTAAAAAATAAGTTTTAGTCAAAACTAGATGTGTTTCAGAAGAAGCATGAATTTACACAAATCGATTCGTGCCAATTCGTGAAATTCGTGTCTTAATATAAGAGATAAAAAAGGGAAAGAGATGTCGAACATACAACAAGCTTTACAAGAACGTATACTAGTACTAGATGGTGCTATGGGTACCATGTTACAGGCTTATAAGTTTACCGAAGAAGATTTTAGAGGCGAACGTTTTAAAGATTACCCAACGCCATTACAAGGAAACAACGATTTGTTGTCTATTACCCAACCAGAGGCCATTAAGACCATACACGGAAAATACTTTGAAGCAGGAGCAGATATCGTGGAAACCAATACATTTTCTGGAACAACAATTGCCATGGCAGATTATCAAATGGAAGATTTGGTATACGAGCTTAATTACGAATCGGCAAAAATCGCCAAAGAAGTTGCAGATGAATTTACGGCAAAAGAACCACACAAGCCTCGTTTCGTAGCAGGGTCCATAGGTCCAACAAATCGAACAGCAAGTATGTCTCCAGATGTAAACGATCCGGGATATAGAGCAGTGACGTTTGATGAATTGCGTATAGCTTACAAACAGCAAGTAGAAGCTTTAATTGATGGTGGATCCGATTTGTTATTGGTAGAAACCGTTTTCGATACCTTAAATGCCAAAGCTGCTTTGTTTGCCATAGAAGAAGTAAAAGAAGAACGAGATATAGACATTCCAATCATGCTAAGCGGTACCATTACCGATGCATCAGGAAGGACGCTTTCCGGACAAACAGCAGAAGCCTTTTTAATATCCGTATCACATATTCCATTATTATCGGTTGGTTTTAATTGCGCTTTAGGAGCTAATTTGTTACAACCACATTTAGAAGCCGTAGCACCCAAAACAGATTTCGCCATTTCGGCACATCCCAATGCAGGTTTACCAAATGCTTTTGGCGAATATGATGAAACACCAGAAGAAATGGGCGCACAGATAGAAGAATACTTAAAAAAAGATTTAATAAATATTATTGGCGGTTGTTGTGGTACAAGCCCAGAACATATAAAAGTTATTGCAGATATTGCAGCGAAATACAAACCACGTGAGTTTGTCATTCCCGAAGAAGCAGGAATCTCATAAATAAGAGTTAAAGAATTATGATACTAGAAGTAGCCATACTAAACATAAAAAAAGGACTTTCAGCAGATTTTGAAAATGCTTTTAATGAAGCAAAAAGTATTATTTCATCTATGAAAGGATACATGTCACACGAATTAAAAAAGTGCATTGAGCAAGAAGATAAATATATATTATTAGTGAATTGGGAAACTATTGAAGATCATGAAATAGGGTTCAGAAAATCGGGTGAATATCAAAAATGGAAAGCATTATTACACCATTTTTATGAGCCATTTCCAATTGTAGAACATTATAAATAATGAAAGCTAACCAAACAAAATATATGAGACTTTCAGGATTAGAACCACTAATCCTAAACGAAAACAGCAATTTTATTAATGTTGGTGAGCGTACCAATGTTGCTGGTTCTCGTAAATTTTTACGATTAATTAAAGAAGAAAAGTTTGACGAAGCCTTAGATATAGCAAGACATCAAGTAGATGGAGGTGCACAAATAATAGACATTAATATGGACGATGGTCTTATTGATGGTAAAGAATCTATGGTTCGCTTCTTAAATTTAATAGCTGCCGAACCAGATATTTGTCGTGTACCCATCATGATAGACAGTTCGAAATGGGAAATCATTGAAGCTGGACTTCAAGTAGTACAAGGAAAATGTGTTGTAAACTCCATTTCCTTAAAAGAAGGCGAAGAAAAGTTTATTTGGGAAGCAAAGCAGATTAAGCGATATGGAGCTGCTGTTATTGTAATGGCTTTTGATGAGGTTGGACAAGCAGATAACTACGAAAGGCGTATTGAAATAGCAGAACGATCATACCGTGTTTTAGTTGACAAAGTAGGATTTCCGTCGGAAGATATTATTTTCGATCTAAATATATTCCCTGTAGCAACAGGTATGGAAGAACACCGCAAAAACGCGATCGATTTTATTGAAGCCACACGTTGGGTACGAGAAAATTTGCCAAATGTAAGTGTTAGTGGCGGTGTGAGTAATGTGTCGTTTTCATTTAGAGGAAATGATAGGGTTCGTGAAGCGATGCACTCGGTGTTTTTATACTATGCCATACAGGCAGGGATGAATATGGGGATTGTAAACCCAGCACTTTTAGAGGTGTATGATGACATTCCTAAAGACTTGTTAGAACATGTAGAAGATGTTATTTTAGATAGAAGAGACGATGCTACCGAACGATTATTGGATTTTGCCGAAACCGTTAAAGGTTCTAAAAAAGAAAAAACCGTTGACTTATCATGGAGAGAAAATTCACTTCAAGAGCGTATAACACATGCGCTTGTAAAAGGAATTGATGCATACATTATTGAAGATGTAGAACAAGCAAGACAAGAAGCCAAAAAACCAATTGAGGTTATTGAGGGGCATTTAATGATTGGGATGAATGTGGTTGGTGATTTATTTGGTGCTGGAAAAATGTTTTTACCCCAAGTAGTAAAATCAGCAAGGGTCATGAAAAAGGCGGTTGGTTATTTAAACCCTTTTATTGAAGCTGAAAAAGGTGAAAAACAAGAGGCTTTAGGTAAGGTGTTAATGGCTACAGTAAAAGGCGATGTACACGATATTGGTAAAAATATTGTGAGTGTTGTTCTAGGGTGTAATAACTACGAAATTGTTGATTTAGGAGTTATGGTGCCACCCGAAAAGATTATTTCAGAAGCCAAAGAACATAACGTAGATGCCATTGGTTTGTCTGGTTTAATTACGCCATCTTTAGACGAAATGGTGTATTTAGCCAAAGAAATGGAACGTCAAAATTTCACAGTGCCTTTACTTATTGGAGGGGCAACTACATCGAAAGCACATACCGCAGTGAAAATAGACCCTCAGTATAAGAATGCTGTAGTGCATGTAAATGATGCATCCAGAGCAGTGACTGTAGTTGGAGATTTATTAAATAAGAAAACATCCAATGCGTATGTTGCCAAATTAAAAAAGGATTACGACGAGTTTCGCGAGAAATTTCTAAAAAGAGGAAAAGAGAAATCATATATCTCTATAGAAGAAGCACGTAGCAAAAAATACAGTATAGATTGGGAAGCATCAGACATTATTAAACCTAATGAACTAGGAATTCAAGTACTAAAACAATTAAGTTTAAAAGAGTTGTTGCCATATATAGATTGGAAACCTTTCTTTATTTCATGGGATTTACATGGTAAATTTCCAGAAATATTAAAAGATGAAGTAGTGGGAGAACAAGCAACCCAATTGTATGAAGATGCTCAAGAAATGATTAGGCAAATTGTCGCAAAACAGTTGCTAAAACCAAAAGCTGTTTTTGGCTTGTTTGAAGCTAATACGATTAATGATGACGATATTTCTATTAAGAAAAAAGATCGTGAGATTGCAGTGTTTAGAACCTTGCGTCAGCAATTAAAGAAAAGAGATGGTGTTCCAAATATAGCGTTGTCCGATTTTATAGCCCCAGAAGACACGGGAAAAACCGATTATATGGGAGCCTTCTGTGTTGGTATTTTTGGAGCACAAGAACTAGCAACCTATTACAAAGAAAAAGAAGACGATTATAACTCTATAATGGCGCAAGCCATAGCAGATAGGTTTGCCGAAGCGTTTGCAGAATATTTGCATAAGCAAGTGCGTACAAAACATTGGGGTTATGCATCAAATGAAGATTTATCAAATGAAGAATTGATAAAAGAAACCTATAAAGGAATTCGTCCAGCACCCGGTTATCCTGCATGCCCAGATCATTTGGAAAAAGAAACCATTTGGGAGTTATTAGATGTTGATAAACTAATAGGCGTTTCCTTAACAGAAAGTTTAGCCATGTGGCCAGCAGCTGCGGTATCCGGATACTATTTTGGTAACCCGGAAGCGAAGTATTTTGGTTTAGGTAAAATTACAGATGACCAAGTCACCGATTATGCCACAAGAAAAGGCATTGAAAAAGATAAAGCAAGAAAATGGTTGCACCCTAATCTTGCGAATGAGTAATTTTTTTTAGACCTGCCAGGTTTTTAAAACCTGGCAGGTCTTGAGCAAAAAGAAAATATAAATGGAATTGAGGTAAAGAAAGAAATTAAGAATTTATAAAAGAATTTAAAAATTAAAATATACCCATTAAAATCCCCTCTTTCGGAGGGGTTGGGGAGGCTTATGAAAGTAACTGACCACATAAAAAAAGCTAAAGGAAAAACATTGTTTTCCTTTGAAATTATTCCACCACAAAAGGGTAGAAACATTCAGGAACTATATAATAACATAGACCCTTTAATGGAGTTTAATCCACCGTTTATTGATGTAACGACTTCCAGAGAGCAGTATGTCTATATTGATAAAGGAGATGGGTTATTAGATAGAAAGATAACACGTATGCGTCCGGGAACAGTTGGTATATGTGCAGCTATAAAACATAAATATAATGTAGATACCGTGCCACATGTTTTATGCGGAGGTTTTACAAAAGAAGAAACAGAATACCTATTGGTAGATTGCCAGTATTTAGGTATTGAAAATGTGATGGCATTACGAGGCGATGCCATGAGTCATCAAAAATATTTTGAACCTTCCAAAGGAGGAAATCATTACGCAACAGATTTAGTAGCTCAAATTCAGAATTTGAATTATGGAAAGTACTTGCATGAAGTTATTGAATCAGATCATAAACCAGACTTTTGCATTGGCGTAGCAGGTTATCCCGAAAAACATATGGAAGCGCCTTCTTTACAGGCAGATTTAAGACGTCTTAAAGAAAAAGTAGATGCCGGAGCAGATTATGTGGTAACCCAAATGTTTTTTGATAATGAAAAATACTTTGAGTTTTTAGATAAGGCTAAAGAAGCAGGAATTAACGTGCCTATTATTCCGGGGATAAAACCTTTAGCAGTAAAACGTCATTTACAGATACTGCCACAAGTCTTTAAAATAGATTTGCCAGAAACATTAGTTAACGAAGTCGAAAAATGCAAAGACAATAAGCAGGTAAGACAAGTGGGTGTAGAGTGGGCTATAAAACAATCTGAAGAGCTTAAAAAAGCAGGTGTTCCTGTACTTCATTATTACTCTATGGGTAAAAGTGATAATATAAAAGCTATCGCATCGCAGTTGTTTTAATAATTCTGTTATTTTTGCCCTTTAAGTAAATCTATTTAATGAGATTATTTTTAGTCTGTATTTTTTGTACAGTTTTTAAGGTTTCTTTCTCACAAGAAAAAGAGCATACATCCTATATAGATGTTAACTATTTTAGAGGGAACATTGCATTACACAATAACGATATTCTGCATTTAATTAAAGGACACCCCGAAGGTGTTATTTTAAGCTGGAATAAAAAGACTTTTGGTTTTAAAGATTGGGAACAACGTTATAATTATCCCGATTATGGGGCTACTTATGTGTATCAGAACCTAAAGAACCCAGACGTATTAGGAACAGTATCTTCATTGTATGGGCATTACAATTTTTATTTTTTTAATAGAAATTTAATGCTTCGTATAGGGCAGGGTTTAGCTTATACTAATAGAGCATACGATAAAGAAGAAAACTTTAGAAATATAGCCTTTGGAACACATATTATGAGTAGTACACTTATAATGCTTAACTATAAAAAGGAACGTATTTTTGATAGGTTTGGTTTGCAGGTTGGGTTTTCGTTAATTCATTATTCCAATGGAAATGTGAAAGCACCAAATGCCAGTACGAACTCTACTATTTTCAATTTAGGGCTAACGTATAATCTAGATGAAGATGAACCAGAGTACCAAAGCACATTAACAGAAAATGATCGGAAGTTTACAGAACCCATAAAATATAATTTAGCATTTAGAGCAGGTGTTAATGAAAGTGATATCGTTGGCAGTGGACAATTTCCATTTTATATCGTTTCTGCTTATGCAGATAAGCGCATTAATAGAAAAAGTGCATTGCAACTTGGAACAGATGTGTTTTTCTCTAGATTTTTAAAAGAATTAATTCATCATAAAAGTGTGGCATTTTCGGAAGAAGGTACAGATGGCACAGAGGATTATAAGCGTGTAGGGGTTTTTGGAGGACATGAATTATTTATAAATAGAACATCAGTCGTAACACAGTTTGGATACTATGTGTATTACCCATTCGATTTTGAAGGTCGGACATATTTACGTATTGGAGTAAAACGTTATTTTGGAGATAAGTGGTTTGGAGCATTAACGTTAAAATCGCATGGTGCTAAAGCGGAAGCAGTAGAACTTGGGATTGGTGTTAGGTTATAAGTTTATCATTCCTGCGACATGTGCTGAACTTGTTTCAGTAAGGCAGGAATCTCAAGAATTGAAACTTAAAATATAAAATGAATTCCTGCCTTCGCAGGAATGACAAAAAAATGAAACGGATAATATACATATTGGTACTAATGATTGTCTCTTGCGACAGCGAGAATGCCAATGATTGTTTTCAAAAAACTGGAAATATCATTCAGCAAGAAGTTGTAGTTGCTTCTTTTAATGAAATTTTCGTGAATCGCGATATTGAATTAATAATTAAAGAAGGCCCTGCACAAGAAGTTATTATTGAAACCGGCGAAAACCTGTTAAATGATGTGTCTGCTACAGTTGTTGACAATAAATTAACGTTAACAGATAATAATACGTGTAACCATGTGCGCGATTACGGTATCACAAAAGTATATATAACCTCCCCAAATATTACAGAAATTAGAAGTTCTACCCAGTATGATATAAGTTCTGATGGTGTTTTAACCTATCCGAGTTTAACGATTCTATCTGAAGATTATGGAGCAGAAGATACTTTTATAAGTGCTAATTTTAGGTTGCAGATCGATAATACGACATTTCGATTGGTCTTTAATAATTTATCTAATTGCTTTATTTCGGGTCAAACAGAAAATTTAGACCTTACTTTTGCAGCAGGAACCTCGCGTTTCGAAGGTCGGGATCTTATCGCTCAAAATGTGGAATTATGGAACAGAGCATCAAACGACATGATTATAAATCCGCAACAAACCATTAGAGGGACTATCTCCGGGACAGGCAATGTCATTTCTGTAAACCGTCCGCCAATAGTTGAAGTTGACGAATTATATAAAGGGCGTTTAATTTTTGAATAATTGAATGGCTTGTTTTGCAATTTCCAATTCCTCGTTGGTTGGAATCACTAAAATTTTCACTTTAGAATCATCTGTGTTAATAGCATGTACCCCATTAGATCTGGTTTTGTTTTTTTCAATATCCAAATGAATACCCAAAAATTCCAAATCTTTAGAAACAAGTTCTCGCATTAATTGTGAGTTCTCCCCAATACCAGCAGTAAATACAATAGCATCCAATCCGTTTAAAATAGCAGCATAACTACCAATATATTTTTTGATGCGGTACACATTCATTTCCAATGCTAACTGACAGGCTTTATTGCCCTGAGCTGCTGCTTCCTGAATATCTCTTAAGTCACTAAAACCAGTTAAACCGAGCATACCACTCTTTTTTTGTAGCAGGGTATTAATCTCATCTAAACTGTAGTCTAGTTTGTTAGCTAAATGAAAGATGATAGCGGGGTCGATATCTCCAGAACGGGTTCCCATTATTAAGCCACTTACTGGAGAAAAACCTAAGGAGTGATCGATGCTTTCCCCATTTTTAATAGCGGTCATGCTACAGCCATTTCCTAAATGAATGGTAATGATTTTAGATTCTTTTTTGCCTAAATAAGCAATCGCTTTTTCTGAAACATATTTATGGCTCGTGCCATGAAAACCATATAAACGAATATGATGATCGTTTAAAAAGTTATTAGGAATTGCATATTTATAAGCATGCTCTGGAATAGATTGATGGAAAGCCGTATCGAAAACAGCGACTTGCTTGGCATTAGAAAATATATCTTCGGCAACCTTAATTCCTTCAAGATTGGCGGGGTTGTGTAATGGTGCAAGCGACGATAGTTCCTCTATTTTTTCTTTTACCGTATTGGTTATTTCTGTCGTTTTATTAAAATAAATACCACCATGAACCACTCTGTGACCAACTATCGAGATGTCCTCTGGAGATTTTATAATCCCCGTATTTTTGTCTAAAAGTTGTTTTGATAATAATTTTAATCCGTCTTTATGATTTAAAATAGGACTTTCAAATTCAATGGTATCATTTTGAGTTTTGAATTTAAAAGTAGCATCATTATAACCAATACGCTCAATTAGCCCCGAACATAAAATACGTTCTTCGGGCATTGAAAATAGTTGAAATTTTATTGAAGAACTCCCTGAATTTAAAACTAATACTTGCATATATTATTGATTTTGGGCTTGAATAGCAGTTATTATAACAGTGCTATAAATATCATCAACAGTGCACCCTCTACTAAGATCGTTTACCGGTTTGTTTAATCCTTGTAAAACAGGCCCTATAGCTAAGGCTCCTGTTTCACGCTGAACGGCTTTATAAGTATTGTTACCAGTATTTAAATCTGGAAAAATTAAAACACTGGCGTGTCCAGCTACTTCAGAGTCCGGTAATTTGGTTTTTCCAATACGCATATCTACTGCAGCATCATATTGGATAGGACCTTCTATTTTTAAATCAGAATTTTGGGCTTTCACAATATCGGTAGCTTCCCTAACTTTTTCTACGTCTGCTCCTTTGCCGGAAGCGCCAGATGAATAAGAAAGCATGGCAACCTTAGGATCTATACCAAATTCTTTAGCAGTTTGAGCCGATGAAACAGCTATTTCTGCTAATTCTTGTGCATTGGGGTTTGGGTTGATGGCACAATCTCCAAATACAGAAATTCTGTCTTCTAAGCACATAAAAAAGATAGACGATACCAGATTAACTCCTGGCTTTGTTTTAATAAATTGTAATGCAGGTCGTAAGGTATGTTGGGTAGTATGTACAGCTCCTGAAACCATACCATCTGCATGTCCTTTGTAAATCATCATGGTGCCAAAATATGATACATCAGACATGGTGTCTTTCGCCATTTGTAAAGTTACATTTTTATGTTTTCTAAGTTCATAAAAAGTATTAGCATAGTCTTCAAAGTGAGGCGATTTTGTGGGTGATATAATATTTATCTCATCAATATTTAGAGGGATATCTAGTTTTGCAATAAGCTCTTTAATTTTATCTTCCTCACCTAAAAGAGTGAGTTCTACAACATGGGCACTAATTAATCTGGCAGCAGCACGTAAAACACGCTCATCATAACCTTCAGGTAAAACAATGTGCTTTTTATTATTTAAAGCGCGTTGTAGTAAGTTGTACTGGAACATTCTAGGTGTGAATACCTCAGAATTAAAAGTAATAAGATTGTCTGCGAGTTTATCTGTGTCAACATGTTTTTCGAAAGTAGCTATAGATGTGGCTATTTTTTCAGTGTTTTCAGCATATATTCTGGATTTAATATTACCAATAGAATTAGTTACATGGTAAGTACCTCCTTTTACACTAACAAGAGGAACAATACTGGGAAGTCCTTGAATAAGTTTTAAAATAGGTTCTTCGGGAATAAGCCCTCCTGTTAAAATAATCCCAGCAATTTTAGGGTAATTATTAGAAATATTAGCTTGTAAAGCGCCTAAAATAATATCGGCTCTATCACCAGGAGTAATAACCAATGCGTTTTCTTTGAGGTGCATTAAATAATTACGTAAATGCATAGCTCCCACACTAAAATTTTCGGTTAGGTTATTTAACATGTCCTGTCCAAAAAGAACCACACCTCCTAAAGCTTTCGATATTTCTTTTACCGTAGGGCTGCTAAGATTAGGGATTTTTGGTATCACTGTAATATCTGTTCCACTATTTATACGTGTTTTTAATTGCGTTTTAAGCGTAGAAAGATCGTCGGGGTTTGCTTTATTGGTTATTATCGAAAGGACATCGACTTCTTGCTTAAAGGTGTCGTGCGCCAATTGAACACTATCTACAATCTCTTTAAGTACTTTTTTGTCTCCTTGAGATACTATAATAACGGGAAGGCCGAGGTTTTTAGATATTAAAATATTAATGTCCAGCTCTAAACTTGAGTTTTCATGAGAAAAATCGGTACCTTCAACTAAAACAAAATCAAAACGGTCTTCAAGGTTTTTATATTTTTTAATAATTTCATCGATGACTTCACCAGATTTCCCTTGATTATATAAGTCAAGCACCTGACTTCTAGTATATGCAAATGTTTTCTTGTAATTAATATCCAGTTCAAAATGAGACATCACTGTATTGATATGATTATCCATATCTCCTGTTTCAAGATCTTCAATAATTGGTCTAAAGTATCCAACCTTGGCAGTCTTTCCTAAAAGCATACGCATTAAACCAAGAACAACAACAGATTTGCCGCTGTTAGGCTCAATAGTAGCTACATAAATTCCTTTGCTCATAGTATTATAGTATTACAAGATAGCTTGTTGTTTGTTTTAATTGAATTAGCTATTCTTATGTTGTAAATATTTTATCGCAAAATTAGCACCTTCATATTACGATAAGGATGATTTTTGTCATACTTTTTATTTAAAACTTATGAATAAAAAGAGGTGGTTATCTTGACGGGAGCCGATATAATAGACATGAATTTTGTACGGATTTTCAATTAATTAACGATACGTCAGGTCGAGCGCAGTCGAGACCTAATGATATTTTATGAGTTTATATAAACCTCTCGACTGCACTCGAGGGGACAAGCATTAATTTTATTGACTTTGTACTTTTAAATAGCAACTTTAAACTCGCGTTATTTTGATGTTAAATCCCTGAAAAGAGATTCCAAACTAGCATTCTTTTGATTAAGTTGTAAAATTTTCAATTGATTATCATGAGCAAAATCGAATACATGAGATCGCATATCTTCTGAGGTTTTAAAAGTAATTTCATAAACAAAGTCATGGGTGTTGCTTACGTTTTTAACTTTAGGAAGTTTTAGTAAAAAAGCGTCTTCAACACGATAATCAAATTCTACAATAACAATTTGTTCTTTTTCATCACGGAGTTCGCTTAGTTTTTTATCAGCAACAATTTCACCTTTATTAATTATAATGACACGATCGCACATGGCTTCAACCTCTTGCATAATATGTGTAGATAGAAATACCGTTTTAGCTTCCCCAACTTTTTTTATCAGGCGTCTAATGTCAACCAATTGATTGGGGTCTAAACCTGTAGTTGGTTCATCTAGTATCAACACATCAGGATCATGCAATAAAGCATTCGCTAAACCTACACGTTGGCGATACCCCTTAGAGAGTTGCCCGATTTTTTTATGGGCCTCTGGAGTTAAACCAGTAAGTTCAATAACATCATTAATACGTTGTTTAGAAATCTTATAAATATGTGCATTAAAGTTTAAATATTCTTTAACAAACATATCTAAATACAATGGATTATGTTCCGGTAAGTATCCAACACTTTGTTGAACGAGTTGTATGCTTTCTTTTATGTCATGACCATTTACCTTAGCAGCACCTTCACTGGGGTTAATATAGGTAGTTAAGATTTTCATCATGGTAGATTTTCCGGCACCATTAGGACCTAAAAACCCAACAATTTCCGGTTTGTTAACTTTAAACGATACATTGTTTAGAGCTTTTTGTTCGCCATAGTGTTTTGAAACTCCTACTACCTCAATAGACATAATTAAAATTATTTGTTCAAAAATAATAATTATATAATGCAATAGAAGTTTTGTTATGTAATCTTTAAAATTTTTAAAAAAATCAAAAAAAAACAATACCACAATTTTGATTTCTTAAAATATTAATTACTTTAGCCTCATAATTATGATAACAACGGTATTTTATACATATTTTAACAACTGGTTTTATTTCTTTTTTAGCAAAAGGAACGAGACGTTGTATGTATAATTTATAACTATAAATTTAAAATATGAGTCTCGATGAAAATCGGGACTTTTTTTTGTTTAACTTTTAATTGAACAATCTTAATGAGGATTGGAATTTTAATAAAATAAAACTGAATTTTGATTAAAAGAGTAGCCATACAAGGAGTAAAGGGATCTTTTCATCATATTGTGTCACAACAATTTTTTGATACACCTGTTGACGCTATAGAATGTTTAACATTCGATAGGGTTGTAGATTCTTTAAGTACTAAGGAATGTGATGCTGCCATTATGGCCTTGGAGAATTCTATAGTAGGCTCCATTATTCCTAATTATGCTTTAATTGACACCTATGGTCTGCATATAGTTGGTGAACATTATTTAGATATTCAGCATAATTTAATGGCATTGCCAAATCAGAATATAGAAGATATTGAAGAGGTGTATTCTCACCCTATGGCATTGCTGCAATGTAAAGAGTTCTTTAAGCAATACCCACATATAAAATTAGTGGAAGATAAAGATACAGCCGAGGTTGCTAAACGCATACATGAAAAAAAGCTTAAAGGAGTTGGTGCTATTGCAAGTATTATGGCAGCAGATATATTTGAGTTAAATGTTTTGGCAAAGAGTATTCAAACGATAGCACATAACGAAACACGTTTTGTCATTGTAAAACGAACAAATTCTGAAGTGCCAGAAAATGAAATCAACAAAGCCTCTATTAAATTTGAAAGTGACCATAAACGAGGGAGCTTGGCAGCCATTCTTAATGTGCTGAGCGATTGCAAATTGAATTTAACTAAAATTCAATCTTTACCAATAGTAGATACACCATGGAAATATGCTTTTTTTGTTGATGTTACTTTTGAAAAATACATAGATTTTAAAAAATCGAAATCTATAATTGATATTATGGGAGAAGGATTTAAAGTGTTGGGTGAATATAAAAATGCTAAGTTATGATTCAAGCAGCTAATAGGTTACAAACTGTAGAAGAATACTACTTTTCAAAAAAGTTAAGAGAAGTAAATTTTCTTATAACAAGTGGTAAACCTATCATTAATTTAGGTATCGGCAGTCCAGATTTACAGCCACCACAAAGAGTTGTAGAGGCTATAAAAGAAGGGTTGTTAGCACCTAATGCACATAAGTACCAAAGTTATCAAGGCTTACCGGAATTAAGAGACGCTATAGCGGGATTCTATAAAGAACATTTTTCGGTGTCTTTAAGTCCTACAACAGAGATTTTGCCTCTTATGGGAAGTAAAGAAGGTATTATGCATATTTCGATGGCCTATTTAAATGAAGGTGATGCTGTGTTGATCCCAAATCCAGGCTATCCAACGTATCAATCTGTTACAAAATTAGTAGGAGCTAAACCTGTTTTTTACGAATTAGATGCAGCAAATAATTGGCTGCCAGATTTTAAAGCTTTAGAAGAATTAGACTTAAGTAAAGTGAAATTAATGTGGGTGAATTATCCGCATATGCCAACAGGAGCTAAACCAAATAAGTATTTATTTGAAGAATTGGTAGCGTTTGCAAAGCGTCATGATATATTAATAGTTAACGACAATCCATACAGTTTTATATTAAATGAAGCACCAAAAAGTATCCTAAGCGTTAAAGGAGCAAAAGATGTTTGTTTAGAACTTAATTCGTTAAGTAAAACCTTTAATATGGCAGGATGGCGTGTAGGTATGGTGGTTGGAGATAACAAGCATATAAGCAATATTTTAAAGGTAAAGAGTAATATGGATTCCGGTATGTTTTATGGCATTCAAAAAGGAGCTATAGAAGCTTTAAAATGTTCAAACATGTGGTATGTTACTTTAAACAGTGTTTATAAACAACGTCGCGATTTAGTTTGGCAATTAGCAGACGCTTTAAATTGTACTTACGATAAAAATGCCACAGGGCTTTTTGTTTGGGCAAAATTACCTGATGGAATAAAAGCAGAAGCGTATATAGATTCGGTGCTTAAAGACAAACATATTTTTATTACGCCAGGAACCATTTTTGGTAGTAAAGGAGAAGGTTATATTCGATTTTCTTTATGTGCAACAAATGAGGTTTTAGAAGAAGCTATAAAAAGAGTTAAATAGATATTCTGTTTACAGTAGCAGTAAACAGTAATATAAGTAGTGAAATATAATAATTAATAATTCTTTCCAGCTTATGCTGAGCGCAGCAGAAGTATGGGAAGATGTCTCAAAGAGATAGAAAGGAATGAAAAATATTTACATCATAGGAGTTGGATTAATAGGAGGTAGTCTTGCTATAGATATTAAAAAGAACGATCCAGAAATGGTTATTCATGGTATTAGTAGAAAGCAAACAACACTTGATGAAGCGTTGTCTCTTAATTTAATTGATAAAAAAGCAACCTTTGAAGATATTGATAAAGCCGATTTAGTTATTATATCTATTCCAGTAGATGCTACAGTAAAATTACTGCCAACTATTTTAGATAAAATATCCGATTCGGGATTAGTTGTAGATGCAGGATCAACCAAATTAGATATCTGTAAAGTTGTTGAGAATCATCCTAAACGTAGAAATTTCTTGGCGATGCATCCTATTGCAGGAACAGAGCATTCAGGTCCTAGTGCCGCAATGAGTGGTTTGTTTAAAGGTAAAACAAATATTGTTTGCGAAGTTGAAAAAACAGCATTTAAACTTCAGGAAAAGGCATTAAAACTTTTTGCAGATGTCGGGATGCGTATGCGTTATATGAATCCGGAAGCCCATGATAAACATATAGCATATATGTCTCATTTGTCACATATAAGTTCATTTATGTTAGGTAAAACGGTGATAGAAAAAGAAAAAAATGAACGCGATATTTTTGATATGGCTGGGAGTGGATTTGCTTCTACAGTCCGTTTAGCAAAGAGTTCTCCAGAAATGTGGACTCCTATTTTTAAACAAAATAAAGAAAATGTCATTGAAACTTTAGCAGAATATATCGAAAATCTAAGCCAGTTTAAAGAGCTTATGGAGAAAGATGATTTTGAAGCAGTCTATAATGAAATGAAAAACACGAATCATATAAAACAAATATTAAACGGAATAGCTTAAACGGCTAAATATTAATTAAAAATGGAAAATAAAAAAGAAATGAGAAACTGGTTGGATGCACTAAATTTAGATCATCCCTTGGTTATTGCAGGGCCTTGTAGTGCTGAAACAGAAGAGCAGGTATTAAAAATAGCCCATGAGTTAAAAGATACAGATGTTAACTATTTTAGAGCTGGTATTTGGAAACCAAGAACAAGACCGGGAATGTTTGAAGGTGTTGGTGCATTGGGTTTAAAGTGGCTGCAAAAAGTAAAAGCAGAAACAGGCATGAAAATCTGTACAGAAGTAGCTAATGCAGCTCATGTAAAACTAGCTTTAGAGCATGATGTAGATTTATTATGGATTGGAGCACGTTCTACAGTAAGTCCGTTTATAATGCAAGAAATTGCAGATGCTTTACAAGGTACAGATAAGCCTGTATTAATAAAAAACCCGGTAAACCCGGATTTATCCTTATGGCTAGGAGGTATTGAAAGAATATATAAATCAGGTGTTAAAAACATTGGGGCGATTCACAGAGGATTTTCAACATATCAAAAAACAAAATATAGAAACATTCCAGAATGGCAATTGGCTATTGAGTTTCAAAATAAATTCCCAGACATCCCTTTAATTAACGATCCGTCGCATATTACAGGGAATCGTGATATGATTTTGGATGTGTCTCAAACGGCTTTAGATTTAAATTTTGATGGGTTGATGATTGAAACACATTACGATCCTGAAAATGCATGGAGTGATGCTGCGCAACAAGTAACTCCAGCTAGTTTAGTGCAAATTATGAAAGATCTTAAAATAAGAAAAGAGACTAATGCAGAAGCAGAGTACAACAGTGCATTAGATAATTTAAGAGCACAAATTGATATTGTTGATAATCAAATTATTGATTTATTAGGCAAGCGTATGGTTGCAGCCGATGGTATTGGAGCACTTAAAAAACAAAAGAATGTTGCCGTTTTACAATCTAAACGATGGAACGAGATTTTAGGAAAAATGGTTTTAGAAGGAGAACAACATGGCTTAAGTGAAGAGTTTATATTAAGAATGTTTAAAGCCATTCACCAAGAATCAATTAACCATCAGGAAAAGATTATTAATGGTTAAAAGAACGTAGAATTATTTGAGGGTGTCTAAAAAAGTGACAAAGTTCATCATTTTTTAGACACCTTTTTTATATTTTTGGTTCAATGAATTTTAGACACTCCCCAATTCTAATATTTTTGTGTATTATCAATTTTATCACTGCGCAAGAATCTTCAAATCAGTATATTCCGAATAACTTAGATTCTCTAAAAGTTTATTTAAAGCGAATTAATAATAACCATATTGAGAAAATTAACGGTTCCCTTTCTTCTAAAATAAAAAAAGCTTATAAAAACAGAGATGGAAAAGTTTTAGAATCAATAGAAGACAGCACTTATATTTTTAATTCTAAAATAAAAAAAGATTTAAATCTCGTACTTGAGCATATTTACGAATCCAATCCTAACATTAACCCAACAGACTTTAGTTTTTTTATAAAGAATTCTATAGTACCAAATGCAGCTTGCTATGGAGATGGCATGTTTGAAATCAATTTAGGTTTATTTACCCAGTTAGAATCCAATGATGAATTGGCATTTATAATATGCCATGAAATAGCGCACAAGTTGCTAGAACACTCTTTAAAAGGTATTACTAAAAGAGTAGCACTAATAAATTCAAAAGAGACCAAAAAAAAAGTAAGAGAAATTAAAAGAAAGAGATACGGACAAACTAGAGCTGCACTTTCTGTTATTGATGAATTAAGCATAGATATTTTAGACTATTCCAAGGAAGTAGAAGCAGAGGCAGATTCTTTAGGCTTTGTTATGTTTTCTAAAACAAGATATTCAAAACCAGCAGCTCTTTATGCTTTAGAAAAGCTAAAAAGAGTAGATGAAATGGTTTTTCATCACGATATTAAGATAGATAGTGTTTTTGATTTTAAGAGCTATCCATTTAAATCGTATTGGCTAAAAGAAACAACATCGCTTTTTGATACAAGCGAAAAAATAAATGATTTTAGCTTAGTTTCAGATACTTTGAAAACACACCCGGAAATTGAGTTTAGGGTGAATAAATTGATAAAAGATTACAACGTAATAAGGGAAGAAAATAAATTAAAAACGATTGATTATAAATATCAAGACTTAAAGCATGTGTCTAATATGCAAAGTATTCAGTTCGCCTTTGATTTGAAGTTTTTAGATTTAGCCTTGTATCAATTGATAGAAAAATACAATCATAAAAAAATAAGTTCAGAATATTATTATTCTAAAATGGTGGAATTACTGTACCTGACTTATCAAGCAAAAAAAGCACATGAATTAGGAAAGTATGTCCCCCAAAAGAATGGTTTTTCAGATGAGAAACAGTTAAATACAATTCGACTTTTTTTGAACAATTTAGAACTTAACGAGGTGAAAAAAATAGGGTTGGCTTTTTGCGAATTAATTAAAAATAAAAAGATAGACACTCACAATCTTAGTGAAATAATAGAATTTTTTAAATCAATCAATAATTAACTTTTAGAAAAATGAGAAAATTTTTAACTTTAATATGCTTAAGTATTATAAGCTTTTCTTTAAACGCGCAAGAAAAAACGCTTAAAGAAATTACTTCCCTAAAAATGAAAAATATAGGAGCTTTAATGGATAAAAATAATGATGTAGATGGCTATTATTTTTACTATGAAGTTGATAAGCTAAAAAAAGGTAAAAGAGAATATGCTATTAAGATGTTAGACAATAACTTAAATGATATTGCAACAAAATCTTATATAGATGAAAAAAACACCATTTTAGCAGATAGCAAGTTTAACAATCAAGCGTTAATGTTTACCATGATTAATGTTAAAGAGCGACAATATAAGCTTGTTTCTTTTGACAAGAAAGGTGAGAGGGGAAAGGATGTTTTGATAGATGTTAACAAAAAAGAAATGAAATGGTTGAATTTGATGGTTAAAACCGGAAACTTTAATATGTTACTTCCAGTAGATAATAAGGGTTTTTTGTTCAACTATGTAAAAAACAATGAAAAATTAGGATATGGTTTAAAATATATAGCCACAGATGGAGGAACTACATGGGATTATAATTCTCCAGAAGACAGTGAGGAAATTTTGGCTATTAACCCTATAGAAGTAAATGAAAAAGTTATTGTTGCTTTAGAAGCTTCAAGAAAATCGCTATTTAGTCAAACCATAAAATTTAAGGTATTGGTTATCGATATAGAAACAGGTAAGTTGTTATTTGAAAAAGAGTTTGATAGAGAGAATAATCCAAGGCTTATAACAAATGCGTTTTTATCCAATGAGAATGAAGTCGTTCTTTTGGGAGAATATTATAAAAAAGGAGATAATATAATAAAGGCGAAAAGCTTAGGTATTTTTGCCCAAATAAATAATTTAGACGGAAAGGTTATTTCTGATAACAAAGTTAGTTGGGAAGACAAAATAGACAAAATGATGCCAACTGGTTTAGATGGTAAAGACTCAAACAGAGGTTATGTTTATTTTCATGATATCGTAAGAACCCAAAAAGGAACTTATTATTGCATAGGCGAGAAGTATAGAAAAACAGCAAGTGGGGCCGGCATTGCTTCTCTTGCTCTAGGCGGTAGTGGATCTGCTACTCAATTAACAATTACTGATGCTATGGTTTTTGAGTTTAATAATAATTTTGATCTCAATAATATTGAAGTCTTTAAAAAAGGAAAGTCCCGTGCGCCAAGCTTAATAGATTTTGGCAGCCCACAACTTAATGCCCATGCTTTGAAAGCTTTTGGTGCTTTTGATTATGAGTTTACCCAAATAGATACAGATAGGGACAGGTTTTATGCAAATTTTATAGATTATGAAAGGTTAAAAGGAGAAAAAAATAAATTGGCATTTAAAACTATTATGTACAACGAAGGAAAACTATCTGAAGACAAAATTTATTTAGAAAAAGATAGTAAGAAAATTGAACTTAGGGTTTTACCAGCTAAGCTTGGGCATGTAATGCTAATGGAATACAATAAAAAAGAAAAGACTTTAGATATACACTTAGAAAAGTTGAATATTTAATAAATACACCTTTTAATAATTTAAAGGTTGCCCATTTGGGTAGCCTTTTTTGTTGTATTACAGCCTAATTATTTTCATCTTTGTCTTAATGACAGGACGCGTTTATAAATCTACAGGAAGTTGGTACACGGTTAAAACCGATTTAGGCCATATTTATGAATGCCGAATAAAAGGGAAATTCCGTATTAAAGGTATTAAAAGTACAAATCCCATAGCAGTAGGTGATACGGTAGATTTTGAACTTGAAACTCATAACAATAAGGAGTCGGGTGTTATACATAAGATTCATGATAGAACCAACTATATAGTTAGAAAGTCGGTTAATTTATCCAAGCAAACACATATTATTGCAGCGAACTTAGATCAGGTTTTTTTAATGATTACCATTAATAATCCACCAACATTAACCAGTTTTATCGACCGGTTTTTAGTCACAGCCAAAGCATATTCTATTAAAACAGTATTGTTGTTTAATAAAATAGATACTTACGATAAAGAAACCCTTTTAGAAGTTAAATACCTGGCACATGTTTATAGGAAAATAGGATACGAATGTTTAGGTATTTCTGCTAAAACAGGTAAAAATGTAGATAAGGTAAAAACTTTAATGCGTAATAAGGTTAGCATGTTTTCAGGGCATTCTGGAGTTGGTAAATCTACACTTGTAAATGCTATTGAACCTACTTTAAATATTAAGACAAAAGAAATTTCAACACAACATATGCAAGGGCAACATACCACAACCTTTGCAGAAATGTTTGATTTAAGCTTCGATGCAAAAATTATTGACACACCCGGTATAAAAGGTTTTGGAGTGGTTGATATGGATAAGGAAGAAGTTGGCGATTATTTTCCAGAAATATTTAAATTAAAACAAAATTGCAAGTTTAATAATTGTTTACACGTTCAAGAACCTAAGTGTGCTGTTAAAAAAGCATTGGATAGTGATGACATTGCATTTTCGCGTTACAGAAGTTATTTGCAAATTATTGAAGGCGAAGAAGAGCATTATAGAACAGATCATTGGGAAAAAGAGTAAGCAGTTTGTTGTAGTAGTAATGAGTTTTAATTAATAATAAAAAAGCCCCCTTTGGGGATTTAGGGGAGAAAAATGAAAATAGTCATACAAAGAGTATCGGAAGCCAGCGTAACGATAGATGGAGAGAAAGTAGCCTCCATTTCAAAAGGGTTTTTAATCCTTTTAGGTATTGTTAACGAAGATACCCAAGAAGATATTAAATGGTTAACCAACAAAATAGTGAATCTTCGTGTTTTTGGTGATGAAAATAATGTTATGAATAATGCACTACTCGATGCCAATGGAGATGTTATCGTGGTAAGTCAATTTACTTTACATGCTTCCACAAAAAAAGGAAATAGACCAAGTTATATTAAAGCAGCAAAACCAGATATAGCAGTGCCTCTTTATGAAGATTTCGTGAAACAATTAGAGGTTGATTTGGGTAAACAAGTACAAACAGGACGATTTGGTGCAGATATGAAGGTGAAATTAATCAACGATGGACCAGTTACTATCATTATAGATTCGAAAAATAGAGAATAATGGCATCTATATTCGGACATAGTATTGTTGGTCTTACTCTCGCTAAAGTTATAGATAAGCAGCAAGCTAAATGGCTCATAGTATTTGCAATATTATCTACAATACTCCCGGATTTCGATGTTATAGGTTTTAAATTAGGGATTCCTTATTCACACCCTTTAGGACACCGTGGTTTTTCACATTCCATATTATTTTCAATTATATGGGCTTGTATTTTAATGTTCACCTTGGGTAGAAAAAATAAGCTTATTTGGTTTAGTGTTATTTTTTTGTCAACGTTATCGCATGGTGTTTTAGACGCCATGACATCTGGAGGGAAAGGTGTCGGGTTTTTTATTCCGTTTAATAATAATCGTTTTTTCTTCCCGTTTCGAGAAATTCAAGTATCACCAATTGGGATAAAAAATTTTTTTTCAGAATGGGGACTGAAAGTATTATTTAGCGAATTTAAATATATATTTATCCCATCTTTTCTTATATTGTCTGTGAGATTTTTGATTTATCGCATAAAAGGGATTATAGATGAAAAAACCTGAGTTTTCTCATATAAAAATTAATCAGATACATTTACCTTTAACGCTTTAAGCTTTATAATATATGATTGTAAAAAAAATAATGAGTATTTTTATTTTACTTATAACGTTATCTGTTTCTTCACAGGAAAATTTATACACCAGTTATACCATTCCGGCAAATCTTAAAGAAAAGGCTAATGCAGTGATTCGATCTCATGATGTTTACATTTCACTAAAATCGTCAAATGAAATGTATGTTACTGAAAAAAAGGTTATTACGGTTTTAAATAAAAAAGGTAATGATGATGTAGATGCTTATGTATATTATGATAATAATGTAAAAATTAGGCGTTTGGAAGTTTTAGTTTTTGATAATTTCGGGAATGAAATTAAGAAAATTAAAAAGAATGATTTCAAAGATGTTAGTGCTGTTGATGGAGGAACCTTATATTCGGATTCTAGAGTTAAATATTTAGAATATACTCCTATTGAATACCCATACACAATTGAATTTACTAGTGAAGTTGTTAATAATAATACAGCATTTATTCAACCTTTTGCGCCTGTTAATGGTTATTTTGTAAGTGTAGAAAAAAGCACCTATAACATTGATTTTCCTGAAGATATTACTATTAGAACAAAAGAGAAGAATTTTGAAACTTTAGATTTATTAAAGGAAGAAACTGCAGGAAAAATTGCATATGAAGTAAAAAATATTGAAGCCGTTAAACCCGAAGCATATAGCCCTGGGTCTGTTAATATGGCTCCTAAAGTGTTGGTTACTTCAAAACAATTTACATTAGAAGGAGTACATACACAGGTAGAAAATTGGAGTGATTTCGGAAAATGGATGTACCACGATTTGATAAAAGATACGTATGATTTACCTGCAAGTACCATTAGTATGATTCAAAACTTGGTGAAGGATGAACCTGATGATGTAGCAAAAGCTAAGAAAATATACCAGTATGTACAAGATAAAACACGTTATATAAGTGTACAAGTAGGAATTGGAGGTTGGAAACCTTTCAATGCATCCGAAGTTGATAAATTAGGTTACGGAGATTGTAAAGCTTTAACAAACTACACGATGTCGCTTTTAAAAGCAGCTGGAGTCAAATCTAATTATACAGTTGTTTATGCAGGCAGTTCGCAAAGAAGCTTAGAAAAAGATTTTGCGGCCATGCAAGGTAATCATGTCATTTTAAATATTCCACAAGAAGATAAGGAGGATATCTGGTTAGAGTGTACAAGTCAAAAGTTACCTTTTGGTTTTATTGGTGATTTTACAGATGATAGAGATGTATTAGTCATCACACCAGAAGGAGGCAAAATACAACACACAAAAAAATACAATACAGAAGAGAGCACTCAACGAATAAAAGGAAGCTACACTATATCTAACGAAGGAGCCATTAATGTTGATGTAAATATAAATTCTAAAGGGATACAATATGACGATAAATATTGGTTAGAAACAGAAACAGAAAGAGATTTAGATAAACATTATAAAAAACGCTGGAAATATATCAATACGATTACAATTGATAATATGCATATCACCAATGATAAAGAGGCGATTGAGTTTATTGAAGGGGTTCATTTTCAGGCTTCTAACTATTCTAAAAAACTAGGTAATAGAATGTTGTTTACTTTAAATGCTTTAAATAGAAACACAGATATACCAGATCGTTATAGAAATAGAAAACACCCTCTAAAAATAAAAAGAGGATTTACAGATATTGATGAGGTTGAAATTAAACTACCACAAGATTATAAAGTGGAATCTAAACCTGGGAGTAAGAGTATTGAGAACAAATTTGGTCGCTATAAAACGGAAGTGATTGTTAAAGATGAAAATACTCTTATATATAAAAGAGAATTTATAGTAAAAGATGGAGAATTTCCTAAAGAAGATTATGACGCATTTAGAGATTTTTATAAAGAAGTGAATAAACAAGATAACGCAAAAGTAGCATTAATTAAAAAGTAATAAAATGAAAATCATAGTGGTTCTATTTAGCTTATGTTTTACTATAACAACATTTGCACAAGATTATAAATTTGGAAAAATCTCTAAAAAAGAGTTGGAAGAAGCCTTTAACCCGTTAGACTCATCTGCAAATGCAACATACTTATATAAGTATAGAAGAACATTTTTTGAATACAGTGAACAAGAAGGTTTTCAGTTGATATCCGAAATACACGAGCGCATAAAAATATATAATCAAGAAGGTTTTAGCTATGCTACTAACCAAGTAAGTTTATATAAAAATGGAAATGAGAAGGAAGACGTAAGCAGTATAAAAGCGTACACTTATAATTTATCTGAAGGCAAAATAGAAGAAACTAAGCTAACTAAACAGGGCATTTTTAAAACAGAAAAATCTAAATATTTTAACGAAATAAAATTTACAATGCCTAATATTAAAGAAGGCTGTGTGATTGAGTATAAGTATCGGATTATATCCCCCTTTTATTATAATGTTGATGAATTTGATTTTCAGTACGGCATTCCCATAAAAAAATTAGAAGCTAAATTTGAAACACCAGAGTATTTTAATTTTAAAGTTAATACTAAAGGGTTTTTAATGGTAACTCCTAAAACGGAACAAAGAAGAGACAATATTACTTTTACAAATAAAACAAGAACTACTGGAAATTTTAGTAATTCTGCAAATACAACATTTAGTACATCAAAAGTAGAATTTAATAAAAGTATATCAACCTATAACCTTACAGATGTACCAGCTTTGAAAGAAGAACCATATGTAAATAATATAAACAACTATAGGTCTTCAGTAAAGTATGAGTTATCTTATACAAAGTTTCCACAATCTGCTATTAAGTATTATTCCACGACATGGGAAGATGTTGTTAAGACCATTTATGAAGATTCTCGTTTTGGAGATGAATTAAATAAAACAGGGTATTATAAAGAAGAAATAGATGCTATAATTGGTTCCATTTCAGATCCTATGAAACGTATGGCTTTAATTTTTGATTTTGTAAAATCTAGAGTAAAATGGAATGGTTATTATGGTAAATATACCAGTGATGGTGTTAAAAAAGCTTATAAAGAACATACAGGGAATGTTGCAGAAATAAATTTAATGCTAACATCTATGCTAAAATATGCAGGGTTAAGTGCCTACCCTGTTTTGGTAAGTACAAGGGAAAATGGTGTTCCATTATTTCCTACGCGAGAAGGGTATAATTATGTTATCGGTTGTGTAAAACTTTCAGATGAGTATATCCTGCTAGATGCTACCAATAAATATAGCGTACCTAATGTGTTGCCTTATAGAACATTGAATTGGCAAGGACGAGTAATTTCAGAAAAAGGAGGCTCTACATTGGTAGATTTATATCCAAAAGAAAAATCAAAAAACGATATCGTTATGATGCTTAATTTAAATGAAGGTGGGACTATCGATGGGGGGTGTAGAATAACTAAAACGAAACATAAAGCCTTGTCTTATAGAGAGCGTTATAACAATGTAGATGAAGATGATTTTATTGAGAAATTAGAAAATAAATACAATGGCTTGGAGGTTTCAGAATTTAAAGTTACAAACGATTTAAATTTATCGAAACCGATCATAGAATCTTATAAATTTATAAAAGAAAGTCAGGCAGATATCATTGGAGATAAAATTTACTTTTCCCCAATGTTTTTTTTAAAAACAGTAGAGAATCCTTTTAAGTTGAAAAATAGAGAATTCCCAGTAGATTTTGGATACCCTTCTTCGAGTACATATAGAATTATGATAAAATTACCAGATGGGTATAAATTAGAATCTATTCCAGAAAAAGTAGCATTAGCATTGCCGGATAATTTAGGATCTTTTAAATATAATATAATTGGAAACGATGAATCAATTCAATTAGTTGTAGTAACCGAAATTAATTTACCTATTATTTCGTCCTCGTATTACGATACATTAAAAGAGTATTTTAAACAACTTATTGAAAAAGAAAACGAACAAATAGTTTTAACAAAAATATAGATGGACATAAAAAACGCTCAAAAAATAGTTGATGATTGGATAAACGAACATGGAGTTCGCTATTTTAACGAGCTCACCAATATGGCTCAACTTACCGAGGAAGTAGGTGAAGTAGCTCGTATTATTGCTAGGCGTTATGGAGAACAAAGCGAAAAAGAAAGTGATAAAAATAAAGACCTAGGAGAGGAATTAGCAGATGTTTTGTTTGTCGTATTATGTTTAGCAAACCAAACAGGTGTCGATTTGCAAAAAGCATTTGACAAAAGAATGGATAAGAAAGCAAAACGCGATCACGATAGGCACCATAATAACGAAAAATTAAAGTAAATTTGCAGCTTGTATAAAAGAGAATTTATAAGCATGCATATTACACTTCAAAAATCTATAATTGCCAAGCAATCTTCAATTCAAATAACAGGATCTAAAAGTGAATCTAATAGATTATTGCTTTTAAAAGCACTCTATCCAGAGCTTAGTCTTAACAACGTCTCAAATTCTGATGACAGTAACTTAATGACCCATGCTTTAACTACAGATTCTGGTCTGGTTGATATCAACCACGCAGGAACTGCGATGCGTTTTTTAACAGCATATTTTTCCGTTCAAGAAGGAAGAGAAGTAACACTTACAGGGTCTAAGCGAATGAAAGAACGCCCTATTAAAGTGTTGGTAGAAGCACTTAGAGAGCTTGGAGCAGATATTAGTTATGTCGAAAACGAAGGATTTCCTCCAATAAAAATAAAAGGAAAAAGACTAACTAAACACAAAGTAGCATTAAAAGCAAATGTGAGTAGTCAATATATTTCTGCATTATTGCTTATCGCTTCTAAACTTGAAAATGGGATAGAGTTAACCCTAGAAGGTGAAATAACATCGGTTCCATACATAAAAATGACATTAAGTCTACTAGAGGAAATTGGAATAGAATCGTCATTTAATGGAAATATCATTACAGTAAAACCAGGTGTTAAGAACCAACAGCCTAAAACATTAACAGTAGAATCAGATTGGTCATCAGCATCCTATTATTATAGTATTGCTGCTATTAGTGAGATCGGAACAGAAATTACACTATCTTCATATAAAGAAAATTCTTTGCAAGGTGATTCTGTTTTAGCAGACATTTACAAGCATTTTGGAGTAAGTAGTGTTTTTAACAACAATAGTGTCACTTTAAAGAAAGAATTCTCAAATGTAGAGCCGTTAACTTTAAACTTAAAAAATGCTCCCGATATTGCTCAAACCATTACAGTAACATGTTTTGCTTTAGGAATACCTTGTGACTTAACAGGGCTTCATACACTTAAAATAAAAGAAACCGATAGATTGGTTGCTTTAAAAAATGAAATCGAAAAATTGGGAGGTAATATAGAAATTACAGATAAATCGTTGCATTTATCAGCTTCTAATACTATTAAAGAGATGGTATCCATTGAGACCTATCACGATCATAGAATGGGTATGGCATTTGCTCCTTTAGCACTTAAAACACCAATAATTATTGAAGATGCCATGGTAGTTTCAAAATCATATCCAACCTTTTGGAACGATTTAGAGTCTATCGGATTTAAAATAACGAAATAATAATCACTCATTTACTTGACAACCCCTATTTCCAGATTGTATATTTGCAGCTTTCAAAAAACAACTAAGCATCTTACCAAATAATATTTTCAATGATTTAAATAAATTATTAATTTATTGAAAGTATTGTTTAACATGTTAAAAACATTAAAAACTAACAAATGAAATTATCACACTTTGGCTTCAATTTACCAGATGAATTATTAGCGGAATACCCATCAGAAAACAGAGATGAATCCCGTTTAATGGTCTTAAATAGAAAAGAACAGACCATTGAGCACAAATTATTCAAGGATATTATTGATTACTTTGATGAAGATGATGTTTTAATTCTTAACAACACTAAAGTTTTTCCGGCGAGATTATATGGTAATAAGGAAAAAACAGGAGCAAGGATAGAAGTGTTTTTATTGAGAGAATTAAACGAAGAACAACGCCTTTGGGATGTTCTCGTAGATCCTGCGCGTAAAATAAGAATTGGTAATAAATTGTATTTCGGTGATGATGATACATTAATAGCAGAGGTTATAGATAATACAACATCAAGAGGACGTACATTACGTTTTTTATATGACGGGTCTTATAAAGAGTTTCGAAGAAAACTAAATGAACTAGGAGAAACACCACTTCCAAAGTATATAAAAAGAGATGTAGAGCCAGACGATGAAGAGCGTTACCAAACGATATATGCAAAAAATGAAGGTGCTGTAGCAGCTCCAACTGCTGGTTTACACTTTTCTAAACATTTATTAAAAAGATTAGAAATTAAAGGTGTAGATTTTGCCGAAGTGACTTTACATGTAGGATTAGGAACTTTTAACCCAGTTGAGGTAGAAGATTTGTCAAAGCACAAAATGGATAGCGAAGAGTTAAGAATTGACAAAATAGCAGTAGATGTTGTAAACGAAGGCATAAATAATAAAAAACGTATTTGTGCAGTAGGAACTACCGCTATGCGCGCTATAGAAAGCTCTGTGTCTTCAAACGGAAGATTAAATGAAATTGATGGATGGACTAATAAATTTATTTTCCCTCCATACGATTTTAGTATTGCTAATTGTATGATTACTAACTTTCATACTCCAAAATCGACCTTATTAATGATGGTTTCGGCATTTGCTGGGCACGATTTCATTAAAAAAGCATACGAAGAAGCTGTAAAAGAAAAATACAAATTTTACAGTTACGGAGATGCTATGCTAATTTTGTAATAACCCTGAACTTTTAACCCTGAACTTGTTTCAGGGTCTAATTAAAGAAAAGAGACATTATTCCAGAGCCTTGTTTTAACAAGGCTTTTTTGTTGATTTTTTTAAATGATATACTAGCCTCAATATTGATGCTAACTAATTTATAATCAAATATCGAAATTCGTAAAACCTTTCACTATTTTTGCAACACTTATGGCAGCAGGTAAAAAAGACATTCGTGCATTAACCAAAGAGGATTTAAGAGCGTTCTTTGTAAAACAAGGAGATAAAGCCTTTCGTGGTAATCAGGTCTATGAATGGCTTTGGCAAAAATCGGCGCATACATTTAAGGACATGACTAATGTTTCAAAAGAAACACGTCAAATGTTAGAAGATCACTTTGTTATTAATCATGTTGAGGTCGATACCATGCAACGTAGCAAAGATGGCACGGTGAAAAATGCAGTTCGATTACATGATGGTCTTATAGTAGAGTCGGTTTTAATACCAACAGCCACTCGAACGACAGCCTGTGTATCTAGCCAGGTAGGCTGTAGTTTAGACTGCAAGTTTTGTGCAACGGCGCGTTTAAAACGTATGCGTAACTTAAATCCAGACGAAATTTACGATCAAGTAGTCGCTATTGATAAAGAAAGCCGTTTATACCATAATCGTCCACTAAGCAACATTGTATTTATGGGGATGGGAGAGCCGCTTATGAATTATAATAATGTTATTAAGGCTATCGACAAAATCACATCTTCAGAAGGGCTAGGAATGTCTGCTAAACGGATTACAGTATCCACATCTGGTATCCCAAAAATGATAAGAAAAATGGCAGATGACGAAGTGAAATTTAATTTAGCGGTGTCGTTACATTCGGCTATTGATTCTGTTCGTACATCCATTATGCCCTTTAATGAAACCTTTCCTTTAGCCGATTTAAAAGATGCGTTAGAACATTGGTATGCAAAAACTAAACGTAAGATTAGTTATGAATATGTAGTTTGGAGAGGGGTAAATGATACACAAAAAGATATTGATGCCTTTGTGAAATTCTGTAAGTATGTACCCTGTAAAGTAAATATCATAGAATATAACCCAATTGATGATGGTGAGTTTCAACAGGCTACGAATGAAGCTTTAGAAAACTATATCAATACCTTAGAGAAAAATAGAATCGTTGTAAATGTACGTCGTAGCAGAGGAAAAGATATTGATGCTGCTTGCGGACAATTGGCGAATAAAAGTTAAAATGTGTTTTGTCATTTCCTATGAGATGAGAATTGACTTGCTAAACAAAAACGAATTTTCAATAAAATTCATTTGAAATAGTATCTTTAGACCCTAAATGAAAATAGTAGAACAAATAAAGCAGCCAATAGCTTATGAGATGGATCTTTTCGAACAAAAGTTTCAACTCTCTATGTCTAGTAAAGTGGCATTGCTTAACAGGATTACCCATTATATCGTAAACCGAAAAGGGAAGCAAATGCGCCCTATGTTTGTGTTTTTAGTTTCTAAAATGGTGTCCAATGGTGAGGTTAGTGAACGAACTTATAGAGGAGCTTCGGTCATTGAGCTTATCCATACAGCGACTTTAGTGCACGACGATGTGGTTGATGATAGTAACCGCCGACGCGGATTTTTCTCTGTAAATGCACTTTGGAAAAATAAAATAGCCGTTTTAATTGGTGATTATTTACTGTCTAAAGGTTTACTTTTAAGTATAGATAATAATGATTTCGATTTGCTTAAAATTATTTCTATTGCAGTTCGCGAAATGAGTGAAGGCGAATTACTTCAAATAGAAAAAGCCAGAAAACTTGATATTACCGAAGCTGTTTACTATGAAATTATCCGCCAGAAAACAGCAACCTTAATAGCAGCTTGTTGCAGTTTGGGTGCAGCGTCTGTAAAACCGGAGTCGCAACATGTAGAGTTCATGAGAAAGTTTGGAGAACTTATAGGTATGGCATTTCAAATAAAAGATGATTTGTTCGATTATGGCGATACTCAAATAGGGAAACCTACAGGAATTGATATTAAAGAACAAAAAATGACATTGCCTTTAATTTATGTGCTTAACCAAGCTTCAAAAAAAGATAAAAACTGGCTTATCAACTCCATAAAAAACCATAATAAAGATACCAAACGAGTTAAGGAAGTTATTGCTTTTGTGAAAAATAACGGTGGCCTAGATTATGCCATAGAGAAGATGAAAGTATTTCAGGAAGAAGCCTTAGAAATACTTCAAACATATCCAGAATCCGACTATAAAAATTCACTAGAACTTATGGTGAATTATGTGATTGATAGGAAGAAGTAGCTTGTTTTCAATTAAAAGATTTTCTATATGCTAAAGGCGAAATATTTGTTTTTAGCTTAATAATTTGCTAAAAGATTGTGGGTATGAAACGATCTGAATACCTTTTGGCTTGCCTAGAAGATAGTTCGTTTCAAGAAATTTTTTATTACGTTACCTCTTATTTCTTTTTAAATTACATTTATATTTTAACTATGGGCAACCATTAGTATAAAATTTGCGTCTTTAAAAATAGAAGGCTAAATGAAATCATTCTTGAAAGTAATACAATTGCATAAAAACGAGTCGTCACTTATAAAAAAAGCGATTAAGAATAATCGTGAGGCGCAACATGTATTGTTTGAATTACATGCTCCAAAAATGCTGAGTGTTTGCAGGTACTATATAAAAGACTTGCAACAAGCAGAAGAAGCCATGTTGAACGGTTTTTTTAAAATGTTTTCTAATTTAAAAAGTTTTAAAAGCGAAGGTAGTTTTGAAGGTTGGATTCGGCGGATTATGATAAGAGAATCAATTTCATTTTTAAGACAAAAAAAACAGATAACATTTTCTGTTGAAAATTTTGAATATAGTAATGATTATGCAGATAATATAAATACCGATATGGAAGTTGCAGAAATACAGCAGCTTATTGATGCCCTTCCCGAAGGTTATAAAATGGTATTTGTTATGTATGCTATCGAAGGGTACAAACATTACGAAATAGCAGAGATGTTAAACATAACAGAAGGGACTTCAAAATCGCAATTATTTAAAGCACGAAAATTGCTTCAGGAAAGAATTAAAAAATTAAATAAAACAACAAGCTATGGCACCAGTTAAATTTGAAGAAGACATAAAGGAAAAGCTTGAAAAAAGAACGATGCAGCCATCTAATGATGCTTGGAACAAACTTTCGGAACGTTTAGAAGGTCAAGGAAAAAGTAAAAATAAAAAACCAGTCTTATGGTTAGGTATAGCGGCAAGTATTGTTGGAATCTTGTTAGTGACATCCCAGTTTTTTAGTAATGAAACTACTGTGGTGAACGAAGTTCCTAAAATAGTAGTAGTTCCAGAAACTGTAGAACAAAATAAGGATACTACCATAGAGGTTGAAACGGATGTCGCTACTGAAAATACTTCAGGGAGTATTCAAACGAATCAAAAGCGAGTCGTTAAAAAATCAATAAAAACCCCAGTTGAGGTTAAAACGGAACTTGATAAAAAACAAACAGTTATAGTACAGGAAAATGATTTAGAAGTATTAAAGAAAATATCTGTCAATTCTGTTGAAGTAGCATTAAAGCCTTTAACTTTTGAAGAAGAAAAAATTCAGGCGGTTGCAAATCAAATACAAAAATTAAAAGATAACAATACAGTAACAGACGAAGCTATTGATGCCTTGTTGCTAGAAGCTCAAAAAGAAATTAGATTAAATAAATTATATAATACCACCACCACAGTGGTTGATGCAAATTTATTGCTTCAAGACGTTGAGGCAGATTTAGATCAATCTTTTAGAAGTAAAGTTTTTGAAGCTATAAAAGCAAGTTACGGTACCGTAAAAACAGCAGTAGCACAACGTAACGATTAAAATATTTCTGCGTGTCACACTGAGCGCAGTCGAAGTGAAGACAGGAACCTCATGAATAAACAAAAATAAACATCATCAAATCAAATCATCAATAATCATCAAAAGCTGAAAATAAATTCAGCATAAAAAAACGAACAGTTATGCAAACTATTGTTAAGTATTTAATACTTGCTACACTAAGTGTATGTACGCAATTAATCAATGCGCAAGACACCATTCAGAATGTAAACAATAAAGAACAGATTAAAACTTTATTGGAAATTAAAGAACGAATTAAAACCGAAGAGCGAGATTTTTTAAAAGCAGAAGTAGAGGTTATTAATATGCGTTTAGAAAGAGGAGAACTCACAAACGAAGAAGCTAACACATTAAAAAAAGAAGTAGCAAAAAAGCGTGCCTTAAATATTGAAAACCGTATTATAATTATAAATAATAAAATAGCTCTATTAGAACGAAACGAGGAGGGTTATAAAATAAACCATGACGAAGAACTATCTAAAATAGGCTTTAGTATAGACGCAGATGAGGGAAGTTTTGCGGGCATTAAAATTAATGGCAAAAAGAAGCCCAAGAAATATGATAGGCGAACGTCTAGCGATTTTGTATTAGCCTTTGGCTTAAATAATGCTATTATAGAAGGAGAGAAGATTGACGATTCTCCATATAAATTTGGAGGCTCTCGATTTTTGGAATTAGGTTGGGCTTGGAAAACACGTGTTTTTAAAAACACTAACTTTTTACGTTTTAAATACGGATATTCTTTTCAAATAAACGGATTAAAACCTGATGATAATAGGTATTTTATTCAGCAGGGAAATCAAACCGTATTACAGGAATTCCCAGAAAACCTTAAAAAATCTAAATTATCCATTACCAATTTGGTGTTTCCAGTACATTTAGAGTTTGGACCGTCAAAAAAGATAGATAAAGATACTTATTTTAGATACTCTACACGGAATCAATTCAAAATAGGTTTAGGAGGCTATGCTGGGTTTAATATTGGAACACGTCAAAAACTAAAGTATGAGTTAAATGGCGAAAGCAGAAAAGAAAAACAAAAACGAGGATTCAATACCAGTGATTTAGTGTATGGATTAAGTGGTTATATTGCTTTTGATGATGTAGCTCTATATGTTAAGTACGATTTATCTCCTATTTTTAAAAACCAGATTGTAGAGCAGAACAATATCTCTTTGGGTGTCAGGTTTGATGTAGATTAAAATTAAATAAGCTTCCTTTTGGAAGCTTATTTTTTATTATATAAGTAGTCGTGTACTAACTACCTTTTTTATTATCCTTAAAAGTATCAAACTCAGAAGGTGTTTCAACCTTAGGAAACGAGTTGTTTTTCATATCAGTATCAGCATATTCAAAATTAGGATCTAAGTTCACTTTTTTAACTTCTTTGTCTTTTATAAACGTTTTTTGAATTTCGTATTCGTTTCTGCGCCAAACTTCGGCAGGAATCACATCAATATCTTTAGAGTCATCAGTAAATACCCATTCAATAGTAACAGGCATAACAAGCCCGCCAATATTTTTAATAGTAATTTCGTAAATGTTTTTACCAGAAAGCTGTTTGCGTAATTGGGGTTCGTCTATTCTTGATAAAAACTGACCATAAGCAGCATCCGGTGTTGTATTCATAGTAATCGTTTCTGGACCACTGGAAAAATTTTTGGCTTGTGTTTGAAAGTTTTTATCTAATGTTTCAATTTTTACTTTAGACATACCGTTTTGATCTTCAATATTAGAATTTTCCTCATACACTTTAAACCATTTTACATCGCTTAATTCCATATCGACATGATCCGTAGTGAAAAACCAACCTCTAAAAAACCAATCCAAATCGGTAGCTGTCGCATCTTCAAGTGTTCTAAATAAATCGGCAGGATTAGGGTGTTTGTATTTCCAACGGTTAGCATACTCTTTAAAAGCTTCATCAAATAATTCTTTTCCAATAATAGAATTACGAAGCATTTGTAATCCAACGGTTGGTTTTAAGTAAAAATTAGCCCCAAATTGAGACATAAGCTCGTTGTCTGAAGTCGTCATAATAGGACGTAAAATATTTTTATCGCCACTCATAAACGGTACAATCCTTTTAGGTGTTACACTATTAAAATCCGGGTAACGTTCTGCAAGGGTTCTTTGATGTAAAAAAGTATTTAAACCTTCGTCCATCCACATCCATTTACGCTCATCTGAACTTACAATCATAGGAAACCAGTTGTGACCCACTTCATGAATAATAGTTCCTATCATCCCTTGTTTAGCAGCTTGGCTTATATGACCATTTTTTGGTCGTCCACCATTAAAACTAATCATTGGAAACTCCATGCCAATATTAGAGGTGTTTACAGAAATAGCAACAGGATAAGGATATTCGAAAGTAGCTTCAGAATATACTTCTAAAGCATGCATGATCGCTTTAGTAGATTCCTCTTGCCATACAGGTAAGCCTTCTTTCGGATAAAAAGACATGGCCATAACGGTATTGGTTGGTAATTTTACGGCTTGTGCATCCCACATAAACTTACGAGAGGAAGCAAATGCAAAATCACGAACGTTTTCAGCTTTAAATTTCCAGGTTTTTTGTTTTTTTGATTTTTGTTTTTCATTGGCTTCAGCTTCTTGTTGTGTGATAATCATGACTGGTTTGTCAAAAGATTTTCGAGCTTCGTTCAATCTGTTACGCTGTATTTTTGTTAACACAGACTCGCTATTTTGCAGTAAACCAGTAGATGCCACAACATGGTCTGCCGGTACGGTGATTTCAACATCATAATCACCAAACTCAAGAGCAAATTCTCCCAGCTTTTGAAACTGCTGATTTTGCCAGCCTTCTGTATCATTATAAACAGCCATTCTTGGAAACCAATGAGCAATAAGGTAAACAGTATTATCGTCTGATGGAAAATATTCATACCCTTCACGAGATAGTAAATACATGCTCCTATCGGTAACTGGGTAAGACCATGCTATCGAAAAACTTGTAGACTCACCCGATTTAAGAAGTGTATTCAATTTAACCTTCATCATGGTGTTATTAATCATGGTTTTTATGTTATTTCCATGAGAATCTTTTACATATTTAATAGAATAACCGGCAGGAAAATCTATAGCTCTAGTAAGAAACTGCATTTTTCTTGTAGTGATGCCGTTTTTTATATTATTATTTATACTTCCAAAATCTTCATTTTCTTTTTTGTTAACATTTTGTTCAAGCTGCATCCATAAATAACTTAAATCATCTGGTGAATTATTATAATAAGTAATGGTTGCCTCACCCGAAATAGTATTGTTCAATTCATTTAATTCAACCTTTATTTTATAATCGGCACGTTGTTGCCAGTAATCCCTTCCCGGAGCTCCGCTTGCAGTTCGGTATGAGTTAGGCGGTTTAATCATATTATCAATAGGTTCAAATTTACCCTGCCAGGGTTGCGTTTGGGCTTTAATAATTGATAAAGGAAATAGGATTACGAATAAAAAAATAGGTAGTCTCATTGTTGGTAATAGTATTATTTGAATTAGTCGTGTACAAGATAGGGAATATTAATGTAAAACAACCTCATTTTTTATTGCTTAAAGTATAAGTGTTCAGTACATTTGCGTCCCTGAAATAGTTATAAAAATATGAGCAAGAAAAAAGATTTAACATTTGATGTGTTAATTGAAATACCAAAAGGAAGTAGAAATAAATATGAATACGATTTTACGTTACATAAAATTCGTTTCGATCGTATGTTGTTTTCATCAATGATGTATCCGGGGGACTATGGCTTTATTCCAGAAACTTTAGCATTAGATCAAGACCCGTTAGATGTATTGGTTATGGGTACAGAACCAACATATCCTATGGTGGTTATGGAAGTAAGACCCATTGGAGTATTCCATATGACCGATGAAAAAGGACCTGACGAAAAAATTATTTGTGTACCTGTTTCAGATCCTATTTGGAGTAACAAAAAAGATATAACAGACATAAACCCGCATAGATTAAAAGAAATAGAACATTTTTTCCAAGTATATAAAGACTTAGAAAAGAAAAAAGTTGATACTGGTGGATGGGGAAATGCAGAAGAAGCTGTTAAAATTTTTCATGAATGTGTACAGCGATATGAAAATAGTGAACATAAGAAAAAACGAACGTTTACGATTTAATAGAAAATTTTTATAAAATTTATAAAGACCATTCTAATATTAGGATGGTTTTTTTTGTTCTCCAATTTAGGAGCAAGAAGAATTTTAAATATACCTTAAGGAGGTTGTCTTTTTATTTTCTTAAAGAAAATTATTAATTAATAGGCAAATGTTTTATTTCAAATTAGAACATAATTTTAACTAAATAAACAAGAAAAAACTAACATATATCATTGTATTAAAGATAATATATTTAAACAGGAGTTTAAATGTGTTATCTTTAATTAAAGGTGGTTTTTTTTATCACTTATATTTTCCTATTTTTAGCTTCGTTTAAAAGTAATAACCAATTAAAAGAACTAATTAATATGGAATTAATAGTGAAATTTTTACCAGTGTTTGGAATTGTAGCTTTGGCTTATGTCTTTATAAAAAGTGCATGGGTGTCCAAACAAGATCAAGGGGACGATAAAATGATTCGAATAGCTAAAAACATTGCCGATGGAGCCATGTCTTTTCTAAAAGCAGAATACAAAATTTTATCAATATTTGTAATTGCTGTTGCTATTCTACTTTATTTTAAAGGAAGTGCAGAAGCAGGGTCTAATGGTATGGTTGCCGTATCTTTTATAGTTGGAGCTATTTGTTCTGCTTTAGCAGGATTTATAGGAATGAAAGTTGCTACCAAAGCAAATGTAAGAACTACAAGTGCAGCAAGAACCTCTTTAGGAAAAGCTTTAGAAGTTGCTTTTGCCGGAGGTGCTGTTATGGGACTTGGAGTTGTTGGTCTTGGTGTTTTTGGCTTAAGTGGCCTTTTTATGATATATAGTGAAATGGGCTGGGGGATTAACGAAGTACTTAATGTATTATCAGGATTTTCTCTTGGAGCTTCATCTATCGCGTTATTTGCTCGTGTTGGTGGTGGTATTTATACCAAAGCAGCCGACGTTGGAGCCGATTTAGTTGGTAAAGTGGAAGCCGGTATTCCAGAAGATCACCCTTTAAACCCAGCAACAATTGCAGATAATGTGGGAGATAATGTAGGAGATGTGGCAGGTATGGGAGCCGATTTATTCGAATCGTATGTTGGTTCTATTATTGGTACGATGGTATTAGGCGCTTTTATTTTAACACCAGACTTTAATGGACTAGGTGCTGTATATTTACCATTAGTATTAGCTGCGGTTGGTATTGTTATGTCTATTCTAGGAACGTTTTTTGTAAAAGTAAAAGATGGCGGAAATCCACAAACAGCTTTAAATATTGGTGAATTTGGTTCAGCAGGTTTAATGGTTATAGCATCTTATTTTATTATTAATGCTTTAATACCAGAAACAGTTGAAGGTTTACCTTTCGGAGCCATGGGTGTATTTTGGGCAACTATAGCTGGTTTAGTAGCTGGTTTAGCAGTTGGTAAGGTAACCGAATATTATACAGGAACAGGTAAGGGTCCTGTAACTTCTATTGTTAGACAATCTGAAACTGGTGCAGCAACAAACATTATTGCTGGTTTAGGTATTGGAATGATGTCGACTGCAATTCCTATTATATTAATTGCAGCGGCTATTTTAGTATCACACCATTTTGCTGGCTTATATGGTATCGCTATTGCTGCGGTAGGAATGCTTGCCAATACAGGAATACAATTAGCCGTTGATGCTTACGGACCTATCTCTGATAATGCTGGTGGTATTGCTGAAATGGCAGAGTTACCTAGTGAAGTTCGTGAACGTACCGATAAGTTAGATGCTGTAGGTAATACAACAGCTGCTATTGGTAAAGGTTTTGCAATTGCTTCTGCAGCGTTAACTGCATTAGCGTTATTTGCAGCTTTTATGAAAACAGCTAATGTAACCGCTATTGATGTGTCGCAACCTCAAATTATGGCAGGTCTGTTAGTAGGAGGTATGTTGCCGTTTGTATTTTCAGCATTATCCATGAATGCCGTTGGTCGTGCTGCTATGGCTATGATTGAAGAAGTACGTCGTCAATTTAGAGATATTCCTCAATTAAAAGCAGCTTTAGAAGTGATGCGTAAATATGATTCTGATATGACTAAAGCTTCTGAAGCAGATAGAAAAATATTTGATGAAGCAGATGGAGTTGCAGAATATGATAAATGTGTGGCAATTTCTACTAAAGCATCTATTAAAGAAATGGTGTTCCCAGGATTATTGGCTATTGCAGTTCCTGTAGCTATCGGGTTTATTGGTGGTGCAGAAATGTTAGGTGGATTACTTGCAGGTGTTACGACTTGTGGTGTACTAATGGCAATCTTTCAATCGAATGCAGGTGGTGCATGGGACAATGCTAAAAAGACTATTGAAGAGCAAGGTAAAAAAGGAACAGATGCTCATAAAGCTGCTGTAGTAGGAGATACTGTTGGAGATCCTTTTAAAGATACTTCAGGACCTTCTTTAAATATTTTATTAAAATTAATGTCGGTTGTAGCATTGGTTATAGCGCCAAGTATTGCTTTAACTTCAGAAGAAGATATTACTGCTTATGTTGAAGAGAAAGCTGCTACAGAAATGGTTGCTTACCAAGCGCAAAAAGACCTTACTGTTAATAATACTACTGAATTTAAAGATGCTGAAGGAGAAACTGTTGTTGTTGAAAATGATGTTACGATAGCATATGAAAATGTTGCGGTTATTAATCGAAACAATTAAAAAAGTAAACTTATTATAATAAACAAAAAAGCCATGTTATATTTTTTAACATGGCTTTTTTATGGGCTGAAATAAAACGGTTTCTATGTTTTTTTAAGCCCTACTTTATGTCCCCAAAAAGCATAATATAAAATAATGATATAGCAAGGGAGTAAAATCCAATACCCACTGGTTGCAGATTCTGCTATAGCAGAAACTTCTTCTACGCCATTAGCAAGTAATGCTTCTTTTTTGGAATCTACCATAGCACCGTATATTGGAGGTATAATGGCACCACCGGAAATAGCCATAATGAGTAATGCAGATGCCGTTTTGGTAAACTTTCCTAATCCTTTTAAGGTAAGTGGCCATATAGCAGGCCAAACCAAAGCATTTGCAATACCTAAAGCAGCTACAAAAAGTACAGAAGTAAATCCTGTTGAAAATAGAATACAAAATGATAATATTATCCCTAAAGAAGCACTGGCTTTTAATGCAAATGACTGACTCATGTATTTAGGAATCAATACGACTCCTAAAGCATACGTTCCAACCATAGCTAATAAGGTAAATAAGGTAAAGAATTTTGCCTGACTAACTGGAAGGTTTAAAGAAATTCCATAAGATATGATGGTATCTCCAGCAATAACTTCCACGCCAACATAAACAAACAATGCTAAAACACCCAACCATAAATGAGGGAATTGAAAAATACTTGTTTTTGCCGTTTCACCTTCCTTAGATGCTTCTATAGGTTCTGCTTCTACATGTGGTAAAGGCGCTTTTCTAATTAATACACCTAAGATAAATAATACTATAGCCATTACAATATATGGTGTCACAACACTGTCTGCCATAATATTTAATAATTCTGTTTTTTCAGTATCTGTAACAGTGTTTAATTTATCTTTTATTTCATCAATTCCAGACAGTAAAATAGCACCAAAAATTAATGATCCTAAGCCTCCAGCAACTTTGTTTGCTATGCCCATGATGGAGATTCGCTTGGCGGCACTTTCTATAGGTCCTAAAATGGTAATATATGGGTTTGATGCTGTTTGTAAAAGCGTCATACCAGCTCCTTGAATAAAAATTCCTGTTAAAAACATCCAATAAGTTCTTGCTCCGGCAGCCGGAATAAAAACCAAGGCACCTAAGCCCATAATAATTAAGCCTAAGGACATTCCCTTCTTATAACCAATCTTATTGATTATATAAGATGATGGTAAAGCCATAACAACAAAAGAAATGTAAGAAGCAGAAGCGACTAAATAAGATTGTGCATCTGTTAATTCGTTAATGGTTTTCATAAAAGGAATTAAGGCACTATTAATCCATGTAACAAATCCGAAAATAAAGAATAGCCCAGCTATAATTATTATTGGAATTAATGTGTTGTTTTTTGGTGTTGATAATTGATCATTCATATGTATGTGTATTATTCACTTGTGTTAAAGATTAATAAAACTCCAAAGAAGGTTAGATTTAATTCTATAAATATATTATTACATAATCATTAAACCAAAGTATTAAGATGGAAAGCGACGTTTGAGCTATAAATAACAATAATATCACGACAGAGATACTTTTCTGTTGTTCAAGAAAGTGTGTTTGCCAGAGCTTTTGTTTGCCAAGACTGGGAATAAAACTTACATTTATAAATGTTATACCATATTTAACATTATAGGAATCTAAATATATAGCAAGATTTCCATTGTCTCCATATCTCTTGCCTCTTATTATTTGATTATTAAAGTCAAAAAAATCAAATTTTACTGTCCATTATAAAGAGTCTAAGATTAAATATTATAAAATGATAAATTATTTAACGTAGTTTTGATTTTTAAATACAAAACCTATTAATGAACCTATTCGATACCTTATTCTATAATATCTTCTCGCAATACAAAACAAAGTACAAGCAAAAGGCGAATAGTATAGCAATTGCCTATGTAACACTTTTTCAAGTTTCGTTGTTATTACTTTTAGGAATTTTCTTTGCAGGGTTTTTTAAGCAAATGCATATGGTTACCATGTCGTCTGGTAAAGCATGGACTTTATTTGGTTTAGCTTCTGTGTTTATTTATTTTAAAAACTGGATGCAGTACACTGGCAAAAAACGAATGATGATTAATGCGAAAATGAATAAAAAGAAAACGGAACATTACAGTCTTTGGTTGCTTTGGATTATGCCTGTGGCTGTTTTGGGCTTGAGTATTGTGTTGTATCAAGCGGTTTAATCACAATTCCTGCGAAGGCAGGAATCTTTTAAATTGAATGGATTCTTGCTTTACTGAAACACGTTAAGCACAGGTCGCAGAAATGATACCCTCTACTGTATCAATAAGAAGGCACAACTTTTTGTAGAGACCCTGAAACTAGTTCAGGGTGGAATTATCTCTTAAAAATAGCATACACAGGGAAATGATCGCTGTAACCACCTTTGTATTTTTTGCCAACATAGGTTCTAAAAGGGGTGCCTTTAAATTTACCGTCGAAGAGTTTTAAAAAATCTTCATCGAAAATATTGGCGGTACTAAACTCAAATTCGGTTCTACTACTTTCAAAAAAGTTTGTCGAAAACAGAATCTGATCGAATAAATTCCATTGCCTTTTATGGTTAGTCGTACCTCTGTTATAAGATCGTAAGGTTTCCATAGGATTGTAGAGATTAAAACCTTCTACAAGTTGCTTAATACTATTACTGGAAGGGTCGTCGTTAAAATCGCCAATCACTATAATTTTGGCATCGGGATCATCATGGCGCAGCATCGAAATAATCTCTCCGACTTTATTGGATGAAGCCATGCGCTTGTGCTCTGTTTCTTTTTGTCCCTCCCTTCTGGATGACCAATGGTTTACTATAACATGAACTTTTTCACCATCCAGTAACCCGGTAACCAATAAAATATCTCGTGTATAATCTGGAGAACCGTCATCGTCAAATAGTTGAATGGTAAATGTTTCCGAAGTAAGCACTTTAAAAGCATTGGTGTCGTACAATAAAGCAACATCGATACCACGCTCGTCTAAAGAATCGTAGTGAATGTAATCGTAATCACAGTCCTCTAAGTGTTTAGAGTTTATTAAATCTTTAATAACTGAAGCGTTTTCAACTTCGGCCAATCCAACTATAGCTGGATGTTTTCCAGTTTCGTGCCTTCCAATATTAGAAATAGCAAATCCTAATTTTCTAAGTTTGTTTTTATAACGTTTGGGTGTCCATTTTTTAGCCGAAGCAGGTAAAAAATCATTATCGTTCGTGTACGCATCATCAATAATATCGAATAAATTTTCGAGATTATAAAATGCTACAGTTTGTAAATCGTGGCGTACGGGAATAGTATCGTTAAAGTCTGTCATAAATTCAAAAATATAAAAATTTAAAATGCTTCCAATTACGTAACTTTGCATAATAAAAATATTTGGTGTTTATTACCATGAAAAACTTGGTAATATTTTTATTCAGATTCCTGTTTTTTACTTTGATTGCACTTCGACTGCACTTAGTTTGACATACGGGAATGACAATTTTAAAGGATCCCTTAGATACATTATCAAGGAATTCTTTTTGAAATAATTTTATGTTAGAAAAGAAAGACATTACTTTAGAAAAAGCTGTATTAATTGGCGTTATAACTAAAGATCAGAACGAAGAAAAATCTAAAGAGTATTTAGATGAGTTGGAGTTTTTAACATTTACAGCCGGTGGGCATGTTATAAAACGTTTTACCCAGAAAATGGAGATGCCCAATCCTAAAACATTTATAGGATCTGGTAAAATGGAAGACGTGCGCCAGTATATTGAAGCGCATGATGTTGGAACGGCTATTTTTGATGATGAATTATCTGCAGCTCAAGAACGTAATATTAGTAAAATACTTAACATAAAAGTATTAGACCGAACGAATTTAATTCTTGATATTTTTGCGCAACGTGCACAAACAAGTTATGCTAGAACCCAAGTAGAATTGGCGCAATGCGAATATTTATTACCACGGTTAAGAGGTATGTGGACACACCTTGAACGCCAAAAAGGGGGGATCGGTATGCGTGGTCCGGGTGAAACCGAAATTGAAACAGACAGACGTATTGTAAGAGATAAAATAGCACTACTTAAAGCACGTATTAAAACCATTGACAAACAAATGGCGGTACAGCGTGGTAACCGAGGTAAAATGGTGCGTGTGGCACTAGTGGGATATACCAATGTTGGTAAGTCTACGTTAATGAATGTGATTAGCAAGAGTACGGTTTTTGCCGAAAACAAACTGTTTGCAACACTAGATACTACGGTTAGAAAAGTGGTAATACAAAACCTGCCCTTTTTATTAAGCGATACTGTTGGTTTTATTAGAAAATTACCAACCCAATTGGTTGAGAGTTTTAAGAGTACTCTGGACGAGGTTCGCGAAGCCGATTTATTATTACATGTAGTAGATATTTCGCATCCTAATTTTGAAGAACATATAGCATCTGTAGATAAAATTCTGGGTGAGATTAAGAGTAGTGATAAGCCAACGATTATGGTGTTTAACAAAATTGATGCTTATAAGCCAGAACCTTTTGATGTCAATGATCTGGTTGCCGTAAAAACCGAAGCGCATTATAGTCTGGAGGAATGGAAAAGCACCTGGATGAACAAAGTAGGTAATAATGCCCTGTTTATATCTGCGCTAAACAAACAGAATTTAGAAGACTTTAAAAAACGTGTTTACGATGAGGTTCGTAAAATTCATATCACGCGTTTTCCCTATAACCATTTCCTGTATCCGGATTATAATTATGAGAATTTGGAATAAATATTTGTTTCTAAACTTTTAAATTTGAACGAGTTCTTTATGTAAACTTACAAATGAAAGGTTAATATTTGACTAATTTTATTTCATTTATATTTGTTATTTATACCGCGTATGCGGTTTTGGTATTGTAGAAATTATATATCAACACGCATAAATTCTCCGTAGGAGATATACAATTAAGTCCAATTTATGAAACCAGGGACATTTACCCAAATGTATGTGCAAATTGTTTTTGCCGTAAAAAAACGAGATGCGTTATTACATAAAAACATTCGCAATAGGGTGTTTGAATATATAAGTGGTATTCTTACAGAGATGAAACACAAATCAATTATTGTTAATGGTGTATCAAATCATGTACACATACTAGTCGGGTTAAATCCAAACAAATCTATTTCAGAGACTGTTTATGCAATTAAGAGAAGTTCATCACTATTTATTAATAAAGAAAAATTATGTCCAACGAAATTTGCTTGGCAGGAGGGGTATGGGGCTTTTACATACGGACGGTCGCAATTAAATGATGTATATCAATATGTTCTAAATCAGGAGAAGCACCATAAAAACATATCTTTTAAAGAAGAATATATTCAGTTTCTTGAGAAATTTGAAGTTGAATATGAAGAGCGGTTTCTTTTTGATTTTTTGGAAGATGTATAACGCCTACGGCGTATTAATTAAGATGGATCATATTTCTACAATACCTTATGCCCTACGGGCAATTCTCCCCTTGTTTAAAAAGATTTGAGGATATCATAGTTACAAGAAAGGAGTGTTTAATTTTTATTGTTAAAATATTAAATCAATTCACTACATTTTAGTTTCTAACCTTTCTGCAGTGATAAACATATTCTGTAATAAGTTTTTTATTGGAAGTTATCTCACAATCTTCAAAGATTTGTTGAAATTTTTTAAAGTTAAACTTGGTATATAAAACCTGGCTAAAATAACAGTTATCACTCATAAGGTCGTAAGCATTTTGAATAATTTTAAGCCCTTTTTCTTTACCAAAAAAAGAAAAAGGAATAGACGATACGACGGCATCTATAGAATCTTTTACATGGATGCCCAAGTTTTCGGCTCCATCATTAATCAAAATTAATCTAGGATCCTGTATGGTTTTTTTAACGTGCTCACAAAAATTTTTGTTAACCTCGAAAGCATATAACTTAGATGTTGCAGATATAGTATTTAGTATTTCTTGAGTAATATTACCATGACCTACTCCAAATTCGACAATAGTTTTATGGTCATCTTTTGGAATGTTTTTACAAACACCAACTTCAGCAAATCTGCTGGTTTTTGCAATAGCACCAGTAACAAAAAGGTTTTTTGTATATGCAATTGATGTTTTAAGTTTCTGATTCATACTTTCAATTTAATTATTTAAATTTCATGTTCCAAGATAATGAAAATGAGTAGATCCAGAAATAAGATCCCGGATTAAAACTGATTTCCTGATGGGATACTCCAGCAAGGGCTCCCCAAAGATTTTTATTGTTTTTAGAAGAAAAATAGTAACCAAAATTTAATTTTTGAGAATTAAGGTTTATAATGGTTTCTTCGTTACCTCCAAAATCGAACCTATAGATATCTGGCGAAAACCCCATGCCAACATTAATGCTTAAGTAATTATTTGCGTCACGCCTGTATTTTCTATAATTAAGGGTTCCCGATTTACTCGCACCGGGATCTCCAGGTGTTACATAAGCTCGAAATGACCAATAGCTATTTCCTGTATACCATCCCACAGAGCCTGTGTAAATATTAGTTGTCGTACTATATTTTAAAGACCTAAAACCAAGAGAGGCTTCAAAACTTTTTGGTAACGATTTATACAATTCTGCACCATATCTTATGTTAGGAAACAAAAACGAGTTTGACAACCCAAAGTTTACATAGGCATATAAACCTTTTACAATTCTGGGGTACATATCAACTTCATATTGCAATCCGTTAGATTGAAACCTTCTATTAAAATTAATTTTAAAATGGATGCCACCAAACTTTGTTTGCCTTACATATTTTAATAAATAATATTGCATGGGGTCGAATGTTTCAGAATAAACATCGACTGCAGCATTTAGCCCGATCATATTAAGACTTAGCTTATCTGTTAAACTTATTTTATAAGCTTTGCTTTTTTCATGATTTGGACTTTCCTGTAATATGTTATTTATGGTTAAAAGAGCCTCTTCAGGATTACCACTGCCATCTTCAGCACTTGCTTTTAAGTATAAAATGTCCGGATTGTTGGGAAAATAGAGCAATGCTTTATTAGCCATTTTTAACGCGCTAAAAGGTGCTTCGCTATACAGTTCATTTTTAATTGCTGCTTGCCAGGTATCTAACCTGTCTGGTGCTTTTTTTAATACATAATCAAAGGCCTCTTTAGCCTTTTTGTATTCACCATCCCAGGAATAGGTACTTGCTAAAAACGAACGAATGTCATGATAATCAGGATATTTTGTTAAAATAAATAGTAACGTGTCTTGCGCTTGTTTTCTTTGTTTATTGAATGCCAAATCTCTAGCCACTTTAAAAGCTCTATCCGGATCGCCTTTAAAAGCTTTTTGCTGCCCAAAGGAGCAAAAACTTATAAAAATTAATATTATAAAAACATGCTTATTCATAATTTGAATTAATCTCTGTTTTAAATTTGAGCGTGATGGTTATTTTATTCAAACTCAATGTATAATTGTTTTTATGTCAGGTCGAGTACTTCGTCTGCGCTCGAGGAGACAAATAGGTTTAATTTTTACTTATTACTGAGTTTTAGGTTTTAAGTTTTTTTTAAAGGCTAAATAATTTGAGTTATTAGGATGCACCTTAATAATGCTATCTATTAATTTAATGGCATATTCTGTATGGTCTGTTCTGCTATAAGCTTTAGCCATTTTAAAGGATATTTCGGGATTTATTACCTTGTTTTTTTTGGCTTGGCTGAATATTTTTTCAGATTTATCGTCCTGTCCCGACCACCAATACATGTCTAAAATAGCTAAATAGGCATCGTCGTAATAAGGCGATCTTTTAATGGCATTTAATAGGACCTGCTCAGATTTCTCATAGTCTTGTTCCCAGGCCAAAGACCTTCCTTTTAATATCCGGGCATCGGTGTAATTAGGGTATTCATTTAATATATAATCACATAACAAACGGGCTGTTTTATATTGCTTTTTAAATGATAAATCTCTGGCTATAAATAAAATTTCATCATATGTTTTTCCCTCGGAATGGGTGTTGATTACAGCTAGTTGCTCTGAAGTAAATGTTGTTTTTGGCGTTATATAAATATTGAGCGAATCTGGAAAAATTTTATTTTGCAGGGTAACATAAGCATTCATTTTTTTAAAGGCCAATAAAGAGTCAGCCATAGTTTTTATTATGGCTTCTTCATTGACTTTATAAGTTCCAAAGTTTTCGTTTATTTTGAATAGTTCTCCATCGGAATAGAAATAATCTTTATATATAAGATCATTGATACTTCCTTTATAGCGCATTAATGGTATTTTATGAATGTTTCTAAAATGTCTGGCAGTATCTAATCCGGTCCCAACCCAAGCAGTCTTGTCCAATGGTTTGAATTTAAAGTTTTTCATTAGGCTATTTAATAAGCTTGGTGTAACATCCCAATGTGATGATACAGATTTAAATGTGTCGGCTTTTTTTAACATGGGACTATATATTAAAAAAGGAACATGGAACCTGCAAAGTTTGTCTTTTTGAGTAATTGGAATGATCCTATGGTCCCCAGTTATTACAAAGATGGTGTTTGAATAATCGGGACGTTGCTTATACCCGTGCATGAATTCTTTTAAGGCATTGTCGGTGTAAAGGAGGCATCCAAAAATGTCTTTGTGGTCGGTTACTTTATTTTTTATAGGCTCTAGTTCCCGAGAAGAGCTTAACAGTTTGTCAACCTGCGCCAGATAAGCTTCTTTTTTAGGAAACTCAAAAGGCTCATGCGTAGAAAGAGTCATAACAATGTCTAAACGAGGTTGTTTTTCTATTTCGAAAGAAGTCAATGCCTTTCTAAAAATTTCGTCATCTGGATATCCCCAGGTAAACCCACCATCGTTACCTTTTGTTTTTTCAAAGGCCGGACCATATTTGTTTTCGTCAATGAGTGTTTCTATACCATTATATTCTAAAAAATTAATTTTTCTATCAAAACTGGATGGGCCGCCAGAATAATAGGAGGTTTTATATCCATTTGCTTTTAAAACACTTATAAGTGAGATATGCGAGGGTGTTTTCTTTACATCTAAAAAACCTGTTTCGCCGTATGGCAAAGAGCCAAATAAAGAAGGTAAAATTCCAAAAGACCTTCCTGTAGTACTTACAAAATTTTCCCAGTATAATGATTTTGATATAAGCGAATCTATATAGGGCGTAAAACCACTATATTGATTTCCTTTTACAAACTCACTTCCCAGCCCCTCTACAACAATAAAAACAATATTGGGTTTTTCTTCTTTATATGTTAAGAATGGGGATAGTACATCTTTTGAATTATTTGATGATTTTAATAGCGGGTAATCATGTCTGTTTACAAAACTGGCAATATTTAACTTGTTTTTTTCGTGCTGAAATTTTATAACATCGGTCGTTAAAAAAGATATTTTATTTTGATATGGTTTATGGGATGCTTCGGGGATAATTAATTTTAAACAACCTAGTAATACGATAGATAAAATACCAAACCCTATTAACCTTCTTCCGCTTATAGTCTTATTAGTATATTTATATAGTAATAAGAAGAGTAACGGAAATATTATAAATGGTAAAAAATAAGTGATGGAGATTGATTCGGATACTGAAACGGTATCAAAAGCATCATCGAATGAATACCCTAATAGATCGACTCCTAAATTTAAATTGGTTGATAGACTATATTTTACAAGAGCATATTGAATAATTACGAATAAAATAAACAATGCTTTAATTACGACTACGGCATATTTTTTTATTAATATAGTTAGCAATAAAAAAACGGGAAGTATCAGTATTCCTATAATTAAACCACCCCAAAAATCATTAACGAGTTTGTATATTGAAGCCAAAAGAAAATGAGTTTCTGATGTTTTTGAAGCAAGAAGCTCAAATAAACTAACTAGCCATAACGCACCAATGAGTGATATGGTTAAATACACATATTTATTAATTGCTTCTATTTTGATATTAAGTTTCATAGTATCTAGTTTTTTTGACTATGTTGAGGCTAAACCTTTTCGTTGCATAACTCCCCACTTCTTTTTCTTATTAAAATAGTAATCGTAATTCCCTTTTATTGCAGCATATAGAATAAATGGGTGTAAAACAAAAGGTTCCAGTGCCGTTAGTAATACTAATTTATAACCGGTGCCTTTCTTTTTATATTGATGAAATGTTAACTCTTCGGAATAGAGTGCTATTATTGAAAATAATACAGAAAAGATGTATGCCAGAAGAAGAAACGACAAGGCGTATTCCCACCTTACTTCTTTTAGAATAATTAAAATGGCAAAATAAACAATGCCAATAACCTCTATGATTGGTGCTAGGCGTTCAAATATTAACCAATAAGGATAGCTTAGCATACCAAAGGAGCCATAATTTCTATTAAACCCAATTTTTCGATGTTTTTTAAGGGTTTCAATTGTACCGCGTGTCCATCTATTACGTTGGGAAATAAATATTTTGTAATTGTCTGGAGCCTCAGTCCAGCATAATGGGTCTGGAATATACGAGACTTTATATTTTTCGTTTTTTTCTTCCATATACCGGCGCATACGTACAATAATCTCCATGTCTTCCCCCACAGTTTTAGTGTCGTAACCTCCCACGGCAATAGCCGTTTCTTTATCAAATATGCCAAAAGCACCAGATATTACTAATAAACCATTTAGTCGGCTCCATGCCATTCTTCCTAATAAAAAAGCTCTTAAATATTCTAATATTTGAGACTGTACTAAAAGCTTTTTAGGCAGATTAACATCGATTAATTTACCGCCTCTAATAATACAGGAGTTTGCAATACGAATAACACCTCCCGTAGCAATTACTTTGGCATCGGTTTCCTCTAAAAAAGGTTTAATCATTTTTTGAAGAGCATCTTCGAGCAGTAAACAATCGACATCAATACAGGCAACATATTTACTTTTACTTATGTTTAATCCCATGTTTAAGGTGTCTGCTTTTCCACCATTTTCTTTATCTACAATCATTAACTTTTCAAAAGCAGGGTTTTTAGATTTAAAGACCCCGGCGCGTAAAGGCTGTGTTTTAATTTTTTCGTTAATTATAAAATCTACTTTCTCTAAATCGTAAGCTTCAATAAGTTTTTCTAAACTGTTATCTGTACTGCCATCGTTAATAATTATAACATTGTAATTAACGTAATGATTAGATAATAACGACCTTACATTTTCTACAACATTTAAACTCTCATTATAAGCAGGTGCTATTATGGTTATGGAAGGAGACATGGTAGACGACAGAATGTCTTTATAATTAACAAAACTATTTTTTTTAAGATATTCTATGGTTTCTTTACCAGATATTATAGATAGTATGATATAAGAAGTAATAGCAGCAAACGCATAACCAAAAAATAAGTAATGTAGTATTTGTAAAATTATTTTAACCGTACTAGTATCCATAATTATATGTTAGTTACAAATTTTAATATCTTTTTATTGCTTTTGTTTTTGGGAGATTTACTAAGCCCCATGAACTTATCTAGATTAATAGATTTTAATATTTTAAGAGCTAATAATTGTATTTCAAAGTTTTTATGGAAAAGGTGTTTTTCTATAAAAGGTTCATCAGACGGAACGACCAATTTTTCGAGTAAACCAAAGAAACTGATTTGTTCTTCTAAACTCAGTTCGTTAAAATTGGCTTTCAGCATTTCTTTTGCTTCTATACCATATAAATTTGTTAATACTCTTATTACTTTAACTCGAATCTCTTTAATTGGATGGGATAGTAACTCCATTAAAGTATCTTTAGTTTCAAATTGATTATAAATTTTGGCTAGCTTCAAAGCAAATAAGACAACTGAATTATTTGTAGATTTTAGCCAGGGCTTAATATCACAAATTTGCTGATCGTCAAATTTTTGAAGTGTTTCTAATAATTGTACTTGTGCCCATTCAGATAATGGTTCTTTTAGATCGTTTAAAAAAGTAAGCCCGTTAAATCGAAACATATTAACCATGTATAGCTGGGTTTCTTTTCTTACTTCATGTCTTGGGTGTTTAATAAATGGTACAACAAGGTCGTGTGCTTCTTCAATCTTAAAACGGGTTAGTTCGCCAATACCTTTTGCTATGATATACCAGTTTTTATTTTCTAAACGGGATAAAGCATAATTGTAAAGTCCTGTTTTAAAATAGAGCGTTTTAATTGAATCGGACATTTCGCCAGATACTTCGTTCATTAAATTATATAAAATAGAAATAATTATTTTGCGTTTCGATTTTATGTGAACTGAAGTTTTTAGTTTTTCTATGGTAGCTATTTGAAGGTCGTTTATATCTCCGTTTTCGGAACCAGAATACAAATATTCAATTAGTGTTGCTTCGTATTCTGCTTTGAACTTAGCACTTTCTGTGTTTTTTTTTCTAAGTGCTGTTCGTATTAATTTTAAGTATATAGTAAGAATTACTATGGCTGTAAATAAAATACAGATGGTTACCCAAGCTAATTTTATTAAGGAAGGGGCTTCATTAAAATAATCAATAAAGTATTGATAAGTTGCCATGGTAAACGTTATTCTTAGTTTAGAAGCCTTTTTACTCTAATTATTAATTCATTAGGGCTAAATGGTTTACCCATAAAATCGTTAGCACCTAAATTAAATGCTTTAATAACCATTTCTTCTTGACCTGCCGAAGAGAATACAATAATAGGTGTGTCTAAATCTAATTTTAGTCTTAAATGGCTTATTACCTCTAATCCACTAACAAAAGGCATCATAATGTCTGTTAAAATTAAATCGGGTGTTTCTTTTTCAATTAAATCTATAGCTTCCCTACCGTCTTTTGCTATAAATAAATCGTATCCTTCTTTTTCTAATCTAAATTTCAATAACAATGAAAGTGTCGAATTATCCTCTGCCAAAACAATTTTATTTTTACTCATTACCCATTGATTTAAGTTCGGTTAATACTTCTCTTTTTACTTCTTTAAAAACAACTAAACAATTATTAACCATAACCCCGATAGTATCTAAATTTTGTTCGTTTTTAAAGTTAGATTCTAATTGAGGTATAATTGTTTCTAATTTTGAAATACCAAACATGCTTATGTTTGGCTTTATTTTGTGTGTGGCATTAAAAAGTAAATCCCATTTTTTATCTGGAAAATGAAGTGTTAGAGCCTCTACATACTCGTCTATAAGTTCAAGAAACACTTCCATGATTTCTTTAATAATCGAAGTATCATCAAAAGTGCTTTCTTTTAGTACATCTAAATCTATATATCGATAGCTTGATTTAAACATGATTTTTCATATTATTAACTATTGAATTTTCTCTCATTATGATGCAATATATAAAATAATACCGACAAAATGCAAAAAAACAAGATAAAGTGTATTATTGATTAAATGGAAACTGAAGAAAATGTGTGAGATTATGGTAAGTTTTATATGTCGTTTTTTTCTGAATAAACGATAAATAAGGTAGTGTTTATGTACAAAAAAGAGGCTTTGTAGAATTTTGAAGCACAAGAAAAGGTCTGAAAAGTTATAGTAATTCACCTTGTTAGGTTGCGCTTACTTTTCAGACCTCGTTTTGTATGGAGTTAAATTATTTTAGAATTTGTAGTTTAAACCAAACATCCAGTAGCTTTGTAGTTCATTATCAACATCTTCGAAAGAAGTTGCTGTAGTTGGTGTTTCAGGATCCAAAGCGTAATTAAGTGCTTCTTGTTTGTTGTTTCTTAAGCCAAAATCGAAACCAACACCGATCATTTTCCATAAAGTATATCCAAAAGAATTAGTCCATGTCCAGTTTGATAAATCTGAGCTTTCATAACTTTGAAACATCGATAGGTTCGTTTTAAAGCTAACAGCTTTTATTTGTTTTGTATAGTCAACAAGAATTTTTGCTCCTAATGAAGATTCGAAAACAGTATCTTCTTTGCTAAAAACAAAGTTATAGTTTAAAGGGTGAATTACTACAACTAAATCTTTTGCTGGTGTCCAGGTAGCACCTACACCTAAATCCAGATATCCGGGATCATTAAAATTACTTAATAGTGTCGTTCTGTATTCTGCCAATCCAGAAATTGCAAATTTACTACTTAGCTTGTGACCGTAGAGGGAGGTAATGTTAAATACATCGGTTGCTTCTTGAAACGAATCGTTATCTGTAGGATCATCTTTGTCGTCCAACTTTACCCAAGATAGGTTTACATTAAGACCATTCCTCCAAAAGAACTTTTCTTTATTTAAATTAGCAAAGGCATTTACGGTAAAACCAATATTTCCTGAATTGTTATTTGGTGTTCCTTGCGCATACCAATTTTTAAAACTGGATATGCTACCACCAATAGTACCAAAAGCTCCTTTTTTCCAACCAGGCAAAGCATCAATTTGTGCTTGTATGGCATCAACACGCCCTTGAATTGCTGCAATAGAATCTTTTTTAGGGCCTTGTAATGCTTTTAATTCTTCTAAAGTTTGTTGTGCATTTGTTGAAGTAATTCCAATAATTAGGACAAGTAATAGTGTTAGTTTTTTCATGTTTAGTTTTTAAATTATTTGAGTTGATCGTTAGTTAGACCCTTTTTTAGAAAGAGGTCACTGTATGTAAAGTTATTTGTTTTTGTAAAGAGGAACAGAAGAACAGGCTTCTCCGTACATAATAGACTTTGCATGGGGTTTTAACTTATTGGAAAGAATGATATAGGCATTTTGTGGTACAGGTTTTTTAGAACAACCTTTTATAATAATAGGTTTGTCTTTAAATTTGGTAATATCAAGTTGGTTTAGAATATCTTGGTAAATAGAAGTTTCTAGCATTTCTAAATTACCGATGACAACCTTTTTTACAAAAGGTTCTAAATGAATACTGACGAGCATGTATGCCCATCCTGGAATAATAGCATCACTACTACAGGTTAACGCAACATAATTATTTTGGTATTGAGACCAATCGAACTCTGAAACTTGGGCTCTAAAATCTTTTTCGCGCAATACAAAACCTTCAAATAACCAGTCTTTAATATCGAAAAGGACACGAGATCCTTCAGGATAATAATCTTCAAGGTCGATGGTAACTAATTTGCTATTCGCTACGCGATTTATGATTTCGTCTTTCAAAAATGTGGGTTGTTAAGTTGATTGATGTTTATCTGTCATACTGAACACTGAACACTGAACACTGAACACTGTCACTAAATCAAAGCATTCCCAATTCCAGTTTAGCTTCTTCGCTCATTAATTCCTGAGTCCAAGGTGGATCGAATGTAATTTCCACTTCGGCACTTTTTACGTCGTTTAAAGATTTTACTTTTTCTTCAACCTCTAACGGTAATGTTTCTGCTACCGGACAGTTTGGTGTTGTTAAGGTCATTAGGATTTTTACATCGTAATCTTCATTAACAAATACGTCATAAATTAATCCTAATTCATATATATCAACAGGAATTTCCGGATCGTAAATAGTTTTTAAAACGTTTACTATTTTTTCGCCTAAGGCGTTTGTATCTATTGTTGTTTCGCTCATAACTTTAAAGTTTAGAAGTTTAAGGGTTTATAGTTTAATAGTTGTTTGAGAAATAAACTGCTAAACTTATAAACGAATAAACTAATTTAATTGTGTTTGATAGGCTATAGCATACATTTTTAGTTGCTTCACCATACTTACTAAACCATTGGCTCTTGTGGGAGACAAATGTTCCTTTAAACCAATTTTATCTATAAAATCAGTATCTGCATCTATAATGTCTTTTGGATGCTGATTTGAAAAAGTACGTATTAAAATAGCAATGATGCCTTTAGTAATAATAGCATCACTATCTGCTGTAAATTCTACTTTATCGTCTTTCATTTCAGCATGTACCCAAACTTTACTTTGGCAACCTTTAATAATGTTGCTGTCTGTTTTGTATTGGTCGTTAATTAAAGGTAAATCTTTACCTAAATCAATCATATATTGGTAGCGTTCTTCCCAATCGTCAAACATTGAGAATTCATCTATAATTTCATTTTGTATGTCTTCAATAGTCACAGTTACAATTTTAATTTGTCTCCTCGAGCGCAGTCGAGAGGTTCTTTAAAAATAGATCTCGACTGCGCTCGACCTGAGCGCTTTAATCTAAAGTACAAAAATACAACAAGAAAATTTGCTATTCAATGTTTTCTGAAACAGATAGTATTTCTTTAACAAGTGCTTCTATGTCTTTTGGCGGATTTCCATGATCGAAAGGTTCCGTTTCATAAGTTGTACCGTTGTAAATAATTTTTAATCTTGCTATTGCAGCTCCATCAAAAAGACGCTTTTGTGAAGGCGCTTTTAGATTTGGTATGTTTTCTACATCTACAGGTTTAATTGCTTTTAAGAGATTATTCCAATGTTCTTCACTGCATGTTTTAGTAAGAGGAGGCATGTCTCTTTTGTCTGTAACTGCAATACTTTTTTTATTGATTTTAACATTTTTATAATTGCGTCTTGATTGTGTTGAATATTCAAAAGAAATGGCTTCTTGATTAATTTTAGATTCAGAACAGCGATTATCTGTAAACACAAGAGATAGGAATATAAAAAGGAATTTCATAAGGTGTGGTTTTATAAAAAATGTGTTTTAGTCAAAGTAAAATTAAAAAATATTTCCTCCAATATAGTTAAGAGGTTATTTGATTACCAGATTATTAAAAAAGAGGTCTCGACTGCGTTCGACCTGACATTTGAGAGCCTGTATTAGGTTACAGTATTACAAAAAAGAAACCAGAATTTAAGACAGCATCATTTTTGCTTTTTTAACCCCTTCAACTAAAGTGTCTATTTCTTCTTTGGTATTGTAAAATGAAAAAGACGCACGAACAGTTCCCGGAATACAATAAAAATCCATGATTGGTTGCGCACAATGGTGTCCTGTACGAACAGCGATTCCTAATTTATCTAAAATAGTACCAACATCGTAAGGGTGTATGTCTTCTAAATTAAAAGAAATGACCGATGTTTTGTTTTTAGAGGTTCCGTATATTTTTAGACCGTCTATAGCTAGTAATTTTTCTGTAGCATAATTTAATAGGTCGTTTTCGTAAGCTGCTATGGCATCAAATCCAATACGATTCATATAATCGATAGCTGCTCCAAATACAATGCCTCCGGCAATATTTGGTGTGCCGGCTTCAAATTTATGAGGCAAATCGGCATAAGTTGTTTTTTCAAATGTTACTTCTGCAATCATTTCACCACCGCCTTGATAGGGAGGTAGTTTATTGAGCCAATCTTCTTTCCCGTAAAGCATCCCAACACCTGTTGGACCACACATCTTATGGGCTGAAGCTACATAGAAATCGACATCTAATGCCTGAACATCTGGCTTTATATGTGGACAGGCCTGTGCGCCATCAATTAAAACGGCTGCGCCTACTTGATGTGCTTTGTCTATGATATATTTAATAGGATTAATAGTTCCTAGAGCATTTGATATATGATTTACAAAAACAAGCTTTGTATTTTTAGATAGTAAATTATCAAAATCGGTGATTACTAACTCACCTTCTTCATTCATTGGAATGACTTTAAGGCTCGCTCCTGTACGTTCGCAAAGCATTTGCCATGGCACTATATTACTATGGTGCTCTAAAGCAGAAACAATAATTTCATCGCCTTTTTTTAAGAGAGAAGAAAAGCCATTTGCCACTAAATTAATACTATCTGTGGTGCCCGATGTTAGTATAATTTCATGCGAAAATTTGGCATTAAAGTGTGCTTGTATTTTTTGGCGTGCTTGCTCGTACAAGTCAGTTGCTTCTTGGCTTAAGGTATGTACGCCTCGATGGATGTTAGCATTATAGTTCGCGTAATAATCTATAATAGCATCAATTACTTGTTGTGGTGTTTGTGACGTAGCTGCATTATCGAAATACACCAAGGATTTACCATTTACTTTACGTGAAAGAATGGGGAAGTCTTTTCTTATGTCTTGTACGTTGAACATGGTTTTTTGTTTAGCCCAGATTAAGGGATTTGTTGGAGCTCCTCGCAGAGAGTAATTGGTTTTTAAAAATTAATATTCTTAGCTCTCGTTAATGAGATTCCTCCCCGATAGCTATCGGGACGGGATTAGTAGGAACTAAAGGTCAAATCCTAAATTAACACCTAATTTGTTTGCTATAATCTTGTTGATACGTTGTTTTATTTCGGGAATTTTAACTGAACTTAATACGTTATTACTAAAAGCATACATTAATAGTGCTTTGGCTTCTTTTTCCGGAATACCACGCGATCGCATATAAAACATAGCGCTTTCGTCTAATTGTCCAATGGTACATCCATGTGAACATTTAACATCGTCTGCAAAAATTTCAAGCTGCGGTTTTGTATTTATGGTCGCTTTGTCGCTTACTAAAATATTGTTGTTAGCTTGAAATGCATTGGTTTTTTGAGCTTCTTTTTCAACAATAATTTTCCCGTTAAAAACACCTGTTGCATTTTCTCCAAAGATGCCTTTGTAATCTTGGTGACTTTCACAATTAGGTTCTATATGGTGTACTAATGTGTTGTGATCTACATGTTGTTTTTCGCCAATAATAGTAACGCCTTTTAAGATAGAATCAATACGTTCTCCTTGTTGATAGAAGTTTAAATTATTACGTATTAATTTACCGCCAAAAGCAAAAGTATGTACAGATGCCACACTCTCTTGTTTTTGTTTTATAAATGTATTGTCTATTAACGAAGCGTTTGAATTATCATTCTGAACTTTATAATAGTCTACAATAGCACGTTTATTTGCGAAAATTTCGGTAACGCTATTTGTAAGTACTGGATTGTTGGTTAAACTTTGATGACGTTCTATGATTTGTACATGTGAATTTTCACCAACCACAATTAGATTTCGTGGTTGTAACATGGTTGCAGATTCATTGCCTGTTGAAAAATGTACAATTTGAATTGGTTTTTCTACCAATTTATTTTTAGGAATATGAATATAAGCGCCCTCACTTGAAAAGGCTGTATTTAGTGATGATAAACTATCTTTAGTTGCTGCTTTGTTAAAATAGTTTTCAATTAAAATACGGTATTTAGGTTTTGTAAGTGCCGCAGACATAAGGCAAACATCTATGCCATCGTGTGTGGTTTGCGATAAGTGAGATGAATATTTACCATCTATAAATACAATTTTATAAGTATCTATATCGTAGATAAAATATTTTTTAATGTCCTTATATTCTAAGGCGTTTTCTTGTTGAGGGAATACACTATAATCTTCTTTTAGTATTTTGTTTAAAGAGGTGTATTTCCAGGCTTCTTCTTTTTTAGTTGGAAAGCCTTTTTCTTCAAATATTTTAATAGCATCATTTCTAACATCGTGTACATAAGTATCTATGTCTACTTGATTTTCAAATACTAAAAAAGATGATAATAATTTTTCTTTTAAATCCATTGTCTTGGTGTTCAACTGGTAGTGTTCATTACTCAGTCAAGCATTACTGCCAACTGCACTGTTTACTACCAACTAATTTTAAGCGTTCACTTCTTCTTTAATCCAATCGTAGCCTTTTTCTTCAAGCTCATGAGCGAGTTCTTTTGTGCCGGATTTTACAATTTTTCCATTGTATAATACGTGTACGTAATCTGGAACTATATAATCTAATAAGCGTTGGTAATGTGTAATAACGACCACAGCGTTGTCTTTGCTTTTAAGTTTGTTTACGCCATTTGCAACAATACGCAAAGCGTCTATATCAAGACCAGAATCGGTTTCATCAAGGATAGCCAGTTTTGGCTCTAACATAGCCATTTGGAAAATCTCGTTACGTTTTTTCTCTCCTCCGGAAAAACCTTCGTTTAAAGAGCGTGATAAAAATTTCCTGTCAATCTCTAAAAGCTCCGATTTTTCACGAATTAATTTAAGCATGTCTTTAGCAGGCATGTCATTTAACCCTTGAGCTTTTCTAGTTTCGTTAATGGCTGTTTTCATAAAGTTGGTAACAGAAACACCAGGGATTTCAACTGGATATTGAAACGATAAAAATACGCCTTTATGAGCACGCTCTTCGGCAGCTAATTCATCAATATTCTCACCGTTAAATTCAATATTGCCTTTTGTTACCTCATATTCTTCTTTTCCTGCAATAACAGAAGCCAGTGTACTTTTTCCAGAACCATTAGGTCCCATGATAGCATGTACTTCACCAGCTTTTACTTCAAGGTTTATGCCTTGTAAAATATTTTTATCTTCAACACTTGCGTGTAAATTGTCAATTTTTAACATACGTTTTAATTCAAAGTTTTAAATTCAAGATTTTTAAGTCTATTCTCTTTTATCTTGATTCTCTTTTCTATATCAATTAGTTTCCTAGTTTTACAACGTTATTATCTTCTTTCTTTGGTGCTGTTACATTTAAAATTTCAATAACTTCAACTTTATTGTCCCAAAGTATTTTCTCGTGTTTTTCATTAGTGATCTTTCCTCTAATTGCTACAGGAACCATGTCTGTTGGCTTCAATTTAAAAGCTTCTGCTTTTTTGTTTAGCTCTTGCATTTTATCGGTAATTAAAACACCATAAATATTTGTATGGGTTTGTAATACTGCAGCGCCATCGTAAAAAACAAAATCACCTTTTAAAAGTGTTAGACCATCATTTTGCTTCGCAGTTTTTTCCGGGCTATCTGCTGTAATAACAGTATCTTCTAAAGATTCAGATTTTGTTCCCTTTTTACAGCTTATTAATGCTGTTAAAATTATTGCTGTAAGAAATGCTTTTTTCATTTTTAAAGTAAAAGTTTTTAATTAATGAAACACTTCGACTGAACTCAGTGTTACATCTAGTAAAAATTTGTCTATCCTACTGATCCTTCTAAACTTATTTCTAATAATTTTTGAGCTTCAACTGCAAACTCCATAGGGAGTTTATTTAAAACTTCTTTACTAAATCCGTTTACAATTAAAGCAATGGCTTTTTCGGTATCGATACCACGCTGGTTGCAATAGAAAATTTGATCTTCACCAATTTTACTTGTTGTGGCTTCGTGTTCTATTTTAGCCGATTTATTTTTAGCTTCTATATAAGGAAAGGTGTGTGCACCACATTCATTTCCCATAAGTAAACTGTCACATTGCGAAAAGTTACGAGCGTTTTCTGCTCTGGAATTTATTTGAACCAACCCACGGTAACTGTTTTGTGATTTTCCTGCTGAGATTCCTTTAGAAATGATAGTCGATTTAGTATTCTTTCCTAAATGAATCATTTTAGTACCGGTATCAGCCTGTTGGTAGTTGTTTGTTACTGCGATAGAGTAAAACTCTCCAACAGAATTGTCACCTTTTAATACACATGATGGGTATTTCCATGTAACGGCAGAACCTGTTTCAACTTGCGTCCACGAGATTTTTGCATTTTTTTCGCATAAACCACGCTTGGTTACAAAGTTGTAAACGCCTCCTTTGCCTTCTGCATTTCCGGGATACCAGTTTTGTACGGTTGAGTATTTTATTTCGGCATCGTTCAGCGCAATTAACTCAACTACGGCGGCATGCAACTGATTTTCGTCTCTGCTTGGTGCTGTACAACCTTCTAGGTAACTAACGTAGCTACCTTCATCTGCTATGACTAATGTTCTTTCAAATTGACCTGTGCCTGCTTGGTTGATTCTAAAGTAAGTTGATAATTCCATGGGGCATTTAACACCTTTTGGAATATAACAAAAACTACCATCGCTAAACACAGCACTATTTAAAGCAGCATAAAAGTTGTCTTTTTGAGGAACTACGGTACCAATATATTTTTTTACAAGTTCAGGGTGCTCTTTAATGGCCTCTGAAATACTCATGAAAATAATACCTTGTTCTGCCAAGGTTTTCTTGAATGTTGTAGCTACCGAAACGGAGTCTACAACCACATCCATAGCAACACCAGCTAGTTTCTTTTGCTCATCTAATGAGATTCCTAGTTTGTCAAAAGTAGCCAGTAATTCTGGGTCTACTTCATCTATACTATCATATTTAGGTTTGCTGTTTGGTGCAGAATAATATGAAATACCTTGAAAATCTGGCTTTTTATAGTGTACGTTTGCCCATTCTGGCTCGGTCATATCTTTCCAAACACGAAAAGCTTCTAATCTCCAATCGGTCATCCATTCCGGTTCTTCTTTCTTTTTGGAAATAGCACGTACAATATCTTCATTTAAACCATTAGGAAATGTATCCGATTGTATATCGGTATAAAAACCATATTCGTATTCTTTGGTTTTTAGCTCTTCACGAAGATCATCTTCTGTATACTTACTCATATTTCGAGTTTAATATTTAAAATTCAAAGTTAAGTTAATCTACTTTGTATTTACTTCCTTTGAAATCACTTTTCTTTAAATAGTTCATAAAACCTCCAATCATTTTTCCTAAAACAATAGTTTGATCGTATAGTTTATTGAACTTTTCTTCATTTATATAGTTTCTATCTAAAACTCTATATAGTTGAGATCTAGTTTCTCCACAGGAGGCTTTCGAAATTGATAGAAACTGAATAAATTCTTTATTTCCATTTCTTTCGAACCCTTCTGCAATATTATCCATTATTGAACCGGATGAACCGTCTATCTGACTATACAGTTTATAATCTGATTTTAAATTTGTATTAACAGCAACCTTGTTAATGTCATTGCATAAAATTCTGGCAAGTTTCCAAATTTCTAAATCTTCAAATTGTTTTACGGTTGGCATAACTTTGAATTAAGAATTTTAAATTTTGAACTTTAAAGCGAAAATGATTCGCCACAACCACAAGTACGGTTAGCGTTAGGATTGTTAAATACAAAACCAGTTCCGTTTAATCCACCTGAGTATTCAAGTGTTGTTCCGATTAAGTATAAAAAGCTTTTTTTATCGACGATAATCTTAACATTATTATCTTCAAAAACCTTATCATCCTCTTTACTTTCTTTGTCAAATTTTAAATCGTAAGACAGCCCGGAACAACCACCACTTTTAACACCTACACGCACGTAGTCTGTAGTTGGGTTATAGCCATCGTCGGTCATTAATTCAATAACTTTCTTTTTAGCTGTTTCAGAGACTTTTATCATAGTGTTTTAATTAAATTTAGAAATGTACTCAAAATCATTTTATTAAGACGGTTTCTAAATAGGGTACAAATATACAATATAAGTCATGGATTACCATATAACCTAACATTATATTAGTAAATAGGTTTATAGGTTTTTCTTATAGGGGTATAAGTGTAAGAGGTTATTATACTTTACTTTTTATATTTGAAGAAACTACTCTGCTAGTGCGCGATCAATATCATCAAGTTAAGTAAATCTGTTTGTTTTGAACCTTAATAAAGATTTGTTTAAATAAGTTACATTATTTTTTTAATTTTTGGAAGAAGAAATATGCTTCGCTGTTGCTCTACTTCAATAATATCGTCGTAAGGATTTAACATGAAATATTTTTTGCAACACTTACAAACTAAGCTTGGAGTATCTGTTTTTGCTTCTTTTATGCGGAAATAATTGTGTCCATAAACTAAACAAAAAAAGTTTGAAGTTATTGCTGTTTTCATAAATTAAATAGTTTAGACAACCTGAATATAGGTAAAATAGTATAAATAATGAAGGAAAAAATCTATTTTTTTATAGGAAAAAGCGTACGTTTTTAAAAATTAAAAGTTTTTAAAATCTGAATTATTAATAAACTCATGATCCGAAAGAGTTAGTAAAAATGCTTTTAAATCTGCTTTATCCTGAGCCGAAAGTTGTACGCCTCCTTGTGCCACTTTTTTCATTAAAGGATCTATGGTTGGAGAGTTTTGTAGCCCTTCACTATAATGATTAATGACTTCGTCAAGCGTTGCAAATCTGCCATCATGCATATAAGGAGCGGTGAAAGCCAGATTTCGTAACGAAGGTGATTTAAATTTTCCATTATCGGCAGGATCTCCAGTAACTTCCCCCAGACCTAAATCTGTCACAACAGCATCTAAACCGTTATTATGAAATAAATTATCTGTCCATAATGGGTTGTTCTCACTACCATGGCAATGAAAACAATCGCCTTTTGTTTCATCCATAAACACATTAAAACCATTGAGTTCTTCGGTTGTTAAAGTACCTTCACCGATTAAATAGTTATCAAACTTAGAATTGGATGAGATTAAAGTCCGTTCGAATTGAGCGATGGCTTTTGTTACTAAAGAGGAGTCTATCGTTGATGTCCCAAAAGCCAAATTAAATAGGTTAGGATATTCTGAATGTTCTTGTAATTTTTGTGCTACCTCGATCCAAGTACTTTTCATTTCTATAGGATCTGTGACAGGTGCAAAAGCCTGATGTTCTAAACTGAAAGCACTACCGTCCCAAAAGAATTTTTCATCATAATTCCATGCCAGATTAAATAATGGCATAGCGTTACGGTTCCCTAGAATACCATCTACTCCGTCACTAAACCTGTCGACATCTGTAAAAGCATTTTCAGGAGCATGACAATCGGCACAGGCTTGTGTATTATTGGCTGATAAAATAGGATCGAAAAACAATTTTTTACCAAGCGTAATGCCTTCAACCGTTTGTGGGTTGTTTATTGGAATTACGGGGTCTAATATTTTATCTTGGAATAACTGCGGAATTTGTAATGGGCTAGGAGTAGGCACATATTGCTCTATGGTTTCATTTGAACAGGAAGCGCAAATAAAAATTAAAAGACAGCTAATATGTGTGATCCATTGTTTCAAAAAAAATTATTGATTAACAGATTTTAGACTAAATGCATTTTTTCCATTTTCAAACATCATAATTTGTGCATTAAAATTAGGCATTAGCATATTATTCAAAACATTTAAATCCCAGGTATTTGGGTTTACAAACCATTCGGCAATGTTCATTTCAATATTAAAAGTAGCATTGTTGGTAATTGTGATTTTACCTAAATCAACTTCAAAAAAAGTATCATTAAACACCAGTGTTGCACCGGAATTATCTACCGCTTTAATGGCGTGATATGCATAACCCGTTTCGGTTGTTGTATTATCAACAAACTTGCCTTCTAATTGCATAAAATGATAACCGCCTCCTAATATAGTCGGAACATTCCAGGATGTCGAGTTTAAATCTTGATAGATTCCATCAATATTATCATCATTATTAAACCCAAAAGTAAAACTTACGCTACTATAAGTTCCAGTTGGTATTGTAGAAAGAGGTGTGAAAGAAAGGTTTGTGTTATTAGTAACATCGACTAGATTATAACCATCAAGTGTGATTATTTCGCCATTTTCTTTTTGACATGTTATGTTAGAAATAAGGTATCTTAATTTTGTAATACTTAACTGTTCTCCGTTGGCATTGGTATATTGAATGGTATTAAAGTTAGTATTTGTAATTGGTGACGCATCCCAATTATGACTAAAATTAAATGTTACATTTGCTTGAGAAACGATGTCGTCGTTATCTGTACCACAAGATAATAATGTGATTAAACTAAAAATGAATATGGGGACTATTCTTTGCATTTTTATTTTATTTTAAAGATTAATAAATCAGAGAATCCTTTATTTTCAGGAATGTCGATGTTCGAACTATTGGATTCTCCAACAACAATAACTGTTTCGTCACTTAGTTCTATAACATCATAGGCTAAATCGATGTCTGAACCTCCAACGGTTTTTTGCCATTCTATATTAGCATTAGCATCTATTTTAAACACCCAAGCGTCATTTTGTCCTTGGTTAATGGAGATATCACTGTCAGCACTTCTCGAGTTTCCGGAAATTATAAAACCATTGTCTTGGGTTTTTATAATAGCATGTGATGAATCAAAACTAGATCCACCGAAAGTTTTCTCCCAAATAAGTTCACCAACAGGAGATATTTTAATAACCCAACAATCGGCTGCGCCTTTATTATTTGAAACGTCCATATTGCTACTTCTGGTATCTCCAACAATAATGTAATTACCATCTGATGATTTGACAATGGCTCTGGCCTCATCGGTTTCTGAACCTCCAAAAGATTTTTCCCAAACTAAATTTCCGGTATCAGATATTTTAATGACCCAAAAATCATATGATCCTTTGTTTCCTTTTATATCTACATCTTCGCTATCTGATGACCCTACAATGATATAACCGTTATCTTCTGTTTGAAGAGCATCGTAAGGGGTATCTGTGAAAGTGCCTCCAAAAAACCTAGTCCATTCGTTTTCTCCTAAAGCATTGAGTTTAATAACCCAATAATCACCTCCAGCATGTCTTTTTGACGACAAAGATTTGCTATTTCCTTCACCGTTTGAAGCCGATACATCTAGAACACCAGTTAAAAGATAGCCATTATCGTTGGTTTGAATTATAGATATACCTTTATCTGCTCCAGAAAAACCAAAAGACTTCTCCCAGGAAATGGTACCGGAACTGTCTAGCTTAGAAATCCAAAAATCGTTAAAACCATTATTTTCGGTAACATCACCATCATTACTTTGACTATAACCTAAAATGGCAAAGCCACCGTCTGATGTCTGAATGACATCACTACCGCGATCATCATCACTACCTCCATATGTTTTTTGCCATTGTAGTGCGTTATTTTGGTCGTATTTTAATAACCAGTAATCAAAAGATTCATTTTGTTTATTTAATACATCTCCATCTGCACTCTGTACATATCCTAAGATAAGATAGCCACCATCTGAAGTTTTAATAATGGATTGAGCACTTTCATTTTTTGTACCGCCAATAGTTTTTACAAACGCTATTTCTTTATTTAAATTATCTGTTGTTTTAGGTGTGTCATCATTTTTAGAGCAATTAAAAAGAAATGATGCAATAAAAATAAGAGGTAATACAAACGTGTATCTTTTAAATGTATAGGGCATAATAGATAATATAATTATGTACCACTTTTTCTTATAACAAATAATCCTCTATTAATATCGCTGATAATAATATTTCCACTTGGTAAGTAAGGGTATACATTCCAAGCACCATCGAATGCTGTTCCATCGTTTTCAGGATATGTATCAAAAAAACCAGTTTCGGTGAAGATGCTATTTTCAATTTCAGATATATCTAATATTCTTACTCCAGCTGTATAACTAGCTTGATAGAAAATATTTCCTTTAACATAACCATTGTGATCAATAGCAGAGGATGGCCCAAAATAGCTGAAGTGAAATGCAGGATTATCTAAATCTGAAAAATCAAAAACAATTGTACGTGTATTGAGTCCAATATCTGTTTCGTCTGTTTCGTCTCCCAAAATAAAATAATTCAGATCTTCTGTAAACCAACCTTGATGGGTATAACCTACATTACTGTAGCTAATGGTTGAAATGGAAACCGGATTTGCTTTATCTGTTATATCTGCAATAACTACTTCATTTTCATTACTACCAATTAATATTTCGCGATCTGTATAATCTGTATCTGGTCCATTATAAGTTACAACTTGGGCATCATGAGAATAACCTCCTTCACTAAACCCCTGTTCTGATACTGGTGATGTTGGATTTTGAATGTTTATAAATATGGGGCCTCCAGAGAATTGTGTTCTGGCTCCAACAATATAAGCGTAGCCACTATCACCATTTATTACTATGTTATGTGCACTTCCAAACTCAGTAAAATGAGCATCTGGAGTAAATGTTTCTGGTGGATTAGTAACATCTCTTAAACGTGTTAAATCGAATACTTGCATGCCATGATTTCCGGCATTATCTGCTACAATAAAAGCATGGTTTTCATAAACTTTTACATCGCGCCAGGGACTACTCGTAGTTGCAGTTGGAACATTTCCTAAATATATAGGGTTACTGGTATCTGAAATATCAATAAAAGACACATTAACATCAGTAGCTATTAATGCGTATTCTTTTTTTGTAGTAGAATCTACCCAACCCCAGGAATCATTTCCTGCGGTAGCTCCAAAAGTACTTAGTGGTATTTGTACCATTAAATCGTAGTTGTTACAGGGGTAAATATCGGCTAAACCATTTTCACAAGGTGCTAAAATATTTGTTCTAAATATAGGTTCATTATTATCTCTATCGCAAGATTGAGCAAATAAAAATAATAAACAGCCTAATACAAATGGTTTAGTAAAACGAATACTCTTTTTTAAGTCGTTCATGTTAGCAATTTTTTAATTTATTCTTTTTCAAAGTGTAGAATTCTATTCGATTGAAACGAATTTTACAATAAACATATTGTTTATATATGTTCATGTAAAATAACAAAATTAGCTTAATAAAAATCAAAAGGCACCTGCTTTTATCAATTTTTATGCTTAAACGAAACGATGGTCTATATCATTTTGAGGTTAGCTTCATGTTATTTAATATTAAAAGTTTATTCATTTATATATTTAAGCTTCTTATTTTTGCGCTATGATAGAAGATAAAAATCAACAGAGGACTCAATTAAGTGATTTGGGGGAATTTGGACTTATAGATCACTTAACTAAGAATTTTGAAATAAAACATAAGTCGACTGTTAAAGGTATTGGTGACGATGCTGCTGTTTTGGGTTTTAAGAACAAGAACATAGTTATTACAACCGATTTACTTGTGGAAGGGGTGCATTTCGATTTAAGTTATATGCCATTAAAGCATTTGGGGTATAAATCGGTTATTGTTAATTTATCTGATGTATATGCGATGAACGCTGAAGCAACCCAAATTACGGTTTCTATAGCGGTGTCAAATAGATTTCCGTTGGAAGCTCTCGAAGATTTATATGTTGGTATAGAAACTGCTGCAAAGATTTACAATATTGATGTTGTTGGTGGCGATACGACGTCTTCTACAACAGGATTGTTGATTTCTGTAACGGCTATTGGAGAAGTTAAAAGTAATAATGAGGTGTATAGGGATGGAGCCAAACCAAATGATTTATTAGTTGTTACCGGAGATTTGGGAGCAGCTTATATGGGGTTGCAAGTCCTTGAACGCGAAAAGGAAGTATATAAAGTAAACCCTAATAGTCAGCCGGATTTAAGTCCCTATTCTTATATTATAGAGCGTCAATTAAAACCAGAAGCACGAAAAGATATTATTAAATTATTGAAAGATTTGGAGGTAAAACCATCTTCAATGATTGATATAAGCGATGGTTTATCTTCAGAAATTATACATTTATGTAAACAGAGTAAGGTTGGGTGTGATGTATATGAAGAAAAAATTCCGTTAGATCCTCAGGTAATTTCAACATGCGAAGAGTTTAATATTGATAGTACTACAGTCGCTTTAAATGGGGGAGAAGATTACGAACTGCTATTTACAATGTCTCAAGACGATTATTCTAAAATAAAGGCAAACCCTAATTTAACCGTTATTGGTTATATGAAAGTAGCGCAAGTAGGCATACATTTAGTAACTAGAGCAGATACTAAAATACCGATTAAAGCACAAGGTTGGAAAAATTTTAATGTTTAAATACTAATAGATTTGATGTATCTATAGTCGATGTACTTGATTGTTGTTTGATAGAGGATTTCATATGTCGTTTCATATGAATATGTTCTAAGACATCATTTATTTCTTTAAAATTAGGTGTAAGTTCTGTTAAATGACCATTTCCGTTGATTGTGAGTTCTTTTTTGCAGTTTTTACAAGTGTACTCTTTTACATGGTATGTGACATTTCTAGTTACCCGGAAATCATGTCCAAATAACTTACAGTGAATGTTTTTCATTTAGTGCTATTAGATTAATTAGTTAGAGCCTATTAAATTATTAAAAAACAATCAAATATATTTAACTACATGTTAGTAAATCGACGAAGCGATTGTTTTCTTCTTTGAACGTTCCATTCTTGAGATATGTATGCGTTCTAATATGGCATTTATCTCCTTAAATTTAGGAGTAAGTTCAATTAAATTACCGTTGCTATTTGTTGTTAACTGTTTTTTGCAATGAGAACATGTGTATTCCTTTACATGGTATGTAACTTTTTTGGTTACTCGATAATGATGTCCAAAAAGATTGCAATAAATTTTAGGGATAAAAGGGGGTGTGTTGGTAGTAGGTTTATTCATGTTACAAAATTTAAGAGCAATAAATCTAAAACAAAAAAAACAATAAAACGACAAAGTGCTATATATTTTCGATGAAATACATTATTTCGTGTGAAAAATCGCTTTCATTTTCAATGTGACTCATATGTCCATCAGGAAACTCAACCACGTTTACGTTTGTATTTTTTGTTTGAGAAATTAAAGCATCGTAATTTAGAACTGGATCTTTTCTACTAATAATGAGCATTTTTTTAAAAGGTGTAAAATGAAGAAGGGCCTCTCTATCTTCTCTAACTTTCATGCCTTCAAGAGAAGCTACTATACCTTGTAAAGGCATTTTTATAGCTTCTTTTTTTAGCTGATTTATTTTTTCTGAAAAAAGAATTCTATTCTTTGGTCTAAATAAATTAGAGATAGCCATATTAATAAATATTTTATGGTTTTTCTTAACGGCTACTATGGCTCGGTCTCTATTTTTTTTCTTTTCAGCTGTGTCTGCTCTTGCGGTGGAATTCATAAGGCACAGACCTTTCAATGCGTTAGGGTTTTTTTCTGCGAAAGCGAGTGCTACATAACCACCCATGGAGTGTCCGATAAAAGTGGAACGACGAATTTTTAAATGCTTTAAAACTGCATGAACCACTTCTGCCATAAGTTCCATTGTGTGTATATAACCCAGACATTCGGTTTTTCCATGGCCTAATAAATCGATACAAATAACTCTGTTTTTTTTTGATAATGTTGGAATAAAAGTATCCCACATAGAAGCGTTTTCTAAAAACCCGTGGAGTAAGACAATAGCATTGCCTTTGCCTTTATCGGTATAAAAAACATTAATGCCTTTGTATTGTAAATTCATTAAATACGAAACACTAGGATTTTACTCTTTTAATAGCAGCAAAGGCTTTGTCTACATATACATCTTCTACTAAAATTGTAAATTCGTTTGTGGTAGAAATTACTTCGTAAAGAACAATACCTTCCCAAGCTAGACGCTTAAAAAAATGATAATATAAACCTGCAATTTTAGAGTTGTCTTGAGGTAGGTTTATACTAATTGCAGATAACCCATCTTGGACTGCTAAAAAAGATTCGTTTTTTAATTGGTTAACAATAAAATCTTTTAGGCTGCTGGAAATTATGATATTACTTTCATGAATGCCTCTGGTAAATGTGTAAAATAATTTCGATTCTTGATTTATTCGATCTAGAATTTTGGAATGATTATCAATAATCGTTTCAGAATTTTTAACGGTAAAATCTGTTAGATTTGAGCGCACAGTTATATCTCCTAAATTTTGAATAACCCGTTTCATTTTTATTGAATTGGTTAACGTGACAGGTGGATTGTATCGCCTTAAAGCCATCATAATAGCCCCCGGTTTTACATCCTTCTTAAGCATTTTGCTAATAGGTTCTGTTAACTCAAGAGCTAAGGCGCTAAAGTTTATGATGTTTCTAGATAAAGCCTCTTCTAAATAAGGTTGCGTTATCAAAATATCTTCAACACAGTTAGATACGGTTTTCATGTGCTTATATCTATTTGTTACGAGTGATCTCGTGTTAATTATTTAACAATATGTGCAAAAATAATCTTTTTTTTAAATAAATAATAGGTATTAGGCTAAGGAGTTTTAGATTTACATATAAATTAGAGTAAATGAAAGTATTGAAGTTTGGTGGAACATCGGTTGGTTCTATAGAAAATATACACAACGTTAAAGATATTATTAACGACGGAGAAAAGAAGGTTGTTGTGCTTTCTGCTATGTCTGGTACTACAAACCAGTTAGTGGCTATTGCGAACGATATTGCAGACAGGGAGCCAAACGAAGCTATTGATAAAATTAATAAACTGCATGAAACTTACTCTGTTACTATAGATAAACTTCTAATTAATAAAGATTTAAATAAAGAAGTTAAAGATTATGTTTCCAGCATTTTTAATTTTTTAGTTACATGCACTTATAAAGCGTTTTCTATAAGTTTAGAAAATAATATTCTTGCGCAGGGAGAGTTGCTTTCTACCTATATGTTTAACTGTTTTTTACAGCAGGAAGGTATAAGTTCTACCTTATTACCCGCTTTAAGTTTTATGCGTATTGACGAAGATAAAGAGCCGCATATAAATTATATAAAACAAAACTTTCAGGTAGCTTTAAATGCTGCAGAGAATTCAGAAATATATATAACCCAAGGGTTTATTTGCTTAGATGCTAACAATGAAGTTTCAAATTTACAACGTGGAGGTAGTGATTATACTGCAACTATTATTGGAGCAGCTATGAAAGCTGAGGAAGTTCAAATTTGGACAGATATTGACGGAATGCATAACAACGACCCTAGATATGTCGAAAATACTAAGCCGATTTCTAACTTATCATTTGATGAAGCCGCAGAATTAGCTTATTTCGGTGCTAAAATATTACATCCACAAACAGTTACACCGGTTAGGGCAGATAATATTCCAGTACGTTTAAAAAATACGATGAATCCTGATGCTCATGGAACATTAATCTCAAATATTACTTCAGAAAATGGTATTAAAGCCATAGCTGCCAAAGATAATATTACAGCTATAAAAATTAAATCTGCTAGAATGTTGCAGACACATGGTTTCTTAAAAAAAGTATTTGAAATTTTTGAAACTTATGCTACACCTATTGATATGATTACGACATCGGAGGTTGCTGTTTCTTTAACGATTGATGATGATAGGAATTTAGACAATATTATTGAAGAATTGGATGAAATAGCGACCATAGAAGTTGATCAAAATCAAAGTATCATTTGTTTAGTAGGTCACTCTGTTGTTAATCATCAAGATACTTATAAGTTATTTCAAATATTACAAGATGTAAAAATTAGAATGATCTCTTATGGCGGAAGCAAAAATAATATTTCGCTGTTAGTTGATACAAAAGATAAAATTAATTCGCTACAAAAACTAAATGATTATTTATTTGAATTAGTCACTCTATAAATTACAATATTTTAGTATTGCTAGCAAAAGGGTCGTTTTTAAACGACCCTTTCTTCTTTATTTTATGAATTCATAATGTCTTCTATCTCATCTGCTTCAATAGGGATATGTCTCATTAAATTAAATGGCTCTCCATGTTCTTGAATAACTACATCGTCCTCTAAACGTATGCCAAAACCTTCTTCTGGAATATAAATACCGGGTTCTACCGTAAATACCATATTGGTTTGCATAGGTTCTGTTAAAATGCCATAGTCATGAGTGTCTAATCCCATATGGTGGCTCGTGCCATGCATAAAATATTTTTTGTAAGCTGGCCATTCGGGGTTTTCGTTTTGTACATCGGCTTTATCTATAAGTCCTAAACCTAATAATTCATGGGTCATTATTTTGCCAACTTCTTCATGATAATCTGCCCAAACCGTTCCGGGAGTTAACATTTTTGTAGCTTCATTTTTCACTCTATTTACAGCATTGTAAACGTTTTTTTGTCTTGGAGTAAATTTTCCCGAAACAGGGACACTACGTGTCATGTCACTAGAATAATTGGCATATTCTGCACCTACATCCATCAATATTAAGTCGCCCGCTTTACATTGCTGATTGTTTTCTATATAATGCAATACATTCGCATTATTTCCTGAGGCAACAATTGGGGTGTAAGCAAATTTCTTAGAGCGATTTCTCAAAAATTCATGCATAAACTCAGCTTCAATTTCATATTCCCAAATACCGGGTTTAACAAAATTTAAAATACGTCTAAATCCTTTTTCGGTAATATTACAGGCCTGTTGAATTAGATCTATTTCAATGGGGTCTTTTACAGAGCGAAGCTTTTGTAAAATAGGATTGCTTTTTGCAACAGCATGCGCCGGGTATTTTTCTTTTAACCATTTTGTAAAACGGTCTTCCCGGGTTTCGGTTTCTACATTGGCTCTATAATGCTCGTTGGTATTTATATAAATAGTATCACACTGTGTCATAATTTCAAACATGATTTTCTCCATGTCTTGTAGCCAATAAACAGTTTTAATACCACTAGTTTCGAAAGCTTTTTCTTTAGTTAGTTTTTCGCCTTCCCAAATAGCAATATGCTCATTGGTTTCTTTTAAAAATAATATTTCACGATGTTTTTCTTTTGGACAATCTGGAAATAACATCAAAATACTTTCTTCCTGATCCACACCACTTAGATAGAAGATGTCTCTGTGTTGTTCAAAAGGCATGGTGCTATCAGCACTTATAGGATAGATGTCATTTGAGTTAAAAACAGCCAAACTATTAGGTTTCATGTTAGAAGTAAAGTTTTTTCTGTTTTTTATAAAGAGTTTGTTATTTATAGGAAGGTATTTCATTGTAAGAAAATATTTTAAGTCTTTGTTGTTAGATGTAACAAAACTAACGAAATCTTATGTTATAATTATAATTTGTTATATTTGATAGAATTGCTGGCTTAACATGGTTTTTACATAAGTGTATTTCTCATTAATAAATTATAGTCTAAAGATTGTGTTATAGTGTATATAGTTTAAGGCTCCCACAAAATTACTTGTATGAAAAGAAATGTATTTATAATCATTATAGTTTTAATGCTGTTTAATTCTGAGCTTTTGTTGTCTCAAACAATGCTAAGAGAAATACCTTTGAAACAGCAAATTGAAAATTCCAGTTTAGTAGTAGAAGGGAAGGTTATCTCGAAAAAGGCATTCAGAGGTATAGATAATAATATCTACACATCTAATACAATTGAAATATATAAAGTTTTTAAAGGAGAGCCAGTATCTAGTGTTGAAGTAATAACAAAAGGAGGTACAATTGGATTAAACTATCAAATAGTAACACATAGTTTAAAATTAAATGTTGATGATCTAGGAATGTTTACCTTATTTGATAATAATATTTCTGTTTCAAAAGAAAACAAAACTGCTAGTAAATATTTTAGTGTATATAGTTCTTTACAAGGTTTTTATAAATATAATCTATATGATGATATTGCCGTAAATTTTTTCAATAATAAAAAAGGGATTACCAATACATTTTATCAAGAAATAATTAAACATACAAAATCAGACTATAAAGAGATAACTTCTTTTGATGTAAAAAGTGTAAGTAAAAAATTGAGTCAAAAGAAGAGTGTTTTAATACCAACTGCTATATCTTTTTCTCCAACAACTGTTTCAGCTGGAACAAAATCTACTATAACCATTACTATCCCTGGAGGAGCTTCTGGTGATTTTGGTAGTACTCAAGGTAAAGTTAGTTTTAGAAATGCCGATTCTGGAGGTGAAGATATGGGGTCTCCTGATTATATAGATGCTTTAGACACACAAGTAACTAATTGGACTTCTACCTCTATTACGGTTGAAGTTCCTTCTGAAGCAGGAACTGGAAATATTCGAGTAACTGATGCAAATTCAAATATTATTGATTCTTCCACAGACCTAACAGTTACATCTTCTGAACTTAATGGGATATTTGAGTTAACCATAGCTGGAGAAACAAACAACTATGCATACCCTACTAGACATGTTGATAACGATGGAAGTGGAGGTTATATTTGGCAAATGGAAACAAGTTTTGATGCTGACATTGAAGAATCAGGCGCTAAAGCTGCCTTTTTATCTGCTTTAGAAACGTGGCGTTGTGAGACAGGTGTAAACTTTACTATAGGAGATGTTACTCCTGTAGATGTAGCAGATTTAGATGAAACAAATGTTATTAGGTTTGACAATGGGTCTGAATTACCTGCTGGAACACTTGGGCAAACCTCGTATTCTTTTTCGGGATGTGGAACCTCTTTGGCTAATTTTCAATCTTACCCCACAGAAATAGATATAGTGTTTGATGACGGAGAGACTTGGTATTATGGCAGTGGTTTTCCAGGTGCGGCGTTTGATTTTGAGAGTGTAGCGCTTCACGAATTAGGTCATGCACACCAATTAGGTCATGTTATTGATACAGATAATGATGTAATGCATTTTAATATTGGTCCGTCTGAACAGCTTAGGGTTTTATCTGCAAATAATATTATTGCAGCAAATAATGTGCAAAGTAGAAGTGAATCTAGTGTTCCTGGCCCTGCTGGCTTTTCATGTTTTTCTGGAAAGTCGTCTATGTCAACATATAACTGTGGATTAAGTGTAGATGAAGATGAATTAGAAAGTGCAATTACTATATTTCCTAATCCAGCAAAAGAACAATTCTTCATTAAAAATGCATCGTTTATAAACTTAGAAAAAGCTGCCATTTATGATGTTAGCGGAAGGCTTATTTCTGAATACGATACTTCTAACACCTCAAGGACAAAGGTTATTAGTTTAGCGGGGATCTCTAATGGCATTTATTTTGTAAACATTCATTCTGAAAATGCGATGATTACTAAAAAAATAGTTATAAAGTAAACATGACTTGTTTTTTGAGAAAATACTTAAAAACAATTTTCAAAAACTAAGTATTACTACTTAACTTATAATTATTCTAAATTAGAATTTAAGGCAATAACTTTTTGCCTATGAATTTAATGTAAATTATCTTTACACTCTATATCTAAATTAAATAAATAATGAGTGGATTTTTTAAATCTTCGATAGGAAGAAAGGTGGCTATGGCACTTTCTGCTCTCTTCCTCATGTTTTTCTTAATAATACATTTAGCAGTAAATATCACATCTTTGTTCAGTGAAGATATTTTTAACGAGCTATCCCATTTTATGGGAACAAATCCTTTAGTTCAATTTGCATTACAGCCAGTTTTAATATTCGGTGTTGTATTCCATTTTGTAATGGGATTTGTATTAGAACTTAAGAATAAGAAAGCGAAAGGCGTTGCATACGCTAAAAACAATGGTGCTGCAAACTCTACTTGGATGAGCAGAAATATGATTTATAGTGGGCTGGTTATATTAGCCTTTATTGTACTTCATTTTATAGATTTCTGGTTTCCGGAAATAAATACTAAATATATTCAGGGAGATATGTCTGGGATGCACGATGGTGGTTTTAGATACTTTCATGAATTAGTAGAGAAGTTCCATAATCCTTTGAGAGTGGGAGCATATGTTGTAGCATTTGTTTTATTGGGGCTGCACTTAGCACATGGTTTCACTTCTGCATTTCAATCTATGGGTGTGACCGCAGGTCGCAAAAAGAAGATGCAAACTTTTGGAAAATTATATTCTATTATTATTCCATTAGGGTTTATAATTATTGCACTTGTTCATCATTTTAACCATTAATCTTAAAGAATTAATATGGCTTTAGATTCAAAAGTACCAAAAGGTCCAATTAAAGATAAATGGACAGATTATAAAAATCATATCGATTTAGTAAACCCTGCAAACAAACGTCATATAGATATTATTGTAGTAGGTACAGGTTTAGCAGGTGGCTCTGCCGCAGCAACCTTAGCAGAGTTAGGATATAATGTAAAAGCATTTGCTTATCAGGACTCTCCACGTCGTGCACACTCAATTGCAGCGCAAGGAGGTATTAATGCTGCAAAAAACTATCAAGGTGATGGCGATTCAACATATAGATTATTTTACGATACTGTAAAAGGTGGTGATTACCGTTCTAGAGAAGCAAATGTGTATCGTTTAGCAGAAGTGTCTGCAAATATAATTGACCAATGTGTCGCACAAGGCGTTCCTTTTGCACGTGACTATGGTGGGCTATTAGATAACCGTTCGTTTGGTGGTGTGTTGGTGTCAAGAACATTTTATGCTAAAGGGCAAACAGGTCAGCAATTGTTATTAGGAGCGTATTCTGCAATGAATAGACAAATTGCTCGTGGTAAAATAGAGATGTTTAACCGTCACGAAATGCTTGATGTTGTAAAAGTAGATGGTAAGGCCAGAGGAATCATTGCTCGTAATTTAATAACCGGTGAGATTGAAAGACATTCGGCACATGCAGTAGTTGTTGCATCCGGAGGATACGGAAATGTATATTTCTTGTCAACCAACGCTATGGGAAGTAATGCTACGGCTGCTTGGAAAATTCATAAAAAAGGCGCATATTTTGCAAACCCTTGTTACACACAAATTCACCCAACATGTATTCCGCGATCTGGAGATTATCAATCCAAATTAACATTGATGTCTGAATCTTTGCGTAACGATGGACGTATTTGGGTTCCTAAAAATATGGACGATGTTATGGCAATTAGAGAGGGGCGTAAGAAACCAACCGATTTGTCTGAAGAAGAAAGAGATTATTACTTAGAAAGACGTTACCCAGCCTTTGGAAACTTAGTGCCTCGTGATGTGGCATCTAGAGCAGCAAAAGAACGTTGTGATGAGGGTTATGGTGTTAATGCTACTGGTGAAGCGGTCTATTTAGATTTTAAATCTGCTATTACGCGTTATGGAAAAGAACAAGCTAAGATTCATAATATAACAAACCCTTCCGAAGAAAAAGTATACGAACTAGGTCAAGCGATTGTGGAAGCCAAATATGGAAACCTATTCCAAATGTATGAGAAAATTGTTGATGAGAATCCATACAAAACACCTATGATGATTTATCCAGCAACTCACTATACAATGGGAGGTGTTTGGGTTGATTATAATTTAATGACTACCATTCCGGGTTGTTATTGTATAGGTGAAGCGAATTTCTCAGACCATGGAGCAAACAGACTGGGTGCTTCTGCTTTAATGCAAGGGTTAGCTGATGGTTATTTTGTATTACCATATACTATTGGTGATTATTTATCAGATGATATTCGTACAGGAAAAATACCAACAGATACTAAGGAATTTGATGAAGCTGAAAAAGAAGTAAAGGATCGCGTCGATTTCTTTATCAATAATAAAGGAACAAAATCTGTAGATTATTTCCACAAACGACTTGGGAAAGTAATGTGGGATAAAGTAGGAATGGCGCGTAATGAAAAAGGTTTAAAAGAAGCTATGGCGGAAATAAAAGCCATTCGTGAAGAATTCTGGAAAGAAGTAAAAGTTCCTGGAAATGCAAATGAAATGAATCCAGAACTCGAAAAAGCAGGTCGTGTAGCCGACTTTTTAGAATTAGGTGAGCTATTTGCTAAAGATGCTTTAGTAAGAGAAGAATCTTGCGGAGGTCATTTTAGAGAAGAGTCTGTAGAATTAGACGGCGAGCAAAAGGGAGAAGCAAAACGTAATGATAAAGATTTTGCCTTTGTTTCTGCTTGGGAATATAAAGGAGAGCCTGCAGATGCCGTTTTACATAAGGAAGAATTAGAATTTAAAGATATTGAATTGAAGCAGAGATCTTATAAATAGTTATTAATTATTTAGTTATTAGGTGAGTAACTTTAAATCTTTTGAAGAATTGGCTTGTTGGAAAGAAGCAAGAAATTTAAGATTATTTGTAAAAACCCAAATAATTAATAAGATCCCTAATTCTGAGAAATTTGCTCTTATTGATCAAATTAAACGTTCATCACGTTCTGTTGGAAATAATATCTCTGAAGGATATGGAAGATTTCATTATCAAGAGAATATTCAGTTTTGTAGAATAGCTAGAGGCTCTTTGTTTGAAACTCTCGATCATGGAATTATAGCTTTTGATGAAGGCTATATTTCAGAAGAAAATTTAAATGAATTAAGAACAATACATAATAAAACTCTTTTGATTTTAAATGGATATATTAAATATTTAATGAGTCAGAAAGAAAAATAAAGTTATTAAGTTAAATAAGATTTGTGTCATAAAATCACAGTCCAATAACTAAATAACTAAATAACTATAAGAAAATGAATTTAACACTTAAAATTTGGAGACAAAAAGACTCAAATGCAAAGGGTCAAATGGTCGATTATAAAGTTACTGATATATCAGAACATATGTCTTTTTTAGAAATGATGGATGTTTTGAATGAACAATTAGTCAACACCGGTGAAGAACCTGTAGCTTTCGATCACGATTGTCGCGAAGGTATTTGTGGCATGTGTTCGATGTATATCAATGGAGAAGCTCATGGGCCAGATAGAGGCGTAACAACATGCCAATTACACATGCGTATGTTTAAAGATGGTGACACTATTACTATTGAACCATTTAGAGCGGCAGCATTTCCTGTGATAAAAGATTTAATAGTAGATAGAATGGCTTTTGAGCGTATTCAGCAAGCGGGAGGGTATATTTCTGTGAATACATCCGGAAATACTCAGGATGCAAACGCTATTCCAATTTCTAAACATGCAGCAGACGAGGCTATGGATGCAGCTACATGTATTGGGTGTGGTGCCTGTGTCGCTACTTGTAAAAATTCATCTGCGATGTTATTTGTAGGAGCTAAAGTATCACAATATGCTTTGTTGCCTCAAGGACAAGTAGAAGCAGCAGATCGTGTACGTAATATGGTGGCTCAAATGGATTTAGAAGGCTTTGGTAACTGTACAAATACAGGCGCTTGCGAAATTGAATGCCCTAAAGGGATTTCTTTAGAGAATATTGCACGTATGAATAGGGAATTAATGAAGGCTAGTATATCATGAAATTTTAGCCATACATCATAAATATTTAAAAACCCAAGCACTAGCTTGGGTTTTTTTGTTTAGATTTAAGAAATAATCTCTAACAAATGAAAATAAAATACCTAATTCCATTTTTTTTATTTTACTTTTTAAGTATAAATGTAAATTCACAAACATATGTAAAAACCACCAGCTTGTTTTGCGAAACGTCTATACTAAGGCATTTAAAATCATTATCTTCCGATGCTTTTGAGGGTAGAAGAACTGGGACAAAAGGTGCATTGAAAACCAAAAAATACATAATTAATCAATTTTATTCACTAGGTATTCTACCATTAGGAAAAAGCTATGAACAGCGTTTCTTGTTTGAAGAAAAGAGAAGAGAATATAAGACAACGAATGTTTTAGGGCTTATAAAAGGCACCGAAAACCCTCGTGAATATATAGTTATTAGTGCTCACTATGATCATGAGGGAGTTAAAAATGGAGTAGTATACAATGGTGCTGATGATAATGCTTCTGGATTAAGTGCTTTGTTTGGTTTTGGCGAGTACTTTAAAAACAATCCCCCAAAACACTCGGTTATTTTAGCAGCATTTGATGGAGAAGAGCTGGGGTTACAGGGGTCGAGGTATTTTGTAAATAATTCAATTGTTCCATTGGAAAAAATTAAGATGAATATCAATATGGATATGATTAGTAGGAGCAATAAAAATGAATTATATGTTGTTGGGGCACAGTGTAGCAAAAAATTAAAACATATAGTTGAATATTATAAATACTCTGAAAAGATTAAACTCATTGCAGGACATGATGGATATGATAACTTAGAAAACTGGACCTATGCATCAGACCATACGAATTTTTATAAAAAAGGGATTCCGTTTTTATACTTTGGAGTCGAAAACCATAAAGATTATCACGAACCGACAGATGATTATGAAAACATTCATCCGGAATTTTATGTAGAAGCTATAAAAGTGATTATTTCGGTTTTTGATAAAATAGATGATTTACATTTCTAAAAGTGTTCATGCAGAAATTGATATACCTAATAAAATAATAGAGGAGGACACGAATTGCACTAATCTTCACTAATTAGCCTGTTTATAACCTATGCAGGTTCAGGATTCGTATTTATATTCAATACTAATACTATATAGAGTAATAGATTCGTGTAAATTAGTGCAATTCGTGTCTTATATTAGGGTGTTTAAAGAGCAGCAGTCCTAAAAGTAGGCTTTTAATTGGATAGAGCCTGTATGAATGGTTTTACTGGTTTCTGTTTTCCTTCCAAAATAACTCAAATTAAGATCGAGAAAAGTAGTTAGTTTTTTTTGAGCTAATAAAGTCCATGTAAAGTTTTTACCAGGTTGTAACCCTTCTAGCATTTGATAGGCAACTGGTGTATTTGAATTTCCATTAAAAATATTTGAAAAATAGTTAAACTCCCCATTTATGGCACTTTTTTGACTGTTGGCAAAAGTAAATGAAGTACCATATTTTTGTTGTTTTAAAGATTCTAAATCACCAATAGTATTGTCTTTACTGGAATATTGATAAAATATATCAAAACTGGAATTGTCATTAAATAAATAGGATAACTTTGGATTAAAACGAGCTTCATCAAAATTATAATTTTTACTGGCAAAGTTTTGACTAATACTTTCGTTATTGTTAAAAGACGAAAGCATATTTATTAACCAGCTTTCAGCAATTTTATGATTAAAATTAAGTTGATGACTTTTTAAACTATTTTCAATAAATCCAATAGATAGAATGCTTCGAGTCGTATTATCAAGATAAGTATAAGACGTTGTATAGCGTTGCCTACCCCTGTTAAAAAATAACACATTTCTAAAATTTAATTGTAACCCTAATTGATCGGCTTCATCATTTTTAAAAGGATTGAGATTAAAACTATTACCTTCTCGTTTTATCTTTCTATCAATTAAATAACTGATTTGATTGTAAAAATGTGACCAGAATTTTTTCGATTTATGTTTACTTACTGCCCATTGCGATGGGTTAAATGTAAGCGTTTGGCTTAACCTATTTTGGTGTGTTTTTATAAAAACCTGATTAGGTAAAAGTACTCTTATGTATTTTCCTTGATCCTGGAATTGCGCAATTTCAAATTCTTCAAGTTCCTGTATACCATTCCCATTATAATCAATCCAGGTGTAGGTGCCCTGTCCAGCTTCAACTTCAACATAAGTAAAATCCTGTTGAGGTAAGGTTCCTGAATTGGTTTCAAAAATAGTATTCCATTGCACAATTTGTTTAAAAAGCTTTTGGTTAAACTGCAGTCTGGAATTTATAGAACGTTCATCTTCAATATCATTATCTTCATTTTTTAAATTTCTGTAATTAGCATACAAAGAAAGGTTGGTATTTTTATTTTGAATCAATCGAGAATCTAAATAGAATGTGTTAGACGTATTTACTTTTTGTAATTCGTTATTTCTTATACTATCGTTCACTCTGTTTTTATAACCTATTTCCGCAAAAACTTTGGTGCTGTCTCCAACACCAACAAAAACTTCGTAAGACTTAAATTTTTGACTTAAAGAAGTTAATGTTTGAGTTAGAATATCTTTTTGCTCATTATCTTCAATGGCCAATCTGGCGCCTACCCAACTTTTTTGCATACCATAAGTAATACGGTTGTAAGACCTTAAAAAAGTTGAGGTATTAATATTAGAATGAGCATTTAAAAAACTAGAATAAGACGTTATTTTAAATTTATTAAATAGCAAGTTTATATTAGTAACATGTCTGTTGCCATTAAAACTATTAGAGTAGCCTAAGTGTTCAAATTGATAGTTGATGCTGCCTTTTTCTGGATGAGACATTTGAAAACCTGAGTTAAATAAAATTTGATCACCTAAATTTGTTACGGTTTCATTTTCGGAAGGTAATTCTAAATTCCAATCACGATTAAATTCGGCATTGTATAAGCGTTCTATCGTTTTAAAATTCTCTTGGATGTAATCTGTATTAGCAAAAGCACTTAAACTCCAAAGGCTATCATGTTTGATGAGTTTTTGTTCAATATTTAACTTTCCTGCAAAACCATCATTATCATCATCATCTAAATTCGAAAACAAGTTTAAATCATTTTTACTACCAGAGGCTTCAAAAGTAATGTTGGTTTTCTCTGATGGTTTATAATTCCCATTTATAACAGCAACCTGAAGTTTGGTAGGAGACACCAATTGAACTATAGGGGCGTAATCGCCTTGAGAAATACCTACAAATTCATAAATATTATTAATAGCTGTCGTATTGCTTAAAATGTAATCGCCTTGATTGGCTCCAACCTGTGTAAAGGTAACACGGTATAGCTCGTCATCTGGATTATTTGAAAACACAAAAGCTTCAATACCGCCAATGAGCTCTTTTCTATATAAAATTCTATTATCATTTAAAGCTTCCTGAATTTCTGATGGCGCTACCATTAAACTAATGTCATCGCCGGCGTTAGACAGTATTTGAATCTGTGCTTCTGATAAGTTTTGTTGAAGCGGTTGATTTTTTGAATCGTTTTCAGAATATACCGAAACACCAATTTTTAATTTATCGCTTTCATACCGTCCACCACCATAAGCTATAAAACGCGAATAATTACGTTCACTAAATTGATAATCGACAGTAATCCTCATTTCAGAAGTTATCGGATAGGTCGCATTGAATATAATTTCACCTGCGTTATAATCTATAATATAATCTTGATCCTCGCCTCGTTTCACGGCAATACCATTTACGTAAACTGTTTCGCTGCCAGATACAATAAGTACAAATAATTCGCCATTCTGCCCTTGTAATTTATATGGCCCCTGATTGCCTTCTTGAGCTGTAAACTGACTTCTTGTAAACTGCCCACGTACAATAGCACCCGAAGCAAATAAATTGGTTTGAGATGTATCACTTCCTAATGTTGCATTAACAGATAAACCTTGAACACGCTTAGAAAAACTTGCAAAATAAGAATCGGTATTTTGTAAATCAATATCACCCGCCCGAATATTCCAACGGTCGCTAAACAATTCAATAAAAACCTGATCAAATTCATCTAAACGTTGCGAATAACCACTTTCCTGTAATGGAATATTAGCATCTTGTATAGATGCCCTAAGTGATACCTTATCATTAAGCTTTCCCGTTATTTGAAGGTCTAATTCACTATTTAAAACCGAATTTTGATTATTCCCAATAGTAACACCTCTTGAGATGCTCCCCGAAGTTGTTAAACCATCAAACGGAATAAAATTTTTGGAATCGTTTGGTTGCGATAATTTATATAGCTTGTTAAGGTTATCATTGTTTTCAACAATAATAGTTTCGTCTAATTGCTGATAGGTTTTGGTTAAGAAATTGGGAAACCTCAAATAATTAATAATAATTGAATCAGTTTCAACAGGTTTTTTAAAAGTAAGAATCGCTTTAGAAAAGTCAACAGAATAAAAAGTAGAATCAATAACCGTATTGTCTTTTCGTTTAATTGAAAACGAGTTGGGATTTATACTAACACTATCAATACGGATAGTGTTTTTTACAGCAACTTTTATAGTTTTATAGTTAGAAGTTGGTTCTTGAGTAAATCCACAAAAACCAATTAGAAATATAAGAATTGATGCAATACACTTCATTAGATACTTAAACTACAAATAGTTTAAAATATTTTGTTAATAGAGTTTGTTAAACCTGTCGAGAAAACGAATATAATTTCTTCAACTATACTTAAAATACCCTTATATATTTGTCTTTCCTGAATTTTATGCCAAGCATACTTGTCCTGAAAATAGTCAAAGTATGAAAGTGAAATAGGAAATCTAAATAAAATTTATTTTTATTTGATAGTGTAAAAGTAACGTATTATTTATTTTAGCTAGATGTAATGAACATAATTAAAGACTTTGGGGTTTTTAAATATGCGGATTATATATCTGTCTACTTACAGACAGATCCAATAGTTAAAACAATAACGTATATACACACAGATGAAAATTATATCATATAACGTAAACGGCATTCGAGCAGCGATAAATAAAGGTTTTATCGATTGGTTAAAAAGTGCCAATCCAGATGTGGTTTGTTTACAAGAAATAAAGGCACAAAAAGAACAGTTGGATTTAAATGTTTTTGCTGAAGCAGGCTATAAGTACAATTATTGGTTTAGTGCTCAAAAGAAAGGATACAGTGGTGTTGCTATTTTAAGTAAAACAGAACCCAACCATATAGAATATGGCACAGGTATTGAGTCGATGGATTTTGAAGGGAGAAACCTGCGAGCCGATTTTCCTGCCCGTTCCGCAGGCGGGAATGGCGTATCCGTTATGAGTTTGTATTTACCATCTGGAACAAACGATGCTCGTTTAAACCATAAATTAGAGTATATGGATATGTTCCAGGATTATATAAATACTCTTAAAAAAGATATACCAAATTTAGTTATTTGTGGCGATTATAATATTTGTCATGAAGAGATAGACATTCATAATCCTAAAATGAAAGGTGTTTCTGGATTTTTACCCGTAGAGCGTGAATGGATTGGAAGTTTTATAGATAGTGGCTTTATAGATTCGTTTAGGTATTTAAATACAGAAAATCAACAATTTAGTTGGTGGAGTTATCGTGCTAATGCACGTGCCAATAACAAAGGTTGGCGATTAGATTACGCAATGGTAGCAAAACCACTACAAGAAAAAATAAAAAGAGCCGTTATATTGTCGGAGGCAGTACATAGTGATCACTGCCCAATTTTAGTAGAAATAGATAATTAAAAGACATTTTATAAATAAGTAATAACAGATAAACCCGAACAAAATGATTAAGAAAACTTTATTAGCCATATTAACATTAACATTTTTAGTGTCTTGTGTGTCTCCAAAGATCTATAAAGAATTAGAAGATAAATATGCTGATTTAAAGGAAGAAAATAGAAAACTTTCTAGTGAGAACGATACACTTTCAAGTGCTAAAAATGCCGCAGAAAATGAATTGAAACAAATTCAGAAAGCATATGAAGAAGCTATTCAGCAACGAGATAGATTACAGGCAGATTTTAATGCAGCAAAATCTAATTACGATAATTTAAAAAATTCTTATGATGCATTAGAAAAAAACAGCTCTTCAGCGATAGCAAGAAACTCTAAAAAGAATAGAGAATTATTGGCACAATTAGAAGCAAAAGAACAGGCATTAGCAGCAGAAAGCGCACGTTTAGCCAAGCTTAAAAAAGAATTGGAAGACAGGTCTAACAGAGTTGCAGAATTGGAGAATGTTATTGCTTCAAAGGATGCTGCAATGACACAATTAAAAAATGCCATTTCAAAAGCTTTAACAGATTTTGAAGGTAAAGGATTAACAGTAGAACAGCGTGATGGTAAGGTTTACGTATCGATGGAGAATAAACTATTATTTAGTTCTGGTAGTTGGTCTGTTGGTACAGAAGGACGAAGAGCAGTACAGCAATTAGGAAATGTACTTGGTGATAATCCAGATATTGCAGTTTTAATAGAAGGACATACAGATAATGTGCCTTATAAAGGAAACTCTCAATTAAGTGGTAACTGGGATTTATCGACCAAACGTGCCACCGCTATTGTAAATATTTTAAGAGAAAATGCAAATATTAACCCTGAAAATTTAACGGCAGCCGGTCGTGGTGAATTTGCACCTATTGCTACCAATTCTACTACAGAAGGGAAAGCAAAAAATAGACGTATTGAGGTGATTTTAACACCAAAATTAGATGAGCTTTCTAAATTGCTAAACGATAATTAATTTCTCTGTTATTCCTGTGAAAGCAGGAATTGACAACTTAATGAGGTTATAATTTTAAAAACCTTTCAAGTTTTATTAAGCTTGAAAGGTTTTTTATCTTTGTGCTATTATTGAGAAGGGATAAGCCTGTTGCAAAATCAGAAGTTTAAATTAAAGAGATTCCTGCCTTTACTTCGACTAAAGTGACCACGCGGGAATGACTAAGAATATTTATGAAATACACAACACTACCAAATACCACTACAAAAGTTAGTAAACTCTGTTTAGGTTCTATGACTTGGGGTAACCAGAATACAGAAGCTGAAGGACACGAACAACTAGATTATGCTTTAGATCAGGGCATTAATTTTATAGATACTGCAGAGTTGTACCCGGTACCAGCTACAGCAGAAATGAGTGGACGTACTAGTAAAATAATTGGTACTTGGTTGCAAAAAACGGGAAATAGAGATAAAGTAGTTATCGCTTCTAAAATTGCTGGCGGAGGAGATTATACAGCGCATATAAGAACCACAGGGTTTAGCCCAGATGCGATAAAAGAAGCCATAGATTTAGAGCTAAAAAGATTGCAAACCGATTATATAGACTTATATCAATTACATTGGCCAGAGCGTGATACCAATAGATTTGGTGTTAGAAATTATAAGTATGATTCTAATTGGGAAGATAATTTTAATGAAATATTGCACAGTCTGGATACTCAAATTAAAGCAGGGAAAATTAGAGATATAGGAATTTCCAATGAAAACTCTTGGGGAACTATGCGCTATTTAGAAGAGTCTAAAAATCATAATTTACCTAGAATATCAACCATTCAAAATGCCTATTCTTTACTTACTAGAACTTTTGAAACAGACATGGCAGAAGTATCACTAAGAGAAAATGTTGGTTTATTAGCCTATTCGCCAATGGCTTTTGGAGTACTTTCTGGTAAATATATAAAGGGTAAAGCATCTGAAAATGCGCGACTTAAATTATTTCCAAGATTTGCAAGATATAGTGGAGAACAAGCTAATGAAGCAGCAAAACAGTATTTAAAAATAGCTGAAGACAATGGTTTAAGTTTAGCACAAATGTCTTTAGCATTCGTAACACAACAACCCTTTATTACAAGTACTATTATTGGTGCTACTAATCTAGAACAACTTAAAGAAAATATAGAAAGCATTCATGTAACTCTTAGTGATGCTGTTTTAGAGCAAATTAATGAGGTGCATAATACCATTCCTAATCCTGCTCCTTAGTTTTGTCTTGCTGAAGAGTTTATTTAAGTGCCTTATATAAAAACAAAACCCGAAGTAGATACTTCGGGTTTTGTTTTTATAATTACGCATTACGGTTTTTCCATAACAACAATTTTAGTTTTTCGATAAAACGGAAGATTTTTAATAATTATTAAGTAAGAAACTAAAACATAAAAACTAAATTTAGTGAATAAGAAGCTTTCTCTCATTTTTTATAATAAATGAAATTTTATTAATCTTTAAATTATTAAAAAAATGAAAAATTATTTAAAACTTGCAATTCTACTTTTTGGAATTTCATTAATTCTCACTAATTGTGAGAAAGACACTCCGTTTGCTAATGAGGAATTGACTAACGATTTTGTAGAATACGAGATTACTGAAGAGGATATTCTTAAAATCAGAGAACTCAATTTTAACCCTTTTGAACTTAGGTTAATTAGTCAAAAAAATAGCGATGGCACAAACGAAAAGTATTACATAATTGAAGAAGATATAATGATTAGTTCTGATCAAGTTGATAAAATGATATCTTCAAAGAAAACTAGCAACCAGGAGAGTTCTAAATCAAAACAATACCATTCAAACAATACTGTTGACAATAATCAAACCATAACAGTTAGAGGTGTTAATCAAGGAGGTGAAGCTCTTACTAACGAACAACAAACAGCTCTTAGTGAAGCCATACAGAATTATAATGACTTAAATATTGGGTTAGACTTTGTGCTGACTTTTGGAGCAGAAGATAATTCTTTAGATATAAATGCAATCCAAATTACTGGGGGAGCAGGAGGAAGAGGCGATTTTCCGTTTAATGGTAATCCTGGGCAAATCGCAAGAATATTTACTGGAACAAACGGTTTAAATGCTAATCTTTTAAGACATATTTGGACTCATGAAATAGGGCATACTTTAGGGTTAAGACATACAGATTGGTTTAGTAGAGAAAGTTGTGGTACTATCGATCCTGAGGACATAAATCCAGTCGGTATTCCTAATGCTAATGGAGCTAACCACATACCTGGAACTCCAACTGGTTTCGACCCAACTTCTGTTATGATAAGTTGTTTCGATAATTTAGTACTGGGGGAATTTAATAATAATGATATTATAGCATTGGAGTTTTTATACCCTTTACCCCTACCTAAAATATCAGGCGCATCTTTAACTTGTGGTACTACTTCACAAACATATACTTTAATAAATGGGGATAGCTCAGCTACATGGCAAATATCTTCTAATCTACAAACTATTTCATTAACAGGAACAAGTATAACCGTGAGCCCTATAAATAGTCTTGTTAGTGGTTCTGCTTATGTAAAAGCTACAACTACTACTACAACAATACAAAAGGATTTTTATATAGGAAAACCTTCTTTTCCTCAATTAATGACAAATTCTGGAGTACCGTATGATGTATTTAGTTTACCTGCTGGTTGCGAAGATGGTAATACATATTGGGAGTTTAATACTAGTAATGCATTAGATCAAGTATCAGAGTTTCAGTTTAGTGTTTCTGGGGGTACTCCTATAATAAAAACAGCTATTAACGGTTCAGCAAAACTAACTGCACAAGAGTTAGGTATACTTGAAGGGCAAACGTTATCTGTTACCGTAAGACCTGTAAATAGTTGTGGTTCTCAAGGTCGAGTACCTGTAATAACATTATACAGACCAACAGATTGTGAATGTGGAATAGGAGTAGGTTGTGTACTTCCGTAATCAACAAACGTACAAATACATGAAAACAAAAACCCCTTACTAAAAATAGCAAGGGGTTTTTTAATTATTTAATTTGATTACCATTTTTATCAAAAAAATGATATTCTAGATATGTGTAAGCATCTCTTGGTAAAACTTTGACCCATTTTTTGTGTTCAAAAAACCATTTTGAACGTACAGATGGAAAACCTTTTGTTAAAAAGGCTGCTATAAAAGGATGTGTGTTTAAAGTCAACTTTGTATAGTCTTTTTTGTATAGTCTTTCAAGATCGTGTGTGATTTTTTGCACCAAACCTATTGGTGCTTCAACCTCAGAACCATTTACGCCGTTAGGGTTTTCCTCACGGGTTTTAATGTTCATTTCTGGGCGAACACGTTGTCTTGTTATTTGTATCAATCCAAATTTACTAGGAGGCAATATCTTATGTTTAGCTCTATCGTCCTTCATTTCGTCTCGAAGGTGATTAAATAGCTTTTGCCTGTTTTCAACATTAGTCATGTCAATAAAATCTACTACGATAATGCCACCCATATCACGTAAACGTAATTGACGAGCCATTTCTGTAGCAGCTATTAAATTAACTTCTAAAGCTGTATCCTCTTGGTTATTGGCTTTGTTAGATCTGTTACCACTGTTTACATCTATAACATGCAATGCTTCGGTATGTTCAATTACCAAATAAGCACCTTTTGCCATAGAAACGGTTTTGCCAAAGGAAGTTTTTATTTGTCTTTCGATTCCAAATTTTTCGAAAATTGGAACTTTAGACTGATACAATTTAACTATTGATTCTTTTTTTGGTGCAATTTCTTGCACATAATCTTTAATTTGATAATAAAGCTCTTCATCATCAACATGAATACTCGTAAAAGTGTCATTAAATATATCTCGTAAAATTGACGAGGATTTATTCATTTCTCCTAATACTTTACTTGGATGATGTGCTTTATGTAGCTTTTTACACATTGCCGTCCAACGACTAAGCAAATTTTGTAAATCTTTATCTAGTTCAGCTACTTTTTTGCCTTGTGCTACGGTACGTACAATAATACCAAAACCTAGTGGAGTAATACTCTTAACTAATCGTTTTAATCGATCCTTTTCTTCTTTGTCTTCTATTTTTTGAGAAATAGAAATACGACTTGAAAAAGGAACTAAAACAATATATCTACCGGCAATAGAAAGCTCGGAGCTTATTCTTGGACCTTTTGTAGATATTGGTTCTTTAACTATTTGTACTAATAGCGATTGATTAGATTTTAAGGCGTCGACAATTTTGCCGTCTTTCTCAATATCTTTTTCAAATGGGAAATCTTTTAAATAAAAATCTTTTAGTTTACCTGTGCTTACACGTTTTGTGAATTTTAAAAGCGAGGGCAATTTTGGTCCTAAATCGTGATAATGCAAAAATGCATCTTTTTCGTAACCTACATTAACAAATGCAGCATTTAGACCCGGAACGGCTTTTCTTATTTTGGCTATAAACACATCACCAACAGAAAAGTCATTACTGTCTTCATCTTTCTGTAATTCAATAAGTTTTCCATCTTTTAATAAGGCAAAATCAACATTCTCGGAACTAGATCGAATAATCAATTCTTTATCCATTTTGTTAATTTTTATCCATACAATTAAGTACAGATGGATTATACATTATTTTTTCTGGCAATAGCTATTGATTCTCTATTGTCAGAGATAAAACCTCAATTACTCTTTTGATGTAAAATCAAATTCATAATCAAGGAAATTTCACAGGTCCCGATAACTATCGGGATTATCCGTGGAGTTCATTAAACACTAAAAAGTGTCTGAAATTTTAATGAACTCATTTCAAAGAACTTGTTATTTTAAAACTAAAAGAAGTAGTTTATCTAACTACTTCTTTTAGTTTATTTTTTCTTTTTATGACGGTTAGCGCGTCTACGTTTCTTACGTTTATGCGTTGCAACCTTATGTCTTTTACGTTTTTTACCACTTGGCATAAATAGTGCTTTTTTTTATATTAATAATTTATTTTAATGCTTTATTTAACGTCTACATTTGTTTTAACACCTTCAACAAAAACCTTTGCAGGCTTAAATGCAGGAATATTATGAGCTGGTATTTTTATAGTTGTATTTTTAGAAATATTTCTACCAGTTTTTTCAGCTCTTGTTTTTATAATGAAGCTTCCAAAACCTCTTAAGTAAACATTATCACCACTTTCTAAAGAAGTTTTTACTTCTTCCATAAATGTTTCAACAGTTGCTTGAACATCACCTTTTTCAATTCCTAATTTTTCAGAAATTTTTGCTACTAAATCAGCCTTCGTCATTTTTTATTTTTTTTAGGTTATATAAATTTAGAGGGATGCAAATATAGGAATTTAATATTCAATATTTCAAACCTAATTCATTAAAATTTAAGATTATAAACGTTTATTTTTGCGAGTAGTATATATTCGATAATGGGATTTTCAAAATATTTAATTCATTGGTATTCAAATAATAAGAGAGATCTTCCTTGGAGACAAACCAAGGCTCCTTATTATATATGGTTGTCAGAAATTATTTTACAACAAACACAAGTTAAACAAGGTCTTCCTTATTATGAGTCATTTACAGAAAAGTTTCCCACAGTTTTTGACCTTTCTAAGGCAGATGAAAGTGATGTGCTTAAATTATGGCAAGGATTAGGATATTATTCAAGAGCCAGAAATTTACATGCTACTGCTAAACATATAGTAAAGGAATTAAAAGGAGAGTTTCCTAATAACTATAAAGACTTGTTAAAACTAAAAGGAGTGGGTGATTATACGGCAAGTGCTATAGCGTCTATTTGCTTTAATGAAGTTGCTGCAGTTGTTGATGGAAATGTATATAGAGTGTTGTCAAGATATTTTGGAATTAATACTCCCATTAACTCATCAAAAGGAGCAAAAGAGTTTAAAGCACTGGCTCAGGAATTAATTGATAAAAAAAAACCAGCAGAGTTTAATCAAGCTATCATGGAATTTGGCGCAACACACTGCACGCCTCAAAAACCTGATTGTAATACGTGTCCTTTTAATAAAAGTTGTATCGCTTTCAATAAAAATAAAATCAACGAATTACCAGTTAAAATTAAGTCAGCAAAAGCGAAAAAAAAGTATTTTAACTTTTTGGTATTTATTTCTGGTGATGGAAAAACTATTTTAGAAAAACGAGAAGGCAAAGGTATTTGGCAAAACTTATATCAGTTCCCTTTAATTGAAACCAATACGAATGTTGATGTAAATACTTTAAAAAAACTTGTAAAAGAACATGATTTAATAAAAGGTATGTCGTTTCAATTATCTCTTTATAATAAAGATGTCGTTGTACACAAACTATCCCATCAACATTTATATACTAAGTTTTGGGTTGTAAATGTAAATAAGCTTTTAGTTAATGGGATTTCTACCCAAGACATACATAATTATGCAGTACCAATTCTAATAGGAAATTTTATTGAAACTTTTAATTTTTAAAAATTATTGAAACGTGAATCTAAAAATGAGATATGCTGTAGAGTTTAGAATAATAATTTCTAGTAGTTCTTTATTTTTAATTAGTTTAGATCGAACAATCATATTTTTTTATTAATTTTAAAAAAATGCAACGCAATATTGTAATTTTGCGTTCTAAAACAAACAACAGTTATGTCTGGGACATTAAATAAAGTTATGCTAATTGGCCATTTAGGAGATGAAATAAAAATGCATTATTTTGAAGGAGGTGGCTGTATTGGTAGGTTTCCTTTAGCAACAAATGAAACGTATACGAATAAACAGACTAATGAACGTGTTACTAATACAGAATGGCATAATATTGTTGTTAGAAATAAAGGAGCTGAAATATGTGAAAAGTATTTGAGTAAGGGAGATAAAGTTTATATAGAAGGTAGGTTGAAAACGAGAAAATGGCAAGATGATAGTGGTAATGAAAGATACTCTACCGAAATTCAGTGTAATGATTTTACGTTTCTTTCAACAAAAAAAGAGAGTGAAAATAATGCTGCGATGAATAAAACTGAAGTCAAAAAAGCTGTTCCTGATCAGCCGTCAAATAGCGAACCTATTGAGGAAGAAAACGATGATCTTCCATTTTAATTTAAGTTAAACTAAAAAGAAGTATTTGGATCCTGATCCTTCGAGTTTTAAACCTTTATTAATTGCAATTGATTTTTCGGTTGTTACAGGTTTTGTATTACTATTTTTGCTTTTAGTTTGTTCTGCACTTATCTCTGGGGCAGAAGTAGCTCTATTTTCTCTAAGCAGAAAAGATATTGATGATGGTTTAGAAAACAAATCTAAACGCATTGAAATTATATCAAAATTATTAGAACATCCTAAAAAGCTATTAGCTACCATATTAGTTGCCAATAATTTTATAAATATAGCCATTGTTATTTTGTTTGCCTTTTTAGGCGATTTTATATTTGGAGAAATCACTAGTTCATTAATCAAATTTATTGTTGAGCTTCTAGTAATTACATTCTTAATCTTATTATTTGGTGAAATTTTACCTAAAATATATGCTAGTAGAAATAACTTGAAGTTTGCTTCTTTTATGGCATATCCGCTACGTGTTTTAGATGTTTTTTTGTCACCGATAAGTTTGCCAATGCGACGTGTAACATTGGCTATTCATAATAAATTGGGAAAGCAAAAATCTAATTTAAGTGTCGATCAGCTTTCTCAAGCTTTAGAATTAACCAGTGAAGAAGATACTACCAAAGAAGAGCATAAAATATTGCAAGGTATCGTATCATTTGGAAATACAGATACAAAACAAGTTATGCGTCCCCGAATAGATATTTTTGCTCTAAATATAGAACAAAAGTATAACGAGATTATGCCCGAAATAATTTCTAATGGTTATTCCAGAATTCCTGTTTATGAGGATAATATAGATACCATTAAAGGGATTCTTTATGTAAAGGATTTATTGCCTTATATAGATAGAAAACAGTTTGATTGGACAGGTTTGATACGAGAACCTTTTTTTGTGCCCGAAAATAAGAAGCTAGATGATTTAATGGCAGAATTTCAGGAGAAAAAAGTACATTTGGCTGTAGTAGTAGATGAATATGGAGGTACTTCCGGTTTGATTTCTTTAGAAGATATTATTGAGGAGATTGTGGGTGATATAAGTGATGAGTTTGATGATGAAGATTTGATATACTCTAAACTAGACGATAATAACTTTGTGTTTGAAGGTAAAACAGCTTTAAAAGATTTTTATAAAATTATTAAAGTTGAAGATGAAACTGTTTTTGAAGATAAAAAAGGAGAAGCCGAAACCATTGCAGGTTTTGTACTGGAAATATCTGGAAGTTTTCCAAAATTAAATAGTAAAATAAATTTTAAAAATTACGTTTTTACAATAGAAGCTTTAGACAAGAAGAGAATAAAACTTGTAAAATTTACAATAGCCTAATTTTTATCACACTATAATAACTACTATAGCAAACCAATACTATATGAATGTAAAATCAACTTTCAAGTCTTTATTAAGAACGATCTTAGTAATTGGAGTTTTAGTATTAGCATCTTGTGGTGAAGATTATGTGCCAAAACCGAAAGCCTATTTAAGGTTGGATTACCCTAGGGCAAAGTATCTTGAAGCTAAGATAGAGGTTCCTTTTTCATTTGAATCAAATATATTAGCAACTAAAGTTACTTCTAAAAAGATTGATGCAACAACAGAAAGTTATGGTGTAAACATAGAGTACCCAACTTTAAAAGGAACAGTTTTTTTAACATATAAGGCTATTAATGGTGACAGAAAAAATTTAGTTGATTTTTTAAGAGATGCAGAAAAATTTACAGAAAAGCATATGGCTAAAGCTGATGAGATCCCTCCTGCAAGTATTTATAAAAATGAAACACAAAAAGTATATGGAATGTTTTCTGAAGTTAAAGGAAATGTGGCATCACCAGCACAATTTTATGTCACCGATAGTATAAATCACTTTTTAACAGGGTCCTTATATTTTTATGCAAAGCCCAATTACGATTCTATTTTGCCAGCTGCGAATTATTTGCAAAAAGATATTAAACATATAATGGAAACGATTATTTGGAAATAGAATGTATTTCGTCTAAAATCCCAACCTTAGTATTTATCCATATATAAAAAAGCACTATATTTCCCATATAGATTGTCGTAAATTCTTGATTTTTTTGAATTTTACAATAAATAAGCTTTATATATTGAAAAGGTTTAAAACGGTAATAAAGAGAGAGATACAAGAGCTAATTAGGCATAATGGGCTAGGGTCTATTTTTTTTACAGGCATTCTTTTTTTAGACGCCCTTGGGGCTATTTTTCCTAAGTATTTAAATAGACAAGTAACGTTGTTTATCCCCCTGTCTTTAATTTTTATTATACATATATTAAATACAAAGAAAAGGAACAAGCTATTTTTACTTTCAGTAGTATTTAACTTTTTAGGGATTTGTCATTTTAATAATCCGTACGAAGCGTACAACTCCTTGGGGCTGGTTTATCATACGATAGCATTTTTTATTTACTTTTTAATTTTATTTAAGCATTATCAAGCAGTTAGTGTAAAAAGAATTCTAAAGTTTTCTCTTCTAATAGTAATATTTGCGGTTGTACCAACCATACTATATTCCGAGGGGATGAAAAAAATGCTTCTTTTTCAAGAAACTATACTGTATATTTTTTCTGTGGCGCTATTTGTGTTTAGTGCTACTTTATTATATATAAGTAAAAAGACAAAAACCAATCGATTTTTATTATTCTCAACGATTTCTATTGTAATTAGCTCTTATTTACAAGGATATCATTTATTTGTTGAAAAAAACGATTTGCTAGAGTTTTTTGCGGTAATATTTTTTAACCTAACACATTATTTTATGTGTTGGTATTTAATAGAAAAATCGAGAAAAAGTAAATTTTAATACGATAATTTATTGTACAGCACTTTTTTCTGAAAACGCATCAACCGTTTTCATATTACTAACTTTGTAAATATCTGCAACTTTGACTACTGTTTCTTCTAAAGAAGTAGGAGTAACTTTAGCTTCATTATATTCAACCATAGCTAACTTTTTGTCAAAATCTACAGTAGCAGACTTTACACCCTCCATATTAGCTATTTTCTTTTCAATAGATTTAGCACATCCAATAGCGCATGTCATACCATCAATATTAAATTCTGCTTTAGCATAAGTGGCATTTGGGTCTAATTCTTTAGAAGTCTCTTTTACTACCTCTATAGTTTTAATTTCTGGTTTTGTTTCATTTTTGCAACTAATAGTGATTAATACTACCATTACAATTGCTATAATATTTTTTAATGTGTTCATGTTTATAAGTATAATGTTGTTTACAAAACTACTAAATTAAGCTGTTTATTGTACTAAAAAGTAGAATTTTGTGACTTCATAAATTGTTGTTTTATTGTTTACAGATTTTTTTCGATAAAACATTCAGAATCCCAGAATTTAGTAATGACTATTATTATCTTATAAAAACCAATTCAAAATCAGTTATTTTTCTTACAAAAAAAATCAATTTATAGTTAAAACAGATGTAAAATTATTTTAATACGAAATTTTTTACGAAATTTAAATAAATGTAAATTTGCTAAAAGATGAAAAAAATATCGCTTCCTATTCGGTTTGGACTAGTTACTGGCATTATGTTAATTGCATATTTTTTAATTTTAGCATTATTCTATAAACATATTAATCCAGTATTTAGTTTTTTTAACGCTGTTATTATTGCTTTTGGGATTTGCGAAGTTGTACGTTTAAGAAAGCTTGAAAAACCAGAGACTTTTACTTATAGCGAAGGATTTAAAACAGGGACTATTACAGGTTTTATTGCGACATTAATATTTACTGTTTTTTTCTTGTTTTATGCTACAGAAATTAACCCTGCCTTTTTACCAGAATTACTTCAAACAATTAACGGTAGTTTTAATGTAGATATTGGTATGGTAACCTTTGTGGTTGCCGTTATGGGGTTAGCAACCACTGTGGTTTCTGTACTTACTGTTATGCAATTTTTTAAAAAGACAGGAAATATTCCTCAAAACCAATAACATTTATAACATTAATGATTTAACACAAAAGCAGCTGCTGCTGGTAATTCTTTAATAAATTCCTTAACTTTTTTTATTTCTACTTTAAGTAATATTTCTTTGAGATTTTTCATAATAATAGCATTTATTTTTATGTGTAAACGACCAATAGGAAGAATCCCCTCCCAGTTTTTAAAGAAATTTTAATTTTTATACTATAAACTAAATTATTAAGAAGTTTTTCTCAATGAAAAAATAGAGAAGAAATGATCATCCAAAATCAAAAAAACGTTTGTAGATTAATTTATTAGCAGTATATTTGCACTCATTTTGAACAAAATAATTAATAAAAATTCGCTATGTACGCAATTGTAGAGATAGCAGGGCATCAATTTAAAGTTGAAAAAGACCAAAAAGTTTTTGTTAACCGTTTGCAAACAGAAGAAGGTAAGAAAGTTTCTTTCGATAACGTACTTCTAGTAGCAGATGGAGACAAAGTAACTGTAGGCGCCCCGGCTATAAACGGAGCTCAAGTAGGAGCAAAAGTTTTAAAGCACCTTAAAGGTGATAAAGTTATAGTTTTTAAGAAGAAAAGACGTAAAGGGTACCGTGTTAAAAATGGTCACCGTCAATCTTTAACAGAAATTGTAATTGAAAGTATTGTTGCTTCGGGAGCTAAAAAAGCGACCAAAGTAGAAAAGGAGGGAGCTAAGAAAGCTGCCCCAGCAAAAGCAGAATCTAAAAAAGCAGACACTGCTGCGCCAAAAGCTAAAGCAGCCGCACCAAAAGCGAAAGCTGCTGAACCAAAAGCAAAACCAGCTGCTAAAAAAGCTGAAGCTACTCAAGATTTAAGCAAGCTTACTGTTGCTGAATTAAAAGAGATGGCAAAAGCCAAAGGCGTTGAAGGAATTTCTTCTATGAAGAAAGCCGATTTAATTGCTGCTTTAAGTTAATTTTAAAAAACTAAAATCGAAATAAAATGGCACATAAAAAAGGAGTCGGAAGTTCGAAAAACGGTAGAGAGTCAGAATCGAAACGCTTAGGTGTAAAGATATTTGGTGGTCAAGCTGCAATAGCTGGTAATATTATCGTTAGACAAAGAGGTAACACACATCACCCAGGTGAGAATGTTTATTCTTCAAAAGATCATACATTACATGCTAGCGTTGATGGTATTGTAAAGTTTACAAAGAAAAAAGATAACAAATCGTATGTTTCAATTGAGCCTTTTGAGGCTTAAGAAGTAATTTTTCTTTAAAATATTTAAACCCTTTCTGGAAACAGAAAGGGTTTTTTATTGGCCTTTAATTATATATTTCTAAAAGTTATTTTTATTGTTAGATTATTGTAAAGTAATAACTCTTTTCAATGTATAGATAACAATTATGTAAAAAACACTTAAAACACTTCGCTCATCAATTTTGTTATTTAGTTTAATATATAACTAACAAAAAGTCATGAGAAAAAATTACGTATTATTATTTATTACACTAACAATTTCCTTTATAGGATTCTCTCAAAGTGGAAACATACAAGGGAAAATTATTGATGAAAATGGTTTATCCATTCCTTTTGGAAATGTATTAATTGAATCACTAAATAAAGGAATTATATCAGATTTTGATGGTAGCTTTTTAATGGTTGATGTTCCCTCAGGAAATCAAATAATAAAAGTGACATATTTAGGATATGCCGATGTAGAAAAAGAAGTAACAGTTGAAGGAGGCACAACAGTTAAAATTGACATTATATTATCACCAATAACTCAGGAGTTGGATGGAGTCCTAATAACAGGATACAATAGCGGACAGGCAAAAGCTCTTAACTCTCAAAAAAATAAACAGAATATTACAAATGTTGTTTCAACAGACCAAATTGGTAAATTTCCTGATGCTAATATAGGTGATGCTGTAAAGCGTATTCCTGGCATTACAATGCAAGTTGACCAAGGTGAGGCGCGTAATATAATTATTAGAGGTTTAGCGCCACAGTTAAACTCGGTAACGCTAAATGGTAGTCGTATTCCGTCTGCCGAAGGAGATAACAGAAACATACAAATGGATTTAATTCCATCGGATATGATTCAGTTAATCGAAGTAAATAAAGCGGTGACGCCAGACATGGATGCCGATGCCTTAGGAGGTTCTGTAAATTTAGTAACAAGAACATCCCCAAATGGATTTAGAGTGGCAGCCACATTAGGTTCTGGAGTTAACACCATTACCGCTAAAAGAATTATTAACGGTTCTTTTTTAATTGGTAATAGAACAAAAAATGGCAAGTTTGGATGGATGTTGTCTTCATCAATAAATGATAACGACTTTGGATCGGATAATGTTGAGGCCGAATGGACTGATGAATTTGAGTTTTTTAATGGTGCCGATGTGGAGGAAGTTGAGGTAAAACCTTATACCAATGTTTTTGAGCAACGTACTTATTTAGTACAGCGTATACGCAGAAGTTTTTCGGCTAATTTAGATTATGCTTTTAACGCTAATAATACCATTTTCTTAAAAACGATGTATAATTGGAGAGATGACCGTGAAAACCGTTTTAGATTAGAACACGGAATTTTGGATGCGGAAGATATTGAGGTTGGAGATTTTACAATTACAAATGGCGTTCCTACCAGATTTCCAGTTGAAGCTAAGCGACAATCTAAAGGAGGGATTGACAGCAATAGAAATAAGAATACGCGTTTAGAAGACCAGCGCATGCAGAATTATAGTTTAGGAGGCGACCATCTTTTTGGGAAAGTGAAGTTCGATTGGTTAGCATCATTTGCAAAAGCATCCGAAGAGCGATTAAATGAGCGTTATATTGAATACGAATCAGAATATATTATAAATAATGATAATTCAGATACCGAATTTCCATTGTTTACTCCTGAAGATTTAGGTGATGCCGGGTTAAGTAATTTTGAATTAGGAGAAATTACAGAAGAAAATCAATATACAGAAGAAAAAGATTTTAACGCCTTTGCTAATTTTAAACTACCAGTAGACTTTTTTAATACAGGTGATGGATTTATAAAATTTGGAGGTCGACTAAAAACTAAAGACAAGATAAGAGATAATAACTTTTTTGAGCTAGACCCATTAACTAGTGATTTTGATGATTTAACGCAATTACCACTTGTAGATCAAACGGATGAAGACTATTTAGCGGGGAGTCAATATACAGCAGGGTCTTATGTCTCACCAGAGTATTTAGGCCAATTAGATCTATTAAATGAGTCATTATTTGATATTTCAGATGAACCAAGTGAGTACCTTAGGGCTAATTATGAAGTAAAGGAAACTGTTTATGCAGCTTATGCCATGGCTAATCAAAAATTAACAGATAAATTAAGTGTTTTGTTCGGAGTAAGAGTTGAAAGCACTAAAACAGAAGCTACAGGAAACGAAATTGAAGATGAAGAAGATATTATAGGTACCATTACAGAAGAAAAGAATTATGTTAATGTATTACCCGGTGTTCACTTTAAATATAATATTGGAACAAGTACAGTATTGCGTTTGGCCTGGACTAATACCTTGGCAAGACCGAATTATGAAGATATTGTACCAAGTATAGATGTTGTAGCAGATGATAAAGAAATATTTTTAGGAAACCCAGAATTAAATGCGACTACTGCTATGAACTTTGATATAATGGCAGAGCATTATTTTAAAAGTATAGGTATTATTTCAGGAGGCGTATTCCATAAAAATATTAAAGACTTTATTTATACTTTTCAATTTGAAGACCCAGGAACTGGTTTTGATGCTTTTCAACCACAAAATGGTGATAGTGCTAGTATCACAGGAGCAGAAATATCTTTTCAACGCCAGTTAGATTTTTTACCAGGTTTTGCTAAAAACTTTAGTTTAATGCTCAATTATACTTATTTAACATCCAATGCAGATGGTATTAGAAATGAGGATGGCGAAGAAAGATCAGATTTAGATTTACCGGGTACTACACCTAACATGTTTAATGGTTCTTTAGGGTACTCCGATAAAAAATTAAGCTTGCGTTTATCGGCAAACTATTCCGATGCCTATATAGATGAAATTGGAGGCAGTGCGTTTGAAGACAGATATTACGATGAGCAATTTTTGCTGGATTTTAATGCGTCTTATGCTTTTAATAAAGGATTTAGTATCTATTTCGATTTAAATAATATAACAGACCAGCCATTGCGTTATTTTCAGGGTGTTAAAAATAGAACCATGCAAGTAGAGTATTATGGAAGACGTGTTACATTTGGTTTAAAGTATGACTTATTTAAAACAAGATAAAAATGGAAAAGTTTAAAGTAAATATTATTTTTATTTGTTTTGTTGCTTTCATGGCATGCACTACAAAGTTACCTAAAATTGTAGCCGATGTTGTTACGGAAACTACCTTGCACGATACAGACGATCCTGCTATATGGATTAATCAAAAAGATACTTCTAAGAGTATAGTTTTTGGTACCGATAAAGATACAGAAGGTGCTATTTACGCTTTTGATTTAGAAGGCAAAATTATTGAAGACAAAACCATAAGGAATTTAAAACGCCCCAATAATATCGACTTAGAATATGGTTTTCAACTTAATGATTCTACTAAAGTTGATGTTATTGCATTTACAGAAAGAGAACGTCAACAAATACGCCTGTTTTCTGTTCCAGATATGAAACCATTAGATAATGGTGGGTTTCCAGTTTTTACAGATGTTAAAGAGCCTGAAGCGAATTTACCAATGGGGATTGCGCTTTACAAATCGCCAGAAACACATAAGTTATATGCTATAGTAGGCAGAAAAACGGGGCCTCTGGATAAGTATTTGTACCAATACCATTTAACTTCAGATAGTTTAGGAGTACATTCTAAATTAGTTAGGAAGTTTGGAGAGTTTAGTGGCAAAAAAGAAATAGAAGCTATTGCCGTTGATGACGAGACAGGTATTGTGTACTATTCCGATGAGATGCATTGCATTCGTAAATATCATGCAGAACCTTTAAAAGGCGATAAAGAAATTTATTGTTTTGGTAAGGAATATTTTAAAGAAGATATTGAAGGTATAGCCATTGCTAAATATCAAGACAAAGGATTTTTAATAGTGTCTAATCAACAAGCACATACATTTAATGTTTTCGATTTAAAGACGAATGCATTTATAAAGGAAATTAATTTAGGAACTATAGAAACAGATGGTTGTGATGTGACAACTATGGCATTAGGTGATAAATTTCCTAATGGATTATTTGTTTCTATGAACGATGAGAAGAATTTCTTTTTTCATGATTTAAAAAAACTTAAACTGTTAGAATAAAATAATTCTAAAAAATAAGAAGAGCTACTACTCTAAATAGTTAAAAATTAAAAATGTCATATCGAGCACAGCCAAGATGTCTTATAAAGTTAGAATATTAAAAGTTCTCGACTGTGCTCGAACAGGCATCTAATATATTTACCCAAGTCTCTTTATTTACTCAAAATATCATTGACTATTTTTAAGTGATGTTTGGTATGTATTTCTAAGAAACGAAGTGTTTTAATCTTAGGCAACATACCAAATATAAAATGTTTAAAATGTGCATTTTTGTCGAGAAGCTCAATATTGTTTAAGTGTTTCTTAGCATCATTGAGTTGAGCCTGCAAATCGATTGTTGAAATTAAATCTGGAGGTATCACAACTTTTGGAGCTTTAACTCGGTCTCTTGGAATATAACAGAATAAAAATAAAATACTTCTTATAGCATTAAAATCCTTTTTATAATACTTCGGGTTAGATTGTTCTAAAGATTCGCAAACCCTATTTATTATTTTTAGAGTATGGTCTAATTGCCAACCCACATTAGCTTTAGAAACTATAGGATTGCTTTTGTCTTTATGAGGAATACACTGTTTTATTTGAAATAAAAGGTTATTTAAAATAGCTATTTTTTTATCAAGCATTATTAAAAATAATAATAAATCCCAATTAACCTTGCAAGGTTTTTTAATTTTTTTCGTTTTGTTAAAATGAGAAAAATCGTTTTACTTCTTTTTATTTGGTCAGGTCTTAGTGTTGCTCAGAACAATTCTGAATTAAAAACAATCCATGTTTATGTAGCCTTGTGCGACAATTTAAACCAAGGAATAGTTCCTGTGCCTAAAACATTAGGTAATGGCCAAGATGCTAAAAGCAATTTATATTGGGGTGCTATGTATGGCGTTAAAAGTTACTTTAAAAGGAGTAAAGATTGGACTCTTATATCAACAAAAACTAACATTGATGGTTTTGTTTTAGAGCGATTACTTTTTAAACATAAAACAACTAACACATATTTACTTGCAGATGCTTACGATGGTAAGTACATAAAAAATACAACGATAGATTTTTTAGAAGCTACTGCTGGCAGAAAAGAGGTTATGGTTATAAGTGAAACTCAAGAATTGAAATTTGGAGGAGGCTCTAATTTGTTGGCTTACATTGGACATGACGGATTAATGGAGTTTGATGTGAAAGGAAACCTCAAGCCTTTAAATGAAAATAAACGAGATGCTATTATACTAGCCTGTATAAGCAAAGATTATTTTAAGCCATATTTAAAGCAAACAAAAGCAAATCCTTTAGTTTGGTCTACCGGATTGATGTCTCCAGAAGCGTATTCTTTAAAGTGGGCCATAGATGGTTGGGTTTTAAATGAAAGTGATATGCAAATTAGAGAACGAGCATCACAAGCATATCATTATTATCAAAAATGTGGGATTAGAGGTGCTAGGAATTTATTGGTTACAGGGTATTAATTTTATCAATATGTCAAAATCAGTAAACAATCAGATTTTAATAAAAGGGTTTGTCTTATTCCTTCTAATATTTGGTTGTAAAAAATCTGGGAACACAGAATTTTTCACTGAAAATATTATTAAAACTGAAACGGTATTTAAAACCAAGAATAATTTTATTGATAGTACTAAACTCGGTATTAACCTTAAACCTTCAGGGAATTATTCCAGAATTAAAAACAGCATCATTAATGACAGAGCTTATTTTAAGAGTTTGTACGAACGTAATGTAATAAAAGCTACAGATAGTGCTTCAAGCTATTTGTATTCTAAGTTAATTAATGATATTGTTCCGCATTGGTATGGAACACCATGGGATTTTAATGGGCATACCAATATGCCAAACCAAGGTGAGATTGCTTGCGGTTATTTTGTGTCAACAACTTTAAAACATCTTGGGTTTAACCTAAACCGATATAAAATGGCACAGCAGGCAGGGTTGGTTGAGGCAAAAATGTTGCAAACTAAAGCAGAACTCAAAATATATTCTAATTTGTCTTTTAGTACGTTGAAAGCAAAATTGAACTCAGTTTATAAAAATGGTATTTATTTTGTTGGATTAGATAATCATGTCGGCTATGTACTAATTAAAGATGAAGCGCTTTATTTTTTACATTCAAGCTATTGTGATGACAAAGTTGTTATAGAGCTAGCGGAAACATCACCTTGTTTCAGTTCTAATTTTTATGTGTTTGCAGAAATAACAACTAATAAAAAGCTGGTTAAACGTTGGATTTTTAATGAAAAGTTAACCGTGCCAAGTAATTAGTTTTTATTAAGATCTAAATACATCATAACATCATTAATACAGGTTTTTAGATTGTTTTTTATTTCATAGGCCCAAAACCGAAATATAGTATAACCCATATCTCTTAAATGTTGGTTGACTTCTCTATCACGTTGTATATTCCTTTCAATTTTTGGAATCCAAAAATCACGATTAGTTTTTAGTTTTTCCTTTCGCTCATCCCAATTATAACCATGCCAATATTCGCCATCAATAAAAATAGCAAGCCTGTATTTTTTTATACTAACATCCGGTCGCCCAGGTAGTTGTTTACTATCCACCCTATACCGCACACCCTTTTTCCAAAGCGCTCTTCGGAAGTGTATTTCCGGCTTGGTGTTTTTGCCGCGAATTTTGCTCATCATTTTAGAGCGTTTTTTTGTGGTATAAAACCCAGATTCTTCATTGAACCTAGGGACTTTTATTTTATTATCTTCGTGATTGTAAGACATAAATTGAAATTAGTAAAATATGGATGATTTACAAAGAATTAAAATTCTAAATAATGCAAAGGATTTTTTTAGAAATGAAATAGTGAATTCTCACCTAGAAGGAGCAACAAAAAGAGCTAGTTCATTAAAGTCTTATAAAATAAATCCATTTCTATTGGCTTATTTAGCCAATTTTTTAGAAGGAACTTCTACTCCGGAAAGTTTTGCAAAGGCCTTGATTTATCCTAGACTGTTAAGCACTTCAATAACAACTACATTTGGTAATAAAGCTCAAAAAATGATTTCTGAGTTATTTGAAGGCATGATGGGTTCAGTAGTACAGGGTATCGATATCGAATTTATTGATGCTCATGATGGAAGGAAAAAATATTGCCAGTTAAAATCTGGCCCTAATACGATTAATAAAGACGATGTGAAGACTATCATAGATCATTTTCAAGCTGTTCAAAATTTAGCACGAACGAATAATCTTGATTTGAGAGTTGATGATATGATGGTTGGAGTGCTTTATGGAGAAAAAAGTGAATTAAGTTCACATTACAAAAAAATAGATAATCATTTTCCTGTGGTAATAGGTAAAGAATTTTGGAGTCGATTAACAGGAAAAGAGAATTTTTATTTTGAAATAAGCAATGTTATAGGTGAGGTAGCCCTTGAAATTGATGGAACTCAAAAACTTCAAGAAATCATAGCATTACTCTCTAAGGAAATAGAAGAAGTTTTTCCACCTAACACTTTTTCTTCATAATTATTTAAAAATTTCACGATCGAATAGCCAATTTCTTTTGCTAAATTAACAGGAACTGCATTGCCTATTTGTTTGTATTGTTGAGAGACAGAGCCTTCAAAATGCCAATTGTCTGGGAAAGTCTGAATTCTTGCGTATTCTCTTACGGTAAAGGGTCTGGTTTCATCTGGATGACATCTTTCAGTCTGTTTTTGTGCTGGGCTACATGTTAAGGTTAAACATGGTTCGTCCCAACCAATGCGTCTTGCCATACCGGTTTTTCCTCCGCCTAAATAAAAACTTTTCTGCATATATTCTTTTTGAATATCTATGGGCAAATCTCTCCAATACCCTTTTGGAGGCACTAAATCCAATACTCTTTTTTTGTGCTCTGGATATTTAGCTCCCTCTGATTTTGGTACATTCCCATTGAATAATGAACCTTTTTTGAGCGCATCTTTAAGTGTGTATATTTCAGAGAATGCTAAAGGATAGCTATATTCTATATCAATATCTTTTCTAACAGCAACTAAAATAAGTCGTTCACGTTTCTGGGGAACATTATAGTGTATGGCTTTTAATACCTTAACAGGAGACACAACATTATAGCCAATCTCATCCAATATAGAAATCATACCTTCTAAGGTTTTGCCATTATCATGACTTAAAAGGCCACGTACATTTTCTCCAATGCATATTTTTGGTTGGGTTTCTTGGACTGTTCTAGCAAATTCATAGAATAGTGTTCCTCGGGCATCTTGTAAGCCTAATTTTTTACCTGCATAGCTAAATGCTTGACAAGGGAATCCTCCAGTTACGATATCAATTTTATTTTTAAAGCCTGTAAAATCAATATTTTTGATATCATCTTCAATCACATTCCAGTTAGGGCGATTATTGCGCAATGTTTTACAGGCCCATTTATCAATTTCATTAAGAGCTTTGCATTTAATACCTGCTTGTTCTAATCCAATTGCTAATCCACCTGCACCAGCAAAAAGCTCCAGTACTTGGTATTCTTTTAATGGTTCAACAAAATTTCCTTTATCAAGTTTATTAAAATATGATTTAAACTCAGGAAAAACTTCAAGTTGTTCCTTTTTATATACACGATAATTACTAATAGGTTTCCTAACAGCCTTTAACTTGCCTTCATTATCCCATCTTCTAAGGGTTTCTGAGTTTTTCCCTAATATTTCAGCAGCCTCGGACACTAAAAAATAATCTTTTATAACCATATTATACAACCTTATATATGGTTATAAAAATAAAACAATATTTAAAACAAAAAAATAAATCTTAAATTAAGTTGTTCACAATAGAAAAATCCCAAACATTGTCTGGGATTTTTCTATTAGTTTCAATTCAATTAATAAGATTTCCACCTTGCTGAAACAAGTTCAGTACATGTTGTGGGAATGATATTAATACCTGTAATGCTCAGGTTTAAAAGGACCTTCAACCGTTACACCAATATAACTTGCTTGTTCCTCACGAAGTTCAGTAAGTTCCACACCAATTTTGGCTAAGTGTAATTTAGCTACTTTTTCATCTAAGGCTTTTGGTAGCATATATACCTCATTTTTGTAAGCATCAGCATTATTCCAAAGCTCTATTTGTGCTAAGGTTTGGTTAGTAAATGAGTTACTCATTACAAAACTTGGATGCCCTGTAGCACAACCTAAGTTTACCAAACGACCCTCGGCAAGAATAATAATATCTTTTCCGTTTACGGTATATTTATCTACCTGAGGTTTAATCGTATTTTTTGTATGTCCGTGATTATCGTTTAACCAGGCCATATCAATTTCATTATCAAAATGTCCAATGTTACAAACAATGGCTTTGTCTTTTAAAGCTTCAAAATGGCGTCCTTGAACAATATCTTTATTTCCTGTTGTTGTAATTACAATATCAGTATTACCAATAACAGTTTCTAGTTTTTTAACTTCAAAACCGTCCATAGCTGCCTGTAAAGCACATATAGGATCTATTTCTGTAATCGTTACAATACTACCAGCACCTTTAAAAGAGGCCGCAGTACCTTTACCAACATCACCATAACCACAAACAGTAACACGTTTTCCAGCTAACATAATATCAGTAGCACGACGAATCGCATCTACAGCACTTTCTTTACAACCATATTTGTTATCGAATTTCGATTTTGTAACCGAGTCGTTCACATTAATAGCAGGCATTGGTAACGTACCATTTTTAACACGCTCATAAAGTCTGTGAACACCAGTTGTGGTTTCTTCAGATAAACCGTTAATTCCAGTAGCTAATTCTGGATATTTATCTAAAACCATATTAGTTAAATCACCACCATCGTCAAGTATCATATTAAGAGGTTGTCTATCTTCACCAAAGAAAAGTGTTTGTTCTATACACCAATCAAACTCTTCTTCTGTCATGTCTTTCCATGCGTAAACAGCAGTTCCGGCAGCAGCAATGGCAGCAGCAGCTTGATCTTGAGTTGAGAATATGTTACAAGAACTCCAAGTAACTTCTGCCCCTAAAGCCTGTAAAGTTTCAATTAAAACCGCCGTTTGAATTGTCATATGTAAACATCCGGCAATTCTGGCACCTTTCAGAGGTTGAGAATCTTTATATTCTTCACGAAGACTCATTAAACCAGGCATTTCTGCTTCGGCTAATTCTATTTCTTTTCGCCCCCAGTCAGCAAGTGAAATATCTTTTACTTTGCTAGCCACATAAGGAATTGTTTTTGTACTCATATCAATAGTTTCTTTTTATTTTTAAATCCAAACAAGATTGTGATTAGCACTTAAATAGTTAAATTCGCTTATCAAAAAACACAACCCTAATTAGGAATTGCAAAGATAACTAATAACTTTTAGAAAAGTAAATGCCTCTTTATAAAACTATAAACCCAAATTCGCAAACTACGGTTAAAATCTGGAAGATTGAAGAATCTTATGATGACTTAATACAGTCCATAGACTTAACACCCGAAAGTTTAGAACGTGTTTTAAGAATGAAAAGTAATATGCATCAACGTGGGTTTTTAAGTGTTCGATGTTTATTAGCTGAATTTGGATATCAAGATTCAGATTTATTTTACGATGAAAACGGTAAACCTCATTTACAAGACGGAAAGCAAATTTCCATTACACATTCGTTTCATTTTTCAGCAGTTATTGTTAGTGACTTGATAGTTGGAATAGATGTTGAAAAACAAAGAGATAAAATTACTATTATAGCTCATAAGTTTATTGATTATGAGAAGAGTTACTTAAAAGAAAATGATGAAGGCTATATAAAGAAACTAACTGCCATTTGGTGCATAAAAGAATCATTGTATAAGTTATTTGCTACTCCCGGATTAAGTTTTCAACAACATTGTTTGGTAATTCCGTTTTCTAATATTGATAATGAAACTGTGGCTTGGATTGATTATAAAACAAAGAAGTACCGCTATAACATTGACTTTTTAACCTTTGAAGGTTTTACCTGTGCTTATGCCATTGCTTAAATGAAGACTATTTATAAAGATATATTAGCATCAATTTCTAAAAAGGAAAAAGGGCTTGCTGTTTTAATAGACCCGGATAAAATGGTGTTTGAAAAAGTACCGAGTTTTATTGAAAAAGTAAATGCATCTGTAACAACACATATTTTTGTTGGAGGGAGTACTGTTGATGAAAATACTACAGAAACTTTAGTTGAAGAAATAAAGAAATATACAAAATGCCCAGTTGTGCTATTTCCTGGGGATGTCACACAAATAACAGGAAAGGCAGACGCCATTTTATTTCTCTCTTTAATTTCGGGAAGAAATCCCGAATATTTAATAGGTAAACATATAGCATCCATTTCGAAATTAGAAGAAACGAATCTTGATGTCATTTCAACAGGTTATATTTTAATTGAAAGCGGTAAAGAAACTGCCGTTGAAAGAGTAACAGGTACAGAACCGCTATCAAGAGCTAATATTCAATATATAGTTGATACTGCAAAAGCAGGGGAGTTGCTTGGAATGAAATTGATTTATTTAGAAGCAGGAAGCGGTGCAAAGCTTGCAGTCTCAAAAGAGATTATTTCGAAAGTTAAAGAAGCACTAAATATTCCATTAATAGTTGGAGGAGGTATTAAAAATAAAAAACAAATAGAAAGCGCATATAATGCCGGAGTCGATTTGGTAGTTATAGGCACAGCTTTTGAAGAAGACGAATCGTTTTTCGACGATTTACGATCCCCATTGTCCGTTGGACATTTCCCCAAAGGGGAAAAATAAAATGAGGATATAACAAATTATAGATTAAGTTTAACATAATATTTCTCCCCTCGGGGAGAATAAGAGGGAATGAAAATATCAGTAGAATTAACCATGACACCATTGCAGGACGATTTCGAACCTGCCATTATTCATTTTATTAAAAAATTAAGAGCATCTAATCTCAAGGTTCTGGAAAACCCATTAAGTACTCAGGTTTATGGTAATTATGATGAGGTGATGAAACTACTAACTGTAGAAATAAAAGAAGCTTTTGAGCTTATTGAAAGAGGCTTGTTACATATGAAAATTGTAAAATCGGACAGATACGATTATGAACCCCATTTTTGAGTTTTTTTTCGGACAGTATTCAGAATATGAAACGATTGATGTCTTATTAGAAGTAATAGCAATTATTTTCGGATTTCTTTCTGTTTGGTATTCAAAACAAAATAAAGTCTTGGTTTTTCCAACAGGAATGATAAGCACCATAATATTTGTGTATTTATTATTCAAGTGGGAACTTTTAGGAGATATGATGATAAACGGATATTATTTTATAATGAGCGTTTATGGTTGGTATATTTGGACAAGAAAAATAGATGAAACCCATGTAACTCCAATTTCCAGAACAACAATCGAAGAAAAAAAAATTAGTATACTCATATTTTTGGGAACCTTATTGTTTGTGTTTTTGGTATATAAGACTTTTGATAAGTGGACAAGTTGGGTTGCTTATATTGACACGCTTACAACAGCCATATTTTTTGTAGGCATGTGGTTAATGGCAAGAAGAAAGTTAGAAAATTGGATTTTTTGGATTATAGGAGATCTAATATCTATACCGCTATATTTTTATAAAGGGTTTACATTTACCAGCTTTCAATATTTAGGATTTACATTTATAGCTATATTTGGTTATTTAGCATGGAAGAAAAGTATAAACAGCAACCAGCAAACTGTATAAAAGTCGTTTTGTTTGGCCCGGAATCTACTGGGAAAACAACACTCTCAAAGCAGTTGTCAAGACATTACAATTCTGTTTGGGTGCCCGAATATGCGCGAGAATATCTTCAAAACAAATGGAATAACGAACGTAAAACCTGCGAACCGGAGGATTTATTACCCATTGCAGAAGGACAGATAAAACTTGAAAATGAGTTGGCTAAAAAAACAGACTCGGTTTTAATCTGTGATACCGATTTATTAGAAACGAAAGTATATTCAGAAGCCTACTATTTAGGGAGTTGTGACCCCATTCTTGAAAAATACGCGTTAGAAAATACTTACAATATGTATTTTTTAACGTATATTGACACGCCTTGGGAGGCTGATGACTTACGAGATAAACCAGAGCACAGAGAAGCCATGTTTGAAGCTTTTCAAAATGAATTAATAAAAAGTAAAAAACCTTATGTGTTGTTGAAAGGGAACAAAAAAGAACGCCTAAAAACAGCGGTAAGGCATATAGATAAATTATTAAAAAGATAATTGATGTATAAAGAAAAAGATATTCAACAAATACAAAATAAAGGCATTACTGTAGATCAAGTTGGATCTCAGGTAGCACGTATAAAAAACGGGATGTCCTATTCTAATCTAGTAGCTGCGGCAACTATAGGGAGAGGTATTGAATGTTATAGTAAAAGCGAAAAAAAAGATTTTATCGAATTATATGAATCAAAACAAGATCATTTATCTACCCTAAAGTTTGTACCGGCTTCAGGAGCAGCAACAAGAATGTTTAAGTTTTTATTTCAGTTTTTAAAAAACTTTAACCCTTCAAAAGAAAGTATCGAAAATTATGCAGAAAGAAACAATGATACATTGATTAAAACATTTGTTTCTAATTTGGGAAATTTTCCATTTTATCATCAAGTCATATCCAAAGCTAAGCAGGAACATTCAAATTTTGATGATTTATCTGAAAGTGAAAAATATCTAGAAATTGTAAAAACTATTTTAGATGAAAATGGCCTTAATTATAGTTTTTTACCAAAAGGCTTACTCCCTTTTCATAAATATGAAGATACTGTGATAACCGCTTTTCAAGAACATTTATTTGAGTCGACCTTGTATGCATCATCAAATAAGAAAGCGAATCTTCATTTTACGGTTTCAGAAAAGCATCATAATTATTTTACCGACGAATTGGATAAGATTAAAGGCACGTTAGAAGAAGAAACAAACGCGTCATTTAATGTATCGTTTTCATATCAAAAAGAAGCAACAGAAACAGTTGCGCTAACCACAGATGGTGAAATTTTTAGAAATGAAGATGATTCTATTTTATTTAGGCCGGCAGGACATGGTGCATTATTAGAAAACTTAAACGATTTAAATAACGATATTATTTTTATCAAGAATGTCGATAATATTGTAGTTTCTAATAAAAACGTTGAAGTTTCCGAGTATAAAAAATTGCTTGCAGGTATTCTAGTGAAAGCTCAAGAGCAGGTTTATTCATTTTTACATAAACTGGAAGATGAAGTCGTTTTAGAAGAAGAGCTGCTTGAAATTACGTTGTTTTTGTCTGGTAAGATAAATGTAGCTATTAGTGAGGATTTTGAAGACTTTACGTTAGAAGAAAAAAGAACATATTTAAGGAAAAAACTAAACCGTCCGATTAGAGTATGTGGTATGGTTAAAAATGAAGGAGAACCTGGAGGAGGTCCATTTTGGGTAAAAGACGATAGTGGAGATATATCGCTACAAATAGTTGAATTTGCTCAAATTAATATTGAAGATCAAGAGCAACAAGATATTGTAAAAAATGCAACTCATTTTAATCCAACAGATTTAGTCTGTGGTGTTAAAAACTATAAAGGAGAAAAATTTAACCTTAAAGAATTTGTAGATCCAGAAGCAGCTTTTATAACCATGAAAACACAAAATGGCATAGATATAAAAGCACTGGAACTTCCTGGATTATGGAATGGTAGTATGGCATATTGGAATTCTATTTTTGTTGAAGTTCCTTTAGAAACATTTAACCCTGTAAAAACAGTTAACGATTTGCTAAAACCAGCACACCAAGTCACATACAATAATGTTTAATGAAGCAACCCTATTACAAGAATTAAACTTTAAAGCAATTAGAAGCTCGGGTAATGGCGGACAACATGTTAATAAAGTATCTTCAAAAATTGAGCTAACTTTTAATTTAGCAGAATCGCTTGCATTAAGTGAAGAAGAAAAAGAACGTTTACAAAATAAACTGCAACATAGATTAACCAAAGAAGGTGTTTTAATTTTACAATGTGACGAAAGTCGCAGTCAACATAAAAACAAAGAACTTGTTATTAAGCGTTTTATAAAATTAATCCGTTTAGGGTTAGTTGAGCAAAAAAAACGTGTCCCTACTAAAATTCCTAAATCCGTTATTAGAAAACGATTAAAAAATAAACGTATTCTTTCTGATAAAAAAGCAAATAGAAAAAAGCCCGATTTAGATTAAAAAAATCATCAATCGTTAATCGTAATTCTAAAATCTAACATATCTTTGTCACGTTCTCAAAAGGGGTGCCCATTTTTTGGCTGAGATCATACCCAATGAACCTGGAACAGGTAATGCTGTTTAGGGAAGCGAGCGTTCAAAAAATGTCCAGAAGATATTTTTAGTGAGTATAAAAATGTGAAAGCATTTTTCATGTGAAACGTTCAAAAAACCAATAATTAACAACAAAGAATAATAACCTCTTTTTATTCGATTATTATATAATCGTAATGAAAAATTTATTTCTTTTTTTAGCACTATTTGTGTTATTCGTCAGTGCCAATGCACAAGAAAACCAAAAACAACAGGACTCTACTAAAACAGAAAAACTAGATGAAGTACTTCTTTCGGCTACAAGAGCTAAAGACAAAACACCAGTTGCTTTTACCAATGTAACGAAAGAAGCTTTAGAATCTATTAATTTAGGTCAGGACTTACCCATTTTATTAGACCAATTACCATCAGTAGTTACAACGAGTGATGCCGGTGCAGGAGTTGGCTATACAGGCATTAGAGTACGTGGTAGCGATGCAACTAGAGTCAATGTAACCATTAATGGTATACCTTATAACGATGCAGAAAGTCAAGGGACATTCTGGGTTAATATGCCGGATTTTGTATCCTCGGTAGAAGACATACAATTACAACGAGGGGTAGGAACATCAACAAACGGTTCGGGTGCTTTTGGAGCAAGCCTGAATTTAAAAACCTTAAACCCTTCAGCTAAAGGATATGCTACAACTACAAATGCTATTGGAAGTTTTGGAACGAGAAAGCATAATATTAATATTGGGTCTGGACTTAAAAATAATTTTTATGCAGAAGGAAGGTTGTCTAATATTCAAAGTGATGGTTATATAGACAGAGCAAGAGCAGATTTAAATTCGTATTATTTAGAAGCAGGATTTTTAAACGAAAAAACATCATTAAAGGCTATTGTTTTTGGCGGAAAAGAAGTAACCTATCAATCTTGGTACGGTACACCAGAAGCTGTTGTAGATAATGATAGAGCCGGAATACAGGCGTTTATCGATAGAAACTTCCCCTCTGATGCTGAAGCCCAGAACCTGTTAAATTCCGGAAGAACATATAATTTTTATACTTACGATAATGAAGTAGATAACTATCAGCAAACACATTACCAGTTGCATTTATCTCATCAGTTTAACCGTTATTTTTCTGCTAATATTTCAGGTAATTTTACCAGAGGAAAAGGATATTTTGAACAATATAAAGACGATGAAGAATTGGGGGATTATTTCCCTGATAATATAAACGCATCAGACCAAGGGGATGTTATAAGGAGACGTTGGTTAGATAACAATTTTTATGCGTTTGTTTATTCCCTTAACTATAAAAAGGAACATCTAAACTTATATTTAGGAGGAGGTTATACTACATATAAAGGGGATCATTTTGGAGAAGTAATTTGGGATTCGTTTGCTTCTTCCATTCCTATTAGGAGTAATTACTATTTTAGTTATGGAGATAAAAAAGATTATAGTACCTATGTTAAAGCAGAGTATAACATAAATAATAATTTATTTGCCTTATTAGATTTACAATATAGAAAAGTAGATTATGAATCTGTCGGAACAAGCTCAGACTTATTAAATATTGATGTAAAGGAATCGTATGATTTTTTCAATCCTAAATTAGGATTAACATATACAATAGATAATTATAATAGCATTTACGGCTCCTATGCCATAGCTAATAGAGAACCGAACAGGGATGATTTAACTAAAAACCCAGTGCGTCCAAAATCAGAACAACTCCATGATTTTGAGCTTGGTTATAAATTAAGAAAAGAAAATTTTTATGCCATAGCTAATCTGTATTATATGGATTATAAAGATCAGTTGATCCTAACAGGAGATTTAGATGATGTAGGAGGCCCTATAAGAGAAAATGTTGCTAAGAGTTATAGAGCAGGAATAGAATTGCAAACAGGGTATAAAATATGCGATCAGTTTAGAATTGATGCCAATGCAACATTTAGCCAAAATAAAATAAAAGAATTTGATTATGTGGTTTACGATACGCAATACAACCCCAGTACATTTGAAAGCGTTTCATATACACCAGTAGTGACACAATTTGAAGACACAGATATATCCTTTTCTCCAAATGTTATTTTTGGAAGTACCTTAACCTATTCCCCAATTAAAAATGGAAATATAGCACTATTGTCTAAATATGTGGGGAAGCAATATTTGGATAATACATCCAGTGAAGATAAAAGTATTGATGCTTATTTTGTGAATAATTTAAACGTATCCTATAAGATTCAACCAGAATGGATTAAAGAAATAGGCATTAATTTATTGGTGAATAATCTATTCGATTCAGAATATGTTTCCAATGGTTATACCTATAGCTATTTTTATAGACCTGTAGGGTCATCAGATGCCGCCATAACGGAGAATTTTTACTACCCGCAAGCAACTACTAACTTTTTGTTAGGTGTTACACTAAAATTCTAAAAAGTAAAAGGGGAGTCCATAATATTGAGTCTGTCAAAATATTTAATCTTTAGGGAATGAATATTGGTTTCGACAGGCTCAACCCAACAAAGAATTTCACAACAGGTTTTTAGATAACCTTCTTAATTAAATATTAAAAGGCTATTCCCGTTTTGCTCTACTCTGTAATTTTTTAAACTACAAGGTAAGTTATTACTACCTAATGCCCGTCCGGTAACCAAGTTGTACTCATTTTCATCATCACAGCCGCAAGTCGCATTTAATCCCGAAGGAATAAGTACAGAGCAAGCACTAGGGATATGATTTGGGTCGGCTGCATCCCATGCAAAAAAATCGGCACCAGTGCTGGCAACTATAATCCCCGCGTTTCCTGCATTTGCAATATATACGGAGTTTCCAGCAAAAGGTAATTGGCTATATTGTGGCAAACTAAGGTTAACAGTAACATTAACATTTAAGTCTAATAAAAATTTACAATTTTCATTATCAACAGAATTTTTACTGCAAGATGATAAAATAATGAGACCAATAAGGGTAAAAACAAACTTCATAGCAAATCTAGAATTAAAGTGCAATTTACGACAAAAAGCAAATTGAGTTAAATATTTTGTATATTTGTTATACAATCTCGTGTAAGCGAGATTTTTTTTATGCTGAACTCTTAAAATGAACTATGTCGGAGGGTATTCAGCATCTTTTATTAAATAAAACGATGAAGTTATGAGTAAAGTATCTTACTATACACCCGAGGGTTTAAAAAAACTAAGAGACGAGCTACAACAATTAAAAGATGTAGAACGTGTAAAGGCTTCAAAAGCAATTGCCGAAGCTAGAGATAAAGGCGATTTAAGTGAAAATGCCGAATATGATGCAGCAAAAGAAGCACAAGGAATGTTAGAAATGCGTATTTCTAAATTAGAAGATGCATTAGCAGGGGCTCGTGTTATTGACGAATCTCAGTTAGATAATTCTAAGATATTAGTATTATCTAAAGTTAAAATAAAAAATCAAACCAATGGTATGGAAATGAATTATACCTTGGTGGCCGATGGAGAAGCAGATTTAGCTTCAGGTAAAATCTCGGTGAATTCACCCATAGGAAAAGGTTTGCTTGGAAAAGCTGTAGGTGATGTTGCCGAAATTCAAGTACCTAATGGTGTTATGAAGTTTGATATTATAGAAATTTCTAGGTAAGTTGATATTTTTATATCAATGTTTCGACCAATACTTCAGATAAACTCTAACAAAAATATTTCTGAATAATATATTCTCTCAATTAATATGGCTTCAATTTTCACAAAAATAGTTAACGGAGAAATCCCTTGTTATAAAGTTGCTGAAACAGATGATTTTTTGGCGTTTTTAGATGTAAATCCAAATAGCGAAGGGCATACACTCTGTATTCCTAAACAAGAGGTTGATAAAATTTTTGATTTAGATGAAGCCACTTATAATGGATTGATGAGCTTTTCGAGACAGGTTGCTTTAGCCATAGAAAAAACCATACCCTGCGAACGCGTAGGGATATCTGTTATAGGTTTGGAAGTACCTCATGCACACGTACATTTAATTCCATTACATACCATGGAAGATGCCCGTTTTATTAAAAAGGCAAAACTTTCAACAGAAGAGTTTCAAAATATAGCAAAAGCTATTAATGCTCAATTATAAATTAGAGTATACAGCTAATAATAAAGCAAAAACTACTATAATAGTCGAAATAATAAAAACCCATGACATTTTCTTTAAATAGGTCGATGCCTTTTGGGGAACAAATGCTTTTTTCTGATATTCAAAAACACGCTCAATATCATCTGTCCATTTAACCGGATAAATAACGGTATCACATGTTTTACAATTAATTTCATGACTAATTTGAGAAGTCATAGATTGATAAAACTTCGTATCAATCATTTTTTGCATAAAAATTAAGCGTAAGCCTTCATTGTTATAACATTCAGGGCAGTTGTTTTTTAACACAACTTCTTTTATGGTAACTAGTTTTTTAGACATAATTTGGGGCACGTTTTAAACTAATTTGTATAGTGGTTCCTTTTTCTTTTTGTGATTGTAAAACCTTTATTTTTCCATCATGAAAATCTTCAATAATACGTCGGGTGAGCGATAAACCTAATCCCCAACCGCGTTTCTTTGTAGTATATCCAGGGGTGAAAATTTTATTAAAGTCTTTTTTAGCAATACCTATACCGGTGTCTGTAATGCTAACTTTTACATTGTTTTCCAATTGGGAAATTTCAACGATAAGTTTGCCTCTGCCTTTCATAGCATCAATGGCATTTTTTACCAGATTTTCAATAGTCCAACTGTATAATTGTTTATTAAGATTTACAGGAATATCACCTTCAGGCGTTATAATCTCAAAGTCGATAAGGTTTGAAGACCGTGTCTTTAAATAATCGTAAGAATCCATAGTCTCTTTAATAATATCAGTTATTTCAAGAGTTGGTAAAGATCCAATTTTACTAAAGCGCTCAGTAATGGTTTTTAAGCGGTCTACATCTTTTTCAATTTCAGCAATATAATCCGGGTTTACATGTTCACTTTTTAAAATTTCTGTCCACCCTATTAAAGAAGATAAAGGCGTGCCTATTTGATGCGCCGTTTCTTTAGCCATACCTGACCATAATTTGTTTTGAGTGGCATTTTTATTACTACTATAAAAGAAGAAAATAACCGCACCGAATAAGACAACAATAAGTAATAGTGCTAACGGATAATATTTTAATTTGTTTAATAAGGGAGAGTTTCCGTAATAAATTTTGCTATAAAGTTTACCATCAAATTTCACATCAATAGGAGTATTTTCCTTTTCGAATTTTAAAATTAATTTTTTAATATATACAGAATCCTTTGCTTTATCTTCATCGATATTATTAAAATCATAACTACCATCAACATTGACTTTGATCATAGGTGTAGTCTTGTTACTTGTAATAACCTTTAATGGCAAATCACCCATATTCCCATTAAGGTCATCAGTTTTTAATAAATCAGATTGAGCAAACGACCAATTTTCCATTTTGGTGCGTTCTTCGTCTTTAAAGTGCTGAAAAAACTCATAGGTTTTCCATAAAATAAGGGACACAATAAAGAAAGACGCAATAATGATAATCCAACGAAATGCATTGCCGTGTTTTGTAAAAATCATTGGTTAATTAAATTTAACTTGTAATATAATGCAAATCTGTTAATATTATTGTTTAAGATGTTAGTAAATTGGTTTTTAGTTAAACAACATAATAGTTACATTTGTTAAAACTAAAGAATTAATGACATCATTTGAACCAAAAAGCTTGCCTACCAGCAAATTGCATGGTTATTTGTTAAGTGCCGTTGCACCAAGACCAATTGCTTTTGCTAGTACTATAGATGAAAATGGGAATCCGAATTTGTCGCCATTTAGTTTTTTTAATGTGTTTAGTGCAAATCCGCCTATCATGATATTTTCACCAGCGCGACGTGTTAGAGATAACACGACAAAGCACACACTGCAAAATGTTGAAGCAACGAGAGAAGTGGTTATTAATGTGGTGAATTATGATATGGTGCATCAAATGTCATTAACAAGTACAGAGTACCCTGAAGGCATAAATGAGTTTGATAAGTCGGGATTAACGATGTTAGAATCTGATATTGTTAAACCATTTCGTGTTGCAGAAGCACCTGTACAGTTTGAATGTAAAGTAAATGATATTGTTAAGTTGGGAACAGAAGGAGGCGCAGGCAATTTAATTGTTTGTGAGGTCGTTAAACTTCATATAGATGAAGATGTACTTGATGAGAATGGTATCATAAACCAGCAAAAATTAGATTTGGTTGCCAGAGCTGGGGGAAGTTACTATACCCGTGCTAAAAAGGGCTTTTTTGAAATACCCAAACCGCTATCAACGTTAGGAATTGGTGTTGATAATTTTCCCGACCATGTTAAAAATAGCATGGTTTTAACCGGAAACGATTTAGGGATGTTGGCCAATATAGAAACGCTACCAACTGAAGAAAGTGTCAAGGCTTTTATTGAAGATTTAGGAGGTAGATATTCGAATATTAAAACGGCTACGCACAGACAAAAACATAAATTAGCACGTAATTACCTAAGTTTTGGTGATGTTGAGAGTGCTTGGAAAATATTATTAAGTTAAATAGTAATTAATCGATATAAATAATAATTAATGGAAGTTCAAGGAAAAATAAAAATGGTAGGAGAAACTCAAACTTTTGGAAGTAATGGGTTTAGAAAAAGAGAGATTGTAGTAACTACAGAAGAGCAGTACCCACAACACATCATGGTAGAGTTTGTTCAAGATAAAACAGATTTGTTAAACAGTTATCAGGTAGGGCAACAAGTTAAGATTAGTATAAATTTAAGAGGTAGAGAGTGGGTAAACCCACAAGGAGAAACAAAATATTTTAACTCGATTCAAGGATGGAGAATAGAAGCTTTACAAGCAGAGGCTTCGGGTGAGAACTTGCCACCAGTACCACCAGCGGATGCTTTTGAACCTGCTGGAGATTTAAAAGAAGAAGATCACGACGACCTGCCTTTCTAATAAAATAATAAACTACACGTGTTCCTTCCCTTAAAAAGGGAAGGTGGATTTTGATTTTATTAAATCAAAAGACGGAAGGGTTTAAAAAGACGAAAGGGTCAGAAATAAATTAAAACCTCAATATTAAAATTAATGTTGAGGTTTTTTTATGATTAAACGAAAATGGTTTAATTTTCCAATATGAATGTTACTAAAATCATAGAAACACTTTTTAAACGTTACTTACCTTCACCATTCACCATAGCCATATTATTAACATTATTTACAATGATTATGGCGATCTGTTTCACAGAATTTAAAGAGGGAAGCAATCATGTTTTAGAAGTTTTATCGTATTGGGAATCGGGTATCTGGAATAATGCTTTGTTGGTATTCGCCTATCAAATGATGCTTATATTGGTTTTAGGCCATGTTTTAGTATTAAGTAAGCCTGTTAATAGGTTAATAGTAGCCTTATCTAAAAATATAACCAGTACATCTTCTGCGGTGGTTTTAGTGAGTGTTACGACTATGCTGATGGCTTTTTTAAATTGGGGGCTTGGACTTATATTTGGAGCTATTTTAGCAAGAAAAGTTGGTGAACATGCGCAACGAAATAACATACCATTAAATTACCCGCTGGTAGGAGCAGCAGGGTATGTTGGATTGATGATATGGCATGGAGGTATTAGTGGTTCGGCTCCAATAAAGGTTTCAGAGAATGGACATATAAAAACTTTAATGCAAGGTATTTCTTCTTCTGAAATTCTTAATCAAGTTCCGGAAAGCATAAACTTTAATGCAACTATTTTTAGTTGGTGGAATTTACTACTATTTGGAATCTTACTTATATTGATTCCATTGGTATTAAAAAGACTATCGAAAATAACCCAATCCACAAATTTTAAACTGGAAAATTATCAATTTGATTCTGAAGAAAAAGATCAAAAAGAAGGTGCAGAAAAGTTAGATTTTTCGAATATTTTAGGTGTGGCCTTCGGAACAATTCTGCTCATAACGTTTTTATATCAATATTGGAGCAATATTCTGAATCTACAAATTACACCTAACATGCTTAATTTTTTCATGCTGGGATTAGCCATTCTTTTACATAAAAACTTCCATAATTTTTTAAAAGCAGTAGAAGAAGCCATTAAAGGGACTTCGGGAATTCTCATTCAATTTCCGCTATATTTTGGGATTATGGGAATCATGAAATCTTCAGGAATGGTAGTTCAAATTTCTGATTTTTTTGTGTCCATAGCTACAGAAACTACGTTGCCAATTTATACGTTTATGAGTGCTGGTTTGGTAAATATATTTGTACCAAGTGGAGGCGGACAATGGGCTGTGCAAGGCCCAGTTATAGTAGAGTCGGCTTTAAAATTAGGTGTGCCTCTACCAAAAGCGATTATGGCGTTGGCTTATGGCGACCAAATCACTAATATGTTACAACCTTTCTGGGCGCTACCGCTTTTGGGTATTACCAAGTTGAAAGCAAAAGAGATTTTACCGTACACCTTAATCCTCATGCTTGTTGGTATTAGTGTTTATATTTTAGGCTTAATACTTTTATAATGGTTTTGTTGAATGATAACATATGGTTTCCTGATGTAAATCAAGCTACAAAAGAAGGGATTTTAGCTGTTGGTGGTGATTTATCTATAGATCGTTTATTGTTAGCATATAAATCGGGTATTTTTCCTTGGTTTGAAGCAGAAGAACCCATTTTATGGTGGTCTCCAGACCCACGTTTTGTCTTGTTTCCAAATAAATTAAAAGTCTCAAAAAGTATGGAACAAGTATTACGTAATAAAAATTATGTGGTGACTGTTAATAAAGCTTTTCGAGAGGTTATTATGGAATGTTCTAAAATAAAACGCGATGGTCAAGTAAGTACCTGGATTACGGATAATATGATTGAAGCTTATACAAAACTTCATAAGTTGGGTTGTGCAAAATCTGTTGAGGTTTGGAATAATAATGTTTTAGTTGGTGGACTTTATGGTATCGATTTAAACAATGGGGTATTTTGTGGTGAAAGTATGTTTACTAAAGAAAGTAACGCCAGTAAGGTAGGTTTTATAAAGTTTATTCAGAATACGAATTACAGGCTTATAGATTGTCAGGTGTACACGAACCATCTGGAAAGTTTGGGGGCTGAAGAAATTTCGAGAACTTCTTTTTTGAAATATTTATAAAGAATAGTGATTTAATTTTGTGAAAATTTTCAACTAATTTTATTTCCGCTTGTAGCTATGTAGGTAACAACCGATAAAGTTTTTTGAAATGGAACTTTGTCTTTGTACTGTATGCAACTCTAAGAATCTAGTTATTTTGTTTTCAGAATCTCCCCTCTATTGGGTATTGAATTAAAATTCTTCAGTTATTAATATTGATTTTAAATATTTAATTAAAAATACTTTAGAAATGAAACGAATTAAAAAGAACTTGGGTTGGATAAAAGATTATCCTGATATTAGAGATTATAACAAGGATACTTCAATAACTCTCAGAAACCCACTTAAACCTGAATCCAAAGAATCTTTGAAGGGTTTATTGAAAAGAGTAGGAATCTCTGGTGAGTCAAAAAAAACTTTAGAAAAAAAAGTTGATAATAGAAAATGGTGTTCTCCAGTCAAAGATCAGGGTAATATCGGATCTTGTACCGCATTTGCAGCTGTAGGTATATATGAGTATTTTCAAAAAAGAGCTTTCAATAAATATATAGATGGTTCCGAATTATTTGTATACAAAACTACTCGAAACATGCTGGACTTAGATTATGATAGTGGTGCGTATACAAGAACAGCAATGGGATCACTAGCTCTTTTCGGTGTTCCACCAACTAACAACTATCCTTATGAAATTGAAAAGTTTAATAATGAACCTCCAGCATTTATTTACTCATATGCCCAAAACTTTCAAGCTCTTTTGTATTATAGATTAGATCCATTAGGTACTACTGGTCATCAAACTCTAATTAATGTTAAAAAACAGTTAAGTGCAGGAATCCCCTCCATTATGGGATTTACTTGTTATAATTCTCTTAACTATGAAGAAACATATAAAACAGGTAAAATTCCTTATCCTGAAGAAAATGAGTCAGTAATAGGTGGACATGCAGTTATGGTTGTAGGATATGATGATGATTTAGTAATTTCAAATCCAATTGATAAAAAAAGAAGAAAAGGAGCTTTAATAATCAGAAATTCTTGGGGGGAAAATTGGGGTGATGATGGCTATGGTTATATTCCATATGAATATGTGAAGCAACAATTAGCTAGTGATTTTTGGTGCCTCATATCAGCAGAATGGATGGATACAGGGAAATTTACCTTCTAAATTCAACGGCATACACGTGTATTCTATGAAAAGGACTGGCCAAGTTATTCAAAGTTAATATTGTAGTTTTTTAAATTTTATGATTAACAGAAAACGATTCATTACTTTTAAAAGTAATGGATCGTTTGAAAAGTGTTTGACATTTTTTTATTTCAGCAATAATTTTAAAAAGAGTGTGATTACCTATCGGATATGCGCTCTTTTTTTTCATCTTTAGTTAGGGAGAAGCTTTGTAAAAAGCAAAAGGGAATGTATAGTAAGACTTAATAGTTTAAACTTCTCCATACCTAAAACAATCAACTACATGGTCATTTACCATACCAGTTGCTTGCATATGAGCATAAATAACGGTTGTGCCAACAAATTTAAACCCTCGTTTTTTAAGGTCTTTACTAATAGTATCACTTAAAGGCGTATTGGCCGGAATATCTTTTAGCGTTTTAAAAATATTCTTTATAGGTTTACCATCTACAAATCCCCAAATGTATTTGCTAAAACTTCCAAATTCTTCTTGAACTTTTATAAAAGCTTGTGCATTGGTGACGGTGGCATTTACTTTTAGTTTATTTCTAATAATACCAGAGTCTTGTAACAATGAGTCGATCTTATTTTGTTTGTAATTAGCAATCTTTTTATAATCAAAATTATCGAATGCTTTCCTGAAATTTTCACGTTTTCGTAAAACGGTAATCCAGCTTAACCCTGCCTGAAATGTTTCTAAAATTAAAAACTCAAAAAGCGTATCATCGTCATAAACAGGAGTACCCCATTCTTCATCATGATAAGCTTCATATAAATCATCACCAAGGCACCAATGGCATTTATTTTTTATTTCCATAAAATTCAGTAAGGATTAAAGCAAAAGTATGACAAATATCATCTTAAATAAAAAATCAAGATACTAATTTTGTTGTATTGAATAAAAGAAAGATTGTATGGATACCTTAATAAAAAATAGCTTAGATAAAAGCATATCGTATCAGGCTTATAGAGATTTAATAAAGCAATTAGCAGAAAATAGCTCTACTACTGGGAATGAAAAAACAGAAGCTTTAGTAAATTATACTAAACTTAACGACCGACGTATGAAACGTTGGGATAAAACTATAAAGGTAAACGATGAGGCTTTTTATAAAATAAAAACATTTAAAGATCCAATTACCTGGTTGACTATTACAGAAAGCTGGTGTGGAGATGCTGCGCATATATTGCCTGTATTAAATAAAGTGGCCGAATTAAATAGTAATATTGATTTTAAAATTGTGCTTCGTGATGAAAACCCTGAGTTAATGGATGCTTTTTTGACCGATGGCAATAAAGCCATTCCCAAAGTAATCATATTAGATAGTAAAACGGGTGATGTATTAAATACGTACGGACCTAGGCCTAGCGAAGCAAGTAATTATGTTAGTAGATTTAAAGCAAAGCATGGGAAACTGACTCCAGAATTTAAAGAAGATTTACAGCATTGGTATAATACCGACAAAGGTCAAAATATTATAAACGATCTAACCGATATACTTTGCGAGTTAGAACCTAATGTTTGCCTATAAAGTAAAATGTAATAGACCCTAATTGTGTTTTCTTTGTAGAATCTTCACTAAAGCGGGAATCTTTAGCATATTCTAATGCATGTTCTATAAGGCATTCGTTATTTGAAGTAGAGGCGGTATTTACATAGGCATCCACAACATTTCCTTTGTCATTAACCGTAATATTTACAACTATTTTACCGTCAACCTCACATAGATAAACAGGAATTGGGATATACTTTTTTTGTCTGTTAACCAATGAAAAACTAATCGTACTTTTTGTATTTGCACCTTCACCTTGTTGTTTCTTCAATAAATCATTTACTTTACTAAATGATGATAATTCATCTTTATTTACTTTAGAATCATTAGAAGCTTCATATATTTTAGTGTAATTCTCTGCATTTTCTGACTCACTATTGCTGGATTTTGGTACATAATCTTCGGGCGGTGCAATAGGTTTAAAAGCTTCAGCAAAATGCTTATTATTCTGTGTTTCGTTAAAGGCGCTATTCGTTTCTGCCTTACTTGCATTTAGTTTTTCTAAAGCCTCTAATACTTTAATTTCTTCTTCGGTTAATTCTTCCTCAGGCTCTATTTCATAGTAGCTTTCCGATGCAAATTTACCTTGTTTTTTAAGGCTTAAATTGAATATAGATAATATTACCGTTCCCGAAATCAGGAAGGTGAGTAATAGAGCCTTATGTTGATTTGTTAGGTGCAAATCGAGAGTTGTTAGAGAGAATTATTTACGTAATATACGTAAAAATTATATTAATTAGTTTTTAAGTTAGAAATAAAAGTTTCAATAGTGATTGAATCGTCAATATAAAAATCACCAATCTTAGTGCGTCTTAGTGTAGATAGGTGCGCTCCGGAATGAAGTGCCTTTCCAAAGTCGTTGGCTAAAGAACGAATGTAGGTGCCTTTACTACAAACCACTCTAAAATCGATATTTATTGAATCTGTACTAGGAGCATCCGAAGTATTAATTTTTGTAATCTCGAATTCTGAAATGTTGACGGTTCTAGGTTTTATTTCAACCGATTCACCTGCTCTTGCAAATTCATATAATCGTTTTCCGTCTTTTTTTAGTGCAGAAAAAACAGGTGGATATTGTTGAATGTTTCCAATAAATTGCTTTGTAGTATCTTGAATTAATGTGTCAGTAATATGGGTAGTAGAGAATTTTTTGTCAATTTCAGTTTCTAAATCATAAGATGGAGTTGTACTGCCCAAAACAAAAGTGCCTGTATATTCTTTAACTTGCCCTTGAAACGTATCAATTTGTTTAGTCATTTTGCCCGTACAAATAACTAATAACCCTGTTGCCAGAGGGTCGAGTGTACCGGCATGCCCTACTTTTATTTTTTTAATATCGAAAGCCTGTCGGATTTCCCAACGCAGTTTATTTACTACTTGAAAAGAAGTCCAATTTAGAGGTTTATCAACTAAAAGTACCTGTCCGGAAAGATAATCTTCTTTCGTAATCATGTTACGAATTTAATAAAGAAAACACTATGGCGATAGCACCAACAACAATACAGTAAATAGCGAAATAACTTAGTTTGCTTTTTTTAACCAAGGCAATCATCCAAGTACAAGCAAATAATCCGGCAATAAAAGCAGCTATAAATCCAATGGATAATGACGTGAAATTTTGACTCTCATAAGTTAAGTCGCCGCTCATAACATCCTTTGCTATTTTACCAAAAATTAAAGGAACCACCATTAAAAATGAAAAGCGAGCCGCTTTTGTTTTATCATTACCTAATAAAACAGAAGTCGAAATAGTAGCACCCGAGCGCGAAATACCCGGAAGCATAGCAATAGCTTGAGAAATTCCAATAATAAAAGCATTTTTAAACGATACTTTTTTATTAGTGTCTTTAGCTTTATCTGCTAAAAAAAGTAAAATAGCTGTTATAATTAACATACACCCTACCAGTAAAATGTTGCCTCCAAAAAGTTGTTCTAATTCTTTTTCAAAAAAAACACCTACCAGAACAGCAGGAATCATGGATACTATAATTTTTGATACGAATTGTAAATCCTCATTCCATTTAAATTTCAGCATACCTTTAATAAGATCTAAAATATCTTTTCTAAAAACAACTATAGTACTTAAAGCAGTGGCAAAGTGTAGAACTACCGTAAATAGCAAGCTTTCTTCAGGAATTGAATCATCACCAAGAATAGCTTTTCCAAGTTCTAAATGACCGCTTGATGACACGGGTAAAAACTCGGTAAGACCTTGAATAATACCAAGAATAATGGCGTCTATAATTTCCATGGGGAACAAGTGTTAAAAAAGGATAATAATAATTTCCACGAGCAAAAATATTAAAATAGAAATAGCAATACTTTATTTATAGGAGATATTTTTAACTTTAAATGTTGAATCTTTAATAATAGTTGTTAATTGAGATTCAACATTTAACGAGTTCTATATAGGTTTAAAAGTCATTTGTTTGATTTAGAGATATACATTGATTTAATATTTTAAATCCAAATCACTTTAATTAAAAAGATACATTTAACAATTCTCCACTCAATTGTAACAGATTAAGTTCGGAAAGTTTAGCTTCGTATTTTGCCTGATCTCTACTTAATTCTGAATTTAAAAGGTTTAATTGTGCTTGCCTAAACTCAATAGAAGTAACTTGTCCCAATTTGAAATTTTCTTGTGTACGGTCAAAGTTATTTTGTGATGTAATAATATTATCTTCTTGAACCCTATAAATGGCCAGCTTATTTTGATAATCATCCCATGCATTATCGAAATCACGTTCTATGCTAATAAAAATAGATTCCTTTTCAAGCTGCTGATTTTCTAAATTAATTTTGGCATTTTTTACAGTAGTTATAGTACTACCTCCATCAAATAAATCCCAACTAAACGTGATGCCTCCAGAAAACCCTGTATTGGTTGACACGGCAAGAAAAGAAGCTGCATTATTATTATTTTTATTCCATCCATAAGATCCAGTTAATCCAACTGTTGGCAAATAACCCGATTTATTAGCCTTAATAGTGAATTCATTAATCATGATATTTTTATCAAGTTGTAAAAGTGTCACATTATTGGTTTTCATTTTATTGAACAAGTCGTTTTTGTCAATATCCATCATGAAATTAATTAAAGTGTCCACTTTAAATTCAGGAGTAAACGAATTGCCTAAAACCACATTCAAATCTCGTTTAGCATTCTTGAGTTCTTGTTTGGCATTAATTAAATTAATACTGTCATTATTAATGTCTACTTGAGCATTTAATACATCAAGTTTAGTGCTTTGACCATAATCAAATTGATATTGTGCTCTTACAATTCTATCTTTTGAAATGGCTAAGGTTTGTTGCAGTGTATTAACGTTTTCAGAAATTCGAGCGACATTGTAATACACCGTAAAAAGTTGAGCCATCGTATTTTCAATGGTTTCTCTAGCCTCTAGTTTTGATAATTGATAGGTTTCTTTTAATTGTTTATAATCATAATGTCTGCCTAAACCATCAAAAAGTGTATAGTTTAAATCTAACGAAGCGTTATAACGTGAACTTTCTGCGCCACTTAAAGTGGTAGAAGACCCATCAGAAAACTCGGCATCAGTATTGTCTAAATTATAAGTAGCCCCAGCATTTCCTGTTAATGTTGGCAAATAACCAGTATTCAAAATACTCTTGTTATTTTCGGCTATTCTATTATTATTGGATGCTATTTTAATACCATAATTGTTTTCTAAAGCCAATTCTATAGCTTTTGAAACGGATAATATCTCTTGTGCCGAAACGGATACCATAAATGACATCATAGAAATCGACAATAAACTTTTAATACTCATGACTTTCATTTTGTTCTTTAATAGCACCTTCAACTTCTTCTTTAGTGACTTCATTTCCTGTTACCAACCATTTTGTGTTCTTTTTAATGTTATTGCTAATAGATAAAAATAAAGGCAATACCAAAAGTGTTAAAACAGTTGCATAGGCAATACCAAAAGAAATAGAAATTGCCATGGGTTTTAAAAACTGCGCTTGACGACTTTTTTCTAATAATAAAGGAGCTAAACCTGCAATGGTTGTTAGAGAGGTTAAAAAAATCGCTCTAAAACGAGATTTTCCGGCTTCTTTTAAAGCGTCATCAAATTTCAACCCTGCCTTTAAATTAGTATTAAACTTACCAATAAGTACCAAGCCATCATTAACCATGATGCCAATTAATGCGATGATTCCAAGTAGGGATAACACATTTACCTGAAAACCTAATACCCAATGTCCCCAAGCTACAGCAGTTAAACTAAATGGGATTAATAGTATTAATAATAAAGGCTGACTTAAGCTCCTAAAGGTAAACGCAATAGTGAAATAAATTAAGATGATAATAACTAATCCTGCGCTTATTAAAGATCTATTTAATTTGGCAGCTTCTCTATTTTGTCCTTCATAAGAAGCGGCAATGGTGGGATATTTTGATTTTAATTCGGGTATAATGTTTGCCTTTATATCATCTAAGATATCGGTAGCACTGGTGCTTGGGTCTTTTAAATCGGCAGACACCTGTATCTCTCTACGACCCTCTAAGTGATTAATGGCAACATCGCCACGCTCAATGGAATAATTGGCAATGTCTTTTAAAGTGATGCGTTCTCCAGATGGTGTAACAATTCGCATATCGTCTAAATCGTTAATAGACGCTCTATCAGTTTTATCGTAACGTACCCAAACTTTAATTTCATCTTGCCCTCGCTGAAAGCGTTGTGCTTGCACACCAAAAAAACCACCTCTAATTTGGGCCATCACAGATTGCAAATTCAAACCAAGCAGGTAAGCACTTTCTTTAAGTTCTAATCGAATCTCCTTAATACCGGCGGGGTCGTTATCTTCGACATCTTTTAATAAAGAATTAGATTCCAAAATAGATTTCAATTCTACTTTAGCTGCCTTTAACTCTTCAATATTATTACTTAATAAAGAAACAGAAACCGGACTTCCTCCAAAATTACCACCAGAACCAAAAATTAGTCGTTCAATTCCTATAACAGGCCCAACGAGTTCTCTCAATCTATTGGCAACTAATGAAGCATTAATTTGATCTGGCCGTTCTTCACCAGGCAACATATTAATATCTAATTGAGCACTTGAAGCGCTATTAATTCTTTTTATGGTATTCTCAAACAGTACTTTGTCTGTGCCTTCTAAATATTTTTTTGTGAACTCTTCATTAACCAAGTGTGCTTTCTCTTCGATCATAGATATGATAGAATCTGTAACTATTACGTTAGTTCCATTTGGCATGTCTAACTCGACACTTATTCTATCGCTTGCTATACGCGGAAATATAGTAACCCCTATAATACCACCTCCAATGGCCCCAAATGTTAAAATTAATGCAGCAACGAATATGCCTAGAGCAAGCATTTTAAAATTAATTACAAAATCTAAAATTGGTGTATAAATTCGGTCTCTCAAAAATGACATAATACGATCACCGTAGGCATTAATGCCTCTCATTTTAGCAAAAAATCGTTTAATTTTTGATTTTGGTCGAGCTTCCTTATCTCTAAGAAGTGCTTTTGAGTGTGCTAAATGAGCCGGTAAAATAATAAGAGCTTCTATTAAAGATATTGCTAACGTTAGCATAACTATCACAGATACTTCGCTAAAAAACTCACCAATCCTACTTTCTAAAAACAAGAAGGTCGAAAATGCCAATAGCGTTGTAACAATAGCAGAAACTACAGGTGGAATTACTTCCATAACACCATCAATGGCTGCTTCTACGGGGTCTTTTCCGTCTTCATAATGTTGGAATATGTTTTCGGCAATTACAATACCATCGTCAACCAAAATACCAATAACTATAATCATCCCGAAAAGAGATAATACATTAATAGTTACATCAAATTGGCTTGCAAAAATAAACATGCCCAGAAATGAAATAGGAAGACCGAACGCTACCCAAAAAGCTAATCTTGTATTTAAGAATATAGACAAAAACAAGAGTACCAATAACATTCCTGAAATAGCATTTTCTCCTAAAAGTTGTGTGCGCTGGTTTAATGTTATTGATAAGTCCCTAACAATGTTTAAGCGTACATTGTTATGAGTTTTATTATATATTTCAATGTATTCCTTAACATTTTCTGCAGAAGATATTAGATCTTCATTATTGGTACTGGTTACGCTAATGTTAACCGATAAATCATCGTTAAAATAAGTGGCATTAGGCGTTTCGGAAAAACGATCTCTTAATATGGCGACATCTTTTAGTCGTACTGTTTTACCATCAGCATTGGCTTTTACTACTATATTTGAAAGCTCATTGCTATAATAAGAACGGTTATTGGCTCTAATTAAGTATTCTTCCGCATTGGTTTTAATGTTACCCCCCGTAACTAAAATATTAGATGAACTAACGGCCTCTGCTACTTCATTAAATGTAATGTTGTAAGCCAGAAGGCTCGTTTCATTCACGGCAATCTCAATTTCTTCATCAGGATAACCAGAAACTTCTACTTGCGAAATTCCATCAATAGCTCTTAAATCGTTTTCAATTTGTCTTCCAATTTGTTTTAAAGTAACTAATGGGATGTTTTTCCCACTTACAGCAAACGAAATGGTTTCTCTAACATTCTCATTTTTTGCAACGATTAGAGGTTCCATACCCGTTGGAAAAGTTGGTACTCTATCGACGGCATTTTTAACTTCTAAAAGCATAAAGTCAATATTCTCCCCCTTTTCAATTTCGACAGTAATACTTCCACTATTTTCTTTTGATGTCGATGTAACTCTATCTATGCCTTTTAGTCCTTTTAAATTATCTTCTATTTGAAGAACAATACCTTCTTCAATTTCTTGGGGTGAAGCACCTGGATATGTAATTTGAATTGAAATAGTCTTTGAATCCACTAAAGGGAAAAACGATGACTTTAAAGCTAAAACGCCAATAATACCAAAAGCTAAAAAAGCTAAAATAAAAACCTGTACTGCGACATGATGTCTTATAAAATATGCAATTATTTTTCTCATCCTAATTGCTGGTTTTTATAGATTTATCTTTAAATATTTTGACTAACATACCGGCGTAAGCACCGGTAACAGGTTGTGATAAAATAACACTTCCGTCAGGAACATCTTTTAAAACTACTTTAGCGTCACTAAAATATACTGGCTTTACAGGTATAACGTCTAAAATACTATCTCTTACAACATAAATTTGCTGTGTGTCTAACAATAAATTCCTGTCAATTTCAATGGCATTTTCTTCTTGTTTAGCATTTAATCTTGCTTCCAAATACATGCCTTCTTTAAGTTTGTCATCTTTAACCTCTATAAAAGCAGTGATGGTTTGTGTAGTGGCGTCAATGCTTCCATTAACTCTAGAAACGATTCCTTTAAAAGCCTCGGTAGCATCTAAATTATTAAGGGTTACTTCTTCTCCTGTCTGTAAAAGATTTGCAAACGATTTACTAATTGCAACTTCCATTTCATACACCGATGGGTCTATAAATTCTCCTAGCTTTTGACCACTTCTAATTAAAGTTCCTTCTGTTACTAATGCTTCTGTAAGAATACCATTAAAAGGAGCAACAATGGTATATTTAGATAACCGTTGTTCTAAATTTTTAACATTATAGTAATTAGAAATGACGTTTCTTCCCGTAATAAAATATGTTTCCTTTTCGGATGTCATTTCCGGTAATTTTGGTGTTGTTTTGGTCAAATCAAAATCATTTATATAGGTTTGCCATTTTGGAAATATTTCAGGAAAATCTAAACGTAAATCTGCCATAATAGCTACTATGGAGTTATATAAATTACTTTTTGCAGATTGTACACTTGCATAATATTCTGAGGCATCAATACGTATTAAGGAATGCCCTTTTTTATAGACTTGTCCAGGTTTAAATAAAGTTGATCCAGATCTGAAAATACCTTGAACTTCGGCGTATAATTCAACTCTTCGTTTTGCAGTAAGGTTTCCGTTTGCAGGAATAACAATAGGGATTGTAGCATTTTTTACTGTATCTGCAAAAACAGTTTTAATCACTTTTTGAGGCACAGGTTTTGCTTTGTTTTTATTTTGAATTATTATGTACGCAATAAAAAAGGATGCTAAAATAAGTAGGCCACCTAGGATGGTAAGGATGAGTTTTCTCATTAAAATAATATTGATGGTGTATATGCTCGCAAAATTATTGCATTTGAGATTGGTTTAACGTTAAAAAAAACTTAAACAAATTATTCTAACGTTAAAAAAAATAGGCTAAAGAATACTTCGGTGGAGGTGTTATACAAGACGCATATCACTTCTAAAAGAAACAAGTTAAAAATCTTAATGAAGTTAAGAGGAAACAGATCAAAATAACAGGCGTAAATTTTGTGCTGATTTTCTGTTAATTAGCCAATAAATATGCCTGTACTAGAGTACTTCGTTTACTTTCCTCGTTAATTACTTTTATCAGGATTTAATAAAATAGCATAAATTTCAATGCCAAAACCAATTAGAATAATAGCAGGGGCTAATCTTATACGTCTCCAATGAAAAATTTCAGGATTAAAAACATTGGGATCATCACTACCACCTCCAGACATTAAAATAAAACCTAAGGCGATACAGGCTAAACCAATAAACATGAATTTATAGTTTTTCTTCCCAAAAACAAATATACTTTTAGCGGCTTCTTTTCGTTTTTTTTCTCCCATGGTATTGTGTAATTGATATGCAAATTAACGGATTTATTTAAAACCTGAGCGTTAAGACTTTCTAAAATTAATTAATGAGTTCAACGTTTTAATTCGAGGCTAATATAATTTATGGTTTTCGTTGCTCTTATTAGTACAGTTGATCAGTCTTTAAATTTAAGAAGCGCTGCGTCGCAAAATGCGTGCTTATCCATGTAATGACAATACCCAAAGCAAAAACAAAAATAAAAAGGAAAGCCATTAAAACGGGATTGCTTAGTAACTCTAATTCTGAAAATGTTTTATTAAGATAATACAAAACAATGGCCATACCTATAAGTGCTAAAACTGCTCCAATCATGCCCAAACGAACACTTTTCCATATAAAAGGAAGTCTAATAAACTGCTTAGTGGCACCAACCATTTGCATAGTTTTTATGGTAAAACGCTTGGAAAAGACGGCTAACCTTATGGAACTATTAATAAGTAAAACGGCAATTAACGTAAAAATAGCACTTATAATAAGCACCCAGAAACTAATCTTCTTTACATTGTCGTTCATCAAATTAACTAAGTCATTATCGTAGCTAACTTCATCGACGAAATTTTTATTTACCGCATCTGCTGAAATTTTATCTAAATGTTGAGAAGTTACAAAATCAGCTTTTAAATGTACATCGATGGAATTTTGTAATGGATTATAACCAACAAAATCCATGAAATCCTCACCATTTTCAGCTTTCATAAATTCGGCAGCTTGTTCTTTAGAGACATACTCTATAGATTTTACATAATTTGCCATAGCCAAACTTTTTTCTAGTTGTTTTGTTTCAACTTCTTTGGCAGAATCTTTAAGGTAGATGGTTACAACTACTTGCTCCTTAAAATGATCGGATACTTTTTTAGCATTTAGAATGAGCATCCCTAATAAACCCAATAAAAACAATACCAAAGCAATACTTAATACGACTGAAAAATAAGAAGAGATAAGTCTGCGTTTTTGGTGTTTTTCAAATGATAAACTCATAAAGTGTCAGGATTGATAGCGTAAAAATAATAAAGTATACGCAAAGAATCTTCAAAAGATTTAAGTCTTTTGATTTCAAATAAATGTCTTTTCCGTGAATCCGATAACTATCGGGAGGAAATCTTATTAAGTAGAAATCTAAAGTAGATCTAAAAAAAGTAAGCTTCTAGTATTTATAATTACAACGTTTAAACTTTTAACATTGTTATAATAAGTTTAAATTTGCGGTTTTAAAATCGTCATTAAGAGCGAAGCGTGGGAATCTGTTTTATTTTAAGATTCGATTTAAAAGATTGCACAGTCGCCCCGATCCCAATAATTAATAGGATTCCATCGCAATGACAAGAATATATTTAGGACTATAATGAAATACAATTTCAACGAGATAGAAGCCAAATGGCAAAAATTTTGGGCAGAGAACCAAACGTTTAAAGCCGAAAACCCTGCCCAGAGTGGCATAGAAGGAAAGAGCATAAAACCAAAATATTATGTTTTGGATATGTTCCCTTATCCAAGTGGAGCAGGTTTGCATGTTGGACATCCGTTAGGGTATATAGCGTCTGATATTTATGCACGTTACAAGCGCCATAAAGGCTTTAATGTATTACATCCACAAGGCTATGATAGCTTTGGTTTGCCAGCAGAACAATATGCTATTCAAACAGGTCAACATCCGGCAATAACAACTGCAGAAAATATAAAAACATATCGCCGACAGTTGGATCAAATAGGTTTTTCGTTCGATTGGTCTCGAGAAGTTAGAACATCAGATCCAAGTTATTATAAGTGGACGCAATGGATTTTTATTCAATTATTCGAATCCTGGTATAATAATGAAACTAATAAAGCAGAAGATATATCGGACTTGGTTGCTATTTTCGAAACGGAAGGAAATGCAAATGTAAATGCGGTTTGCGATGATACTATTGAAGTGTTTTCTGCAGATGCATGGAAAGCGTTTTCTTCTGAAAAACAGCAACAAATATTATTACAGTACAGACTTACGTATTTAGCAGAAACCGAAGTAAACTGGTGTCCTGCTTTGGGAACTGTTTTGGCAAATGATGAAATAGTGAATGGTGTTTCAGAACGTGGTGGACATCCTGTAATTCGTAAAAAAATGACCCAGTGGAGTATGCGTATTACTGCTTATGCAGAACGTTTACTTCAAGGATTAGATACCATTGATTGGACAGACTCTCTTAAAGAAAGTCAGCGTAATTGGGTTGGAAAATCGGTTGGAGCATCCGTCTCGTTCCCCATCCTATCCTTCCCCGGAGGGGAAGAGAAAGCTGGTTCGGATACACGTGCTGGTTATATGACAGGTGGAAATAATTCGCATTTATTATTAGAACGAGCCAAAGAGATGCGTGCTAATCCAACTCAAGCTGAAGCCGCATTGTGGGAACAGCTTAGAAATAAAAATTTAGAAGCAAAATTTAGACAACAACACTTAATAGGGGACTATATTGTTGATTTTGTATGTTTAAAAAAGCGATTAATCATTGAAGTTGACGGGAAAATCCATGAATCTCAAATAGAAGAAGATGCAAAACGCACAGAAATTCTTGAAAATGACTACTATAAAGTTATCCGTTTTACAAATGAAGAAGTTTTAGGGAATATTGAAAGTGTTTTAGAAAACATAAAAAAAGAACTAGCACAAAGAAAATCAGTTCAGAGTAAATCACAACAGAGTGAGCAAGTTCCCCCTTCGGGGGTTAGGGGGATTGAAGTCTTCACAACAAGACCCGACACTATTTTCGGAGTTAGTTTTATGACACTTGCACCAGAACACGAATTGGTGTCACAAATAACAACACCAGAACAAAAGGGTGCTGTTGAAGCTTACATAGAAGCTACAGCAAAACGTAGTGAACGTGATAGAATGGCGGATGTAAAAACTATTTCAGGAGTATTTACAGGAGCTTATGCAGAACACCCATTTACAAAAGAGCCTATTCCTATTTGGATTGGCGATTACGTATTAGCCGGTTATGGAACAGGTGCTGTAATGGCTGTGCCATGTGGTGACCAACGTGATTACGATTTTGCAAAGCATTTTAATATCCCAATTCCGAATATTTTTGAAGGTATAGATATTTCAAAAGAAGCCTTTGCAGATAAAGACAAAACAGTTATCGCCAATAGTGATTTTATTAATGGGATGAACTATAAAAAAGCGACCAAACGTGTTATTCATGAATTGGAGCAAATCGGTCAGGGCGAAGGGAAAACCAATTACCGTTTACGAGATGCTGTATTTAGCAGGCAACGGTATTGGGGCGAACCATTCCCTGTGTACTATGTAAATGGGATGCCACAAATGATTGCAAAAGAGCATTTACCAATCAAGTTACCAGAAGTTGAAAAATATTTACCAACCGAAACAGGCGAACCGCCATTAGGAAATGCCACCGTTTGGGCTTGGGATACGAAACAGTCTGCAGTGGTCAGTAATCAGTTGGTCGATAACAAAACAGTATTTCCATTAGAATTAAATACCATGCCGGGATGGGCAGGAAGCTCCTATTATTTTAATAGGTATATGGATCCTGAAAATGATAACGACATAGCATCTAAAGAAGCATTGGATTATTGGCAAGATGTCGATTTATACATAGGCGGAAGCGAGCATGCCACCGGACATTTATTATACTCCCGTTTTTGGCAAAAATTCTTGTTTGACAAAGGTGTTGTGCCTGTTGATGAATATGCCAAAAAACTGATTAATCAGGGTATGATTTTGGGGACTAGTGCATTTGTGTATCGTGTTGAGGGTGAGAATAAGTTTCTTTCAAAAGGTTTAATTGGTGAAACGAAAGTACAAGCAATTCATGCAGATGTATCTTTTGTAAATAGTTCTGATGAACTAGATATAGAAGCATTTAAAAACTGGAGGTCAGAATTTAAAGATGCAGAATTTATTTGTGAAGAAAATGGCGTTTATAAAGTAGGTCGAGATGTTGAAAAAATGTCAAAGTCCAAATACAACGTCGTAAATCCAGACGATATAGTTAAAGATTATGGCGCAGACAGCCTACGCTTATACGAAATGTTTCTTGGGCCTTTAGAGCAATACAAACCATGGAATACAGCAGGCATTACAGGTGTGCATTCCTTTCTTAAAAAACTATGGAAACTATATCATCAAGGTGAAAATGGAACTTTTCACGTAACGAGTTCCCCTCCTTTGGAGGGGTTAGGGGAGGCTCTTAAAACCCTCCATAAAACTATAAAGAAAGTAGAAGAAGATATCGAGAATTTTTCGTTTAATACGTCGGTGTCTACTTTTATGATAGCAGTTAATGAGTTAACAGCTCAAAAATGTACATCTAAAGATATTCTAGAACCATTATTAGTTTTAATATCACCTTATGCGCCACATATTGCTGAGGAATTATGGCATCAATTAGGACATAATGAGTCAATTTCAACGGCACCGTTTCCAAAATTTGATGCAAGTCATTTAGTAGAAAGCAGCAAAAATTATCCTATTTCATTTAATGGAAAAATGCGTTTTACAATGGAATTACCGTTAGATATGAGTAAGGATGATATTCAGGAGGCTGTTATGGCACACGAAAAAACCAAAGAACAATTACAGGGCAGAGAACCTAAAAAAGTAATTGTCGTTCCCGGAAAAATAGTCAATATTGTAGGGTGATATTGTTTGGTATAATGTCAGGTCGAGCGCAGTCGAGACCTAATCAAAAATACCGAATTTCAATAACCTCTCGACTGCGCTCGAGGTGACATATAGGGTATTAAATGTTTATCAAGTTACATTAGAATAATTAGGAAATAATGGTGTTTTCAACTTATACAGAATTAGACTATATCCACTTAACGATTTAAAACACTTGATATAATGTCGTCACGATACGCCCATTATTATGTTCGAGAATATGCTCATCTAAGGTTTTTTTGTATTTGATTTTAAAATTGAAAGGTGCTTCTAATATATTAACACCGCTGTTTTGTTTTATTCTAATCCCTTGTCCGGAAATAATGTCTTTGTTTGGAATAAAGTTGCCCAAAGGTATATGCTCGGTTAAAATGATGTATTTATAAGCGTCTATTTTTTTTATAATTTCTTGTATTTCAGCGTTAGATAAATGTTGTAACACCTGCCTTAAGATAATACAATCTCCAGAAGGAAGCTCATCTTTAGTAATATCTAAACAATGAAATCCTAAGTGCTCCTCTTTATATAAATTTTTGTTTCTATCAATAAGTTTTTCAACAATATCTATAGCAACATATTTTTTAGTGTATTTGGTTACATGTTTGCCAATATTAAAGTCGCCACAACCCAAATCACAAACAACTGGAGGTGTCGTAAAAGCATCTAAAAAAGTAATTAAAGCATTTAGATATGGGTTTATAATTTTTGGATCGTGAGAACCGGTTCCGGAATAAAAATCGAATGTAGAGCCGCCCCAAAGTTTCATGTCATAAATCTGATTCATAACATCCTTAGTTGGCCAAGGCTTTTTTATTTTTTTTGACACTTATCCTAGATTTACTAATAGCTTAGTATATAAATCCCAAACCACAACCCCACAACTTACCGAAATATTTAAAGAATGTTTGGTGCCAAATTGCGGTATTTCAATAACTGTATCGCTAGTACTAACAACTTCTTGAGAGACGCCTTTTACTTCGTTTCCAAAAACCAAAGCATATTTGGTGTTGGGTTCAATTTTAAAATTGTTAAGCATTGTGGCATTTTCAGCTTGTTCAATAGAGCAGATCTTTATGTTTTCAGTTTTTAGTTTTTCAACTAAATCCATAGTGTTTTCAATATATTCCCAGTCTACCGTATCGGTACTTCCCAAAGCTGTTTTATGAATGTCTTTATGTGGCGGTGTTGCTGTGATGCCACAGAGGTAAATTTTTTCAATTAAAAAAGCATCACTGGTTCTAAATACCGAACCAATATTATTTAAACTCCTTATGTTATCAAGTATAATAATTATTGGTGTTTTTTTTGCCTGTTTAAAAGCATCAATACTTAATCGGTCTAATTCGCTATTTTTTAGTTTTCTCATCACTAATTTTTAATTTGTCATTCCCTTGAATCCCGATAACTATCGGGAGGGAATCTTATCAACTGTAAATATCATTATGAAATAAGCATGAGAGGTGATTATCTATGTTAATTAGATTGCCACGTCCTTTATCCTCGCAATGAATTATTCATATTGTTAAAATCTACCAACAATTGTAAATAACTTCTGTAGCCTTCATTTTAAATAAAATCAAAATAGTACTACATTAGCATTCCTTATTTTACTTGTTTTCGATGCATCCCGATTTAAATCGGAGCTTGTAGAATAATATTCGCAAAAATAAGATTTAAAAACTACTTTACCATTGACTAAAAAATCAAAAAAGGAAACGCCGTTAATGAAACAATACAATGCTATTAAGGCAAAGTATCCCGATGCTTTATTATTGTTTCGTGTGGGCGATTTTTACGAAACGTTTGGAGAAGATGCTGTTAAAACGGCAGGTATTTTAGGTATTATTTTAACTAAACGAGGTGCTGGCAGTGAGAGCGAAACCGAGTTAGCAGGTTTTCCACACCATTCGTTAAATACCTATTTGCCTAAGTTGGTCAAGGCGGGAGAGCGTGTGGCTATTTGTGACCAATTAGAAGACCCTAAGCTTACTAAAAAAATTGTGAAGCGTGGTGTTACTGAACTGGTAACTCCTGGTGTGGCATTAAACGATGAGGTTTTAGTATCAAAATCTAATAATTTTTTATGTTCGGTATATTTCGATAAAAAATATATTGGGATTTCTTTCTTGGATATTTCTACGGGTGAGTTTCTTACTTCTCAGGGCAATGCCGAGTATATAGATAAGTTATTGCAGAATTTCAGCCCTAGTGAAGTATTGGTTTCTAAACAAAAACGCACCACGTTTAATGATACGTTTGGAAACGATTTCCATACTTTTTATATGGAAGATTGGGTCTATCAAACCGATTATGCCTATGAGACTTTAATAAAACATTTCGATACAAAAACTTTAAAGGGTTTTGGTATAGAAGATTTGTATGAAGGTATTATTGCATCGGGTTCTATTCTTCATTATTTATCGGAAACACAACATGATAAACTACAGCATATTACGTCTATTTCCAGAATTGCGGAAGATGATTATGTATGGATGGATAAATTCACCATTAGAAATTTAGAGCTTTACAGTTCTACTAATAATAATGCAGTGACGCTTTTAAATGTTATTGACAAAACCATTTCGCCCATGGGCGGACGTTTATTAAAACGTTGGTTGGCTTTGCCTTTAAAAAATGTTGAAAAGATAAAACAACGGCATGAAGTAGTGAGTTTTTTAACAAAGAGCGATACCGAACTTCAAAAAATCCAGAGTCATATTAAACATATTGGTGATTTAGAACGACTCATTTCTAAAATAGCGACAGGAAAAGTGAATCCACGCGAGGTTATTCAACTTAAAAATTCCTTAGGAGCTATTGTGCCTATAAAGTCATTAGCATCAAATTGTGATAATGAATCGCTTAAAACTATTGGAGATGCGTTACAAAGTTGTGATGTGCTTTGTGAAAAAATTAAAGAAACATTAAATGAAGATGCACCTGTAAATGTATTAAAAGGGAATAGTATTGCTTCCGGTTTTTCTTCAGAATTGGACGAGTTGAGAGGTTTGTCAAAATCTGGAAAAGATTATCTGGATAATATGCTGGCACGAGAGAGTGAACGTACGGGGATTCCATCTCTTAAAATAGCGTCAAATAATGTCTTTGGATATTATATTGAAGTGCGTAATACGCATAAAGATAAAGTGCCGGAAGATTGGATTAGAAAACAAACTTTAGTTAGTGCAGAACGCTATATTACAGAAGAGCTTAAAGAATATGAAGCTAAAATTTTAGGAGCCGAAGAGCGTATTTTAGCTATAGAGCAGCAGTTGTTTTCAGAATTAGTAGGTTGGATGAACCAGTATATAAAACCGGTGCAGCAAAATGCGTATTTAGTGGGGCAGCTAGATTGTTTATGTGGGTTTGCTCAGTTAGCAAAAGATAATAACTATGTGTATCCTATAATTGATGATTCTTTCGATTTAGAAATTAAAGGTGGCCGTCATCCAGTTATAGAAAAGCAATTGCCTATTGGAGAATCATATATAGCCAACGATGCGTTTTTAGATAGGAAAACTCAGCAGATTATTATGATTACGGGACCTAATATGTCTGGTAAGTCAGCTATTTTACGTCAAACAGCATTGATTGTATTACTGGCTCAAATAGGAAGTTTTGTTCCAGCAAAAGAGGCGCGTATTGGTATGGTCGATAAGATTTTTACTAGAGTAGGGGCTAGCGATAATATTTCGATGGGCGAGTCGACCTTTATGGTAGAAATGAATGAAACGGCTTCTATTTTAAATAATATATCAGACAGAAGTTTGGTATTACTTGATGAAATAGGTCGTGGTACGAGTACTTACGATGGAATTTCAATAGCTTGGGCCATTAGTGAGTATTTACATGAGCATCCTGCAAAACCTAAGACACTGTTCGCAACACATTATCATGAGTTAAACGAAATGACCGAAACATTCGACCGTATTAAAAACTTTAATGTGTCTGTTAAAGAGCTAAAAGATAATGTGCTTTTTTTAAGAAAGCTGGTTGAAGGTGGTAGTGCTCATAGTTTCGGTATTCATGTAGCTAAAATGGCAGGTATGCCGCAACAAGTATTGCATCGCGCTAATAAAATTTTAAAGAAATTAGAGCAATCACATTCCAGTGAGGAGTTAACAGATAAGGTTAAATCAATACAAGATGAAATGCAACTAAGTTTTTTTAATTTAGACGACCCTTTATTGGAAAATATTAAAGATGAAATATTACATACTGATATAGATGTACTTACACCTGTTGAAGCGCTCATGAAACTTAATGAAATTAAGAGAATGTTGGTTAAGAAAAAACGAGCTTAAAATAAATTTTATTTATTTCGATAAAAGGCTTTGGTTTTAGTAGAAAAATTTTAAATTTGCATCCGCAATAGCAATATTGCACACCAGCGATAAGCAGGTAAGTTCATTAAAAGACTGCGAAAGTAGCTCAGGGGTAGAGCATCACCTTGCCAAGGTGAGGGTCGCGGGTTCAAATCCCGTCTTTCGCTCTGAAGCTTTCTTAAAATATACCAATTTTGGTTGCTGAGAGTAATCGAAGCAAACCAAAGTAAGCTGAAGTGGTAGTCCCGATAGCTATCGGGAGGTAGACACTCAGTTATGCTGAAGTGGTGGAATTGGTAGACACGTTGGACTTAAAATCCAATGGCCCTTGGGCCGTGCGGGTTCAAGTCCCGCCTTCAGTACAAAGCCTTATCAAATTTTTTGATAAGGCTTTTTTTATTTAGGTACAACAAATAATAGTTTTTGGCGGAAGACAGAATCAAAAATGAAACCTCATGTTGACTACTAAACAGATGGTGACAGATCCAAAAAAAACTCCGTACTAACGGAGGTTTTCCTATTAAATTTAATCTGTGTTTTAAATAGATTTATACACAAGCCTATGAATTACTTTGTTATTGTGGCTTGCTAGATTTAAAAGTATATTAGTATCGTGAAGTGTCCAAGCGATTACATATTCTAAATGCCCAGAAGAAACTGCTAAACCGTAACGGCTTTCGTCATTTTTTAAAAGATCGTTATTCCATTTTTGAGTATCAATATTAGGAGTTCCGTATTTTTTGATAAGCAAATTCTTTATTTTTTTTAAATCTTCTATATAACTATTTTCATTACTGTGTTGTTTAGAAAACATATAAGATATACGTTCTAATAAATTATTATTCATTTCAAAAAGTAATGAGGCACTTAAATGATTAATAGTGGTTGTTTTAGAAAGCCCCGTTTCAGTCTCATGTAAGTCAGGTATAGCCAATTTTACTTCAGTTTCTGTATCACCCCAATTTAAACCTTGAAAGGTGAAAGGGTTTTGTGTTTTTTGACAAAAACTTAAAAGAGGTAGTAGTAAAAGAATAAGTAGGGATTTCTTCATGGTGGTTAGATTTTTTGAAACAATTGGTGCAGTTAACTGTACCAATTATAATTTTAATATTAGGGCTAATAATTTGTGAATATATATAAATTAAAATAAGTTTTTTATAATGATTTACCTTTTTAGATAAAAGGTTATTGCAAAATAATAAGTCTTCCGTTAAGAAGACCTATTTCGACTATTTCCCCCAAATAAAATTAATAGTCTATTTTGATTGCTCACAATCAAATGAAGTCTTATAATTTACCAAAATTCAATAAATACACCATTGGATGTGTTTTTAAGTGTTACACTAACTGGTATTTCTTCACAAAGTTTTGCTAACTGTATAATTTGATGTTTAACCAGAGGTTCTTCAACAAAAGTTGTTAAACCGTCAAAGCTTCCTTTTTGAGTTTCAGTTTTAAAAATGTCTTTAAAACCTTCTTCAATTCTTTTATGATACTTTTTCTTTATAGCCATTTTAATAAGTAAGGTTTCAGAATTTTATTCAAGTAAGTATAATTTTAAAATATTGTACGAATAAGTAAATAACATAATCAATCACCAATACCGCTTGGTAAGTTTTTTTAATCTATTTATTGTTCTTTAGATTGTCTTTTAGACGATTAGACATTTTTTTGTATTCTTTGGCTATCTCTATAATAGCATTAAAGATTAATATGTTTTTAGAAATGCCAGCTTTTGTATTTCTAACGGTTTGTGAATCAACTACAATATTATTGGCTTTTAACTCGTCTATGACTTTATTGGTATACTCTTTAGGCAGATGGTTTTTTAGTAAATCTTTGAGTGTTTCTTGCTCTTTAGGTGCGCGTATACCATATAATGTGTATAATTTGTTTAAATTTGTCATAACTTGTTTATGTTTGTAATTATTTTGAATGAATTTACATACAAAAATATACAAATAATTAAACAAATGAAAAATATTTTACCCATAAGTATAATTTATAGTTATTCTAAATATGGAATTTAAGGATAAGTTAAAGCGTTTAATAAAGACTAAGTATAGCAAATTAGGTGATTTGGCTAATAAATTTGGTATGAATTATACTCAATTGTCACAATATGTAAATGGTAGGAAAATATCAATGGATTTCTTATATAAGATAATTGAAGAATTTCCAGAAGCAGATCTTAATTGGTTATTAAGAGATGACTACATAAGTGATAATAGTTTGAAAGAAGGTGATGAGCCTTACAAATCAACATTGACTAAAAAGCAGATTGTCGATAAAATGGAAAGATTGTTTGCCGATTTGAAAGGTAAGATTTGATAACTACCGACTTCTAGAAATGCTGATTTTGTTACAGCAAGTCAACGAAAAGTTAAGCCAAAAATTATTAAATAAACTCCAAAATTCTTTCCAAGGCCATACCTCTAGAGGCTTTAATAAGTACTGACGTATTTTCTAAATTACAACCATTAAGCCAATCTTTTAGATCGTCAAAATATTTAAATCGCTTTGTGCTACTTAATGCAGTTTCTGTTTTGAAAAAGTTTTCGCCAATTAAAACAACATCTTCTATATTTAACGATGTTGCTAAATCTGTTATATTTTGATGTTCTTTTTCAGCGTCTTTTCCAAGTTCGAACATATCTCCAAGAAACGCTATTTTTTTAGTATTTGGTTGTTTTTCGAAATTTAATAATGCAGCACGCATACTTGTTGGATTTGCATTATAAGCGTCTAAAATAATAGTATTACTGCTTCTTTGAATAATTTGCGAACGGTTGTTTGTAGGTGTGTAGTTTTCAATAGCAGTTTTTATATCACGATCTTCAACTTTAAAATAATGACCAATAGCTATAGCTGCGGCAATATTGTTAAAGTTATAATCACCAATAAGTTGGCTTTCTATTTCTAATTTATTATACTCAGATTTAACAAAAGGTTCCGCTTCAATGAAATTAATAATTATATCTAAACCTAGGTGGTTTTCACCAAAAACAAACCGATTTGCATGCTTTGTTTTTTCAATTTGAATGCTGTCATTTCCATTAACAAAAATGGTTTTATCGTTATTAATTAGGAAGTCGAACATTTCACTTTTTCCTTTAATAACCCCTTCAATACCCCCGAAGCCTTCTAAATGTGCTTTTCCAAAATTGGTTATATAGCCATAATCGGGTTTGGCTATATGGCATAAGAATTCAATTTCTTTTAAATGATTGGCTCCCATTTCTACAATACCAATTTCGGTATCCTTCGACATAGAAAGCAATGTTAAGGGTACACCAATATGGTTATTTAAATTGCCAATGGTTGCTACTGTTTTATATTTTTGAGATAATGTAGCATTGATTAGTTCTTTGGTCGTAGTTTTACCATTACTGCCTGTAAGAGCTATAATAGGAACATTTAAATAAGTTCTATGGTAGGATGCTAAGTTTTGCAATGTTTCGAGCACATTTTCAACCAAAATGGTTTTAGAAGATGTATTAAATGAAGCTTCGTCTACTACGGCGTATTTAGCACCCTTTTTTAAAGCTTGTTCTGCATAAGTATTCCCGTTAAAATTTTCACCTTTAAGCGCAAAGAAAAGGTCGTTTTTTTTAATCTTTCTTGTATCGGTACATACCGAGTTACATTGTATAAAAAGCTTGTGTAATTGTTCTATTTTCAATGGGTAGACATCTTTTAAGTTTAGAAAATATAAAGCTGGTTAAATGTATAAAAAAAGTCCTAACATTTGTTAGGACTTTTAATAATATTATTTAATACCGAAATTAATTTTTCGTTTTGGTTTTCGTTTTAGATTTAGAACCTACACGAGACATCGCACATCTAAATCCGATATAATCCGTTGCCATATCTTGTGGGAAGTAACGTCTTTGAGCTGGATCTAACCAGTACTCTCTGTCTTTCCAAGAACCACCTTTGTAAACTCTAACTTCATCGTTAATTAAAGATGTTCTATTATTACCTCTATCATATTCTCTTATGATGTTCCCTAAAGAATCTCTAGTAACTTTATGTTTTGGGGAATTGTACATTTTACTGGTATAAGAATTTTTCTTCTCTTCACCAACTTCTTCATCATCAACATTAAAGTTTTCGAAATAACGAGAAGAACGTCTGTCACCATCTCTAAAGTTTATTTCATCACTTTTGTCAAAGTTAGTACGTAAATATGTTTCGTTTTCATCAATAGGTACTTGAGCTATTTCTCCAGGTAAATTTCTGGCTATTACTTTTCCGTTTGGTAAAGTATCATATACAATATCATCAGCAGTAACTACTTTTACAGTACCATCTTCGTTTAAAGCGTTTTTAGTATAAACATTACCACGGTAATAGTTAAAGTCGTTAAAGTCATCATCTATAATAGGTCTGTAAACATCAGCAACCCATTCGGCAACATTACCAGCCATATCATATAATCCGAAATCATTAGGATCGTAAGATTTAACAGCATTTGTAATATCAGCTCCATCATCAGACCAACCTGCTATACCACCATAATCACCTTTTCCTTGTTTGAAGTTAGCTAATTGGTCACCACGTATTTTACGTTTTCCAGAACGCGTATATTGGCCATCCCAAGGATATTTTTTACGTCCACGATATAAGTTATAATCTCTAATTTCGCTTAATCCTAAAGCAGCATATTCCCACTCGGTTTCAGTTGGTAGCCTGTATTTAGGTGAAATTATTCCAGTTTCACGAGTAGCATAAATGTTAGATTCGTTACCATCTGCATCGACTCTAACATTTCTTCTGTTACGACCATCACCATTAATAACTTCTTCATTACCACCATATGTTAGGGTAGGAGCATTAATATAAGTGTCTGTACTAAATGTCGATTCTGCATTAACATCTAAAATTTTAGCATCACGTTTTAAGTAACCAGCTCTTTCTAAGTTGTACTCATTAACACGATCTGATCTCCAATTGGCAAACTCAACCGCTTGAATCCAGTTTACACCAACAACAGGGTATTCTCCATAACCTGGATGACGTAAATAGTTTTCCGTCATAACCTCGTTAAAACCTAAACGGTTTCTCCAAACTAAGGTATCTGGCAAAGCACCATCGTAAATGGCTCTAAAATTTTCTTCAGATGGGGGATAAACTCTTTTAATCCAATCGAGGTACTCCATATACATGGCATTAGTAACCTCAGTTTCATCCATATAAAAAGATTGTACGTGTTGCTGAGTTGGACTATTATTCCAATCATGCATCACATCATCTTGAACACGTCCTTTGGTAAAAGTTCCACCTTCAATAAATACCAATCCAGGAGATGTTTCCTGTTCTTTATAGTCTGTATTGTATTGGAAACCTCCTTCTCTAGAATTAATCTGCCACCCTGTAGCTCTAGAACTGTTTTTTGAACTCGAAGATTTTTTACAACTAGTTGAAGCCATTGTTAGAGCTAAAACTAATAAAACCTTGAATGCTACTACTTTTTTCATATCCATACTTTTAAGTAAGCTAATATTATTTTTGGTGCTGCAATATAAGAATTAAACCTAAGTTCACAAGCAATTTTACACATTTTAATCAAAAAAAAGTGTATTTCACCCTATTTTTTTGACATTACAACGATGATTTTGACGTTTTTTATCATTGTTTTGTGTTGTATTAACGTATGTTTTACTAATTTATTATTGTATTTTTGATGCAGTTTTTAAAATTGCTATTTTTTTTAATAATAACAAGACTTTAACTACGTTGTTTAAACAATGAAAGAGAAAATTATATTTTTATTGTTCATTATTTGTACTGTAGCTGCATTTGGTCAGCAAAAAAAGTATGCGATTACTTGGGAAAATTCTAAAACAATTTCTGGAGGAAATTATTCCATTGAAATACCTGCTTTTAATAATGAAAATTTTAATTACGGTTTTGAAGAAGGTTTATTGTTTACAGACCAATGGGAGACAAATGAATTAGTAAATGAATCTTCTGCAACTATAAATAATATAGTATATACTTCTATTTCTAAAACCAATTTAAAAGATTTAGATTTAAATAAGATTCCGGATAAACCAATATTTAGCTTAAAAAACTCTAATGCAAGAGGTAAGCATTATGCTTTTTTAAGGCTTTCACCTATTATTAAGGATGCAAATGGTAATTATAAAAAGATTATTTCATTTCAGCTAAATTATAAAAACGGAGCAATCACTACTAGAAGCTCTTTATTAAATAAAGGTTTTCAAACATCTAAAATTATTAGTAATTCGGTATTGAGTTCGGGAGAATGGTACCGATTTTATGTCGATACAACAGGTGTTTTTAGATTATCTAAAAGCTTTTTACAGCGATTAGGAGTGAATGTAAATAGCGTTGATCCCAGAAATATAAAATTATATGGACATGGGGGGCGTATGATTCCATATTCTAATGATGTAGCATATCCTTTCGATGTTCCGGAGAATGCCATAAAATTTGTGGGAGAAGAAGATGGTGTTTTTAACGATGAAGACCATATTCTGTTTTATGCTCAAGGTCCAAAAGAGTATAACGAAGAGAGTATAACGAATATAAACTGTTATACAGATATAACATATTATTATATAAATGTGAGTGCTGGTTTAGGTAAACGAATTCAGCCATTTACAGAACCCAGTGGCGCAGTTAATTTAATTATTGATACGTTTGAAGAGTATAAGTTTCATGAAGTCGATGAGACTAATATTGCTTCTTTAGGAAGGCGCTGGTTTGGTGACGAATTTGATATAGATAATAATAAAACTTTTGAATTTGATTTTCCAGATTTGGTGACATCAGAGCCCATAAACCTAAGAGTTTATACCGCAGCTGCATCTACAACATCAAGTACTATAGGAGTAACGGTTAACGGGACGCCAGTTTCAACATTAAATATGGGTGGCACAACATCTCCTAATTTAGCAAGTCATGACTCTGTTAATACTAATGTTAACGTAAGCAGTGAAAAAGTAGAAGTAGGACTTAATTTTGATAATCAGGGAAACCCAAGTACAAAAGCATATTTAGATTATATATCAATAGAAGCGACACGCTCCCTAAATTTTACTGGAGAACAATTTCAATTTAAAAATAGTGTCGTTGCTTCAACCTCTGGAATAGGGCAATATAATATGACTAATACATCGCAAGTTTCAGAAATTTGGGAAGTTACCGATATATATAATGTTTCTAATTATATAAATACAGAAGCAGCTTCAAGTCTTAGCTTTACCTCTACTTTAGGAAGTTTAAAAACTTTTGTCGCTGTAACGCCATCGGATTATTTTGAGCCAAAAATAGATTCGGAAACAACCATTAATAACCAAAATATAAAAGGAACCGTTTTTCAAAATAGTCAAGGAGAGTTTCAAGATGTAGATTACATCATAGTAACTCCAAATAATATGATTAGTGAAGCCGAACGTTTAGCAGAGATAAACAGAACCCAATATGATCTGAATGTTAAAGTGTTTGGGCTAGATGAGATTTACAACGAATTTAGTTCGGGGAACCAAGATATTGGAGCTATAAGGAATTTGATTAAGTATGTGTATGACAATGCTAGTACACCAGAAAACAGAATAAAATATGTGTGTTTATTTGGAGATGGGTCTTTCGATTATAAGGATAGAATTGCAAACAATACTAATATAGTTCCTTCATGGCATTCTTATGATAGTTTTAATCTAACAAGTTCCTTTATTTCTGATGATTTTTATGGTATGATGGATACCGATGAGGGAACCATGTCCACAAGTGATAGATTAGACATTGCTGTAGGCAGAATTTTAGCAGATACACCGTTACGAGCTAAAGAAATGGTAGATAAAGTAGCATCATATTACGCTAAGGAAGCATTTGGGAGTTGGCGTAATAATTTTGTGGTTATTTCGGATGATGTTGACCTAAGTTGGGAAGGTTTATTACAAGAAACAACCGATAATATAGGGAACTTAGTGGCTCAAGAAAAACCATTTATCAATGTTGTAAAAATACATTCCGATGCATTTCAGCAAGAAACATCGGCAGGAGGTGATAGATATCCAGAAGTAACAAATGAAATTGTAAATGCTGTTGATAATGGTGCTTTGGTTGTAAATTATTTTGGACATGGAGGGGAAGAAGGTTTAGCACAAGAGCGTATTCTTTTAAAAACAGATGTTGAGGGATTTCGTAATTTTTGTAAATTAAATTGCTTTGTAACCGTAACATGCGAGTATACCAAGTTTGATAATCCGTTTAGAGAAACAGCAGGGGAATTTACATATTGGAATAAAGAAGCAGGAGCTATTGGTTTAATTACAACTACTAGGCAGATATCTGTTAATTTCGGAATTACTTTTAATAATAATTTAGGTCAATATTTGTTCTCTTATAGTAATAATGATACTTATGAGGATTACGAATACCCCTCAATGGCAGAAGCATTAAGGCTGGCGAAAAATGATCCTGCCGTTTCCGGAAATCCTCAAAAGTATTTAGTGTTCTTTATAGGGGATCCAGCTATGAAATTAGCTTTTCCTGAACCAAACATAAGATTAACCGAAATTAATGATGTGCCTATTACGCAGGCCACAGATACATTAAAAGCGTTAAGTTATGTGAAATTGGCAGGCGAGGTAGTTGATGTTTCCGGAAATTTAATAACGAATTATAACGGAACACTATCAACAACAATTTATGATAAGTTTATTGATAGGCAAACGCTTGCAAATGATGGAACACAGCTAAATGGACAAACGATAAGATTAGACTTTGAAACACTTGGAGAAATTATATTTAGAGGTCAGGCATCAGTTAAAGACGGTAAATTTGAGTTTGATTTTGTGGTTCCAAAAGATATTGGTATTCCTGTAGGGTTTGGAAAAGTAAGTTTTTATTCAAAAAATGAAGCCTTATCCCAAGATCAGGCTGGCGCAAGCATTAATACAGTTAAGATAGGAGGGTTAAATGAAAATGCAGAAGAAGATAATATAGGTCCTGTTATTACGCTTTATATGAATGATGAGAACTTTGTGTCGGGTGGTATAACAAATGAGTCGCCAACACTATTAGCTAAAATGGAAGATGCTAACGGGATTAATACAGCAAGTGGTATAGGACATGATATTGTAGCTATAATAGATGGCGATGAAACAAATCCGGTAGTTCTAAATGATTATTATCAAACAGAAGTAGACGATTATAAAAAAGGAGTTGTGAGTTTTCCATTTAGGGATTTAGAGCCGGGGTTGCATACCTTAACTTTAAAAGCCTGGGATGTATATAATAACTCTTCAATTTCTGAAATTCAGTTTATAGTATTTGATGAAGACCAAGAATTAGTTATAAATAACGTGCTTAATTATCCAAACCCTTTTGTGAATTATACAGAATTTTGGTTCAATCACAATAGTTCGGAACCTTTAGACGTTTCTATACAGATATTCACCGTTTCAGGAAAATTGATTAGAACAATTAATGGAGTAACATCGGGTGGTATAAAAACAACAAGTTCGCTGTCTAGGGACATTGTTTGGGATGGCAGAGATGATTTTGGAGATAAAATAGGAAAAGGTGTTTATATCTATAAGCTCACAGTGCGTTCAAATTTATTGAACAAAAAAGTAGAAAAAATTGAAAAACTGGTTATATTGTAAGAATATTTAATGTTGTTGATCGAATATTTGTACAAGTTAAAGATAGAGCTAGAAAAGTTTTTAAAAATAAAAATTATATTTGCTAACTAAATTTAATACATGAAGAATAGAATATTAATAGTATTAACCTTTGTTTCAGTACTAAAATTAGGTGCTCAAACAACAATAATTCCAAAACCTAACGATAGTAGAGTTATTACTACTGGATTACCGTTTATTTTAATTGCCCCAGATGCCCGAGCTGCTGCTATGGGAGATATGGGAGTGGCAACTTCTGTTGATGCTTTTTCACAACAATGGAATTCATCTAAATATCTGTTTTCAGAAAATAAAATGGGTATAGGAGTAAGTTATACACCTTACTTAAGTAAATTGGTTAACGATATTTTTTTAGGAAACGTTACTTATTTTAATCGATTAGACGAACGTAGTGCATTTGCTGCAAGTTTTAAATATTTTTCTTTAGGGGATATTGAGTTTGTAGAAGATGAATTTGCAACCCCATTAATACAAAGACCTAATGAGCTTACTATAGATGCTTCTTATGCTTTAAGACTAACAGATCAGTTTGGAATGTCGGTAGCTATGCGTTATTTGCTATCAGATTTAAGACTAAGTGGTGTAGATGGAGATGCAACATCTGCTAGTACCTTTGGTGTAGACCTTTCCGGATATTATCAAAGTGAAGAAGAGGCTTATGCCGATTTTAACGGACGTTGGCGTTTAGGATTTGCCATTCAAAATATTGGACCAAGATTTAAATATGACGAAGGTGGTGATGAGAACTTCCAACCTACAACCCTACGTTTAGGAGGTGGATTCGACTTTATATTTGATAATTATAACAAAGTCGCTGTAACCCTAGAGGTAGCAAAACTATTGGTGCCTACGCCTCCAATATTAGGAGACCAATTTAATTATTCAGACGATAATAATGATGGTGTTTATACAGAAGAAGATGATACATTAGGAAGCTTGGAACAAGAAGATGTCATTATAGAAGGTAAAGATCGGGATGTTAGTTTTTTATCAGGAATGTTTCAATCGTTTGGAGATGCTCCAGGTGGTTTTAGTGAAGAGATAAAGGAGTTTACATGGTCATTAGGAGCAGAATATGTATATCAAGATTCTTTTGCTTTTAGAGCAGGTTATTTTAACGAAAGTGAAGATAAAGGTGCTAGAAAATTTTTAGCATTAGGAGCCGGTTTTAAAGCCAAAGTTGTAAATATTGATTTGTCATACCTGTTTTCAGCATCAAAAGTACAGAGTCCTTTAGAAAACACATTGCGCTTTTCGTTAACATTTAATATAGGAGAAGGTACATATAACGAGTATTAACCCAAACCGAAACAAAGAAATATATAAAAAACTATTGTTCATTGAACAATAGTTTTTTTGTTTACACTAAACTTATCTTTGATTTATAGTCAATTATAAATAGTTTAATATGAGTTTCGTATTTCGTGAATTTATTTAATACATTTGAGTATGAAGGAAATAAAAATAGCGACTACATTATATCTCTATGACGATTTAGATGCGCTTCCAAAAGAAGTGATTTTGCTTATGCAAAAAGCTATCGAAGCTAGAGATAAAGCTTATGCTCCTTATTCAAACTTTAGTGTTGGGGCAGCATTATTATTGGATAACGGTAAAATAATTACTGGTAGTAATCAGGAAAACGCATCGTATCCATCAGGATTATGTGCAGAACGAACAGCAATTTACTATGCGGGTTCACAATATCCAAAAGCAAAAATAATTAGAATGGCTATTTCGGCAGGGTCAAAAAACAAGCAAACCACAGAACCCATTCCGCCTTGTGGTGCTTGTAGACAAGCTATTGCTGAATATGAAATAAAACAAGATACCCCTATAGAGATTTATTTTATGGGAAGCACAGGAAAAGTTGCTAAATCTAATTCACTTGCAAACCTATTGCCTCTTGTTTTTGATAGATCGGTGCTTTGAAAGTTTAAAAGGTATTAAATATATGTGGTATAAATACATTAGAAATTTTAAATACCATAGTATTCAATATAAAAAATTATCAAAAAAATAATCTTGCCCATAAAGAGCTTTTTTTTTGACATTTTTTTTACTTTAATGAGTTTCCGTTTTTGCAATAACTGTCAATGTATTACTTTTGTATTTGCTTAATTAAAATCTAAAATTAGTCGATGCAAAAAATCACTAAAGGGACATACCTGAAATGGTATGAAGATATGTTGTTTTGGAGAAAGTTTGAAGATAAACTGGCAGCCGTATATATACAACAAAAAGTAAGAGGATTTCTTCATTTGTATAATGGTCAAGAAGCTGTTTTAGCAGGTGCTTTGCATGCTATGGATTTGACTAAAGACAAAATGATCACAGCTTATAGAAATCACGTACAACCTATAGGTATGGGAGTAGACCCTAAACGTGTTATGGCAGAATTATATGGAAAGGTTACCGGAACATCTAAAGGTATGGGAGGATCGATGCATATATTTTCTAAAGAACATCGTTTTTATGGAGGTCACGGTATCGTTGGAGGACAAATTCCTTTAGGAGCTGGTATAGCGTTTGGTGATAAATATCATAATAGCGATGCTGTAACGCTTTGTTGTTTTGGAGATGGAGCTGCCCGCCAAGGGTCGTTACACGAAACATTTAATTTAGCAATGCTTTGGAATCTTCCAGTAGTATTTGTTTGTGAGAATAATGGTTATGCTATGGGAACTTCTGTAGAACGTACAGCAAACCACGAAGATGTATGGAAATTAGGTTTAGGTTATGAAATGCCATGTGGCCCAGTTGATGGAATGAACCCTGTAAAAGTTGCAGAAGCATTTGATGAAGCTATACAACGTGCACGTAAAGGCGGTGGCCCAACATTTTTAGAGTTAAAAACATACCGATACAGAGGGCATTCTATGAGTGATGCGCAGCATTATAGAACAAAAGATGAGGTAGAAGAGTATAAGAAAATAGATCCAATAACTCAAGTTAAAGATATTATTCTAGAAAAGAAATACGCATCTGCAGATGATTTAAAAGTGATTGATAAACGCGTAAAAGATCTAGTAGCAGAATGTGAAAAATTTGCTGAAGAATCTCCATTTCCAGAAGTACAACAACTTTACGATGTGGTTTACGAGCAAGAAGATTATCCATTTATTCAACATAAATTATAAGCTATGGCGATAGTAGTAAATATGCCGCGTTTAAGCGACACGATGGAAGAAGGAACCGTTGCGGCTTGGTTAAAGAAAGTGGGCGATAAAGTAGAAGAAGGCGATATCCTTGCAGAGATAGAAACTGATAAAGCAACTATGGAGTTCGAATCTTTTAACGAAGGGACTTTACTTCATATAGGTGTTCAAGAAGGAGAAACAACTAAAGTGGATGCCTTATTAGCCATTATAGGAGATGAAGGAGAAGATATAACAAGTTTATTAAGTGGTGGCGGTGACGCTCCTGCAGAAGTAAAAGAAGATGTTATTCAGAACGATGAGCCTGCGAGCGAAGTCGATAATGGGTCAGTGAGCGAAGTCGAACTGCCAGAAGGTGTTATCGTTGTAACTATGCCACGTTTAAGCGATACGATGGAAGAAGGAACTGTTGCAACATGGCTTAAAAAAATAGGAGATACTGTTGAAGAAGGTGATATTCTTGCAGAAATAGAAACCGATAAAGCAACAATGGAGTTTGAATCGTTTCAAGCAGGAACATTACTTCATGTAGGATTGCAAGAAGGAGAATCGGCAAAAGTAGATGCCTTATTAGCTATAATAGGTCCTGCAGGGACAGATGTTAAAGACATAGCAAGTAATTTTAAAGTAGATACTAGTTCGGTAAAATCTGAAGAAGCGCCTAAAAAAGAGGCTCCAAAAGTAGAAGCACCTAAAAAGGAAGCTAGTGTCACTTCAAGCACAGCCGAGAAGTCACATAAGAATACTCAAGTAATTTCTTCAAATGGACGATTGTTCGCATCACCATTAGCTAAAAAGATAGCAGAAGAAAAAGGGATTAACTTATCTCAAGTACAAGGCTCTGGAGAAAACGGACGTATCATTAAACAAGATGTTGAGAATTTTGTTCCAGCTTCTTCAGGAGCATCCGTTGGAAAATTTGTTCCAACAGGACAAGAAGATTTTGATGAGGTTACAAACTCACAAATGCGAAAAGCGATTGCTAAAGCATTAACAAATTCGAAGTTTACAGCACCACATTATTATTTAAATGTAGAGTTTGATATGGAAAATGCGATAGCGTTCCGTAAACAATTCAACTCTATCCCAGATACAAAAATATCATATAACGATATGATCGTTAAAGCCTGTGCTTTAGCATTAAAGCAACACCCACAAGTAAATTCACAGTGGTTCGCAGATAAAATGCGATTAAACAACCATGTACATGTTGGTGTAGCTGTAGCAGTACCTGACGGATTGGTAGTTCCTGTAGTTAAGTTTACAAACGAACAATCACTACCACAAATAGGAGCCGCTGTTAAAGAATTAGCTGGAAAAGCCAGAAACAAAAAATTAACACCGGCAGAAATGGAAGGCAGTACCTTTACGGTTTCTAATTTAGGAATGTTTGGTATAGAAAGCTTTACATCGATTATTAATCAACCAAACTCGGCTATTCTTTCTGTAGGTAATATTATTGAGAAGCCTGTAGTTAAAGAAGGTAAAATAGTTGTTGGAAATACAATGAAGCTATCTTTAGCCTGTGACCACAGAACGGTTGACGGTGCTACTGGAGCGCAATTTCTACAAACATTAAAAGGGTATATTGAAAACCCTGTGACCATGCTTGCATAATAAATTCTTCTGCTTTTCATCTTCGTTCGAGATAAACAATAGCAGGAATCTTTTCATAAAATAAAAAAACCTGTTTCTTCCGATAGTTATCGGGATTGAAATAGGTTTTTTGTTTCAATCAACTTTAATTGGTAGGAATTTATTGATCTACATCAATGGTCAGGTTATATTGTTAGGGTAATTTTGGAGTCATTAATCCTAAAAATCTATCACAATGATTAAAAAAATACCGCTTTTGGTACTTCTCTTAAGTTTATGCACAACATTACAAGCACAATTTATCACAACATGGGAAACGACAACAGCAAATGAGTCTATCACCATACCTACTATAGGTGCTGGTTATAATTACACCGTAGATTGGGGAGACGGTGATACAAGTATTAACCAAACGGGTAATGCAACACATGCTTATGCTACAGCAGGTACTTATGCAGTAACAATTACGGGCGATTTTCCTAGAATTTATTTCAATAACACTGGCGATAGATTAAAAATTAAAAGTATAAAGCAATGGGGAAATCAGAAGTGGGACTCTATGCTGGCAGCTTTTCGTGGTTGCGCATATTTAGAAGGAGAAGCAACAGATACTCCGGATTTATCTAACGTTGAAAATATGAGTAGAATGTTTGATGGTGCATCAAGTTTTAACCAAAATATTGGAGACTGGGATGTATCAAATATTAAATATATGATTGAAATGTTTCATAGGGCAGTTGCATTTAATCAAGATATTGGAGACTGGGATGTGTCAAATGTTGAAAGTATGTCAAGTATGTTTCAAAATGCTGTTACATTTAATCAAGATATTGGAGAATGGAATGTTTCTGGAGTTACAGACATGTCCGACATGTTTTATTACTCTATTTTATTTAATCAAAATCTTGGGAGCTGGGATGTAAGCAATGTCACTACCATGTATGATATGTTTTATTTGTCTAAACTTTCTACAGAGAACTATGAAGCTTTATTAAAAGGTTGGAGTAGCCTCTCTTTACAATCTAATTTAAGATTTGGAGGAGGATACAGTACCTATTGTAGTGAGGAGGCGGAAAACGCCAGACAAAAACTTATAGATAATTTTAATTGGAGGATATATGATCGAGGTAAATATTGTCCGTTTATAACAACCTGGGAAACTACCACAGCAAATGAGTCCATTACTATACCAACTGAGGGAACGGGTTATAATTATACTGTAAATTGGGGAGACGAAACAACAGATGTAGATTTAAAAGGTAATGCTACACATACTTATGCATTAGCTGGCACATATACTGTAACTATTTCTGAAGATTTTCCTAGAATTCATTTTAATAATTCTGGTGATAAATTAAAAATACAAACTATCGAGAATTGGGGTACTCAAACTTGGGAGTCTATGGAAAATGCCTTTTATGGTTGCGAGAATTTACAAATAAATGCCACAGATCCTCCAGATTTATCATATTATAATATTAGCCTAAGTAACATGTTTCGAGGGGTATCTAATTTTAATCAGGATATCGGAAATTGGGACGTATCAAGTGTTACCAGTATGAAGAATATGTTTCGCGGCGCATCAAGTTTTGATGGAAATATAGGGAATTGGAATTCTCAGGTTGGTAATGTTAAAGATATGGAAGGGATGTTTGATGGTGCAACCCGTTTTAATCAAGATATAAAGGACTGGGACGTATCAATGGTTACTAATATGACACATATGTTTCGAGGAGCATCAAGCTTTAACAGAAATTTGTTGAATTGGTCTAATGATGTTCGTAACGTTAAGTATATGGAAGGGATGTTTGATGGCGCTACAGCTTACAATCAGAGTATGAAAGATTGGAATGTTAGTGGTGTTACTAATATGAAGCATATGTTTCGTGGCGCATCAAAATTTAATGGGAGTTTAGAAAACTGGTACAGTTTCGTTAGGAATGTTGAAAATATGGAGGGGATGTTTGATGGTGCGGAAGATTTTAATCGAGATTTGATAAGTTGGAATGTTAGTAGTGTTACTAATATGAAGCATATGTTTCGTGGCGCATCAAAATTTAATGGGAGTTTAGAGAGTTGGTACATAGTAGTTTGGAGTGTTGAAAATATGGAGGGGATGTTTGATGGTGCGGAAGATTTTAATCAAGATTTGGAAGGTTGGAATGTTATTAAGGTTACTAATATGAAGCATATGTTTCGTGGCGCATCAAAATTTAATGGAAGTTTGGATAACTGGTACAGTTCCGTTAGGAATGTTGAAAATATGGAAGGGATGTTTGATGGTGCAACAAGTTTTAGCCAAGATATAGGAGGCTGGAATATTTCGAATGTTACAACCATGAAGAACATGTTTCGAGGGGTTACGCTTTCTACTGAACATTATGAAGCTCTTTTAAAAGGATGGAGTAGTAGGGGGTTATTGCAAAGTGGTGTATACTTTAACGGAGGCAATAGTGTGTATTGTAATACTGAAACGGAAAGGCAAAAGCTAATTGATGCAGGTTGGACTATAACAGATGGAGGTAAAGATTGTAGTTTAAGCACACCAGATATAGTAAAAGAGACATTCAGGTTATATCCTATTCCATCTGCAGAAAGTATAACAATAGATATGGAGGGCATCATAGAACAGTTGGCAATTTATAACCTCCAAGGAGCTGAAATATGGTCAAAAAAAAAGGAGGATAGTAAAAAGATTGATTTATCAGCCTTATCAAGTGGAACTTATGTATTAAAAGTACAAACCGATAAGGGTACAGTAGTCCGTAAGATCGTTAAAAAGTAATTATGCGACTTTAACATTTATAAAATTGCTCTTAATATTGATATTAAGAGCAGTAATAAGCTGAAAAATAAATACTGTAGAATAAACAATTTCAATATACCATTATTATAATAGTAGTTTTTTATCTTTAAACATTAAATTAATTCAGAATGAAAAAACTATTAAGTATAATAATAACGATAACGTTTTTAAGTTGTGGTTCTCAAAAAAGTGTCACAGAAGTAAAGACGAGCAAAACAAGCAATGTAACAGATACAGAAAAAAAAGAATCTCTTTCTAAAAACAAACCCATTCTTGCTTTAAAAGAAAACGTGATATCGAGTTTAGAGTATTTAGCTTCAGATACTTTAGAAGGAAGAAATACAGGAAGTGCGGGTATTGAAAAAGCAGCTGTTTTTATAGAAAATTTTTTTAAAGAAAATAACGTTCAACCTTATTTTAAAACTTACAGAGACAGCTTTAATTTAAAGAATATAGTTGGGTATAATATAGTAGGGTATATTGAAGGTCAAGATCCAAAATTGAAAGATGAGTTTGTTGTCCTAGGTGCTCACTATGATCATATAGGAACGGCAGAACCTGTAAATGGAGATGCCATAGCCAATGGAGCCAATGATGATGCTTCTGGTACAGTGGCTGTTTTAGAATGGGCAACGTATTTTTCTAAATCGAAAAGTAACAAACGAAGCATTTTATTTACGTTGTATGCTGCCGAAGAAATGGGGCTGAAAGGCTCCGAACATTTGGCTAAGCGATTAAAAAAAGAGGGACTTAATTTATATACCATGATTAATTTTGAGATGATAGGTGTTCCTAGAGCAGAAAATGAAACAATAGCTTATTTAACAGGTTATAAAAAATCTAACATGGCAGAAAAACTAAATAGCTATGCAGAAGAAGACATTGTTGGTTTTTTGCCTCAGGCCAAGGCGTATAATTTGTTTATGCGATCGGATAATTACCCCTTTTATAATGCGTTTAAAGTACCAGCTCAAGCTATATCCACATTCGATTTTACTAATTTTGACTATTACCATCATGTAGATGATGAGGCTGATAAAATGGATTTTGAGCATATGACATCTTTTATAAATAAAATGATTCCAGCTTTAGAAGGTATGATTAATGCCGAAACAAAAGAAATAAAGTTAAACGATGAGTAAAAATATAATTATAACAGGAACAAGTAGAGGTATTGGTTTCGAGTTGGTTCGGCTATTCGCTAAAGCAGATTATAATATATTAGCCTTATCCAGAAATAGTAAACCAATAGAAGATCTTCAGTTAAAAAATGTAACATCATTGTCGTTCGATTTAAGCGAAAAAGATGATTATAAAAAAGTAGAAACTTTTATTAATTCTAATTGGAACCAGGTAGATGTATTGATTAATAATGCAGGAACATTGCTTAATAAACCTTTTTTAGAAACATCGATGGAAGATTTCGAACAGGTCTATAAAACCAATGTTTTTGGAGTGTCGGAAATGACCAGAATAACTATTCCATTTATGAAGAATGCCAGCCATGTTGTAACTATTAGTTCGATGGGTGGCGTGCAAGGCAGTATGAAATTCCCAGGTTTGGCTGCTTATAGTTCCAGTAAAGCTGCAGTAATTACTTTAACCGAGTTACTAGCAGAAGAATATAAAGAAACTGGGCCATCGTTTAATGTATTAGCTTTGGGAGCAGTACAAACCGAAATGTTGGAAGAAGCTTTTCCTGGATATCAAGCACCTACAACAGCTTTAGAAGTAGCACAATATATTTTTGATTTTTCTCTAAATGGGAATAAATATTATAATGGGAAACTACTACAGGTTTCTAGTTCAACCCCTTGAGACATAGATTAAAATAACCTCACTTAAATTTTATACAATTTTTATCAGTATTTCTATCGCTTTTTAGTGAGTTAATACATATATTTGATTAGTTATTAATAAACAAAATGTTAATAGCTTTTTTGCCTATAATCTAACAGGATGTTAATAATAATTGACTCACTATGAATTAAATCTACTATATATTGAAAAGTATTAAATTTCTAATTTTCGTTATCATTATATCTTCATTAACGAAAACTCAAGCCCAATGCGACATAGTTGAAATCATTACTGTTTGTGATATGACTACTATAGACGGCGATAGCGACGGAACACCAGATGGTGTCATTAATTTATATGACGAATATAATGCCCTGCCCGGAGTGACTCCAATTACTACTGCAACCGGTACTTGGTTTGATCCAAATTTTAGTTTTGCACTAGATGATACAACAGGAGATTTATATTTGTGGGATTTAATAAATGCTTCAACAACACCTACCGATTATGAGTTTGTAATAAATAGTACGAGTTGTGGAAGCGGTAGAGCTGTAACACTTAATTTAATTTTAGGGCCATTTTCTGGTAATGCGTTGCCAGTAATAAATGCAGATGATGCTAACATACAAATTTGTGATGAAGGATCCGAACCCACCGATATTTGTAATGCAATTATGGATATAGATCTTTTTCAAGCTTTAGAATCTATTCCAAGTCCTCACCTTAATGGGAAGTGGACTTATAATGGAGCTAGTCCTAATTTTATTAGTTTAATGGGGTCTAGCTTAAGAGTTACCATTCCATATCAATCGGGGCCTCCGTTGGTTGATGAAGAAACCTTTGAATTAACTTATGAAGTAAGCGGTATAGGAACATGTAATTTAACTGTTCAAACAACGGTTAACGTTTCTATAGTAAGACAAGTGTTTCCTGGTTATGCGAAAAATACGCGTATATGTGAAAAGGGGATTATAGATGGAAATTATGATGCAGACATTGACCTAACAAATGATCAGTTTTTGGTATTAGAAGATACCGAAGGAGTTTGGTTAACAGACAGTTACGGTCAAATAACATCTCCAGTAGATTCTGAAATTAATATTAAAGCTATTTACGACCAAATAATAGCTAGAGATGGTGTTAAGTTTGGATGTGCAGAAGTAGATTATATATATTCAGTAGACCAACGTTCGGGAGTATGTTTAGATGCAGCTTCTGTAGTTGGTTTTAAAATTTATGAATACATAAGACCGTTCCAACAGAGTAGTGCTCCTTATGAATATTGTGAAGATGATATTTCGCTTCCAACTACTGTAAATTTATATGACCAAATAGAGTTTACAACAGAAAATAGCATTTTATTTGATTATAAAAGGAATCCTTGGACAAATTGGAATCTTATTTCCGGACCTTCAGATTTAGGTCTCATATCTAATACAGATCCAGGGTCTCCTTCTCCAGGCTATACATCTTTAGGGACTATTAATCTGACAAATGCTCCAAGTGGAACTTATGTTTTTGAATATGTAGTTTACCCTCAATATAATTGTGGGACGGATAGTTTCCAAGTTTTAGATTACAGTCCAGGTTACTGTACTTCATCAATAGACCCTAGACTTCCTTGCCAAGCAGAACGAGCTCAAGTAACTCTCGTTATTCATCCTAAACTTTATGCAGGTGAGGACACATCAGGACTACAGTTTTGTGAAACAGATCCAACCATAGCCAGCCCCTTAGATTTATTCACTTTATTAACTACAAATGGTATAGATGACCCTATTTATCAGGGCCCTTTAGGGACTTGGATTGATCTTTCAACAGGAGCTACTGTTACAAACCCAGTTACCTTACCAAATGTGAATGATCAACAAACATTCAATTATCAATATAGAACAAGAACATCAAATGATTGTTTAGACACCGCAGATTTGTCTTTTCTCGTATTTGAAGAATACCAGTCTGGAATAGGATCATCAATAGATGTATGTGATAATAATACCCCATTCGATTTGTTTGATAATTTAACAGGAAACCCGAATGCAAATGGTACTTGGTCAGGGCCTAATGGGTATATTTCAGCAACACATAATGCTATAATAACACCAGGAGTTTCAGATGCTGGAGACTATATTTATACCGTTCCAGATAATGTTGATGCTCTTGGAGTTGTTCAATGCTTTGGGAATTCGGAAACCATGACTGTTGTAAATTACCAAAGCCCAAGTGCAGGAACTGGAGGTAGTTATTTTGTATGTCGTTCAGATTTACAAATAGATTTAGTGGATTATTTAGATACTTCTGCAGATACAGGTGGCGATTTTAGAGATTTAGATACTGGAAACTTATTACCAGATAGCCTGCTAGATGTATCACAATTAACCGAAGGAACGTATGATTTTCAGTATGAGATTCAAGGACATGCTTCGTGTTATTTGGAGACATCACAAATTTCTATTGTGGTCGTAGAAGTGGCAAGTCCAACAGCGACAGATCAGGTGTTTTGTGCTAGTATTGGAGCAACCGTTTTAGATCTCGTAGCCAGTAATGCTTCGAGTTTTAATTGGTATGATACCGTTGATGATACGAGTCCATTATCAATAGGAACCCTTTTAATTAATGGTGAAGATTATTTCGTTGCAGCCGTTGATGCAGATGGATGTGAGTCTCCTAGAATTGGAATAACAGTAACACTTTTACCTCTTAATCATATAGACTGTGAAAGGTGTTTTAAAGATGGTATTTCTGTCAACGGAGATGGAGAAAATGATGAATTCGATTTGTGTGGTTTACCCAATACATTTCCAAATTTTGAATTAAATATTTACAACAGGTTTGGAACAACCGTTTATAAAGGAAACAGAAACACACCACTTTTTAAAGGCGTTTCAAACGTGTCTTTAACTATAGGAGATAAGCTGCCATCTGGCGTTTATTTTTATGAGTTCGATCCTAAAGATGGCGTAACAGGTCCAATACAAGGGAATTTTTATTTAAGTAGATAATAAATAGAATGAATATAAAATTAGTATTACTATTCATAATATGTAGCCTGTCTGCATTCTCACAACAAGAACCACATTATACACAATACATGTATAATATGAGTATGGTGAACCCTGGGTATATGATTAATGAGCCAAGTATTATTCAAGTAGGAAGTTTGTACCGTACGCAATGGGTTGGTATAGAAGGAGCACCAAAAACAGCCAATGTATTTGCACATATACCATTAAATGATCGTATTGAATTAAGTGTAAATTATTTAAATGATAATATTGGAGGTAAAATAAATATAAGTGAAAATGTATTTAATGTAGATGCCGCATATAAATTAACGCTTAGCAATGATTTAAATCTTTCATTTGGAGTAAAAATGGGAGTCGATCATTTAAACTTTAGCGCCTTAGGAAGTAATGTAAGCACAGATCCTTTATTTCAAAATGCTAAAAAAACAGTATTAAATATTGGTGTAGGAATATTCCTTTTCAAACATCATTATTACGTTGGTTTATCATCACCCAATTTAGTTCCCAGCGACTTAAATGTAAATAATGACGTTGTGTACAATAACAACCCACACGCGTTTTTAATAGGAGGTTATGTATTTGATCTTAATGATGATTTTAAATTAAAACCATCTACAGTAGTAAAGTATGTGGGTGGGGCTCCTTTGTCCTTTGATGTTTCTGCGAATGCCTTATATCTGGATAGATTCGAATTAGGTGTTTCATATAGATATGAGGACGCCATATCAGGTTTGGTTGGTGTTAATGTAACCCCCAACCTTAAACTAGGATATGCATACGATTTTAATACCAGCCAGTTAAATAATTATAACAGTGGGAGTCACGAATTCGTATTACTTTATAAATTTGATGTGTTAGGATTGAGTAAAAAATATGCGTCTCCAAGATTTTATTAATATGATTAAGAAAATTACTTTTATTATAATATCCCTGTTTTTAATACAGTCATCATTTGGGCAAAAGAAAACAAGAGCCGACCGTTTTTTCGAAAAAGGAGATTATATTAATGCCGCTATATATTACGAGGAAGAATTAGCAAAAGAACGACACAAAAAAGCTTTAGAAAACATAGCTACTTGTTATTACAATACATTTCAATATAGATTAGCATCACGTTATTTAAAACAATTAGTAAAAGGAAGGTTCGGAGAAAAAGATAAAACCTATAACAATGAATATAATTTTAAACTATATCAGGTACTATCTGCTTTAGGCGATTACGAAACAGGTTTAGACTATTTTAAAATATATAAAGAAAATGTATCAGCATCATTAAATAAATCAGAATCTGTTGAAATTATAGAAGAATTTAAACTTAAAAATCCAGATTATAAAATAAAAAAAACACGCTTTAATTCAGAAGCTTCAGATTTTGGAGCTGTGAAATATAAAGACAGTGTTTACTTTACATCAGATAGAGATACTAAAAAGTTATTTAAGAAAACCTATAAGTGGACACATCAGCCTTTTTTAGATATTTATGTTACCAAAGTAAATGATAAAAATGACACTTTAGGTAATACAATACCTTTGCCAAAAACTATAAACTCTAAGTTGCACGAAGGTAATTTCTGTTTTAGTAATGATGGAAATACCATATACGTATCCAGAAGCAATTACACCGATGGTAAAAAAGAGTTTAACGACCAGTCTAGTAATGATATTCACCTCTATAAAGCAACCCGGGTAGACGGAAAGTGGGCTAAGTTAGAAAAGCTGTCATTTAATAAAAACGGTTTTTCATATCAGCACCCAGCACTAAGTCCCGATGGAAAAAAGCTCTATTTCTCATCAAATATGGAAGGTGGTTTTGGAAGTTATGATTTGTATTATGTGACTATTGAAGTGGATGGGCTATTTGGTGAGCCGATTAATTTAGGAAAAACTATTAATACTGAAAACAGAGAGCACTTCCCTTTTATATCTCAAAAGGGCGATTTGTTTTTTGCCTCCAATGGACATTTGGGATTAGGGATGTTGGATAATTTTGTGTCCGAATGGGACAATGGCAATTTTACAACCCCTATTAATTTAGGAGTACCTATAAATTCGAGATATGATGACTTTAATTTAAATTATCATAACGAAAAAGAAGGTTTCTTTGCATCTAATAGAAATAAAAAGAATGACGACATTTTTATGTTTACCCAAACAGGTGAAATTTTTATTAGAGAATACATCAATACATTTGAAGTACGAGATGCCGAAACCAAAGCATATATACCAAATGTGAAAGTTGCCTTAATAAATAAGAAAGAAAAAGAGTTGTATAATAATACATTGGATTCTTTGGCTGCATTTAATATGAATTTATTAGCAGGCAATTATCGGTTTAAAGCGACACATGAAGCATACCGTTCGAATGAAATGAATGTTAGAGCGATTGAAGAACAGGACCAAAAACATGTTTTGTATTTAAGTAAAATACCACCGCCAGACCCACCAGATCCAGTAGAAGTTATTATAGCAGAAAAGAAAATTGACAAAAAACTAAAAGAAGATGATCCAGAGCGGTTTGCCCTACTCACAGATACCGAAGGACCACCTGTGGTTGAAAAAAATGGAAAACTATTCTTTGAATTAGAACCTATATATTTTAATTTTGACATGTGGAATATTAGGAGCGATTCTAAAGTAATATTAGATGAGTTAGCAGCTAAATTAGAACGTTATCCAAAGATTCATTTAAAAATAAGTTCACATACCGATAGTAGAGGGACAGTACGATATAATCAAATATTATCTGAACGACGTGCAGAATCGACCAGGAATTATTTGGCATTAGAAGGCTATGTAAATGCTCGTAGAATGAAGTTTCAAGGCTTTGGTGAGTTACAACCAATAGTACCTTGTCCGATGTTAGACTGTACCGATGAAGAACACCAGTTAAACAGGCGTAGTGAATTTGAGATTATTGAGTATTAAATATGTTACTTATGAGTAAATATAAGTGTGTTATCTTCGATTGTGACGGGGTATTGGTAGATAGCGAAACAATTGGAAATTCAGTTATAGCAGATATGGCTAAAGATCAAGGAGTTTATATGTCTTTAAATGAAGCTTTTGCATATTTTAAAGGAAAATCACTTCAATCTTGTATAGATACTATTTCAGAATTATCAGGAAAACCGATCCCGGAAACATTTGTAGCAGAGTATAGAGAGAAAAGTTTTGAAGCCTTTAAAAAAGATATGAAGCCAATTGAAGGCGTTAAACAAGTACTTGAAAATTTAAGTTTGCCTTTTTGTGTAGCTTCCAGTGGCCCAGAAGAAAAAATACGTCTTAATTTAGGACTCACAGGCTTATTGCCACTTTTTGAAAATAAAATTTTTAGTTGTTACGCTATTAACAAATGGAAACCAGATCCAGCCGTATTTTTATGGGCAGCAGAAACTATGGGATTTAAACCAAGTGAATGTGTGATTGTAGAAGATAGCCTGTCCGGAGTTCTTGCAGCAAAACGTGGTGGCTTTGACGTGTTTGGATTTACTGCGCATGATTATAATGATGAGTTACAAAGTGAGGCTACTAAAGTGTTTAGTAGTATGTCTGAGCTTTTAAAAATGTTGTGATGCTTTAGCTATATTCTAAGATTAAAATGATTTTCTTCCATCTTTTTTTTATCCTTATTCACGAGGCAAATTCCCCATTGATATAAATCAAATGAAACGTTAATTCTATTATCCTTGTATATGTTTTTCCACACACTTTTCATTCCATTTGACCAATTTATATCATCAAATATCAAAATTGATTTATCGGATAAAAAGGGATACAATAATTCGAAATACTTTTGAGTGGCAGTCTCATCATGATGTCCATCAATAAAGACCAAATCGATTAATTCATTTTTATCAAGAACCTCTGGCAATATATCATAAAACTTTCCATTAACAACTTTGTAATCCTTATACTGAAGATTTTTTAAACTCTCATTTGCAATTTTGGCTCGCTCTTTTGAGCCTTCAATAGTTGTGAGGTTTCCATTATGGTTTAGTTTTAATGCTAAGATTTGGTATGCTGCCGATACTCCAAGACTTGTTCCTAATTCTAAGCAATTAGTTGGTTTATGTGCTCTAATAATTTTAAAAATTAATTTCCCCCATTTCTTATTACTTGAAGCAATTTTGTGGATGTCTGAGACCTTCTGAATCGTAATGTTTCCTTCTTTTATATTTTGTTGGCTTTTTTTTGAGTTTGAACTTCCAGCCCCATAATCTACATTTTCAATTGTCTCAGATGATTTTAAATATTTTTTTTCTAATTTATCAACTTCATTAAGTGCCGCTTTTTCCTCCTCAGTCCAACTATTATCAGAAATTATAAAATCAATCACTGATCCCATAATTCGAATATCATTATCACTATTTTTTTTAAGTTCCTTTAATGTAAATTTTGTTTTAATTAAATATTTTAATTTGTTAGTCACTTTCTTTATCATCCTAATTTTGTTTATTGAGTTAATCACTTAGTTACACTAAATATCTAGAGTCTAGCTTAGTGTTGTCTATACAGTTTGTTGTAAAATAACCAGTTACGTTGTTATTAAAACATAAAACAATAACAATGAAAACAAAACCTGAATTACCCGTAAGTGAAGGTTTAAAAGTAGTAAAAACAGATTTAAAACACATAGAAAAAAGTTAGAAAATAAAATACAAACAACAAAGATTAAGTTCTCGCTATTTCGTCCTAAAAAGCCTACCTATTAGTACTTGGTGGTCAGTTTTGTAAATGGGTATAGGTTGCTTGATAAGAAGTCATAGATTCTCCTTTTTATTGATTAGACAAAAAATATAAAACAGGAAACCTTTTCGGTTTTTAGTGAGACTCATGCTTCATCTAAAAATTCTCCTACCTTTGGGGGGGATCTGCCTGCCAGCAAAGGCAAGGTTTCCAATTATAGCGTTCTTTAGGAGTCTAATTTATTGAGTTTGGTGCTTTCTTAGAAACTGTTTAAATTTTATCCTTTAGTTTATTGCTTTAAGCCCTCATTCTGCTGCAAATTTTCTTTAAATAGCGATGCTATTCGCATTTATTTTGCCTTGACTGAGAACGTAATCCCACCTAAACTAATTCCAAAAACAAAATTTGAAGATTTTTCATACAAGTGTAATAGTTGAAACTTTAAAGAATTCTCGTATTTTTGTTGTGATGCAAAATTTACTTCAAAGCTACATCCCAGAAAAAGCGTTGATTCAGGTTCTAAAACTTTTAGAACATGATAATTTGTTAATTAGAATTAAAAATGAACGTAAAACCCGCCATGGTGATTATAAACGATTGCCAAATGACCAACATGAGATAACAATAAATTCAAACCTCAATAAGTTTCGGTTCTTGATCACCCTTATTCATGAAATAGCCCATTTTGAAGCCTATAAAACCTATGGTAGATTTATAAAACCGCATGGTATAGAATGGAAGCGTAGTTTTCAGCATTTAATGTTACCTTTTATAAATCCAAATATATTCCCAGAACATTTGTTACCACTTTTAGCAAAACATTTTAAAAACCCTAAAGCAAGTAGCGATACCGATGCTAATTTAGCCTTGGCGTTAAAACAGTTTGACCCGCCAAGTAATAAAACTTATATTTTTGAAGTACCTTTAGGGAGCACTTTTAAATTATACAATGATAAAGTGTTTAAAATGGGACAAAAACGTGTAAAACGTTTTGAATGTATAGAAGTTAAAACAGGAAAAATTTATTTGTTTAATCCCAATGCAGAAGTTAAAGTAATAGATTAAATTAAGTATAGACGTTATTGAGTACATGAAGGAAAAGTCGTATATTTTGAAACGTATTAACAATGGCTATTCTTGTTTTTCTTTAAACAATTGTCTAACAGAATGATAGGGAGTCGAATTTGGGTCTTTGGAACATGGTCATAGTCACCGAGCGAAGTCGAAGTGAAGTGAACTTAAGCTAGGGAATCTCATAAATTGAAACCAAATGTTACACAGAGTTTACAAAAGAGCTTTTTTAAATTATAAACTAACAAAGACCTACTTTTTGTGGGAATAAAAAATATGAAAAATAAAAACTATTATGCCATTTTAATGGCTGGCGGTGTTGGTTCCAGATTTTGGCCAGTAAGTACTCAAGACTTTCCTAAGCAATTTCACGATATGTTGGGAACAGGTGATACATTAATTCAAAAAACCTTTTACCGTTTAGCAAAATTAATACCAGAAGAGAATATTTTTATTTTAACCAACGAACGTTATAACGATTTGGTTTTTGAACAATTACCAAGCGTTACAAAACGACAAGTTGTTTTAGAACCTGCTATGCGAAATACAGCGCCCTGTATATTGTATGCGTCATTAAAAATTCAAAAAGAAAATCCGGATGCCGTTATGATTGTAGCACCTAGCGATCACTGGATTGAAGACGAAGACGCTTTCTCCGGAAATGTGCAACAGGCTTTCGACTTTTGTTCTAAGAATGATGCTTTAATGACCTTAGGTATTCAGCCTACATTCCCAAATACAGGATATGGTTATATTGAGTTTGATAAATCTTCTGCAGAAGCAATAAAATCAGTCAATCAATTTAAAGAAAAACCTGTTTACGAGGTGGCCAAGCAGTACATAGAACAAGGTAACTTTTTATGGAATGCAGGTATTTTTATGTGGAGTGTGACTTCTGTAGTAAAAGCGTTTCTAAATAATCAACCAGAACTGTTTAATCTGTTTGAAAAAGGAATGGAAGTTTATAATACCGATTTAGAAGATAGTTTTATTCGAGAAAATTATCCAAAAGCAGAAAATATCTCGGTAGACTATGCTATTATGGAAAAATCGAACAACGTTTATGTAATTGCTGCCGATTTCGATTGGAACGATCTTGGTACCTGGGGAAGTTTATACGATAAGTTAGATAAAGACGACACCAAGAACGCTATAGTAAATGCCAGAACCTTAACAGAGGATGCTTCTGGTAATATGATTCGTACTAAAAATGACAAAATAGTAGTTGTTGATGGCTTACAAGATTACATCATTGTAGATAAAGACGAAGTTTTGCTTATCTTTCCTAAGAAAAAAGAACAGGATATTAAAAAAGTACTCCAAAAAGTGAAAGACAAGTTTGGAGCACATTATGGGTAAAATATAATTATGAGTGAAGAAAGTAAATTCAATTTTTCGGAAGAAGAAACCAATCAGGAAAGTGCCGTTGAACAATCAAAAGAAGCAGTAAAAAAAGACGCTAAAGGGTTGTTTCAAAGTATAAAAACCTTTTTTAGTGAATTACTTGATTTTAGAGACGATACCGATAGAGATGCCACCATAGAGGCCATTAAAGGAGATATTCCGTTTAAGGGTGCTACTGCATGGATTTTAATTTGCTCAATTTTTGTGGCTTCAGTAGGTTTAAATGCCAATTCTACAGCAGTTGTTATAGGAGCCATGTTAATTTCACCATTAATGGGTCCTATTTTAGGTGTTGGGCTCTCTATAGCAATTAACGATGTTGATACCTTAAGAAAATCGTTGATAAACTTAGCAACTATGATTGTTTTAAGTTTGTTAACCGCTTTCTTATTCTTTTGGTTGTTTCCTTTAAGAGAAGATAATTCTGAACTTTTAGGGAGAGTGAAACCAGATATTCGAGATGTTTTAATAGCATTTTTTGGAGGCTTAGCATTGATTATTGCACGTACTAAAAAGGGAACTATTGCTTCGGTTATTTTTGGAGTTGCAATTGCTACAGCCTTAATGCCACCACTTTGTACTGCAGGATATGGTTTAGCTAAAGGCAATTGGGAGTACTTTTTAGGTGCGATGTATTTGTTTGCAATAAATACCATTTTTATTGCCATGGCAACATTTATTGTATTAAAAGTGCTGCGTTTTCCTATGCTTAAATATGTAAACTCTAAAAAGCGGAGTCGTATTTCCAAAATAGCAACATTATTAGCCGTAGTGGTTATGGTTCCAGCCGTATGGACGTTTTTAAATGTTTTAAAAGAAAGTAATTTTAATAGAGACGCTAAAAACTTTGTAAATAATGAATTAAACGCATTGCCACATGCCGAATATTTAAAGAATAATGCTGCGTATAAATATTTAGGAAAGGAAGGTTCTGTAATAGAATTGAATACATTTGGTTTAGATGAGGTTCCGGAATCTACCATTGCGCTTTTACAAGGTAGGATGAATGATTATAGTGCCTTGATAGAAACCCAACTTATAGTCAATCAGAATAAATCTAAAAATTTGGATAATTTCAGATATATGGAAGAATTACGTACTCGAGACTCTCTAGATTTATTATCCCAAACTCAAAAAATAGCTTATCTGGAAGGTAAGGTTAAACAACTTTCAAAATTAGAACGTAATTATATTGATTTTGAGGAACTGACTAAAGAAGCGAAAATACATTATGAAACTATTGAGCAATTTTCTTATGCCAGTGTTATAAACTCTAATTTTACTAAGATAGATACGCTACCTGTTTTTTCGGTAAAATGGGCGAATAGTGCTAAAGAAGAAATAAGAAAAAAAGATAAAGAAAAACTTGAAAAATGGCTGAGGTTAGAATTAGATCTAGATACTTTGATAGTTAAAAGAATAAATTAATTTTTAAAAATAATACGATGAAACATAGTGTTTTAGGGAGCCTTTTAGTGCTTCTTTTATTAGGGTTTTCATGTAAAGAGAAAAAAGAGGAAAGCCCGAATCAGATTAAAGAAAATTTAAAGAAAACGCCTAGCTTGGATTTAGTCTGGCAAACAGATACTCTTTTAACAACTAGTGAATCTGTTCTTTATAATAAAGCATTAAATACCATTTTTGTTGCCAATATAAATGAATCTCCATGGGGAAAAGATAATAATGGTTTTATATCGACTATAGATACAAAAGGAACTATTATAGAATTAAAATGGATTGAAGGTCTAAGCGCACCTAAAGGCATGGGGATTTTTGAAGGTAAATTATATGTAAATGATATAGACAAAATTGTAGAAATAGATATAAAAGAACAAAAAATAGTCAATACTTACACTGTAGAAGGAGAACCGCAATTAAATGATCTTACAATTAGTCCAGAAGGTGTTGTTTATGCTTCAGGGTCTAATACTAATTCTATTTATGTTTTAGAGCATGGAGAAATTAATATGATTAAAATAAGTGAAGAAGGGAGGCTAAATGGACTATTGCATCAAAAAGAGGATATTTTCTTTGTAGATTTTGGAAGACAATGTTTCGGAGCTTATAATTTCGAGACTAATACGCCTAAAGTACTTGTCGAAGATTTAGGAAATGCAGATGGTATAGTAAAATTAGAAAATGGAGATTTTGTGGTGTCAGATTGGAAAGGGCGTGTTTTTTACGTAGATGCAACCAATTGGCAAAAAACATTATTGCTCGATACAAGAGAGCGTGGTATTTATGCGGCAGATATCGATTATATTCCAGAAACACAGCTACTACTTGTGCCGACTTTTTTTCATAACAATGTTATGAGCTACAAACTTAATTTTTAATATGAAATAATAATATGTGATATTGAAAAGCGGGAGAAAAATCTCCCGCTTTTATTGCTTTAATGTTAGCTATCCTGAACTTATTACTTTATTTTTTAATGAGAAACGCTAAGAGACGAAATTCCCACTAATCCATAAACTGAAGAACCACTATCGCTACTTGATGTTGATTGTAAATAACATCCTGCTTTAAAATAATTCGCATCAGAATCTATGCTACCAGAAGTAAAAAGTGTTGATGTTCTTGAACCACTTGAATTTAATGCATAAAGTTTTACGATTTTATTTTGCATGGTTAATTCAAACGAATAAGCTGTATCCATATTGAAATTGAAATTAATAGACTGTCCGCTGCCCAATAGGTCCTCAGTGGCATACCCTAAAAGCCTTAATGTCACAGATCCAGAATTTTGTCCACTACTTCCCTGTACCTGCACTCTGAGGATGTCATCAAAAGAAGATCCACTTATAGCATGAATTTGACCAAAGCATACCTTGCCTGAGGGTGGTAAATCATCCACTCTTACGGTCCACTTCATACTATGCTCGGTACTAGTGGTGCCGTCCCAATGTATTAAACTAGAACCGTTTGAGGTCATTTCTCTTAATTCTGTTCTTGGGTTAGATGTACCACTACTACTTGTAGGGTTACCAGGGTACGTTTTAAAATAAGCATATCCGTTGGAGCCATAAAACCAATTAGAGTTATCATTTTTTGATGCACTGTCAACATAAGATAAGCCATTGTTGCTACTACTTACATTAAGAGAGCCGGAGTATGCGTTTAATTTCCAATTCGTAAGGCCACCCAAAATATCTTTAGCCGAACTTCCGCTGCTACCACTACCAGGCGTACCCCAAATTTCCAGTTCTTTAATATCACTAAAACCATTCGAAGTATTACCAGTACATGTAACTCTCATGTATCTGTTATTACTGTTAACTAGGTCGTAATCATAAAGGCCATTAGTGTTTCCTGGGCTCGATTTAGTTCCGACAAGATTCCAACTAGCACTAGTTGAATTACGTACATGGAACTTCATGGTGTATACCCTACTGTTTCCTGCGTGATGTGCAATTTTAACATAGTCAATTAATGCTGTAGAACCAAGATCTAAATATAGATATACAGTTCCACTGGCAGTCCATCTTGTATTTAAATTGCCATCTATGGCTCTGGAAGCAGAGTAATTAGAGCTATGCGTAGCACTGGCAGAAATTCCAGTGATGGACATCTTGACAGACTTTGAAGATTTAGCCGTAGAAGGACCTTTTTCGTCCACTATTTCTTCTTCTATTTCGTTGGCAAGGTCAATGGTAGGGGGTTCATTAGAGCAACTAGCTATTAGAAATAATATTCCAATAAGTAGTACGTTCAAGCAAAATGTTCTGCTTAAATAATTTTCATTTTTTTTCATAATATTATAGTTTAAAGTAAGCAATATTTAGTTGATTGCTGTTTAATCTATATTATCGAAATCTAATTTTTTAAAAACTGGTTTACCAAACTGGTTAACCAAATTAATCATTTTTTTAATATAATCATAATTTTATGACTATCTTTTTTGTTATTCGTTAATATTATGTTATAAAATTGAATTTTTGTTAAATAAAAATATATTTTGTTAAATTTTCCATATTTTTAAAATTTAACAAATCTTGAAGTGTTACTATTAAAAAAAGAATCAAAAAAGATATTTAATTTAACCGAGTCGTTTAAGAGCTTTTCTTATACTTTAACTAATAAAATATTCGATTAAGCTATTATTGTTTTTCCTCAATATACATTTGGCGAACTTTTTTCATTAGCTCAGAAGAATAGACAAAATCTGTTACCACTTCGTTATCAGTTTTGAAAATGGTCTTGTTAGAGCCTTCCCAAGCCTTTAGTCCATCTTTTAAGAAGACAATTTTTTCACCAATTTCCATTACAGAATTCATGTCGTGAGAATTAATTACGGTTGTAATTTGGTATTCATCTGTAATCTCTTGAATGAGGTTATCTATAACAATAGCTGTTTTAGGATCAAGCCCAGAATTAGGCTCATCGCAGAATAAGTATTTAGGATTGTTTACTATAGCTCTGGCAATTGCAACACGTTTTTGCATACCCCCAGAGGCTTCACTAGGCATTTTATTATGGGCATCTTCTAAATTCACACGATTTAGAACAAAGTTTACACGATCTTCCATTTCGCTTTTACTTTGATTTGTAAACATTTGCAATGGAAACATAACATTTTCTGCAATTGTCATAGAGTCAAATAAAGCACTTCCTTGAAATACCATACCAATTTCGGCACGGAGATTCCGCTTTTCGTCTTCTGTTAATTGAGAAAATATTTTTCCATCATATTCAATAGCACCTTCTTCGTAATCAAATAGCCCCAACAAACACTTAAGAAAAACAGTTTTCCCAGAACCGCTTTGTCCAATAACAAGGTTTGTTTTGCCTTTTTCAAAGGAGGTACTAATGCCTTTTAAAACTTCAACACCACTAAACGATTTATGTAATTTTTTTACTTCTATCATCGGCCTAACATCATATCAGTTAATATATAATTTAACAGTATAATAACAACAGATGTCCAAACAAAAGATGTCGTACTTGCTTTTCCTACCTCAAGAGCACCACCTTTCATATAATAACCATGAAAAGAAGGGATTGTGGCAAGAATAAAAGCGAATACAAAAGTCTTTATAAATGAGTAAATAACATGAAAAGATTGAAAATCGGTTTGTATTCCTAAAATATAATCTTCTAAAGATGTATAACCCCCAAAAACACACGCAGCCATACCACCAAAAATTCCTAAAAACATGCCTATGGCTATTGCAAAAGGATATAGTAATAATGCAATTGTTTTAGGTAAAATGAGGTAATTTAAGGAGTTTATACCCATAACTTCTAAAGCGTCTATCTGTTCTGTTACACGCATAGTACCTATACTAGACGTTATAAAAGAACCAACTTTTCCTGCCATTATTATAGAGGTAAAGGTTGGGGCGAACTCTAGTATAATAGATTGTCTGGTAGCAAATCCAACTAAATATTTAGGAATAAGCGGGTTGTTTATATTTAGAGCGGTTTGAATCGTTATAACACCACCAACAAAAAATGATATAAATGCAACAATGCCTAGAGAACCTATAATTAAATCGTCAATATCTTTCAATATTAATTTCTTCATCACAGACCATCTGGTAGGCTTGCGAAACATCTCAACAATCATTAAAAAATAAGCACCAATATTACTAAGGTATGTCATATTAAAGTTTGTTAGCGCTAAAGTAAAAAAAAGTTAATAGTATTTAACCCTAATTTTAATTTATGATGCTTTAAAATCTGTATTTTTGGGTTGTAGAAATAAAATTGTTGTGATGAAAAATATATTTTCGTTTTGTTTGGTTTTCTGTTTTTGCATGTCATTTAAAGGCCAAAATGAAACTGCCAATGATGTTGTTAAATCTAATCCAAAGTTAGTTGTGGGCATAGTAGTCGATCAAATGCGATATGATTACTTAACACGGTTTTATAATAAATTTGGGGAAGGTGGATTTAAACGTATGATGAATGAAGGCTTTAATTGTAAGAACAATCATTTTAATTATATACCAACCTATACAGGTCCGGGACATGCATCGATTTATACAGGCACTACACCAAAGTACCATGGAATTATAGGAAATAACTGGTATGATAAAGAAACCAAGAGTAATGTTTATTGTGCTGGAAATGATTCCGTTCAATCTATTGGAACTAAAAGTATAGCAGGACAAATGTCACCTCATAGAATGAAAACATCAACATTAGCAGACGAGAATAGATTGTTTACTCAAATGAGAGGTAAAACGATAGGAATCTCTATTAAAGACAGAGGTGCTATTTTACCTGCCGGACATACAGCAAATGCTGCTTATTGGTTTCATGGGATGGATGAAGGTCATTGGATTTCCAGTTCATTTTATATGAATGATTTACCAAAATGGGTAAAGGATTTTAACAAATCTGATATCGCTGAGTCTTATTTCAAAGTTTGGAATACTATGTACGACATCGATTCGTATATAGAGAGTGGAAGCGATTTAAATACATTTGAAGGTGTGTTTAAAGGAAAAAAAACAGCAACGTTTCCTTATGACTTAAATGTATTAAAAGAAAAAAACGGCAACTTTGATATTTTAAAAGCGACCGCATACGGAAACAGTTTAACTACAGATTTTGCTTTAGCAGCATTAGAGGGTGAGGCATTAGGGAAAGATGCTATTACAGATGTTTTAACTATTAGCTATTCTAGCACAGATTATGTAGGGCATAAGTTTGGAGTAAATTCAAAAGAAGTTGAAGATACATATATTCGGTTAGATAAAGATTTAGAAAGACTATTTACTATTCTTGATGCTAAGGTAGGAAAAGGAGCTTATACAGTATTTTTAACTGCAGATCATGGAGCTGTAGATGTCCCTGCATATTTACAGTCTGTAAAAATTCCAGCAGGATATTTAAATAATGCAGAACGTAAAGAAAAATTCCAGAAGTTTCTAAAGACTACTTTTGGAACAACAGATATTTTGGAGAATATTAGTAACAGTCAAATTTTCTTAAATAGAGAAAAAATTAAAGCATTAGGATTGAAGTTAGATGAGGTACAAGATGCTATTGTGAATGAGCAAATAACATATAAAAATATTTCAAAAGCTTATACGGCTACCACTATGAGCAAAGTCGATTTTACTACCGGTATTGAAGTGTTATTGCAAAATGGGTTTAATCAAAAACGGTCAGGAGACATTTTATTAGTAAACGACCCTGCGTTTATCTCTTACTCAAAAACAGGATCTACACACGGCAGTGGTTTAAACTACGATACGCATGTACCCCTTTTGTTTTTTGGAAAGGGTATAAAAAATGGTGAAACATATCAAAAAACAGAAATAACAGACATTGCTCCAACCATGTCTGCGCTTTTAAATATTAGTTTTCCAAACGGAGCTACCGGACAGCCTTTAGAGTTTGTTTTAGATTAGAGTATGAATAGAAAGACAATTTACTCACTCGTAGCAATTCTTATTGTTTTCGGAATTTATGGTTATGAGTATTTTTTAAATGAAGAAGAACAGCATAAGATTGTTGAAACAGGAAAGGAAGTTAAAAATAGTACGAATGAATATTTTTTGCCTACAAGCACAACCGAGCAAATAATTCATCACGATGGGTATTCATTGTCTTATAGTGAACCACACGAGCAAGCCGAATGGGTGGCTTATGAATTAAAAAAAGCACATCTTTCTAATAGTAATTTTAAGCGTCCTTATTTTGAAATAGATAATGCTGTAAAAACAGGTGCTGCGCATTGGAAAAGTTACAAAAATTCAGGATATGATCGCGGACATTTATGTCCGGCAGGAGATAGGCGGTATAGTAAAATGGCTCATGATGAAACATTTTTAACAAGTAATATTAGTCCACAAGAGCACCAATTTAATTCGGGGATATGGAATAAACTTGAACAGAAAGTGCGTTATTGGGCCAATAAATATGATGGTGTTTTTGTTGTTACAGGAGGTGTTTTAAAAGGACAGATGCATACTATAGGTGACGATGAGGTAGCCGTTCCTAATCAATTTTATAAAGTGTTAATTGATAACAATTCCGGTAAAACAAAGATGATAGCTTTCTTGATACCTCATAAACAATCGAATGCGCCATTATATGAATTTGTCGTTTCTGTAGATTCTATTGAAAGGTTAACTGGAATCGATTTCTTTCCCGAATTAGACGATACTTTAGAGACTCAACTAGAATCCTCAAGCAGTTATAAAGGATGGAGCTTTAAATAGTATATTTTGTCATTCCCTCGAATCCCGATAGCTCCCGATAGCTATCGGGGCGGGAGGGAATCTTATAAATCGAACCTCTTATGTTCTTTATATAAAATTTGTTTTTTTGAATTACTTAAATTTATTTAGCATCCCCTTCCAACGTAGGCGTCTGATAAATTCCCCTTCTTTTTCAGAAACAAGATATTCAATTTTACTTTTTTTAGCTTTAAAATAACCGGACATATAATTCTTAAATAACCTAAGACTTTTCTTTTTGTAGGCTAATTTCATTGCAGAAATTAAAGTAATAATAAACCCATAACGCATTTTGTACATAGCTTCTCCCTGTAAATATTTTGAAGCTTTATTATAACTAATACCAGTTGGTTTTAAATGTTTTACTTTTAAAGAGTCATCAGTTAAAATATCCCAATTATAAAACTTAGCTAATAACTCATCTACGGTATCCCAGCCCATAGATGGTTTAAGCTTCCCAATTTGAAGAAAGCACGTTTTTCTATAGGCTTTTAATGCACCACGAATATGATCTTTTCGCGTTAAGTTTTCTAATACCCAATTATTATTTTTTTCAATATAGCAAAAGCCAGAAGCCATGCCTAGTTTTTCATTTTTCTTATAATGATTGGCCAGTTGTTCTAGATAATTATTAGGAAAAATTAAATCGGCATCAAACTTACAAATCACATCATAGTTGTCATCTAAAGTATCATATCCTTTATAGAAGGCATTAATGATTTTCGAACCGGGTAAATGTTCGTTAGATGATTTAGAATTTACTAGAGAAATCCAAGCGTACTTTTCAGTATAAACTTCGACAATATCCTGAGTTTTATCTGTTGAATTATCATTTACAATTACAATACGTTTTGGTAGTAAGGACTGTTTTGCCAACGAATCTAAAGTGAGTCCTATAGAACTTTGTTCATTGTGTGCTGGAATGATAATATAGAAATTCATTTATAAATTTAACCTTTATATATGAAACTTGAAACTAACTCTAATTTTGACTTTGGTACAAAGAAACAGTTTCTTATACCATTATCTGTTTCTCTTTTTATACTCGAAACTTTTTTTAAACCATACGGTGTGTGATTGAAAAATTCAAAATCTAATGTATTAAAAAAATCATCTAGTTCGTTTTCAATGGTATTAAATAATGTTTCACATATCACTATTGGTTCGAATGATTTAATGATTTCTATTCCTGAATTCAAAATATCAATCTCTGTACCTTCAGTATCGATTTTAATTAAATCGATTTTCTCAATTTTCTCAGTTTTTACAAAGCTTTTTAAGTCTGTTGCTTTTACCGTATTTTTTATAAAATTCCTTGATGTTGTTTTTGTGCCAGCATTACCTTCTCCTGCTAAATTATATGGTAACTTTTTATATTTTAAGCTTTCTACTTCGTAAAAATCGATAAAACCTGTTGTACTACTCAATGCTAAGTCAAGAGCTTTTATGTTTTTTTCGAGGTTATTTAAAACTATATTCTTTTTTAAAAAGTGTTTAGGCCCAAGAGCTGGCTCAAAAGCATACGCTTTGATTTTTGGATTAGCTTTACATGCTATTAACGAATAATAGCCTATGTTAGAACCAATATCTAAAAAAGTGTTTATGTTTTTATTTTTAGAAAGTTTTTCGAAAATTTCTGAATATTCAAAGTTCTTATAACCATCCCAGAAAAGTAATTGTGTGAGATAACTGGTTTGGTTAGTCGCCATTTTTATTGGCCCCGAATTTGTGTTTAATTTAAGTATTCCAGAAGGAGGTAGTCGGAGTTTTTTAGGTAGAATAGGACGCAATAGAGATATTAAATTTCTTAAAACATAGTTTATATGTTTTTGATAGATTAATTTATAAAATATTTGCGGGATTTTCATGTTTTTGGAACGGATTTATAACATGTAAATATATTTAGATTTATTAAAATAAAGTAGCTTCACGCACTTTTCTTAATGATATTAACTACGATTAAATATTATTTACTTTTCTCATTATTAATACAACTATTGTTTTTTCATAAACTTATATAGTATGAGGAGTTTCCAGAAAATAAATGAGATTCAAGGCCTTTTTTCTAGAAATTTAGATGATGATGGCTCTTTGGAGTAGTGATGGATAGATTGGTAATTACAATGATAATAAAATGCCTTCAGACGATTATCGGTTATAGTAACTTGTACAGATGATATCTCTAAAAGAGATGTCCGTCTCACTTATGTTAAAAAGAAGGATTTTTTTAATATTTATAGGCAATAGCATTTATATTCATACCAGCTCCAACGCTTGCAAAAATAATAACATCGCCTTTGTTTAAACTATGATTTTCCAATTTATTGTTTTTCACCAAATCGAAAAGAGTTGGTATGGTTGCCACGGAACTATTACCTAATTTTTGAATACTCATAGGCATAATATTTTCCGGAATATCGGTTCTGTAAAGTCTGTAAAAACGTTTTAGAATGGCTTCATCCATCTTTTCATTGGCTTGATGAATGAACACTTTTTTTACATCTTTAATATCAATATTGCTATTATCCAGGCAAGTTTTCATGGCTTTAGGGACGTTAGTGAGTGCAAATTCGTAAATTTTTCGCCCATCCATTTTTATATACCGTGTATCCTTTGGTAGTTCTTGATTGTTTGAATTCCCAAAATATAAATAATAAGCTTCATCATAAGTGAAACTTGCTGTTTCATGTGATAAAATCCCACCTTCTTCACTGGTTTCTTCAAGAATAGTAGCTCCGGCACCATCAGAAAAAATCATGGAATCTCTGTCATGCTTGTCAACGACTCTAGATAGTGTCTCAGATCCAATAACCAAACAACGTTTTGCCATGCCAGATTTTATAAATGCTTTGGCTTGGATAACACCTTCTACCCAACCTGGACAACCAAATAGTAAATCGTAGGCTACACATTTTGGGTTTTTAATACGTAAACTATGCTTAATTCTTGAGGCCAAAGAAGGTAGCATATCACTTTGGTTCGTGTTATGTTTAACATCTCCAAAGTTGTGGGCTACTATGATATAATCTATAGTTTCAGGATCTATTTTTGCATCTTCTATAGCTTTTTCTGCAGCAAAAAAACCTAAGTCAGATGAGTTTAAGTGCTCTTTCGTATAACGGCGTTCAGCAATACCTGTAATAGCTTTGAATTTCTCTACTATGACTTGATTTGTTGCATTTATAGAAGTTCCGTCATTATTTAAAAATGTGTGGTTATGAAAGTTTATGTTTTTTTCAACGTTAGACGGAATATAACTCCCAGTACCAGTTATCTTTATATTCATAAAATGCCTTAAAATTTTTTAGTGTACAAGCAAGATACCTATTTTTAATAAAAGGCAAATTCGATTTTGTTTTAATTTACGATGTTCAAAAGGCTATTTATGCCTCTACATAAGCTTCTATAGGCGTACAGGAACAAATTAAATTTCTATCACCATAAGCATCATCCACACGTCTTACGCTGGGCCAAAATTTGTTATCTCTAACATATTCTAAAGGAAAGGCTGCAGTTTCACGAGAGTAAGGAAAATACCATTCATCTGATGTTATCATATCTAATGTATGTGGTGCATTCTTTAAAACATTATTGTCATCATCTTTAGAAGCCTTGTCAATTTCTTTTTTAATAGAAATCATGGCATCACAGAATCTATCAATTTCTGCCTTGCTTTCACTTTCTGTAGGCTCAATCATTAAAGTACCAGCTACTGGAAAAGATACTGTTGGAGCATGAAAACCATAATCCATTAAACGTTTTGCAATATCAGTTACTTCAATACCATGTGTTTTAAAAGGTCGGCAATCTACAATCATTTCATGTGCTGCACGTCCGCGTTCACCAGAATACAAGGTATTAAAACTACCTTCTAAACGATGTTTGATGTAGTTTGCATTTAAAATCGCAATTTTAGTCGATTTTGTTAAACCTTCGGCTCCTAACATTTTTATATAACCATACGATATTAAACAAGCAAGAGCAGATCCAAAAGGTGCAGCCGAAATAGCTGTAATAGCCTTTTTTCCTCCAGTTTTTATAATAGGGTTTCCAGGTAAAAATGGTACGAGTTGTTTTGCAACACAAATAGGGCCAACGCCTGGGCCACCACCACCGTGTGGAATGGCAAACGTTTTGTGTAAATTTAAATGGCATACATCTGCTCCAATATTCCCCGGGTTTGTTAACCCTACTTGGGCATTCATATTGGCACCGTCCATATAAACCTGTCCGCCGTTGTCATGAATAATTTGAGTAATCTCTTTAATAGCAGACTCATAAACACCATGTGTAGAAGGATAAGTTACCATTAAAGCAGATAAATTATCTTTGTGCAATTCTGCTTTTTCACGTAAGTCATCTACATCGATATTACCTTCTACAGTCGACTTTGTAACGATTACTTTCATACCAGCCATAACCGCACTAGCAGGATTTGTACCGTGTGCTGATGATGGAATTAAACAGATATTTCTATGATGATCACCGCGAGATTCATGATAGGCTTTAATAACCATAAGTCCGGCAAACTCACCTTGTGCTCCAGAATTTGGCTGTAAAGAAGTAGCAGCGAAACCTGTTATTTCTGTTAATTGGTCTTCCAATTCTTTTAATATTGTTAAATAGCCTTTAGCCTGTTTTAACGGTGCGAATGGATGGATATTACCCCATTTAAACCAGCTTAATGGTAACATTTCTGAGGCAGCATTTAATTTCATGGTACAAGATCCTAAAGAAATCATAGAATGATTTAATGCTAAATCTTTGCGTTCAAGAAATTTTATGTAACGCATTAATTCGGTTTCAGAATGGTGTGTATTAAAAACATCTGATGTTAAAAAAGTAGATGTTCTTTGTGTAGCTTCTAAAATATTATTGGCTTTGTTAATATTCGAAATAGTAACGGTTTCTTTTTTAGCAGCTTCTGCAAAAACAGAAATTAAGTAATTAATATCTCTAATCGCAGTTGTTTCATTAATTGAAATAACTACGGTTTCTTTATCTGGATAATATAAATTTACTTTTTTCTCTTTGGCTACTGCTTTTATTTTTTTAGAATTTGTTTTTATTTGAAGTGTATCAAAGTAGGATGTGTTGATTTGATTGTATCCTAATTTTTCTAAGGCTTTTGCCAATTCGGAGGCTTTGTTGTGAACTTTATTAGCTATAAATTGTAACCCTTTAGGGCCATGATATACGGCATACATACTTGCCATAACAGCTAATAAAACCTGAGCTGTACAAATATTTGAAGTCGCTTTATCTCTTTTTATATGTTGCTCGCGGGTTTGTAAAGCCATACGTAAGGCTCTATTGCCGTTTTTGTCTTTAGTAACGCCAATAATTCTACCAGGTATATCACGTTTATAGGCTTTTTTAGTAGCAAAAAAGGCAGCATGCGGCCCTCCATATCCCATAGGGATACCAAAACGTTGTGTTGTGCCAACTACGACATCTGCTCCAAATTTTCCGGGAGCTTCCAGTTTTATTAAACTTAATATATCGGCAGCAACAGCAACTTTAATTCTCGCTTCATTTGCTTTAGTTATAAAAGTCTTAATATCGGTTATTTGCCCATTTTTTCCAGGGTATTGTAATATAGCTCCAAAGTATTCGGAAGAAAAATCAAAAGTATCTTCATTACCAACAACTAATTCAATACCTATAGGGGTTGCTCTGGTTTGTAATAAGGATAGGGTTTGAGGTAATATGTTTTCGGAAACAAAAAACTTATTGATCCCTGCTTTTTTTTGATCGCGTTCACGAACTGCAAATAACAAACTCATAGCTTCTGCAGCAGCCGTGCTCTCGTCAAGAAGCGACGCGTTGGCAATTTCCATACCGGTTAAGTCGATGACCATGGTTTGAAAATTTAAAAGCGCTTCTAACCTTCCTTGAGCAATTTCTGCCTGATAAGGGGTATAGGCTGTATACCAACCCGGATTTTCAAGAATATTTCTTTGAATTACGGCAGGTAATATAGTTGGGTGATAGCCTAAACCAATATATGTTTTATAGGCTTTGTTTTTTTTAGATAACTCATGAATATGGAGTAAATATTCATGTTCGGTCATAGGAGCTTCCAAATTTAACCCGTTTTTTAAGCGAATATCATCTGGAATTGTCTCATAAATCAATTGATCTAAAGAATCGATATCAAGGGTTTTTAACATAAGGTTTTGATCCTCTTCTCTAGGGCCGATATGACGCAATGCAAAAGCGTTTGTATTCATTAAAACTGAAATTATTATATAATTCGCAAAAATACATAATATTTGATGTGTTTTGTTGCATAAAATGGAAACTTTTTAACCATTTGAATAGGTTATCAACACTTTGATTATTTTTACATTATGAAGTTTATAAAACAGCTTTTTAATTTCTATTTAAACAGTAGTATTCATGTGGCTTTATCGGTGTTTTCGTTAACATGGATTACGCTTATGGAATTTCAAATTCCCTACGATAAAAACATACTTTGTTTTGTGTTTTATGCTTCTATAACCGGATATAATTTTGTTAAGTACTTTGGGATAGCAAAGTTTCACCATAGAAGCTTGGCAAATGGATTAAAATTGATTCAAATATTTTCCTTTTTTAGCTTTCTTTTAATGTGTTATTATGCTTTTAAGTTAAGTGTAACGACTTTAATTTATATTGCTGGTTTTGCAGTTATTACATTTTTATATGCCATTCCTTTTTTGCCAAAACATTTTTTTTTAGATAGACAACATAATTTAAGAAGTATCGGCGGTCTGAAAATTTATTTAATAGCCCTTATTTGGACCGGTGTTACTGTTTTACTTCCTTTAATAAATAATAATTATTCTATAGATACCGATGTTGTTATTACTGTGATTCAGAGGTGTCTTTTTATCATGGTTTTAATGCTACCTTTTGAAATTAGAGACTTAAGGTATGATAGTTTAAAGTTATCAACTATTCCTCAGAAAATAGGGGTGAAACAAACAAAAATAATAGGAAGTGTATTATTGGTAGTATGCTTCTTTTTAGATTTTTTAAAGAATGAAATAAGTGGGGTGGACATCATTGTTTTAATGATAATTACCTGTATTACTTTACTGTTTTTATTATTTTCTAAAACAGAACAAGGAAAAAGTTATAGTGCATTTTGGGTAGAAGGTATACCTGTTTTATGGCTAATACTGCTATTTATATTCTATTAATTAGAATATTCTTTTAAAGCTTTTTCAAAATCTAGCTTCATAGTTTCTTTACACTTTTTGTCTAAACATTCCACTTTAGATTTTTTTATAACCTTGGTAAGTTTCGTATTGTTTTTTGTGTATTTTCTACAGACTCTACAATATATTAAATGTATATTGAGTATAATTTTCTCCCATAATGTAGCTTCTTTATATTGCGTTTTATCACATACATGATTTGCATCTTCGCAAGGGATTAAAATCTTAATTTTACTCATAATTAAAACCAATTTTCTTTTAAGCAATCTGCCATAGCCGTGCGTGCTCTGTGTATGATTACCCAAAGGTTAGACGCTGTAATACTTAATTCATTACAAATAACTTCGGTTTCAAAACCTTGAATGGTTTTCATTTTAAAAACATCTGCTTGTTTTTTTGGTAATTTCCCTAAACAGTTATGAATGGTATCACCTAACTCACTATTTTGCATTGTGTCTTCTGCAGTTTTATCAAAAGGGTCTGCAACACGTTCTTCTAGCCAATCGCCTTCTGTTTCGGAGTCGTTATTATAACTAATACGTACTTCTGCTTTTCCTTTATTTGAATTTATTTTGCGGTAATGATCTATGATTTTCCTCTTTAAAATGGAGATAAGCCAAGTGCGTTCGCTAGCTTCTCCCTTAAAGTTTTTCATCGATTTTAAACCAGCCAAAAAAGTATCTTGTACCAAATCTTGAGCAATCTCTTTATCACTAACACGTGTAATCGTGTAGTTGTATAAGTAATCAGAATATAAATCTATCCATTGATTTGGATTAATTTGATGGTTAGGCATTATATATACAAATATTTTGAATTTCAAAAATAAGGTAAAAAAATGACTTTTTTAAAGGTTTAATAAATCATGTAAAATTCTTAATTGGTTTAATTGAAACTTAAAAGTCTATTTAGTACAGGTTATTAAATAATATCCAAAGCTTTTCATATGTAAACCCGATAATAATGCATAAAAAGAACCTTTTAAATTGTGCAGACTTTCTCTTTTCAATTTTTTTGAACGAAATATTTTTTTCATTATAAAGCCTATAATAGTAAAAGGAACGTGCAATACCGATGGCGCTACTTTAAACGAAGTATTTTCGATTTTAACTTTTGAGAAGCCTACTTTTTTTAATTCTTGAATAACGTCATCTATATAACCTAACCTTTCTAAACTCCAATGATTACACAATTTATGGTATGCATAATGCCCCCCTTTGCAGAGGTCCTTTTCTTTCTTTTTAAGAAAAGCATCAGCTATTATAAGTTTGCCATTAGGTTTTAATATTCTAAAAGCTTCCTTAAAAGCCTCTTTACCATGGCCAGAATGACAAAAACTTTCAATAGCAATAGCGCCATCAAAAATATTTGATGAAAATGATGTCTTATTATAATTTTCTTTTAGGATAGTACCATTTAGGTTTTGTAATAACTCATTGCCTTTTTTAACTTGAAAATCTGACAATGTTACACCAAACGCAGCAATATTTTTCTTCTTTTTTAAGGCAAACCTCATTGAGCCACCCATACCACAACCTAAATCTGCTAAAAGTGTTTTTTCTGAAGGGAGTTTTAATCGTTTTAGTACTTGATTATTCATTTCATTAAGCATGGTATCTCTTTTAAAAATATTTGTTTTAAATGGTATGAAGTATCCAAAATGCATATTGTAATCTTTACTCCAGAATTTGTAATCTTCTGTTGCTTCATTATAGAAATCAATTATTTCTATTTTGTTGTTTTTTGCTTTTTCTTGATATGTAATTATTGTAGATTCCATCTATTTTATTTAAAAGTTGAAGTAAGTAGTAAAATTGATAATGAACAGCCATGTATAAACAATTGCAAAAAGGATAAACAGGCTATTCATAAAATAGCTTCCAATTTTAAAAATTGTTTTTTGAGGAATTTGATACATAGGATAATAGGCAATCTGTGTCATTACTTTTCCAACCCAATAAGCAGCAATTAAACCTGTTAAAGCTAAAGCTAATCTGGTTCCATTTTGTAAATCACCAGTTAATAGTATTGCAATTAAACCAAATGAAAAGTTTAAACCTTGAATATATCTACCATAGGTTTTTGCAATTTCTTGATTTAAAGATTTCAGTTGTTTTACGTCGTTATACCAATCAAATACTTTATGACGTATGTAAGGATAAATCATTGCTGTGAATATTTGGCCGCATCCTCCAAGAATAATAAGCCAGTTTGGTATTTGTGTTTTCATATTATTAAAATTTCAGAAAATATTGAAAGTACATTTTAAATTTTTTTATTTTATAAATTTAAGTAAAGATTTAGTTAACCAATTTTGGTCTTGACTCACTATTTTATTCATCATAGCATCTGCTGTTTTTGCTAAATCGTGTAAGGCTTTAGTTTGTTTTATAAGTTCTTTGGTTTTTGCGGTACCATCATCTTTTATAGAGCTAACGTCTTTTAAAATTTTAATAACCGGTTTAATTTCTCTTCTACTTCTTTCTTTGGCTATGTGTCTTGCTAATTCCTGTACATCTTTCTCGGTAGTGAAAAACTCTTTACGTTCGCCCGGAATAAGTTCTTTTGTAACAATACCCCAATCCATAAGCTGTCGTAAATTCATACTGGTATTACCTCGTGAAATCTTTAAATCTTCCATGATCTCTTCCATAGAAAGTGGTTTTGTTGAAATAAAAAGCAAAGATTGTATTTGTGCCATAGCCTTGTTTATGCCCCATAAAGAGCCTAAACTTCCCCATGTACTAATAAATTTTTCTTTTGCTTCTTGATATTCCATGTAACAAAGATAATAATAATTTCTAAACTTTCAATAATTATTGAAAGTTTGTTTAATGCTATTAAAGTTTTCATAAATTTTTATAATGTGAGCCATTTTAATCAATGAAATAAGTATTTTAGTTAAAATGAATTCAAGTGAAAGTAGTCAAGCTAAATAAGAATGTAGAATTAATCTTAGCTTGTTTAGGCGCATTCCAAAGCATCTATTTAGCATTATTTAGTTTCTTTGAAAGGAAGCGACATATTAAAAACTATTTACTGGGTTTATTTTTCTTTTCTATTACTATAAGAATTGTAAAATCTATTTTATGGGTTTACTTAAGTGAAACTCCCAATTGGTTTATTAATTTAGGGTTTGCTGCACATTTGGCTTTTGGTCCTTTACTCTATTTATACACGTACTATTTTGTAAACGAAAAGAGTTGGTTACAAATTAACCTGTTACACTTTATTCCTTCATTTATAATTTTGGCTAACAGCTTCTCGCTAACTTCAAATAGCTTTTGGAATGTTGGAGGGTATAGTATGCTACTTTATCATCAGTTATTTTATACTTTAATTATAGTTTATGTTTTTATAAATGGTATAGCAAAGTGCCAAAAAAAAGAATGGCTGTGGTTAAGTTTATTGGTTGGTGGTACTGTGTTTCTGCAGTTTTCATATTTTTCCAATTATATTCTTGGTATGACACCTTATTTACTTGGACCAATTGTTTATGGTGTCTATGTGTTTTTTTTAAGTTTTTTCTTAATGAAGAATCCCCAGTTCTTTTATTTAATTTCAAGAAAAAAGAAATATAATAATATCAATTTATCACATCAAGACTTAGAGGCACGTATAAAAGAAATAGAGACATTAATGAGCGTTGAAAAACCTTTTCTTGATTCTAATTTCAACTTAAAACAATTGTCAAAATCTTTGGGAGTACCGGTATATGTAATGTCGCATATAATTAACGATTATTTCAATACAAACTTTTCAGGATACATTAATGTATATAGAATTGAAGAAGCTAAAAAGTTACTTAAGCATAAAGACTATCAAAACATTAAAATTTCCAGTATTGCTTACGAATGTGGGTTTAATTCTTTATCTGCCTTCAATGCAGCATTTAAAAAACATACTGGATCAACTCCTTCTTACTATAAAAGATTTATCCCTGATTTATAAATAAGTCATTCATTTAAATAAATCAATCAGACTTTTAGGGTTGCCTTTTTCATATTTGGTTTAATAAAACTTAAACTGATGAAAAGTGCTTGTTCTAGAATAGTAACCAGTGTGGTTATGATGAAAAAATCAGAGAAACTAATAGTTCTTTGGTCTTTTATATATTTTTTTAGTTTGCTATCCGGTTATTTTATTTTAAGACCAATTAGGGATGAAATGGGGATTGTTAATGGAGCAAATAATATGCAATGGTTATTTACAGGGACGTTTGTTGCAATGCTTTTGGTAGTGCCACTATTTTTATACATAACAAAAAAGTTTGTTTTAAAGAAAGTACTTTTTTTGTCTTACACTTTTTTCCTTTTTAATATTATAATATTTTATATTCTTTTTAAAATATTTCATGGGTCTAAGCTTTTAGCGGCTTCCTTTTTTATATGGCTTAGCGTTTTTAATCTTTTTGTGGTGTCTCTCTTCTGGAGTTTTATGGCCGATGTTTTTTCAAGTGAATCATCTAAACGTTTGTTCGGTATTATTGCAGCGGGTGGGAGTATTGGCGCTTTAATTGGTCCAATCATTTCTTCGTTACTGGTTACTCAAACCTCAATTGAAAACCTTTTTCTAGTAGCAGGAGTATGTATGTTAATAGTGTTATTTGCGATTAAAAAAATTGTGAATCTTAAAGAAGAAAACAAGCATTTGAAATCAAATAATGGTTTTAATTCAAATGTCATATTAGCCCCAGATATTCTATTATCTATCAAAAAAGGAATGAAATCAAAGTATTTGCAGAGCATCATTTTGTTCATGATTTTTTATACAGCTATTTCAACGTTTTTATATTTTGAACAAGCTCATATAGTTGAAAATTCCATTACAGAAAGCAGTCGACGGCTATTGTATTTTTCAAAGGTTGATTTAATAACAAACACATTAACTGTATTCAGTCAAGTTTTCATAACTAGTAGCGTTATAAAAAAATACGGATTGAAAATAACATTATTTTTAGTTCCTTTTTTAATAGCTATTGGTTTTGCTTTTTTAAGTATAAATCCATCTGTATTGGTAATAGGAACTTTAATTATAGTCCATCGAGCTGGAAATTTTTCGCTTTTAAAGCCTTCGAAGGAAATATTGTTTACGGTATGTAATAAAGAAGAGAAATATAGAGTTAAGAATTTTATTGATACTATAATTTATAGGGGTGGAGATGCTTTAACGGGGTGGTTATTTTCTTTGCTCATATCTTTTGGTTTAGGATTGTCTATAATTGCTCTCATCTCACTACCAGTTGCATTGTTATGGTCGTTTAATGGAAATCGATTAGGAAAAGTGTATAAGATTAAAGAAAAAGAATTAATTTCAAACACAATAAAACATGATGAATAATAATTTTAATAGACGAGAAGTTTTAAAACTATCAGGGCTTGCAGGATTAGCAATGGCCTTGTCTCCGGTACTATCAGCGTTTAATTTTAAAGATACCATGTTACAGAGAAAAATTCCATTATCAAATCAATTGTTACCAGTTGTTGGCTTAGGTACATGGCAGACTTTTGATGTTGGTAATTCTAATGCAGATCGAAAACGTTTAACTCAGGTTTTGTTAGAAATGAAGAAATTAGGTGGTAAGGTTATAGATTCTTCTCCAATGTACGGAAGCTCGGAACGTGTTGTTGGTGATTTAACCAGTACAAATAATTTTAATAAAGATTTTTTCTATGCCACAAAAGTATGGACCAGTGGAAAAGAAGCAGGAATTAATCAAATGAATAGTTCCTTTAAATTAATGAAGCGCAAACAGATGGATTTAATGCAAATTCACAATTTGGTCGATTGGAGAGTTCATGTAAAAACACTTAAAGATTGGAAAGAGCAAGGCAAGATTAAATATTGGGGCATTACGCATTATACGGATGCGTCTCATTATCGACTGGAAAATGTCATTAAAGCAGAAAAACCAGATTTTGTACAATTTAATTATTCCATAAGATCCCGTCATGCCGAAAAGTCTTTATTTGAAACTATTAGAAAAAATAATACTGCCGTTTTAATTAACCGACCCTATGAAAGTGGTAGTCTGTTTAGGCATGTAAAAGGTAAAGCCCTACCAGAGTGGGTAAAAGAATATGATATAAATAGCTGGGGGCAGTTCTTTCTAAAATTTATTGTGTCTAATGAATTAGTGACCTGTGTGATTCCTGGTACATCAAAACCACATCATGCTATTGATAATATGATGGCTGGTTATGGTAAAATGCCTGATGAGAAAACAAGAGAGAAGATGTACAATTTCATAAAGAATATTTAATCTAGAATTACTAGAGCTATTTAATTTGAAGATGGATATGATCATCATGACGAACTGCTTGACAACCGTGAAAGCGGATTTTGTTTTCTTCAATTAATCCTAATGATTTTTTTAGATGAGGTTCAATAAATATTTTCCCAGTTGAAGGTTTTTCTAATAATTGATTTATTAATTGTTTGGTTTTCTTTTTATCAAAAGTTAAATCATGAATTTTTCCTAAGGATAAATATTTCGAAAAATCATATTGCCAATAACCCTTTTCTAAACAAGGTTTTGATGTGAAGTTACTTTCAGAATTTGCGTAAATGCCATATCCGGAAACAGAAGGTTTTTTATTTGTTGATTTTAAGTTTTTGTCTAGGTACATAAAACAAAGATCAATCTTTTTTCCATCGCTATGGCTTAAATGGGGCAGCAAAGGAAAGCCATTTATAAATGGAAAATTGGCATCTAGATATGTGATTGAAATTTTTGATTTAAATAAAACATGAGCTGAATCTTCAAGTTCTGTTTTTAGTTTAGGGTTTACGTAATTTCTAAATAGCAAAGGGTAAATAAAATTTCGAGGCTTAAGTTTTTTATCGAAAACAGGTAATTGTTCTCTACCAAATTGTTTTGCAATTGGAGGAACTATCAAAAGATTACATATTAAATATAAAATGGGAAAAATAAACCGTTTCTTCTTTTTAAACTTAGAAGATAGTATCCATGTAATAATCCAAATTACTCCCCCAACTTGTGTTAAAACTGTTAGAAGAAAAATAATAATAAGATGTACGAGTAATTTCATAAAGCTCATAAGCAGTAAACGGAAAAATGTATCAACTTATTCTAGCAAATTAATAATTAACCAACTCTCTATTATATTTATTTTTATAAGCCATCGGTGTTAAACCAGTATACCTTTTAAACAAAGATCTAAAGGCTTTTGTGTCTGAATACCCTACCGAAAACATCACCTCGTTTATAGTATTTTGCGTAGATTCTAAACTGTTTTTAGCAGCTTCAATTTTTACACGCTGAATATATTCTAATGGTGTATTGGCTGTGGCTTTTTTAAATCGGCGAATAAAATGACGTTGACTAACGGCTAAACTTTCCGATAGCTGTTCTACCGAAATTTTTTTAGTAACATTCTCTTCAATGAATATCTGAGCTTTTTGTACTAAAACATCGGCATGTTCTTTTTGTCCTTTAAAAATGGCAAATTGATTTTGGTTGTCTCTACTTATATCAATTTCAAAGAGTTTAGATACGTAAATCGCAACCTCTTGTCCGCAATATTTATGAACCAAATGCACAATAAGATTTAAAAACGAATAAGCACCGCCACTAGAATAAATACCATCTTGGTCAGTAACAATTTTTTCCGGAAATACATCAATTTGCGGATATCTCTGTTTAAATAGATCGATACCAGCCCAATGTGTTGCACATTGTTTGTTGTCTAATAAGCCTGTTTCAGCTAAAATAAATGCCCCAAGGCATAAACTGGCTACTTCTGTATTATGCTGTTCGCGTTGTTGCTTAATCCAAGGAATAAATGCGTGATTGGTTTTTATGCTTTCTGCGACACAGTTAGGTCTAACAGCTGAGATAATAATAAGGTCGGTTTTATCAATATCATGTATAGTAGCGTTGCAGTGTATAGAGAATGCACCGTCATAGAGTGCTGTTCCATAGTCTATCCCAACCAGGTTTATATCGAAAAAAGGCTTTTTGCTTTTTCCTGTTTGTATAAGAAAATCGTTAACACTATTAAAAATTTTATAAGGGCCAACGACGCTACTTAGAATAGTGTTATGCTTTGGAACCAGAATACTTACATGTTTCATAGTTACATATTTCAGTTTTAAAGATATTATTAATTTTCGTCATAATCAACACCTTAGAGTGTCATATTTAACCTCTTTAATGTTGGCTTCTATTTTCTAACTTTGAGTTCTTATTGAAAAGATCTATGGAACCAAAACAATTTTTTAATGTTATTAGAGGAGAATTTTGTTCTAAATATGAGCATATTACTGAAGGAAAAATGATGAGTTCTGAAGCAATACATTATAAAGGTAAAGTATTTGCATTTTTTTCAACCAAACAGAATATGGTATTTAAGCTAGGAAAGGATTATAATACCCAAGCTATTTCTGCCCCTTTAGAAGTATTTAGCCCATTTAAAAGTAAAAAGCCATTGTCTGGCTGGTATCAATTGAGAAAAGAACATAAAAGTTACTGGGAACCACTAACAAAATTAGCATTAAGCATAATACAGGATAAAAAATGATAACCAAAGCTTACACCGATTTTTTCAACGAGTTAGAAGAGAACAACTACAAAGAATGGTTTCATGCCAATAAAAAAAGGTATGAAAATGATGTTAAAACCCCTTTTTTAGTGTTGCTTTCCGAATTACTTTTAACCCTAAATGAATGGGATAGCAGAATTTTAGACGATGAAAAGAAAGCGCTCTTTAGAATTAATAGAGATGTTCGGTTTTCAAAAGATAAAACACCTTACCATACTTTATTAAAAGCAGGGTTTTCTCCCAATGGTAAAAAGTCCATGCTTCCGGGATATTTTTTAGGAATAAGTGCAAATACAATTCATGTTGGTGGTGGTATGTTTAATGTGAAACCTCCAGAATTAAAGCTTGTAAGAGAGCATATCGCAAATAATACAGATAACTTTTTAAATATTGTTACTACAACAGAGTTTAATAACACTTTAAGGGGTGTGAAAGGTGATGAAGCTAAACGTATTGATAAAAAGTATGAAGCTGTCGCAGAGAAAACAGCCCTTATCTATAAAAAGCAGTTTTATGCTATGGCAGAAATTCCTTTAGCTAAATATTATAATTCAACTAGTCTGAAAGAAGTTATTTTAAAACATTTTAAGGTTATAAAACCTTTGAATGAGTTTTTAAATGAAGCATTTTAGCGGTTCATTAAAAACTAAAAGTATAATTTAACCTGAGTTAAATTTAAGATAAACTCATTTTAAGAATAAACTCAATAATATTATCACTTGTCGCCTTGAGCGCAGTCGAAAGGTCATTAAAATTTACAAGTTTAAATAGGTTTCGACTTTAGTTAATACTGAGCGTAGCCGAAGTACTCAACCTGACATCCAAATTTGGTGTACTTATATTAAACTCAGGTTAAATTATAACAAGATTTTGGCGACAGAAAAAGTTAAACAAAAGCCTGGGTTACTTAAACCCAGACTTTTGTTTTAAGATTTAATTAATCCAGCACGTTTAAGTAAAGCTTCTGGTTTAGGAGCTTGACCTCTAAAACGTTTGTATAAGGTCATTGGGTTTTCTGTTCCTCCTTGCGATAATACGTTATCTTTAAACTTGCTAGCTACTGTTTTATCGAAAATACCAGCTTCTTTAAAATATTCGAAAGCATCGGCATCTAAAACTTCAGCCCATTTGTAACTGTAATAACCAGACGAATAACCTCCTTGGAAGATGTGTGAAAAAGCAGTGCTCATACAATTTTCTGGTACTTCAGGATAAAGCGTTGTATTTTTAAAAGCTTTAGTTTCGTGAGCTTTAACAGATTTTATAGTGTCGGGTGCCTCGTTTGCATGCCAACTCATGTCTAATAACCCAAAACTTATTTGCCTAAGTGTTTGCATCCCTTCATGGAAGGTAGCAGATTCTTTTATTTTTTCGACTAAATCCATCGGGATAACCTCTCCGGTTTCATAATGGGTAGCAAAAAGTTCTAAAGCTTCTTTTTCATAGCACCAATTTTCTAAAACCTGACTTGGTAATTCAACAAAGTCCCAAAATACACTGGTTCCAGATAAACTGGGGTATGTAGTGTTTGCTAACATACCATGTAATGCGTGCCCAAATTCATGAAATAAAGTTGTAACCTCGTTAAAGGTTAAAAGAGAAGGCTTGCTTTTTGTCGCCCCTTCGTCTGCGCTCAGGACAGGCTTAGTGAAGTTACAAACTATAGATACGTGAGGTCTGTCATTAATACCATTTTTTATAGATTGTGGTTTGTAAGATGTCATCCACGCACCATTTCGTTTTCCAGCTCTCGGAAAAAAATCTGCATAAAAAAGGGAAATTAAATCACCATCATTATTAGTTACTTTATAAGTTAAAACGTCTTTATGATATTTATCTATGGTATCAATTTCCTCAAAATTTAAATCGAATAATTTTTTAGCAACAGTAAAAACACCATTGATAACGTTTTCTAATTTGAAATAAGGTTTTAGCTTTTCATCATCAAGACTAAACAGTTTCTGTTTTAATTTTTCAGAATAATACGATCCATCCCATTTTTCAAGTCGGTCGATGTTATCTAATTCTTTGGCAAATTTTTCAAGATTTTTAAATTCTTTTTCGGCAGCTGGTTTTGCCTTTTCTAGTAATTCATTTAAAAAACTTTCAACAGTTTCAGGTGTTTTTGCCATGCGCTCTTCTAAAACAAAATGTGCATGGGTTTTGTAACCTAACAAGTTAGCACGTTGAAATCTTAATGTTACTATTTGTAATATGTTATCCTGATTGTCTAGCGCGTCGCCTTTAAATGCTTTTGATCCGGCGGCTAGTGCGAGCTTTTTTCTTAATTCACGATTATCTGCATAGGTCATAAAAGGTACATAGCTAGGGTAATCTAATGTAAACAGCCAGCCTTCTTTTTTTCTAGATTCAGCTAATTGTTTAGCAGCTTCTTTAGCACCTTCAGGTAAACCAGATAAGTCATCTTCGTTATTGATTAACATTTCAAAAGCATTGGTTTCTGCCAATACATTTTCCCCGAATTTGAGTGTTAATTGACTTAGTTGTTTATCAATATCTCGAAGTTCCTGTTTTTTATCTTTAGGTAAATTAGCACCATTACGTGAAAAACTTTTATACCTTTTATCAAGCAGTGTTTGCTGTTCGACAGTTAAATCCAATGAATCCTTACTGTTATAAATGGTTTTTATGCGTTTAAATAAGTCTTCATTTAGAGTTATATCGTTATTAAATTCAGATAGAAGCGGAGATATTTCTTGTGCTATTTTTTGAATGGTATCATTCGTTTCGGCAGAATTTAAATTAAAGAATATACTGGAAATTCTATCTAATTGTTCTCCAGCAAAGTCTAAAGCTTCAATAGTGTTTTTAAAAGTAGGAGCGATGTCATTGTTGGTTATGGCATCAATTTCAAACTTAGCATCAGCAATAGCCTGTTTAAAAGCAGGTAGGAAATCATCATTTTTTATTTTTGAGAAAGGAGCCGAATTATAAGTGGTTTCAAAAGGTTTTATTAATATATTTTTTGTCATTTTGAGAAAATATGTTAAAAAATAATTTTATTATGTATGCATAATAAAATTTTTTGTATTTTTGTAGTCAAAGATATACAGAGTGACTAACTCATAGAATTATACATTAATAGTAAAAAGGTCTTGAATTTTTTAAATTCAAGACCTTTTTTTCTTATTATAGATCTTTAGCCGATTCGTTTACTTTTTGTTTTAAGCCTTCTTTGTAAACTAAAACTTTATCTAAAACACAGTTGTCACTAGTGCCTAAAATTTGCGCAGCCAATATACCTGCATTTTTTGCACCATTAAGAGCGACTGTAGCAACAGGAACACCGCCGGGCATTTGTAGTATAGATAAAACAGAATCCCAACCGTCAATAGAATTACTGCTTTTTACAGGCACACCAATAACAGGAAGAGGCGATAATGAAGCAATCATTCCGGGTAAATGTGCTGCGCCACCTGCACCGGCAATAATAACTGCAAATCCTTTTGTATGGGCATGTTTTCCATAATCGAATAATTTTTCAGGGGTTCTGTGAGCCGAAACGATATCCACTTCCACTTCAATATCAAACCCTTTTAAAATATCTATAGCGTCTTGCATTACCGGAAGGTCGCTTTTGCTTCCCATGATTACTCCTACTTTTTTCATAAACTTTTATTTTATGTCAGGTCGAGCGCAGTCGAGACCTATATATCGAAACTAAACGTATTTAAAAGACCCCTCGACTGCGCTCGGGGAGATATTATTCACTTATAACTTTAATTGATTTTTTAACTTCTTCGGCTATTTTTCGAGCCTCGTTTAAATTTTTATTTACAATAGTAACATGTCCCATTTTCCTAAACGGACGTGTTTGTTTTTTACCATAAATATGAGGTGTTACTCCTTCCATTCCCATTATGGTTTCAATATTTTCGTAAACGACATTACCTGTATAACCTTCAGCTCCAACCAAGTTTACCATAACGCCACCAACTTTATTATCGGTGCTGCCTAAAGGTAAATCTAAGATGGCCCTTATATGTTGTTCAAATTGAGATGTATAACTTGCTTCAATAGTTTGATGTCCCGAGTTGTGAGGTCTGGGAGCCACTTCATTGATTAAAATATCATCATTTTGGGTTTGGAACATTTCTACTGCTAATAGCCCAACATGGTTAAAGGCTTTAGATGTTTTTAAAGCTATTTCTGTAGCTTTTTTTGCAACTTCGTCCGAAATTCTGGCAGGACAAATAACATACTCTACTTGATTTGCTTCCGGATGAAATTCCATCTCTACAACCGGGAATGTTTTAATGTCTCCAGATGCATTTCTAACCACAATAACTGCAAGTTCATTTTTAAAAGGAACCAAGGTTTCTGCGATACACTCTACATTTGGTAAATTTTCTAAATCTTGAAGTGTTTTTACAATTTTTACACCAGTACCATCATATCCAAATTGAGCGCATTTCCAAACAAAAGGCATGGTTAATCCTCCATGACTTATAGCTTCTTTAATTTCAGAAGTATAAGCAAAGCGTGAAAAAGAAGCTGTTGGTAAATTATGGTCGACATAAAACAGTTTCTGAGTTGCTTTGTTTTGAATGGTTCGTAGCGTTTTAGATGCAGGGTATACTTTTACACCCTCTTTTTCAAGCGCTTCTAAAGCGTCTACATTTACATTTTCGATTTCAATGGTTAATACGTCTACTTGTTTTCCAAAATTATACACAGCATCATAATCCATTAAGTCACCCAAACGGAACTCATTACTGGCAATTTTACAAGGCGCTTCATTACTGGAATCTAAAACACAAGTATGAATATCAAATTTTCTGGTATCGTTAAGTAGCATTTTGCCTAATTGACCACCACCAAGAATACCAAGTTTGAAATTTGAAGAAAAGTAGTTCATTGATTTCTTTATTAACTGAAATTAAATAAGGATACGCAAAAATACATTTAAATATTAATTAGCACCTAAATCATAAATCAAAAAAATCGTTTTTTGTAATCTATATAGTTATCTTTGCACCTTCAAAAATAGCTAATCGTGATAAAGCTACATGACAAACACTTCAAACCATTTATTTCTGCTACAGAAATTAATGATGCAGTACAGCGTTTAGCAGTAGAAATTGCTAACGATGTAGGAGACGAAATTCCTGTATTTGTTGGTATTTTAAACGGGTCGTTTATGGTTGTAAGCGATTTTGTAAAAGAATACCCAAAACCTTGTGAAGTTACGTTTATAAAATTAGCATCTTACGAAGGTGTTAAATCCACCGAAGATATTCAAAGGCTTATTGGTTTAACTCAAGATTTAACAGGGCGTACTGTTATTATTTTGGAAGACATCATTGATACAGGAAATACCTTGGCTGAAGTTCATAGAATTTTTGAGAATGAAAAAGTTAAGTCGCTAAAAATAGCAACGCTATTTTACAAGCCAGAAGCCTATAAAAAAGATTTTAAACTACATTATGTCGGTATTGAGATTCCTAATAAATTTATAGTTGGTTATGGCCTAGACTACAATGGATTGGGAAGAAATTTACCAGAAATATATCAAATAAAAGAAACACAACACATGACAAACTTAGTGCTATTTGGCCCTCCAGGTGCAGGAAAAGGAACGCAAGCAGATTTTTTAAAGGAGAAATATAATTTAGTGCATATTTCAACAGGCGATGTTTTTAGATACAATATTAAAAACGAAACTGCTTTAGGGATGTTGGCAAAATCTTATATGGATAAAGGGGAATTGGTTCCAGATCAAGTTACTATTGACATGTTAAATGCTGAAGTTGAAAAAAACACTGATGCTAATGGTTTTATTTTTGATGGTTTCCCACGTACAAATACTCAAGCAGATGCTTTAGCTAAGTTAATGGATAGCAAAGATTCTCAAATAAATGCTATGATTGCTTTAGAAGTTGATGATGAAATTTTGGTAGAACGTTTATTATCGCGAGGTAAGACTAGTGGAAGATCTGATGATGCAGATGAATCTATTATTAGAAATAGAATAGCAGAGTATTATGATAAAACGGCTATTTTAAAAGACTTTTATTCTGCACAAAATAAATATTTTGGAGTTGATGGTGTAGGTAGTATTGAAGATATTACAGTGCGTTTGAGTAGTGTAATAGACGGCCTGTAGATTACATATAGGAATCTCATTATCCAGAGTTGTACCATTCTACCTAATGAAGGGATATGGTTTTTGGAAAATAGGACTTCAATTAAAAAGATTCCCTCCCGTCCCGATAGCTATCGGGAGTTATCGGGATTTGCGGAATGACATAAATTATGACCGAAGGAAATTTTGTTGATTATGTAAAAATGTATGTGGCTTCTGGTAACGGGGGTAAGGGATCTGTGCACTTACATCGAGAAAAGTATATTACTAAAGGAGGGCCAGATGGTGGTGATGGTGGACGCGGAGGTCATGTTATTCTTAGGGGGAATTCTAATTTGTGGACACTTTTTCATTTAAAATTCAAAAAACATATTCGAGCTGGTCATGGTGAACATGGCAGTAAGAGTCGGAGTACTGGAGCTGATGGGGAAGATGTGTATTTAGACGTGCCTTTAGGTACGATTATTAGAGATACTGAAACCAATGCTGTTATTTTAGAGATTACCGAAGATGGTGAAGAAAAAATTCTTGCAGAAGGTGGTAAAGGAGGATTAGGTAATTGGCATTTTAAGTCGTCAACGAATCAAACTCCAAGATATGCACAACCAGGTCTTCCGTTGGAAGAAAAATATATTACACTGGAATTGAAAGTGTTAGCGGATGTTGGATTAGTAGGTTTTCCAAATGCAGGTAAATCTACGTTGCTATCAGTTATTACATCAGCTAAACCAAAAATTGCTGATTACGAATTTACTACGTTAAAGCCTAATTTAGGGATTGTAGAGTATCGTGATTTTCAAACTTTTGTTATGGCCGATATTCCCGGAATTATTGAAGGTGCTGCCGAGGGAAAAGGTTTAGGGCATTACTTTTTACGCCATATAGAGCGTAATTCAATTTTACTGTTTTTAATACCTGCAGATGCGGACGATATTAGAAAACAGTATGATATCCTTTTGGATGAACTTCGTCGCTATAATCCCGAAATGCTAGACAAAGATCGTATGATAGCCATATCGAAAAGTGATATGCTTGATAATGAATTGAAAGCAGAACTTAAAGGAGTACTAGATAACGAACTTCCTATTCCTTATTTATTTATTTCATCCGTAGCTCAACAGGGTATTACTGAGTTAAAGGATACTTTGTGGAAAATGTTGAACGATTGATTAAAACCGTTCTAAAATCTAATCTTTTATAATTTTTAAAGCCATAGGAGAAAAAGTTTCTTCAATTTTACTGTATTCATGCATACTTCCTGTTTTAGCAGTTTGAAACAAATGATTTAACCCTTCTAATTCCTTAATCGTTACATCTTTATTTCCGGCAGTTTCTAACCCATTTTTAATACCTTCTAAATTGATTTTTGGTAATTATTAAAAAGGACATAAATTAAAAAGATGCTTTTAGAATAGGATATCATGATAAATAATATTAGAAATCAAATGTTGGGATATTGAATTCAAGTTCAAAAAACTTCTAACTTTAATCCATGGAATAGTTTTTGATTAACTTAGTAAAACTTCAATTTTATAATTGAGTCGTTAAACTTACTTGATAGAAATTAAGATTTCATCAAATTTAAAAATATGGCTATGAAATTTTTAAAAATCATTTTACTCGCTTTACTTATTTTAGGATGTGCACCTATTCGTGTTAATTATGATTATGATAGAACCACTCAATTTAGTTCTTATAAAACCTATAATTATTATAGTGATATGAATACAGGGTTAAGTGAATTAGATACGAAACGTCTGTTAAATGCTATAGACGCAAAAATGACAGCAAAAGGGTTTAGTTTTTCTGATACTCCAGATTTTTTTATCGATATAAAAAGTAGTGAGTATCAAGAGGCTCAACGTAACACGGTTGGTGTTGGTTTGGGTGGCGGCGGACGTAATGCTGGTGGTGGAATTTCTATAGGTATACCAGTAGGACAGGCAAATATGAATCGTCAAATAACCATCGATTTTGTTGATGAAAATAAAAAACAATTATTTTGGCAGGCGGTAAGTGAATCTAGTTTTAATCCTAATGCCACACCAGAACAACGAGAAGTACAATTTAATAAGATTGTAGAAAAGATACTTATAGCATATCCTCCTAAACAATAACTTATTGTTTTACCAATTTTTTACTAGCGACCAGTATATTATTTGTATAAACATTTGCTATGTAGATACCTGTGTTTAAATTACTAATATCTACCTGTTGGGTTTCATAGTTTGATAATGGTACTGTTTTAACGCTTTTGCCATCTAAACTAATAATATCAACTTTTAAGCGGGTATCATTATTACTTTCAACTTTAAAATTAGCCGTGGTATTCGCAGGATTTGGATACATGGTAATGACTAAATTATTGACGTTACTTTCAATATCTTCAACTCCCAGAGAAGAATGGTTAATTGTCCAGGTAACTGTATATACGTGAATGGATTCGTGATTCGTGACTTTTAAAAGCGTTGTGTTATCTGTTATTACAACAGTTAAATCATTGGATCCTACATTTAAATCGGTTTCTAAAATACTTACATCATCAACATTTGTGGCAAAATTAACAGCGTTAAGTGACCATGAACTTTCAAGTGTGTTGGGGTTAGGCTTAATTAGGTTCAAATTAAAATCAAGAGGGAAACTTGGGCTTGAAATCGTATTTGAAACTGGGGTGTAAGAATCAATAGGTGAAGTTAAATCATGTATTTTTTCGATTATACCTTCCTTGCAAACTGAACAAAAATGGGTATCCAATTTTTCCATCTTGCATTTATTTCCGCTCTGTGGTTTATACCAATTTGGTTGAACCCCAGATGAACCATGAACATAAATACCAATGCCATTATCCCCCATCCAATTTTTCCATTTTACTAGATTAGGGTCAGTCTCTTGTGTCATATTGATGGCTTCAGCATAATATATGTCGGGAAGCGGGTATTCATCTTTTAAATTAAATAAAGAATGTCCTAGTTCATGAATAGCAATATCGGTTGCTAAAGTTGAAGCTATTGGAAATTCACCTCCACTACCTCCATATGTAGGTGTGTTAATTAAAATTAAAGCCTGATCGTAAGTTGGGAAATTATCGGCTAAAACAGAACGTATTTTTGATACAGTTGGGGCAGCATCTGCATAATCTATACCATAATATGGGAGTCTATGAGTATTAAAAGCATCAAAGGTAGCATTAAAATAGGTGTCAACAAAAACAACAGGTGTTCCATCCTCATCAGTAGCAGTGCCGGGATGGTCTGCGCCACTTTCATTAGATGGCACTTTTATAGCATATACGTTGAAATAATCGGCATATTCTGAAAAAGGCGATTGACTGAACATATCGTTTGAAAAATTAGTAGCATCTGTAATAAAATCAGTCAATTCAGTGCTTTGATAGCCTTCACTTAAAATAATGAGATTTATTCTTTTGTCATTATCACCAGAATATTTTATGGTTTCCATATCGAAAACCTGTGCAGATATGATATTGATATTAAAAAAAACTACTATGTAAATTAAAAAATACCTCATAGGTTAGTTAAGTTTGGTTTTAATGAGGGACTTTGACTTTTTTTTAGGATCATTAATACTGTGTATGCTAATATATTTTGTATTAGGTTTAAGTTGTAGCCTTAAGGAAAATTGGGCACTATCCAAATCCATTTTTTTCATTTGAAACGATTTGGACTCATCTACAAACTCAATAGTTTTGGTAAGTGGGTTTTTTATGATAGTACTGTATATTTTTTTTGATTTTTTATCGAGCTGATAGCAGATTAAATCACCAGAAATATACGCTTCTTTAGAGTTTTTATTATGGTTTTTTAGTCTCCCTTCTACTATTTTTTTGCTTATAAAACGAACTATTCTATTTCCATCCGGAGTTTTTTCAATAGCATAGTTTAGAAAAATGATTTGAGGATTTTTTTCAATTTTGTCTGTATTTTTTGCCAGACTTTGTTTTACAGCACAGCTCAACAGCATGGTAAAAAAGAGACATACAATTGTAGTTTTGGGGATATTTAATTTTTGCTTTTCCAAAGGTCTAAACAAATAATAAATTTGTGCAAATTTAAGAAAATAAAAAAGGTCTGAAAAGAAATCTATAGGTCATAATTGATTAACCTTTAATAAGCAATTTACAAGACTTTTCAGACCCGAGAATGATTTATTAATTATTTAATTCAATAAGTCTGAATATTTGTCTTTATAACCATATAAAACAATAATATTTAAGACTAGTAAAATTAAAGCGCCAGCTATACTACCTGGTTCTAATGTAGCATGAAATAATACAGCGTTGACTGAAATACTCATTAAAATAAGTGCTAATAAAGCTCCAAATTTGTTAAAGATTAATGCCAATCCCGCAACAATTTCTATAACAGCTACTAGAGTAATTACTTTAGCAGAAGATAGTGCTCCAAAATAGGCTCCAGCTTCAGTAGACATCTCTTCCATGGCCATAAAATGGAAGAATTTGTTAAGTCCAAAAAACAAAACAAAAAGCCCAAGAAGTATTCTAACGATCATAAAAACTTTTGAATTCATAAAGATGTATTTATTAGTTAATAGACTGAAATATAGTAAATTAAAAATTAATCTACTTTCAGGTTTATCAAAAGAGTACTATTTAACTAACAAGCGAGTACCTTCACTATGGCTGCTAAATTCTGGAGCATACATGCTTTGTATGGTCGTAATTCCATTGCTCATATTACCTGCATTATTAACTCTTAAGTCATATTCAAAAACATAAATACCCTTTGGTAAATAGTCAAAAAAGAAATTAGTAGAGGCATCTTTTGTGCTTTCGTAATATCCTAAACCATCTTGCCATTTGTACTGTGATAATACATTTATAGGTTCTAATCCTGAAGCTCTCATATCTTTCATGTGAATGAATTCCATATCTCGATCGCTTCGTAATTCTATACGAACTCTTACTAGGTCACCAACTTTTAAATGTGTGTCTTTTGTGATTTCGGAAATGGATTCACCTGTATCTGTATGTTGTTTTAGGAATAATTTTTTCTTTAGTTTAAGAGGTGTTTCTGCCGAGGTGATTTTATCTAAATCTTCAAAATATTGCCAGTAAAGACTTCCCCAAGCAATACCGTTGCCTTTTTTGGTAAGTTTTACTTCTCCCATTTCTGGTTTAATTTCAGAAGCGTTCCAAGATGTTTTATAATATCCTGTTCCGGCTTCTATTTTTACACTTTCTTCCCGATAGTTATCGGGATTGAAAGGCGTTATTTTTTGTCCGCCTAAAACAACATTTACCATATCGGTAACACTTAGCCAATCACTTCCTTGAAGTAACAAAGCGTATATTGCATCTGTGGTTGCTTTGGTTGTTTTCCATCGATTTGTTTGTTTGTTTTTAAGCAACCAGATCTTTAGGTTATCGATTGTTTCTGTATCGTTTTCAATTTCTGAGAACGCTTCAATTAAAAGTGCTTGTGTTTCAAGAGGAGCTTGATACCAAAACCAAGAATTGGTGTTTTCTTTCCAATACATACCTAATTCTTCAGAAGTTATACTTGTTTCTTTTAAAGATTTTAGAATTTTATCAGCGGTTTTTGAATCGCCATTTCTATGTGATATCAATGCCATTAAGCCTTTAGCATATAGAGGACGATTTAACCAGTATTTTTGAATTTGCGTTTGGTAATATTGCATGATCTTATCTACTTCATTCGACTTTTTAATGGACGGGAAGAAGCTTCTCATATACAAATAATGTAATTGCTTATAGCTTAAATGATCTTTGTTTAAATCTACTTTAACATTGTATTTTTTAATGTCTTTGTATTCATTTACGAATTCAGAATCCAAATAACCGATGGCTTTTGAGATCATTTGATCGTGAGGTTTCTCGTCGTCTGCCCTGAGCAGAGTCGAAGGGCTCTGGGTGACACCGAGTTTGTTTAAGTGACCAAAGCCGGTTATAATGTGTTGTGTGATGTATCTGTTTTCATAGCCACCTTTAAACCATGCCCAGGCTCCAGAATTCATTTGATTATTTTTTAATTTTCTAATAGCAGATTGCAGCTCATTAGTCATTTTATTTAGATCGAAAAGTAGCGCAATGCGTTTTTTCTGTTCTGTTTCACTTTGTGCATCTCGTAACCAAGGGGTTTCCTGAATGAGGATAGATTTTAATTCCTCATTCTTTTCTAGATTAGAAATTAGGACATCTTGAGATTTCCATTGGTTGAAGACCTCTTGAATCTTAGGATTAGAATTTGCAATATAACTTGCCAAAGCATTAGCATAATAACGGCTAAATGTTTGTTCGTTACATTCATAAGGGTACTCCATTAAATAGGGAAGTGCCTGTATGGCGTACCATGCCGGATTGGAAGTTATTTCCAGAGTTAACTTATGATGTTTAAGTGTAGAAGATTGGTTGCTGAGCGGCTTGTGTTGAGCGGAGTCTAAGTAAGTCGAAACAAGCTTATCTAACGTAAACGTTTTTGTTTGATTACTACGAACCCACATAGGTAGTGTTTCAGTAACCAGCATGCGGTTACTTAAAACGGGCAATGCGTTTTGTTCGCCATCGCTAAAAGTACCTGATTTGGCAATTATTTTATATTGAACGGCTTGTACATCATTTGGAATAGATAAGTTCCATGATACTTGGGTATTGCCTTTAGTAGGAATTGTGAAATCCCTCTCTGGCTTCGCCATCTCTCCCAAAGGGAGAGAATTATCGGGATTCCTAATTAATTTTGTCGATATATCTTCTCCAGAAATAGCATCTGTTAAAATTAAAACAGCTTGTCCGGATAATTGTTTTTCGGTAAGGTTTGCAATTTTACTGCTAATTGTGATGTGATCCCCCTCACGTAAAAAGCGAGGCGCATTTGGTATTACCATGAGCTCTTTTTGAGTAACGGTTGTTAAGGTTTTAGTGGTGCTCTCTAAGGTTTTTGTATGCGTCAATAATTGTAGTTTCCATTGAGTTAAGGCTTCTGGGGTTGTAAAGCTAAAGCTAACGTTACCTTCGGTATCTGTTGTTAACTGTGGGAAGAAAAAAGCAGTTTCTTGTAGGTTTTTACGAACTTTAACATTACCAAAGTTTGGTTTTTCATTCGGGTTGATGCTTTCTTCACTAACCTTTGTAACGCTACTTGTTATTTCTTTTTTTTCTGTACTACCATAACCAACTACAACAACTTCATCTAGGTTAGCACTATCGTTTGCGCTCATGAAAGCTACCGATTCTTCTTCCGAAACAGATACATTTTTAGGTTTGGATACGCTTAATAAGCCTTTAAATCTTAATGAATTATCATTAATATTAAATCCAAACCAATTAAGTTGATCATAATATTGTGTGTAATGTACACTAGTGTATCGGTTATTGTAAATACTAAAATAACGTGTACCAAAACTTTGATGGGCATTACTTCGATGATAAGAATAATAAATAGGCTTATTTATAGGAGAGAAAGACCAGGTGTATGGCTTAAATTGATCTAATGATGCATCATACATACTTGCCAATAATTCTGCACTAACCTTGTCGCCTTGAGGTCCTTTTATTTTAAAACTCCAAGTTTCGTCTGTTCCGGGTTGTAACTTATCTCTAAAGGTTGTAGTTTCAATATCTAAATTTGTTTTTGGATACGGAACGGAAATATTTAAAAGACCCGATTTAAAACTATTGAAAGCTGCAAAACTGTAATTAATAACAAAACCTCCAATATCTTCATTGTTCACAGGGACAGAAATTGTTTTTTTGTTATTATTTAGTTGAATGATATATGTTTTTATAATGTTATGGTTTTTTTCTATGTTAAGTGTAACACTTAAATTACTAGCAGCAGACCCTAACGTAATTAAGGCATTTTCTCCTACTTTATAGTTTGATTTGTTTGTTGTGATAGCAAATAATTGTTTATCTGTTACGGTTTTATCTTTATCACTATATAAGGTTGTTTTAATTTCATCTTTAACTAATTGTCCAAACTTGTCTTTGCTTTCTAATACAATACTATAAGTGCCCGATTCCCATTTTTTAATTTTGCCCAGATTGAGTTTTTTTGTTTTGTCTGTGTTAAAGGACGATATAAAAACAAGCTCTTCTTTTTTCCAATTGTTAGGATTCTGTTCATCATTATAGGCATCATAAGGAAATAGGTTTTCAAAAACCTCCTGTGAAAATTCTTGATAATCTGGAGCATTCCATGGTCTTTGTCTTAAAGCTCTTTTAGGTGCATCTAATTTGTAAATTTTAACAGTTCCTTTTGCCGGTACAAATTCACCATTCAAATTTTTAGAATCTATGGTAATGGCATTATTCTTTTTAGTTTTATCTATGAGGCTAGGAATGGTCATATTCATTGTTAATGCATGATACCCAACATTAACTATAGAGGTAGCACTTCTGGTTTCGCCATTTAAATCGATAACATCAACTGTTACTTCGTAATTAAAAACAGGAAGTCCCTTTTTGTTAACACTTTGATCTGGAATGGCTTTAAAAGTGATTTCAAATTCCCCTTTGTTATTCGTTACACTTTCGCCATGTGTAATCTCTTGGGGTTTACTATAAAAACTTGGGTGACTCCAAAAATACCAGCGGGGGTACTGCACTTTTCTATGGACTCTATATACTACTTTAGCATCGGTAATGTTGCTTCCTGCATAAGCTAATGCATTACCTTTTATGGTTACAGAATCATTAACCTTATAAGTTTCGGTTACGGGATTAAGCGTTGTTTCAAATTTTGGACGTTTATATTCTTCTACTGAGAAATAATGTTCTGTATATAAATCGATAGATGCTAAATCTGAATCAAATTCTATATGATATTCACCATTTAAGCCATTATTTGGTAAAATAAAGGAGCCAGAAACCGATCCGAATTCATTGGTTTTTAACTCCAACTCCTTAACTTCTTCACTATTAGAGTTGTATAGTGTAGCATAAACATTCTTATTTGCTAAAACTTCTGATGTTCCTTTTTGTGCCTTAATAGCTATGGCCTTAAAATATACGGTTTGCCCGGGTCTGTATATGCTTCTATCTGTGAATACAAAAGCTTTATAAACATCTTTTTCTTTTTCGCGCTTATAAGATTGACCTACATAATAATTGCCAAAATAAGCTAAGTCACCTAAGTGTTTAACTTTAACAGAAATATTTCTATATCTGATATTAGCCTTTTTAATTTTAATTTCACCGTAACTATTTGTAGTGTAGTTTTCTGTACTTAAGCTTTTATCATTGTTCTTAAAGTAGCTTAATTCTACCGCTGTATTTTTAATAGGAGTTCCATTATTCCGATCAATAATTTGAAACGTTTTGTATTTAGGGCTTTCTATTTCTACTAAAGCTAAATTAGTGACTTGTGTTATACTAAATGCTAAGATTTTATCATCGTTTTTAGGAGAAACATAAATTAAATAGTTACCATTATTTAGCTTTGGAATTAAAATTTCGGTAGTATGTGTTTGATAATCGTCTTCATTTCGTAATGTATGGTTCCAATCTTTATAAATGTTTAATTTTTTAATAAATGCTAGTTGTTTGTCTTGTCTGTAGGTTTTTTTAAATTTTTTTAATTGACTTTGAGTGAGCTTAAATATTTTAAACTGAAGTTGATCTAAGTTTTTATACTGTACCAGTATGCGTGTATTCTGTTGAATAGGAAGAAAATTTTCTGTAGTGATTTGTAATGTTGACTGTTCTATTTGTTGTTTTAAAACAGTACATTTTTCAGCACCATCACTTTTTGGAAATTTTGAAATAGCATTGTTGCAAATAGCAAGGGCTTCTTTAATCTTCCATTGGTTACCTTCATTGGTCTTAGGTTTGTAATTTGCACCTTGTTGATTGTAAATAGCTGCTATTTCATAATCGTATAAAGTAGATACTTCATATGCTTTTAAACGGTCTTTTTCTGTTTTTAAAATGTTTAAAAGAATAAGATCTTTATCGTTAAATGTAGCATGTCGATTCACAAACTTTAAACGACGAATATTTACATCGGCTAAGGCAAAAGGGGCATTGTCTTTTAAATGAAAATTAATTAAATTTTGATAAATTTTTAAAGCATTAAGTTGCAAAGACGTACTATCTTTTGATGTTATTTTTAACTTTGAAAAAACATCACTTTTACCTAAGAGTTCAGGATTTTCGATCTCAAATTTATAGGCAGGTTTGGTAATATGAGTTTGATCGGTTTTATAAAACTGTAGTGCATTATGACTTAAGAAATCGAATAGGGTCGGTCTGTAAATTTTAGAACCTTCTTCTAAATCTAAAATATCATCGTAATTGCTTAGAGGTTCTAATTGTAACATCAATCCGTTTTGTAACGAATTTTGGTAGTGTATATGAATCTCGTTGAATAATGTTTGTAAATCCCATGTTCTAAAATCGGAGGTGTCTACTTTCTCTGTAGTTTTTGTACGATTATAAATCTTCCACCCATTTCTATTAAAATATTGCCAATACATATTGGCTAGGATACTTTCTAAAACGTTTTTTGTTGGAAATGCACTTTTTTCAATGGCGTCATTAAAATCGTTGATAACTTTAAGTTGAGCATCTTCCTCTAAAGTCAAGGCATATTTGCTTTTTAAGAGCATACTTTTAATAACTTGAGGTGCGTTATTCTCTTTTTTAGCCAATTTGTTAATGTCTTCAACTGTTTTTAAAGCAGATTTAGCTAAACCTTCAGCTTCAAATTGACCAACTTTAGCCCATAAGTTCTCATATTTACTGTTTTGAGCGTTAGAAAATGTGGCAAATAATATAATTATTAATAGGGGTAAAGTATTTCTCATGGGTTTTAAAGTTTATATCTAAAGTACTTTCAAAAGCTATACCAAAAAATAAGCAATGAGTAAACAGACTATTTGATTGAGTGAAGTTAGTTTTTTGTGAGTAAAATAGAAAGTTTATTTTTACGTTTTCGACTATACAATTATGAAGTTTTATTTGCTCCTTTTCTTATTTCCTTTTATGGCTCTGGCTCAATCTAATCTCATTGAAGTAGAAGCACTTTTAAAACAACAGCAATTTAAAAAGGCAGAACAATTTGTTAGTTATTATTTGAAAACACATCCGAATAATTTGAAGGCTATTGAATTATTGGGGGACGCTTATGGGCATCAAAAAAAATGGGATGATGCCATTATACAATATAAAAAACTAATAAAATATAAAGAAAGTGATGCCAATTACCATTATAAATATGGTGGTGCATTGGCTATGAAAGTCTTGTCTATTAGTAAATTAAAAGCTCTGGGCATTATCGGCGATGTGAAAGAAGCCTTTTTAAAGGCCGCCGAACTGGATAAAAACCATATTGATACCCGTTGGGCTTTGGTAGAATTATACATGCAACTACCGGGTATTTTGGGAGGTAGTAAAAGTAAATCGTTATACTATGCTCAAGAATTGGAAGCTCTTTCGAAAGTAGATGGTTATTTGGCTAAAGGCTATGTTTATGAGTATGATGACGAACCGGAACTTGCCGAAACGTATTATAAAATGGCTATAAAAGAAGGTGAGTCTGTAACCTGTTATAATAAATTAACCAATTTTTATAAAAACGAAGAAGAACCGGAAAAAGCCATAGAAACTATTGAAGCAGCCCATAGGAAGCACCAACGTAACGCGATGCATTACCAAATAGGTAAGGTGGCTGCCGAATATAATATCGAGTTACAAAAGGGTGAGCAATGTTTGCATACCTATTTAGAGAATTATTCTGCCGAAGATGGGGTTCCTAAAGCTTGGGCTCATTATCGTTTGGCTCAAATCCATATGCACAAAAAAAACAAACAGGAAGCTCTAAAATATATTGAGCTAGCCATTGCTGAACTTCCAAAAATTGAACCATTTAAGGAGCAAAAAGAGAAGATACTTGGGTTGTAGGTTTAGGATACAGTAATCAGTGTTCAGTATACAGTGTTCAGTGCTCAGTAAGCAGAAAAAATAGCAGTCAAAGTGTACCCTTTCTATAAGGTAAGTCCTAAACTTAATACTTTATACTAAAATATTATTGGACGAACACTGAACACCGATTACTGTATACTGAGCACTGAATACGACTATTTTATCAGGTTTAATTTGGAATTTGAAATTTGGAGCTTGATATTTGTTTTATGAATGTACATTTTATAGCCATTGGTGGTGCTGCCATGCATAATTTAGCTTTAGCATTATATAATAAAGGATACAAAGTAACTGGAAGTGATGATACCATATTCGAACCTTCAAAATCAAGATTAGATGCCAAAGGACTATTGCCTGAAACTTTTGGGTGGTATCCGGAAAAAATCACCTCAGATTTAGATGCTATTGTTTTAGGAATGCATGCTAAACAAGATAATCCGGAGTTATTAAAAGCTCAAGAACTGGATTTGAAAATTTATAGTTATCCAGAGTTTTTATACGAGCAATCAAAACATAAAACACGTGTGGTTATTGGAGGAAGTCATGGGAAAACAACCATAACTTCTATGATTTTACACGTGATGCATTATCATGATAGAGATGTCGATTATATGGTAGGTGCACAGTTAGAGGGTTTTGATGTGATGGTAAAACTTACTGAAGCTAATGATTTTATCGTGTTAGAAGGTGATGAGTATTTAAGTTCTCCTATTGATATGCGTCCGAAATTCCATTTATATAAGCCTAATATCGCACTTTTAAGTGGTATAGCATGGGATCACATCAATGTGTTTCCGACTTATGATAACTATGTAGAGCAGTTTCGCATTTTTGTAGATTCTATTGTCAGTGGTGGAAGCATTAACTACAACGAAGAAGACCCAGAGGTAAAACGAGTAGTGGAAGCTTCGGCGAACACGATTAGAAAATTGGCATACCAAACACCTGAGTATACCGTAGAAAATGGACAAACCTTATTAGAAACACCGGAAGGTGATTTACCTATTGAAGTATTTGGAAAGCATAATTTAAATAATCTGGCGGGTGCTAAATGGATTTGTCAGCATATGGGTATTGATGAAGATGATTTTTATGAAGCTATTGCTACTTTTAAAGGCGCTAGTAAGCGTTTGGAAAAAATTGCTGAAAGTAGTACCAGTGTGGCTTATAAAGATTTTGCACATTCACCTAGCAAAGTAGAAGCGACTACAAAAGCTGTTAAGGAGCAATATGATGATAGAACCTTAGTAGCTTGTTTAGAGTTACATACCTACAGTAGTTTAAATGCGGAGTTTTTAAAAGAATATAGAGGTGCATTAGACGCTGCCGATGTTGCAGTGGTTTTTTATTCGCCTCATGCGGTTGAAATTAAAAAGCTTGAAGAGGTAACTCATGAACAAATAGCTAATGCTTTTCAACGTGAGGATCTCATTATTTATACAAACCCTGAGGATTTTAAAAACTTTTTATTTTCGCAGGGATTTGAAAATAAAACTTTGTTGCTTATGAGTTCTGGGAATTATGGTGGATTGGATTTTGAGGCTGTTAAGGATGGATTTAGGCGTACGAAGTTTTCTTGACCAATACTTTTTATGGGAGATCTTGTTTTGCCTCATTTTTATTCTTTACCGATCAGATTTGAAACTTCTGAAACTTCTCCCAAAACATTAGCATATTCAATTAATTTCAACCTAACAACGTTAAGCTCTTCTCTTAATTTATCGTTAAACTCCCATTGACTTTCATGTTCAGTTGAACTTTTTTTAATTGGCTTTTGTTGTTCCCAATCTAGAAGAATAGGATGCCATTTTGCCAATGTAGGCCTGAGTACCTTATTCAAAACACTGATTGCTAAATGCCCAAATGTTATATCACCCGTGTTTTCTGGTGTAGCAATTAGAGATCCGTATTTCTTTAAAATATCTCTGGTAATGGCAAAAAGAGAATGAAGAGAAGTTAACGTTTCTCTAAGTAGTCCTTCGTCTTTCGAAAGTTTATTCGTTGCGGTTCTTGTTGCTAACTCTACATACATTTCCCAAGCCGCATGTTTTTGTATTTCATTAATCTCCCAATTTGTTTCTATTGAAAGAAACCCAAGGTTAACCTTAAATCTTGTAGATGATAATTTTACTATTGGCATAATGCTTTAATTTTAAAAATTGTTTCTTCTTATTGAACGTGATATATCGTATTCAAAATTTCTTTGTCTTGATATGTCTTGTGAATTAGAAATTTAAACTTACTAGATCATTAATGATTTTTTCCAATTTACTAAGGAGCTTTTGGTTTCACTTTTTAGTAAGTTATCAATTACTCTTAGTGGTATATATTGATATCTTCTTTCGTATTCAATCTTTCTAAAACTCTTTTAACTTAGAAAGTTGCCATCTGTGTCTTTTTTAAAAAACATCAATAAACATTTTATGTATTCTATTAAACTGAAAAAACCTTACTTTATAAATTTGGTCATTTGTACGACAATAGTTAGTGGATATTTTAGTTTATAACTCGTATAGATCGAGTTTTAGTTTTCCAGTATTCACAACCACTATTTTCTTGTCCTTTGGAATTTGACTTTCCATACTTAGCAACATTGCAAGACCAGCAATCCCGCTAGGTTCGCAATTAATATTATTTCTTTCAGCAATTTCAAGCGCTGGATAAATTAAGTTTTCTTCTAAATAACGTATTCCAGTTAACTCTCCGCAAACTCCTATTTCTTTATACTCTTCAATTTCTTTTAGGCGAATACCAGAGAACGGAAGAAATGGAGAATAAAGTTTATCCATAATTGATTTTTTATCAGATGTTGTTACACCTATAAAATTTGACTTGGAATAATCATAACGGGTATCAATTAACCTTTTGTCATGGGTGCTTGACAATGCTTCCTTCACAGATATATTTAAAATATTAGAGAATAAATCACCTGTGCCAAATGGAATGAAATAATAATCGCCCTTGTTATTTAGTATTTCATAACTCAGCCAATCATAGTAAACATAATTAATGGGGTCTAACATATCTCGAGAGCTTATATCAACTCCACCATGATTATCAGTTAAGTCGAGGATTTCTGAACAAGTTAAGGCTTTTTCATTCAAATCTGCATAGAAGATTTCACACCCTATATTTTTAAGTGAATTAATGATTGTTTTGTTTGTATTTTCATCTGTTAGTACTTTTAAATGTGGTAAATTATAGTTATTAAGTAATCTTTGTATTGCAAATGCAGCACTACCAGATGAAATCATTGATAAATGTGGTATAGATTTTTTGTCATTTGCTATATTCGACTTTAGAAGTGGCTTGTAAAACTTACGTATAACTTCATATGCAAGTCTATCTTTGTGTGTTCCAGTTGGGTTGTAGCTTTCATCTTTTAGCCAAACATTATCAAATCCATTTATCGTAATTGGAATAGTTGGAGTAGCAGGAAATTGTGGATTTTCCGGTGGAAATTCTGGATGCTTCGGATCAGCATTCTCAACTATAGAAATTAATTTGAAACGTGTGTCCAAATTTGAAATTCTTTGGCTTTTGTTTGGAATAGATTCTCTGTTTAAGTTAGGTACTTGATTTGGTGAAATCTTAAATAGGATTTGACGATAGTCATTTTTCAATAACCCATTATAATTAACGCATAGTTTATGATTGCATATATATGTTAGGAATTCATTAGAAATGCATTCAGATATCGTTTTATAAACACCTAGATCATTTCGCAATTCTTTAAGTGCTATATCAAGGTCTATTGAGTAGTTTCCTTTTATAAATTCTTGATATTCATGAAACAATTCTTTGTGTTTATTGGCCCAGTATTTTGTCCAAAATAGCTTTCCTGATGGTTTAAAAATATTGTGCTTACCTTGTCTTGCATTTGGTATTATAATTGGAATCGTCCTTTCCAAATAATGTAATAATTGGTTGTTGTCCTTAATAAACTCGATTACCTCATACATGCAACTATCTGATTCTAGATATTCTTTGCTTATCAACTTTATTACAAAGTCTGAATCTCTAACAGATTTCATGAATTTTTTTACACTACCAAATGCTTTTACATCTCTTATATCTCTGATCACTGTTAAGTTATGCTTCGTCTTTAAATCATGTTCAATTGTATCAGCTTGATGATCGTTTTTCTGACAATATGATAGAAATATTTTTAATTCTTTATTCATTAAGTTTTTTGTGAGGTAATCCCATTTTAAATATAGAATCAATAACTTTTATTCATTTACTTTGAATAATTAAGTGGGAATTTATTACTTATTAATTCTTATATCATAAATACAATTAAAAAAGAAAAAGGGTGGGGAAAATAACGTTTTATTACTTAAATTACAGAGGTTTATGGTATAATTAAAATAGAATAACATTTTTGTAAGCCTTATAGGGTATACATATAAGATAATTTATCTAGAATAATTGAATAACAAAACCTTCGTTTTCAAACTTATAAATTACCTCCTCAAAAACTGCATCACTCCCGCATTCAATTGAAAATCCAAATCAGAGACAAAATAATCGATCTTGTTATTTGGAAAACAATTATTGATACCCTCAATATTGTTACAAATGCCTTTATAGTAATCTAAAAGTTTATGGTTGTTAGCATCTAAGGATTCTAGCTTACACCACATTAAAAAATCTTCGGACTCATCAATAATTGCAATAGATCTAAAAACGACGATAAAGTTTAATATGGGGTTATAATAATTAAGATCTTCATATTCATCTAATGCATGAATCGTATAGGTGTTATTTCGAATTTTTAATATTGCAGGAACTAATTTTTCATTAATAGGTCGCGTTTTACCTAACCAAAAGGAGACCTGATTAGTTGCAATAAAATTCTGAATATGTGTAATTTCTGGAAACATGAGTCCAGAATTTATAAATTAAAAAGTATTATTCAAAATAGTATCGAAATTTTTTCGACTGCTCTAAGTTAATGAAGTCTTTTGCTCTCATCAAAATCAACCAAAAGTCCATTGAAAACCCATTTTGCTAAAGCCGCTCTGTTTTCGTAATTAAGAATTCGTTTTTGGTCTTTTTTGTTTTTTATATTCCCTAGTTCAATATATACCATAGCTGGTAAGGTATTTTTTATTAGATAGAGCCCTCTGGAGTTAACGGTACCCGAATATATTCTGTTAGGTTGGTGTTTAGCATACTTTTCTTTGAACGACCTGTGAATATTTTCAGCTAATCGTTTCCCGCTTTTACTGCTATGATGATGGTAAAAAAACACATCAATATTTTTACCTTTACTTCTACTGTCAACATGTGTAACAATTAATCTTTGGTAGGCACCTTTATGTTTTAAGTATAAATTATTTACAGTTTTTGTGCGTTGTCTTAATCGTAATTTTTGACTTTTCGAAATTGGTTTATCTGGGAAATTAACTTCGTCGTAATCGACTTCAAGTATTTTTTTGTCTCTAATGCCGTCGTTATAATCTTTAATAATGAGATAAACCTTTGCACCATGAGCCATGAGCCTTCGTGCTAATCGTAAAGTAACATCATAAGCATATTCGTCTTCAGAAATTAATTTACTATTGTAAGTTTCTATGGCTCCGGGATCGGGGCCTCCATGTCCAGAAATTAAATAATAAATAGCTCCCTTTAGAGTATTGTTTTCCAGAGGCACATCATCATAATCTTTGCCAAAAAGTGGATAATTAATTTGATTTACTGGTGTGTTACTAACAATAGGTTTTTCAATGGTTTTTGGTATAGTTTTCTTTACTATAGATAATGTATCTATAGTAATAATGGAATCTTTTGTTACTACTGGAAGTTTATAGGTTCTACCTTTAACTAAACCATTGTCTGGAGTTAAATTTTCTTTATTAAGTTCAATAAAAGCTTTATAGTATTTTGTTGGTTCAAGACCATTTTTTCTAAGGATAGAATAAATACCATCACCGCCAGTAGCAATAACTTTTGTTTGAGTTGTTTGAGAAATAGCAAGGCTAGGTATTGATATATAAAGGAATAATAATAGTTTTTTTGATAGCTTCAATACTGCCTAGTTTTTGGATTACAACCTGAAATCATTTAAAAGTGTCCCATCTTATTCTTAAACAACGTTTTTTATTCATTTTTATTTATTGTATTTACTCCGACTAATAATTAGAGGCTTAAAATACTTTCTTTAAAAACTGTTCGATACTTTCTTGATTAGCTCTTATAAGTTCGGCTCTGGCATTTTCCATATCACGTGGTTTTTTATCTTGAGAGAGTTTAAATTTACCTTCCCAATTAGTAATAGTCATTTCAAACATTTTAATATAATCTAAATACCCTTTCATGCTACGGTTATCAGGTTCTAAAACATATTTATGGTCTGGAGCTTCTAAAAAAGCAGTCATATTTATTAACGATTCTTTTAAAGCTTCTTTACTTTCAATGGCTTTAACAGTAGCTTTTAAATGAACCATAATATAATTCCACGTTGGGAGTTGTTTGGAAGCATATACACTGGGAGAAATGTAGCATTGCGGTCCGGAAAATACAATAGTTACATCGTTATCATCTTTTAACAATGCCGCTTGCGGATTAAATTTGTCAATATGCCCAATAAGTTTACCTTCATCATTAAAAATCAAAGGCAAATGAGTAATTAAAGGTTGATTATCTTTTACCGAAATTACAGTTGCTAATGGATAAGTTTTAATAACTTCAATCATGTGATTCATGTTATTATCCAGATGATATTTTGGAGGATATTTCAAATGATTTTTGGTTTTAAATTAAGTATAGATAATTTATAAAACTACAATATTTTTTCTTCACAATTTATTTTTAAAACAAGAAAGAAATTACTTACTTTATAAATTATTGCGTTATTTTGTGCTCATTAAAAACTAAAAAAATACATTCAACTCATGCAAGAAAAACTAGCATCATTTTCAATAAAAAATTGGTCGCAAGATGATCAACCTCGCGAAAAACTAAGACATAAAGGAAGAGAAGTTTTAAGTGATGCAGAATTAGTGGCTATTTTAATAGGTTCTGGTAATAAAGAAGAAAGTGCTGTAGCGTTATGCAAACGAATTTTGGCAAGTGCCAATAATAATTTAAGTGAGTTGGGTAAATTATCTATCAATCAGCTTAAGGGGTTTAAAGGCATAGGGGAAGCTAAAGCTATAACAATTGCAGCTGCTTTAGAATTAGGAAGACGTAGAAGAGGTGAGGAAGCTTTAGAGAAAAGTAAAATAACATCTAGCAAGTCGGTTTTTGAGCTTATGCAACCCCAAATTGGCGAGTTAGACCATGAAGAGTTTTGGATTGTTTATTTGAATAATTCTAATAAAGTGATTCAAAAAAACAGATTAAGTAAAGGAGGTATTACAGGAACTTTGGTCGATATACGATTGGTATTGAAAAATGCCTTAGAGGTTGGTGCTACAGGATTAATATTAGCTCATAACCATCCATCTGGAGCTTTAAAACCAAGTGAAGCCGATAGGCGTATTACAAATAAATTAAAAAAAGCAGCTGAAAGTATAGATATAAAAGTATTAGATCATGTAATTATAACAGAAAAAGCATATTTTAGTTTTGCCGATGAAATTATTTTATAATGCTTTTAGTTTATACTCATAAAATTACACCCCGATTAAAATATGTTTTTAAGCATATTTGTACCAGAATTTTGGGTGTAAAAGTAGAGTTCACCACCAAAATAGAGACGTTTATAGCGCACGATAGTTTAAAAATGTCTTATACAAAGCAACAGCTTGGAAATGAGTTTTTTGTTAAGAGTCATGATATTTTATTTGAGCAAGGACTAAGCGATCTCGATATTAATGTACAGAATTGGGAAAACACAAAATGCTTCTTTTACAATGGAGATAAAAGCGCCATTCCTTTCGATATTTTTGCTGCTTCCTTTTATTTATTATCCCGTTATGAAGAATATTTACCACATGTAAAAGATGAATTTGGTCGTTTTACTGCAGCAGAAAGCTTGGCTTATAAGTGCGGTTTTTTACATCAGCCTGTCGTAGATATTTGGGCATACAAATTTAAAGAAGCTATACAAGCACAATTTGAGGAATTTAAGTTCTCCGAAAAAAGCTATACCATTAAGCCTATTATTGATGTACCCAGTGCCTATAATTTTAGATTGAAAGGTTTTATGCGAACTCTTGGTGGCGTTGTGAAAGATATTTTTAGATTTAGATTTAAGAGTTTGTACATAAGATTTATGGTTATTCTTGGCTTTAAACACGATCCGTTTGATACGTTTAAATTTTTGATAAATAGACAAAAAAACACTAAGGTCAAGTTTTTGTTCTTTTTTTTAATTGGTGATTATTCTACTTACGACAAAGGTATTAACCCTAATAAAAAGAAATTTGTATCGCTAATAAAACATGTTGCCGATTATTGCCTTGTAGGTTTAAAAACATCTTATTTTGCTATAGAAGATATATCGATTTTGAAGAAAGAAAAATTGCGAATGGAAGATATTTTAAACACCACATTAAAAGCTTCCAGACAATCTTTTTCTAGGCTTAATTTACCAGAATCTTATAGAAACCTTATCGAATTAGAAATACAAGAAGATTATACTATGGGCTATGTGAATCATATAGGTTTTAGAGCTGGATCCTGTACGCCTTTCCTGTTTTACGATTTAGATTACGAAACACAAACACCTTTAAAAATTCACCCATACCACCTTATGGATTATGCTTTATTAAAAACACATTCTTTATTAGATAAAAAGAAAGTTTTAAATGAGATTATTCACGAAGTAAAACAAGTAAACGGCGAGTTTATTCCCGTATTTCATAATTATACTTATAGTAACGAAAAGCAGTGGTACGGATTTAAGGAATTGTTTAATATTATTTTAGAATCTGCAAATGAGGATTAAAGGTATTACAGATGTGTTTTTCGATTTAGATCATACGCTATGGGGTTTTGATAGAAACTCTGCACTAGCTTTCGATAAAATATTAAAACAAAATCATATAAACGTAGATGTAAACGACTTTTTGTATCATTATGTTCCCATAAATTTAAAGTATTGGAAGCTATATCAAGAAGAAAAAATAGAAAAAGATGCCTTACGGTTTGGAAGGTTGAACGATACTTTTTTAGCCTTAGGTAGTCAGGTTGAAGAAGCGACGATTTATAAATTAGCTGATGATTATATAACACATTTAACAATGTTTAATTATCTAATTGAAAATACTTTTGAGATATTAGATTATTTAAATAATCGTTATAATTTACATATCATTACGAACGGATTCGATGAAGTGCAATACAAGAAATTGACTAAATCTAACATTAATAAGTACTTTAAAACAGTCACTAATTCTGAAATGGCCGGAGTTAAAAAACCAAATCCAAAAATTTTTAATTTCGCTTTACAATTAGCTAATAGTAATAGTAATCAGAGTATTATGATAGGAGATAGTTATGAAGCCGATATAATAGGAGCAAAAAATATTGGTATGGAAGTTGTTTTTTTGATACCCGTAACACAGCTATTAATAATAATATTAAACGAATCAATAATTTAATTCAGTTAAAGAAATATCTATAATGAACTAATTTTTATATTTTTACGTTTCCTAAATCGATACCCCTTTTTTCTATGCTAAAAGAACTTAACAAGTATTTGTTTTTAGCCATCATAATATACTTAAGCCTTTTTTCTTGTGTAAAGGAAGTAGATTTTGATCAGGCAGATGATTTCGAAATTTCCCCTGTTATAGAATCAAGCCTCATATTTTTAGACGAACCAGCCGATAGCTTTATAGTTAATGGTGTTGCAACCCCGCCTATTAGTGACTACGTAGAGATAGATATTTTTAATAATGAATTTGTAGTTGATAACCTTATAAAAGCGGACTTTGTATTAGAGGCTACAAACTCAATCAATCGAGGATTCGAAATACAGGTAGATTTTATTAATGATATAGATCAACTCGTACATACATTTACATTTTCAGCACCACCATCAACAGACGGTAGTGATGTTTTATCTAACCATACAGAAGTATTTGAAGGAGAGTCGCTCATAGCTTTAAAAAACACTTCAAAATTGGTATTTACTTTAAGTATCTTATCAGGTGGAGCTATTGATCAAAGCATGCCAGGTAGAATAGCATTAAGGTCCAAAGCCATTTTTTATTTAAATATAGGTGAGGAGATATGAGGTACATCGCTTTGCTTTTTATAGTTGCTTCATGCAGTTTCTCGTTTTCACAAAACAAGCAATTACTTTATGGGTTTTCAGATATACCACAATCATTAATGATTAATCCGGGAGGTGAAGTGAAAAATGATTGGTATTTTGGAATGCCATTATTATCACATATTCATGCGAATGTTGGTATTACAGGAAGTACTGTTTATGATATTTTTGCAAATGATGGTATAGATTTTAATACCAAGCTTCAAAATGCTGTTTACAGTATGGGATCAAGAGATTCTTTTTCCGTAAATCAACAATTAGAAATTTTTTCAGGAGGATTTTCTTTAAAAAACACATTGGGGAAGAAAGAATATTTAAGTTTTGGTTTATATCAAGAATTAGATTTTATAGCCTATTTCCCTAAAGATTTGGCAATTTTAGCTTTAGAAGGAAACCAAAACAATATAGGAAGGTCTTTTAGAGCAAATAATGTGAATGTAGCTGCAGAGGCTATTTCGGTATTGCATGTGGGGTATAATAAAAAAGTAAATGACCATTTTACTTTTGGGGTTAGAGGGAAAATATATTCAAATATTGTGAATGTTAACTCTACAAAAAACGAAGGTCGTTTTGTAACTGTACGAGGACAAAATAACTTTTATGACCATATTTTTAATTTAGATTTAGAAGCTAGAACTTCTGGGTTGGCCAATTTAAAAGATGATGACTCCGATTCAAACTCTGTTGTTAAAGACTTAAGAAAACGAGCATTATTAGGAGGGGATTTAGGCTTAGGGTTTGATATAGGATTAACACATCAATTAAATAAACAATGGAGCTTAGATGCAAGTTTGCTGGATGTAGGTTTTATTAGGCATACAAAAGATATTGAAAATTATAAGGTAGAAGGAGATTATGTTTTTGAAGGTATAAACCCCATTTTTCCTGATACAGGAAATGGACAAACAGCAGAAGAGTATTGGAGTGATATTGAAACCAATTTTGAAGACTTATTTAAACTGGATACAACGGCAACTAAATATACTACATGGCGGCCAGTTAAACTTAATGCTTCATTAAATTATGCATTTGGTAAAAAAATAGACGATATATGTAATTGTGAAAACGAAGAAGATATTTATCAAAATAAAACAGGTTTACAATTATATGCTATAAGTAGACCTAGGCAACCCCAATTAGCACTAACATTATATTATTATAGGCGTTTGTTTAATGGCCTACAAGTTAAAACCACGTATACAATAGACCCATATTCTATGACTAATATAGGTTTGGGAATGTCTGCTAACCTAAAAGGAGTAAATTTTTATGTTATGGCAGATAATTTTTTAGAATTAAGAAACGTATATAATGCACAAAGTGTATCTTTACAACTAGGGTTTAACTATATATTTAATAAAAATGAAGACTAAATTTTTTTCTGCAATTATAGCATGCTTTATTGTTACTACTGTTTTTTCGCAATCTAATCTGAACGACTATAAGTATGTGATTGTTCCTCATAAATTTGATTTTTTAAAGGAAAAAGATAAATACCAATTAAATTCATTAGCACAGTTCTTATTTAAGAAATATGGCTTTGAAGCTTTAATGGAAGGGAGTGACTACCCTGAAGATTTAATTAGAAATAGGTGTTTAGGATTGAAATCTGATGTATTGAAGGGTTCAGGTATGTTTAAGACTAAATTAATGGTAGAGCTTAAAGATTGTAATGATCGAGTAGTATATACATCGAAGCAAGGAGAAAGTAGGGAAAAAGATTATTCTAAATCATATACGGAGGCTCTAAGGGCGGCTTTCAAATCTATCGAGGCACTTAATTATAAATATAAGCCTAGCGAAAGTGTAACAGCTTTAGGAAATCAAAGTACTACAAATGCAAAGAATGAAGTAGCTCAAGAAATTGAGGAATTAAAGCAAGAAATTCAAAACCTCAAAAAAGAAAAAGAAATAGTAGCAAATAAACCGAAAGTGGTAGTAGCTCCTCCAAAACCAGAAGTTGGAACAGTAGCAGAAGTACCTTCAATTAAAAAAGAAGCTGCTATGGAAGCGGGCATAAAAAAGATGTTATCTGAAGTTCTATATGCCCAAGAAATTGAAAATGGGTTTCAATTAGTTGATAGTTCTCCAAAAGTAATATATAAAATAAGGAAGACTAAACTTGATAACGTATTTTTAGTAGAAAATAAGAGCGCTATTATTTATATGAAAAGTGATAGTTGGGTTATTGAATATTATGTAGATAATGTCTTAAAGCAGGAAATATTGAATGTTAAATTCTAAAGTTTTTAAAATAGCGTCATTACGAATAGTGATGTAGCAATCTTTGTTTATTGGTAAAGAGATTATTATGTCGCTTTACTCCTTAGAGTTACGTTCTGTCTGTGATTAATTTGTTCAAACAAAAGCCTGGTTAGTGGCTAATAATCATATTTATCTTTCCAACGCTGTTTTAAAAATACTCTATGAGCATCCTCACGAGCATTATTTCCCGGATCATAAAGTTTTGTGTTTTTAATTTCATCCGGTAAAAACTCCTGATTGGCAAAGTTGAGGTCGTAATTATGAGCATATTTATAATTATCACCATAACCCAATTCTTTCATTAATTTGGTTGGCGCATTTCTTATTTCTAATGGCACCGATAAATTACCTGTTTCTTTAACCAACTGTTGTGCGTTACCAATGGCTTTATAAGCAGCATTGCTTTTAGGTGAACATGCTAAGTATGTCGCACATTGACTTAATATAATTCTAGACTCCGGATAGCCAATTGTAGAAACTGCTTGAAATGTATTATTTGCTATTACTAAAGCAGTTGGATTAGCATTCCCTATATCTTCACTAGCTAAAATGAGTAACCTCCGTGCAATAAATTTTACATCCTCACCGCCTTCTACCATACGAGCTAACCAATATACAGCTGCATTTGGATCGCTACCACGAATAGATTTTATAAATGCAGAAATGATATCGTAATGCTGCTCACCGGTTTTATCGTAATGAACCGTATTACTTTGAATTTTTTCCAAAACAGATGCATCAGTAATGGTTACCTTATCAGATTCATAAGAATTTACAATAAGTTCAAAAATATTAAGTAGTTTTCTGGCATCGCCACCGGAAAGCTTAATAAGAGCAGTTGTTTCTTTTAGTTTAATTGTTTTTTTGGAGATATATTCATCTTGTTCGATAGCACGCCTTAAAAGTGTTTCTAAATCGTTTTTATTAAACGCATTTAAAATATAAACCTGACAGCGAGATAAAAGTGCTGAAATAACTTCAAAGCTAGGATTTTCAGTAGTTGCTCCAATTAATGTAATCCAACCTTTTTCTACAGCTTGTAAAAGAGAATCCTGTTGTGATTTACTAAACCTGTGAATTTCGTCAATAAATAAAATAGGGTTTTTTGTAGTAAACAATCCACCACTTTGTTTCGCTTTATCAATAACATCACGAATGTCTTTTACCCCAGAATTTATAGCACTAAGAGTGTAAAAAGGTCTACCGGATTCTGAAGCAATAATATTAGCAAGTGTTGTTTTTCCCGTACCCGGTGGTCCCCAGAAAATCATCGAAGGAATTAGCCCCTGTTTTATGTGTTGCGTTAAGCTACCCTGCTTACCAACCAAGTGATTTTGGCTTACATAGTCGCTTAGGATTTTTGGTCTTAAACGTTCGGCTAAAGGTTCATTCATAATATAAAATTAAAGTATTTATTCCTGCGGAGGTAAGAACCTCTCCAAAGAATTTAGGAAGTTAAAGGTAATATTTATTTTTTGCTTACCCTTTAAAAGAAGTCGGGCTTTTCGCTATACCTTTTCGTGGAGTAAGGCGGAAAAGGATATTATATCAATCTCTTAGTTTACTAATCTGACATTTTAGCACTTATGTGAAATCTGGTTAACTATTTGCTATCTTTAATGTAATGAATGAGCATGACCAAATAGAAAACTATAAATAGATCCAGATGAAGCCCCAAGACCATTTTAAATTCTCGACAGGAGTTATTATATATCCAGTACTATTTGTACTAATTGTTTGGTTAGTGTTTTGGTACGAAGTACGTTTTGGTTATAATTTCAGTAAATATGGTGTGTATCCTCAAACTTTAAAAGGATTAAGAGGCGTCATTTTAAGTCCATTTATTCATGGTGATATAGAACATATTTATCATAATACGATTCCATTGTTTGTACTTTCTATGGCTTTGTTTTATTTCTATAAACCTATTGCATGGAAGGTTATATTTTTTGGAATTTTATTTTCAGGATTTTTCACTTGGTGTATAGGTAGACCGTCCTATCACATTGGTGCTAGTGGTCTTATTTACGTTTTAGTAAGTTTTACCTTTTTTAAAGGTGTCTTGGCCAAACATTATAGACTTATAGCGTTATCTCTGTTAGTTATTTTTCTTTATGGAAGTTTAATATGGTATGCCATTCCTATTAAAGAGGGCGTATCATGGGAAGGCCACTTATCAGGTTTAATTACCGGAGTATTATTTGCTTTTTTCTTTAGAAAAGAAATTGCAAAGCCTAAAAAATATGTTTGGGAACAAGAAAACTATAATGAAAATAATGATCCGTTTTTAAAACATTTTGATGCAGATGGTAACTTTATAGAGGATATTGAAACAGAAGAAGAAAACACTATTGTAAACTATACATACAAAAAAGACAAAGAGGCTTAGAGACGTTGTCTTACCACTTCATATAAAAAAGCACCACAAGCCACCGAGACATTTAAAGACTCAATCTCGCCCAATATAGGCAGCTTAGCTTTGGCATCAACAACTTTTAATGTAGAAGGGTTTATACCTCTTCCTTCAGACCCCATTATAATGGCACAAGGTTCTTTAAAAGAAACATCGTATAAGGCATTATTTGTTTTTTCGGTAGCCGCAATAACATTTATGCCAGATGCTTGCATGTAAAATACGGCATCTTTAATATGGTCAACTTTACAAATAGGCACTTTAAAAACAGCACCAGCACTTGTTTTTATGGTATCACCATTTACTGGAGCGCCTCCTTTTTTTTGAATAATGATACCATCAACTCCGGTACATTCAGCAGTACGTATAATAGCCCCAAAGTTGCGAACATCACTTAATTGATCTAGTAATAAGAATAACGGCGTTTTACCAGATTCTATAACATTTAATACTAAAGTTTCAATATTGTGAAATTCAATCGGAGAAATTTGAGCAACAGCACCTTGATGGTTTTTTCTTGTAAGCCTGTTAAGCTTTTCAACAGGTACGTAAGAGGAGTTAATAGCATTTTTTCTTAAACAGCTTTCTAATTCACTAAAAAGCTCTCCTTTTAAGCCTTTTTGAAGAAATACTTTGTCAATAGTTTCACCTGCGTTTATGGCTTCAATAATAGCTCTAATACCAAAAATTTGTGTTTGCTCTTGCATGGGATAAAGGTATAAAAAAAGAGGCTGAAAATCTGAGGCCACTGAAAAAGTCTATTAAGACTTAAATAGTAATGAAAAGGAGTAGAAATCGAAGATTTTCTACTCCTTTTTTTGTATCTTAAAAGAGTAAAAATATTCTTTTACCTATGCTAGATCAACAACAAAAAGTTCAATT
>NZ_JAUOEK010000183.1 GCF_030540835.1 Flavivirga aquimarina | reverse complement strand
TGAAGCATTTTTTAACTTCATATATAAGCCCATATCAAAAAATTACACAAAACATAAAAGCGATTAAGAAATATTACCTTTTTCTTAATCGCTTTTAAAATTACATTTGAAAAAGAACTACCTTTTTCAGTGGCCTCTTTTCAGCAGGCCTTTTATAAGTTTATCTTACTAATTTTTTATACTTTATTCGTTTCGGTATCAAATCTCCACCAAGACGCTTCTTTTTATTTTCTTCGTAATCACTAAAACTTCCTTCAAAGAAATAGACTTGAGAGTCTCCTTCAAAAGCAAGGATGTGTGTACATATTCTATCTAAAAACCATCTATCGTGTGATATTACTACAGCACAACCAGCAAAATTCTCTAAACCTTCTTCTAGTGCTCGCAGTGTATTAACATCAAGATCATTTGTTGGCTCATCTAAAAGTAATACATTGCCTTCTTCTTTAAGTGTCATGGCGAGGTGCAAACGGTTTCTTTCACCTCCAGAAAGTAATTTCACTTTCTTATTTTGTTCGCTTCCTGAGAAATTAAAACGACTTAAATATGCTCGTGAATTGACTTGTTTTCCTCCCATCATGACCAATTCTTGTTCGTCACTAAAGTTTTGCCAAATTGATTTTTCGGGGTCTATATTGGAATGACTTTGATCTACATAAGCTATTTGAGCTGTTTCTCCGACTTTAAACTCACCCTTATCTGGCGTTTCTTCTCCCATTATCATCCTAAAAATTGTGGTTTTACCGGCTCCGTTTGGCCCAATAACACCAACAATTCCTGCTTGTGGTAGATTAAAGTTTAAATCGTCATATAATAATTTATCATCATAGCCTTTACTTACTCCAGAGGCTTCAATAACATTGGTTCCTAGTCGTGGACCATTAGGAATGTATATTTCTAGTTTTTCGTCAAGTTGTTTTTGGTCTTGACTCATTAACTTATCGTAATTCTTTAAACGTGCTTTTTGTTTGGTTTGACGGCCTTTAGCGCCTTGTCTTACCCATTCTAGCTCACGTTCTAATGTTTTTTGACGTTTTGATGCTGATTTACTTTCTTGTGCTAATCGTTTTGATTTTTGATCTAACCAAGATGAATAATTCCCTTTCCATGGAATCCCCTCTCCTCTATCTAGTTCTAAAATCCAACCTGCTACATTATCTAAAAAGTATCTATCGTGCGTTACCGCAATTACAGTTCCTTTATATTGTGCTAAATGATGTTCTAACCAGTGTACAGATTCTGCATCTAAGTGGTTGGTAGGCTCATCTAATAATAATACATCTGGTTCTTGTAAAAGTAAACGGCATAACGCTACACGTCGTTTTTCCCCTCCAGAAAGCACACCAATTTTCTTGTCACCATCTGGCGTACGTAGGGCATCCATAGCGATTTCTAGTTTGGTATCTAGTTCCCAGGCATTGGCAGCATCTATTTGATCTTGAAGTTCTGCCTGACGGCTCATTAACTTCTCCATTTTATCTGGATTGGAATATACTTCTTCCAAACCAAACATGTCGTTAATTTTATTATACTCATCAAGAATGGCTACAGTTTCGGCAGCACCTTCTCGAACCACTTCCATGACTGTTTTATCATCATCTAGCTTTGGTTCTTGCTCTAAAAACCCAACGGAGTAATCTTGTAAAAAGGTGACATCTCCTTGGTAATTTTTATCAACACCTGCTATAATTTTTAATAGTGTGGATTTACCAGAACCATTAAGGCCCAAAATTCCAATTTTAGCTCCGTAAAAGAAGCTTAAATATATATTTTTTAACACTGGTGTATTAGCACCTTGAAATGTCTTGGTTAAACCAGACATGGAGAAGATTACTTTCTTATCGTCGCTCATTATTAATTATTAATTTATAGTCGCAAGACTTAATATGTGAAATTGTAAATAAAATTAAACCCTTCCTTTTAAGGCATTAAAAACCCATGCATTTGCAAAAAAGCCTATACCCACAGCCGCAAAGCCCCAGCCTGCAACATCATCATATCTAAACGCTCCTAGAGCAATTAGTGCTAGTCCTACAAAAATCATTATCCATGTCGCCCATGCCAGCACCGTATTCTTATTCATTGCCATAATTAAATTTTTATTTTTGAGCGCATCCTTGTTAGCTAACATAAATATTCATGCTCTTTTTAAGCCAAATATAAAGACTTAATTAAAGTTTGTGAGACAACCTTAGAAAGCTGCTATTTTCTAGCCTTTGCGCAATTAGATGGACAAATATCGTATTTTTAAATAAAAAAGCATCCATTTTTTGCATGCTTTCTCATTTTCAACACTGTTAATACGCATTTAAAATTAGAAAATGTACCTCTCAAGCCATTGCTTTTAATTTATGCTTTACTAGATAACATGTCTCTAATATGTTCGAAGAAACCCCATTTTACCCATTTGATAATCACGCATGGCTTCCATAATTTCTGTTTGTGTATTCATGACATAAGGCCCATAAGTAGTTACTTTTTCGTTAAAAGGTTCTCCCGAAAGAAATAATAATTTACTAGTATCATTTCCTTTAATAGAAAAACCATTCCCGTCTTGATTAAATTGAATGAGCTGATTTTCATCTAGTTTCAAGTTTTCTGAACCGTTAACTGTTACATCTCCATTTAATAAATACAACATTGACTGATGTGATTTAGGAACTTCTGCAAAGTACTCACCGCCTGTCTCAATAGCAATCATATAAGCATTTACAACTGTTTGTGTACTTATTTTTCCATGCTTACTTCCTAATTCACCAGCAATAATTTGAATTTTAACTTTTCCATCTTCAGAGGTTATTACATTAAAGTTTTCGTTTTTTACGTGCTGATAATTAGCAGAAATCATTTTCTTCTCTGCTGGTAAATTCAACCATAATTGAATCCCTTCTAGCGTCCCTCCTTTTTTCACAAACTCCTTTGTTGGACCTTCGGCATGAATAATACCGCGTCCAGCTGTAGTCCATTGTACATCTCCTGCTTTAACAATACTCTTATTCCCTAAAGAATCTCTATGTAATTGTTCTCCTTGTATTAAAAAGGTAATAGGTTCGAATCCACGATGCGGATGCGGTCCTAAATCGAATGGATTATTTTCTTCTGAAATTTTATAAGGGCCGTAATGATGTAATAATATAAATGGATCTACCATATCTATATCTCGACCTGGTAATGGTTGTCTTAATTGTATTGGGCCCATATTAACAAAATCGCTTCGCCCTACTGTTTTTATTGTGTTTGTTTTCATAATCCTCCCTAAGCCCTCCTAAGGAGGGACTTTTTTTAATATTAAACTTTTTTTTTATTCCCTCGAAGGAGGGAATCTTTTTATCGCGACCTCAAAAAGTATAATGAGATTCCCTCCTTCGAGGGAATGACAAATTAGTTGTCATCGCATTTTATCCAGCAGATTACTTAATTGCTCTGCTTCTTCTTCATTTAAATTTTTTAATAAATCTTTATTAATATTAGGCGGAATAGATGCTAAAAGCTTTTTCCCTTCATCGGTTATAACAATTTTAACAACACGTCTATCATGTTCTGAAGGTATCCGTTTAATATAATCCTTTGCACATAATTTGTCCATTAATCTGGTTGCATTGGGTGAACGCTCTAGCATTCTATCCTTAATAACCTGTACCTTTAAAGGTTCTTTAGCCCCTTTTAATATTCTCAAAATATTGTACTGTTGTGGGGATATTCCGAATGATTTAAAGAAATCATTTTGATAACTCGTTATCCAACTTGCTGTATATATAATGTTCAACAAAGCCTTAACTCTGTTGTTTGGAAACTTTGAATTGATATCTTTAGAAAAATCTCCCATGTTTTTTAGTGTTCAGTATTCAGTGTTCAGTATTCAGTGTTCAGTACTCAGTGTTCAGTAAACAGTATTCAGTTATAGTTCTTTTTGAAATGATGCTACTTTATTCTTTAAATCAGAGTTTAGTGCTTCATTGGTAATCTTTCCTTCTGAAAAATTATCGTTGAATGATGGAAAAGAAAAATCTTCAATAATGTTTCCCCCCATATAAGCAAAACGTCCTTTAGCGATATCCAAAACGGTTGCTCCTCCTCTACCTCCTGGTGAGGTTGCCATTAATAGCATAGGCTTTTCACTCCATAATTTGCCATCAATTCGAGACATCCAATCAAATAGGTTTTTAAATGCTGTAGAATAAGCGCCATTATGCTCTGCTAATGATAAAACAATACCATCTGATGCTTTTATGGTATCTAAGAATTTATGTGCGTTATCTGGAATACCATGATCAATTTCATAATCAATACCATATAAAGGTAATTCAAAATCATTTAGATCTAAAATAGTAACCGTTACGTTTTCAACCAAACTTGATGCATAGCTAGCAAGTTGTTTATTTATTGAGTTTTTACTGTTAGTTCCTGCAAATACAATAATGTTTTTCATAAGTTTTAATTATTTTATGATACAAATATAGTGTAAAAATAATTAGTTTCCAAGGAAACTAATTCCATGTTATATATTTTACGTTTTTCATTAGCAGAAATTCAGAATATCATAGTATGACCTTATTCGAAATAGGTGGCAACTATCCCTATACACTAATTTTGTTACCAAATACTACGGGTTTGTCAAATAAGTAGGAATGCTCGTTCCTTGTAAATAAGAATTAAAATAAGGTTGTTATTTAAAGTATGGATATATTAATCATTAATTTGTTTTACAATAGTTTACAGGATATATTAGCACCCTGAAAAAAAAAATATGTTCCCCAAAAACAACCTACTTTTTTTCTTTATAATTCTTGTTTATCAGTTTGGAAATACTCAAAGTTTAAAAAAACAAACTTTAGGAAACCAAGGTGCTTCTCATTTTGTTTATGCCAATAATAAAAGTTATTACATACTTGAGAGTATCGGACAAGCTAGTGTTACCCATACTTTTAATGCTAATAATTATTCATTACGACAAGGTTATTTGCAACCTGTGTCTGCTTCTTTAATTTCAATAGATTCCAATACAGATATTGAAGCGGTCATTTTTCCAAATCCGTTTTTATCTAAAGTTGAGGTTAAATTTAAAAAACCAATTATCGATATTTTACAGGTTACGCTTAGAGATGTTTTAGGCAGAATTATTTTAAGCAAACAATTTAGTCCAATGCAATCTATTGTTTTGAATTTAAATAATTTAAATACCGGGACTTATTTGATTCAAATAAGAATGCGTTCCAAATTATTAAATGCGAAGATTATTAAACGATAATATGAAGAAACAATTGCTACTTAATCTCATTTTTATATCCAGTATTTCAGGTTTTGCCCAACAATTATATATAGAATATGGATCTAATGTTTTATCGTTTGATTATAAAAACTCACAAGGTATGCCTCTAGATAATCTTTTACCGCAGTCTAAAACCTACCTGGGTATGGGATATAGAGATAATATCAATAGAGAAAAAACATTGTATCTCTCTTTAGGGGCTACTTATAATGGTTATGGTGCTATAGGAAGTGATCTTAGATTAGATAATTATTTTGAGTGGGATGTTAGTTATTTGGGGGTTACAGCAGGTTTAGATATTAAGCTGTTTCAATTAAATGATTTTTTATTCTATATAAAAGGGGCTATAGCTACCGAGTTCTTGATAAGAGGAAATCAAACTATTAATAATCAAGTTTACAATTTAGTAGGAGAAGATGAATTTAATAGTAGCATCTTTTTTATAAAAGGAAGCTTAGGCATGCAATACCCCATTTCTAGGAGTACGGCGATTTTTGCAAATTATACATTTGGCAAAACAGTACTGATAAATAGTGATACTAGTGAAGAAACATTAAAATTAAATGCACATCAATTTGGATTTGGCTTTATTATAAATCTGCCAAATTGTAATTGTGATAATTAAACAAAATATGAAAATGAGACCTACTTATTTAACTTTTTTATTATTAATATTTACGTGTTTTAGTTATGCACAAACAGATGGAATTACGTATCAAGCAGTTATTATAGATAATAATCCACAGGAAATACCAGGCGTAGATATTCCATCAAACAATATACCTGATACAGCATTACAGGTTAGATTTACAATTATAGATAATTTGAATAATTCCGAATATCAAGAAACTCATAATACAACAACCAATGCTTATAGTATGATTAATTTAGTGATAGGCAAAGGCACACCTAACATTGGAGCATTTGATGAGATATATTGGAATAACTCTAAATTTTTAATGGTAGAAATCGATTTAAATGATGGTAATGGAATGATTGAATTTAGTTACCAAGAGCTCACTTATATCCCATATGTAAGGCATAGAGAGATTATAGCAACGTCTACTTTAGATGTCGATGGGGTTACTAATTTAAATAGTGATTTATTTGTTAACAATGGTTCGGCAACTACCTTATCAGGAGATTTAACAGTAGAAGGCACGTCAAATTTAAATGATCAGGTAACCATTAATGCTAATATAACAGGAGGTGAAGAGAGTTATGAAGCATATCCATTAAGAATAGAAGGCAGCCAGCAAGGTATTGCAGTTAGATTAACAGCGGGTACTCCAAATAATTCTAATAATTTTATCACCTTTTTTGATAATGGCGGTAATGCTGTAGGTCGTATAGAGGGAGAAACAGCAGCAGAAGCAGCTAGTGATCCAGAGTTTATTTATGAAGAGTCTATTTTGGTAGCTGAAGAAGTAAAAGCAGGCGTAAATGTTGCTTCATCATTTACACCAATCGTTGTAGGAGGTGTGGGAGCTTCAACAGGCCCCTGTGGCCCTTGTATTGCTGCAGCGGCGGCAGATTTAGCTTTAGCCACAGCAAATTTGGTTACTTTTAATCTTTTCGCTTTATCTAATTTGGGGGTAACGTATCAATCAGGTTCTGCAGATTATGCCGAATGGTTAGAACGAAGCAACTTTGGTGAAAAAATGAGTGCAGGTGATATTGTAGGGGTAAATGGAGGAAAAATTTCTAAGTATACAATGAATTCACAACACTATATGGTTGTTTCTACTAAACCAGCCATATTGGGTAATATGCCAATGCAGGGGAATGAAGCATTATATGAAAAAGTAGCCTTTATGGGGCAAATTCCAGTGAAAGTTAGAGGTATTGTCTTGCAAGGAGATTATATCATACCTTCTGGTCTTAATGATGGAACAGGAATAGGTGTTTCTCCTCAAAAAATAAAAGCAGAACAATATCGTGAAATTGTTGGCGTAGCATGGTCTGAAGCATTGATAAATAATGGTGTATCAATGGTAAATATGGCTATTGGTTTAAATGCTAACGACGTGGCTAATTTGGCTATAGAACAGGAAAAAAAGATTAAAGTTTTAGAAGATAAATTCAAAACTTTAGAACAACGTTTATTAGCATTAGAACATGGTTCTGTTGAAGTTGTAAATTTAGAAAAAACGACCACAGAAAAGGAAAACAAGACACCTCAAAAAGAACTGTCAAGGTCTCAATTAGTTGCATCTTATATGCCTCCTGAGTTAAGTGACGAGATTATGGAACAGGCTATGTTATATTTAGAAAATGGATATAAGAATAATGGGATTGACATAGAAAACCACCCTGGATTAAATAAATTATTTAACGATTCTAAATATAGAAAAAAGATTATAGCAAAAACAAAGGCTAATTATAAAAAATCTTATAAGAAGCTTTTAGAAAAAAACTAGAATAAACAGAACGTTACGTTTTTAAACTAAAAAATCTTGAAACTAACTAATATATTACATGGATATTAACTTCAATAAAAACGAAGATCATAATAAACCCTTACTATTCTGATTAAACAACCGCTTGGAAAAAGTTTTTTAAAATTATGTGTTTTTTTCACACACCATTCTAAATCATGCTTTTATTTTTAGATAAATAATCTAAAATTTAAACCCATATGATGCTTTAATAGCTTCTAAAAACTTATGTGCATTATCTGGAATACCATGATCAATTTCATAATCGATACCATATAAAGGTAATTCAAAATCGTTTAAATCTAAAATTTCAACATCAACATTGCTAACCATACTTGATGTGTAAATTGCTAATTGTTTATTGTTTATTGTTTACATATTGATGTTTTACTGTTGCTTCCTCCAAAAGCTATTATTTTTTTCATCTAAATGTTTTTTTGTTTATACATAGGTATTATAAAAATATTTATTTTCCGAGGAATATATTTACATGGTATATTATTTGGTTTCATTTAAAGATGTTTGTATTAAAAATAATATGATAATGTTAATTTTTCTTATTTATGTGGTTTTTTCACGTATCATTTTAAAATATGATTTATATATTTATAACGAACAAATTTAAACCTAATAAAACATGAAAAAACTATTTTTTATTGCATTATTTACAATCGGACTAACAACAACTATAAACGCACAGTCGTATGCATCAGATGCAGATGAGCCTGCTAATTGGATAATTAATGATACAAGTAACGATTGGTATGTTGATCTAAGAGATACAAACACCCCAATTGTTAGTATTGAAGGTGCATACACTGAGCCAATAACATATTTTTATCCTATAGGTTCTGGTTCATATTTTAGCCAAACAGAAATACATATTGGATCTGATGTTTATAATTTTATTGTAGTGAGAGATACATCATACAATATTACCTATGTGGAAATATGGATAAGTTGATCAAAGACTATACTATTCAAACTTTTTTGAATTAAGTAATAAAATTTTAAACGGATTATGAAAAAGGACAAGATGAAAAACTAAACTTTTGTACTTTAGCATCAAAACTAAATAGTGCATGGATATTAACTTCAATAAAAATGAAGATCATAATAAACTCTTAATCTCCTAATTAAACAACCGCTTGGCAAAAGTTTTTAAAAATTATGTGGTTTTTTCACACACCGTTCTAAATCATGCTTTTTATCTTTAGATAAACAATTTAAAATTTTAAACCCCATGAAAAAACTTTTTTTTATTGCTCTTTTTGCAATCGGATTATCAACCACAGTACACTCACAATGTGTGTCAGATTATAATTATAATGATTTTACTTTATGCGGCTTAGATGAAGTAATAAACTTTAATGGAGGAAACAGTGGCGGTAATCGTTGTATTATTTGGGTGAATGGTTCTAACAAATATGCTAGTATTTATATAGGTGGCACTGAATATTCTGCATCGTTACAGTATAGATATCTTTTGGCTGGCTTAGACATGTACCATGTAGAAATAGATGCTGATGGTGATACTTATGAGTTCATGGTAGGAGTAAATGGTTACGCCCTTGAGGAATACGACATTTGCAAAAACTAATTTCAAAAAAACTTAAAAAGAAACCATCCTTAAAAGTGTTTTTTGGATGGTTTTTTTGAGTTTATATTTCTACAAAACTTCCTTACAAAGGTTGAATAATTTCTATTTGTTGTCTAGCTATAACAACAAAACTACTTACTATTAATTTAACTTCACCAATATTTAAAAATTAAGTCTTTCGTTTCATTATGTTTCTTTGTTTTCTTTCATAATAAATTCTGATTTATATAACATCGCTTAGAAGTATTATTCATTCGAAAAAAATATTTATATGTTAAAATTTTTATTTATGTGGTTTTTTCACACACCGTTCTAAATCATGCTCTTTATCTTTAGATAAACAATTTTAAATTTTAAACCCCATGAAAAAACTTTTTATTATTGCTCTTTTTGCAATCGGATTAACAACAACCATGCAAGCCCAATCCATATGTGTCAATAATTATTCTTATTCTGGTATGGGCTTTACTTATGATGGTTCTAATGGTGAATTAAATCAATTCATTACTATTGATAATAGTACCAAAAAGTTTACAGCAAGTATCTCTAATTTAACATGTGGTGTAGGGCTTATTCAAGAATCACTCACGTATTTATACCTAATGCATGGTCTTAACATGTATTATGGAGAAGTTCTGTTAAAAGGTGACACTTACGCTTTTACGATTGGTGTATATCCTCCTACCGGAGAAATTGAAGAGATTGATATCTGTAAAAATTAAATTTTAAAAAAGACTAAGTTCTAAATTAATAGACTAAATAATTTATAACCCTAAAGCCTCTTGTTAATTTGAGAGGCTTTTTAAATATTAATTTTAACAAAAACTTCTTATCTGAGATATAACAGTAAATATTCGACATAGATACTAAATGTTAAAATTTCTCATTTATGTGGTTTTTCACACGCCGTTCTAAATTATGCTTTTTATCTTTAGATAAACAATTTTAAATTTTAAACCCCATGAAAAAACTTTTTTTTATTGCTCTTTTTGCAATCGGATTGACAACAACAGTACACGCACAATGTGTTTCAGATTATAATTATAATGCAGACGGTGCTTTCGTAGAATTTAGATCAAGTAAAGTTAGGTGTTATATTGATTCTGGAACTTATACTGCTGGTATATATATTAATTATCGCACCCCAAATGTATATGTTTATGCTGAACCATTAAATTATATGTATTTTGTAGCAGGTCTTCATTTTTATACAAATACTATTACTGTAGGCGCTTACCAATATCATTATAATGCTGGCATTAATAGTAGTGGGATAATTGTTGTGTACGAAATATGTAGGATATAAATATGAGGCATCGCATCATATACCTCAAACTATTTTTGGTGGGTGATCTAAAATATTAATATATAAAAATTTTAGTGTATTGTGAAAAACTAAGCTTTTGTACTTTAGCATCAAAACTAAATAGTGCATGGATATTAACTTCAATAAAAATGAAGATCATAATAAACTCTTACTCTCCGAATTAAACAAACGCTTGGCAAAAGTTTTTTAAAATTATGTGGTTTTTTCACACGCCGTTCTAAATCATGCTTTTTATCTTTAGATAAACAATTTTAAATTTTAAACCCCATGAAAAAACTTTTTTTTATTGCTCTTTTTGCAATCGGATTGACAACAACAGTACACGCACAATGTCTAAATCAATCTAACACTCCTGGATATACTGGATATACTGGTTTTCTGGATATATTTACATTTGGTAGTGATTCTATCGATGTGGGAATAAGTGTTTCCTCTGAAACATTTACAATAGATGCTCAAATAATAAATTTAACTAATATGGGTACGTATTATGGTCCTAATTATCTAGAAGGTGGTGAAACATTTTATTTTGCTGAAATTACATATGGAGGTTATACTTATTCTGCTGATATATCCAAGAGTCATCTTAGTGGTTTAATAAATCATTGGGAGGTTTGTAGATATTAAACAATATATAAACTTACTCGTTGTGCATTTAAGGAAGCTTTCTTATTTTTAAGGGTATTAATATCATATTTAGGCTTAATAATTCTATGCCCCTAACCAAAGTATCAAAGTTATTGCTAAACTAAACCATTTAATTGATTTGTGAGATTTTTATCTTAAACGCACAACGGGTTAAACTTATACTTTTTTATTTGTATTATTTTATTCCCTTTCTCTTTCGTCGAACTCAAATTTGTAGATCCTCTTCAAATTTTTCACAGACACAATAATATATTTTCACTAACTTATAATTCTTATCATTGGTTTTTGCATTCAAAAAAACCTGTTGAAATAAACTTTTTACACACTTAAAGTCAGCACATTAAATAATTTTAACTGTGTTTTTTAAACTAATCAAACTTGTTTTTTTATTATTCCCAACTCTCAATTTGCATTTCTTCCTAACCAATAATCATTTGTTACCAAATTGATATAAAAACTAACATAATTATTAATAGTGGATATTAAAAAAAAACTTAAATCTTACAAAAAAGGATTAATCTAAAAATTTAAACTTTTGTACTTTAGCGACAAACTAACTAATATATTACATGGATATTAACTTCAATAAAAACGAAGATCATAATAAACTCTTACTCTCCGAATTAAACAAACGCTTGGCAAAAGTAAGCCTAGGAGGTGGAAAAAATCGCATCGAAAAGCATCATGCTAAAGGAAAAATGACTGCTAGAGAACGTATTAGTTATCTTTTAGATTCTAAATCTAAATCCATAGAAATTGGTGCTTTTGCAGGAGAGGATATGTACAAAGAACATGGCGGCTGTCCTTCTGGGGGTGTTGTTGTTAAAATAGGCTATATAAAGGGTAAACAATGCATCGTTGTTGCTAATGATGCTACGGTTAAAGCTGGTGCTTGGTTTCCAATTACTGGCAAAAAAAACTTAAGAGCTCAAGAAATTGCTATCGAAAATAAACTTCCTATTATTTACTTGGTAGATTCTGCTGGTGTGTATTTACCGCTTCAAGATGAGATATTTCCTGATAAGGAGCATTTCGGACGTATTTTTAGAAACAACGCTGTTATGAGTAGCATGGGAATCACCCAAATTGCTGCTGTTATGGGCAGTTGTGTTGCAGGTGGCGCTTACTTACCAATTATGAGTGATGAGGCTTTAATTGTTGACAAAACTGGTAGTATCTTTCTTGCTGGTAGTTATTTAGTAAAAGCTGCCATTGGAGAAACCATTGATAATGAAACTTTGGGAGGTGCAACAACACATTGTGAAATTTCTGGAGTAACCGATTATAAGGCTAAAGATGATAAAGATGCTTTAAATACCATTAAAAACATTATTGATAAAATTGGTGATTATGATAAAGCCGGTTTTAATCGCTCCGATTCAAAAAAGCCATTGGAAAACCCAGAAGATATTTATGGTATTTTGCCTAAGTCTAGAGCAGATCAATATGATATGTATGATATTATAAAGCGACTAGTTGATAATTCTGAATTTGATGAATATAAGGCAGGTTACGGACAAACCATTATTACTTGCTATGCCAGAATTGATGGTTGGGCGGTTGGCATTATTGCTAACCAACGTAAATTGGTTAAAACTAAAAAAGGCGAAATGCAATTTGGGGGTGTTATTTATAATGATAGTGCTGATAAAGCAACGCGTTTTATTGCGAATTGCAATCAGAAAAAAATACCGTTAGTGTTTTTACAAGATGTTACTGGTTTTATGGTTGGTAGTAAAAGTGAGCATGGCGGTATTATTAAAGATGGTGCCAAAATGGTAAATGCTGTTAGTAATTCTGTAGTTCCAAAATTCACAATTATCATTGGAAACAGTTATGGCGCAGGTAATTATGCCATGTGTGGAAAGGCTTACGATCCTAGGTTAATTGTTGCATGGCCAAGTGCAGAACTTGCTGTTATGAGTGGAAATTCGGCAGCCAAAGTATTATTACAAATTGAAAAAGCTTCGTTAAAAAAGAAAGGTGAAAAAATTACGCCTGAAAAAGAAGCAGAGCTTTTTAATAAAATAAAAGACAGATACGATAACCAAGTATCACCATATTATGCTGCTGCCCGTATTTGGACTGATGCTATTATAGATCCCTTAGATACTAGAAACTGGATTAGTATGGGTATAGAGGCTGCTAACCACGCTCCTATTGAAAAGCCATTTAATTTGGGGGTTCTTCAGGTATAATTTCAATTAAAAAAATGTTTTGAAGCTTTACTTCAGGTCTATATATTGGTATAGGTACGACTAATTGAATTCTGGAACTTATTTATTTTCTCATAAAAATTCTGTATCTTAATAGTTGAAAATCAACACCTTTTAACTATGGGAACAATAAAAACACTCAACAAATGGGCAAATGCGCATACGTATTTGCCATTAGATCTACTACGCGTTGCTCTTGGTGTCTTTCTATTTATTAAAGGCATTAGTTTTATGTCAGACAGTGCTATGCTAATGGAGTTATTTAAACCAATACAAAATTTGGCCGGTGGTATGGCGGTTATTCACTATGTAGCTCCTGCTCATTTTATTGGAGGTATTTTAATTGCTTTTGGTTTGCTTACCAGATGGGTTATTATTGCTCAGCTACCAATTTTAATTGGTGCTATTGTTATAAATTTTGCAGGAGAAATGAATTCTGATAATTTACTATTGGCAATTATAACCTTAGTAATTTGTATCTTTTTCTTGTTTTATGGTTCTGGTAAAAACTCCTTAGATTATTATTTTAAAATGCAGAAATAAAAAAGAACAACTTAAAAAGTTCTGTCATGATTGGAAGAAATTCCAATCATGATTAACTTAACTCGATTTAACGTTCCTATTTAAAAGTATAAAAGCTAATAAAATTAATGCTTGTCTCCTCGAGCGCAGTCGAGAGGTTAATATAAACTCATAAAATTTCACTAGGTCTCGACTGCGCTCGACCTGACATGTCATTAATCAATTGAAAATCAACACAAAGCTCATATAATAAATCGAACTCTCGTTAATTACTTATTAAAAGGTAATTTCCATAAAGCAGTCCAGTTTTTTACAGCACTAAGCACTTCGTTAAAGTATCTTCATAAATAGCTTCATATTGCGGAACGATGGCATGTAAATCGAATATTAAAGATTCCTTTCTTGCTTGGTCTTTAAAAGTCTGCAAACGTTTTTCATCCTTTAATATATAAAGTGCATTTTTAGTCATATCATCCACATCTCCTACACGGCTTAAAAATCCCGATACGCCATGTGCGTTTACTTCTGGGATGCCTCCTGTATTACTCGATATTACTGGCACACCTGATGCCATAGCTTCTAAGGCAGCTAATCCAAAACTCTCTGTTTCTGAAGGTAGTAGAAACAGATCACTAAAACATAATATTTTATCTATTTCATTGCTTTTTCCGAAAAAGACGACTTTGTCCTGAATGCCCAATTCCTGACAGCGCAACTCTATTTTTTCACGCTCTGGTCCCTCTCCTACCAACATAAGTTTTGCTGGTATTTCTTTTTGAATATTATAAAACACAGAAATGACATCCTGTGCGCGTTTTACGGGACGCAAATTACTAATATGGGTGACTATTCTTTCATTATCGTTAGCCATCATTTCTCGCTGACAATCTGAAAAACCAGTATTGTATTTCTCCAAATCAATAAAGTTTGGTACCACATGAATATCATTATGAATGTTAAATAACCGCAACGTATCGTCTTTTAAACTTTGGGATACTGCTGTTACTGCATCTGATTTATTAATACTGAACGTAACTGCCGATTTATAAAATGGGTGGCTTCCTACAAGTGTAATATCGGTACCATGCAGAGTGGTTACTATTGGTAAATAAATGCCTTCTTCTTTCAGCATTTTTTTAGCCATATAAGCTGCATAAGCATGCGGAATTGCATAATGAACGTGTAGAATTTCTATTTTATGAAGTTTTACCATATCTACCAATTTGCTAGATAATGCCAACTCGTATGGTTGATAGTGAAACAATGGATATTCCGGAACATTTACTTCATGATAGTGCACATTATTACTTAATAGTTCTAATCTTACGGGTTGATTATACGTTATAAAATGTACTTCATGCCCACGTTTAGATAATTCTAAACCAAGTTCTGTAGCAACAACACCACTTCCTCCAAATGTCGGATAACAAACAATTCCTATTTTCATATTTTTTAATTCTAAGTATCTAAAGCTTTTTAACTTTATACTACTTAACTATAATTTCAATTTTTTATTCTTCTATCGCTTCGTAAATTAAGCGTTGTATTTCGGTTCTTATATTCTCCCGTAATAATAAATTTTTTCCAGCTTTAGGATAGGTTCTATTTGCTAAAAAAACATAAACTATTTCTTCTTCGGGATCTGCCCATGCGTAGGTTCCTGTAAATCCTGAATGGCCAAAACTTGTCATAGATATACAACCACACGTTGGTCCTTCTTCTCCTAATTGTGGTTTATCAAACCCAACCCCTCTTCTATTTCCTTTCTTACAATAATAGCAAGTATTAAATTTATCAATAGTTTTTGGCTTTAAATAGCGTTTACCTCCATAATACCCTTTTTGCAGATACATTTGCAAAATTTTTGCTACATCGTTAGCATTACTAAAAACACCGGCATGTCCGCCTATACCATTTTGCATAGCAGCTCCCATATCATGCACATAACCGTGTATTTTTTTATACCTGTAATAATCATCTACTTCTGTAGGAACAATTTTTTTATTACTTATTCTATGGTATGGGTTATATAATGTATTATTAGCTCCCAATGATTGATAAAAATGATCTTGTACTAATTTATCAAGTGTTTTGTCGTAATGGGTTTCTATAAATTTCTTTAAAATATAATAAGGAAAGTCACTATATCTATATCTTAACCTTTCTAACAACTTCGAATCTTTAATAATGCTGTTTATAGAATCCTTATAATCAGAACGTAAGAATAAATCCTTGGTGACTTCTATATTGAATTTTTTACTTCTCTTACCTCTATAATATTTTTTGCTTGGTCGTTTGGTTACTGTATCTAAAGTATGATAATAAAATGGCTCCCAAGGTCTTAATCTGGCATAATGGGATAACATACTTTTAATCGTTATGTCTTCTTTATTTGAACCTTTATATTCTGGTAATATTTTTGAAAGCTTAGTATTTAACGATACGATACCTTTCTCTTCCAGTTCCATGAGCAATGGCAATGTTGCCAATATTTTAGTTAAAGACGCAACATCGTAAAGATCGTCAAACTTCACCTTGGTTTTTCCTTCATAAGTGTGCTTACCAAAACTTTTATTGTAAATAACCTGTCCTTTTCTTGCTATTAGTAATTGAATCCCTGGTGTCATCTTACGGTTTACCGCTACCTGTGCAACGGAGTCTACTTTTTTTAGTTTTTGAGAACTCATCCCTACACGCTCGGGAATGGTATACCCTAACCTTTTAATCCCATTAATGTTAAACCCTTCTCCTACTAAAAACTTTCCGGCAGACACCGGTAAATGCCCTTTGGCAGGTATTGCTCCAAAAATAAGTTGCGCCGATTTTTGTTGTGCGATATCACTATTCTGGTAACTTACTACGATGCTTTCTATATTTTCAATATTTTTTAAATCTGAAAGCGCATAAGGTTTTACAAAAACATCTAAAATAACCGTATGTGTTCGAGCTATTTTTTCTATCCAGTCTAATTCTTTTTTAGTGAATTGGTACTTTTCCCATGGGCTTTCATTAGAGCGATGTAAACCTATAATTACGGTGTTATATACCTGAAGTTTCTTAATTAAATCATTAGACTTTGTTCCTTCTATACGATGTACTTTTGCGTATTTTTTTAATTCATTAAAAAAGGTTAAGCCGCTATCATCCCCCATGTTTACATACGCTATCGTTTTAGTTTCTAATTGCCTTAAAGGCATAACAGTTTTATCATTCTTTACAACTGTAATAGCGCTTTCAATAAGTTCTTCATATAAAATATCGTCTTCTAGCCTATTTAAATCTTTAGTTAAATTATATAACCCAATAGGTTCATAATTATTTAAGCCTACTTTATATTTGGCTTGCAATATTTTTTTCACCGAATGCTCTAAGCGTAATTCTGTTATATCTCCTTTGTTATAAGCTTCTATTATTTTAGAAACACCTTTGCTTACATCTTCAGACATTAGCATAACATCGTTCCCTGCTTTAAAAGCGGCCAGATCTATAGCACCTGTTTCATTAAAGTTTGAAGCGCCTTTCATGGTTAATGCATCTGTAAATATGAGTCCTTGAAAGCCTAATGTGCCTTTTAAAATATCGGTAACTATAGGTTTAGATAGTGATGAAGGGTAACCAGAACGAGGCTCTAAACTGGGTACATTTAGATGTGCTACCATAACGCTGGATAAACCTTCCTTTATAAGTTTTCTGTAGGGATATAACTCTATGGAATCGATGCGCTTTTCATTAAAATTTATAGTTGGTAATGTTTCATGCGAATCTTGATCTGTATCGCCATGACCAGGAAAATGTTTTGCGTTGGCTAAAACACCTGCATCTTGCATCCCTTTCATAAAAGCCAATGCTTTTTCGGTTACATTATCTCTATCTTCTCCAAAAGAACGGTTACCAATTATCGGGTTTTTAGGGTTGGTATTAATATCTACAACCGGGGCAAAATTAAAATGAACCCCTAAACGCTTACAATGTTCTCCTATTTTTCTTCCTGTTTGTTCTATAAGGTCTGTGTCTCTTATAGCTCCCAGTGTCATATTCCACGGAAATGCATAGGTAGAATCTAAACGCATGCTTAACCCCCATTCTGCATCCATTCCAATTAATAATGGTGTTTTAGAAAACGATTGCAATTCGTTATTCAATTTTGCTTGTTTAACTGGCCCTCCATTTGAATAAATTAAACCACCTATATGATAATCTTTAATTAACTTAATAATTTTATTTTTTGAGGTAGCGTCTTGATTAGACATTACTTGCACCATGTATAGTTGCCCTACTTTTTCGGCTAAAGTCATAGATTTATAAACACTGTCTACCCATTTTTTTTGAGTTTTTACGTTATCGGCTAATAAAGGGTTTTTGGTTGTTTGACTAAACGTTGAGAGGGTTGCAAAAATGAATGTTGCTATAAAAAAAATACGGTGCATAAAAAGAATCATTAAAAGCATTAATAGTTAATTACCTACCTACTAATATTAATGCCAAATTAACACTTTTAAAGAGAAGATGAAAAGACTTTGAGAAGATTTATAAAGAAATAATAAACGATTATTTTAAAGAGTGCCAAGGCCTATTTTTATTGGTAAATGCTTCTTAATTTTAGTAAAAATCTACAATGTTATTAACTAAATTATTGAAGTCAACTGCTTTTTTAGCAACAACTTAAGCGTCTAATTTTTTTACATTTATAAAATCAGAAAAAGGACTTTTAAGCTATTCTATTAAATCTATATGTCTGTCATGGTAACCCAATAAATATAATACGCCATCTAACCCAATACTTGATATAGAATTTTGTGCATTATCTTTTACTGTTGGTTTTGCATGAAAAGCAATTCCTAACCCTGCAAGATTAAGCATTGGCAAGTCATTTGCACCATCGCCAACAGCTATTGTTTGACTTATATCTATACCTTCTTTTTTGGCAATTTCTTTAAGGTACTCTGCTTTTTTATCTCCATTAACAATGTCTCCTAGATAGTCTCCTGTTAAAACGCCATCTTTTATTTCTAATTGGTTAGCATACACATAGTCCATACCTAGTTCTTCTTTTAAATAGTTTCCAAAGTATGTAAACCCTCCTGATAAAATAGCTGTTTTAAAACCGTAGCTTTTTAAAGTATCTATAAGTCTTTTAGCGCCTTTGGTTATAGGTAAGTTAATAGCAACATCTTGCAATACTTCTTCGCTCAAGCCTTTTAAAAGTTTCATGCGTTTAACAAAACTTTCATTAAAGTCTATCTCACCTTGCATTGCCGATTCAGTAATAGCTTTTACCTCGTCTCCTACTCCTGCTAATTCTGCTAATTCATCAATTACTTCAGTCTGTATTAGTGTAGAATCCATGTCGAAACAAACCAAGCGCCTGTTTCTTCTATAAATATTATCTTCTTGAAAGGCGATATCTACATCTAAATCATGTGAAATTTGCATGAATTTTTCTGTAAACTCGGCTTTATTATCTATTTTTCCTCTAATAGATAGCTGTATAGAGGCTCTTGGATATTCTTCTTCTCTTACAAGCGACAAACGTCCTGTAAGTCTTTTTATAGAATCTATATTTAAATTCTTTTCTGAAATTATTTCTGTAACCTGCGATATTTGTTCGGCTGCCAGTTTTTCCCCCAGAATAGTAACTATGTAACGATCTTTACCTTGTAACGTTACCCATTTTTCATAATCATCAAGCGAGATTGGCGTGAATTTAGCTGTAATACCAAGTTCATAAGCCTTAAAAAGTAAATCTTTTAATACTGCTGCTGATTTTTTTCCTGACTGAATTTCAAACATGATACCCAAGGATAAAGTATCGTGGATGTTTGCTTGTCCAATATCCAGTACTTTAGCATCATATTCTGCTAAAACAGATGTTAAAGCTGATGTTAAACCTGGTTTATCTTGTCCCGAAATATTTAACAATATAATTTCGTTAGCCATATCTTTTTTGCTCTTTTAGAAGCATAAAAATCATTATTCTATTTGATATATGAAAGTTTTTTCAAGTTTAATATCCTGTCTATCTTAAATTTTGTGGTTATCTTAAATTTTAAGATTTACTTTTAAAAATTAATTAGACATTTTATAAAAAGTTGATAAGAATGGTAATCAAAAATAAATCAATTAATAAAAAAGTAGGATACTATTTAACAAATCGGCTATGCCAACTTTCGCTAGCAGGTACTTCCCAGTTTTCTTTAAATTCTGCAATATTGGTTACCAAATTGTTAAATACAATGGTGTTTTTAGAAACGGCTTTGTCCTTAGCCATCTTCTTGAAATCAACAAGAGGTTTGTATGCTATAAACTCTCCTTGTTTATAAGATACATTCATTTTGTCCATTAAATCGACGTTATAATCTTTTTCTAATTGTTGGATAAAATGAACAGATGCGTCAATTGAACAGCCTGTTGCATTGTTTAAGTTTTGATTTAAACCTAATACTATAAAGCGCTTATATTTAATCAAATAACCTGATTGCAAATCGCTTCCATGAGCAGTCCAATTCTCGATAAAGGTGTTTAACTTATCTTGAATTTCTTCCTGCTCTTGTTCTGTAAACGATCTACTAGCTTGGTAAATCCAAACTCGAGATTCTTCGGGTAATGTGTCAAATTCTACTAGCATATTATTACAGCCTAACTATTTTATTCATTTCTTATTTATATTCTTGTAATATAGGTCTTATATTATAGTGCAAAAATACGGATTTACATCCAATCTTTGTGTTGTGATTCCACCTTAAATAATATATAATCAATAATTCGTTGGGCATTCATTCTTGTAATATGCGGGATAGTAAAACCTTTTGAACCTGTATATATAATGACAGATGCAATGTCTCGTCTTCTTTGAAAAACTGATTGCGTCAATTCTACAGATTGAATTTTATGCAATTCTAAAAAATCCGTGCGAGTTTCAATAGCCCCTCCACTTCCTTTAATTAAATACATATCATCTAAATCAAAGTAGGCTTTTTTGTAACTTGACCTTACATGCAATAGTATTAATAATAGTATTGGAATATTTAAAAATAATGTATAACGAGAAACAAGAAACATCGGGATATTTATGAGTAGTACTATAAAAGACCATCGAATTGTCTGCACTCTCATAAAATACTTTTCGGGATGTTGCTTGTTTGAATTCTTGAAAACATCTCTGTAAAACCCTCTAATTAGTTCATTAGACTTCAACTTATTAAGACCTATTATTGATAAACGTTCCTTCTGTTTTTTACTCCCCATAGTTTGGGTAAACCTTAAACTATACAATCCAAGGAACTGTTTAAAACGATTTGTTTTTAAGGTAATACTTTGAATTCTTTTCTTCTTTAAATGAAGGGAAATTTTATTGAATAAGCCTTTGGATATTTCTAAACCATTAGCGGTTCGCACAACTTTTAAATTAAAATTAATTATAATTATTTTTATTAAAGAAAACAAGAAAGCTATAATCAATACTATGATAACCAACGATATATTAAAAACAATAAACGTTGCTATATCAAATTCATCAAATTCAAAATAATGTTTGAATTTGGTTTCTATTTCAAACGAGTCTATATAGCCTCTAAAATCTCTATAAACCCCAGTAAACAAAACTAAAATGAAAGCTAAACTTTTAAAATGGTTTTCTGAAATACCTTCGAGTATCAGTTGTTTTATTGATGCTTTAAAATAGATATCTTCAGCTACAGGGTCTATGTTAATTTCATCCGAATTATGCTTTAATAAAACTTCTTTTAATGCTTTTGCCTTTTGCTTTGACATAGCATGAATTTCAATTTCAGTTTTATCATCTCCTGCTGTTTCAATCGATAACGCTACAACATTTATAAGCTGTTGAACAAAATTTTGTTTGATATAAACGTTTTGAATTTTCGATTTGGAAATAGTTATTTGTTCCTTATTTATAATTCCCTTGTTAAGAAAAAAATAGTTTTCATCAACACGAAATTTAAAAGTAACATATTTCAAAATTGAAATTACAAGCAATATTATAAGAAATATTCCAAAACCTAGAACAACCTTTAATCCATGGTTATTTACAATTTCAAAATCTCTAATGTAGCTAATAGCAAATACAAAAATTACAGCAATGCTTTTCTTAATTGTTTTGAAAAGGTTTATAGCAAAAATAATGATAACACCCTTTAATGATTGTCGAGATGGTGTTTCAAAACTATACACGGTCATCTAACATAGTTGTTAAGTACTCATTAATCGATTCTGCAACATCTTCCGGTAGCCCACCAATCTTCAGGTCGCTGCCGGATTCGCCCGCAGTATAGATTTCCAGCGTGGCTAAATTAAGTTTTCTAGCTAAAAAAGAACGCGAAATCTCGACATGTTGAACGCGATTAAAAGGTAATATAGTAGTTGAAAAATTTAATAAACCTTTAGTGTAAATGATATCTTTTTCTCTAAGGGCATACTTTCTGTTTTTGAAACCTAAGACTAAAACAACAAATTGAACTATAAAAACAACTATTAAACCGATTATAAGTGTCGTAGCAATACTATCGAATTTTGAATCTTCTTTTAAGAATTTCAAACCAAATAGGGTGCCTATTATACTTATAAATATGACGCACAAATTAAATAAAACAATCTTTATGTATGACTTTTCAACTGGTATAAGTGCAATATCTGAAACTTTTGGAAGTGTTTCAATATCAATTTGGGTATTTGTAAACATATCCTACTCAATAAGGAGTTAATTCTTTAAAGTAAGAAAAATATTCGAATTATGACTTATTTTTTGTTATAAACCCTGATCGTTCGCAATCAATTCTGCAATATCCATAACGGAAACATCGGCTTCTTTTTCTTTGGCTTTTATACCATCTGTCATCATGGTATTACAATATGGACAGCCTGTTGCAATAATATTGGGGTTTGTTTCTAAAGCATCATTTGTTCTAAGAACATTAATATCCATATCACCTTTTTCAGGTTCTTTAAACATTTGAGCACCTCCAGCGCCACAGCATAAAGCAGTATGCTTATGCCTTTTCATTTCTACAATATTAGCTTTTGTTTGTTTTAATATTTCTCGGGGAGCATCATATTCATTATTTGCTCTACCAAGATAACATGGATCGTGAAATGTTATACGCTTTCCTTTAAATTTATCATCACCTATACTTAATCGTCCTTCGTCAAGTAATGCTTTTATAAATTGTGTATGGTGCATAACTTGGTAATTACCTCCTAAACCCGGGTATTCATTTTTTAAACAATTAAATGAATGCGGATCGCAGGTCACAATTTTTTTTACATCATAAGCATTTAAAACCTCAATGTTAGTAACAGCTTGCATTTGAAACAAGAATTCATTACCTGCTCGTTTAGCTATATCTCCTGTGCAACTTTCTTCGGTTCCTAATACTGCAAATTCAACATTAGCTTTATTTAGTAATTTAACAAAAGCCTTCGTTATTTTTTTTGCTCTATCATCAAAACTACCTGCAGAACCAACCCAAAACAACACTTCGGGTGTTTTACCTTGAGCCATAAACTCGGCCATTGTTGGTACTTTAAGTAATTCGCTCATCGTTTCTCTTAATTTTTTAAAATTTGGCAGTTTAATTAATTATTCGTCCTTCCAATTTAATCTATCCATTTGATTATATGGCCATGGCGCACCATTATTTTCAATATTGGTCATCATGTTATTCAATTCTACTGGAGCTGCAGACTGTTCCATAACCAAATAACGTCTCATATCTAAAATAATGGATAATGGATCTATACTTACTGGACATTCTTCTACACAAGCATTACATGTTGTACAGGCCCAAAGCTCTTCTCTGGATATATAATCATCCAGCAATTGTTTTCCATCTTCTTTAAACTCCCCGTTATTGGCATCTATGTTTTTGCCTACTTCCTCTAAACGGTCTCGGGTATCCATCATAATTTTACGAGGCGATAGTTTCTTACCTGTTAAATTTGCCGGACATGCCGATGTACATCGTCCACACTCTGTACAGGTATAGGCATTTAGTAATTGAAGCCAATTTAAATCTTGTACATCACTAGCTCCAAATTTAGCTGGAATGTCTCCTTCTGCCTCTTCTTCCTCGGGTGCTGCAAATGGATCTACATTTGGATCCATCATCATTTTTACTTCTTTTGTAACAGCTTCTAAATTATCTAATTGCCCTTTAGGCTTAAGCTTCCCGTAATACGTATTTGGAAATGCCAGTAATATATGTAAGTGTTTTGAATAATAAAGGTAGTTTAAGAAAACTAATATACCTATAATATGCACCCACCATGCGCCTCTTTCTATAATATGTAATGTACTATCGGGTAGGCTGCTAAACCAAGGTGCTATAAACTGACTAATAACATTACCTGAATTCATGTCTTGAAAATGAACATCGGTAGCATTCATAACGATAAACAAGGTCATTAAAACCATTTCAAAGTACAGAATGTTATTGGCATCATTTTTAGGCCAACTGGTCATTTCAGATTTCCAAAAACGTTTTAGTCTTATAACATTTCTTCTAATCCAAAAAAGGGTTACAGATACAAAAACCAAAAGCGCTAATATTTCAAAAGAGCCTATTAAAATTCCATACAAACTTCCTATTGAAGAAAAAATACGGTGGCGCCCTGTTAAACCATCAATAATAATCTCTAAGACTTCAATATTGATTATTATAAAACCTACATATACTATAGCATGTAAAAAGCCAGCAATGGGACGACGCACCATTTTACTTTGCCCTAAGGCAATCATAGCCATGTTTTTCCACCGCTGCGATTTGTTATCACTAACATCGATATCTCGACCCAATTTTATATTTCGGGATAGTTTTTTTACGTTTTTAATAAAAAAACCTATACCGGCTAATAGTATAACAGCAAAAAGAATATTAGGTAAATATTGCATTAAGGTTTATTTAGTTTCCTCTTCTTTATAGGGAATTTCTTTTTTTGATAAAATTCTAAAATAGCGTTTTGGGTGTAATTTAATATCTTTTAATAAGGCTTCCATTTCTTTAGTTGCACCTTCTAAATTATCATATAAGGCTTCATCTTTAAAAAGTTTCCCCATAGTACCTTCTCCTTTATCTATATTGGCTAATAAGCCATTTAAATTGTTAAGGGTTTTATTTAAAGTTTCTATAGTGGTTCCTATATTAGCTTCTTTTAATTCGGTAGAAACTACCGCCAAATCACTACTTAGTATTTTAAATTTTTCAAGGATGGCAGCTAAATTTTCGTCATTTTTAGAAAGTAATGCATTAGCCGTATTTGATGTTGCTTTAAAAGATTTTAAAGTTTCGTTTAACTCTTTAATAGTGCTTTTAAGCCCTGCGTCGGAATCATCGGTAACAAAGGCATTTAAGTTATTAAATAGTGTATCTGTTGCTTTTAATGTAGAATTTAATTCACTACTTATCCCTGAAAAGTTTTTTGAAAGACTGGATACTAATCCGCTTTCAACCTCAGATTTTAAAGTATCTCCAGATTTAGCCATATCGCCATCTTTAGCTAATATTATTGCTATGGCATTGCCTCCCATTAAACTGGTTTCATAAAGTCTAACGACACTGTTTTTAGAAAACTTCAATTCTTCATTTACAAAAAATGATACTCTGGTTTTTCCAGTTTTAAAATCATAAGCAATATCTTGAACTTTCCCTACAGGATTACCACTAACGGTCACTAATGAAGATTCGGTTAAAGCATTATAATCAAACTCGGTATAATAAACACTATTAGAGTCAAATAGATTCTGGCCCTTTAAATAATTAAATCCATAAATAACAAGGAGGATTCCTAATACTACTAATATACCTGTTTTAACTTCTTTTGATATTTTCAAACTAAATGTATTTAGAAAACAAATTTAAAATAAATTTAAAAAGAAACTGTCTAATTAGTAGTTGTTTTTAAAGCTTCTACCAATGCTATTTTTTTTCCATCCTTAAAAGCAACAACAAAACTTGAGGTGTACCCCTTTTCCCTAACTTGTTTCTCTAACTCTTTTGTTTCTTCATAACTTTTCGCATTACCATAAAAATATTTATACATATTGTTTTCTTTTAAACGGGATATATTCTGTAACCCTTTAAAATTATATGGCTTTGTTTCTAGTGCTTTAGAGCTTGCTGCTATTTGTATTTTAAAAATAATAGCATTGTCTGCAATAGACACATCGGGTTCTATAATATCATCAACAATAGAATAATCATCTACATTGTTATCTAAACTGTTTTTATACTCTAAAATGGCATTAGCTATAGAACTGGATATTTGTTCTTGTCCTTTTTTGGAATTTAAATAGGCTCCTTCTCTTTTATAAGATAAAAACCCTGTTTCAACTAAAACACTTGGCATTACTGTTTGATGCAATACAATAAACCCTGCTTGTTTGACACCTCTATTTTTACGCTTTAATGAACTAGTAAACTTTTTTTGTATTAAACTAGCCAACATAATACTTTGGTCTAAATATTCTTCTTGGCTTAATAATATACTCATAACAGACTCTGGTGAGTTAGGGTTAAACCCTCCATAATTCTTTTCATAATCATTTTCAAGAAAAATCACTGAGTTTTCTTTTTTTGCAACCTCAAAATTCGTTTCATTTCTATGTGTTCCCAATACAAATGTTTCTGTGCCATGTGCGTCTGAATGATGAGCATTACAATGCACTGATACAAATAGATCTGCATTCGCTTTATTTGCAATTTGCCCTCTAACAAACAAATCGATAAACACATCTTTTTTTCGTGTATAAATAACTTTAATATTGGGATTTTTTTCGAGCTGTCTCCCTACTTCTAAAACTATTTTTAAGGCAATATCTTTTTCTTTATAACCATTTCCTAAATTACCTGGATCACCTCCGCCATGCCCCGCATCTAACACTACAACAAATTTGTCTTTACTTAAACTTCTATCTGTTTTTATAAATGACGAAAATGTTAATAATATTATAAAGGATACGAAAAGTAATACTCTGTGCGTTTTCATGTGGTATTATAAATTAATTTTAATCGAAAGCATCTAACATCATCTATTAAAAATGTTTCACTAAAGATTTTAACGACTAAAAAACCGGTTCATTTTAATTTTTAAATTTTTAATTGATTATTAAATCAATCACAGAAAAATATATGTAATTTTGACTTTTCAAAAACCGAGCCATACTTTTACAAAAATACATTTAAAAGCGTTGCATACAAACAACTTTAAAATACTTTTTACACTAAGTTTTACAGTGTTTATTAACACGTTAAGCTTTGCCCAAGATATTCCTAAAAAACCTAAAAAGATTAACAGGAGTGTTAAAGACAGTGTAGTAATTACCAGTAGAGATAGTCTTCTTATTCCTGAAATATCTGAAAAAAGTCAGGATTCCACATTAACTGATTCTATTGCTCCTAAAAAAGAGCTTTTAGAAAATATTGTTACCTACCATGCGGAAGATTATACCAAATTCAATCAAAAAAAACAAAAGCTTTACTTATACAACAAAGCCTCGATTGATTATGGGGATATGAATATTGTTGCGGGGAACATTACTATTGATTATACTAAAAATACGGTATATGCCAAAGGAATAACAGATTCTATCGAAGGCTATACACAAAAACCCGTTTTTACTCAAGGTAGTAATGTTGTAGAACCAGACTCCATTATTTTTAATACTGATACTAAAAAAGCACTTATATTTAATTCTAAAACGGAGCAAGGTGAAGGAACTGTAATAGCTCAAATTACCAAGAAAGAAAATGATTCTGTTTACTTTTTAAAAAATGCTAAATATACTACTGCCGAAAACCTTGATGATCCTGAATATTATATAAAGCTTCGAAAAGCAAAAGTTGTTCCTGGTAAAAAAATTGTCACCGGGCTGGCAAATTTATTTATATATGATGTACCTACTCCTATTGGTTTGCCTTTTGGCTTTTTTCCACAAAGTGAAAAGCACACTTCCGGAATAATTATACCATCGTTTGGAGAACAGAACGACCGCGGATTTTTTTTACAAAACGGTGGGTATTATTTTGCTATTAGTGATTATATAGATTTGGCCGCTTTAGGAGATTATTACACTAATGGCAGTTATGCTGCGCGTTTAGAAAGCACCTATTCCATACGTTATAAGTTTAGTGGTAATTTAGGTTTTAGATACGAAAACATAATTAACAGCGAACGTGGTTTTCCGGATTACTCAAAAAGTACTATTTATAATCTGCGATGGTCTCATAGCCAAGATAGTAAAGCTAATCCCAATTCACGATTCTCTGCTTCTGTTAATCTGGGTAGTAGCACTTATTATCGTACCTCTGTTAATCAAATTAATACCGGATCTTTTTTAAATAATACATTATCATCATCCATATCATATTCTAAAACGTTTCAAGGGGAGCCTCAGGTAAACTTTAGCTTAACGGCAACACATTCCCAAAACACAAATACAGAAACAATAAATATGACCCTTCCTACGCTTCAAGGAAGTATTGGCAGAATATATCCGTTTGTTTCGAAGTCTGGAACAAAAAAGGGCATTATTCAGAATATTAATTTACAGTATAATTTAAGAGGTGAAAATAGAATTACGACAACCGATTCTCTTTTCTTTAAAAAAGAAATGTTTGATGAGGCAAAGGCAGGTTTTCAACATACTATCCCATTAAATACAAATTTTAAATTGTTTAAATATTTTAGCCTTAGTGCTGGTACTAACTATAATGAGGTTTGGACTTTTAAAACTGTAGACAAATATTTCGACCCTATAGAACGTGAAGAAGTTGTGGAAACTATAAATGGTTTCGATTCTTTTAGAACTTATAATTTTAGCTCGAGCCTTGGAACCACAATATATGGTATGTTTAATTTTGAAAAAGAGGGTAAAGACCGTAAAATAAAAGCGATTCGGCATGTTATGAGACCTTCTATAAGCTATAGTATAAACCCCGCTTTTGACCAGTATTATGACAGTTACGAAGTTGTTAGTGCTGATGGTTTAACTACGAGTGATGTTGAGTTTACCAGATTTGATGAAAGTATTTTTGGAACGCCTAGTAAAACCTTTTCAAGTTCTATGGGAATCTCTTTATCCAATAATATAGAAGCTAAGGTTCGTGATAAAGACAGTACAGCTACAGAACCTAAAAAAGTGATATTATTAAATAACTTAAACTTTTCTACTTCTTATAACTTTGCTGGAGATTCATTACAGTGGAGTCCTCTTAGAATGAGTGGTGGTACACAGCTTTTTAACAATAAAATGAGTGTGAACTTTGGTGCTACTTTAGATCCTTATGCATTAGATAATAATAACAATAGGATTAATAAATTTAATATTGATAATGGTGGTAGTCTCTTTAGATTAACTAGTGCAAACGTAACAACCAGTTGGTCTTTATCTAGTAAGGATGGAGATAAAAAGGGTGATAAGAACAATGACAAAAATGACTCTAATTTTTTTCCTGAAGATGTGCTTCCTAAAGATTTAGATTATGCCAATCAGCAGATTAGACCCGATGATGACAAAGAAGAAAAACCTCCAAGTGAACATTATAATTATAAAATACCCTGGAGTTTACGTATTGCTTATGCTTTAAACTATTCAAATTCTACACGGCAGAATCAAATATCGTCACATTCTCTCATGTTTTCCGGAAATATTGAATTGTCTCCTAAGTGGTCTATTGGAGCATCTTCTGGTTACGATTTAAAGAATGCTGGTTTTACTTATACACAACTAACCTTTGGACGTGATTTGTTAAGTTGGCGTATGAATTTTAGTTGGGTTCCTTTTAGTACAAGAACTTCATGGAATTTCTTTATTGGTATTAAGTCGAGTATTTTACAGGATTTAAAATATGAAAAACGAAAACAACCGGATATTACACTATAAATAATAAAATTAGTTGTTGTTTCCTCGAGCGCAGTCGAGAGGTTATTATAAACTCGTAAAATGTCATTAGGTCTCGACTTTAGCCTGTCTTGAGCGGAGCCGAAAGGCTCGACCCGACATATTGTTAATCATATCAAAATCATGTTATTTAAAAGTATGTAATAAGATTTCCGTTTTACCGAAACTAGTTCAGCACAGGTCGCGGAAATAAAATAAATAATATTTTCATGAAAAAAATAATTACAACATCCAAAGCTCCTGCCCCTATTGGCCCTTATAACCAAGCTGTATTAAGTGGTAATACGTTATATACTTCTGGACAAATAGCCATAAACCCAGAAACAGGAGACCTTGTTTTAGACGATATTAAAACTGAAACAATACAAGTTATGCAGAACCTTAAAGCTGTTTTGAAAGCAGCAGACATGACTTTTGAGAACGTTATAAAAGCGTCTATTTTTATTAGTAATATGAATGATTTTATTCAAATAAATGAGGTATATGGCAGTTATTTTAATGACGATACAGCTCCGGCACGCGAAACGGTACAAGTAGCCAGACTGCCCAAAGATGTTAATGTAGAAATTAGCATGATTGCCATTAAATAAATAATGTCTTAAAACCAACTATCCACGAGGTATAATGTGGGTTATACCAATTTAAATCTTAAATGTCGCTAAAACAGTATCTACTTAGTGATGATTGCTTGTTATAAACTTAATAGTTTCCTCTTGCATTTGATTAACCATCATGTGAAGCCATTGTTTTAAAGGTTTCATAATATAGAATCGTTGATTTTTAAATCTATTTTTAATATACTACAATATTTGTTCGCAAGGATTTAATTCTGCCGAATAAGGCGGTATACTTAACAGGTATATGATATTTAATCTCTATACCATATTTCTAAAAAATCCAAGATTAGGCATCCCAATATCCTAAAAAAATGATTTGTACTTAAGTTTACTCTTTTTCCAAACCCTGATAGTCACCAGAAATCAGTTTCAAAATTTCTTAAATCTCTTAAAATGCTTATTTCGTCCCTAATTTGATTGACTTTAGCACTTTTTTTAGAACAACTTAAGTATGTATTATAATCTTATATAATAATACCTATTGTTCATTTTGAGAGAAATAAATCAAAATGCACAACAGGTTAACATAAGTATAAAATAACCTAAAAATTTAAAACCATGAAAAAAAAATTACGCAACGTATTATTAACAACATTAGCTTTATCTACTGGTATTGCTTTTTCTCAAACAATTGTTTTTGATTTTGATAATGGCACGGTCGCCACATCTGGGGCAAGTGTTACTCAAACTATTTCTATTAATGATAATGGTAATGTGTCTGAATATATTTTAACTGCTTCTCATAGTCCCGATACCAGTGGTCAAGCTTTTCTATACAGTTATAACGGTGACCAGATGTTTTATTATGGAAATCCACCATCAGGAGGAGGAGAATGGAACATTAGTTTAACAAAAGACGGGGCTTCGCAAACATTTACTTTAAATGAAATTGATTTTGTAGATTTTAATCCAACAGGGCAAACGCTCCAATTTAGCATTTCTGGAGATACCAGCGGTAATAGTGTTGAAATAATGGAAGCTACTGATATAGTGCCGCCGTCCGCCTCTTCTGGTACCACCGTTAGTTTTACTGATACTGATTTTAATAATAATACGAACCTTTCATCTTTTACTATAAGCACTCCAAATGATTCAGGTACGCAATACATTGATTTTCATAACATATCAATAACAATTCCTGAAGCAACTTTGAGTGTTGAGGAAAAGAGTAGTGACAATTTTAAAGTAACAGCTACTCCTAACCCTACTACAGATAAAGTTACGATTAAGTTTAATAATGCAATTGCAACTGAAAATGAGTTTAACATATTAGATGTGAACGGTCGTTTAATTAAATCTCAAAAATCGAGTAAGCTACAAGAAACAATTGATTTAAGCTCTTTTAAAAGTGGGGTTTATTTTGTGAAAATTTCTAATGGAAAATATATAAAGACCCTGCGATTGATTAAAGAATAGTTTAAAAAATACCATGAGGCTGTCTAAAAAAAAGTGAGAAACTTTCTCATTCAGAGCAAAACAAAGCATCTTATTTGTTTGTTTAAAAATAAAAACTTTAAAGCTCCAAGAGATTCTTCATCTCATTCAGAATGGCACTTTTTAGACAGTCTCTACCAAAACCTTTAGTTATAAAAGTAGCAGTAAAAACGATATCTATAACTTTTATGTTTTTAGCAACATGAGTGTATTGGATAAATTAAAATGATTATTAAGCCACAAATAGCACAAATTTACACGAATCATACTTTCAAGTCTGTTTAAGCTCATACAGGTTTGATACCTACCGATAGGCAGAGAAATTCGTAAAATTAAAATTAGTGTCTACCTTATTTATCTAGGAGTATTCTTTTCGAAGAAAAACATTAAAGATTAACTAGATGCAGTATCCTTCTTAGCATATTTAACTAATATCTCTTTTAACTTATCCATGTCTATTGGCTTTGCTACAAATTCATTAATTCCTACCAATTTTGCCTGAGCTATATCTTCTTCAAAAGCACTGGCTGATACAGCTATTATCGGTGTCCTATTTTTAATGTATTTTCTAGTTCTTTGAATGGACTTAGTAGCCTGGTAACCATCCATATCTGGCATATAAATATCCATGAATACCATATCGAAATCTAAAATTTTATACAGCTCGACTGCTTCTATACCATTTTTTACAAAAGTACAATCGGCTCCTTGTCGTTCCAGCAAAAATTTAATAACTTTTTGGTTCATTCGATTATCTTCTGCTACTAAAACACTAAACTTATCTTGAAGTATTGGTTTTTGTTCTATTTCTTCTTCTTTAATATTTAGCGTTTTTTTCAACTGCAAACTGAAATAGAACGTAGATCCTTCATTTTCTTTACTTTCTAATTTTAGCTCGCCTCCCATTAGTTTTACTAATTGATGTGAAATAGAAAGCCCTATACCACCGCCTCTATAGTCTTTCATCATAGAGGTATTATATGGATTTGAAGCGTTATCGAAAATGCGTTTAACTTCCTCTTGGCGCATACCAATACCTGTGTCCTTAATGTAAAAGGTCACTATTTGCTCGTCATCAAAGTTAATGGTTTGATCTACTATGATTGTTATTTTCCCTGAGTTAGTAAACTTTATAGCATTGTTAATTAAATTAATTAATACTTGCTGAATTCTAGCTGAATCTGCTACAACAGAAAACGTATCCTTTTTTTCATATAAAAACTTAAAATCAAACTCTAAGCCTTTTTCCCAAGCTTGATATTCAAAAACTTTAAAAAGATGAGATAAATCCGATTTTAAATCTATTCCCAACAAATTTAATTTAAGATCTCCGGTTTCCACATCCGAATTATCTGTAACCATTTTTACTAATTGCAGTATGTGTTTTGAGGAATATTCTGCAATCTCAACTTGTGCTTTTTGGTCATCAACAAGCTCGGTTTGCTTTAACATATTTAGCATGCCTAAAACTGTACTAAGTGGCGTACGAACCTCATAGCTCATGTTTGCTAAATAAATGGATTTGTGCTCGACTGTTTCTTCAGACTCTTTCAGACGGGCTTTTAACTCTTTAATTCGTATGTCTAAATTGGATCGTATGGCATCATGCTTTATTTGATTTTTAAAAAAATATTGCAACACGAAAACTTGCACTATGGTCAGAATAAATAAGAATAATGCGGTGGTTTCTAAATTAATTTTCTTTTCAAGAAAGAAATAACCCACCAATAGAATTATGGTAATAGAAATAAAAATAAAGGAAGACAGTATCTTTCTTTTTTTTTTAGGTTTGGTAAGTCGTGAAAACAAGCTCATTAATCCATTCATTTTAACAAACTTATTTAAATTATATCAAACTATTTATAATTACTTATTTTTTTATTTCTTTAAAACTGTATAATAGTGTATTATAACTGATTAATTGAATTATGTAACTGCACTTAAATTTATTGAGTAATTTCTCTTCCTATCGAGCCACATTCACCAGGAATTAGCTCATAAATATAATCTGGGTTTAAACCCGGCTCTTTTCTGTGCGAAACATATAATATAGACGTATTACTTTCCTGTGCAATTTTATTTATTAATTCAGAAAACAAAGAAATATCATTATCGTCTAGCCCTGTTAAAGGTTCATCTAAAATAAGTAATGGCGGATTTTTAACCATGGCTCTTGCTATTAAAACTAATCGTTGATGGCCTCTAGATAGTTCTAAAAAGTTTTTTTTTCTAATATCGTACATGTTTAAAACATGCAACCATTGGTGGGTTATTTTAATTTGGGCATTTGTTGGTGTTTTATACAAACCTATAGTATCATAAAACCCGGATGCAATCATATTTCCTATAGAATCCAGACGTTTAAAACCTCTTAGCATTTCTGAAGAAAAATATCCGATTTTCTTTTTAATATCCCAAACACTTTCTCCGCTGCCTTTTTTAACACCAAAAAGCATGACATCTTTATTATATCCTTTAACATTATCTCCTGTAATTAGAGATAACAAAGTACTTTTACCCGAACCATTAGGACCTTTTAAATGCCAAAATTCTTCCTTTTTAACTTCCCAAAAAATATTTTTAACAATGGTTCTATCTTTATAATTAATAGTTACATCATTAAACTTAATTAGTGTATTGCCCTTGATTTGAATTTGACTTTCATACTTTGGAATGGATGCAATAAAATTTGGCTGTGTTGGCTGATTTTTTAAATGTACATCATCAATTAAATTCCCTTCTTGTAATTTATATACCTTTTCAATAAAAGGTAGTATGTCTAGCCTTCTATTTGCTATTTGAATAATTGATATTTGTTTGCTTAAATCTGATAGTGTGCTTACAATATTTTCTTGAGCGTTTACATCTAAATTATCAAAAACATTATCTACAATTATATAATCGGGTTTTTTAGAAATAATGTGTGCTAACAATGCCTTTCTACGCTCTCCTTCGGAAGATTTCTCTAAGCTATTTTTTGTACTGGTAACAACATCAAATCGGCCATGGCGTTTTTCTTCTTCTATAATTTTATTAACTGTTAATTCAGAAAATAACGCGCCTTTTAAATCAATATAATCACTTAGTATCTCTCCCGATATAATCCCTTCAATAAGCTTTTTCTTATTGTCTTTATTGGAAATATAAAACGCGGTATGATGATACAAAAATTAATGTTTTAATACATTAAAATATAAATAAACCTATAGGTTTTTTGTATGGTAATCTACTAAGCCTTCAATAGGTCTTCTTGCAAAATTACCAACTGTAAAGCCCATCTCTTGAGCCACAGATTTAATTTCTTCTTGTGAAAAGTATGCTATAGAGCCTGCAAAATGTACTGGGGCTGTTTTTAGCTCTTCTTTAAATTGCATAATCATATTTGTAGCAAATAATCGAATACCTTCTTTTATTAGGTTGATAGTGTATTCTGAATCTTTATGTAAAAACATAAATTCTGCAAAACTTGCTAAATATGCATTAGGATTAGGTTGTTTATATAAATTATACTTTATATAATCTGACTCCATATTAAATTTACTACCAAAAGCTATTTTAACGTCTTCTGGCATTTGATTAAAGTAATAGTCTCTAATTAATTGACGTCCAAAATAATTACCGGAAGCATCATCCATAATAGAATATCCTAAAGACACAACACGTTGATCTAATTGCTCTCCGTCGTAATAACTACAGTTAGAACCAGTTCCCAGAATACAAACTACTGCTGCTTCTTTGTCGTGATTAATTGTAGAATAAATCGCAGCCATAGTATCTTCGTTTATTTCAATATGGGCATTAACAAAGATACCTTGTAACACGTCTTTTAAAAGTGCTACAGGTTTTACGGTACCACATCCAGCTCCATAAAAGAAAATATGGGTGACACTTTTCTTGTGCTCCTTTAATAGGCTATTAGATTTTATTATTTTTTTTATCTTCTTTTCCGGTAAAATAGCCGGATTAAGACCCTTTGTACGTATCTTTTCCAGTAATTGATTCCCTTCACTATCTACGGCTATCCAATCGGATTTAGTAGAACCACTATCTACAATTAAAATCATAAGTTTTTATATAAAAAAATCCACAAAATTACTTTTGTTTAACAAAAAGCAATTCTGTGGACTAAATTAATAATTTATATTGAACCGATATGCTGAGCTAAGTCAACTAATTTAGTTGAATAACCAAACTCATTATCATACCAAGATACTAACTTAACAAAGTTATCATTTAATGCCATACTTGCGTTTGCATCGAATGTACTTGTTTTTGGTTCTGATACGAAATCTTGAGATACAACACCTTCTTCTGTATATCCTAAAATACCTTCTAACTCATTTTCTGAAGCTTCTTTTAATGCTGCTTTTACATCTTCGAAAGAAGCGCTTTTTTCTAAACGACACGTTAAATCTACTACAGATACATCAACCGTTGGAATTCTAAAAGCCATACCAGTTAATTTACCGTTTAATTCTGGAATTACTTTACCTACCGCTTTTGCAGCTCCTGTAGATGCTGGTACTATATTATTTAAAGATGCTCTACCTAATCTGTAATCTTTTCTAGAAACACCATCTACTGTAGATTGTGTTGCTGTTGCAGCGTGAACTGTAGTCATTAAACCTTCTGCAATACCAAATTTATCATTGATTACTTTTGCTAACGGTGCTAAACAGTTAGTCGTACAAGATGCATTAGATACTATCTTATGGTCTGCCGTTATTTCGTCATGGTTAACTCCCATTACAAACATTGGTGCGTCTGCTGATGGTGCCGAAATTGCTACTTTTTTAGCTCCTGCTGTAATATGTTTTTGTGCGCCTTCTAGATTAGTAAAAATACCTGTACAATCTAAAACTACTTCTGCTCCTACTGCATCCCATTTTAAATCTTCTGGATTACGCTCTGCAGTAATTCTAATTTCATTTCCGTTAACTACTAAATTTCCATTATTTGTTTCAATAGTTCCTTCAAACTGTCCATGTACGGAATCATATTTTAATAAATATGCTAAATGCTCTACGTCTAATAAATCATTAATTCCTACTACTTCAATATCTGGTCTGGAAGCTGCCACTCTAAATGCTATCCTTCCAATTCTTCCAAATCCGTTAATTCCTAATTTTAATTTTGACATGATTGTGTTTATAAATGTTAAGTGCTCATAATGTCTGAGACACGCAATAATTCTAAGTTAATTTTCGATTTTCCTTTTATGGCTTTATCTAATGGCGTTAGTTCCATTTTATTGTCTAACAACCCTACCATATAATTAGTTTCTCCGTCTAATAAAGACTCCACTGCTTTTACACCCATTCTACTGGCTAAAACACGGTCGAAACATGATGGTGCTCCTCCTCGTTGCATATGTCCCAGTACAGATACTCGAACATCGTAACCTTCCATGTTTTCGTCTACATAATCTTTTAGTTCGAATATGTTTTTACCAATTTTATCTCCCTCTGCAACTATAACTATACTTGAGGTTTTTCCAGAGGTTCTACTTCTATTTAATGATTCTACTAATCTATCTAATCCTAAATCTTCTTCTGGGATTAAAATCTCTTCGGCTCCACCTGCTACGCCAACATTAAGGGCTATATGCCCAACATCACGCCCCATAACTTCTACAAAAAATAGTCTGTTATGTGAACTTGCTGTATCTCTAATTTTATCAATGGCGTCTACTACTGTATTTAGTGCTGTATCGAATCCTAAAGTATGTGAAGTTCCGTAAATATCATTATCAATAGTCCCTGGTATTCCCATAACCGGAAAATCAAACTCTTGGTTAAAAATAAGAGCTCCTGTAAAAGAACCATCTCCACCAACTACAACTAATCCGTCAATGTCGGCATCAACCACTTGTTTAAAGGCTTTTTGTCTTCCTTCTACTGTTCTAAATTCTTTGGAACGTGCAGATTTTAATATGGTACCTCCTTTGTTTATAATTCCTTTTACACTACGGGCATCCATAGGCTTAAAATCGCCTTCTATTAAACCTTCGTATCCGCGGTAAACTCCTAAACATTCTATGTTATGATAGGCACATGTTCTAACCACCGAACGAATAGCTGCATTCATTCCTGGTGAGTCTCCTCCAGAAGTTAAAACGGCTAATTTTTTTATTGCTTTTGGCATTAATCTTTGTTATTTACAGGTAAAATTAATAAACAAAATGCATATATCTATGGCATTTATCCTATTTTAATCTTAGTTAGTAAACTACAACGTTTTAGTTAATAAAAAAAATCGTTTTATGATGAAAACATCTGGTAAATAAGGCAAAAAATGAGTGTTTATTTTTGTGTAGAAGGCTTTACTGTAATAAAATTTGGTAAGGCATTGGCATCTTCTTCTTCTATTTTTTCTTGTGGAACGACTTCTTCTTTTTCTTTCTTTTTAAAGAAGTTTTGAAGTAATTCTTTAAAGGTATCAAAATCGACATTATAAGAAAGTCCGATACCTTGAGTATACCCTATCTCATCACCAAAATTTCTAATGCTATTTTCCCTGTTAAACACTTTTGCTGTTAGTGTGCCATCTTCGTTTAATAGAAAATCAATTTCTACATCTCCTGCAATAACAGTTTCGGTGGCTCCTGCTCCACTTACCGGCACCCCAACTTTACCGTTTATAAGTACTCGGTCGCTAATTTGTGTTTGTAAAGTAACTCCAACTCTGTCTCCGGTTTGATATTCCGGTCTATTTTCGCCTGCTTCGTAATTTAAACCTATATTAAGCTTACTATCTTCATTAGAAAAAATATTACCAATAATACCATTTAATCTTTCTGTAATGGTACCAGAGACGTTAAAATCGCCCGCTCCTCTATTCTTAAAAGAACCTCCCGTTGCTAAAAAATATAATGCCTGATTTTGTCTATCATCATCAGATTCCAAACGGTATTGTAACTCGGACTTAATGGTTGAATTCACATTAGGGAACTGGAAACTAAAATCTGGATCGGGTTGCTCTAAATCGCCTTTTAGACTAATATTTAATTCAACAGGAATGCTTCTGTTAATGGGGTTATCTAATAATGGTGAAGGGTTAGCTTGTGTTTTATAAATAGCATTCATATCCATTAAGGCATTTAACGGATCGCCATTCCATGCCAATGTCCCCCCTGGTTGTACAATAAATTCTTTTCGAATTATGCCTCCATAAGCAAAATTATAAACACCTTCAAACACAGAGAAATCTCCCCACATTTTAAATTTACCATTCGTATTAATTTCAACTAATAAACCACCTCTACCACGTCCTTTTAATGAATGTCCTGTACTTTTATCTATAATAATTTCAACTTCTGCTTCTTCGGTAAGGTCTAAATCAAAATCTAACTCCAAGCCTTTAATCTCATTAAAAACAACTTCTTCCCCTTTTTGTCTGGCTTCTTTTTCTTCTTTTGTTATAAAATGGATAAATGTATTATCTCCAAAAGATTCGGCATCGTTAAGTGGTATCTTAAATACGGTACCTCGTTTGGTTTCTCCAACTACGTCTATAACCAACTGTTCTGTAGGGCCAAATATTTTTGCTCTTCCTTCTATAAAACCAGTGCCATAGTATAAAACATCTTCAGCTTCTTTTGTGTCTAGCACCAACAGTCGAGGTGTTTTTATATCTAAATCTAAATTCCACTTAGAAAAGTTTAAATGGCTTAACGACCCATTGAGTTCTCCTTTTGAATTAAATTTAGTATCTCTTAATTGAATCTTGTTAAAAATAAAACTTTGCTTTTTTAAGGTAACTGATGCCTTGTCCTGAAAACTATAATCGACATTAAGATATGGAATACCTAATCCCGAATTATTTAAAGTTAAACTTCCATTGATATCTGGATGATTAATATTCCCTATTACATTTACATCGCCTGTGGCCTCTCCCCTTATATTCGTTAAAACGTCTTCTAATAATGGGTTTAAAGGCACCAAATTAAAATTATTGAAATCCAGATTTACATTTATTTTAGATTGTTTACCTATCACACTAATATTTCCTTTTGCTTTAAAAGATTCTGAAATATCATTTTTAATAGTAGCGTCTAATTTATAGTTAGTAAGTGTTTCATTTCCTGTAATATTAGCATCAAAAGAACCTAATAAGAAATTATTCACTTTTAAGTGGTCTATAACAATTTTAGAGGTTGGTAAATAATTTCCATTTTTTTGAAATATATTCAGTTCACCGTTTACATTTCCAGCCAAAGCCAAGCTATCTATATCCGGTGTTATTTTTACTAAATCTACATTTTTAAAGTTTAATTTTAAATCCTTTTCTGTTGAGTCTCTTATAAAACCAGAGACTTTAATTTCTTCGTTTTTATTATTAATCTTTAATTTATCAATATCAAAATCTGTTAAGTCTTTATTGAATGAAATTTTATTAAATCTGTCTTTATTTTCATTAATAAACCATTTATTATTTTTAATAGTGACATCCGATTTTTTAAAGCCTATAACAGATTTATTTTCTTCGTTAATGGTATGATAAAAACTTAAATTAAAACTATCATTATTACGCTTACCTCCTTTAAATTCGGAACGCATAAACAAGGTATCATTTACTGTAACATTAATTAAATTGAATTTAGAAACATTATAATGTTTTGTTTTTAAGCTATCAACTTCCAGATAGGTATTGAAAAGTGGATTACTGTTATCTACTTGTAATTCTATATTATTGGCAAAATTGTCCAGTAATCTAATTTTTGGCGATTTAAACGTGAGTTTGAAATTTTCTTCATCACTTTCAACACGCCCACGTATAAATGTATTTTTACCGAGCTCTATTTCTGGATAAACGACTTCTATAATCTTATTATAAATTTTAAAATTAAAATCTATACCTTGATTTGTTGCTACTTCGTGCGGAACATAATTGGTATAAATGTGTCCTAACGAATTTTCGAATAATTTCCCTAAATCTTTAAATACAAAACGCCCTTTTAAATCCCCTTCTATAATATCTGGGGAATTAAATTCAATAAATCGGGTATCATTCTCAAATCGCGAAAACACCTCAAATTTATTAAAATAGTAATTATCATTTTGGTTTTTGTAGGATGTGTTACTAAAAGAAATTTTACCATAAGCATCATCAAAGTCGCTGGCATTCATATTCATTTTTACCCTACTTTTAAAAATGGATATGCTGTCTTTCTTTACAAAGTTTAGTACTTTTAAATTGGCATAGCCAACATTAGCCTCAAAATCATATTTTTTTACAGCTTCAGAAAAATCAATTAGTCCTGCGAAGTTTAATTTTAAATTTTTATCATTTACATTAAGGTTTCCATCAAAAATTTTGTTTCTAACGTTTCCGGCAACTTTTAAACCTTTATAATTATAATCATTATATGTAACTTCGAAAACATCTCCTTTTACCTGAGTGTTAATAGTTTCTGTGATAAACCCTTTACCGTTTACATCAAAATTTAAAGAGCCATTTCCAACCGAAGGATCATCAAGAAAGGTTCCAAAATCAAATTGCTCAAAAACAATATTTCCTTTGTATGAAGCATTATCAATATCATCAATCCTTGCTATTTCTAAATTAGAATCGACAAAACCCAATTCTGTAATTATTTCAACATCTGCTATAACTTTAGAAGTCGTTACTTGTGAATTCCCAATAATTATAAACATGCCCAACCTATCAAACGATGTGGGTATAGAGGCTCCTAAAACATTCGGTAGTAAAGCTTTTAAGTCTTTATATGTTGAAGACAGGTTTCTAAAACTTCCATTCATATAGAAATTGTCTTTCTCCTTGTTAAATAGATTTTTAAAGTTTATATCACCGTAAACTCTTGTATTTCTATTCGTATTCAGTTTTAAGTTTGATACTTTTAAATCGTTTAAAGTACCTGATATATTGGCATTAAACTTAGCAGATTGATTGTTACCAAACTCATCATAAAACACGTTAAGTTCGTCTAACAATACGTTAGAGTCTTTAAAACTTGCAGAAACCAAAACTTTATCTGTAAAGAATTGTAAATCTTCTCTTTTATAAGAAAACTTTAGGTCGCCTTTTAAAATAGAATGCGGTGTTTTTACTTCTAGATTGGCAAAGGTCATATCCTTTAGCGTATATGCAAAATCTGTCATTAGATTTTCCATAGCCAAACCACGACTATCTAAAAGAGATAATGTGTTAATTCTTGCACTTACATCACTTCCTTTTATTAAAAAATTGGTCGCATTAATATTTAAATTTCTAAAATGGAGAACTTCTGTAGTTTCTTTATTTCCATCAGATAGCCTAAAAATGCTATTATAAATAGATACATCGCTCGAGGATAGTAAAAAGCTACCATCTCCTTTCTTTGGATTGTTTCCTTCTAGCTTTGCCACAAAAACATCCAAATTGGTATCCATAGTACCCTTATATGTTTTTATATTGAAAACTAAACCTATAATATCTATATCTCCAAACTCTAACTTGCCTTTGGATAAGTTGCCGTAATTTAAAATAGATGTATTTAATTCGGTAATGCTTATAAGGGTATCTTTTCTGTAATCTTCAATGTAAATATTTTTAAGCTCTACATCACCATTTAGCTGTAAACCAATTTTCTCGATGTTTATATTAGTCCCAAAATCTTTATTTATCCTTTTTGTTGCATAATTACCTAAACTGGTTTGCACTATGGGAATAGCAAGTATAAGCATCAAAATGATGAAAAGCAGCAAAATAATGCCTACTATTTTTGACCCTATTTTTAAGATTTTTTTGATGTCCTTGTAAATTATAATTTAAAATAAGAATACCCTATTTTTGTACTTACGAATAAAAACTTTGGTTAGATTTTTATTTTGTTTCAAAATTAACAATTATTGTGCCTAATATTTACTAATGTCCTCACAAAATATTTATATTCTGGGAATTGAGTCATCCTGCGATGATACTGCCGCTTCTGTAATACACAACGGAAAAATTTTAAGCAACGTTATAGCGAGTCAAAAAATACATGAAGAATTTGGTGGTGTGGTTCCAGAATTAGCATCCAGAGCACACCAACAAAACATTGTTCCTGTGGTACATCAAGCCTTGAAAAAGGCAGGTATCACTAAAGATCAACTCCATGCTATTGCTTTTACTCGTGGTCCGGGTTTAATGGGGTCGTTATTAGTAGGGACTTCGTTTGCAAAGTCTTTAGCTTACGGATTAAATATCCCATTAATTGATGTTAACCACATGCAAGCACATATCTTGGCTCATTTTATAGATGAGGAAGGTTTTGAGAAACCATCGTTTCCTTTTATTGCTATGACTATTTCTGGCGGACATACACAAATTGTTGAAGTGAAAAGCTATTTTGACATGACAGTTATTGGTGAAACCATTGATGATGCCGTTGGGGAGGCTTATGATAAAAGCGGAAAAATACTTGGTTTGGGATATCCTGCTGGACCTGAAATTGATAAACGAGCACAGCAAGGGAACCCAAAAGCATTCCCGTTTACAAAACCAAAAGTAGATGGCTTAAACTTTAGTTTTTCTGGTTTAAAAACGGCTATTCTTTATTTTGTACAACGCGAAGTAAAAGCGAATCCTAATTTTGTTGAAGAAAACCTAAATGATATTTGTGCTTCTATACAATATACTATAATCGGTATTCTTATTGATAAACTAAAACGGGCTTCTAAACAAACTGGGATTAAACATATTGCTATTGGTGGTGGGGTTTCTGCAAATTCTGGAATACGTCAAGCTTTAAAAGATGGGGAGCAAAAATTTGGCTGGACGACTTATGTACCTAAATTCGAATTTACTACCGATAATGCTGCCATGATAGCTATAGTTGGATATTTAAAGTATTTGGAAGGTAATTTTGCTGAACAGAGTGTTACGGCTTCGGCTAGGCTTAAGATTTAGTGGCGGTCACAGTGATCAGTAATCAGTGTTCAGTATTATTTAAAAATTGTAAATCATCAATCGTAAATTGTAAATCATTTTTATCTTCGCTTTATGCAATTATTTTACAATCCGGATATTACAGATAGTACAAAACAATTTTCTTTTCCTAAAGACGAAAGCAAGCATATTGTTAAAGTATTACGAAAAAATGTTGGAGACACATTATATATTACTAATGGTAATGGTTGGTTATTTACTGCCGAAATCACTATACCTAATATTAATAAGTGCATGGCTGTTGTTATAGCTAAATCGTTACAGACAAAAAGAGATTATCATCTACACTTAGCCGTAGCACCAACAAAAATGAACGATCGCTATGAGTGGTTTCTGGAAAAAGCAACCGAAATTGGCATCGATAGCATTACACCTATTATTTGTGATCGTAGTGAACGAAAAGTTATTAAGCCGGAGCGTTTCGAGCGTATTTTGCAATCGGCTATGAAACAATCTTTAAACTGCTACTTACCAAAATTAAACGATGCTATTTCTTTTAAATCTTTTTTAAAACAGGATTTTAGCGGCAATCTATTTATCGCTCATTGTGAAAAAACCGATAGAAAGTCATTAAAACATACCCTAAAACCAAAACAAAACATTACTATTTTAATTGGTCCTGAAGGCGATTTTTCTGTTAAAGAAATAAAAATGGCTATTGAGACTAATTTTATTCCTGTAACTTTGGGTGAAACCAGATTACGAACAGAAACCGCTGCTATGGTAGCTTGTCATTCTGTAGCTTTTATAAACGAATAATATGAAGATTTATTTATCTTTTTTCTTTGCCCTTTTTTCTTTACTCTTAACTGCTCAAGATTTAGCTATTTTGAAGTATAAAGGTGGTGGCGATTGGTATGGTAATCCCACTGCATTACCAAACTTAATTACTTTTTGTAATCAAAATATAAACACTAAAATAGCACCAAAACCACAAACTGTAGAAGTTGGTAGTACTGATATTTTTCAATTCCCATTATTACATATGACGGGACATGGTAATGTGTTTTTTAGTGAAACTGATGCCGAAAACTTAAGAAATTATTTAATATCCGGTGGTTTTTTGCACATAGACGACAACTACGGCATGCAACCTTATATTACCAAAGAACTTAAAAAGGTATTCCCCAATAAAGATTTGGTTGAACTCTCTGTAAACCATAAAATATTTAATGATCCTTATAAATTCCCGAAAGGCTTGCCTAAAATTCATGAACATGATGGTAAACGCCCTCAGGCTTTTGGAATTTTCCAGGAAGACCGACTTGTATTATTGTTTACGTATGAAAGTGATTTAGGTGATGGCTGGGAAGATACCGAAGTGCATAATGATCCGGCGGATGTTAGGGATAAAGCGCTTAAAATGGGGGCGAATATTGTTAAATATGCTTTTGAAAATTAAGTCCTATATACTATGAAATTAAGTTACTATTGTAGCTCTTGTAAAAAAGAGAATTATTTAAAAACATCTGCACCAGACAGGTATGCCTTTTTAGTAGAATATGGTAAAAATGAAATTAATGAACGCTGTAAACATTGTGGAAATCACACAAAAAAAGACATTAATAGGTTACATGCAGAACCTAATTATATGATTATAATAGGAGGTATTGTTCTTGCTATTATCATTACAATTTTCCTATGGGATTTTGGCTTAGTTAGTACAATAAGCGGCACTATTCCAATAGGGATATGGGTTGATCAAAATAAAAAAACAAGCTTATTCAATAGGTCAAGAGTAAGATGATTAGAATAATATAATGAAGGATCTTTTAATAGCTCTAGTTGAATTTATTTTTTATACTGATTCTGATGAAGAAATAACGTCAAAAGAAATAGGTATTATAGTTTTAAAAATTATAATATTTCTATTAGTTCTTTCAATTATAATTTGGTTATTGTTAAAATACAAAGTAAAATTTGATGAATACTGAAAATATCTCACGCTAAGGCACAAAGACGCAAAGAAGCTACAACTATTACTGATTACCACTGAATACTGAATACTGAATACTAAGCAAAAATGCAACTAACCCATTACACTACAAACTTTACAAAGCGTACTTTTCCTATTACTTTAGTTTGTGATAATGTAACGAATGCGCCTAATATTGGAAGTTTGTTTAGGGTTTCTGATGCTTTTGGGATTGAAAAACTCATCCTTTGTGGTGATCAGATTCCGCTTGGACGAAAAATGACTAAAACCTCAAGAGCCACTGAAAAAGCTGTTGAGTTTGAAGTTGTCGAGTCTGCTTCAGATGTTGTTGAGAATTTAAAAAGCAGTGGGTATCAAATTATCTCGCTAGAAATTACAGATACTAGTAATCCTATCCATGAGTTTAAGTTTTCGACAGAAACTCCTATTGCTTTGGTTATTGGTGATGAAAATTTTGGTGTATCTGAATCTATTTTAAGTCTGTCTGATGCTATTATTCATATCGATATGTTCGGACAAAACAGTAGTATGAATGTCGTACAAGCAACTAATATAGTGCTTTACGAAATTACCAAGCAACTTCTCTAATCTTTATTATGGGAGGCTCGATCTCTATAGGGTTTGGGGTGACGTGACAATCTTATAAATTGAAACAAAGTTCTAAAAAATAGATTCCTGTACTTTGCTCAAATGACAATACGATTGAGGCATATTTTTATTCTCATAACAAAAATGAGAATGCGATTTCTCTCTTTCGTTCGAAATGACTAGATTTACTATTAATTTTTTTCAATTGAATTCTAACACTATATCAAACGGTATTTTAAAGGCTTTAGCCATTATTCTAGGTATAGCATTGGTGCTATACTTTTTATATCAAATACAATCGGTTATTGGTTACATTGCTATTGCAGTAGTTATTTCATTAATAGGAAGGCCTATTGTACTGTTCCTAGAACATCGATTAAAGTTTAAAAACACCATTGCTGTTATTGTTACTATGGTTGTTCTTTTAGGATTATTTTTAGGTCTGGTAGGCTTATTTATCCCACTGGTAATAAAACAAGGGCAAAATCTATCGCTATTAAACATTGATGAGTTACAAATTAATATCGAAAATTTATATGCTGAAATTATTAATTATTTCAATTTACATCATATAGATCTGGAACAGTCTATTAAAGAATCTGATCTTTTATCTAAAATAGATTATTCTCTTATTCCTAACTTTTTAAACTCGGTAGTTAGTGGTCTTGGAAGTTTTAGCATTGGTTTATTTTCTGTGCTTTTTATTTCTTTTTTCTTTTTAAAAGACAGTCGATTATTTGAAAATGGCATCTTAACATTTATACCAGACAATAAAGAATCTCGTTGGAAAAATTCATCTACTAAAATTAAAGATTTACTTTCCAGGTACTTTGTGGGGCTCATTTTTCAAATATTTATACTATTCATTATTTACACCATTGGCTTGCTTATTATCGGAGTTGAAAATGCCATAGTTATAGCCTTTTTATGTGCCTTATTAAACCTTATTCCCTATGTTGGCCCATTGGTTGGAGCACTTTTAATGATTACATTAACCATGACAAGCAACCTCGGGGAGAGTTTTAGCGATGTTATTTTACCAAAAACATTTTGGGTATTTATTGTGTTTGCAATCGGTCAATTGGTTGATAATTTTGGGAGTCAACCTATCATTTTTTCAAAAAGTGTGAAATCGCATCCATTAGAAATATTCTTAGTAATCTTAATTACTGGGATTCTATTTGGAGTTATTGGCTTAATAATCGCGGTTCCGGCATACACTGCTATAAAAGTAATCTTAAAAGAGTTTTTGTCTGAAAATAAAATTGTAAAAAAACTCACTAAAGACTTATAATATTTCTATTTGAATTCGTCTATTTTAAATATTGAAGTTCAAGAATTTATAGATAGTCATTTAAATTCTAATGTGACTTCGTTGCTCCTAAAAGGTATTCCATTTACTTCTATTGAAGCGAAAGACATTATTGAACAGATTGAAGCAAAAAAACGTTGCGAAAAGAAGCTCCCCACATGGTTTCGGTGTAAAAACATATACTATCCCAACAAGTTAAATATTGAGCAAACATCTTCTGAAATAACGGCGCAGTATAAATCAAATTTAATTCAAGGAGAATCCATTATAGATATAACTGGTGGTTTTGGGGTCGATTGTTATTATTTTTCAAAAGTTTTTAAAACAGTGACACACTGTGAAATTGATAACAGTCTATCGAATATAGTAACCCATAATTACCAACAATTGGAAATTCACCATATAGAACCAAAAAATGAGGATGGTATTTCTTATTTAGAAACTTCCGGAAAACACTTTGATTGGATTTATGTCGACCCTTCCAGAAGACACGACAGCAAAGGCAAAGTCTTTTTTTTAAATGATTGTCTACCTAACATCCTGCAACATATTGATTTGCTATTTAATCACTCTAAAAATATCCTTATTAAAACGTCACCGCTACTTGATATTTCTGTTGGCATCAATGAATTAAAACACGTAAAAACAATTCATATTATTGCTATAAATAATGAAGTAAAAGAGTTACTATGGGTTTTAGAAAATGGTTTTGAAGGTGCAATAAATATAGATACAGTAAATATTAAAAAAGCCGCAAAAGAATTCTTTAATTTTTCAATAGAGACTGAAAAAAATTCAGAAGTAAAATACAATCAACCACTCTCCTATTTATACGAACCCAATAGTGCTATTTTAAAGGCAGGAGCCTTCAATGCTATTGCTAAAAAGCTTAGTGTTTTTAAATTACATCAACACTCTCATTTATACACTAGTGACACATGTATTGATTTTCCGGGAAGGTGTTTTAAAATTGAAAATATTGTCCCTTATAATAAGAAAGAAATTAAAAAGCTATCTATAAAAAAAGCAAATATTACGACACGTAATTTCCATGAAACTGTTCAACAAATACGTAAAAAGTTCAATATAAAAGACGGAGGTGATTACTATATATTCTTTACAACAGATTTAAACAATATAAAAACAGTCATTGTTTGTAGTAAATAGCTGTTTTTTCTATCCTGAATACATAGGAACTATTAATCGGTATTAATGCAATCCTGAAACATACTTTTTCATTACCGTATAAGCTTATGTTCAATATTAACAAAAATCAAGACCTCGGCTTATTAAGCCCCCTGTCGTACATTATTATACTACCTGCTACAGACACATTTAAGCTTAATTGCGATTTAAATTTTACTAAAAAATGAGATTTTTCGATAGCTTGTTTAGAAAGTCCATGATCTTCGGCTCCCAATAAATAAACACATCGTCTTGGGTGATGGAAACTTTCTAAATCCTCAGCCTTTTCATCAAGCTCTACGCCAACCAATCTTGTCCCTTTTGGGAGGTTTTTAAAAAACTCGTCAAACGTTTCATAATGGAAATAGGGCATCGATTTAACGGCATTGTGAGTATCGCATGCCTGTTTTGCGTAACGATTGCCTATAGTAAAAATAAAGCTTGCTCCTAAATTTTGGGCCGAACGCCACAATACACCTAAATTTTCGGGAGTTTTACCGTTTTGAATTCCGATACCAAAAAACTCATTCGTAAAATTATCATTCATAATAGCACAAAAATAGAAAACATTAAAAATTAAAAAACTATTCTTTTGACTTACTCAATGCATTTTAGTTTGTCAATAAAAAACTCTTTATAATCTATATCTGTAATTATGTGTGAAGATTTTGTTCCTTTAAATTTTATGGATTTAATAGGAGATTTTTTTAAGCTCGACATTTTCGAACTCGGTAATCTGCCTTTAAAACTAAATTCGTCTCTACAATCTACATCCCAAGAGTGATATAAGGTTATTACTTGATTATTTTCAAGCTGGACTCTAACAGAGGATCTACTATTAGACAGGTAGCTGGCACAACCTAAATTCTCCGATAAATTCAAAAAGACATCTACATTTCTACCTTGTCTATACAATTCTATTGTTAAATCTTCATGAACCTTATATGGTTCGGTTCTTTTAATTTTTACTTTGTAAAATTCATCATATTCGTTTATTAGATAATGACAAGTATTTCGAAATTTAGCTTTTTCAGCAATCGCTTCGGCTTCCTGTGCTTTCTTTTTGGCAGCTTCTACTTTGGCGATGGAATCTTGTTTTCTCCTTTCTATTTCTAATGTTCGCTTTCTTGCAGCAGCGGCAGCTTCTTGTACTCGCTTTTTTTCGGCTTCTATTTTAGAGAGGGAATCTAGCCTTCTTTTCTGTAGTGCCAACACCCTTTTTCTTGCGGCTGCCTCATATGCCCCTGTTTTCTTTTTTTCTATTTCTACTTTAGCGATAGAATCTTGTCTTCTTTTTTCTAACTCTATGGCCCTTTTTCTTGCTGCCTTTTCTGCTACTTCTTGTGCCTTCTTTTTTACTGCCTCTACTTTAATAATAGAATCTTGCCTTTTTTTCTCTAGTTTTATTGCTTCTTTTTCGGCCTTCTTTTTGACAACTTCTGCTTTAGCAATAGAATCCTGTTTTCGCTTCTCTATTTCTAATGCTCGTTTTCTTGCGATTTTCGCTTCCTGTGCTTTCTTTTTTGTTATTTCTACTTTAACAATAGAATCGTATTTTTTTCTTTCAATTTCTAATACTCGTTTTCTTTCGGCTTCGGCTTCTTCTACCCTTTTTTTAGAGGCCTCTACCTTAGCAATGGAATCTCGTTGTCGCTTCTCAATTTCTAATGCCCGCTTTCTTGCTGCTTCGATTTCCGCTGCTTTCTTCTTGGCTGCCTCTGCTTTGGCAATAGAATCCTGTTGTATCCTTTTTATTTCTATAGCTCTTTTCCTTGCGGCTTCAATTTCTTCTGCCCTTTTTTTAGCAGCTTCTACCTTAGCAATGGAATCTTGTTTTCTTTTTTCTATTTCTAATGCCCGCTTTCTTGCTGCTTCGACTTCCGCTGCTTTCTTCTTTGCTGCCTCTGCTTTGGCAATAGAATCCTGTTGTATCCTTTTTATTTCTATAGCTCTTTTTCTTGCGGCTTCAATTTCTTCTGCCCTTTTTTTAGCAGCCTTTACCTTAGCAATGGAATCTTGTTTTCTCTTTTCTATTTCTAATGCCCGCTTTCTTGCAGCTTCGATTTCTTCTGCCCTTTTTTTAGCGGCCTCTACCTTAGCAATAGAATCTCGTTGCCGCTTCTCAATTTCTAATGCCCGTTTTCTTGCTGCTTCGGCTTCTGCTGCTTTCTTCTTTGCTGCCTCTACTTTGGCTATAGAATCTTGTTTTCTCTTTTCTTTTTCTAAGGCTTTTTTTCTTGCAGCTTCCTGTATCGCTTCTAAAGCTCTCTTTTTTGCATTTTCAATTTCAGCTATGGAATCTTCTCTTTTTTTTACAATCTCCTGTATTCTCTTTCTTCTGTTTTCTTTTTCTGCAATCGCTTTAAGTCTTTCTTTCTCTTGGTTTTCGAAGTATAGATCCATCATTCGCTCAGTAACCTCTAGAAATTCAACATTTACATACCCCTCCCATTCTTTATATTTTACTTTATAGGTATCTCTACCTAAATAGCCCGTTACTATACATTTTTCATTTTCCTTAAATGTTGCTATAGGCTTTGAAAGCTCATTAAAATTTTCATATAAATGACCTTCCTCAAGAAACTTCGTAGGGATTGATATGTCTTCTTGCGCAAAGACACTCTTTGATACTATAAGACAAACTAATAATATATATATTCTCATATAATGCAACGTGTGAACACGTAAATATAATATCCAATTAAAAAAATAGCTAAAAATAGGAGAACAAATATAAGCTTTGTTAAACTTAATAAGTTTATGAATAAAAAGTGTTATTATTTTTAATAGAAGAGTGGAAACCTACAATGATTTTATCTTGTGCTAAACTATACTTTTTTAAGTTATGTGCCAATCCCTTCTTCTGCTAAGAGCAGTACCACTTGGTGGAAGATCTTTTTTTAATGTTCTTGAAGGCGCTTACCTCTAAAATCATTTATCGTGTTATGGTCTGGCTTGCTCTGACCACTGAGCTACATAAAGTGGATACAGCTATTATGAACAATATAATGAGGTTGCACATTGCTGATTTTTGAACCGAAATTCAACAGGTTCATGTATTGGTATTATTTTTTAATCTTTGCTTTTTTTAACGCTACATGATATATAATCTTGCATATACGCTATTAAATGCTTGCGCACATTATACTTCATCGGTATTTCAAAACGAGAAAACCAACCAGACCTTACACTAGATTTTACCATATCGAACTCCTCTGCTACTTTTTCAAAAAAGTCCTCTCTGTCAGATTTATTTATTTGACTAAAAAGTTGCTTAATACTGTCTATTTCGTTAATACCACTCATATTGTTTTTTATGTTTTGGATGTTTTTATCTGTGAGCATACAGGCTTGCCTAAATTTATTTGTGGGTGTACACCTGCGATATTTTTAGCAGGCAGCTTACGCCCGATAGGTCGTGTAAAAGCATTGATTGTAATAGGGTTTATATACAATATATCTACTGTTCCCTTTTCAAAAAAGCCGTTTGATATCCTATAAACGATTTTATTTTCTTGATACGTGAGGCTTTCCATCTACTACTGTTTTACCTGTTATTTGATTTCATTTGTTGTTTTACAAGATTTTACAACATATATTTGTTGTAAAATCACAAACAAATTCGTTACAAATGTACGAGTATTTTTACTCTTTTACAAAATAACAAGAGTAATTTTACCCTCTGAGTAAACAAAAAACATTCCACACTTAAAATAATTAATTGTTTTTCAGCATGTTGAATATAAAAAAGGAAAGAGAAAAATTAAACATGACTCAAAAAGAGTTAGCCAAATTACTTGGTGTAACTAGAAAAACTATAGTAAATTATGAAGGGGGCAGTAATATTCCAAAAAGTAAAGAGAAATTATTCACTAATTTATTGCGTAATTATACGCAACCAAAAATAGAACATGAAGTTAGTAACCCTCCCCGACCAGATTATAAAAAAATGGGGCAAAAAGAATTGGATTTTGTAACCGATGCCTTTAAGAACCGCTTTGGCGAATTAATGGAATATGATCCTTTTAGAAAAGAGTTTGTTTTTAGAGCTAATGAATGGATTGACAATATTAGAAAGTGATTTTTACTCTCCTTCAATCAATAAATATTTAATATTAGAATTATAACTATTTGCCTTACGCTTATTAGGCTGGATATTCTTTTCTGTTTTGTTACAGAATGTTTAAATATAAAATGGTAATTTTTATTTTCTTAAAAAAACCTGGTAAAACTACAGGCAGGAAATCCTGCAAATTATCTTTTAAAAATTAACGATAAGTATATATAGTCAATTTATTTTACAAATAAGTATAATTTTTACTACCCGAAAATGGTTTTTGTTGTTGTAATACAAATAACCTTTTTAATTCTCGTTCCTATAGAATCGCTTTTAAAAAATATAAACTATTTACAGCTTGGCTTGATATTAGGTTCAGTGTTTGTACTTATATACTTTATAGCAAGAAAACTTTATAAAAGAAAGACTTATTATATTGGAGATATTATCATGTCTTTTGCTTTTGGATTCACTATATCCATGTGCTTTAATATAGGATTAATAGGCTACTTCAACGAATGTGCAGAACTTGAATATATAGCTAAAGCATGTATGGTTCTTGGTGGGTTTGCTATAGGTGTCTTCGCAGTAGAAGGATTGAGAAAATCTATTGTTAAAAAAGATCCATAATAGATAGCGTCCGATTTAATTTTTATTGCTTTTATAATAGATTCATATGTCTTCTTGCACAAAGACACTCTTTGATACTATAAGACAAACCAATAATATATATAATCTCATATTATGTAACTGCGCGTAAATATAATATCCAATTAAAAAAATAGCTAAAAATAGGAGAACAAATATAAGCTTTGTTAAACTTAATAAGCTTATGAATAAAAAGTGTTACTATTTTTAATAAAAAAGTTTAAACCCAATTACTTAAATATTTCCCAATTAAATTATTCTTAACAATCTTGAAAAGATATTTATTTATTATTGACAATTAATAATAAAGCCTTGTTATTATGAGACATATATTATTGATAGGATTAATATTTACATCAAGCTTTATAGGATACGCACAAAACATTATAATAAATGGTTTGATAATTGACTTTGAAACAAAAGAGCCTATTGAGTTTGTAAATATTGGAATACTAAATAAAAATAAAGGAACCGTTTCTAATCAAAACGGGGAATTTAATTTAGAAGTTTCAAAAGAATACATAAAAGACAGTTTAACAATTAGTCATATAAATTATTACCCTTCTAAAATTCCAATTGTAAACGCTAAAAATAAAACTGTTTTTCTCAAACCTAAAATGAATGAGCTTTCTGAGGTTATTGTTTCAAACAAAAAGAAAAAAAACAGGAAAATTGGAGTTAAAAGTTACAATCCTTTGTTATGGCTTGGCGGAATTTCAGAGGATAATGATATTATAGAAAATGCTCAAAGAATAAATATTCCTGAGAAAATAGTAAGAATAAAATATGTGAATATTTATTTAAGAAGAGGTTTCGAATCTGATAGCAGTTTTGTGAGAATAAATTTTTATAAAAACGTAGACAATATGCCTGGTGAGAGGATAGTTTTTGAAAATATTTTGCAGAAGAAACAAATTAAACCTGGTTGGCTTCAAATTGATTTAACAAAAAAAGAGATCTATGTTGAAGAAGATTTTTTTGTTGGCGTGGAATTTATTCCTGATTTTAAAAACCCGCTCAATGTTTATATAGGAGCAATATTAACCAAAGGGAAAGGGTATTCAAGAAGAAATAGTCAAGGAAAATGGAATAAACTTCAAGGTGCTTCAACAATTAATGTTGAAATAGAATATTGAAAAAAAATTTACGCCCAACATCAGTAATCTATGTACAAGACCATAAAAAACACATGCTCTCATTAAAAATTAATTCTGCAAAGGTCATGGATTAAAAAATCTATAAAGAACCACAAACCCTACAAAAACAAAAAAGCCTCACTATGTCTAGTGAAGCTTTTTCATTCGTAAAATGATTATGGATTGATATTTAATAAACAAACAGAGTCTTGGAACTTATTAAATTATAATATTTTAACAGAATTGATTAACTCTTATTAGATATTTATTTACATTTAGTTTATTAAATTACCATTTATCAATGACTCTAAGGGTTCTAATCTTTTCTTGTTATCACCATAATATTGCTTTACTTTCTCTAAATGTTCTACAAATCTGTTCAAAAGATATTCGAAATTTTCTTTTTCTACCATTCGAATTGGGTTAATTCTTTTAGAAAGCCCCCATTTATAATAATATATTGCTTGAATTACATTATCCTTCTGTTTTATTAAAGGCTCATTAGTATCTAATTCTAAAAACAAAGTCATATGATAATTATGGTCATTAATTGGAAGCGAGAAAATATGTATTCTTTCGTCGAACCAAAGAAGAGCTTTATCATAAACTAGAAATTGATTGTTAGATTTAAAACTTTCTAAAACTAATTTTCTAAGGATAGATATATTCTTTTCAACTCCTTCCTTTTCTTGTAAAATAAGATAAACATCTATGTTCTTACCTATAATATCTTTAAGGAATTTTGAAACTTGATAACCATAATCCGCAATAACACAAATAGTGTTAATTCTTTTGTCTTGCAATCCAACGGTAAAATGCAAATCATTTAACAAGTCCGTACTTACTAAATCTGTAATTTTATATTTTTGAAACATATGATAAATAGGATTACGGAATTGAGAATGAATTTTAGAGTTATTTGCCCTATGAATCTTTTCGAAAAGAGTTATGACTTTTTCCCTAGTATTTCCATCCTTTAGATGTTTTCTAAATTCATCCGAGAAATAACATTCTGCTTTATCATTATCAACAAGTCGAGTAATAACCTCAGTAATAACCTTGTTCAAAAATTCTGAAGGTTTAGCTTCTTTAGTTTCTTGGGGAATTTCTAAATATTTATAGCCCAATGAATCTTCATTATCTTTCAAACCGATACGTTCTATTAATTTCATTAAGGTTAATTTATCACCTTTATGCTTCTCATAATATAGAGAATAATAATTTCCCACAAGACCACTCATAAGAATAGACAGGTTTACTTTTCCTTGGTTTACGGCAAGGTTAATTAAAATTTCAACTAATACTCTATCTTTAAAATATTTTGAAGATGTGAAATAATCTTTTGAATAATACGATTTTCCCAAAGGTATTTCTAACACCTCTTCTTTAGTCATATTTTCAGGAACTTGAAGATTTTTCCAAAACTTTGTATTTCCAAAAATTTCCGCAATTAAAAGGTGCTTATATATTTGTCTTGGTTTATATTTATGGGTAAAATAACTCGATAGAATTTCGAACAACACATGAAAAGTGTTACCTAAACTAGTTTTAGTTACATCTAAACCTATATTCAAATTATTATTTTCAGATAGATTTATTTCATTTAAATTTTTTAAAAAAAACTCATGACCAATAAGATATATTTTTGGAGTATGAGAGACTTTATCCTTAAATAAGTTGATTATTATACCTTTATTGTACTCATATTTATCATCTACTTCTTTTTCAGCCTTACTAACACCTACTTCTTTTTCATAGTAAAAAGAGAATATTTGTGAATTAAGAGGAAGGTTTTTTTTCAAAATCTCATTAAATTCAATACTTTCCATTTTGAATCCTACTGTGATCAGGTTTATTTTCTTCTTTATATCTCCATCAACAGCAGCAAAAATCTCTTCAAGAAACTCTCTCATATCCAAAGGAAGTTCATGATAATGGTCTTTAGTAAATCTTAAAGTACTTTTGTGACTAACAGTACCATGAGGTTTTATGTAAAGGGGCTGACGTAATCTTCCTTCTAAGAAAAGCTGATCGAGAGGTTTACAATCTCCATCAGAAATTATTTTATCAAATCCACCATCCCCAATTTCATCTTCAATTGCTTGGTCTAAAAGTTCATCAAAATTAAAATTAATTATGATATCAATAAATCTATGCTTAAAAAGGTGGGCTACTATTTCATAAAAAAGAGTTGGGCTATACCTGTAATCATACGTATCCTTTATTAACGCCCTTATTTTAGATACGGGTAGGAAGTTTGTGAGTAAACTCAATGATGTTTCAAAATCTAATTTGCCAGAATCCGTATAATCTTTTCTAATTAATTTTTGTTTACGATACTCTGCATTATATTTCTCTATAACTCCGTCCACTATTTGGTATTTGTCCTCTTTATTAGGTAGCTTTTTACCTTCTGTTTTTTCTAATAGCCCATTTCCTAATAAATCAAAGAAGGTCAAATTATTACTCTTATCTACAACCGTTCTTTTATGAATTTCCTCTATAGCCTTATCTGCCAAAGGAATGTTTTCAAAAGCATTATAACTACATCCAGCCCCTATAACTAATATGTTCCTTGAATATTTTATTGAACTATCTGAAATTCTAGATTCTTCATTAATTTCTAATGATTTTCCTTCAATGCCTTCAACAAAATCTTTAATGACATCTTTTTTTAAATCACTTATTTTACCTTCATTTATCCTATATTCACTTTCCTTCTTCTCATTACTCTCATTATCGCATTTCGGATAAAGGTCAATGGATGATGCGTCAAAATAGTTATATGCCAATTCCTTGGCAAGGAGTTTTAAGTTAGATATTGATTGCTTTTTATAATCTGCTTCTTCCATTTTTTTAGAAAAAAATTAAATGTTAACAATATAGATATTTTCCTTCTAAAAAAAGATTTTTCTTTCAAAAATATAAAATCTATAAAAGATTACTAAGAATATTTATATAAAATTTTGTTTAGTGATAAAGAAATTAAAAACGTTCCGTCTCAGGAACATTTTCATTATTGCTAATTAATACGAAGAGATTAGACTAAACTTGTTCATCGGTATAAAGATACGGAATCGACCAGTTATAAAGCTCTCAATACTCAGCTTAATGCTGTAAAAATTGGAATTATTCCTGTTTAAGATTAACTAGAATTTTTGCTTAAACACAACTTTTAGGAATGATCCCTTTTGTCTATGTCCCAAAAAATTACAGATAGTACCAAAAACAAAAAAGCCTCACTATGTCTAGTGAAGCTTTTCGTGAGCCCTGAAGGATTCGAACCTTCGACCGCCTCCTTAGAAGGGAGGTGCTCTATCCAGCTGAGCTAAGAGCCCTAAAAGAAAACATTTCTGATTTCCGGTGTGCAAATATAAAATTAACTATAAATCTAACCAAAAGAAATGTTTATATTTTTTTTGGTTTCCCATAATGCTTTTAAAACATGATACTTACCATAACCATTTATAAACTCCCAAGTATGTTTCCCATAGCTTTATATTAAGAAAGCACCACTTTTACATGGTGCTTTCAATTTAAATATCTATCTATTTAATTATTACCAAAATAACGCATAAAGTACTGTTAGGATAATCATAATCGCAAACGAACCTACATTAAATAATGGCGTTGTTTTAAATAGCTCTTTAGTAAGCGGAATCCCTTTAGGGTCATCTGCTCCTTTATTTTGTATATTGCTTATTATCACTATAACTAGCATAGATAACAATGTCGTTATACCCATTTGATGCATCCATGGCTCAAATACCGGAATAGGCAAGAATTTAAGAGCTAATGCAATTGGAATAGATAAAATAGCTCCCCAAATGGCTGCATTGTTTGTTGTTTTTTTCCAGAATAAACCTAAAATAAACACGGCTAGTATTCCCGGACTTACAATACCTGTGTATTCTTGAATAAACTGAAATGCTTGATCGATCCCTCCTAAAAGAGGCGCTACAATCACAGCGATTAACAAAGCTACTGCAGCAGAAATACGTCCCACATTTACCGTTGTTTTATCGTTAGCATCTTTATTTATATATTGTTTGTATATATCCATAGTGAATATAGTTGATGTTGAATTTAGCATAGACGCTAAAGAAGATACAATAGCAGCAGCTAAAGCAGCAAAAGCAACTCCTTTAAGCCCTACTGGTAAAAATTGTAACAACCAAGGATACGCTTTATCGGCTTGATCTGTAGTAGGTACATTTAACATACCTGCCTCTCCCAAATTAGCCATAATTGACGGATCGTTTACCATCACGTAAGCCGCTATTCCAGGAACAACTACTACTACAGGTATGATAAGTTTTAAGAACGCAGCCAATAAAATTCCTTTTTGAGACTCCTTTAAAGATTTTGCTGCTAAAGTTCTTTGTATGATGTATTGATTAAAACCCCAATAGTATAAGTTAGCGACCCATAGACCTCCTATTAATACCCAAATACCAGGTAAGTTTACATAGTTTTCATTAGTCTCTTCAAGGATCATATGGAATTTATCAGGAGCTGCTTCTACAACTTTAGAGAAACCAGATAAAACACCTTCTCCTCCAGACACTGTATTTAATGCTAAATATGTAGTAACCAAACCACCTAATACTAAAAACACAACTTGTATAACATCGGTCCATGCCACAGCAGACAAACCACCGTATAAAGAATAAGCTGCCGCAAATAATGCTAAACCAATTATAGCATGCATCATATCGATTCCCATAATGGTTTCGATTGCTAATCCTCCTAAATATAGAACAGAAGCCAGATTTACAAAAATGTAAAGCGCTAACCAAAATACAGCTAGTATTGTTTTTAAATTAGTTGAAAATCGTTTTTCAACAAATTCTGGAATCGTATAAAGGCCTTTTTCAATAAAAATAGGTAAGAAATATTTACCTACTATAATTAAAGTTAAAGCTGCCATCCACTCATAAGATGCAATAGCTAACCCCAAAGCAAATCCAGATCCGGACATACCAATAAATTGTTCTGCCGAAATATTAGCTGCAATTAATGATGTTCCTATGGCCCACCACGGTAAAGACTTACTTGCTAAGAAATAATCTTCAGCATTCTTTTGATGCCCATCTTTATCTCGAGACACCCACAACCCTACTCCTAAAATTAAAATGGCGTAAGCGACAAAGACTACATAATCCCACATTTCAAATCCTGCTGTCATAGTAAAATAAATTAGTTTAGTTAGTGAAAAATTAAGATCAAATATAGAAATTTAATTTAAAAATAATGCATGTTTTACATAAAAAAACAAACTAGTAGGGTCTAGTATGTTTTTTAGAAAAAATAATGCTACATTTGTAGCAGGTTATGATAAAAATTAAGAAGAAAATTGGAGTCCCAAAATATAAGCAGATAATCCATTCGATTGAGCATGCTATTCTTTCCGGTGCTTTGCAAAAAGGGGATCAAATTCCTTCTATTAATAGTATTAAGGACAAACATAAACTTTCAAGAGATACTGTTTTAATGGCTTTTAATGAGTTAAAGAACAGAGGTATTATTCAATCTATTGTTGGTAAAGGATATTACATTGCCAGTGAAGATGTAAACATTACTCAAAAAATATTTTTGCTTTTCGATGAGCTAAATTCTTTTAAAGAAGACTTATACAATTCCTTTTTAGAAAATTTAGGAGGTAATATTCAAGTAGATATTTTTTTCCATCATTTCAACAGAACTGTTTTTAACAAATTAATTAATGATAACGTTGGGAATTACAATTTCTATGTTATTATGCCGGCAAACCTTACTGATACTAATGAGGATATAAAAAAACTACCAAAGGATAAGGTGTATATTTTAGATCAAATACATGACGATTTACTTGAATACGCCGCTATTTATCAAAATTTTGAAAAAGTAATTTTTAAAAACCTTACCAAAGCATGGCATCTCATAAAAAAATATGAAAAAATAGTTTTAATTTTTTCCGAAGACAAACAACCTCTTGGCATGTTAAAAGGCTTTAATATGTTCTGTAAAGAAAACAAAATGCCTTTTGAGGTTATAAGCTCATTAGCTAACAGGGTTTTAAAAAAGGGAGAATTATACATTATGCCAGACGATAAAAGCTTACTTCAAATTATAAAAAAAATGAAAAGTAAAAACCTATCGTTAAAAAAAGATATTGGTATTATTTCATATAATGACACCTTACTTAAAGAGATTGTAGAGGGTGGTATTACAACCATTTCTACAGATTTTAACATCATGGGGCAGCGTTTAGCAGAAATGATATTAAATAAGGAACAAATTAAAGTAGAAAACACTAATAAATTAATTATCAGAAATTCATTGTAATAAACAAAATCAAAACATAATAGTGTATCGAATTAATCATAACAAAACATTAAATACTTTAGAGATTGAAAACTCTAAACACAAGGCATACGGAAAAATTAACCTCAATGCAGGGGCAAGTTTGCAAGAATTAACATTAAACGGACATGCCATTATAAAGGATTTATCACCACTATCCTATTCAAACACCTATGCATCTTCAATTTTATTTCCATTTGCTAACAGAATAAAGGACGGAGCATATACTTTTAACAATAAAGCGTTTCAATTTGAAATTAATGTAAAAGAAGAAAACAATGCTTTACATGGATTGGTTTATAATAAAACGTTTCGAGTAATAGAGAAAAAAACCAGTAGCGATTCTGCATCTATTTTATTAGAATACAAAGAAACCGAGCTATCTATCGGGTTTCCCTATACCTATACTATTCAATTAAAATATGTTTTTACTCCAAATGATTTAAGCTTAAATGTATTTGTAAAAAACACAGATTCTAAAGCATTTCCATTTACTTTAGGTTGGCATCCTTATTTTTTAAGTGCCGATTTATTTAATAGTACACTACATTTTAATAGCAGTAAAAAATTAGTTTTAGATAAAAGAAATATAACAACAGGTATAGAAGATTTCGAATTAAAAGACGTCTTTAATATCTATGACAAATCGTTGGACGATTGCTGGGTTTTAGATTCAAAAGAAGTAACCTTCCATACCCCTAAATATCAATTAACAATTGAGTCTACAGGAAAGGATAATTTTCTCCAAGTTTACACACCTCCTAAATTAAACACGATAGCTATAGAGCCTACAACAGGTGTTTCAGATAGTTTTAATAATAAAATTGGTTTAGAGGTTTTAGATGCAAATGCCATTTATAATATTACCTGGAACCTAAAAGTAAATAGCAATTTTTAACGAATAACAATAATGAGTACCACATTAATAAATGATGTAAAAACAGCATACATCAATACATTTAAAACCGAACCTATTCTTATTTTCTCTCCGGGTCGGATTAATATTATTGGAGAACATACAGATTATAATGATGGCTTTGTATTTCCTGCAGCAGTAGATAAAGGCATTGCAGCCGCCATACAAAAAAGCGACACCAATGTATCTACAGCCTATGCTTTAAATAAAAACAGCCGTATAGAATTTGATTTAGATAAATTAAAACCATCTACCAAAGGTAGTTGGGAAAATTATGTGTTTGGTGTCATTGCTCAAATTCAAAATAAAAACAAAGTTGTAGGTAATTTTAATATTGTCTTTAAAGGTGATATTCCAGGAGGTGCAGGTATGTCATCTTCCGCAGCATTAGAAAACAGTGTTGTATTTGGTCTAAATGAGTTATTCAATTTAGGACTCACTAAGCACGAAATGATTTTAATATCTCAAAAAGCAGAACACAATTATGTTGGTGTAAAATGCGGTATTATGGATCAATACGCAAGCATGTTTGGCATCAAAGACAATGCATTGTTATTAGATTGTAGGACTGTAGAATCTAACCCTTATAAAATAGATTTTAAAAATCATCAACTCATGCTAATTAACACGAACGTAAAGCATAGTTTATCTGATAGTGCCTATAACGACAGACGTGCTGCTTGCGAAAGCATTGCTGAATTACTTGGAATAAAAGCATTAAGGGATGCTAATGAAGCCGATTTAGAAACTATAAAAGACAAGGTAACACCAGAAAATTATCAAAAAGCATTATATGTTATTCAAGAAAACAATAGAGCTATAGAAGCATCAAAAGCTATTGAAAATAACGATTTAGATACCTTAGGAAGCTTAATTTTTAAATCGCACCAAGGTTTACAACATCAATACAAAGTGAGTTGTGATGAATTGGATTTTTTAGTAGATCTGGCAAAAGCAAATACGCATGTGTTAGGTGCAAGAATGATGGGAGGCGGATTTGGTGGTTGTACCATAAACCTAGTAGCAAAAAGCGAAGCCAAAGCTTTTGGGGAAGCGGTATCTGTAGCTTATAAAAATAAATTTAACAAAGCCTGTTCTGTATACTTTATAAAATTATCTGAGGGTACACATATAATAAATAATTAATTTAAAATGACGCATACCGATTTACAGGATTATTCTCATAAACGTTTAAATATACTTACCGGCGAATGGGTTTTAGTATCGCCACATCGTGCAAAACGCCCATGGCAAGGTCAAAACGAGGCCGTTTCTAATACTGTTAGACCAGCTTACGATGACTCATGTTATTTATGTGCAGGAAATACCAGAATTAATGGCGAGGTAAATCCAAAATATCAAGATGTATTTGTTTTTACCAACGATTTTGCTGCCTTGCAAAAAGACTCTAAATCTTTTTCGGTTGAAGATGGTTTGTTAGTCGCAGAAAGCGAAACCGGAATATGCAAAGTTATTTGCTTTAGCCCAGACCATTCAAAAAGCTTGGCAGACATGGCTCCTAAAGATATCCAAAAAGTGGTTTTCGCTTGGCAGAAGGAATTTAAAGAACTCTCAGAAAACCCCAATATTAACTACGTACAAATATTTGAAAACAAAGGAGCCGTAATGGGTTGTAGCAATCCGCACCCCCATGGACAAATTTGGAGTCAATCTACACTCCCTAATGAGGTTGACAAAAAAAACACGAGACAACTAGATTATTATAACAAAAATAAAAACAGTCTTTTAGGAGACTATTTAGCTCAGGAATTAGAAAAGCAAGAGCGTATTATTTTTGAAAATGATTCATTTGTCGTTTTAATTCCTTTTTGGGCAGTATGGCCGTTTGAAGCTATGATTGTGCCCAAAAAACGACAGTCAACTATTTTAGAACTAAATGATGCAGAGGCTTTAAATTATGCCGAAGCCATTTCGGTACTAACTAAAGCATACGACAAATTATTTAACACATCTTTTCCTTATTCCAGCGGTATACACCAAGCACCAACCAATGGAAACGAAAATAAACACTGGCACTGGCATATGAGCTTTTATCCGCCCCTATTAAGAAGTGCCACAGTAAAGAAATTTATGGTAGGTTATGAAATGTTTGGGTCTCCGCAACGAGACATCACTGCAGAAATTGCTGCAGATATGATTCGAAAACAATTGTAACTACCATCGATTGATTAATAGCAAACCAATGTTAAAAACCTGATGTCCCCATCAGGTTTTTTTAATATATTATGTTAAGAGTTCACTAAAACGGCTGTTAAAGTATCTTAATTCTCAATAATTTAGATTGTAAAATACTTTAATTTGAAAAACGATAACCAATAAAACAAAAATGAAATACTTCATTTTTATTCTTTTACCATTTTCAATGCTTTCTCAAAATATAACAGGAAAAGTGTATGATAATGACACTACAGTAAAAGGAATAGATGTTTTTAACCTGAGTAAAAAAACCAGAACTTATACAGATAATTACGGGAGCTTTACTATTAAAGCAAGTATAGGTGACACCCTGTCTTTTCACTCTATATTCCATAATAAAAAAATCATAAAACTTACTGAAACCGATTTTAATGATGTCATTGTTATTGAACTAAGAAAAACTATAAACAGACTTAACGAGATCTTAATACAGAATAATATAAAACCTAAAGAATTTAATCAGGAGCAGGTACAAAAGACTTTCGAAGAACAAACTAAAGAAGATATAAAGAGAAATCCTCATAAGTATGGGACTTCTTCAAAATATGGGCTTGATATCGTTAGAGTAGCTAAATTAATTGGTAAGCTTTTAAAAAAGGATAAAATAAAAAACGCCTCTACCATTCCTTTGTCGCATAAAGACCTAGATTCATTATTTTCCAATAATACATTTTTTAATGAAACATTACTTGTTAATGATCTAGCAATTCCTAAAGATTATAAACACCTCTTTTTTGAATATTGTGAGACCAAAAATCTGAATAAAACATTTTTATCAAAAAAAAATGACATAATTCTTCTAGACAGCTTAATATCTTATAGCAAATCATTTTTAAAAATAATTGAAGAATCTAAAAAAAAGTAGGTCATATTTATTTTTTTCAATTAAAATAAAACACATCATACTAAATCATTGTTTCAAAAGTTATATTTTTAGCCTCTAATTGGCTTTAAAATTTATATATGTTAATGAAACGTTACCTGTATTTCGTACTTACACTAGTATTCATAATGCTTTGGAGTTCTTGCCGCAAAGATTTTGAATTTTCTCCAAGCACAGGTAATCTTGAATTTTCAAAAGATACCGTTTATTTAGACACCGTTTTCACTAACATTGGCTCTAGTACATACAATTTAAAAGTCTATAACAGAAGTGATGATGATATTTCTATACCTTCACTAAGATTGGCATTGGGAGAAGATTCCAATTATAGGTTGAATGTAGACGGTATAGCAGGTAAAGTATTTGAAAATGTAGAAATACTAGCCAGAGATAGTTTATTTATTTTTATAGAATCGACTATAGATATTAATAGTTTAACAAGTCTAGATGATAGCTATTTATATACCGATCAAATTGAGTTTGATGCCGACTCGAACCTTCAGGAAGTAGAGCTGGTTACCTTAGTAAAAGATGCCGTATTTATTTATCCAGACAGAGATAATACCACAAAAGTTATTGAAACATTAACGCTTGATATCGCTGGCGAATTAGTTGAAACCGAATTACAAGGGCGGGAACTATTACCAGTCAATCTCACTTTTACAAACGATAAACCCTATGTTATTTATGGTTTTGCAACCGTTCCAAATGGTGAAACCTTAACCATAGAAGCTGGTGCACGTGTCCATTTTCATAATAATTCGGGAATTATTGTTTCTAATAATGCATCATTGCAAGTAAATGGTGCTTTGAGTACCGATCCAGATTTATTAGAAAACGAGGTTATTTTTGAAGGAGATCGTTTAGAACCTGCTTTTGCCGATACGCCCGGCCAGTGGGGTACTATTTGGTTATTAGATGGCAGTATTAATAACGTTATAAACTACGCTACCATTAAAAATGCATCCGTTGGAATATTATGTGATGGTAATCCTAATGAAGTATCTGATAAACTTACCATTACCAATTCTCAAATTTATAATTCCAGTAATTTTGGTTTACTAGGAAGAAACACTTCTATTACAGGAGAAAATGTAGTCATCAATAATACAGGGCTCTCATCGTTTGCGGGCACTTTAGGAGGCCGATATAATTTTACACACAGTACGATTGCAAACTATTGGGACAATGGTTTTAGGCAATTCCCTGCCGTATTGCTCAACAATTTTGTTTTAGATGAAGATAATAATGCAACTATAACAGATTTAACAGAAGCCAATTTTAATAACTGTATTATCTACGGAAACGATAACCCTGAAATTTTACTTGACGAAATTGAAGATGATGCCATTGCATTTAATTTTAAGTTTACAAACTGCTTAATTCGTTTTGAAGACACTAACAGCAATTTTACAGGTCCTAATTATGATTTAACCGATACCAATCATTATGAAGGGAATATTTTTAATGAAAACCCTAATTTTCTTGATACAGATTTAAATAAGCTTGTTATAGGAGAAGAATCAGCAGCTATAAACCAAGGCTTATCAACTTTTGCGACACAAGTACCAACAGATATTTTAAATGTAAACAGAACGACTTCTCCAGATTTAGGTGCCTATCAACATATTACGTTTCCTGAAGAAGATCAAAGTATAGAGAACTAAATTTTCTTGTTTTCGTCATTATTATGAAGGAAGTATGGCCTAAATAATCTTTTTAATTAAAGCTTTACATAAAAATATACTTATAGGTAAAAATATACTTATAGTTAAAGTTTTAAAGATTACTACAACATCTTATTTGAGACATGAAAAAAGCCTATTTGACAGTAGGTCAATAATGTATAGATATACAAAAAAATGCTGTAAAAAACTTGACACGAATTTCACTAATTTTCACTAATTTTCCTGCTTACCAGCAGATTTCAAAACCTATATAAGTTTTTTCGTGTTTATACCAAACATAGTTCTCAACCGAATTTGGGACTCTATTCGTGTAAATTTGTGCAATTCGTGGCTTAATTACCTTGGAGCTAAGCATTTAGTTTACAGTCGTATTTATATACGGTTTAAAACACTTTTTTAATCTTAACGCTATAAAAAAATTCAACTAACTTTGTTTAACAATCGATAAAGTTCATTGAAAATTAAAAAGATGAAAACAAAAATCTTATTTTTTATTCTATTAATTCCCTTTTCATTATTGGCGGGTAGTTGGCGCACATATCCTTGGACTTTAAAAACAGAGAAAAATATAAAAGTAACAAGTATACCTTATCGAGTACATAATGGATGGGATTGGGGCATAACAAAAGTCTATAAGAAAAATAAGCTTTTGTATTCTATTGAACAATATTTCTCTCCCTGGATAGATATTAATAAGTCTGGTGAGTATCTTGTTTCTTTGAATTTCAGTATAAAACAAAAAAGTCCTAATAATTATGAGGTTGATGATCAAGGTAACAAAATAAAAAATCAACAATATGAAAGGGAAGCAATAGTTGTTTACAAAAATGGCAAGAAATATTGGAGCATTGATTTTAAAGAATTAAAAATCGATCCTTCAGAATTAAAAAAGAATTATTTTGAGTTTTTATGGCACACCCAAAATATAAAACTCATAGAATCTCCAACTTATATCAAGGATAATATTCTTTATGTATTTACTATAGATAACAAAATATTAAGTTTTGATTTATCATCACGTAAACAATTAGCTTCTAAAAAACTGGAGCAAAATAAAATTGAATATTATTTAGAGTTAATACCTAAAAGAAAACTGAAAATAATTAAAAAAGGAATTCCTGATAAATTCGATTTCCCTTTATTATCGGATAAAAATACAATTGGACATTCTCTCTCTAAATTATTGAAAGCAGAGCTGCCTGATGCTTTGTCTAAAGACGCAAACATGGAAATATGGATTACTATTCTTATAAATAAAAAAGGAATAGTAAAATTTTGTTCTATTGACGCCAGAAAAGGAGAAAATATAACAGATGGAAGCATCAATTTACCAACAGAAAAGGCTCTAAATGAAAAAATAGAAAAGTGGGTTCTTAAACAAAAATTTCAGACGAAATTAATACCAAAATTCACTAACAAATTCTCCTTTCAGAATATAATATATTTAAAAAAGAAAAACAATTAACAATTTGTATAATTCATTTGCCCCCTTCGGGAAGCTAACGCACCATACCTGAATTATATATTAAAAACAAAAAAATCCTGCATGAAGCAGGATTTTCAATTAACACTTAAATTAAAGTTTATATAAACAAAGGTTTATCCTTCATCATAGCATTAACTTTATTTTTGACCGTTTCTAAAACGGATTCATCTTCAAAATTAGTAATCACTTCGTTTACCAATTCTACAATAGCTAGCATGTCATCTTCTTTTAAACCACGTGTGGTAACAGCCGAAACACCTAAGCGAATTCCAGATGTTACAAATGGTGATTTATCATCAAAAGGCACCATATTTTTGTTTACTGTAATATCTGCTTTCACTAAAGCCTGCTCAGCATCTTTACCAGAAAGGTTCTTGTTACGCAAATCAATCAACATACAATGGTTGTCTGTTCCTCCAGAAATAATATTATACCCTTTAGAAACTAAAGCCTCTGCCATAGCTGCAGCATTTTGCTTTACTTGTAATTGATAGTTTAAAAAATCGTCTGTTAAGGCTTCTCCAAAAGCAATCGCTTTAGCTGCAATAATATGCTCTAAAGGACCTCCTTGATTTCCTGGAAAAACAGCAGAGTCTAATAATGACGACATTTTACGTAAGTTTCCATTTTTTAAAGTAATTCCAAACGGATTATCAAAATCTTGCCCCATCATTATAATACCCCCTCTTGGACCTCTCAATGTCTTATGAGTTGTTGTTGTTACAATATGACAATGTGGTAACGGATCGTTTAATATACCTTTAGCTATCAATCCAGCAGGATGTGAGATATCTGCCATTAAAATAGCACCAACACTATCTGCAATTACTCTAAAACGCTTAAAATCAATATCTCGAGAATACGCAGATGCACCAGCGATAATTAATTTTGGCTGCTCTTTAGTTGCTACTTCTTGAATTTTATCATAATTTAAAACACCTGTCTCCTGCTCTACTCCGTAAAATACAGGATTGTAAAGTTTACCAGAAAAATTTACTGGAGACCCATGTGTCAAATGTCCACCGTGAGATAGATCGAAACCTAAAATTTTATCACCCGGCTTTAAACATGCATGATACACAGCCGTATTTGCCTGACTTCCAGAATGTGGCTGTACATTTACGTATGCAGCACCAAACAATGCTTTTGCTCTATCAATAGCGATTTGTTCAACTTCATCAACAACTTCACAACCGCCATAATATCGCTTACCTGGGTAACCTTCTGCATATTTGTTGGTTAACACAGAGCCGGCAGCTTCCATAACTTGGTCACTTACAAAATTCTCTGATGCAATAAGTTCAATACCATGTAATTGGCGTTCTTTTTCAGCTTGAATAAGTTCAAAAATTTGTTCGTCGCGTTGCATAAAATTAAATTATGATTAAATATTTGGCAAAAATAGGAAATAGAATAGTTAATTACATTAAAAAAGGCTTATTTACGACTAAGTTTTTAACCTTTTTATTAACGGTTATATTAAATCTACATTTTCACACATTTTTTCAATTAAAATAAAAAAAATGTGTAGGTTTGGTACGAATTTAATAAACTATAAATATTATAATAAGTTATGCCATTATCAGCTAACAATCCAGATAGAAAATCGTGGTTACACGTAGATAAAAATTCAGATTTTCCAATTCAGAACATTCCTTTTGGAGTTTTTCTTACCAGAGACGATATTATCACCATAGGAACTCGTATTGGAGATACAGCCATAGACCTTGGTGCATTGCACCAATTAGGATATTTTGAAGGTATCCCTTTAACAGAAGATATTTTTCTTCAGGATACTTTAAATGATTTTATTGCAGACGGTAGAAAAACATGGCGTTTGGTGCGTAACAGAATTGCAGAAATTTTCGATTCTGAAAATACGACACTTAAAAACAACAAAAAGAATAAAGAGGTTGTATTATTTCGTTTAGACGAAATAGAAATGCAATTACCTGTACATATAGGAGATTACACCGATTTTTACTCAAGTAAAGAACATGCTACCAATGTAGGAACCATGTTTAGAGATCCAGATAATGCCTTATTACCAAACTGGCTACACATTCCTGTTGGGTATCACGGTAGAAGCTCTTCTATCATTCCTTCGGGAATTCCTGTGCACAGGCCACAAGGACAAACATTACCCGGAGACGCTAAAGAACCCGTTTTCGGACCTAGTAAATTAGTCGATTTTGAATTAGAAATGGCTTTTATTACTACTGATGCTAACGATTTGGGAGAGTCTATTCCTATTGAAGAAGCAGAAGAATATATTTTCGGGCTTGTTTTATTTAACGATTGGAGTGCCCGCGATATTCAAAAATGGGAATATGTACCATTAGGGCCATTTTTAGCTAAAAACTTTGCATCATCAATCTCTCCGTGGATTGTAACACTTGACGCTTTAGAACCTTATAGAGTTGAAGGTCCTAAGCCTATAAAACCACAACTAGACTACCTTCAATATAAAGGAAAAAAGAGCTTCGATATTAATTTAGAAGTATGTATACAACCTAAAGGAGCTAAAGAAACGGTAGTAAGTAAATCGAATTTTAAATATATGTATTGGAATATGGCGCAGCAATTAACGCATCATACCGTTAATGGTTGTCCTGTAAATTCAGGTGATATGATGGGAAGTGGTACTATTTCTGGTCCCACACCAGATTCTTACGGTTCTATGCTGGAGCTTTCATGGCGAGGTGAAAAACCTTTAAAGATGAAAGATGGCACGGAGCGTAAGTTTATAAACGATCATGATACAGTTATAATGAGGGGGTTTTGCGAAAAAGATGGAACACGTATTGGTTTTGGTGAAGTATCTACAAAATTGCTTCCTGTGTACAAAAAATAACACAACGTTGTAAAAATCAGTAGTTTAAGTCGAAAAAACATGTCCGGAAATTTTGTTTTTAAAGCTTTGGCATTATATTTGGCATATAAATATCATAACTGTAACCCCTAACACTATGAAAAAACTACTACTTATCACCATAGCTCTTGCTATACTTACAGCTTGTGGCAGCAAAAAACAAGTTGAAGCATCGGTTAATTCTGGTAACTACGATCAGGCTATTACTATCGCTTTAAATAAACTTAGGACAAATAAGAACAAAAAGCGTAAATCTGATTACGTTTTAATGTTGCAAGACGCATACTATAAATCGGTAGAACGAGATTTAAACACCATAAATCATTTAAAAAAAGATAAGAATCCTGAATTATATAAAGATATTTATGAAATTTATCTGGATTTAAATGCCCGTCAGGAAGCCATCAAGCCTATATTGCCACTAGTGGTCAATGGAAAAGAAATTCGTTTTAAATTCACCGATTATAGCACTGATATTGTGCAGTCTCGTGAAAGCGTTTCTGATTATTACTATGAAAAAGGACTGGCTTTATTAGAATTAAACGACAAAGAACAAATTAGAGAAGCTTACAGTGTCTTAAGTTATATAGAGGCCATAAACCCAAATTATGAGCTGACCAGAGACTTAATGAAAGAGGCTCACGAACGTGGAACTGCCTATGTAAGTGTCACGATTCAAAATCGTACCAATCAAGTTATCCCACAACGTTTAGAAAACGATTTGCTAAACTTTGATACTTATGGGTTGAATCAGTTTTGGACGGTATACCATGCACAACCTAATAAAGATGTTGCTTACGATTATGCCATGCAATTACAATTAAAGCAAATTAATATCTCACCAGAGCACATTAAAGAACGTGTGTTTATAAGAGAAAAAGAAATCGTTGACGGTTGGGAATACAAATTAGACAACAAGGGTAATGTTGCCAAAGATAGTTTGGGCAATGATATTAAGATTGACAAAATAGTTAAAGTAAAAGCTAGATATAACGAATTTGCTCAAACAAAATCAACTCAGGTTATTGCAGATGTTGTGTATCTCGATGTAAAGACAAAACAAGTAATCGATACTTTTACTATTAATAGTGAATTTGTTTTCGAAAACTTTTTTGGCAGAGTACGAGGTGATAAAAGAGCTTTAGATTCCAGAGACATAAAAATATTGAATAACAGAAGAGTTCCTTTTCCTAGTAATGAACAAATGGTTTATGATACGGGTGAAGACCTAAAACTCAAACTTAAGGATATTATTAGCTCTTATAAAGTTAGAAGTTAAGGCTATTAATCCTGTTCGAGTGTAATCGAGAACTCATCATTCTAATAAATAAAGAAGTTTCGACTTTAGCCTGTCTGAGCGAAGCCGAAAGGCTCAACCGGACAATTAAGGTGTTAAAAATATATTGCTAGTGAGATAGTTTATTTCGCTTTGGTCAATGCCATTTTTACCGCAAGTCCTGTTAATACAGAAGCCATAAACCATTTCTGTACTCTTAACCAAATTGGTTTCTTTGAGAACCATTTTGACATTTTCGCAGCAGATATTACAATCAGAAAATTAACTGAAAAACTAATTATTATTTGAATAATTCCGAGTTGAAAGCTTTGACTAAAAATCGAGCCATATTCAGGTTTTATAAATTGAGGGAAAAATGACAAGTAAAAAACCGCCATTTTTGGATTCAGAACATTGGTTAACAAACCAATATTAAAAAGCTTGAGCGGTTTGTCCGATTTAAGATTATTGTCGGCATCAAATATTTTATTTTTCGATGTAACTGTATTATAAGCTAAATAGAGTAAGTATCCAACACCAAGAAACTTAACTATGGAATAGGCATAAGGCACAGCAAAAAAAATAGCTGTTAACCCTAATGAAACCATAAGGATATGGAATAAAAATCCGCACATGACTCCAAAAAGTGATATAATCCCTGCTTTTTCTCCTTGTGATAAAGATCTAGAAATCAAATAAATCATATTCGGCCCAGGAGACAAAACCATAATTAACGATGCTAATGCAAATAATAGTAAATCACTAATTGGTATCATAGTTTATTTTTATGTTAAGCAAAGCTAAACTTTTCTTACAAAAATTGAATAAACCCTTGTTAAAAACAATTTTGGAGTTTCATATCTATTTGCTCCATAAGAGCCCATAAGTATATATGGTAATCTTTTGTATGGTAACCCCAATTATTATAGTTTGGATGATTTTGAGCTTCGGCCAAATCATTTGGTCTATTATCATTCGCTAATGGTGAATATTCAATACTTAAAGCCGTATTTAGTAACCCATCTCTTCTAAATCTAGCAGTATATAAATTATCAAACGCTATAAAATTAGCTTCGTCTGCAAAGTCATAGGCGGCATCTGGTGCAATATAATACCTTAAAGGTGTCGGTTCATCTCCATAATAACTAGAATCTTGTATAAACCAATCATTTGTTTCGTCAATGGTTCTATATACAAGACCTTTATCTACCAATATCTCATTAAAAGCTGGCAAACCAGTATTTATATCTGGTAATGTTTGGGTTTCTTCAAAACTTGCCCAATTATTAACACAACCACACTCCTCTTCTGTTTTACATAAAGATATGTTTTTCCACCAACCATCAGAATAAGTATCTTTATCTGAATAAATATACCCCATACCTCCTAAAGCAGCAGTCACTAATTTATTTCGTAAACTTTGATTTTCATCAAATAAATCGCGTAATAACATTGCCAACAAATAAGATCCTTGAGAATGACCTGCAAGTATAATTTTGTTTCCATTATTATAATTGTCCAAATACTCTAAAAATGCAGCTTTTATATCACTATAGCTAGTTTCTAGTACAGATGCTTGTAACTCTTTTGATATGGTACTACTATAAGTTTGTCCTGTAGATTGTCTGTATCGTGGCGCAAACAAGCGTCCGTATTTAGACAATAAACCTCCTTGCGCTATTATGGTTAAGGAAATTAGTAAACCCTGTTGTTCTTCTATATCTATAGCTTGAGCTGGGTCTGTAATTTGAGCTAAAACTGTAGGATGTACAAAAAACACATCTACCCCAGTATTTTTAAAAGAATTGTTTTCAATTGGGATTATACTTTCAACCTCAAGGTTTTCATCAATTACTGCTATATCGAGATTATAACCATTTATAATAGTAGCATTATTATCTGGGTGGAACGCCCAATTTTCCATTTGTGAATAATCTAAATTAGAAATAATGTCAGATTCTTCTTCTGGAGTGTCTTCAGTCTCTTTTTTTGAACAACTTAAAAAAGTTAACAGAATAATAAATATTCCTAAAATTGTAGGTTTCATAGTTTTAGTTGATTTTTTTCTTTAGACTATAAAATTACAACAAGGTTTAAAATCTAATATTTACACAAAACTATTCAAATCAATCTCATTAATAGCACCATGAGATGCATGCGCAACAACTACCCCATTTTTAATGACTAATAACTGGGGGGATTCATGCATAACTTGAAACTTATACCCTACTTCATTAGAAACCTCTCTATAATTTATTAGATCCAAATAATATAAGTCTAAGTCTTTTTCAGTTAAATTATAGCTGCTAACAAACTGCCTCATAACCATACTGCTAATACCACAACGCGTAGAATGTTTAAAGATTACTTGTGTTTTGGTAGCAGATTTTTTGTCTATAAGATCTAATTGAGGTAATTCATTTAAAGGAATCCAGGGTATAACCTTCTCTTCTTTTGTTTCATTAGTTCCTCCAAATATTTTATTAAGTAATCCCATAATTTAAAATTTTCTATAGCATACAAATTCATTAATGTATTCAATTATGCCAATGTAATAATTTTAGAGAAAATATGATCCTTAAACGCCTTAAAAACGTAGTATAATATTTTATTGAAAATTTTAAATATTCTAATGTTTTAAAAACTTAGCTATATTTTTATTGGTAACTGTATTAGCATTAATAATGTAGATACCATCATTAAATTTAGACATATTTATTCTATTAGTATCTAAAGATTCAAGGTTTAGTACTTCTTGACCTATAGAGTTATATATAGATATAGATTCTATCTCATTTAAAATGGTATCGTTGTTTATTATTAAATTTTTAGTTTTCTTATCATAAAAAACCGAAAGGGTTTTACTTTGATAAGTATCTGTAGTTAAACTATTATTTTCTTGAAATACAATAGTATATTGATCTTCGTATGTATTGCTTTGTAAAAATAATTCGGTAGTCTCATTTTTTAAATTATAATAAGAGTTACTGTAATTATCTTTCAGGAAAATATTTAAGTCCTCAGGAACATTTTCCATTTTATCAATAGCAAATTTATATAAGCCTTCATCTGTTACTTTTATAGTGATCGGTAATTCATCTTCAATATTAATATTTGGTAAAGCCTGAATGACTAATTTTTCATCATTTAACATCCAATACATACTATTACTATTTTCCTCGTATAATTTACTATCGTAGGCTTTATCATATCCCTTAGTGGCATTATTAGAATCGTATCCTAAACCTAAAAAGCTCTTAAATTGATTAGGGTCTGTAAAGGAAAACCACATTTTTGGTCTTAAATCATTATCTCTATTTGTTTTTGCCGTTTTGTTATTTGTATTTTTATGAAATATAGGAGCATCTGTAATATCAGATTCTTTAGCAAATATTCTTTGTTGGTTATTAAAAACAATACTCCCAGTATTATCTATAGGTGCAAAGAAGCCTTGAGCCACACCAATATTACCAGTTGGTATTCCTTTTGCAGAAAAACTAGTACCACTTGTAAGTCCCGATGCATCTGATGTTGCACTAGCAGCGATTCCCATTAATGAATTATAGGTGGCATACCCTCCTATATATTGAACTAGATGATGACTACTATTTGTTGTTGCCTGCTCCCAGAAATATAATGTACCTTCAATAACCGAAGCATTGTCAGTTATAAATTGATCCGCATTTAAAGCCGAAGGGTAAGGATTCCCTATTAAAATCTCATTACCAGCACTAACAGCTATAGAATAATTACCATCGTTAGGTGTGCCTTTAAATATATATTCTTGCTCAGGGTCTGTGGTACCGGATCCTTTCATAGAATAGCCAATACCCGGAGATAAATCACTTGTTGTTGTTAATGCGCTCCATTCTGAATAAGCACCTATCAATCCATTAAACCCATATAACCATCTACTACTAAGCGTAATGGGAGAAGTAGCAGGATTGGCATCAACGTTACTATGAAAATTTATAACGCCAGCAGTATCTTCTAGATACCCAATTTGCCAAAAACCACCAGTATTTACAGGCGCACTCCAATAATTGTAATTAAATAAGCTATTAGATCCTTGTTGTCTTTTAACTAAGACTCCAGAACCAGAGTTAGATGTTGTATTAGTATGTTTTTGAATAAGCTGTGATTCACCTAATAAATCGAGAACCCCATCAATAACAACTTGATTATCCACTTCTAACAAGATACCATCGGCAACATTTAATATACCTCCAGACTCCACTTCCACTTCGCGAATATAAGCATCAGAAGTAAGCGAACCAGTTATACCAGATTTTACAGTAAGTTTTAAACAGTTATCTGTGCTGTTAGGGGCATTAGCAATACCAGAACCATTAAAAAAAGAAGTACCATCCCACACGATTTGATCTAGATATCTAAGAGAAAAATAGTCTCCATCATTAAAACTCACCAAAGTTGCTGTAGCTGTAGACCCAGAAATAGTTAAACTGTATACTGTAGGCGAAGAAAAATCACTATCATTATCGACAACAAATTCTAAATCTTGGCAACTTTGTTTAGCCGATAAATCTACACCAGAGATATCGAAAGAAACAGTAACAGTACCTAAATCGTTTACTTTACTAACCCGCCATTTAGAGTTTAAGTGTTCTCTGTATGTTGAAGAATTAGTAGAAAAAGTATAATCCTTAGTGTCTTCACCCCAAAATAAATAATCACCATTAGAAAGCGCAGAAGGGTTATTTATTCTAACAATACCTGTACCTTGAGAATCTGAATGAGAATTAGAACCATTAACTCGACCTATACCAGCTACATGATGGTCAAAATCTCCGTTCCCAGAATCATCTTGTGTATATAAATCGTTTGCAGCAAGTGTGGTACCATATTTAGCAGAAACATAGTTATGAATAATAATAAACTCTGCATCATTAATTTCTCTATCAAATACAATAAGTTCACACATATCACCATCATAAAAACGGGTAATATTACGATTAGCACCTATCCTAGCAATTTGATTATCTGTGTTTATAGTTTGGACGTTGCCGGCAAGACCAGATGCAGCTGTAAGTCCACCATTATCATAAAATGTAAACTCATCAGAATCCGTACTACCTACCGGAAAAACAATAGTCCCTACACGTAAAGCTGTAGAACTTGTTAAAGTACTTCCGTACCTGTGGCCACTTATAGCCATACTAATTTCATTATGATTATTCGTTATGTTAATTCGCCTTCCATAACCAGCTACAGTAGCGTTGGTAGATCCATGATAAAGAAGGTTTTGATTTCCAACACCAGAAGAACCTTCTCCAACAAATATATATGTCCTGTCTTCGTTACCCGATGGAAAATTAGTATAATCAGGAATATTCATATACTCACTACTTGTACTTGTAAAGTGTACAGCAGGGTAACCATTATGTTGAGCCGTTTGGTAGTTAGGCGCACTAATTGAAATAGCATCATTATTATCGCCACTTTGATCTAGCCACGAAGATACATTGTCGCCATTTGTAGCATCAATACCAGTTGAAGATTCAACGCCTACATCGGCACGTAGCCATAACATTAAATTTGCAGATCCGTCGCCTATACCTCCTGGACCAGTTTGAGAGTTGGATTTTAAAAATAAGGCAAAACATACTATTAGCAGTAATAGGTTTTTGAGATTAAACATAATTTGGGGGTTGAGAGTTTGATAATTTGAGGTTTAAAAAATTCATCGTAAATTACTGCTAAATTTATTCAGTTGATTACTAAGCCTCTATTAATTTTGAGATTGTTAATGATTTCTATTAAATTGAAGTTAATGCGTACAAAATAACTGTCAATATATAACGCAAAGAAAGAATAAGACTTCTATAAATGTAATAAACAACTGTCTTTTAAATAGTTCTTATGAGCTTATAATCCCAGAATTTTGCAAAAAAAACAATGTGATTTCTTACAACGACAACTAGATCACATTAATTAGAAGGTAATTACGCCTTCTAAGTTTAAAAAAAACTCATATTCACATTTATTCAATATCTTAATTAAATGAAACAAATTCTTAACCTTTAAACTGACTAAAAGTCAGCACGCTATTCGTTTTACACGACATTTTGTCCTTAAAAATGTGTTGGTAAGATTATTGACTTCATGATGTTGTAATTGAAAATTAATAATAACAAAAAGTCCTAAAAAAATATATTGATGAATTTAAATAATTATACCATAAAATCTCAAGAAGCCATTCAGCAAGCACAACAAATTGCTCAAAGTTTCTCACATCAACAAATTGAAAATGAACATCTTTTTAAAGGCATTTTTGAAGTTGACGAAAACGTATTACCATTTATTTTAAAAAAATTAAATGTAAATATTCCCATACTTAAACAAGCTTTAGATAAACAATTGGAAAGTTTATCGAAAGTTTCTGGTAGTGAATTAATGCTATCACGCGAAACAGGAAAAAGCCTTAATGAAGCATCCATCATTGCAAAAAAAATGAAAGATGACTTCGTTTCTATAGAGCATCTTATTCTGGCAGTATTTAAATCGAATAGCAAAATAGCGCAAATGCTAAAAGATCAAGGAGTCAATGAAAAAGACCTAAAAGAGACTATTGAAGAGTTGCGCAAAGGAGAACATGTAACCTCTCAAAGCCAAGAGGACACCTATAATTCGCTAAACAAATACGCAAAAAACTTAAATCAATTAGCCAAAGACGGCAAATTAGACCCTGTTATTGGTCGCGACGAAGAAATTAGACGTATCCTTCAAATATTATCACGAAGAACTAAGAATAACCCTATATTAGTTGGAGAGCCCGGAACCGGTAAAACAGCCATTGCAGAAGGATTAGCCCATAGAATTATAGACGGTGATATTCCAGAAAACCTTAAAGACAAACAAATCTTTGCCCTAGATATGGGTGCCCTAATTGCAGGTGCTAAATATAAAGGCGAATTTGAAGAGCGGTTAAAAGCTGTCATTAAAGAAGTAACTACAAGTGAAGGCGATATTGTTTTATTTATAGATGAAATTCATACCCTTGTTGGTGCTGGTGGTGGACAAGGCGCCATGGATGCCGCAAATATCTTAAAACCTGCTTTAGCGAGAGGCGAACTTCGTGCTATAGGTGCGACTACTTTAGACGAGTATCAAAAGTATTTTGAAAAAGACAAAGCTTTAGAACGTCGTTTTCAAAAAGTGATGGTAAACGAACCAGATACCGAAAGTGCCATTTCCATATTACGTGGTATTAAAGAAAAATATGAAACACATCATAAAGTTCGTATAAAAGATGAGGCTATTATTGGTGCAGTAGAATTATCCGAACGTTATATTACCAATCGGTTTCTACCAGATAAAGCCATCGATTTAATGGATGAAGCAGCATCTAAATTACGTATGGAAATTAATTCCAAACCCGAAGAACTGGATGTTTTAGATAGAAAGATCATGCAGTTGGAAATTGAAATTGAAGCCATTAAGCGTGAGAAAGATGAATATAAACTAAAATCACTCCGGTCTGACTTGGCCAACTTAAAAGAGGACCGAAATGAAATTAATGCTAAATGGAAAAGTGAAAAAGAAGTGGTTGACAATATTCAAAATACAAAGCAAGATATTGAAAACTACAAGTTAGAAGCCGAACGCGCCGAACGTGATGGAGACTATGGAACAGTAGCTGAATTACGCTACGGAAAAATTAAAGATGCACAAGAACAACTAGAAACGTTTCAAAAGCAATTACTAGCCCAGTCTGAAAACTCATTGATTAAAGAAGAGGTTACTTATGAAGATATTGCTGAAGTCGTTGCAAAATGGACAGGTATTCCGGTAACTAAAATGGTTCAAAGTGAACGAGAAAAATTGCTTAAACTTGAAAATGACTTACACAAACGTGTCGTAGGACAAGAAGAAGCTATCACAGCGGTTAGTGATGCGGTTAGAAGAAGCCGGGCAGGTTTGCAAAATTCGAAAAAACCAATTGGTACATTCCTTTTTTTAGGAACCACTGGTGTTGGAAAAACAGAGCTAGCTAAAGCCTTGGCAGAGTATCTTTTTGATGATGAAAGTGCGATGACTCGTATCGATATGAGTGAATATCAAGAACGTCATGCGGTGAGTAGACTGGTTGGTGCACCTCCAGGATATGTTGGATATGATGAAGGTGGACAATTAACCGAAGCTGTAAGACGTAAACCTTATTCTGTGGTTCTTTTAGATGAAATTGAAAAAGCGCATCCCGATACTTTTAATATCTTATTACAGGTATTGGACGAAGGTCACTTAACTGATAACAAGGGTCGTATCGCAGATTTTAAAAACACCATTATTATAATGACTTCAAATATAGGAAGTCATTTAATACAAGAACGTTTTGAAGCAACTAAAGATATTCATTCTGCTATTGAAACGGCAAAAGTAGATGTCTTAGGGCTATTAAAACAAAGTGTGCGTCCAGAGTTTTTAAATAGAATAGATGATATTATCATGTTTACCCCTCTTAGTAAAGAGGACATCACAGCTATTGTTGGTTTGCAATTAAAAGCACTTACAAAAATGATAGCGCAACAAGATATTATTTTTGATGCGACACCAGAAGCTATAGCATATTTAGCAGAAAAAGGATATCATCCAGAATACGGAGCAAGACCTGTAAAACGTGTTATTCAAAAAGAAGTTTTAAATGCTTTAAGTAAAGAAATATTAGCAGGAAAAATTACAACGGATAGTGTTATTTTATTAGACACTTTTGATGATGAATTAATTTTTAGAAATCAAGGTTATTTAGTTACAGAAGAGTTTTAAAATTTAATAGACCCTATTTATAGCTAAATCATCATAATTTGACATAGGCGGAATTTTATATTAGACCTGCCAGGTTTTAAAAACCTAGCAGGTCTTTCGAAAGAAGTAAATCTAATTAATGACGATTTATTTTGATTTAGCTATATAACAAACTGTTTTTCATGGATTTATTAAATGGTTGGTTAGTAGAAAAAGCAACATGAATCTTTAAATTAAGATAATTGTTGCTTTTTTAATACAGAATTTTTGAAATATTATAATTTGCTTATAATTAATTTATTGCGTAAATTCCCACATGGGGATAATAAAATATATTAAACTAAAAGACACCGAAGTTTTTGTTTTTGATGACTTTATTATAAACCAAATGAAAGAGGGTGCATCTATTGAAAGTCATCACAATGATAAATTGAATGAGATTGTGCAAAAATATTTCAGCGGTAAAAACATGGTTTATATTTCCAACAGGGTAAAATCTTATTCTGTAAATCCACTCATTTATTCAGAAGCCGAAAAAATACCTAATTTATTGGCCATCGCTGTTATTGCTGAAAATCAATTAATGCGTAATAATGCAGAATATGAATTAAAGTTTTTTGACAAGCCCTGTCAAATTTTCGACTCCTTAAGTCTCGCTATAGCTTGGGCACATCAAATCATAATGGAAAATAAACCTGTCTCACTTCAATAATTTGTTGTTTATTAATAAAAAATTTCTTGAAACGAACTATCCTCGAGGCAGTCCCGATAGCTATCGGGACATAGAGATATTTCACTCGTTTCATTTTGACCATTGGGTCAAAAACCGAAATTTCTTTATTTAGATTCCCTCCCGATAGCTATCGGGATTCTCGGGAATGACAATTTCAACCGAAACCCCGAGGCAGAGCCTCGAGGAATTCTTTTTGATTAACGACCGAAACTTCAGTTCAATATAAATCATAAATGGTCAGCATAAACAGTTAATAATATTGTTTTAAAAAAAATATACCAATTGGTATATTTTTTATATATTTGTAAAATATGACCACAAAAGCAGCACTCACATCGCAATACATACTAGAAATAGTAGCGCCTATTTTTAATAAAAATGGCTATGCTGCTACCAGCCTAAGCGATGTTACCAGTGCCACAGGCTTAACAAAAGGTGCTATATATGGTAATTTTAAAAATAAAGAAGATTTAGCTATAGCTTCTTTTAAATTTACCGTTAAAAACATGCTGAAACAAATTGCAGATCATTTGTCTAAAAGCGACTCCCCTATAGAAAAGCTATTTCTCATTACAGATTTTTATAGAAACTATTACGATTACAGTAAACAGCTTGGAGGTTGTCCGGTTTTAAATATTGGTGTAGATGCCAATAACCAAAATACTCTTTTACTTCAAAAAGTAAGACACGTTATAGAAAAAATTCAAGATCAAGTAGCAACAATAATAGAAGATGGCATTGAAATTGGAGAAATCTCATCAGAAATAAATGCTATGGATTTTGCTAAACGATTAGATACTATGATTCAAGGCGCCATATTTATGACTTATACCATGGATGATAATTTTTACATACAGGATACTATGAATTTGGTCGATAACATGATAATTAAAGAGCTTAAAATATAATATTTTTTTAATCAAAAATATACCGATTGGTATATTAAATAACTTAAACATGAACCAATTATTAAACGTATTACAAAGCAAAACAAAAGTCAGATTTCAAGACTGCGATCCTTTTAACCATCTAAACAATGGAAGTTACATAAATTACTTTATGAATCATCGTGAAGATGTCCTCATACAGCATTACGATATCGATATTTATAAAATGGCAAAAGAAACAGGCAAAAGTTGGGTGTCTAGCAGTAACCAGATAGCTTATTTAAAACCTACATTTTTAATGGAGACCATTGTTTTAGAGTCTCAATTAATACGATTTACTAATAGTGAGCTATATGTAGAAATGCGTATGTATAATGAAGATAAAAGTCATTTAAAAGCTATTATTTGGTGTGGTTTTGTCTATTTCGATCTATTAAAACAAAAAAGAGAAACGCATACAGAAGATTTAATGCTACTTTTCGAGAATGTAAATAACCCTGTGAATGCAGCTACATTTGAAGAACGTATAATTAAACTAAAATCTAAAATTACACAAAAACCTAAGACTACTTTTGTTACAGAATAAATTAGGCAATAAATTCATCGACAAACCCTAAAAAAGGAGGTATATGGTATAGTTTTTGTGAAAAAAAAAATAGTTTTTGTAGATTTTGTATCAACATAATTATGTAAATTTGTGTTAGCATAAACCCTGAAAACCTACAACAACCCTAACTAATTCATGGTTTACGCTATGAATAATATCACTAAACCTACTTATCATGATGGATATATCCAAATATATTGATTATACTCTTTTAACTCCTGTTTCAACAGAACGAAATATTATAGACCTCTGTTATACAGCAAAAAAAAATGGTTTCTACGCTGTTTGTATTAATAGTTCTTATGTTTTATTAGCAAAACAATTATTAGAAGAATCGAACACCAAAGTCTGTTCTGTTATTGGATTCCCATTTGGTTCTATGGCAACAGCATCAAAAGTTTACGAAGCAAAACAAGCTATTAGTGATGGAGCTGATGAAATTGATATGGTAATTAATATTGGGTTTCTTAAAAGTAGAAATTATGTTTCTGTTTTAAAAGATATTAGCGATGTTAAACTCGCTATTGGAGATAAAATCTTAAAAGTTATTATAGAAGTTTCCGAGCTTAATAAAAATGAAATTATAAAAGCTTGCGAAATTTGTCTGGATGCCAATGTAGATTATATTAAAACATCTAGCGGTTTTTCAAAAAGCGGTGCCACATTAACTGTCGTAAAAATTATTAAAAAGACAGTTAAAGACCATATTAAAATATGTGCATCAGATGGTATTAAGAATATTGAAACTGCAAAAAAATATATTGATATAGGCGTTAGTAGAATTTCTGCTTCAACAGAATTTAAACAAAAACGTGTTACCCAAAAGTAATTTTACAATATGCTTATAATAAAAGGCTTTTAAAATGTAAATTTTAAAAGCCTTTTATTTTTTTTTCAATCTTAAAAAACTGATTAAAGCCATTGTTCGTATATAACTATAATGCATATACTTTATTAACCTATATAATTACTTTAAATTTATGAAACCAATTAATAAATATATAGATCATACACTTTTAAAAACTACAGCTACCATAACCGATATTGGTAAGCTTTGTGAAGAAGCAGAGCAATACAGGTTTTATTCTGTTTGTGTAAATAGTTGTTATGTGTCTTTAGCCAAAGAGCTTTTAGATAATAGTGGTGTCAAAATTTGTAGCGTGGTTGGGTTTCCTTTTGGAGCTATGAGTACTAATGCAAAAGTAGCAGAAGCAACTTTAGCTTTAAAAAATGGAGCTGATGAAATTGATATGGTTATCAATATTGGTTTATTAAAAAGTAAAAACTTTGATGCAGTTTGGAAAGATATTGAAGCTGTAAAAAAATGCATGCCAAATAATATCTTAAAAGTTATTATAGAAACGTGCTATCTCGAAGAATTAGAAATAATTAAAGCCACTGAATTAGCTATACAAAGTGGAGCAGATTTTATAAAAACATCTACTGGTTATGGAACTGCAGGCGCTACATTAAATGATATAAAACTTATTAAAAGCGTTTGTTCAGATGATACCAAAATAAAGGCTTCAGGGGGAATAAAAGATTACCAAACAGCCTTAGAGTATATTAATTTAGGAGTTGATCGTATAGGTACTTCTTCTGGAATTGATATTATAAAAGGGCTTGTTTTAAATTCTAATTTCTAAAGTAAGAACTACTGGGATCTCAAAAAACTCATAAGTGTTTTGAGTTTTACACATATCTAAAATAATCTTTAACAATAAAATCGATAACCAGTTTATTCTTTTATATGCTTAATTATTTACAATAGTTTCAACCTTTATCTGCTCAAGATTGATTCTTGATAATTCTTTTAAGCCATTAGTTACATGCAAACTATCTAAAGATAACAAATTTGCTTTTTTATCGAGCGGTTTAAAATTAATATAATCTACAAATCGAATTCCTTTTATATAGCGCTCGTTATAAGCTTCTCGAAATCGTAATCCCATACCATCATCTTCAGCATAAGAATATGCTAAATAATCTACTTTAAAAGTTTTAGTTTCTACCCAATATATAAACTCATCTTCAAAATCTTCACCACCCCCTTCTCTATTAAAAGTGATTTTTATTTTATGATAAGATTTATTCTTAATTTTAATTTCACCTAAATATTCTTTATTTACTGCTGCATCGTTTAAACCATACGGTAGTACCGAAAAATAATGGACAGAGTTTACAGAACTGCTATATTTCACAGCCATACTATCTGGTGTATAAACTAAATCGTTATTCACATAACGCTCAAAACCTTTATTTGTTAAAAGGTCTAAAATAGAATCTGCCGTATTCGTAAACAATCGCCCGTACAAAAAATCACCTTTATCACGCTTAGCGATATAGTGCTTATCTCTAAAATTAAAATTGATATTCGATGTGTTTAACAATGCCCCACCGGAAACATTAATAGATTGGTCTATAATAAATTGCGGATCATTATTTGTATGATTGCAACTTGTAAAGAGTAGTATTACACAGCAAAATTGGATAACTTGTTTAAAAAGCCTCATATTTTTTATTGTAAGTCGCAAAGGGGAATCATTACTTAACATAGTATTAATAAAATTATCTTAAACTTATTCTTTTAGAGTTAACCGTATCGAATCTCCTGTAAATTTTTGTGACAAAATATTAATGGAAGCCCCCTTTAACTGTAAAACCCTTGGATACCCACCTGTAGTTTGACAATCTCTCATTAAAATAATAAGTTTTCCCGAAGGCGTTAACTGAATGGTTCCGGGTAGTACCAAAGATGTTATAATGGCCTCCAGACTGTTTTCCAATGGTTCTAGCAGTTGATAAGCCATTCTATTGTTTTCTTTTGCAATAGTGAAGTGTTGCGAAAATAATAAGTCTTGTTGTGCCTTTGAAAGTTTATCAAATTCCGGGCCTTTAAAAACTTCAAGTTCTTTAGTCTTAAAATGGGAAGTGTTTATTTTAATTGCAGCATGCTTTTTGTCAAAATCTTTTAATGTGGCATCAATTATCAGCTCCTGGTTTTTAAATAACAAGGGCTGTTTTGTTATTCCTTGATACATACTGTGGCTATTCATCATTTTTTCAGTCTTAAAACCACCTGTAACAGCTAAATAACACCTAAATCCGGAAATATGTTTACCAAATGATACTATATCACCACTTTTTACTGGAATGGGATTATTTATTTTTATTGGGGTTTTATTTAACTTAGGTGATAGATCTGCTCCTGAAATACAGATACTTGTATGACAATTAAACTCAAGGGTTGGCCCTGACATCGTAATTTCCATTACAGCAGTATTCTCATTATTCCCTAATAAAATGTTAGCCATAGATGCCGAGTAAGCATCCATCACCCCAGAATACGGCACACCATATTCCTGATAACCATAACGACCTAAATCTTGGATGGTAGTATATAAACCTGCTTTTAAAACTTTAACCATCAACCACCTCGCTTTCTAATTGGTAAACACCAGCATCAACCAGTGTTTTAATATCTTTATACTTTTTAAGTGAAATCGGCTCAAAAACTATAGTATCACCGGCATTTACAAAACAAGGGGGGTCATTTTTGGGATTGAAAAATGTTATAGGAGAATTCCCTATAATGTTCCAACCACCGGGACTTTCACTTGGGTATACCCCTGTTTGTTCACCTCCAATAGCAACGGCTCCTTTTTCTATCTTTAATCTTGGTGTTGCTTTTCGTGGCGTATAAAGTTTTTCATTTAATCCCCCTAAATACATAAACCCAGGTAAGAAACCGATAAAATAAACGGTATAAACTGTTTGAGAATGTAGAGTAATAATAGATGTTTTAGATAGTCCTTTTTCAAAAGCCATCTCTTCTAAATCTATAGCAAAAAGAGTGTCATAGCATACAGGTATTTTCCATTGTTTAAGTATTGATTTAGTATCTGGGGTTATTTGATTATATAACTCTTGAAGTGTTTTAATTTCATTTTCAAAATCAACAAAATAAAAATCATAAACAACTAATAATGAATTATATGCATTCTTTATTTCAACTAAATGTTTAATATTTGAATTTTGAATTTTTTCCTTAAATCTAATAATATCAGAAAGGATATTCTTATCAATAACTGCTGGCCATTCAATTAAAATAGAACGTTCTCCATAAGGCTTATATCTGAGCTCATAAGTCATCTTATTTCAATGCCATGATTTTTTAAACGGACTCTTAAATTCTTAACTAAATTTATAGCATTAGGATTATCTCCATGAATACAAAATGTTTGCGCCTTTATGTCCATATTTTTACCTGTAATTGTTTTTACCTGTTGTTTTGAAATCATATTAAAAACATGTTCAAACAAATGGTCTTCATTATGTATGGATGCCAACTTATTTTTTCTTGAAACTAATGTTAAATCATCGTTATAATTCCTATCTGCAAAGGCTTCATAGATAATTGGGATGTTTTGGGATTTGGCTAATGTTTCAATAACAGACTTAAAAGGGACATAAAGCTTAATTGGCACGATCATGGTTTTCATGACCTCTATTATAACATGAGCAACTTTTTCATCAACTGCTGCTAAGTTATATAAGGCACCATGAGGCTTTACGTGATGTAAAGTACTATGCTCCTCGCGAAGAATATCTGTTAAATTGTCAATTTGATCCTTTATACTTTTAAATAACGCCGCACAGGACATGTCTACACTCATTCGGCCAAAATTCTCTTTATCTGGGAATGAAGGGTGTGCTCCAATCTTTACACGATGCTCTTTAGCCAACCTAACAACATTTTGCATCGTATTGGTATCTCCTGCATGGCCACCACATGCTATATTACATGAAGAAATAAGCGGTATGAGCTGTGACTCATTACCAACCCCTTCACCTACATCCACATTAATATCAATAGCATTAGGTATCACTAAAATATATTTAGTTGAAAAACTTTGTTAAGCGTTGCGATAGATAGCAAGATACTAATTCCTAGAATTATAAATCCGAAGATATTCTGTTTTATATTATTTTTATAAGTCCCTAAAATAGATGATTTATTCATAATCCAAATTAAAAAGCCAGCAATGACGGGTAATAAAATACCATTAGCCACCTGAGCAAATTTAATGATATCGATAGGTTTTATTGCTAATGACGAAAACAAAACACCTAATAACAAAATGAACATCCATACACCTCTAAACTTTTTAGATTTTAAATTAGAATGCCAACCCAAACAACCACTCGCTACATAGGCAGCTGCCAAAGGTGCTGTAATCGCACTGGTAATACCCGCTGCAAATAACCCTAAAGCCAAAAAATATGTAGCAAAACTTCCGAATAAAGGTTCTAATCCTTTTGCTAAATCTGATGCACTATTGATATCTTGAGATTGAATGGAAGCTGCTGAAATAATAATACACATAGACACCGAACCTCCTAAAACAATAGCGATAACAGTGTCTTTTCGTGCATGTTTTAAATCGCTTACTTTATGCCATTTTTCTTTAACCAAAGCTGCATGTAAGAACAAATTATAAGGCACTACCGTAGTTCCTATTAATCCGATAACAGTTAATATACTATCGTTTGAAAATTTTGGAACAAAAATACCCTTGAAAATTTCGATTATATCAGGCTTAGTAATAATGGCTGTAATTAAAAAGGCTAAACTCATTAATGTTACCAATCCTATCAATACTTTTTCAAGTAGTTTATAATTACCTATATACAGCAAAACAAAGGCTATTGCTCCAATTACCACACTTAAAACATTCAAAGAAAACCCAGCTATTTCTATATTCGGATTTCCAACAATAGTTTGTAATCCCAAAACACCTCCACTTATATTACCTGCTTCGTACGCTGCATTACCAACTACAATAGCAGATAAAATTAATACAATGGTAAACCATTTTAGAATTGGGCTCTTGATTTCTGTTCGGATAATTTGTGATACCCCTTGTTGTGTAATAATACCTAAACGCGCAGACATTTCCTGAAGCACAATTGTCGCTATTATAGATAACAACATCGCCCATAATAACGAATACCCAAAGCCAACACCTGCAAGTGTACAAACAGTAACAGTACCAGGACCAATAAACGCTGCAGCGACTAATGGTCCGGGGCCTATATTTTTAAAAATATTTTTCAGGTAGCGTAAGAATTAATTTTCTAGCCTAAATTTATTACTTTATTTGGGTTAATAAAACATCCACCGCTTTTTTTAACTGTGTATCTACTTTTTTAGACTTATCATCTGGGTTATTAAAGACTAAAACATCTGGCACTGTTGGTCCTAATTCCATATTAGACTCAGAATCTTTTACATACCATCCTCTAAAAGGCATTCTAACACTGGATCCATCAATTAGCGATGCACTTCCTGTAGAGATAACAGCTCCAAAAGTTGGTACTCCAACCAGTGTTCCTATGTTTAATGATTTATAAGCATGCGAAAATATCTCGGCATTAGAATAACTGGATTGGTTGCATAGTGCTATAGATGGTTTTGTCCAAGCCGCTAGTGGTAATCGCTCACTAAAGGGATAATGGTTTTTAAACGTTTTATGTTCTTTTTCTAAATCTTTTGCTGCACCTCTAGGCACTGTATAAGCATGTTGTTTTACATTAAGTACTGCCATTAAATAATCGGTAGTCCAACCGCCTCCATTAAAACGCACATCTATTACTATACCTTCTTTTCCTAGTCCTGCTGCTGTAAGTTCTCGCTCGAAACGCTCGAAACTTGACCAGTTCATACCTTGTATATGAATATACCCTAACTTTCCATTAGAGTATTTATTAGTTAATTCCTTACGTTCTTTAACCCAGGCATTATAATTTTCAACGCGGTTGCTACTCTTTGGTCTTATAATTATTTCTTTAGTTGTACCACCTCTATTTACTTCTAAGTAAATTTTTTCGTCTGAAGTGCCTTCTAATAGACTATATATATTTAGGTTTTTAGTAAGTTTTGTACCATTAACGGCAGTTATAACGTCCCCAGGAAATACTTTGCTTGTACTTCTATCACTTGGCATATTATTAACGACTGATGCGACTTTAAGACTTCCGTTTTTTTCCGGCATCAATTCCAGTCCTAATAAACCTGTTCTTTCTCTTTGCAAATCTTCTCTTTGTTCTCCACTTCTAAAGCCCATATGGCTTGCGTTTATCTGGCCCAGCATCCAATTAAACATATTTTGAAAATCGATACGTGTGGATGCCTTCATAGCCAAAGGTTTATACCTTTTTTTAAGGTTTTTCCAGCTTTTTCCATGGAAATTAGGATCGTAAAACCCATCATTAATAGCTTTCCAGGCTTCATTAAAGATTTGATTAGACTCTAAATTGTAATCAACATCTAACTTCGCTTTAATAGGCAGGCTTTCTGATTTATTATTTGATAAGTTTATACTGGTAAGACTACCAAAACTTTTCGTCATAAATATTTTAGAATACTTTTTATCAACTATAATATTTGAAGGTTTACTATTTTTTGTTGTAATTGCTTTTTTATCTTTCCCTTCCCATGAAATTTTAAATAAATCGGATTCGACACTAGCGTCTCCTCTACTTCCATTTCCTGTTGTGTAATAAATAGTTTTTCCGTCTTTAGAAAAGGCGCGACCAAACTCGCCTCCTACAAATGATGTTACTTGAACTTGACGCTCATGAATATCTTGAAAATCGATAACAACATCTTCTACAGCATCTTTTTGTTTTTCTTTATCTTCTTTACTTGTATCTTTTTTGTCCTTTTTCTTTGGTTCTTCTTCTGAATCTTCTTCCCAATCGTATGTTGTTTTTTCCCAATCCTTCTTGTTCAGCCATGTAAACCAAACATCATAATCACTATTATTTCTATTAGATGAAAACATTAACTTTTTCCCATCCGGACTCCAAATAGGACTCCTATCCTGTTTAGGGTGCATCGATATATTTACTGGTTTTGCACTATTATCGACTTTATGTATATATATTTCGGCATTAAAATCTAAATCTTTTAAACTATAGGCTAACCATTTGGAGTCGGGAGACCAAGACACATTACTAGCAGTATCCCAACCATCTAACAATGTTATTTCGTTAGATAATTTGCCTTCTTTATTAATATTTGCAACGACTAATTTCCCGCGCCCTCTATTAAAAACAAGTAATTTCCCATTAGGTGAAAGTACGGGGTTAGATTCCTGTACATCCGTTTTAGACAATCTTACTACTTTATGTTTTAATGTTTTGAATAAATTAGTTTCTTTATCATCTTGAGATTTTACAAGATATAAATCATTTTGCCCATCTCTATCCGATACAAAAATTAAAGTGCTATCGTTTAACCATGTAGGTATTCTATCTCTATAAGATGACTTAGAAACATTAACTGTTCTGGATTTTTCTTTTTTGTTTTCTCTTATAAAAATTTCTCCTCTAATTACTAAAGCTGTATACTTCCCATTAGGAGACAAGGCTATATCTCTAATTCCGTTACTATAGGTTTTGTGCTCTATGGGGTCTAATCTATTATCTGAAGAAATGTTTATTTTAACCTCCTTTTGTTTTTTTGAGGCTGCATTCACTAAAAATACTTGATCGCCTTTCGTCATAACCAAATCTTTTCCATTTCTGCTTATATGAAATGAAAAAATGCCCATGTCTTTAAATGAAGTTATTGATGTTACGTTTCCTTGCTTCTCTCCTGCACTATCAATTTCTAGTTTATGTATATTATACTTGCCACTTCTAGCCGACTGAAAATAAATAGTTGTATCGTTACCCCATTGTGGATAAAAATCCTGACCATTAAAAGTAGTGAGCTGTTTGTAAGTATCTTTTTCAATATTGTATAGCCAAATATCATTGTTTGCGGGCCCTTTATAGTCTTCGCGTTGTATTCTACACCCCCCTTTTACAAAAGCTATAAACTTGCCGTTAGGTGATACGGTTGCCTGAAACCCCAAAGCACTCATATATCTATATGGAGTACCGCCTTTTTCGTTTACTATATGTGTTTCGTATTCCCGCTCAACCTGAGCAAAATTTCTTCGTGTTGAAAAGAGAATATCGCCTTTTTTAGTATAATCTGTAATATTATCACTTGTAGAATGATAGGTTATTCGCTTTGCAATGCCTCCTGTAGATGCTATAACATACACATCATTATTGCCATATCTATTGCTTGTAAATGCTATTGACTTGCCGTCGAAACTCCAAATCGGATTTGTATCGTAAGCTTCATGTATTGTAAGTCGCTTTGCATTTTGTCCGGTGATATCTGAAGTCCAAATATCTCCCTGATAATTAAAGGCTATAGACTGTCCGTTTGGGCTTATTGAAGGAAAATTGATTAATGGATTCTGAGCAGAAATACTAATGCTTAATAGAAAACTAAGCACTAATACCGATTTGAAAAATAACTTCATTTTTGATGATTAATTTATATATTCATCAAATCTAGAAATATTATGTTTTATGAATCGTTTATTAGGGTTTCTTTAACACTTGCTAAAGCTTTACTTATCAATTTATTCTTTAACCGAATTTAGCGAGTAAATAGCAAAACTTCCTAACCAATGTCCGCCTTCGTAACTATCTCCAACAATACTTGGCAATGAATGGTTTATGTGATGATTTGCGATAGGTTTAAGATGTGCGTATTCAGATAAGCCTTCAGCAATCTTATTTAAGCTCCATGCTCTCGAAAAATTAACACCATCTAAATGTACCAACTTTCCATCTTTTCTATCGGATACTTTTCCTGTTTCCAATGCAAAGTTTTCATCTCTTAATTGTGGTAAAAACATATGAATCCATACTTTAAATTCTGCGGTAGTTAACACGCGTTTCATTAAAGCAGCTTCTTCTAAACAGGGTGATAAAAAATCGTAACCACTAGGCTCCCAAATTATTGGACAGCCAACATCTTTTAAATAAAAATCTTTAGCACGTTGCTCTATTAAAGATTTTAACGTATCATTCTTTACGGTATTGGCATAATCCCACGCAAAACTAAGTCCGAAAGCAGTATTTGGATGTTCTCCTACTCGAATTGGATAATTTAATTTAGGAAGAAATTCAATATATTTCCCGACAATTAAATCGGTTAAAGGTTGTAAATTATTTTCTAATTCTCTTGCTATTTCTGTATCCCAAGAATGCAATTCTTCTGCCAATTTTAATAACCAAGCCCAACCATATGTACGCTCATAAGACTTGTTATGCTTTCCAAAAAAATAAGATACCTCTATTTCTATATTTTCTTTTGATATATTTTGAAGTAATTTTTGCTTAATAGTTTCGGCTTTATCCATTTCTGGAAATGATTTTAGTAAACTTACTAAACTCCAATGTCCGTGAACTGCCGAATGCCAATCAAAACAACCATAAAAAGCGGGATGCAATACACTCGGTGTTTTTAAATCATCTTCACCTCCTAAAGTTTGAGACAGCCTATTTGGATACTCGGTATTCATACAATGCAAAGGCAGTTCTGCTAAAGTATTAGCGCCTTTTAAATTAAGTTTTGGAATATCTTGAATTTGGGTTAAAGCAGATGGTTCTTTTTGTTCTTCTTTTTTTGAAGTTTGACAGCCAAATATTAAAACGACTAGCCATAACATAATATGTTTTTTCATGCCGTAAATTTAAGCATTACAGCCCTATTATACAATAATAGTTATATTATAAAGTAGAGTAAATTATTCTAAAACAACTTAATACAGAATAGAAACTGCTTTAGGATTTATATTAGCAGAAAGCCCTCCTGAAATACTTATTAACCTTTGTGTTAAAGCAGTTTCTATTCTGTATTATGATATTTATCTTTTGAGGATATTTACTTAAATACAAACAAAAGATTATTCTTATATTGTTTGTACTAATTTTAATACAATAAAAAATAAAAACGGGTGGGAAGTTTTGTATATATATTTAAAAATAATGGCAATTACTACTTATATCTTAGCGATTCTGTAAAAATGGGAAAGATTTAGAGTAATAACTTAACTTTTTGAAGGTCACAGAATAATATAAATAGAGCTAAAACTCGCGTTTACCAAATTCGCTTTCAATAAACTTCGATTTGTTTTTTACTTTATTAAATGTATACGACAGATTTAAAAACACCATATCTACTTCGTAAACATAATTGGTGGTGGTAAAAAACTCATTGGGTCTGGATGTCGTAATACGTTGTTCGTTAGTATTTAATAATCCCATATCTATATTTTGCCATTGTAGGGTCGCCACTAATTTATCATCAAGAAACGTTTTTCTAAAGACTAGATTAGGCGAATAATATCTGGAATCTTCCCCCATAGCTGTATTTCTGTCTGATAAATAATTAAATGTAAATTGTAAAGAGGCATTTTCCCAAAAGCTAACGGTTGAATTTAGATTTATAGAGTAAATGGTCGATTTCGTATCTATATCGTACGATCTGTCTATACCGTCTCTGTGTCTAAAATTTAAAACACCGTCTATAGCATAATTGTAAATATTCGCACCTATAAAATTAGTCCAGTTTCTAGTAGGTTTTATGGTAGCTCCAATTTCTAAACCAATCGAATTACTTTTTCCAACATTAGAATAAACTCTGTTTATAATACTATCTATAACTACACCGTTTGGTTGGTAAGCTAACGTATTTACGCGATTTATTACGTTATCTACGTGTCTAAAATATGTAGTAGCATATACTGAATTTCCGCCTTTCAACTTTTTTGTCACTCCTAATTCAACCAAATCAATAAACTCTGGAAGCAGGGTGTTATCCCCTTGTTCAAAAACTTCGGAATGTTCACGTTCGGCAAAACTGTTCATCTTAAATGTGGTGGTACGCTCTACCCTTTTACTATACGCCATTTTTAAATCGGTTGTTTTATTTACGGCATATTGTGCAGATGCTGAAGGGAATAATTTTAGAAAATCGTATTTAAAAACATTGCTGTTATTTTCACTTTCTAAAGCCTCTGTATAAGTTCTATCCATAGATTCTAAACGCACGCCTGCAGCATAATTCCATTTGTTTTTTGCTCCTGTAAGTTGCGCGTACCCCGAGTGAATCGTTCTTTTTAACTTGATATTACTAGAGAATTCTGGAACTAAATTACCATCACGTTCGTAAACAAAATCGCCTGTATGATCTAAATCCCGGTATTGATAACCGGTTTCAATGGTTCCGAAAGACAAAGGCTTCAACGCATAATCTACATTGATTCGAGTACCGTATAAAGGGTTATCATTAGTGTTATATTCTTGTTGATAAACAATGCTATTATCTGGAAAACCTACATTATCGTTTTCGGTTGGACCTCCTAAAAAAGTATATTCATATAAAAATGAAGTAGATAGCTCCGATTTATCATTAAATGTATGAGTATAATCAAAACTTCCCAGAGCAAAATCACCTTTTCTAATTCTTAAATTATGATTGAAATACGCAAAGGTATAAAGCCTGTTTTCGCTTCCTATTGGAGATACCGCATGATTGTCGAAATACACAATATCGGCAAGTCTTTCTTTGGTATGCTTCCCAGCAAAAAAGCCTAAAGAAAAGGTATTGTTATCATTAGGAGTAAAATCTACATTTAACCGACCGTTATATGTAATTTCATCAAAACTTCGCTCTCCGTCCGAAGGTAAGAATGTCGTAGTATTTTCTGCATTGTTTACTATAAACATGTCGCCTTCTCTCCTACCTGTTTTATCATTTCTTTGATAGCTGCCTCCTAACGAGATATTCCATAAATCTGTACGTTTATTTAAAGTAGCATCAATCCCATATCGTTGTGCTGCTTTTTGGGTATCGTATGTTTCTATTGATGGAAATCCACCACGAATATTAACTTGTGCATAGGTACCATTAACAGCTCCCTTTTTAGTAATTATATTTAAAATACCGCCTTTACCTTCCGGGTCATATTTTGATGAAGGTGCTGTAATTAACTCAACTGTTTCTAAAGCGTTTGCCGGTAGTTGTGCTAAAATAGCGCTTACATCACCTTGGGTAGGTTTTCCGTTTACTAAAACAGCAAAACCTTGACTTCCACGAACGCTTATACCTCCTTGACCATCAATGGTTACCGATGGCAAGTTTTTAATCACATCAATAGCATTACCTCCTTGACTATTTTGATACTTTTTACTATCAAATACCTGTCTGTCTATCTTATGTACAACCGAAGCACGTTGTCCTTTTACAACGACTTCATTTAACTGTCCTCCTAATTGTAACGTTATAACACCTAATTTAATGATTTCATTTTTTCTGCTTATTATAACATCTCCTATTCGTTTCGTGGTGTACCCCATAAAAGACGCTTTTAAATAATAATTACCTGGTTTTACGCCTTCTATAGAAAAAACACCATCTACATTGGTTATAACACCTGTTACTAAACTATTATCTAGATTCTTATATAAGGCCGCTGTGGCATACTCTAGTGGGTAGTTATCTTCAGATTCAATAATCTTTCCTGAGATTTGAGCCGATAGATTATTTACTATTAAAAAAAATATTGCAGCTAGTAGAATACCTTGTATTGATTTCATCTTATCTAACCTTATGATGTTATACATACGTGTTTAAGTTTTAGGGACAGTAAATGTAAATAATAAGGTGTTTTTGAAGCATAATGCTTCTGGGAAATCAATAAAATTTCAGGGATTATTTTTATTAAAACAGTTTTATTAAAAGAATCTAAACAATCAATCTAAAATATTATTGATTTCATAAATTGGGATTCTAAATAAGGGGGTATTGAAATCAATTACAGCACTAGCATTTCTTTAAGACTTATAGGTGTTTGAGTTCACATTCTTTAAAAGCTAATCGCTTCCTTAGCTCTTTAATTGCAAGATGTAAACAATTGAATATAAACCAAATAAATCCAAACAACTCCTCCCTATCCAATCTTCTACGTTAAATTATCCCCAAATTTAAATCCAATTATTCAATTCCTCTTAACTCCTTATATAACTTGCCCTACACAAAAAAGCTAGTTAAAAAACCATAAAAAAGTGGGTGTTTTACCTTAACCAAAAAGGGGAGTTCTCCTACGCTTTTCAGTCATCTTTTTTGGTTATTGCAATCAATTATCACAACTACCATACAAAGAAATTAAGACTTAAAATATGGCAAAGACAAATATTATAAATTCATGGGAGGATTTACAAAAAAATGTAACCACCATAACAGGACGGTTGAACAAAGACCAAAATTTATTGATTGCCGCTGCTTCAAATCCAATTTTTGCTCTTGAAGAATTAGGCTATAAAATTCATAACGATATTCTTGGACACATTGAAGATAAAATGAGGTTTAAGACCCGACAAGTTGCCAAGCTAAAAAAATTGAGGGCAACCATTATTAAAATAGCAGGAAAGCACTTTGATATTCGATCTAAAGAGCAATTAGAACAGGTCTTGTTTGAAGATTTTCAGTTAGAAGCTTATGATGCAAACGGATGTCCTATCTGTAAGTCTCTACCTCCTTATCAAAAAGGAAATGATAATGATTCTCTTGAAACTTATACAGGTCTACACCCTATCATTGAACCGCTTCTGGCTTTTAGGCAAATAGATGCTTCTGTATTTAGTTTCTGCGATTCTTATACGTATCAAAAAATACGTAAAGGGAATTATGGAAAACATTCGAACCTACAATTAAAGGTTCAATTAAAAAAGAACAAAAAATAAAAAATCATGGCAGATACACATGGATTTGAATTAATCATCCAAACCGCTAAAAGCGTCGTAGTAAAAGCTCTAAAAGGAGCTTGGAAATCGTCCGATTGTCCAGATCAAATCGATAATACAGGAAGAATCCCAGAATTTATGGATATCCCAGCTGGGGATGATATTGGAGGCTTTACCATCGTAGATGGACAACTACAGATTCCACAAGAAGAACTAAATGCTGAGTTTGCGACCGATGTCAATGGTGTAGAATTGATTTTAGGAATGAATATACAGATAGAAATTGGAAACCCACCTGTTCCTTCTGCTCAACTCCTAGATTTTCATACCATAGTACATGCAAAAGCACCAATTGGAACTTTACCAGATTCTCAAGATGTAGGAATCTTATTAAAAGATATTTTAAGACCCAATGTATGGGCAGATTTAGATCAAGGACACCCACTAGATGATAGCATTGAGGAGTTATTAAACGATTATATACATGTGGCTTATGAAAATGAAGAGATTCCTCATGTAATCACGGAAAGCAACATTCCTTTTGGCCCTCTAGATACTATGGGGGCTACTACCCAGATCTTTGATGATGCCTCCAATCTTGCCAGAAAGATCCTTACGTCTTTTCCAGACCCAAATACTTTGGAAGTTTCAATTCCAATCTATTTAAGAATGTACGCCTTCGTTCCAAATACATTCAATTTGGATGCTCCTATGGGAATAGAAACCAGGATCATTATCAAAGTTCCTTTTGAAAGGCTTTCAGATAAATACATTGCAAAATTTGCAGATGTCACAAGTAGTGATGTAAGCATCGGTAGTATTACAGGTGCAGGAGCAGATATTGCTGGGAATCCTAACGAAGCTACTTATTATGAAAATAATAAAACCACTTTGGCTGGTTTTGCACAAGATCTAGACGCACAACTAAGTACAGAATTAAAAAACAAAGGGTTACAATTTGCCAACGATCTTGGTAACCAAGAAGTTGATATCCCTTCAAAAGCAGATATTGAAGAAAAGGTGGCCGATATCTTCTTCGATGAATTAGTATCTAGAGACTATCTAGCCATTTGGTCACCATCTGCCAGTAATGATGAATTTGCTGTAGACTCAGTTGATGTAAAGGTTTTTTCAGATTCTTTGAACATTGCACTTAATAATACTGGAGGTGCAGACAGCAATGCCATTACCAATTTTATTCCAGCTGGAATGGAATTTAGTATAGCTATGAGCAGAGATTCTCTACAAGAAAAAATTGATGAATCACTAGTAGATAGTGGTTTCAATAATCTACCCAAACGATTTGAAGAAGATGGTAAAGATGTAGACCTAAATACGTTGAATATCTCTATAATCAATAATGCCGTACGATTACAAGGTACCGTAACAGTGATCGATGCTGTTTTAGGAAGCATTGACGTGGATGCTTCTTTTACTACAGATGTAGGGTTTCACTGGACACCCGACGGCGTTTTAAATGCTTCAGGGTTTCAAGCCATGGATCATCATATGATTGGAGATCCCGATGTAGATGTAGATGAAGGCATTGCCTTTTGGATCATTGCCATCATCTTAGCCATCATTTCTTTTGGCGTTGGAGGTGTTTTAATTGGTGTTATTACCATTATTGTAATTCTAATTGTTAAAGCGATTGTTGAAAACATCGGGAGTGATTCTTTAGTCGATGGTGTTACAGGAGCCATTGACGGCATCACTGCTTGGCCTCCAGAATTATCCAATATTGGTAGAGTTAAAGCTGTTTTCTTTGATCCTATAGACATTTCTACTACTGGACTTGTTATCTCTGGACAGATGGAGATTATCAGTTCGTGTGAATCCACACAAGTAGTGCCTGCAACCACCGCAGGGAAATATACTGTAGAAGCTGCTCAAAATATTCAATTGAAAGCCCTGCAATTCTATAACAAAGCTGATTTCTTTTGGAATACTGGAGACGGTGGAGCTGATCAATTATTTAGAGATATTGATCACTCTTATGATATCAGCGGCATATATCTTGCCAAACATGGTGTAAAAGTCACTGAATATGGAGGTGCCAAATCTCGTCATTTTGCAACTATTAGAGTAAAAAATGTACCACCCATAGTAACCATGATTCCTCAGATTACAGTGAATGAAGGAGAGGTTGTCACATTAGAAGCACATTTTGAAGATATAGAATATACCGATACGCATTGGTCTATATGGAGTTTCGGAGACAATCATGCCCCTAAAAAAGGATTTATAGAAGAGACTCATACAAAACCCAAAGCCATTGGTACAACCACTGTACAACATGCTTGGTGTGATAATGGCATCTATCATGTAGGGGTACAAGTTATCGATAATAATGGAGGGGTTGGTACAGCTTCTATGATCGTTAATGTGCTAAATGTTGCTCCTATTGTAAAAACTCAAAAAAAGATATATGCATACCCATGTAGTCCTATTACATTAGTGAGTCATTTTATGGATCCTGGATGGTGCGATACACACACTGGCACTTGGCGTTTTGGAGATTGTTCTGAAACTAAGATGGCTGTAATTAAAGAAACTCATAATGCACCCGCAGGTAAAGGTACTGCTACGGCATCACACACTTATAAAAAATGTAGCACTTACTATGCAGAAAACACAATTATTGATGACGATGGAGCTATTGGAAAAGCACAAACGATAGTAGAGGTTATCGATTTAAAGAATGCTGCTTTTAATGATGGATTCAGTTTTCATCGTGCTGGAAAAATAGCTAATTTCTGGGCTCCTTTTATAACTTCCTTAAAAAAATCTGAAATCGCATTACGTCAAAATAGCACCCTTTCACTCAAAGAAGCTTTTTTCTGTGAAAAATGCTATGTCTATGACGGATTGAGTTCACAGAAAATTAAAACTGTAAGAGAAGCATTTATCGGAATTTATCAACAATTAGGAGCTAACAAAGATTGGACTTATCAAGTAGAAGGTCTTTATATGCTTCAAGAACAATTGGGTGTCGCTAAACTGGGAATCGATCCGTATGGAGAAACAGACCCTAGTTCACCAAATATTGTTTGGGCAGAAGGTATCACAGACAAAAAATGGTCACACCTACTACAACGAACGTGTGCAAAAGCCGATCTCATTACTGTTTTCCTAGGAGTCAAAGCCTTATCTGAAGCAGAAGTCGACTGTTGTTTTGATGAGATCAAACTCACTGCCATGCAAAACATACACTGCGAAGCGCTTGTAACTCCTCCAACTGAGGAAAAAACCTGTATTGACTTTAAAAACGTTAATCCAGAAAGTGTTGAACCTTATCAATGGTCTTACAAACAAGTAGATTTTTTAGCAATGGGAAAAGAACCACATCGATTGGTGCAAAACCTCCCACCCGATCAAATACAATCCTTGCATCTATCACAAGGGATTATTTTAGAATTTGATGAACCTGTTTCCGAACTGGTACTCTCCTTAAGGTATTATAAAAGCCTTTACATAAAGACCGTTTCACAAGATGTAAAAGGAAACCTCTTAGCGGTCGATCAACAAGAATTGACTCACCCCAATACCACATTCCGTATTTCAGGAAATGAAATCAAAAGAGTACAGCTTCTTATCAGAGGTGAAGAAGCTGCTTTGGCCGGACTCTGTTTTCAAAAAAGGAACAGATCTACCAATCAAACATTAGTACTAACAAATAAAATAACAGAAAATGGACGTAAACAAATTTCAGAAGCATCGATTGCTTACAAGAACAGTAAAGAAACAACACATTGATCAATGGTTGTTTAAAAACCAAAACGTGGTAGGCATGTCCTACGGACGTAAAATTGTACACAATAAAATTACAGACGAACCTGCTTTGGTTGTCTATGTCATGAAAAAATTACCTAAGCAATTTATTCCACCGTCTCAACTTCTACCGAGCAAAGTTTTTATTGGTGGCGACTACATTCATGTAGATGTTGTAGAGACAGGTCCTTTTAACCCACTTGCTTTTACAGCTCGAGAACGTCCTGCTCCTTCTGGAATTAGTATTGGACATCCAAATATCACCGCAGGTACATTAGGGTGTCTGGTAAAAGATCTTACCGATGGTTCCACTTGTATTTTGAGTAATAATCATGTGCTTGCCGATCAAAATGCAGCAAGCATAGGTGATAATATTATTCAACCTGGATCTGCAGACGGAGGCGTTGTTCCTAGCGATGTCATTGCTCAGTTAAAGAGGTTTCAAATCATTAACGCTACGGGAAACATTATGGATGCTGCTATTGCGGAAGTCAATAATATTGCAGACGTAATCAATCAGATGAAAAACAATTTGATGGACGTACCTTCCCCCAATCACCCTGCTGTAGGCTTACTTTTTGCTGGATCATGTAGTCGTACAATAATGAATCCGATTCAAGATGTGTTAGATACACTTCAGGTTGATTTCATTAATGGAGGTCCTGGAGCTACTGTACCAGGAGAAATAGATATGAATGTTGAAAAAGTAGGACGAACCACAGAATATACATCTTCTACTATTATGGAAATCGATGCTACTGTAACGATTGGTTATGATTTTGGATCTGCTACTTTCGACGATCAAATAGTAACAGCCTGGATGTCTGATGGAGGAGATTCTGGATCCATTGTCTGCCGAGGAGGAGAAGGAGGAAATGAAGATCATTGTGGGAGCTGTCAATCAACACAAAGTGCTTCTATTTTTCTAAAGAAAGACCTTCGTTCTGATGTTGCCGCTGAAAAATCATTTAGAGAAAAACATTTAATCCATACACTAACTGGGCGTTATGTCGTAGATACATTCTTTGATAATGAAGACTATCTAAATCAAAGATTCAAAGATGAAAAAATAGGTGAAGAAGATGCTGAATATGCACGTTACTTATACGACAAGTATGCTAAAACATTCAGAAATATGGCATTGGATATAGAAAGTAATGAGAAGATTCCTTCTAACGTATTCAAAGAAGCTGAGAAAAACTTTGGCAGATTAAAAAGATATTTGAGCAAGAGTGAGCAAAGCTCGGCTGAAAGTCTGTTTAAATTAGCCTATGAGTTTGAAGGAAAAACAACTCAAGAAGCTTTAAAAATGTTAGACGATAAAAGGCTCTACAACCAAGTTGTGAAGATCGTTTCTGGAAATGATACATTAAGAAAAAAAGATTGTTAAAATGAGTAAAGCATCATCCGATTGGTTACTATGCAACATTTCGAAAGCCAGATTGGCTTCTATAAATGCGATCATGGAAGAGATCATTGATGCCTCAGATACCAATTTTAAAAAATTGGCATTACATACAGCAAGGATGGGTGGAAAAAAACTCCGCCCATCCTTATATCTTTTGGCATTGAATACAGGTGATTATTATGGCAAAGAGCTTTTAACACCAGCAGCAGCTTTAGAATTGATCCATGTGGCGTCTTTACACCACGACGATGTAATGGATCGAGCCGATCTAAGACGAAACGCTACGAGTGTTAATGCTGAATGGGGAAATTTGAATGCCACTTATTCTGGAAACTATTTGTTTTCAAAAGCAATTTCTATATTGTCTCAATATGATACAACAGTAAACCAAATAACCTGTGGTTACATTTCAGACCTTTGTTTAGGTCAGCTCAAAGAAGCAGAGAATGCTTATAATTTAAAATTGAGTTATGAGGATCATATCGATGTCCTTATAAAAAAAACGGCGTCTCTTTTTGAGCTTCCATGTAAACTTGGAGCACTCTTATCGGGAGCCAGTGACGATATTCTTGAGGCCATAACCAATTATAGTAAACATATGGGCATTGCTTTTCAATTAATCGACGATCTTTTAGATCTTAAGGGCAATCCACATAAAACAGGAAAAACAGTAGGAACCGATCTTATAGAAGGCGTATATACTTATGCGACACTCTATACCTTACATGAAACAGATCACGCCAATAAACTAACTCATCTGCTAACGCTTGATGATATGAAGCCAATACATATTCAGGAAGCCATTGAATTAATTAGTCTTAGTGGAGGCCTTAATGCTGCAAAAGTAAAAGCTAAAGAACATTTAGAAATAGCAAAAAATGCTTTGTCTATACTTCCAGATAATAATACCAAAACATCTTTATTGAATTTAACCCATTTTATACTTGCAAGAGATCATTAAACCATGAAAACTAAATACGATGTCATTATTGTAGGTGCTGGTCCAGCAGGAAGTACTTCAGCCCTAAAGATTGCTGCTAAAGGATATGATGTTCTATTAGTAGATAAAGACTCCTTTCCTAGAACAAAAAGCTGTGGAGATGGGCTTACTAGAACAGCTACCAAAATTCTTTATGATTTAGGACTTAAAGAAGAACTTTCTATATTTAAAAGAACTGAAAACACAAGAATAACCGTAAAGGGTAAAGGAAGTAGAAATTTTAAATACCCTGACCATATGACCGATCCCAATTATGGATTGGTGATTCCACGAAAGGAATTAGATTATCTATTGGTAAAAAAAGCCATAGAAAAGGGCGTCTTCTTTATGGGGGATGTTCTTTTTGACAGCTTGATCTACATCAACCAAAAAGCAGCAGGAATACGCCTCAAAAATGGCAATACGTTTTATGCCGATATTGTGATTGGTGCCGACGGAGCTACTTCCAATGTTGCTTACCAAGCTTCTTTACCTATAACTCCTATTGATAAAATGGGAATCGGAACTCGTGGCTATTTTAAGATTGCAGAAACAGACGATACGCTTCAAATGTTTCTCCCTATTTTAGATCGTTCCAATAAACGGGTACTTCCTTCTTATGGATGGGTATTTCCTGTTGAAAAAAATATTGTAAATATTGGAGTTGGGCTTATCGAACAAAACGAAATTTACGATATCGATACTATTTTTAATATGTTCATGAACACGTTAAAAAAGAAAGATTCCCGATTTAGCAACTTACAATTACAAGGCACTCTTATGAGTGGTCCTATGCGTTTTGATTTTAAACCAGAACGCACTTATGCTCCAGGAATTTTACTGGTAGGAGATGCTGCAGGGATGATTAATCCATTTACTGGTGAAGGTATCGGGTATGCATTAGAAACAGGAATTCATGCAGCTAATTTTTATTTAGAATTGAAAAAAGATCCTAACGAAGATTTTAATGACTTATCAAAATATGGCGATCTATTAGGTTCAAAATATCAAGGTTATTTTGAAGCAGGTACAGAATCAATCAACCGATATCACCTTATTTGGAAAGTACTAAAAGGAACCTTTCAAAATGATAAGCCTTTATTTAATGCCATTCGACAAGCGACAGTTTTCCCAGAAGGTGTTAATGAATCCTTTTTTAATTATTATACAGAAAATGTAAGTGATCAAATTTCTGAGCATCGAGGGCATATTCGTTCGGATATGCTATCTGTAGGTCAAGGTCTCATTCAAATGACCCGAGAAGATTGGCCTTTTTTATCGAGACTTTTTAATGCAGGACAAATAACACCTGGTATTCCTTTTCGACCTTCTTTATTAATTCTTATTGCTGGGTATTCTACACAAACGAACCGAAACGAATTGACCCAACTGGGAATGGCTGTTGAGTTAGGTTTGGCTGCAGCTATATGTCACGATAGCGTTTCTGAAGAGAAAAATGATGATACCACTAGCAGTGGAAATTGGGGTAATATGATAGCTATTTTGGTAGGAGATTATCTTTTAAGTCGGTCTTTTGAAATTATTTCATTTTATGATCAATCTTATACAAAAATTATTTCTGAAGGAATTAGCAAATCAAATCAAGGAATGATTCTCTTGAAGAATAAAATTCAAAATAAAGAAACAATCTCCATTAATGATTTTCTGGAATTGTACTATTTAAAAAACAAATATACTTTTGAATTGTGTTTACAATTGGGAAGTATGGCTAAAAAAAGCACCAAAAAGGAGACTCTAATACTTAAAGAATTTGGAAAACATTTCGGAACGGCATATTTTATAGTGGAAGATACTCTCAACTACCTTAAAAACAAAAATACTGTTTCTAAAACCGAATTAAATTCTATATCTTTAGGTAATCATGAGATGCGATTGATTGAAGTTTTACTTAAAGATCAAAAAGGAACTCCTAAAGAAAAAGAAAGATTAAGTGTAAATATTTGTCAAGAAACAGCAATTAATGAGATCAAATTGGCAAAAAAGCACCTTAAAAACATAGAAGATATATTTGTTAAGACTACTTTAGGAAACCTGTGTGATTTAATATTAGAGAAGAATGAAACAATCACCTTATAAAAATTAGACTGATGCGAATTATTTTAATATTCGGGAGTTTCATACTAATTGGATTATTATTTATCAATTGCAAAAACAAAAAAAATGTCATGAACCATCCTTTAGAAGATATTAGAGCTGTATTTAAACAAGACAAAGCCCTCATTATAGAAAAATATAATGCCACGGGTGCTGGAATAGGTAAAGATGGAACGCAATATGTCATTGTTGTTTATCTCGAAAATAAACTAAAACCAAACGAAAAAGTTATATCAAATTGGAAAGGTATTCCTATAAAACTAGAATTTATTGGGACGATAAAACCTCAATAAATTTATACTTTAGGCTTCGATAATTCAATCTATTTACTTCTTTCGGATAAATACAAATTAAAAAAAGCTTAACATATCAGTTAAGCTTTTTCAAAACCACTCAGCCATTCCTCTATGTTAAAAAACAGTAAGAGAAATTGGGCAGAAACTAATTAGCAAATACTAACGCTTCCTTCTCTTTATTAATAGAAATATTCCTTAGTTTTTTAATTTCTAACTCATGAAGTTCTTTCTCTAATTTCTCTCTTATTTCTTTATAAGCCGGGTCATAGGCCAAATTGGTGATTTCCTGTGGATCGTTTATAAGATCATAAAGTTCATATTGGTTATAATAAGCGCCTAATGCATCAAAGTAAATATCATACTTCCATTCTTCTGTTCTAATACAACGAATACGGTTTGCAGCCTTTACTAACGACCAACTGTTGTTAGATCCTGCTTTAGTATCATCATAAGTAAACAAAATACTCTTTTGAACCGGAGTTCCATCTTCCAGTACAGGGAGTAAGCTTTTACCAGCAAGACCTGTAGGAGGGTTTTGAACATTCGTTATGTCGATAAATGTTGGAAAAATATCAGCCAAAGTTGCTAAGGAAAAAGTGTTTTGTATAGTACGGTCATTAAATAATATAGGATTAGAAATAACCAAAGGCACTCTTATAGCCTCTTCGTAAGCAACATAGGTTTTTTGACGCAAACCACCATGAGCTAGTCCCATTTCTCCATGATCGGAAGTATAGGTAACTATAGCAGAATCTGCTAATCTTTTACCAGAAGCATCTTCGGCGTATAATTCATTAATAAAAGCACCAACTTCTTTATCGACATGCTTTAACAAATGGCCATAAAAATTAACGTAGTTTAGTTTATCCTCATCAGTGGGTAAAGCGCCTAATCCTCCAGCCATAGCAATTAGAATTTGTTCTTGAGCCATAGGCTTTTTATTTCGTAATAACTGCTCATTAACTGTATCAGGAAGCCCAATTTCTCTACCAGACCAGCTATCTTGATGGTATCCTGAGGTACCTGCTGTTTTTGGATATGCTAATACATCGTGTGGATTAACCAAAGAAAGCACAAGACAGTAAGGTTGATGTATACCCTTTGCTCTTTTGGCTTTTACTTCTTTAAGAAACTTTATAGCTTGTGCTGTATATTTTGCATCGTGATTGGCATAACCGCCTCCAAAATTCAATGGATCTACATCTTCTCCAGCATCTGGAGCTTCCCAACCCATTGCTGCAAAAAGCGCAATATCGGCATCGTCAAGTTGATCATAATTTGTAGTGGCACCATTGGCAGCAACCCCCTTACTCATATGCCATTTACCTCGATATTGTACATCATAACCATCTCCCCAAAGCACATTCATAATGGTTGGTAAAGAAGTGTCTAGAGTTCCTTCAGACGGCGATAAAGGACCGCCTTCGGTTAATGTTTGAGTAACACCATGCTTGGCAGGGTAAAGACCGGTAAATAAAGTAGCTCTACTTGGTGAGCACATACAGGTATTACAGAAAGCTCTATCGAAACTAAATCCATTCTTTTTAAGAAAAGTAAGCGTAGGAAGGTTTTTTTCTTCCCATCCTGGCGGGAAATGTTGTGTTGCACGTTGCTCATCTGTGATGATTAAGATCATGTCTGGTTTATCACCAATTTGTGATAGTTTTTGTTTAATAGTGTCCATTTTACTTTTTTAGTTTAGTGTTAAATAATGATGTTACTTTATTGTTAGTAGTTGTGGTTCTCTGTATTTCTGTTTTACTATTAGACACAGAATTCCTAGGAGTATGACATTGTCATTTTATTTAAACATAACTACTTGATATGTAATTTTTTTACTAAACTAGCTTATTAGAATTCAAGAATCAACATGTAGTCTTATTTTTACAAATAAAGTTTTCAACAACTTGTAAATGTGTTAGTGTTAAATTATAACTATACTGAGATTTACTATTAATTGTAAGTATAAATTTACAGAATATTTAAAGCCTATGGATTCTGTATTCTAAGTACGTTCCGATCATACTTCAAAAGAATAACTCATCTTTATTGAAGGTCTTTTTTTAAATGAAAAAGTACTTATATAATTGTTAAGAAGTTAATACCCTAAATCTGTTAAGCTACTGACTTTGTAGATAATATTGACCTATGAGTGTACACGTATATAAATTTCATCTTTCTCATAAAAATCAAATAATATTCTTATTTTACTGAAACAAGTTCAGCACGTGTCGCAGGAATTAGTTACCTCCGCTCTGCGAAGTTTGCAATTTCTTAATAATAAAGAATAATAGTTGTTACATATAAAAAAGCTACACTTAAATTTATTTAAATACAGTTTATCTATCATTAATTGTAAAAGCTTTCTCTTTTTTTATTCCTTACTATACCCTTAACTGCCAATATTTAACGCCACAAGTTAAAAAATTTAGATAACAATATACTATACCTGGTCGTGGCTTAAAACTAAAATATTAGTTATATAACTGTATATTTAGTTGTATAACTAAAAAAATAGTTGTATGTTTGTAATGCGTTTTAGATATCCCCCAATAGCTACGCAAAGAAAACTTGAATTAATAAGATTTTCTCTTTTGAGGAAATAATAAATAAACACTTGCAATGGAAAAACTCACAAATAAAGAGGAAGAAATAATGCATATTTTATGGAAGCTAGAAAAGGCTTTTGTTAGGGATGTACTTAACGAGATAACGGATGACAAACCACATTATAACACGTTATCAACCAATATTAGAAATTTAGAAGAGAAAGGATTTGTTGCTTACCAAGCCTATGGGAAGACCCATCAATACTATCCTATTATAACCAAGGAAGATTATAGAAAACGTTTTATGAATATAGCTGTTCATAATTATTTTAATAATTCTCACAAAAACGTGGTTTCTTTTTTTGCTAAAGAAGATAAGATAAGTGTGGATGAACTTAAGGAGATTATAGAATTAATTGAAAAAAACAATTAATTATGGAGTATTTACTTAAAGCAAGTGCAGTTATTACAATATTTTATTTGTGTTATAAATTATTTTTACAACTTGATACTTTTTTTGAAGCTAACAGAGGGTTTTTATTATTAGGATTAATTACTGCTTTTACAATCCCTTTTTTGGTTATTCCCATATATATTGAATATTCCCCTACTCCAATTACAAATTACGAATTAGGTGAAGACCTCACTATTATTGAAACTACAGAAAAACCATTTAATATTTTCGAATATATTCCCTTTGTTTATTTACTCGGCATCGTCTTTTTTACTTTACGTTTTCTATTTCAATTTGTCTCATTAAGCCTCATATTAATTAATAATAAAAAAGAAAATCAAGATAATTTTAAACTTATTGAAACTAAAAACACAGTATCTCCTTTTTCATTTTTCAACTGGATTGTTTATAACCCAACACTATTTAACACAACGGAGTTAGAACAAATAATTACACATGAAAAAGTCCATGCACGACAATACCATTCTATCGATATTTTATTAATGCAATTAGCATGTATTGTACTATGGTTTAATCCTTTTGTATGGCTTTATAATAAAGATTTAAAACAAAACCTAGAGTTTATTGCTGACCAAAATGCACAACGTCAATCTCATTGCAAAAAAAGCTATCAATGTACCTTACTTAAAGCAAGTATATCAACTCATCAAATAACTTTAAGTAATAATTTTTATAATTCATTAATCAAAAAACGAATCATTATGTTACAAAAATCAAAATCAAAAAAAAGCAACCTATTTAAGTACGCTCTAGTTTTACCCTTTCTTGCTCTACTCTTAATGAGTTATAACACGGAAGAGGTTTATGTAGAAACATCACTTGAAGAAGAGTCTAAAATTATAAAAAATGACAAACAAATATTTCAAAAAGAAAATGATGAATTTATTGTTAATGGAACAGTTACCGATATCTATGATAACCCAGTTCCAAAATCATCTATTGAAATTAAAGAAACTTTGCCTGACGTTATGACTAACTCTTTAGGTAAATTAAAACCCAATGTCTTAGAACCTACTACCATTAAATCTGGTAATACCTCTCCTTACATTATAGATGGTGAAGAATTATCAAAAAAAGACTTTAAAAAAATTGCTAAAAACAATGTTTATTCTACTACTGTTTTAAAAGATACTGGTTATATTTCTAAAAATGGAAAGCCCATAAATTCAATTAAAAATCAAGAAGAATTTATTATTCTTGGTAAGGTTATGTTACATAACAAAATAGGGTTAGAAAATAGTAGTGTTACTATAAAAGAAAAGAGTCGAAGTGTAATAACTGACTCCAATGGAAACTATAAAATTAGAGCTTCAATAGGAGATAAAATTACATTCTCACGCAAATCTTTAGTCTCTAAAGAAGTTGAAGTAAAGAATAAAGAAAATATAAATGTAATACTTAGAACATCTAACGGTTTGTCAATTGATGCTTCAAATCCAAAAAAACCGATATATTATTTAAATGACAAAAAAATTTCAAAAAAGGAATTTGGAACAATACTTCATGATAGCATGAAAAAAGCTAAGAGTTCGAAAAATGATAAACCGAATTCCAAAGATGCTAATCAAAATGAAAATACCTTTTTAATCTCAGGTATAGTTTCTAATAAAAAAGGAAAGCCTATACAAGGCGCTATGATTCTTAATGGCTCCAGCAATGGAGTAATGACTAATTCTACTGGTAAGTATGCTATTAAAGCTATAGAAGGTGATGAGCTTGTATTTTCTTTTAAAGATATGGAAACTCAAAAATTTGAGGTAAAAAAGAACAAAACTATTGATGTAAATCTTGCTAAAAAGAAGAAATAACTTAATTTTAAAACTCCAATAATCAATAAAGAGGTTGTCTAAAAAGTGTCATCCTGAATGAAAAAGTTCATCGCTTTTTAGACAGCCCTTTATTTCTTTTTAATAACATTTTTTTCTTTAACAACTTTGTTAAACAATGAAGCTAAGAAATCCTCACTGCTTCCTAGCTCTTCGCTAGTTTCCAAAACTAGTGGCGTTTATGAGTGTTTAGTTCTAAAAAAAGTCTACATATTTTACATTAATCTTAAAATAGATATAGATTCCTGCCTTACTGAAACAAGTTCAGCACATGTCGCAGGAATTCACTACCCCAACCACCCCTCACGATCTAAACTTCGATATTGAATCGCCTCACTAATATGAGAACCATTAACGTCTTCCACACCCTCTAAATCCGCAATAGTCCTAGAAACTTTCAAAATACGATCATAGGCACGAGCAGACAAATTCAAACGCTCCATAGCCGTTTTTAATAATTGTTTTGATGCTTCATCCAACAAACAATATTTTCGAATTTGCTTCGTATTCATTTGCGCATTATAATGCACAACATCCGATTCTTTAAAACGAACCGTTTGAACCTCCCTAGCTTTTGTAACACGCTTTCTAATATCTACCGAAGTTTCCCCTTTTCTATCTTCCGACAGCTTTTCAAAAGGCACAGGCGTGACTTCAATATGAATATCGATTCGGTCTAATAAAGGCCCAGAAATCTTACTTAAATACCGTTGCATTTCCGAAGGACTGGAAGTTACTGGAGCATTGGGACCATTAAAATAACCACCTGGACTCGGATTCATACTCGCCACCAACATAAACGACGAGGGATATGTTACCGTAAACTTAGCACGCGAAATAGTCACTTCCCTATCTTCTAATGGCTGACGTAGCACCTCTAAAATACCACGTTTAAATTCTGGCAATTCATCTAAAAACAACACGCCATTATGCGATAAAGAAATCTCTCCGGGTTGTGGAAATGCACCACCTCCAACTAAAGCAACATCCGAAATGGTGTATTGCCCATTTGTAACATCACTATAACTGCTATAAAACCACACAGACTACCCTTTCCTGACTCTAACGATGTAAGCTTAGGTATTGAACTCAAGAGAAAACATTTAGACTTAGAATGGCCTCAGGACGACACGGCAAAATACTTTGGAGTACTTAAAGATTCTTATCAAAATTGGGAATGGAATCAATATTTACCGCATATTAAAAACAGAAAAAAAATAGTTAGTTTTTTAGGTTTTAACTTTTGGGATGATGGGACAGAATTACTCTCAAACAAAGTTTTGCTATATCGAATAGAATATGGATTAACCATGAGTGAATTGGCTCAAAAAATTAATGTTTCAGTACGAACTGTTGAACGCATTGAAAATAATGAAATACATATTTCTGAAAAAATGAACAAAAAAGTTGAAGAGCATATTAATCACTAAGACTTTTTATATTAAAGACACCACCCTTTTCATTTTTTTATTGTACTAACATTGAAGACTTCGGAACTAAAAAGTATATATGAAATTCCAATAAAAAACTATAATTATAATAATAATCAAAAGTATAATAAATCGGTTCTAAATAAATAAAATTCAATTTATAAAATATGTTAATAAACAATTACAATCAAAAAGTTTGTGTCTTAGTTGGAGCTGGAGCAAGTAGTTTTTGTGGAAAAGATTCTGTTAGTCCATATTTACCACCACTTGGAAATGAATTGTTTGACAAGCTTATCTCTTACTCAGATTATTATAATCAATTACCAGAAAAGGCAAAAAACTTCTTCAAAAAAAATGATTCTTTTGAAGAAGGGTTTCTAAAGTTAATAGAGAACTTAACGCCTATAAAAAGCATGGTTGATTTGGCAAAATATTTCTTGCAATTTAATATATCATCGATTGAAAATAATCATTATTGTAAACTATTTGAAATTCTATCAAGTAAAAACATTCAACCTTTTTTAGTTAGCCTAAATTATGAAATGTTAGCAGAAACTGCGGCCTCTCAAAACTACATTGTTCAATATATTTTAAACGAAAATCAAATAGCTCCTTCATCAGATAGATTACATGTATTAAAGTTACATGGAGGAAGCAATTTTCTTCCTTCTATTAAAGAAAATTACAATTTAAGAGTTAGAAAGATGGGCGAGTTAAATATTGATTCTCTAACTGTTCACGATCGTCTAAAATCAATCGATATTTTAAATAGGAATAATGATTATTATATACCCTTAATGTCATTCTATACTTTTGGAAAAAAATTTATGGTAAAAGTCCAAGGTAATGACATGCACGACTTCTTTGTGAAAAAATATGATTCAATTATTAATTGGTGCGAAAAAATTATAATAATTGGAGTACATTATAATGAATCAGATAGTCATATTTGGGAAGTCATTCAGAATAGCAATAAAAAGATATGTATAATAAACCCCGATTACATGAATTATCCCGTAAAAATCAGAAAAAAGACAATATTGAATATTAAAACTTTTGAGGAATGTATATCTAAAAAAGAAAAAGCATTTTGTGACTTTCTTGATTGTTAACTAGGCTAGTTTCAAAAATAATTTTACAATAATTTGAAATATTCATAAGGAACGATTGAAGCTAATTAGTAACAAAGACTTGGAAACGTTGACATATAGGAAACAGGTAGAGAATGAAAAACTATTATTAAGTAATCAAATAGCTTCACAAAAGAAATCTTTAAAGGTTGTTTTGGGTTGTAATAATTATCTTAATCATACTTCTATGGAATAATCTATTAAAATAACCCAAAGCTAAGAATACATATGAAACAGCAGACTATCGAAATTCTTTCAAAAGCTGGCATTGATGATATTACTATCAAAAAAGTTATTAATTCTGGTTACCATTACAAAGCCAATGTTAAACTTTATGGCTTGGGAGATGGTATGCCTTGTATTTCAGATACTTTTTACGGTAGTAAAATGATGATCGGTTATATTAATTTTGAAACCTTTGTTTCCTACTTAAAAGGTAATGACAACACGCCAAAGTTTAGCCCTCCTATTTATAAAGTAAAAAGTTTAAAAGATGCTTTGCAGCAAATAAATGAGGCAGAAGGAACATCTAGATTGTTTAAAGAGGGATTACTTTCATTTAGAGGTCAGGCTAGAGAATATCATACTAAACGAGAGATACCAAACCCTTTTATGGCTGATACAAATAATAAAGAAAGGCTAGTTATTCCATCTTTTTACAGAAAATTTGTTAATGATTTTAGTCTTCGGTTTAATGAAAGATTTCAGAAATCAATTTTTCAGAGTATTTATGGAGATGAATTTGTTTATTATGGAATTGAGAATTGGCATAATTTGGGAGAAGAAAATTTTAAAAGGTATGGTATTCATACAATGTCAGACTTAGAGTCGTTTCCTGATAAACGAAGTCAAGAGTATGGTAAAAGATGGAGCAAAATAAAAGTTAGTGGAGATCTAACTGGACAACTACCTTTGATAGAGCAACATTACGGAATGCCTACTTATGGGTTGGATGTTACATTTGAATTAAGTACAGCTTTGTTTTTCGCATCTCATAAATTTAAAACTGATAAAGAAGGGTATTCTTTTTATGAGCCTATCGAGAAGGGGAAACATCAAGGCGTTCTCTATGGATTTCGATTTAGAGATCCTTCTTTGGTTAAAACTAGGGATATGGTAAATAATGTGCCACTTTTCGATCATCTAAAGCCTGAAAGACCAATACGTCAATCGTGTGCTCTACCAATTTTCAACGATTATAATTTTAACTCTGCTCTAACTGATTGTGATTTCATAATGTATCTCGATAAGGATTTTGACATTGAAGGGGTTTCAAATGAAAACTACTTAATCCCTCCTCCAGAAGAAGACCCTTTTTACAAGGCTTTGGTTGATATTGGTAAAGATAAATTAGACCGCTTTCCTTTCAATACTTTTGCAAGGTATAAACATGATTAATAAATTAAAAAAACTATATATTTAAGTATATTTCTATTATGGTAAAAATTGATAAAAACACATATCGAGCTGAAAGTTGGATTGATTTACAAAATTATATGTTTGATGTATATGAGAGTGATAAAGATAGATATCGTTCAAAATATGCTTATAGAGGTGTTGCTAACTTAAATTATGGTTTAGAAACGAGTTTACAAAGAATTGGCAGACAACCATCGACAGTTGAGCATCATTTAATCAGAAATTTCCAAAAATATTCTCCTATTAACACTTTAATAGATAATTATAATAACATTTGGAATTGGATTGCTTTAGGTCAACATCATGGCTTACCCACTAGACTTTTAGATTGGACTTTTTCGCCAAATGTAGCTTTACACTTTATGACAGACAACATTTCCACATTTAATGTTGATGGAGTTATTTGGATGGTCGATTTTATAGAAATGAAAAATCATTTACCTAAAAAATTACAGAATACTTTTTCAAAGAAAAAGACATTATCCTTTACTTCAACAGAGTTAAAGACGGAAATAGGAGAAACCATCGAAGAGGTTGTTGAGTTTAATAAAAACAATGGAGATGGGTTGATTTTTTTCGAGCCACCATCTATTGATGATAGAATTGTAAATCAGTTTGCCCTTTTCTCATTCATGTTAAATCCAGATACAGACAAATTGGATTGGTTAAAAAAACATCCTAAGCTTTATAAAAAAATTATTATTCCTCATTCGTTAAAATGGGAAATAAGAGATAAACTTGACCAAGCTAATATTACTGAACGTATTATTTATCCTGGGTTGGATGGAATTTCGAAATGGCTTTCAAGATGGTATAGTGAAAAAGACATAACAAAAAAATGGGAGTTATAAACCAAATACCTAATGACACTCTACGAATTCAACATATTATCTTTTAAAGAAAAACAAGCTACTGTATATGATATTGGTGTCTTTTTATACAACTATTTAACAACAGATATTCGTATTCCTTTTAATTATGGATTAGCCCTTTTCTTTTTCCTCTACGAAAACCAGGTGGTATGATGCCCATTTGTAACATTCAATTGAAGGCTGAAAAACCAAACGCTCTACCACTTCCAACCGAAAATGACCATTCACTCGGAGCGGAATTAAAAAGGAGGCGTTTAGCCCTAGAATGGACACAGAAAGACACAGCGCAGCACTTTCATTTAGTTAACCAAATAACTAAAATAGTTTCTGATCAAATGAATTTGAATATAAAATCTCTATCTTTTGAATCTATGGACGGGAAATTTTATGGAGAATTAAAGTTGATAATGAATTATGCTTCGTACAATGAAGTTTTTATAGAATTAAATGCATTAGAGAGTATTAATTCCATTATATTGAAGGATTATTAATAAACTGTAGAGGTATTCCAATATCCAAAGTCCAATGAACAATAATTCATCTAGACATCATTACATTCCAAAATTCCTTATTAAAAAATTTTGCAATAATAATGGGAAAACCTATGTATATAAAAAAAGAAAAATATAATTAGAGAAATATCTTCAAAACAAATTTTTTTCGATTGGGATAGAAATACATCATTCATGATAATCTTAAAACTTTATTGTTTAAATTGTTTACGTAATGCCAATATAAAGAAAGTTAAAAATATACCTTCAAATAAAAACTCAACATTTCTTGCTATTAACCAATAACCAGTAAATGGGTTTTCAGTATCAATATAAGATAAAGCTACTTTTTTATGAAATTTTTCCGATTAACTCTCTTAATCCCAAGATAATTAGTTTTATAGTAACAATTAACCTTAATAGATCTCTAAATCCCTGATCAAATAATCATTTGTTTCCATCAAGTTTTTTTTTCATAAAAATCAACCAATGTTCAAGGTCCAGTTTTAAAAAGTCATAAAGCAATTCGATATCTGGAATAAATTCCTCCACTAACCCAATATGAAACTCATAATTAACTTCGGGGTTACCATCTGTAAATTCCTGCTCCCTTAACGGTTTTTGTATTTCCTTATGCCAATAGCACAAAAATCCAGCAGTATGTTTTAGCTTATGTGCTAAATCATATTTGTTCCGTTTATTTGAAATAGATAAGTTACGTTTACACCATTCAAATTTATACCAATCTTCAATATTGAGACATTGATAATACAACTCTTCATGTATATTAGTAAAGTTTGAGTGATATTTTTCATCTGTAATTTGCTGGTCTATCTGAGTGAAAAGTTCTCTGATTTTTAGTATCTGAGGAATTATTAGTTCAATATATTTTTTATAACTTTCTTCTGATTTTAATAAGTAAAGGTCTTCTTTTGACATGAAATTAATTTACTTTTTTAGTTAACATAGTTAAATCATTCTTAACTTGATGATAAAGTTGATATAATTCAGGGGCTAGTTCATCTGAGAAAGACTTAAATATTTCATAAAAAAATTCATGGTTCCCATGAATAAAGTGACCATATTCCTTGGGTGTTTTCAATTCAATAAACATCCATAATGTAAAATGAACTCCCACTCTAAGTTTATGGGATTTATTATATTTTTCTTGTGTATCTTTTAAATTTTTAAAAACATCCTTTAAATATTTTGTCATTTTCATGCGGTCTTTAGCTGGATAATAACCTTTGGAATAATTAAGATATATATTTTGTAACCATGTCACTTGATAAAACAATTCATGATTAAGGCTTTCAAATTTTTCTGGGTAATGTCCTGTAATTTTTTGTTCAATTTTTGATATATAATCCCTAAACTCAAGAATTATTGGTACAGTTATATCTAAATAAGCCAGGCTACATTTTTCAGATTTTTTTAAGAAATGCTCTTTATTCATTTAAAATTATTTTTACTTTCTCTCATTAACTTTTTTAAGATGAAGTAATAATCTATTAAAATCTTCATCTAAAATATTGTAAAACAAATAGACACGCTTTACATACTGCTCCTCAACAGTTAAACAAATTTGATATATAAACTCTTCATCTCCTTCACTAAATGAGGTTATATGAAAGTCTTCCTCCCAATTAATTAAAAAACTACTTTCAGCCTTTAAATAATGAGATACGTCATATTTCGAGTTACACATTGACGGATATTCTTCTCTAGACTTATCATTGGGTAAACCATGGTTAATTGATAACCCTAATTGATTGAATTTATCATATTTATACCAACTTTCAAAAGAATAAAATTGATAAAAGAGTTCATCAAAAAGCCCATTAAATTTTGTTGGATATTTTTCTCCTATTTCAAACAAAACAGAAGAGAAAAGCTCTCTAATCTTCAATTTAAAGGGAACTAATTTTGTAATAGATTCTTTATAACTTCTCTCAGCTTTTCTTAATATCATTTTTTTACTCATAAAGCTATTTAGAAGTATTTAATTTAGTTTTCACATTCCCAGTAATCTTTTCAAAAAGAGCTTCTATTTTTACTCTCTCTTCTTTAATTTGGTTAGTAATAAAGATTAATTCATCTAAATCAAAATCATCGGTATCAGTTTTATACTCTAATAAAGTAATATCTTTTTCTATTTGTAAAACATGATTTTTAAAATCATGAAATTTATCATGAGTTTCAGTATCAAGAAAGGCTTTAGAAGTAATTACTAAATCATCTAAAGTTTTAAAATTTTTCCTCAAAAGTTTAATATTTTGAACCAAATCTTTTGAAAACTCTCTTTTCTTAATATAAGAGTTGTTGAAATTCTTTGAGTTAATATGATTAACAAAATCTCTTACGATGTTTCTAAGCCGATAAGTTGATTCTAAAACCTTAGGATATATTGAGCCTATTTGTTTCAATTTGTTTAATTCTCTCTCCTTTTTTATTTCTAATTCTACTTTTTTTATTTCAAGTTTTTCATCTATTTTAAATCCTATAATCTTAGTTAAGTATTGTTTTAACACAAAAGCTACAACACCTATACATACCGCAATTATTGCCCCATCAATTATTATTCTATTAAATATTTCTTTCATTATGAATTCTTTTTCTTGTCTTTAGTATAAATCTATTAGTGATTATTAAATAACGAATAAATACAATCAACATAGTTTTCTCACCCTGAACTTTCTTTTATATGTCTTTATTTCTGAATTTTTGTTACTTATCAACTTAAAATGGTTCTTGTGGAAATTAACAATTTTCTATAAAACGTATCAATTGATGTTGAAGTGGAAAATCTTTTATCAAAGACTCTTTCTAAGAGAGTTTTATCAGAATCATGACAATCCCTTTAATAAATGGAATGAGAAGTTCTATGGCTTTCTTAAATAGCTCAATTTTATCAAATTACTATTATCCATTTGTTCATTATTATTTATTTTCGACAGTATAACAGGCTTGCATCATTTTTTGATGTAGTTTAAATTATTGTAATTCTCTAAATATAAATAAAACAATCGAAATTTGTAAGAATATAACTAACAATTAAAAAGCTCTATCAATCATTAGATTTTAAACTACCAGCTCTGCGAAGTTTGTAACTTCGTAGAAATAATGAATAGGTTTTCACCCCAGCCACCCCTCACGATCCAAGCTCCTATACTGAATTGGACTTGCAACAAAAAACTGGACAGTTAGTTGAGAGATTTGAGTAGCTGCATTTTAATAATAAATTTCTGTTTCCTTTTAATTGTGGATTTATCCTTTCCTCTGGCCACAATGAAAAACTTGTGGTGTGGCGCCCATTTGTAACATCACTATAACTGCTGTAAAACCACATAGACTTCCCTTTCCTGCCACTAACGATATAAGCTTAGGTGCAGAACTCAAAAGAAAACGTTTAGACTTAGAATGGTCTCAGGACGACACAGCTAAGTACTTTGGAGTACTTAAAGATTCTTATCAATATTGGGAATGGAATCAATATTTACCGCATATTAAAAACAGAAAAAAGGTAGTTGAGTTTTTAGGATTCAACTATTGGTATGATGATACTAATTCACTATCAAATAAATGTTTATTGTATCGCATAGAATATGGATTAACTATGAGTGAACTTGCTCAAAAAATTAATGTTTCAGTACGAACTATTGAGCGCATTGAAAATAATGAAATGTATATATCTGATGAAATGAGTAAAAAAGTTAAAGAATATATTAAATAACCAAACTTTATTTTTCGATTGATGCAACATAGTTATTGATTTTAATTTCTGTCTCTTTTTTAATATTTCCTCCTCTCTCAAATCGAGCAATGGTACTTTTATCTACTCCGATTTTTTGTGCCATCACATTATATGTAAATCCATATTTAATTCGATGAGAAAAAAATTGACCTTGCAGTGTAGATTCGTTAATGTTCAATGTTTTTGGAGTATATCCAAAAAATGTAAAAACTTTATGCAGAGCATAAATGGTATTAGTATGATGATTTAGTTCCATTTCATATACAAAGTTGCGATTAACCCCAATCATTTTAGCTACTTTATGTTGAGTAAGACCTCTATCCATCCTAACTTTTCTTAGTTCATCTCCAACGGTAATAACTTCTTTGGGATACTTAAAATGCTTGGGTTTTGGCGACTTTAGATGCAATGGTAAAATGGGGTACGAAAGGTAAGAAAATCTATATCAGATTTTTTCATGTGCTAGGCGCTTCTCAATGATTTGAGATTGTTATCCTTTTTGCTTTAACACTTTGATACAAAATGTATTATGTTAACATTTATAGTACCTAAATATCTTTGAGGTACAAATAGGATACAATAATTAGTAGAAATTAACTAAAAAATATTGAATTTTCATTTACTCAATTCAAAGATATACAATTACAACTATTTTAATTAACACACAGAGTTAACTATTGAGAGAATTTAGTGGGTTTCTTAATAGTATATGGTGTTTTAGTACCTGTAAGAAAGATATTATTATATCATTCCTTGAAAAATTAAGATTTAATAAATTAAATTAGTTATACTCTTGTGATCTTTTTATTTATTAGAAACCAAACTAGTAGCAATTGTATATCTTATACCCGATTGAATTAGGTCGACCTTATGTTTCAATTTTAAATTATCAAACTTTGTTCCCTCATTTATAGAAATTATTACATCTCCTATTTTTGGAAAGATTTTAATTTCTCTTTTAAATATTTTACTTAAATAAACATAATCTCCACCTGTGAAATCACCAAAATAGGTTAAGGCTATTAGTTTGTGCCTATCCCTATCAATATGTTCGGGAACAAAATGTCCTTTATAATATTTAAATGCAAATGATTCAAAAGAATAATCTAAACTTAAATTCAAATAATCTCGAACAAAAATTAGTTTCGTAGATAATTGTTGAACAATATTATTAGTTTCATTATCTAAAGTAATTTCATACCTAGCAATTCTATTATTAAATTTTGACTCTTCAAAATTTAATAACTTTACTTCATCTATTGATTCTTGATTAAGATTGAAATCAATCGCATTTTTTAAATGAATAATACCATCAGAATTACCAGAATAAATAGCCAATAAGGAATCCTTTAGTTTATAAATTATATTTTTATTAATCACTATAAACTGATTTAAGCATTAAATTAAATAATGCCATAGATGGTTCTGGAAAAACCTCAAAATTTGGTAACCCACCAAATGGGTTAATATCTATAATAAACTCACTACCGTCTGAATTTACTATCATATCAAAACACAAATAATTAAGATTATAATCTGACATCATATTTTTTAGTCCAACTTCTGTTGTTTCTGAACATTTATAATCTGATTTAATATATTCAGCTGGACTTTTGTCAAAAGAATCATGTTTACCTCTTTTATAAATAAAAATATTTTTTCCTATAATGTATGTCCTATATTCATTTATAGAATTAACAATGTTTTGAATAAAAGCTATTCCATTGACTTTTATATATTCAGACAACATTTTATTATCAAATTTGGATGCCGGAAATATTACAGCTACATCTTCTCCATCTTGAGCTATTTCGATATATTTTGAAAACAATGTTTTTGTTGGTTTTAAATCTTCAGAAACAAAACAGTTACCCAAAGCTTTTATGGCTTTTAAACTTTTAATTTTTGAATATTTATCCTCTTTAATTATTTCAAAATCGGCTATTTTACAATCATATTTTTCAGCAGTTAATAACGAAAAAGCTCTATTTCTAAAAACCCATGAAGCCGTAAAAGAATTAACAGAAACTTCATCAAATAATAAACATATTGTTTTAATAAACTCGGTTTCTTCTCTTCTCTTAAAAGTTGCTGTTAAAGGAGGTATAAGATCATAGGGATATCTTATATGACAGCTTTTTATGTCAGACAATTTCACCTTTATATTTGTATTCTTAAGATAAATAAATTTTTTATCTATTTTACCAATATTTTCTATATTAATTATACTAATATCTGGGTAAGAATTAGTTTCGAATGCTCTTCTCAAATGTTTCATTTTTGTATAAGGGCAACCTATAAGAAAATAATCCATTCTGCTTATATTTTTAATAAAAATCGGTTAAATAAATCAACCGATTGTAAAATTGTTAGTCTTGCCAAATCTTATTCATAATAGTTTATTTTGTTGGTTTACAATACAATATGCGCTAAATATAAGAAAATAAAACATTGAAATCAAAAAAAGAAATGAATCAACCTATTACTTATATTTGTAAAGGAATTGTCTATATAAGCAATTATAGTCATACAATTACTCAAGACAATAATATAACGCAAACACATTAAGGTATAGAAATTAAAAAATTATTAAAATATGAGTTGTTATAAATGTACTTTTTTTGAACCTCTTAAACCTTTAAATCTAAGCCCAGATAATTGTCCAAAATGCGGAATGAATGTGAAGTTGACATGTGGTCCTTGTAATGGTACTGGAAAGAATCTCTTTCCGTCTAGATATTGTGATAATTGCGGTGATCCAATTCGTGCTAAATGTTCAAATTGTAATGGATCGGGTAAGCACGATCTCTATCATAGCTGCTTTTAATAATATATATCACAACATATTATTCTTTATAGTATAAATTATTTTTTTTCATGTATTAAATCTACCTCAACAAATTTGGTGACATAGCCCCTTGTTAGCGCTCGTCCAATGTCATAAAGTTAAGCCCTCATCATATGCTATCTTTTTGATTTTTAGATATTTTAGGTTTGATTCGAGAGCGGTATTTTCCTGAATTTCGTTCAAAAGAGCGATTAGGTCTTATGGGTATTTGGTTTTCTTTAAATAA
>NZ_JAUOEK010000083.1 GCF_030540835.1 Flavivirga aquimarina | reverse complement strand
TTCTCCTGCCTGCCGGCAGGCAGGTTTGTTACTTTTCTTTGGACGAGCAAAGAAATCGAAGATTCATGAACTCCTATTTATCAAATAAGATTTGTGAACTAAAAGTAAATAATAAAATAGAAACCTTCTTTAAAAGATGTGGGTACACCGTAGCTGCCGGCTGGCAGGTTTCACGAATTCACACGAATTCAGTTTTACCATATTTCACGAAGCAGACTTTCAGTCTGCCAAAACGAACCTATGGACTTCCAGTCCATAGGAGTGGTTTAGTTAAAACCAATTCAACAATTCAACCAATTGGTAACAACACACGTTTTTATTATAGAACAATAGAACCTATATTTAGATAAGCCACATGAAAGGCTTAACATATAATCATTTTTGCCCTCAGACCGTTTTTGGAAGCGTATGATAAAGGAAATCATAAAGAATCGAAAAAGTACCAATGCATCCATAGTTATTATAAAGGATATAGAAAAGAGTCAGACTTTATCAATAATGAACCATATTGCATTCTCTATTTTGAACAACAATTTGAACCAGAGCAGGAGGAGAGTGATTTTGAGGATGATTATTGGTATGAAATAACTATTGATGGGCATAAAATTATTGGACATTTCACCATAAAGTACTAAGCTTAAAATCTAAACTCTATTAAGAAGCACCCTTTATTAGTTTAGGTATTATAATAACTTCTCCGAGTATCTATTTTTACTAATAATAGGTAAGGCCAAGAAACAGATAAGAGATAACCTAACCAGAAACGTTCCAGAAAACCATTTTAGGAACAGCTCTTTAGGCAATCAAGTATCTTCTAGAACTGCTGTGATAGGCTCTTCATTAACAATGCACATCGTTAAACCCAATTTCTATAATCCCCATTTTCCCTTTTTTCATCCCATATTTAGCCAATTACAGCACTTATATTATGAAAATTTATATAAACAATGCACTTTAGAAGCTAACCATTTTAAAATAAAAGAATGAAAAAAAATTATTCTCCCAGAGCGATTCCAGCGCAAACCTTAAAAAAAGGCATTAAAAATGCCTCTTTGTTATTTTTGCTATTTATAGTAAGTGCTGCACACACCAATGCACAAATTGGTTCATGTTATGTAAACATCCCCGATGTTAATTTTAAAAACTATTTGATAAACAACACGGACATAAACACCAATAATGATATGGAAATAAGTTGTAGTGAAGCGGCCGCTTTTACAGGAACAATGCATGTTTCATTTAATAACATAGCAGATTTAACAGGTATTGAGGCTTTTGTTAATATTACATATTTAAGTTGTTCCAATAATGCTTTAACAAGTTTAGATGTCTCTGCCAATACAGCTTTAACAAGTTTAGACTGTTACGATAATGCTTTAACAAGTTTAGATTTCTCTGCCAATACAGCTTTAACAAGTTTATGGTGTAGTTCTAATGCTTTAACAAGTTTAGATGTCTCTGCCAATACAGCTTTAACAAGGTTATATTGTTGGAATAATAATTTAACAAGTTTAGATGTCTCTGCCAATACAGCTTTAACATTTTTAGATTGTCGGAATAATAATTTAACAAGTTTAAATGTCTCTGCCAATACAGCTTTAACAAGTTTATATTGTCGGAATAATAATTTAACAAGTTTAGATGTCTCTGCCAATTTAATAAATTTAAATTGTACCCACAATGCTTTAACAAGTTTGGATGTCTCTGCCAATACAGCTTTAACAAGTTTATATTGTGACGATAATGCTTTAACAAGTTTGGATGTCTCTGCCAATACAGCTTTAACAAGTTTATATTGTAACAATAATGCTTTAACAAGTTTAAACGTTGCCAATGGCAATAATACGGGGATCAGTAGTTTTGATGCCCAGAACAACCCCGATCTAAGCTGTATACAAGTGGACGATGTTACCTATAGCAACACCAATTGGGCAAATGATATAGATACCACCGCAAGTTTTAGTAACGATTGTTCTCCTATAGTGTACATCCCCGATGTCAATTTTAAAAACGCTTTGCTGTCCAACACAGCCATAAACCCCAATAACGATACAGAAATAAGTTATAAT
>NZ_JAUOEK010000024.1 GCF_030540835.1 Flavivirga aquimarina | reverse complement strand
TACGCGTTACGCACCCGTGCGCCGGTCGTCGGCGGTAGCAAGCTACCCCGTTACCCCTCGACTTGCATGTGTTAGGCCTGCCGCTAGCGTTCATCCTGAGCCAGGATCAAACTCTTCATCGTTAATTTTTTAAGTCTTGTTTGACTTGTTTTATCAACAACTAAATTTGGAATTTCTAGTACTCAAAATGGTCTATTCTCGTTTGTCGATCGTTATCGTTTCCAATAACTTTCTTACGCTGTCAATTCAATATGTTTATGAACTTTTATTTCTTGTCTTAACTTGTTTCCTTGCTAAGCGGGTGCAAATATAAAACCCTTTTTTAACTCACACAATACTTTTTAAATCTTTTTTTGAAAAAAGTTTTTTATCGCTCTTTTCGCTTTTATTTTATCGTGCTTGTCAATGAACTTCGCTACATAGACATTGTCTTTTTTAGCGGCTGCAAACATACGACCCTTTTTGTATTGCGCAATACCTTTTTTAATCTTTTTTTTATTCTTTTTTTATTCCCTTTTTAAATGCCTTGTTTTCCGCTATTTATAACTCTTTATTTTTTAAACATTTTTGGCGTTTTTGGTATTTGCACGGAAAATTGTGAGAGGATAGCTGCCGGTTTTGACACTAAATCGCTCTAAGATGTTAAATTGTGCGACGAATATTGTGCGATTATATGCGTATAGATAATCACAAATCGGTAATCTTACCTATAGATGATTTGTGACTTTTTGTATCATTTTATACTTTATTAATCAGAAACCTTTAATGGTATGCTCAATCTTTGGACTATAAAATGACTTATACGAACATCCCCGCGTTAGGGATTGAGGCATTTGTTGAAGCTCTTTTTATGTTGTTGCACATATGCAACATAAAAAAGCGACTGACGAAAGCCCGACCCTTTTGGGAAACGCCCTAGTACTTATATTATAAAAAGAAATTCCATACAATACCAAAACGTAAAGTAAAATCTCTATATGGATAGTTGGGTGCCGAATAAAAATCGTATCCTGTAAAAGATGAATTGAAATGCTCGGCTTTAAAAAAGATTCTAGTTTGCCTGATTTTTGCGTTTAAAAAGAAATCTAATCGTGGAAAGCCACCATATTCCCTTTCTGTTTGCACATAAAATTCTGCTAATAAAGGATTGTAAGCATTCATATAGTACTTAGTAAAATAATTGAAAGTTACACCTGTTTGCAGAAACATGGCCTTTTTAAATAAATGACTGGAATAATATAAAGTGTTACGGATTGTAAGTTCCGGCATATTTAATGTATTATTTTCGTCTGTTACCTTTTGATATAACACAGTATTGTTTAAGGCAAACTTACCCGCTTTTATTTCTCTATCTAATTTAATTCTTAAATAACTAATTGAATTGTCATTTTGAAACGCCTGTACTTGACTACTTGTTTCGTCCTCTTTAAAATAAACATAGTCACTTATTGTAGAATAATCGGCTGAGATATTAGCAATTTTCTTAGACTTTAATTGGAATGCCAATTGCTCTGTTTCTGTATTATTAAAATTGTTTTGCCAATTATAATTTATATAATCACTTTGATATAATAAAGCATTATAGTTTGGTGCTTTTGAGCTATGGTTTACTGATGCTATTGCCGATAAATCGTCGTTAAGTTTAAAAGTGGCTTTTGCTTTAAAAAAATTGCCGTTAAAATCGCCAGATACATTTAAACCGAACGCTCCATCTAAATCGAAACCTCTATATTTTTTATGATACTTACCTCCTGCTGAAAATATATCGCCTTTTAATCTATTCGTTATGGTATTTCCATTTAATACTACCAACTTATCGTAACCATAGTTATAATTATTACTGGTTATATTAAATTGTAAATCACCAATAATATTATTACTATAGTTTAATTGTACTTGATTATAAAAATTTTCCAATGTTGCTCGGTCTCTAAGACTAGAATTTTTAAATGCATCTCCAAAGAAAACATCTGATGCAGATTGATTATATTCATAGTATTTATCTTCAAAAGACATAATATGTCCTAAACTAAGTTTGTTTTTTGATAACGAGTCTTTTTTCCTAATGATTTTATAAGTGTGTTCTAAATGAAAACGTTTTCCTCTTATAATATTCTCTGCGTTTTCGAAATTCACTTCTAAGATAGAACGGTCTATAAACTCATCTTCCCCTGTTTCAAAATTCTCTACACTTGGATCATCTTTAAGTCCGCCATTTTCTTCGTTTAACAAATCTTGCGTTACTATATGTCCTCTAAAGTTGTAACGGTTATTTTTAGTTCTATAGTTTGTTGTAAATCTGAAATTACCTGTACTTGTTAATATGTGCTGGTACTTACCCAATGAGCGCAATCCTTTGTATGCTATCGAAAAATTGACTCGTGGTGATGTATTTACTGTAAAAAATGCGTCTAATAATTGTCCTTGTTCAAAAGCGGATTTATAAAACAATTCTGTTAGTGGCGTTGGTACACGATAATAATTAATATCTTCAATCTCCATATAATTAAAGTGCCTTGCGCGAGCACCAAAATCAGGCATTAAACTGGTATTTTGAAAATCATAGGTTAAACTATTATATGTTTGTCCTAAGTTTGAAAATGGTATTAAACCAAAATTATCCCTTCTTAAATAATTAAACTTATATTCTTTTTGAATTGTTAATGTGGTATCTACAAATGTTGTATCGTTTACATGTGAGATTATTAAGTAATCCTGAATTTTGGCTTTTTTATCCTTAGGGTCTTTCTTTTTCGTCGAATCTTGTTTCTTCACAACTGCATCCGACAAAGACCTTTTAGTCTTAGACTTTGTTTGCGCGTTTAATGGATTAAAAAGGCATATTAAAAAAAGGGCTAAAAATAGTTTCTTCATAATTATGTGTAAACGGTGCAAATGTAAATACAAAATATGATAACGTGGAAAAATGGGAAAATTATATTTTAATTTCATCATATTTTTCGAACACAAAAAACCCTACACTTACTTGATGTAAGTATAGGGTTAGATTATTACTAGCTAATTTTAATTCTTATGTTATCGGACGAATTTTTCGATTAAAAAAAGTACCCATAAGCTCTAAGCGATTCGTTATCCAAACTAGTAAAAGCTCCTGCAGCATTAAGATAATTACTGACACTTCCTCTGAATGCCCCTTCATTAGTGTAAAGCAAACCTTGAGAGCTACCGAAAAACGCTATTAAAGGCAGTACATCTGCTTCAAAAAATGCGTCGTTAGCTCCTGAAAATGGCCCTTGATACTCTAAGAACAATGTATTATCTTGAATACTTGCCAAATGACAATAATTTGCTCTAAAATTATCACCGTTAGCATCTTGCAAAAAGATCGCCAAATTAGTACAGTTACCTTCAAAATTTAAGAAAACAGCAAAAAAAGAAAATCTTAATACTCCTGGACCAAATCGATTATCTAAATTAGTATTAATTTGATCTAATACCTGTTCTTGAAAACAAGGGCTTAATAATGGATTTGTCCCGTCTGCTGTATCATAAATATACGTTGAACCTGGTAACTCAAAAATATCTTCTCCCGTAGGAACAGATGGCGACGTTTGAAGGATTCTTGCAGTAGCCCCATTTACAGTTGCTACATATTGAACTTCAGGTGCACTGGAATCTAAGATAAAATCCTTGAAGCTATTATCTCCAACCTCTAATACAGGGCTAATTGATATTGCTTGTTCTCCTCCAATTAACGTAAAAGCGACTCCAAGACTTTGCCTTGAACTAACACCTCCTGCATCTGTAGTTTCAGCATCAAAGAAAATATTATTTGGATCGTAGTTCAAAATATAACTAATGGTTTCACCTCCATTATTTATTTCCATCACAAGATTATCATACACAGACGCAGTTGCACAATCAACTTCTGAAAAAGCTTGTCTATTAGCATAAGTAATATCTGCACTAGCGACACTTTCTGTATCAAAATCTGTAAAACCTGAGGGAGACATTACAAAAACACCATCGCTACGCACATCTTTAAAAGTAATATTACCATTTTCTTCACCTGCATATTGAAATGAATTGCTCCCAAAAAAGGTATTAAATCCTGCCGCTCCATCTTGGATTAAATCCGTTATATGTCTCGATCCACTTGTAAACACTAATTCTGCCGAAGTAGTTCCTGTAACAATCTCGTATCTCGTGTCTGTAAGACTCGTAGTGCTTTTGAAATCTGATGTTATTTTAACTCTAAGATCTTCTGTAAAATTCATGTGAAAATTAATGCCTCCCACAACATCATCATTTGGAAAATATACCCCAGAAAACCCCTGCGATTCTGACAGCAATAATGTTCTTAATTCACTTATTTCTTTATCTATTCTTACTGTTGGCGAATCGTCAAATATTTCTTCAGTTCTATCTACTTCACAGGAGTTTAGAACTAGTGTTAACATTAATAAACTGAATATATAATTAATTGTTTTTTTCATTTTTATTTTTTTTTAGTCCAAACTATCTAAAAGTGCTTGATATGCTAATTCCTGTAATTCATAAAGGTCTATACCAAAATTCTCTTGAAAATACGTTAGCACAATTTCTAACTTTTGTCTTATAATTGCCTGCCCAGAAGGACTCGCACTATCAATAATTGCTTCAAAATCTGCTCTGGAGTTTGTTAGCATAGTTGCTACAATTTCAACAAAATCTTCATTTTCTTGACTTGATGCATATGCTGTAATAAATCCTAAATCCAAATATTCTGAAGGATCTGGATTACCAAACTCATCAAAACCTAAATTAAACCACTGTGCGGTATAATCTGCAGGTGTAATTAAACCAAAATCGTCAGTAAAAGGAAATTTTTGATTTAAGATATGTGCATATTCATGATGCAATGTTTGTAGAGGTCTTCTAACACTATTCACATCAGAATAATCCAAAAAGTCTAAATTAAAAAATGTAATTCTGGTACCAGCTTCTGCAATACCCAATGTTATTGTAGGGCTGTTTGGATTAAAATTAAATCCTCCTGAATATACTATTTGACGTGGCGTAATTTCTGCTATAAAATCCTCACCTCCCAATTTATTATAGGGATCGATCCAAGTTCTTTTTATGGTTTCAGACCAGCGTTGCACATCATCTTCCTTCATAGGATATAAAAATCTAGCGATATCAGTATTACTTGCTCCCCATAAGTATGATATTTCAATGTTGTAAGGTGAAACAAAATTAGATCTTAACCATACATCTAAATCTGATAGAATTGGTGTACTTGCATCTATTTGGCTTTCTTTTATGGTATCAGAAGAGTCACTGCATGAACTTATTAGTAAAGCAACTAATACAAGATTTGCCCATATTATATTTTTTATGTTTTTCATTTTAATCATTTTAAAAGTTTAACAAGGCTATCTTGGATTAGGTAAAATACCGCGAGATTGCGCCTCCGTTGGGATTTGCAATGCCCTTCTGTTATCTCCTTTAGGTAGCGTTAATGTTTCTGAAACACTTGGTGTCAACTGTCTTTCATGCTCAACTACTATATCATGCCTTTTCATATCGAACCAACGTAAGCCTTCATTATAAAATACGGATCGTTTTGTTTGTAAAATGACATTTACAAAGGGTAATGCATTTGCTGGTATCTGGTAATGTGGTGTATAAAAATCTGAATCAATTCCGAAATTGGTTGTAATATCATCAGTAGATAGTACAGCAGCACTAGTATATCCTTCAGACTTTACAGACAATAATGTATTTAAATCATCAGCTGCTAGTTGAAATTCTCCAAGCATCGCGTAAGCTTCAGCCCTGTTAAACATAGTTTCATCAGTTGTTAAAATCGGGGTTTGCACAAAAACAAGCCCTATCCCAGCTGCTTGGTTTGTTGTTCTAAAATACTCATCATATTTTGGAACGTTGAAAAACAAATCTTGGCCAAATACCGTTTCAGACCATGCCAGCCCTGCAGCATTACCATTGAAAAAAAGCTCTCTGGCTAGATCACCGCTTAATTGAAAACGCAAAGAAGCGTGATTTCTACTATACACTGAAGAACCTACTGTAATTAAAAGATTTGCTGGTTCTAGAGTTGAAGAAAACCTCAAAGCTCTTTCGCTATAACTTAAACCAGCTACCCTGTAATCATTTTCATAATCTCTTAAGTCATTAACACCAGATCCAGATCCTAAAACTTCATTACTATAATCTATTACCTTTTGCCAATCACCCTTAACTAAATAGAAACGAGATGCAAATGCATTGGCTCCTCTTGTTGTGAAATGAAATTTTGGCTCACTATAATTTAAATCATTGCCAATATATTTGAGTCCTTCAACTAAATCTGTTTCTATATTGTCATAAACTTCTTGTACAGTATGCCTTGTATATTGAGGCAGCAATGTAGTTTCTGGCTCTGTGATATAGGCAATTCCTAAATCTGACGAAGCAGTTGATGGATTATAGGCTTTTGCAAAAATACTTACCAACATAAAGTGAGCATAGGCTCTACATAAAAGTGCTTCTCCTCTTTGATTCACATCAATTACTCCTAATTCATCTAGAGAAGCTAAAGCTTGATTTGCTTGTGATATAGCCTCGTAAGCCCCATTCCAATAAAAGGTTGGTGTATCTTCATCATTATCAAAAAAATCGCCCCACTCATACATAAAATCATTTAAGCGGGATTCTTCAGCAGAAAAACTTTTATCATCTGCATTATCGGACATTGGTTCTAAAAAAGGAGTATATAAAGCTTGTGGATACGCATTAACTAAAAGCTCGCTTATTTTTTCTAAAGAATCTATCTCTGTTCTATTGTCTGGAGACTCGTCTAATATATCATCACATGATACTAAAACTAAAAATAACGTAATGACAGATATTTTTATTAAATTATATTTTTTCATAGTTCTTTTTATTAAAATCCAACATTAACTGTAAACGTATATAATCTAGTAATTGGGAATGCAACACCACCAGACCTTATAAATTCTGGATCTTGCCCAGCCAATTTTTTATCAGAATAAAACAGGAATGGATTTGTAGTTTGTAAACTTAGCCTGAAGCGACTCATCCCCAATTTTTGAACAATGTTTTTATCCAGTGAATATCCAAGGGTAATATTTTTCATTCTAATAAAATCTCCATCAGCTATACGTTCTGTAGAGTAATTGTAGGCATTATAGATCTGTCTAGAGTTCGTTTCCCCACGTCTTTGTATGAGTTGTGTTGATGGAATCACTGGTATATTAGTGATATTTTCATCTCCAGGGGTTAACCATCTATTGAGAAATTCAGTAGGAAAAACTGATAAATCTGAATAATTGGATGCGTATGCTGGATCCAATCTAATTTTATTACCTGCTGAAAACGAAATAAAGAAACTAAAATCCCAATTTTTGTATTTGAAATTATTAGCGAAACCGCCTGTAACATTAGGTAATGTTGGCCCTTCGTATTTAAGATAAGACAGTGGGTCATCGGTTGACTGAAAGTCGATACCATCTTCTGGCAAAGTAAATGTAGGATATCCATCACTATCTAATCCTTCAAAATTATATGAAAACAAAGAATTAGGAGCAAAGCCTACTGCATTACCAAACTGACCTCCTGTAATTAAATCAAATACATTGGGCTCTTGCTGTAATTCTGTAATTTCCTGATCAAGTAATGATATATTAAAACCAGAATTCCATTTAAATTCATCATTTGATACATTTACCGTATTAAGCTGAAATTCTATTCCTTTAGTTTCTAAAGAAGAGAAGTTTCCTAATTTTATGGGTTCTCCACCAATCCCAGAGGTTGTTATAAAATCTATTAAGTCTTTTCCATCTCTAAAATAAGCATCAATATTCATGGCTATTCTGTTATTGAATAAACCAATATCTAATCCTAAGTTATATTCTATTTGCTTTTCCCAGGTTAGTTCTGAGTTTTGCAAATCTATTATATCAATGGCATTTTCTCTATCTGATATAAAACCTCTATCGGTAACTTGATTTCTAAATATGGCTTCATTATTAGAAGCGGTATTAGCGATCAAAGCAGATAAACCATAAGAAGTCCTTAGTACTAAATTATTAATAATGCCCAAGTTATCTATAAAGTTTTCCCTATGAACGTTCCATCTTCCAGAAACGGTGTATGTTGGTAACCATCTGGTACCGTCAGATTTACCAGCTCTGTTGGAGCCTTCATAATTCCCTGAAAGATTCAAAACATATTTCTTGTCAAAATCATAAGTTGCATTGGCAAAAAACGTAATTTCTCTGTTTCTGGTTTCTTGAAAACCAAAATAATCATCTCCTTCCAGAATTGCTTTTCTTAGGATATCTGGATCTGTAAAAACAGTACCTCCTCTTGAAAATTGGTAGCCATAACCCGTATTAAATACAGCCGACCTATCTGTATGCCTATATTCCTGACCTCCATAAAGTGTCAATCCATGTATGTCATCTTTAAACCGCTTCTTATATTCTAAAGTATTCCTAAAGGTATATGTTGTAATCGTATTTCTATTACTTCTTAAAATACCTCCAACTGGAAGCACGACTCTTGGACTTGAATTTGGAAGTTCTGGATCTTGAAATAAAAATGTGTTTGCATCTCTTATTATAGTATTATCATTTGCTCTGTAGGCTTCTGCTGCATTTGAAAACTCTGTAGTAGCATGATCACTTGTTGAATTTGCATAGCGAGCTGTTCCTAAAAAAGAATATTCAAGATGATCATTAATCTTGTAATCTAATTGCGCTTGAAAACGAACATCGTTAACATTTAGTTCAACAGAATTATTCTCTATTTCTTGTAAAATATTGAATGGTGCCCAATTGTTACGGACGAACTCTAAATCGCCATTATTATCTCTTGGACGTATTGCTCTACTTGTATTAAGAGCATAATTAAAAGGGTTTGTATCAAATTCTCTATTGAATGAACCAAAAAAGTTATCTGATTCCCTATCTAAGGTACCTGGTGCGTTTTGATTTCTTATAGAGGCATTTAGCTGCGTAGTTATTTTTAATTTATCATTATCTCCTAAATAGTATGTGTTTCTTAAATTACCCGTTAGTCTTCTTACTCTATCTGCTATAGTCCATCCTGGGTCTGCAAAATAACCTATGGAAGCATATGTGGTACTTTTTTCACCACCTGCGGAAAAACTCAAAGTATGTGTTTGGGTAGGTGTTGGTCTAAACAATTCTTTGAACCAATTTGTGTTTGCCAATTCGTATTGTTGTAAAAATCTAGCTCTTCCTTCTGGAGTATTACTAACTTCAAAAACGCCTTGTTCATTAGGTTCTAATGAATTGTATAATAAATTATAAATACCACCGTTTCGTCCATTAACCACTCCTGTATTTGTTATTTGTCCTACTTGCTGGCTTGCCAACTGTCTGTAAATTGAAACCGTTTCTTGCGAATTCAAAAGGTTATATTCATCGTAACTCGGAATGGCTCTAACAGCATATTCTGAAGTATAATTAAAAGCTGGTTTTTGATTCCTCTTACCAGATTTAGTAGTGATCACTACAACTCCGTTTAAAGCTCTTGCTCCATATTGAGCACTTGCAGAGGCATCTCTTAAGATTTCAAAACTCTCTATATCATTTGCATTTAATCCTGCTAAAGCAGAACTTAACAAACTATTAAGATCACCAGCAACTAAGTCTTGAAATGATATATCAACAATTTCTTCTTGTATCGCACCATCTACAACCCAAATAGGTTTTGTGTCTCCTAAAATAGAAGATGACCCTCTTATTGTAATTCTAGGGGCTGCGCCAAAAGTTCCTGTTACGTTTTGAACACTCACACCAGCAGCTCTACCTTCTAGACTTCTTGTTAAATCTGGGACTGCATCTAATTTAATATCAGCCGCTTTAATAGTTTGCGATGCTCCTGTAAATAATTCTCTATCTACATTTTGATATCCAGTGATTACCACCTCGTCCAAACTTTCAGGGCTCTCTTCCATAACAATATCAATAACATCATTTAGCCCCACTGTAACATATTTAGTTTGCATCCCTACGAAACTAACTTTTAGAATATCTCCCTCGCTTGCATTTATAGCATAAATCCCATTAAAATCTGATTGCACACCTCTCGATGTCCCTTCAATTATTATGTTAACACCCGGTAATGGTAAACCATCTACATCTGCAGTAACTACTCCTGAAATTTGTTGTTGTAATTTATAATCAAGAATTTCTTCTTTTTTATTTAAAATCACTTGACGCTCATTTACAGAGTAAACAAGCTTTTCTTTATTTAAAACTCTATCTAAAATTTTATAAATGGATTTATTTTTAATTTGAATATTACCTAAAGCTTTTTTTAATTCAGGTAATACTTCATCATTGTAAATAAATACAAATTCACTTTGATTTTCTATAGATTCAATCATATTCATTAATGTAGCTTCCTTAATCTCTATTCTCAATTTTTTGTTTTGAGAATATGAATTTGAAAAAGAATACAATGAAAATACTACTAAAAAAGTGGTGAGACCCTTCATCACGAATAGAGTTTTATTTCTAAAATCCAAGAGGGAGTCGTAGAAACGTTGGTTATTTTTCATAAATTTGAATTAGTTTTTAATTAAACATTAAGCTGCCCCTATAGCAGTTTATTTTATTCAGAGAATGTTGGCGCATTCTCTGATTTTTTTACTTTAATATAAATTTTTTGTCATTTATTATTTCGAATTTAAGTTCTGTTGTTGCTGTTAAATTTTCAAGTGTTTGCTCTATTTTATCATTTAGGTCCAATTTTCCACTTACGTTTATACTTTTTGCACCAGACATATTCTCGAAAATTATTTTTACATTATAAAAGCGTTCCATTTTTCTAACAATATTTATTATTGATTCGCTTTCAAAATGTAAAAGCCCTTGAATCCACAATGTGTAGTTATCTGTGTTAACGTCTCTAACATTGGCTTTTTCGGTATTTTTATTCCATGAAGCTAATTGTCCTGGCTTTAAAATTGCTCTTTGTGTTTTAAATATGTTTTTCTCTACAACTACAACTTTACCTTCCGTTAGAACTGTTAAAATATCCGAATCTATTGGATAAGCAGATACATTAAACTTTGTTCCCAATACTTCTATCGAAATCTTCTCTTCGATAGTTTTTACTACAAATGGTTTTTCTTTATTTGTTACTACTTCAAAAAAGGCCTCTCCTGAAAGGAAAACCGTCCTCTCGTTAGAGGCGAATTTTTCAGGGAACACGAACTTTGTTCCAGCATTAAGATGCACCACTGAACCATCTGGTAATATGATCTTACTTCGCTTCCCAAAAGGTACGATTAATTTATTAAAAAGAAAGTTTTTTCCTTCATTTAATATATTGCCGTTTATGGTATCTTTTTCATTTAAAACAACATTTCCATGTTTTGTATATTCAATTAGGGACTTCTTTCTATCAATCAATAGCGGCTCTCTTGATCCGATAATTAACTGCGTATTCGATTTTCCTAAAGAATCTAAAGATATTTCACTTATCGTATTAAAATTGAAATCACTGTTCTTTTCAAAAATGGTATTAACAACCGCTTTTCCTCCAATTAATACTAATATTAATATTGCTGCATATTTATACGTTCTTTTAACAAAACTGTATACTTTATTTGGTTTATTCTTAGCATCTATTTCATTTAAAAGTTTCGTAAATACTTCTTGTTTTTCTTTTTCTGAAAGCGTGACATCTTCAGGTTTTATGCTTATTAAAATTTCTTTTAGGGCATAAATTATTTCTTTTTCTTGCGGATTTTTAAGCACATAATCTTTCCAAAAATTAGTTGTTTCTGGCGTTGGGTTGTATACCCAACTTAAAAAAGAATCATTCTCTATATATTTAGAATAAAGCTCCATACATTTTACTTTTATTTCTTATAGGGTATCAAGTCTCATTTTTGTGGACACTTTTTTAGAAGTATTCTCAAAAAAATAAATAGCATAAATCACAACAAGTTGATTATGAAGATCTTATCTTTTAGATAAAAAAAGAGAAAATTAAATAAGTTAGAAACGTAGTTATACCAGGGTTTCTTTTTTAATTTTTGGCAATTTGGAAGAATGAATATTTTAAAGAGGAACCTAAGAGGTACCTTTTTTATGAAACCATTACTAAAAGAGAATAAATATTTAAATCTGTAATATTATTTATAGTTAGGCTTTTACGCAATTTTTTTATAGCTCTATAAACCTGTTTACGTACAGAATTATGATTAATGTCGATGATTTCTGAAATCTCAATATAATTGAATCCTTTTGTAAATCTTAAATATAGTATTTCTTGTTGTTTAGCCGACAGTTCTTTAATTATACTTTCAATAAGTTTTTTTTGATGCTTTTCAACTTCTTTATCAATAGTCTTGGTTTCTATATTATATTCTGTAAAAAAAGATAGATTTTCTTGTTCTGGTAAACTATTTTTCTTTCTCGCTTTCTTCAACTCTCTAAACATAGTTCGCTTGAGTACTTTGAATAAATAAAACTTAATATTTCTAGGTGTAGAAATTTGCTTTCTGTGTTCATAGATATCTAAAAAAACATCTTGGATACAGTCCTTTACAAAACTTTTATTTGAGTTTAATTTTATACCATATGAAAACAACGCATCTATATTTGAATTATAAATGAATGAAAAAGCATTTTTATCACCATTTACAAATTTAGTCCAGACTTCTTCAAATTCTTCTTGTGTTGTTTTCTCTATAATACTCATCAATTATAATAAATGGACATGTTACAGATTAATCTTGTCCATATTGTTGTTAACAAAATGTTCTATTATATAATTTACTAAAAAAGACAAAAAAATATTTAAGTTCAGAAATTGTCAATTATTTGGGGTTTAGTATTATTTAAATACTCTTTTAAAAAGGCTTATAGGTTTAGTTAGCACAGCTACATTTATTTTACCTAAAGATTTTTACACCTAACTTCGAAACAATTTAGTGAAAATATTTAAAAATAAAGAAAGCCAGCAATAATGGCTGGCTTTCTTTTTAAATATTAGTCATCTTCTTAAAAGATAAAACTATAATATTTATTTTGAGTTAGTCGATTGCAAACATCTAAATATTATATTTAAAAAACAAAAAAACCCATGAAAAAAGTAGCTGATCATCATCAACTTGCATTTTTTCAATTATGAAATTCGTAAAATTTTAATTATTATATTTAATTATTATCATAATATTCGCTTTAAAAACAATATTTAATAATACGCTCTATCAAATTCTTATAATAATGAATAAATTTATTGAGCGTGCATAATAATTAGTATGTAAAATTATAAATTTGACAATATTCCTATTTAGATGTTATTAAAAAGTCATTCAAATTATTCTTTAGAATGTGGCACAGACGAGGCTGGACGAGGCTGTTTAGCAGGTCCTGTTACTGCTGCTGCGGTTATCTTACCTAAAAACTTCGAAAATTCAATACTAAATGATTCTAAACAGCTTAGTGAAAAAAAAAGGGAAACCTTAAAACCAATTATTGAAGCACAAGCTTTAGCATTTGGAGTAGCACATATATTTCAAGGGGAAATTGATCGCATTAATATTTTAAATGCTTCTATTTTAGCAATGCATAAATCTATAGATTTGCTAGTTAAAAAACCACAATTTATAATCGTTGATGGTAATAAATTTAAACCTTATAATAATGTTCCTTTCGAAACTATTATTAAAGGGGATGGTAAATATTTAAGTATTGCTGCTGCTTCGGTTTTAGCAAAAACTTATCGTGACATCTATATGAACACTATTCATGAAGAATACCCCATGTATAATTGGAAACAAAATAAAGGCTACCCTACTAAAGAGCATCGAGCAGCTATTAAAAAATATGGTATAACAAAATATCACAGAAAATCGTTTAAACTTCTTCCAGAACAATTAAAGTTAGACATTTAGTAAACCTTACTTACCAAGTTTTTATATGCATTATAAAATGAAAAATATGTAGGTTTGTAAAAAGTAATTTATTTTATGAGAGTCTTTTGTTTTTCCCTTCTTCTTATATTGGTTTTTAACTGCTCAAAGACTAAAAAAAATCGTTCAAAACTTATTGATTTTGTTCCGAAAAACACCTCTGTTATTTTAAAAACTTCAAATCTTGAAAGCTTAAAAAGCAGTATTAATAATAGTGATTTTTTACAAAAAGTCTCTAAAACAGACTCATACAAAAACATAGAAAACACATTAAGTATCTTATCTTATTTAAAACCTAAAAATGAGATATTGATTTGCTTATCGAAAGACTCAAAAGATAGTTTACAATATTCAATCATAACAAAACATAATCAACAATTGTTTGAAACCGATTCGTTACCAAACTATATCGAAGAGACTCTTTCTTATAAGAATAAAACCATTACTAAATCTACATTAAATAAAGACTCATTTTATAGCACTATTACAGACAGTATCTTTTTTGCTTCTTCTTCAAAAGATATTGTTACTACTCTTTTTAGTAATGCAGCCATAAATATTGAGTTAGAGAAAATGTACAACATAACTAGTGATGATAAAACCATCTCGGTTATTTTAAAACCTGACACTACATTTTTGGAATCATTTTTTATTGAAGACTCGCTTTCTTTTAAAACATTTACCAATTATATAACAGCCGATGTAAGTATAAATCAGGATGATATTCTTTTTAATGGTATTACAAAAGCTATAGATTCATCGAAAAGTTTGATCAATATTTTTAAGAATACCCTCCCTCAAGAAAATCAAACTCAAAATATTACGCCTTCTAACAGTGATGGTTTTATGAGCTTTACTTTCGATGACTATAAAACTTTAGAAACCAATTTAAACAAGTTTAATGGTAAAGATTCTATAAGTAACACCACGACGCTTTTTAATGATATTATTGAAGTTGGTATTATTTACCAAGGAAAAGACCAAGCTATTGTATTAAATTCTATTGACGTTATAGCCACTAAAGATGCTCTTTTAAGTGAAAAAAACAGAATTGGTTCTTATAGAGAAGTTCCCCTTTTTGGTTTTAGCCTTCCTGATATGTTTTCTAAAACTTTTGCGCCTTTAGTATCATTCAATAATACCAATAGGTACTGTATATTAGATAATTTTTTTGTATTTGCCGGTAGTACCGAAATGCTTCAAAATATTATTGCCAATTACCAAAACAAAACAACACTAAATAAAAAAGCATATTTTCAAGATATAAAAAACCATTTAAGCGATGCTTCATCATTAATGCAGGTAGTAAACCATACTTCTTTAAAAACTATTTTGAACAAAAACATCAAAGGAGGTTCAAATTATAAGCTGAACAATTATAACACCTCTGCCTTACAATTTATCTATGAGACTAATTTCGCGCATGTAAATGGCATCATAAAAAAGAGTAAAACTAAAGCCTTATTACATTCTGTTTCTGAAGAATTAAATATTAAATTAGATACAGACATATTAACCAACCCTCAATTTGTAAAAAATCATATTACCAAACAAAAAGAGATTGTTGTACAAGACATAAATAATAACCTTTATTTATTTTCTAATAAAGGAAAAATTCTTTGGAAAAAACAAATACAAGGCGCTGTATTGGGTACTATTAAACAAATTGATATTTATAAAAATGGTCGATTGCAGCTCGTTTTTGCAACCCCAAACAAAATTTATGTTATTGACAGAAACGGTAAGGATGTAGCACCATTTCCAATCAAATTTAATGACGAAATCACTCAACCTCTGGCTCTTTTCGATTATGACAAAAACAAAAATTACAGATTATTAGTTACACAAGGCAAACATGTTTTGATGTACAATGTAAAAGCACAGATTGTAAACGGGTTTACATTTAAGTCTGCAAATAGCACGATAGTGTCCCAGCCAAAACATTTTAGAATTGGCAGTAAAGATTACATCACACTTAAAACAAAAAACAAACTTTATATTTTAGATAGAACAGGGAGAACCAGAGTGACACCAAAAACATCTAGTTCTTATTCCAATCAGCCTGTATTCTTATACAAGAACAATTTTACAACCACAACCTCTGATGGAAATTTAATAACCATAGACTCCAGAGGAAATACAGCTGTTAAAAATTTAAACATATCAGAAAAGCATTATTTAGAAACTTCAAGTAAAACCCTTGTGGTATTAGACGAGAATAAACTAACTATTAAAAGCAAGACTACAGAGCTTGATTATGGAGATTATTCTGCACCACACCTATTCTATATCAACGATAAAATTTATGTAGCGACCACCGATAAACAAGCCAACAAAATTTATCTTTATAATAGTCAAGCAAAACTATTACCCAACTTTCCGGTATACGGAAACTCACCAATAATATTGGATAATATTGATGGAGACAGAAATCTTGAATTCGTGAGTAAAGGAGAAAACAATTCCATTATTTTATATCAAATCAACTAGCTTGTAGTCGAATTCTCAATTATTTACCTGTATATTAACATATGTATATAAATTTTGTATTTTTTTTGTATATGAAAAACTAATTTTTATCTTTAAGGCTGCTATTAATCAATTATTTACAACATTTTTTTAAACCTTCTTGAATAAGGTTTATAAATAAAAGTGATTATTTTAAGAATTTTATTGAAGTAAGAATTTAATCAATAAATAAACATTTATTTGATGAATTTAAAAACATAACGATAACCAAATCTGAAGTCCCCGGGTCTTGAACGTCAAAGCTTATGCTTTGGCGTTCTTCTTTACTCTTAATTCTAATTATTTTAATAGTATTGCATATTTAATAAGCAACCCATATGATTTCAAGAAAAAATGCCTCAATTTCAAAATTCATTATTCATAAAGTTGGAAATAAGTTTAACGATACTAAAAATGCTTTTTCTGAGAATATAGTAGATTTTGATGAAGCCAGTTACGATTTAATGCTCCCATTTTTACTACGCCCATTTACCAATGTAGTACAAAGTTACAGGTTTAACCACCATGCTAATATTTCTTTAAACGAAATTAATAGCTATTGCAAGCAGTTATTTGATGATGAAGATGCTTTTATAGATATTTCAAAACATATTGTAACTCATTTATTCGAGCAATCTACTTCGGCTAATATAAAAACCGGCGATGTTTTAATCGTACTGTTTGAAGGTATAGAATATCTGGATATGACCACTAATGCTATTGGTATTTTTAAAATAGAAAGCAAAGTTAATTTCTTTCAAACCTATTTAGAAAATAAGAGTTATGATGTATTGGTACAAAAAGGGATTAACTCTAAAAAAGTTGATAAAGGCTGTTTAGTTTTAAATCAAAATGATACCGAAGGCCCTATTGTTTTAAGTGTAGATAATAATAGCTACGATGCGCAATATTGGATAAATCAATTTTTAAATATCAAATATGCCGACGATGCTAATAACCACACCCAACAGTATATTGAGCTTTGTAAAGAATTCTCGACAGAGGTATTAAAAACTGAATACAGTGCACAAGAGCAGAACTCCTTTTTAGCTAAAACTATTGATTTCTTTAAAGAAAATGAAGTTGTAAACGTAGAGCAATTTAAAGAAGGGGTTTTTGAAGAAGAAAAGCAAATAAGACAGTTTGAAGATTATAAAAAGGAATATGAAAGTGAGCAAAATCTGATTATTAGAAACCAATTTGATATTGCCGAACGTGTAGTTACTAAAGAAAAGAAAAAAATTAAAACCGACATTAAATTAGATACTAACATACAAATTAAATTAGATATTGACGCACCAGATGCCTCTACAGAGTATTTAGAACGCGGTTATGATGATGAGAAAAAAATGCACTATTACAAAGTGTTTTTTAATGCTGAGGCTTAACTCGATTTTGCACAAAAATTTAGTTAGCTTCGTTTAACGACTAAAACATATAAAACAATTCTCATAAAATAACTCCAGAGTTCTATTAAGTTTATATCTGATTTTTTGGTTACAAAAAACATTAAATGGAAAACTCAAAACAAATTGCAACACGTTTTAAAGAAGTTCTTTTAAACGGACAATGGATTGCCAATACAAACTATAAAGATTTATTATCGAATACAACTTGGAAACAGGCTATAATTAAAATTGAATCTTTAAACACTATTGCGACTCTAGCTCAACATATTAATTATTATATAGCTGGAGTTTTAAACGTTTTCGAAGGAGGTTTACTTGAAATTAGGGATAAACATAGCTTTGACTTCCCTCCAATTAAATCTGAGGAAGACTGGAGTAAACTATTGAATGATATGTGGTCCAATACAGAAAAATTTGCAACTCATGTCGAACTAATGTCGGAAGAAAAATTACAAGGCACATTTGTAGATGAAAAATACGGAAGTTATCAAAGAAATATTGAAGGGATTATTGAACACAGCTACTATCATTTAGGACAAATTTCTTTGATTAAAAAAATGATTATAGTATCTCAAATATAGGTACAAAAAGTACCATTATTAATTTTATTTAGTCCAAAATGTCACGTTTTCATCATTTAATTTGTCATCCTATTAAACTAGAAATTGAAAAACTACCAAAATAAATTATTCCCTTATGCCTATAATGTTTTAGGCTCTGTTGAAGATGCTAAGGATGCCATACAAGATGTTTTAGTTAAATACCTCTCTATAGAAAAAACAGAGATCGAAAACGAAATGGGTTATTTAATAAAAGCTGTAGTCAACCAATCCATAAATATCAAGAAGAAGAAAAGTAAAATCACCGTTAATAAAATGTGGCTTCCAGAGCCATTTGCTACAGAAAATGCAGATGATAATATAAATAGCGAAGAAATAATATCATATTCTTTACTAGTGCTACTTGAAAAATTAACTCCAAAAGAAAGAGCGGTATTTATATTGAAGGAGGTGTTCGATTACTCACATAAAGAAGTTGCTAAAACTATTGATACTACTATTGAAAACTCTCGAAAAATATTGAGTAGAACAAAAATAAAATTGGTCGAATATAGAGCAGAGAACCAAAATAGTTCATTAAACACCTCTACCTATTTTCAAAATTATATACATATTATTAAAAATGGCGATGTAAAGAGTTTAGAAAAAATACTTTCAGAAGACATCTCTTTATCTGCAGATGGTGGTTCTAAAATAAAAGTAATAAGAGAATTAACTACTGGAAAAAGGGCTACATCAAACTTGTTACTTTATGTATATCGAACCTATCAAAAACTATTAACAATTAAAATAACAACAATAAACCATCAACCAGCTTTATTGTTTTATCAAGATGATACACTAATAAATTGTCAAATTTTTGAGCTAGAAAACAATAAAATCAAACAAGTATTTTCTGTAATCGATCCAGAAAAATTATCGTCACTCTTTTTATAAACCTGTCACGTTTTCTTTATCCGTTTTGTCATCCTATTGAAATTAAAATATCAATAGATGAAAACATTATTAAGAATAGATTGTAGCTCACGAACCGTAGGCTCACACTCCAGAACATTAGCTGATTATTTTGAAAAAAATTGGAAGCACGCAAACCCAAAAGGAAGAATTGTTTACAGAGATTTAGTAAAAGAACAATTGCCCCATATTCAAAACGATACTATTGAAGGTTTTTACACGCCTTCGGAGCAACTATCTCCTAAAACTAAAAAAGCAACAGCCTTATCTAACAAATTAATAGACGAACTAAAATCTGCTGATGAAATCTTAATAAGCAGCCCTTTGTACAATTTGAACATCCCATCTAATCTCAAGGCTTACTTAGATCAGACAGTAAGAATTGGCTATACTTTTAATATCAATGAAAATGGGTATTACGGATTGTTAGAAAATAAAATTGCTCATATAATAACAGTGAAAGGAGGTTTATATAAAGGCACCGCTATGGAACCGTATGATTTTCAAGAGCCTTATTTAAAAGCTATTTTAGGGCATATGGGAATAAAAATTCAAACACTATTATCCCTTGAAGGAACAAGTCATGCTAATGAGTTGGAACATAATAGACTTGAATTACAAAAAACCATTAATCAATTATTTAAAAAAGCAAAAAATGAAAACGAATAAAGAAAATTATTTCGAAGATAGCTTAACAAATAAGGCATCCATAATTAATCCTAATGAGGGTAAAAAATTGGAACTAAATACGACATCAATAACATTTAAAGTTACCAGTGACATGTCTAATGATCAATTGGGTGTTTATGAGATTTTACTATCTCCAATGGCTATTGGTGCAAAATTACACTATCATAGATTTATGGATGAAACATTTATTATAAATGAAGGTATTTTAACGCTACAAGTTGCAAATAAAGAATATCAAGCCCAACCGGGAGCAGTTGCTTATGTTCCCAGATTTACACCTCATGGGTTTAGAAATGACACGAATAAAATAGTAAAACTCACATTAATTTTTAATCCATCCCAAAAACGAGAAGGCTTTTTTAAAGGTTTACATGAAACATTAAATGAAGTTCCTATTGATCCGGAAAAATACTTGAAGCTGTATAATAAATATGATAGTTTTCCTGTAGATACTTCAAATATGCTACCTGTTAGAGAATAAAAGACCAGAGGTTGCAGCATGTAAAAAATAATAAAAGATTTAGTGCTAAACCTAAATGAATACATTTTAAAAGTCCGAGAAATTGTAACTTTTCGGGCTTTTTTAAACTATTCTTAAAAAAACGCAATCGTTTGTTATTTATTACATCTATAAATAAACTATGATATAACCCCATATGAAAAATACTCTTTTATTCACGACACTTTTTTTTATCTCCTTTTTATCATGTAAAAATGATGATGATAATTTTAACAATACTTGTAATGTTTTAAACCCAGTGGAAGATTTAAGTTGGTTAAAAGAGCAAATTGCCGAACTTGAAACAGAAAATTCTACTTTTTTAAAATTCATGTATTTTTCGCAAACAAAATATGACGAACAAACCGTATACGTTTTAAGAAATTGCTGCCCATATTGCAATACTGCTATTCTTGTATATAACTGTGAGGGCATTCATATTGGAACGATTGGAAATGATGATAATGATATTACTCCTGATATTTTAAAAAACGAAATAATAATATGGGAAGCCAGCAATTTTGAATGCTTTAAAAAAAAAATCTACCTCAAAAAGATTGGCAAAATGTTTTAAAAGTTTTTCTTTCACCTCTCCCATAGCAATTTCTTTTACACCAAACCCCATAATTTATGGCTATATATGAATGGCCCAATAAGTAATACCACAAATACACTAAATGATTTGCATGATTTAACGCAACCTTATACATTTCTATGCATCTAAATCACAGTATATAAGATTTCATACCCGGTTATAGAATAATGATATCCCAAATCTAAAAAGAACATATAACAACATGCCCCATAAATACCTGTTTTTTTTACTAGCAATCGCTTTAATAATATTCTGTTCTGCTTGTACCAAAGATACCCCCCAAGAGAATAACATCCCCTTTGATGAAGTGATTACTATTCCTGTAGTTATACATGTCGTTAATTATAAACCAGAACCATTTACCATTAGTGATGAAAAAATCCGATCACAAATTGAGGTATTAAATCAAGATTTTAGGAAAAAGAATCCGGATCATATAAAAACACCTGATGAGTTTATTGGTTTAGTAGCAGACATCGCTATTGAATTTTCTTTAGCAACCATAGACCCTAATGGCAACCCCACAACAGGAATAATAAGAACAGAAAGTGACGTAACAGGATTTGATGGTAAAAGTATAACAGATGAAACCCCCATTGAAGACCTAAAGTTATACTTTACGAATAAAGGCGGGCAAGATGCATGGCCCAGAGATAAGTATTTAAATATTTGGATTGCCGATTTAAGTGATCGCTACGGAAATTTAGCACTTGCCGGTTATGCTCAGTTTCCAAATTCAGACCCAAAAATAGATGGTGTCGTAATTGACCCTAGAGTATTTGGAACTTTACCTCCATTAGAGCCTATACATAGCTTAGGTAGGACGGCTACTCATGAAATTGGGCATTGGTTAAACTTAAAACATATTTATGGAAAAAATGGGGATTGCGAAGATGGTGACTTAGTTGATGATACACCCAGTCAGGAATCTGAATACAATGGTAACCCAACGCATCCTCAAAATTCTTGTAACAGTAATGACATGTTTATGAACTTCATGGATTATGTTGATGACCAATCCATGTATATGTTTACCTTGGGTCAAAAAAGAAGAATGCGAAATCTCTTTAATCCAGGTGGTTTAAGAAGAGAATTATACCTTAACAATAGATAAAATACCTATAATAATTTTTTATATGATTATTAAAAGAAGGTTGCCTCGAAAAGATTAGCAAAATGTTTTAACAGTTTTTCCTTTACCTCATCCATAGCAACTTCTTTCACACCAAGTTCTACATTTAATGATGTTACTGCTTTACCACGAATACCACAAGGGATAATATTATCAAAATACCCTAAATTGGCGTTTACATTTAAAGCAAAACCATGCATAGTCACCCAACGACTAGCACGAACACCCATAGCACAAATTTTGCGAGCAAATGGCGTACCTACATCTAACCAAACACCAGTTTCACCCTTACTGCGTTCTGCCTTTAAACCATATTCAGCTAAAGTTAAAACAATCATTTCTTCTAAAAAACGAAGGTATTTATGTATATCGGTAAAAAAGTTTTCTAAATCTAAAATAGGGTATCCCACTACTTGTCCGGGACCATGATATGTAATATCACCACCACGATTAATTTTATAAAAAGTCGCGCCTTTTTCAGTAAGCTGTTTTTCGTTTAAAAGTAAATTAGACAAATCGCCACTTTTACCCAAAGTATAAACATGCGGATGCTCTACAAATAAAAAGTGGTTTTTTGTTTGTAGATTGGTCTCTTCCCGTCTATTCTTAACTTTGGTATCTACAATGGCTTTAAATAAAGCCTCTTGATAATCCCAGGTTTGTTTATAGTCTTTAAAACCTAAATCTTCCAGTACAATTTGCTTATTCAAAATACTAATTTTCTAATACAACCTCTAAATTTAAGGCTTCAGGATTCGATATATATTCCATAAAACCAAATTCTACAGTAAAACTTTTTCTATCGGCACTAAACATTGCCTTTTCGTTTGATACAGATTTAATTGGTTTAGGGAAATGATAATTTAGCTTATACATAGAAGACCCAAACATAACAGCCATTTCTCCCAAGCTATCTGTAACTTGTTTATATGCTTCTTTATCAACTATTTTGGCCGTACGCTTAAATTTTTTGCCATCATAATTATAATTAAGTGTGGTACTTCCATCTGTTCCAAGAGAAGAAAAAGGGTTAGGTTTTTTATTAGCCTGATCACCAGATTTTCCATTCATCCCACCAAAACTATTCATGGCTTTAAACATATCCTGAAGCTCACTTACTTCTTTAAAATCCGTGTACATATCAAATTTCATTTCTGATGTTTCCGGATTCATAACCATATGCATATTAAACGGCTCTAAACGTTTTAATTTTAATTGCTCTTCTTCCGACAGTTTAGAAATACTATCGCGTTTTGCTTCAAACAATTCTTTAAAACTAAATGTAGAATCTATAGCTTCTTCTTGTCCTTTACTCATTTCTTCTCCTGCCATTTGCATAAGCTGGGTACCATCAAAAGAAAATTCCATTCTACCAGAACCATCCTCTTTTATATATATGTTTTCTGAAAATTGACATCCGGTAAAAACAATAGAAAAAATAAAAACGATAAGTGCGTTAAATCTGTTCATTATAATTAAATTTTGGGTTTTTAATTTAGTAAACAAAGATACGCCTTTTATCTATTTGGGTTATTTATAATAACAAGGGCTGCAATAACTCCGGGTACCCATCCGCAAAGCCATAATAAAAAAACAATAAAAATAGAGCCACAACCTTTATCAATAACTGCTAAAGGCGGGCAAATAATAGATAGTAAAACTCTCCAGAAACTCATACTTTGATTTACTTTTATAGATTGATGATTAATTGTTTGACGTTATCGTTTCTATTTTGTTACAATTTATATTAGAAGTTGTTAAGAAAATCTCTTTTGCCTGTTTTCTACAAAAAATCATAACAGATACCCCTTGTAACAACACAAAAAAATCGCAAATCAATCATCGTAAATCGTAAATCAAATGATTATCTTTGTGCCTTTAAAATTCACATAGTATTTAAAATATGTCGCAATTATCAGAGCAGGAGCTTGTAAGAAGAGAAAAGTTAGCAAAATTACGTGCATTGGGTATTAATCCGTATCCAGCAGATTTATACCCAGTAAGCCATACCTCAAAACAGGTAAAAAGTGAATTTGAAGCTGGTAAAGAAGTGATTATTGCAGGTAGATTGATGTCTAGAAGAATTCAAGGAAATGCGAGTTTTGCAGAATTACAAGATGGCGATGGAAGAATTCAGTTATATTTTAACAGAGATGAAATTTGCAAAGGAGACGATAAAAGCAAATACAATGATATTTACAAAAAACTTCTTGATATTGGCGATTTTGTTGGTATCAACGGAGAACTTTTCACCACAAAAGTGGGGGAAAAAAGTGTAAGAGTTAAAGATTTTAGCCTGTTAAGTAAAGCACTAAAACCACTACCATTACCAAGAACGGATGCTGATGGTGTTGTACATGATGCGTTTACAGACCCCGAACAACGTTACAGGCAACGTTATGCAGACTTGGTGGTGAATCCACAAGTTAAAGATGTCTTTGTAAAACGTACAAAATTATTTAATGCCATGCGTTCATTTTTTAATGACGCAGGTTACTTCGAAGTTGAAACACCTGTTTTGCAACCTATCCCCGGAGGTGCCGCAGCACGTCCGTTTATAACGCATCATAACGCCTTAGATATTCCATTGTACATGCGAATTGCCAATGAGCTGTATTTAAAACGATTAATAGTTGGTGGTTTTGATGGAGTGTATGAGTTTTCTAAAAACTTTAGAAACGAAGGCATGGACAGAACACATAATCCTGAGTTTACCGCTATGGAAATTTATGTGGCTTACAAAGATTACAATTGGATGATGGATTTTTGTGAGCGTTTATTAGAGCACTGTGCTATTGCTGTAAACGGAACCACTAAAGTTACTTTTGGTGATCATAATATAGATTTTAAAGCACCTTATGCCCGTGTAACGATGGCAGATTCTATTAAGCATTTTACAGGGTTCGACATTATCGGAAAAACGGAAGACGAGATTCGACAGGCTGCTAAAGACTTGGGAATTGAAGTAGATGATACCATGGGTAAAGGCAAACTTATTGATGAAATTTTTGGTGAAAAATGCGAAGGTAACTATATACAACCAACATATATTACAGACTATCCAAAAGAGATGAGCCCGTTGTGTAAAGAGCATAGGGAAAACCCAGATTTAACCGAACGTTTTGAGTTAATGGTTTGTGGTAAAGAAATTGCAAATGCCTATAGCGAACTTAACGACCCTATTGATCAGCGTGAACGTTTTGAACACCAACTTAAATTAGCGGCCAAAGGAGATGATGAAGCTACAGAGTTTATTGACCATGACTTTTTGCGCGCTTTAGAATATGGCATGCCACCAACATCGGGTATGGGAATTGGTATGGATAGATTGATTATGTTTTTAACAAATAATCAATCCATACAAGAAGTCTTATTCTTTCCTCAAATGCGCCCAGAGAAAAAACCACTTGCTATAAGTGATGAAGCTAAAGCTGTTTTAGAACTTTTGAAAAAAGCTGAGAAACTAGAACTTATCGATTTAAAAACGCAATCTGGTTTATCCAATAAAAAATGGGATAAAACCATCAAAGAATTAACCAAAAACAGTCTTGCTAAAGTTGAAAAAACCGATGATGGATTGTTTGTTACAATAGCATGATTTTAATTTAATTCACTTGGCTTGTTTATCCTAAAAAAATCAACAACCTCTATATTTCCTTATTGAAGTAACATTTTATCTTAATTTACTGCTTCAATGATAGTATAGAGCAATATTTTGAATGAAAAGAGAAATCTTATGTTCTCTTTTCAGAATATATTAGCACAACTACATTATTGTAATATATTCTTAGTACTGAAACAACTAAATATTTATTTAGAGCCTGCATTACTAAGAATAGGCATCCTATTACATAATGTTGTATTTAGTAATATCAAAATATTAAAATGGTCAAAAAAACTATACTGTTCATAATAGTTTCTTCTTTTTTATCTTTCTCTTTAAGCAGTAATTTTAGAGAATTAGTCATTAAAAAACTGGAAGATTATATTAGCAATCATCCAGAAAAAATCTACGTTCAAACAGATAAACCTTACTACATTACTGGCGAAGACATATGGTATACAGCTTATTTAGTAAATGGGATTACCCATAAAAAAACCGAAAAAAGCAAAGTAATCCATGTCGAGCTAATTAATGAACAAGACAGCATTATATCTACTAAAAAACTACACATTGATGATGTAAGTGTTGCCGGAGATTTTAAAATTAACAAAGACTTGGCACCTGGAAATTATTTACTAAGGGCCTATACAAATTATATGAGAAATAGTGACGCCGATTATTTCTTTCAAAAACAAATTCCAATATGGAATTTGAAGAATGTTGATAGTTTAGTAAATCTAACAATGAGCAATTCTCATACATCAGAAACCAAAGAAACTCAATTAACCGAAAAGCCAGACTTGCACTTTTACCCAGAAAGCGGTTATTTAATTAATGGTATAGCTACTAAAATAGGCATAAAAATTAAAGATAAACATAACAGAAATATTACTATAAATGGCCTTATAAAAGATTCTAATGATGAGACAATTACTTCATTTAAAACTCTTAAATTTGGTTTAGGCATTATTTCTTTATTGCCAGATATTAATAAAAATTATTATGCGAGTGTTGATATTGATGGCAGAACATATAAATACCCATTGCCAAAAACCATACAAAAAGGATATAATATAAGCGTTATAAATAATGGTAGTCACATTATTTTAAAAGTATCAACTAATTATCATATTGGTTTAAAAAACACATTATTGATAGCTCATCAACGTGGAAAATTAATTTATGAAAAACTAGAAACTGAAGATAAAAACTCCTATTTCATTAAAATAAACACTAGTACTTTGCTCGATGGCATAGCTAATTTTACATTATTTAACAGTTCTGGTGAACCTATGTGTGAGCGTTTGGTATTTATTGAAAACACGAATAATACTGTTAAAGTAAATATTAACTTGAACAATGAAACTCCTACAACTAGGGATAGAGTTTCCATGCAATTAAATTTAAAAGACAAAGGTGGAAATAACATATCCGGAAACCTATCTATGTCTATTACAAACACTGATGCTATTGGACAAAGTTCAGAAGTTGAAAATATAAAAACTTACCTTTTATTGAATTCTGATTTAAGAGGAAACATAGAAAACCCCAATTATTTTTTTGAAAAGGAAAATGATGCTAAAAGACGTTATTTATTAGACTTAGTTATGCTTACACATGGTTGGAGGCGTTTTATTTGGACCGACCTTTTATACAACAACACTAAAAAACCGGATAAATTTAAGCCTGAAAAAGGTTTACATATTTCTGGAAACACTAGAAATCTAAAAGGACATAAAGAACGAAGGCAAGCATTTACACGACTAACGTTTTTAGGGGGAGTCCCATACCAAGAGCATCAACAATCTAGCATAAATGGCTCATTTAAATATGGTCCATTTGTTTTTAATGATACAATACCTGTGCTTATAGAAGCAAGAACTAAAGGTTTTAAATCTGATGAAAACTCAAAAAACAGATTGATATCAATTCATTTAAGCCCTAGTTTTGCTTCTAGCCCAAAAATTATTAGAAATGACGTTTTAATATCTAATTTGAACGATAGCCATGAAATTACCAACTATTTAAAACAGGCTCGAGATATTTTTAAAATCAATGAAACATATGCCAAATCGACAAGAGTACTTGATGAAATTATCATTAATGCTAAAAAAGAAACTAAAGAAGAACTAAGGGATCAATCTATGAGCGACAGAACAGATTATGGATACGCTACTCATAGAATGGACATGCAAGCGTTTAAAAACCTATCTCACTTATCGGTTTTTGAATTACTTCGTATGCTTCCAGGAGTAAATGTTTCAAATGACTCTATTTCAATTAGAAATCAAGGAATTCCTCTTATTTATATGGATGGTATACAGGTTAATCTGGATGATATATCAAACCTTACTGGTAATGACATAGATTTTATTGATATATTATCTGGGGCTGATGCCGCTATATTTAGCAATAGTGGTAATGGCGTTATTGCTATATACTTGAAAAACGGAGCTTCTATTTCTGCAAAAAACATAAAACGTAAACCTGGAATTATAGATTTTACAGCCATAGGTTTTTATACAGCTAGAGAGTTTTATGCGCCGGAGCATATAAATGGTTTTGGTGATAATTTAAAACAAGATATAAGAACCACTCTACATTGGGAACCCAAAATAAAATTAACCAAAATGATTAATAAAGCAGAAGTATCATTTTTTACAAGCGACTCTAAAGGCAAGTACACTATTAAAATAGAAGGCTTAACAGATACAGGAAACCCCGTTTATCATATGTCTACTTTTGAAGTTGAATAAACTCATTTCTATAAAAATAAAAGCCCCAGTAATTTTATAATTACTGGGGCTTAAAAACTAACCAACTAAACTTTTATTTACTATTCTTAAATGTTTTAAAAACTATCTAATACTCAAAATAAATAACAATACAAATAGACGTAAATAATTCTAATTCTTAAACTTATTTAGAAATGTTTAACACCATATCATTACATTTTATAACTTCTTTAAGATTAAAGATCGACCTTCTCTATTTTTTGAAGTTTACAAAAGCAACTTCTCCATTTGAATTCGATAGGCTTTAAAACTATTTAAATTAGTATGCCTTCCTCCTTCAATTTTTATAAACGTTGTCAACGCTTTAGGGGCAGCACTAAAAAGCCTTTCGCCAGATTCAAAAGAAATAACAAAATCGTCGGTTCCGTGAAATATTGAAATCGGACATTTCACATTGGAGATATACTTAAAGCTGGGAAACTTATATTTTAACATCCCTTTTACCGGAAATATAGGAAACCTGCGGTTTGCTACATCTTCAATACTATGATACGGTGCTTCTAAAATAAGTTGTTTAGGGTTGTTTTTTGAGGCTAAAAAAGTAGCTAGGCCAGTTCCGATAGAACGCCCATATAATATAATATCCGATTCATCATAATGCTCTTTTAAATAATTATAACAATATTGAACATCATTGTAAAACGCTTCTTCATATAATTCACCAGTACTTTTTCCATACCCCCTGTAATCCATAATTAAAACCTCATAACTCATCTCTATAAAAAATTCTGCAATTTTCTCTAAACGAGCTACATTGCTTCCATTTCCATGGAAGTATAAAATAACCCCTTTGGGCTTTTCTACTTTAAAATGAATGGCATTAATAATCGCATCTTTTTCAGTTTTAAAAAATAATTCTTCAAAAGGGTTCGAAAATGAATAAATGTAATCTTGGGGCAGCTCCATTTTATAAAACAGCATTTTTTCCTGTGTAAAATATATTAAGGCCCCAACCATAATATATAAGCTTATTAAAAAGAGACCTACCCTTCTAAGCCTTCGTATTACTTTTCTTCGACGCGTGTTTAACATGTATACTTGTAGTTGATAAATCTATTTCTTCGGGAACTCTATTCAGAATTTCATGAATCATTTTATGATATGATTCAAAGTTATTTAAATTTTTATGACCGCCACCAATTACAGAATGCAACTTAGTAAGCTTAGGGTTTACTTGAGACAGTTTAACACTCGTTTTATATGGAATAAGTTTATCGTTCGTACCATGTATAATATGTATTGGACATTTTACATACTTCAACCATTTGTAAGTAGGCAACGGGTATTTTAATAAAATAGATAACGGCATAAAAGGGGCATAGCGAGCTGTAACCTTAGTTAAACTATAATAAGGGGCATCCATAATAAGCATTTTAGGATGGTTCATCGAGGCTAACTTGGCAGCAAACCCAGAACCTAAAGACCTCCCATAAAGTATAATTCTATCTTCGGTAGTAAGTTCTTTTATTCTATTATAAATTACTTGCAAATCTCTTTTAATGGCTTTCTGCGAACGCCTCCCAGTACTTTTTCCAAAACCACGGTAATCGACCATTAAGACATTATAGCCATGCCGGGTAAAATCGATCGCAAATTTACCCCAACCTTTAATACTTTTAGAATTTCCTTTTAGATATAACACAACCCCTTTACTTTCTCCTTTTGGAAAAAACCGAACACCATTAATTATCGCGCCATCTCTTGTTTCTAAATTATACTCTTTAAACGCTTGATTATCATAATTAAATTGAAAATCTTCAGGAAGTTTTTCTGGTTTAAATAACATATAATCCTGTAGATAATACAACGCAATGCTTATTGCTATATAAGCAATTAAAACAAGCATCATAATATACATCCAGTAAGGCATAGTTAGAAAAAAACGTTAGAATACTAAGATACAATAAATTGACTTGCTGTATTATACCACTCTAAAAGCTTCATAAACATTTCTTGAAAAGGATCTCTATTAACAACAGGATAACAAAAAATTAAAACAGTTATCTCTGCCGAATTTAAAAACACTATAGCACATCTTTCGGTTAAATTGACATTCATAAAGAAGCTATTTTTATAATAAGTTTTAATAGCTAGTGAAAGGTAAGATGAATAATAAAGACATATACATAATCATTTTAAGTTTAATAAAACAATCTCAACAAGAATTAACTAACACTAATATTCAGTTATTTAAACTTTAACTATTTTTGCTTGATGCTAAAAAAAGGGCTTTTTATTGTTTTTTGTATTTACAATCATTTTGTTATTGCTCAGCAAAAAGATAGCCTATCAATAAAAAATGGTATTGATAATCCCACCCTGTTAGCTACCCATCATTTTGGTATTTTTAGTTCTAGGATTAATCAGAATTTTAAACTATCTCCTCCTAAAAAACCAACCTTAGACATAAGTTCTATAAGCGGAAATAATTTTCATCCTTTTGTTGAAGGGTATTTTCCAAAAGACCCGGCAGTAAGAGAAGCACAAAGTAAACTTATTTGGTATAGCAGAAATTTTAATTTTATAGACCAAGAAACGACTCCTGCCGATTATTTAAATATTATCATTGATGCCGTTATAAAAGAATTTAGATTACGTGTAAATCTTCCGTTAGGAAAAAAACACGAATTAGGGGTTACACTACGGTCTTATTTAATAACGAAGGGGAAAAATCCGTTTTCATTTTTTACTGGAGATGAGACCATTGAGTGGTTTCATAGTAATATACAAGGTGGAGAAGACCCTTTTGGAAGACGTTTTTATGGTTTGAATCAAGTTCATTTTAATTATCTTGACAAAAACGGAAATACACTTGAATTAAATAACAATGACTTCTTTATAGGGGGTATTGAATTAAATCATTTTTATTATCCAACCCTTTCAATAAATAAAACCAGAAATATATTTTTCAATCTTGGAAGTCACTTAGGTGTTAACACTTCTAAATTTAATTCATCTTTAGACATAGGCGTTTCTGCAAATGTTATTAAGAAAATAAAATTTAAAAATAGCTACGAACTTGATATAGGAATTGGAGGGAATCTTTTACGTAAAAACCTCATCGACTTTAAAAAGGTTATAGACTTAGGTAATAACCCTTTTTTGGCAACCTTTGAAGGTGATATCGAAATAACCAAATATACCAAAAAGGGACATTTTAATGCTTTTGGCATAAACTACAATCTCCAATCTCGTTACAATAAAAAAGAAGAAGCAAGTTATTATCAGCTTTTAGGTAACTGGGAAGACATAAAAGGTGGTTGGCAACACGGCGTTTCAACGTTATATAAAACACAAACCAATTGGTCTTTTATTTATAGTTACGGCCATCCTAATTACAAAATCTCCATATACTTTAAAGAAGATTTTTTGATTACTAATGCTCCAGATTTCCAAACTGGTGTTTCTTTAAAAATTCCTTTATCTAAATAATTCCTATCTCGATTCAAAAGTTTAACAGCATTAACCCGATTTTCAATTGTTAATATTTGGTTAAAATTAAAACCTCATTAAACTTTTTAAAAAATCTGAAGTCCTAACTACAAACAATATAAAAACATAAAATAACATAAAAATGAAAAAATTAATAATTATTGCCTTAGCATTAATATCTATTCAAGGGATAGCACAAACAGAAAAAAGAGAGCGACCAGAAGGAGCTAAAAGAATGCACAATCTTTCTGCTGAAGAAATAGCTACTTTACAAACAAAAAAAATGACTTTGTCATTAGATTTAAGCGAATCACAACAAACCGAGATTCAAAAAATAAATCTGGAAAATGCTACTTTACGTAAAAAATTAAGAGAAGAGCGTAAAGCTAAAAGAGAAGATGGAACGGCTCAAAAGCCTACTAAAGAAGAGCGTCTTAAAATGGAAAATGCCAGATTAGATCATAAAATTGCTATGAAGGCTAAAATGAAAAAGATATTAAATAAAGACCAGTATGCTAAATGGGAACAGGCTCAATCAGAAATGGGCTCAAAACGAAAAGGCAAAAATAAAGGTAAAAATAAAGAAAAGTAAAATCAGATTTAATTTGATTTTAGTTTGTTGATTGGTTAGTTAGTTAATTTGATTAAAAGAGCATTTCAAGTTTTGAAATGCTCTTTTTTTATAAAGATTTTGCCACCGAATTTACTGCGGCAATAGTAAAATCTAAATCTTCATAAGTTAAAGCATCAGTAATAAACCATGTTTCGAAAGCACTTGGCGCAATATATACGCCTTCATTTAGCATACCGTGAAAGAATGTTTTAAACGTATCGTTATTCCCTTTGGCAGAGGTTTCAAAATCTATAACCTCAGAACCATCAAAATGAACTGAAATCATAGAACCAACCCTGTTTATAGTATGAACAATCTTATTATCATGCAGAACCTTAGCTATGCCGTTATGCAAATATGCTGTCTTTTCAGCCAATCGATTAAAAATTTCAGCGTCGTTATTCAATTCACTCAACATCGTCAAACCAGCAGCCATAGCTAACGGATTGCCACTTAAAGTACCTGCCTGGTATACCGGGCCTAATGGTGCCAAATAATTCATAATCTCGTTTCTAGCGGCAAATGCTCCTACAGGTAAACCACCACCTATTACTTTCCCAAAACAAACAATATCTGCAGCAATACCAAACAGTTCTTGAGCGCCACCTTTGGCTAAACGAAACCCCGTCATAACCTCATCAAAAATCAATAAAATATGATGCGTATCACACAAAACTCTTAACGCTTGTAAAAAGTCATCTTTTGGAGGAATACACCCCATATTTCCAGCAACCGGTTCTATTATAATACAGGCAATTTCACCATGATTAGCTTCAATTAATTGTCTAACATTTTCAATGTCATTATAGCGTGCCAACAAAGTATCTTTGGCTGTTCCTTCTGTAACTCCCGGGCTATTAGGCGTTCCAAAAGTAATAGCACCACTACCCGCTTGTATTAAAAACGAATCGCTATGTCCGTGATAACAACCCGCAAATTTTATAATTTTATCTTTTCCTGTAAAACCACGTGCTAAACGTACCGCACTCATACAGGCCTCGGTACCCGAATTTACAAATCGTATTTTATCAATATTTGGCACCATTGAAACAGCTAACTCTGCAATTTTAGTTTCAATTTCTGTTGGCATTCCGAACGATGTACCTTTTTTTGCTTTTTCTACCACTGCATTAACAACAGGTGCATAAGCATGCCCTAAAATCATGGGACCCCAGGAATTAATATAGTCAATTAGTCTGTTACCATCTTCATCATACAGGTAAGCTCCTTTTGCTTCTTTTACAAAAATAGGCGTCCCCCCTACTGCTTTAAATGCTCTTACCGGTGAATTTACACCGCCAGGAATAACCTTTTCTGCCTCTGCAAAGAGCGAGCTACTTCTTTTATAGTTCATACATTTATAATTATTATGGTTTTACAACTAATACTTGCCCAACACTTAAAGCTGTATTATTCAATCCATTTAATTTTTGAAGGTCTTTAACTGTAATATTATACTTTTTAGAAATAGAGTACAAAGTATCTCCTTTTAAAACTGTATATGTAACACGTTCTGTACTTGTTGGCTCCTCATATTCTACATACGAATCTCCCAATACTGCCTTATCCAATTTATACAATTTATAGCGTTCAATAATACTAATTAATTTTTGAGGATACTTTTTATCGGTGGCATAACCGGCAGCTCTTAATTCTCTAGCCCATCCTTTGTAGTCATCCTTTTTAAGTCTAAATAGTTTTGCATAACGCTTTCTATCTTTTAAAAAAAGAGAATGATCTCTAAACGAATATTTTGCATCTTTATATTTCCTAAAACATTCTTGCGCTTTGTCATCATCATGATAAATTTTACCACCAGTCCAACCATGACACTTAATACCAAAATGATTATTAGCTTTTACAGAAAGGCGACCATTACCAGAACCAGATTCCAGAATTCCCTGAGCTAAAGTTATACTTGCAGGAATACCGTACAAATTCATTTCCTGTTGAGCTATTTCTTTATAAACATCAATATACTTCTCGGTAGCATTTGCATACACCTTTGTTGAATTTTCAGAAGTTTTTTCTGTTTCTTTATTAACTGTTTTTTCTGTATTTGTTTTTGGTCTCTTTACAACGACTGTTTTTTTAGCACGGCAACTAAAAAGAAAACATCCTAAACACAATACTAACCCTATTCTACTTATTTTTCTATTCAATTATTGAAAGTTTTTTATTTTTTAATACAGCATTCATACCCTTAATACCTTGTAGGCCTCCAGTATGGATTGCTAAAATTTTCGAATCTTTTTTAAAATACCCCTTATCAATTAAGTCTAAAATCCCAAACATCATTTTACCTGTGTAGACAGGGTCTAACGGAATATTATTTAACTTTTTAAACTGATTGATAAACGCCACTAATTCTTCGTTTATTTTTGCATACCCGCCAAAATGATAATCGGTTATTAATCCCCAACAGGTATTGGTTGCAAATTTACTAATATCTTGTTGTAAAAAATCACCTTTTAGAGCAGGAAAACCTAAAACTTGTTGACCAGGTTTTAAACAATTTATAAGTCCGGAAATTGTTCCGCCTGTTCCAACTGCACAACAAATATAATCGTAAACGCTATCTGCTTCTGTTAGTATTTCTTCACACCCCTTAATAGCCAAGGCATTTGTACCGCCTTCAGGAATAAGATAAAAATCATCAAAGGTCTCTTTTAACATTTTCAAAAAGGTCTCAGACGTTTTATCTCTATAAGCATCTCTAGAAACAAACTTAAATTGCATCCCGTTTTGTTTTGCAAAACTTAATGTGTCATTATCAAAAATTTTATCTTCCAGTTCCTCGCCTCTAATAACACCAATGGTTTTAAAACCTAATAAATTTCCGGCAGAAGCCACTGCTGCTATATGATTGGAAAAAGCACCTCCAAAAGTAAGCAACGTTTTAAAGCCTTCTTTTTTAGCTTCAAGAAGGTTGTATTTAAGTTTCCGGTATTTATTCCCAGATATAAAAGGGTGTATCTCGTCTTCTCTTTTTATAAATAACTCAACCCCTTTATTATCAGGTAAGTTTATTTGTTGATTTATACTATGCCCAAACTTAAATATCATGGGTACGAAGATACTTGAAAAAACTAAAAAGTGATCGTTGATTTAAATAATCGAGATTTGATTCATTAGCGTAAGCTTCACGCTCAAAAGAAATATTTCGATATGCTAAATCCCATTTTTTATATTGAAACAATCGAAATAAAAATTCAATAGCATACACAAAATAAAAAGGAATCAACAACATCTCTAATTGCTGTTTTAAATGAATCTTTTCATGATTAATTAAAACTATATGACTTTTTAAATGCTGTGATTTTAAAAATACAAAAGGAAAAATAGTTAAGCTATTATAACCTTTTGGAACTAGATGCTTCGAAATCAAAATCATACTTTAAGACACTCAAAAATCAATCCAAATTACATTATCTTTGTTTTAATACTATTTAGATGAAAAAAATAATTCCTATTGAGGAAGGTGATTACTACTTAACACCTGAAGGCTACCGCTGTTTTACAGAACAATACCACTTAAGAAGAGGTTATTGTTGCGAGAGCGGATGTAGACATTGCCCATATGGATATGATAGAAATAAGGGGTAACAAACACCGCTATTACACTATATACCATAGGCTTGGTATGATTATTGATGCCATTATTAACAAAAAAAGTTTTTAAAATCAATAATTTTAAGAATAATTGTATAATGTAGAACTAAATAAAAAGGCTATGAAAAAATTATTAAACACCTTACCACTTTTAGCGTTGCTTATTGTGGTTACCTCATGCAGTTCTGTACGTGTAGCTGCAGATTACGATAAGAATGCAAATTTTGGAGAGTACAAAACCTTTGCGTTTTTTAAAACAGGTATTGACAAAGCAGAAATTAGTGATTTAGACAAACGAAGAATCCTTCGTGCCATTGAGGCCGAATTATTAGCTAAAGGCTTTACAAAATCTGAAAAGCCTGATTTATTAGTAAGCCTTTTTACAAAATCTCAGCAACGTGTAGACGTTTACAATAACTCTTGGGGTTATGGTGGCTGGGGTTGGGGTGGCTGGGGAGGCTGGGGTGGCTTCGGACCTGGTTGGGGCTGGGGTTGGAACCAACCTAATGTATCTACCAGCACACAAGGTGTTTTATATATAGACCTTATTGATGCTAATAAAAAAGAATTAATTTGGCAAGGCATGGGAACTGGTTACTTAAGTAGAAATATGGAAAAAAAAGAAGCACGTATTAATGAATTCGTGACAGAAATTATGACGAAATACCCTCCGGAAGTAAAACTATAAATAGACCATTCTCTATAGAAATAGCCCATATAAATTGTTTTAAATTAGATAATTTATATGGGTTTTTAATTTTTAAACATTTAATATCAATAAAATGAGAATAAAATTTCTATTCTTTATCTTTTTTTTATTTACTATGTCCTTTTACGGTCAAGGTCATGATTGGAAAGGAAAACGTATTACCAATAGAGAAAATCAAAACAAATCGAATACTTGGATAAACTTTCGTAGAGATATAAATATCAATTCTATACCAAATCAAGCTATTGCCAAAATAGCCTGCGATTCAAAATATTGGCTATGGGTCAATGGGAATATGGTTGTTTTTGAAGGCCAACTTAAAAGAGGCCCAAACCCTAACGATACCTATTATGACGAAATTGATATTGCCCCCTTTTTGACTGAAGGCAAAAATACTATAGCCATTTTGCTATGGTATTTTGGCAAAGATGGTTTTTCGCATAACAGTAGCGGACAAGCAGGTTTGGTATTTGACTGTGCTGCATTAAACCTTTATAGTGATGGTAACTGGCTTAGTAAATTAGATCGCGGCTTTAGCAGCACTATTGATAAAAACCCTAATTATCGATTGCCAGAATCCAATATATTATTTGATGCTAGAAAAAGTGATTTTAAATGGATTGATCCTAATGAAGAATTAACAGGATCAAGTAAAGCAAATGTACTAGGAACTGCAGAATCAAAACCTTGGAACAAACTTGTATTACGTCCCATACCACATTGGAAAAATTACGGCATAGCAAACTATACCAATCCTACAGAAATCCCTAAAGAAGGCCATGGAGAATGGATTATTTGCAAACTCCCATATAATTGCCATGTTACTCCAATTCTTGATATAGAAGCACCAGCAGGATTAACAATTAAAATGCAAACGGATAATTTTGATTATATGGGGTTACATGTTGCTTCGGTGAGAGCGGAATATATAACCAAAGAAGGGGCACAACAATATGAATCATTAGGTTGGATGAACGGGCACGTAGTAAAATATTGGATTCCAAAAGGTGTTAAAATTAACACACTTACTTATAGGGAAACTGGTTTTAATACCGAGTTTACAGGCTATTTTAAAAGTAGCGACCCTTTTTATGAAAAACTATGGCAAAAAGCAACTAGAACACTATATGTGACTATGCGTGACACATACATGGATTGCCCAGATAGAGAACGGGCACAATGGTGGGGAGATTTGGTCAACGAAAGTGGTGAGGCATTTTATGCTTTAAGCCCATCTTCTGCTAGTATTGCAAAAAAAGGCATCCTGGAATTAATTAATTGGCAAAGAGCAAATGGCATCATCTATTCGCCAATACCAGAAGGCAACTGGAACGCTGAATTACCAGGACAAATGCTCGCCAGTATAGGATATTATGGCTTTTGGAATTATTATATCAATACAGGAGACAAGGAAACCATTGCAAATGTTTACGATGGTGTAAAACGCTATTTAGATGTTTGGAAGCTAAAACCAAATGGCACGCTTATAGACCGTAAAGGTGATTGGTACTGGGGAGATTGGGGAAAAGAAATAGATAAACAGTTACTTTACAATGCTTGGTATTATTTAGCTTTAAAAGGTTACTTAAATATGTCTGAATTATTAGGCAAAACAGTAGAAGCTGACCGTACCCAAAAAGAGTTATTAGCTTTTAAAGAGGCATTTAATAACATATTCTGGGATGGAAAAGGCTATCGCAGATCCGATTATAAAGGAACTTACGATGATAGAGCTCAAGCCTTGGCCGTAGTATCTGGATTGGCAGATAAAACTAAATACAAAACACTACTTAAAATTTTTAAGACGTCCCATTTAGCAAGCCCATATATGGAAAAATATGTTCTTGAGGCACTATTCGTTATGGAAGAAAGTAAGTTTGGATTAGAACGAATGAAGAAAAGATATCATAATATGGTAAATGTATCGCCCTGGACAACCCTTAATGAGAATTTTGGTGATGAAACTACTACCAAAAAACCTGATTATGGAACAAACAATCATGCATGGAGCGGTGGCGGACTTACTATTTTAGCCCAGTATGTTTGTGGATTGTATCCAATAGAACCTGCATGGAAAACGTTTATGGTAAAACCTCAACTAGGCGATCTTGATTATGCCGAAACAGGCAATAAAACAATAGCTGGAAATGTAAATGTAAAAATCGCCAAAGTCGATAAAGGACTGGATATTGTGCTCACAGTACCAAATGCAAGTGAAGCTTTGGTTTATGTTCCTCTAAAAAATAAAAATGTCATTATAGATGGTAAAAAAGTTTATACCAATATAAAAGAAGACGCTTATAACATATACCGTGTAAAAAGCGGTAAACATAAAATCAGTGCCAGATAAGTTTTCTACATCACTATATCATTCTTCCAAACATAAGGTTCTGGAATATCGGTATCATCAATAAGTTGACGTATATCTATTTCTATACCTCTACTCATATCGGTTATAGGAATGTCGTTTGGCCCTCCTTCAAAAGGGTTCTCTGTGTTTTCTCCTATAGCTTCCATAGTATGAAACACCCAAGAAATTAAGGCACTAAACGGAATTGAAAACCATACAAAATGCTTCGCTATAAACTCCTGTACCAGATGCCCTAATGATGTTCGAGATTTATGCGTTAATAAATCTTCCAAAATATGGTCTCCTATAGTTTCAAATCCTTCCATAATTCCAAAAGGTAAAAGAATGATAAAAATCCAGACAAAAAGATAGTTTAATGTTGCAAACTGTCTGGGGTACGGAAAGTTTTTAATACGTTCGCTCTTACCTTGAAGCGTATAAAATTCTACTAGTATGTTTGCCATTTCCATATGGCGAAAATCTTCAATCAACCCATCACTCATTAATTCTTTTAAACGCTTAGACTGGATACCTAACAATTGCGACGCCTGATTACCTTTTGCAAAAATGGCTTTATATTCGGCATCAGAAATATAAGGTTTTATAGCCCCTTCAATAGGTTCAACGTCTTCACATACCCTATAATGAGATTCCCTAAACTCTTTGTTAGATTTTTTTTGTTTTAAATGCATTTCCCAGGGTTTATCTTTACGCAGTTGATATCGTAATGCTGTTAACCAGGCAACATGCCTATGTACCAACTCCCGTTTTATAGATTGCAATTCCTCTTCTGTTCTTTTAAGCTTAGCATGGTCATTTGTTATAAAATCCTTCACCATAATAGTCCAGGAACGTGATGCATTAACAATACCTCCCCAAATTTTTCTGGCTTCCCACAATCTATCGTACGATGCATTATTTTTAAACCCGACTATAAATGCGACTGCTGTGGCTAAAGCGCCTAAAGGTAACCAGGGCACATGCAACCATTTTAACCCAACAATATCAAAAAGCACCACAGGGATTAAGGCCAAGAAAAGAAATAAAAAAATATATCGACGTGTCCATTTTAGCACACCTCTTACGGGAAATATTCGTCTTGTATACATAGTGTTTTTTAAGAATTATAAATATATAAAAATAGATTGATTTAAATAAAAACAGCAAAACAGTCTATTTGAATATTAAAAAACCAATATTTAATTAAAACAAATAAAGAATTCGTATTTTTACTAAAGAAAACCCATAAATAAAAATGAATAATTCAATAGAGTCCAATCCCATTTTAAATCGTTTACCTAAACATTTAAAACAGTTTATAAAACCTCAGAATTATGAAGATTATTCGGCTATCGACCAAGCTGTTTGGAGGTATGTGATGCGTAAAAATGTCGATTTTCTAAAAACGGTTGCTCATAAATCGTATTTAGAGGGTTTAAAGCAAACAGGAATTTCTATTGACAATATCCCAAATATGTATGGCATGAACCGTATTTTAAAAGACATTGGTTGGGCAGCTGTAGCGGTTGATGGTTTTATTCCTCCAAATGCTTTTATGGAATTTCAAGCTTATAATGTTTTGGTGATTGCAAGCGATATCAGGCAATTGGAGCATATCGAATACACACCAGCTCCCGATATTATTCATGAAGGCGCAGGGCATGCCCCCATTATTGCAAACCCAGAATATGCCGAATATTTAAGGCGCTTTGGCGAAATAGGTTGTAAAGCGATCTCTTCGGCTAAAGATTATGAATTGTATGAAGCGGTAAGACATCTTTCTATTATAAAAGAAGCTCCTAACACCCATAAACAAGATATCGCTTCCGCGGAAAAAGTAATAGAAAAATTGCAACAAAATATGGGCAAACCAAGTGAAATGGCTCTTATTAGAAACTTGCATTGGTGGACTGTTGAATATGGCTTAATAGGAACATTGGAACAACCAAAAATATATGGTGCTGGGCTATTATCTTCTATAGGTGAAAGTGCTTGGTGTATGACCGACAAAGTAAAAAAAGTCCCTTATGATGTTAGTGCGACTTATAAAGGTTTTGATATTACAAAACCTCAACCTCAACTTTTTGTCACACCAAATTTTGCGCATCTAAGTCTTATTCTAGAAGAATTTGCAAATACCATGGCTTTACGTAAAGGCGGGCTTTCTGGTATTAATAAATTAATCCACTCTAAAGAATTAGGTTCTATAGAATTGAGTACCGGGCTCCAAATTTCTGGAGTATTTACCAACGCCATTGAAAGTAACGGAAACCCTATTTATATTCAAACTACTGGAAAAACAGCTTTGGCATATCATGAAAAAGAATTGGTTGGACATGGTACAAGTACCCACAATAAAGGTTTTGGGTCTCCTATTGGCAAACTTAAAGGTATTAATTTAGCGATTGAAGATATGAGCCCGCGTGACTTAAGCGCTTATAACATTTACGAAGAACAAAGTGTTACCTTAGAGTTTGAAGGTGGCATCATCGTTTCTGGAGAAATTATTACCGGTAAGCGCAATCTGCAAGGGAAAATAATATTGATTAGTTTTAAAAATTGTACAGTTACCTATAACAATACGGTATTGTTTCAACCAGAATGGGGTATTTACGATATGGCAATAGGAAAAGACATTGTTTCTGCATACTCTGGACCAGCCGATTTAAATAGCTTTGATATGATAACGCATGTACCATCTACCAAAACAATTCAATTAAAAAAGTCAGACGAACAATTACAATTAGAGATACTTTATCAACAAGTTAGAGATTACAGAGAAAATAAAAACAAAACTATTTCCAGAACAAAAGTGTTAGAACAACTTATTGAAAAACACCCTAATGATTGGTTATTGCCTGTTGAACTTTATGAATTAGCTTCTAATGCTAATGAAACCAAACTTAGCGACAACATTTTGCAGCATTTAGAGACCATAAAACAAAACAGACCGGAAGTTGGTCACTTAATTGATGATGGGCTGGAGATTATTAAACAAACAGTTCGTATTTAACTCGATTAAAATTATCTCGACTTTAGCCTGTCTTGAGCATAGCCAAAAGACTAGACCTGACATACCATTAATTAATTGGAAGTCAGATAAAATTTATATTTATAACATCGGGTTATTTAGCATGAAATCTCATCTAAACCGCTTTAAAGTCTTTTTAGTAAACTCACTCAATACTAGTTTTCCGCTAATTTTAGCGCGCTCTAAAAGCAAATCGTCCCAATGATCTGTACCTTCCCAAATCACTGTTTTCATATGTTGTAAAGCCTCAGGGTTATACGATGCTAATTTTACGGCCAAATTTTCAACGGCTTCGTCCAATTCTTCTGTTGTCTCTAAAACCTCGGCATATAAGCCTTTGTCTTTAGCGAATTCTGATGAGAAAAATGTTTCAGCATCAATAGTCATTTGAGACATGGCTGTTTTTCCTATTTTCTTAGAAACTACTGGCTCTATAACAAACGGCCCTATACCAATACTTAATTCACTTAATCTTATAGAGGCATACTGGGTTGCTAAACAATAATCTGTTGCTGCTGCTAAACCAACGCCTCCTCCTACTGCTTTACCTTGCACACGACCAATAATTAGTTTAGGGCATTTTCGCATGGCGTTAATAACATTAGCAAACCCAGAAAAAAACTGTTTGCCCGTTATTTCATCTTTTATTGAAATAACCTCACTAAAACTAGCTCCTGCACAAAACGTTCTATTACCTCCACTTTTTAAAACAATAACTTTAACAGCATTATTATTCCCTGCTTCTTGTATGGTTTGTGTCAGCTCTAACAGAACATCACTAGGCATAGAATTACGATTCGGATGAAAGAATTCAATATACCCTATTTCGTTATTAATGGTTAACTTAACATAAGACTCTAACATAACTATAAATTGCGATAATTATTTAAAAAGGCAGATTAGACACATCTATATTTCCACCTGATATTATAATTCCTATTTTTTTATTTTTTATTCTTTTTTTATCCTTTAAAACAGCAGCTACAGCTACGGCACTGGACGGTTCAATTATAATTTTCATACGCTCCCAGATCAATTGCATTGCTTTAATAATTTCCTTTTCATCTACACGTATTATTTCTTCAACATACTCTTTTATAATCGGAAAATTTCTATCTCCTAAATGCGTCCGTAAACCATCTGCCAATGTATTGGACGTTTTATTTATTTCAATGTTACCAGAAATCAATGATCTATAAGCATCATCTGCTTCTTCTGGCTCTCCTGCTATTACTTTGCATCCATTAGAAAAATAATTTGCTGCCAAAATAGTACCAGCCAACAAACCACCACCGCCTACTGGTGTAAAAATATAATCTAAATCACCATAATCTTCTAATAATTCAATAGCAGCAGTACCCTGTCCATAAATAACAGCATCGTGATTAGAAGGGTGGATAAAAGTTGCTTTTTTTTCTTTTTGAATTCGTAAGGCTTCATTTTCTCTGGCATTTATATTAGGATCACATTCAATAATAATACCTCCATAATTTTTAACAGCTTCTTTTTTAACTTTTGGCGCATTACTTGGCATCACTATGTATGCTTTTACATTTAGGTTTTTAGCTGCTAATGATAATGCTTGAGCAAAATTCCCTGACGAATGTGTTACAACACCTTTACTTCTTTGTACATCGGTTAAACTTAAAATAGCATTTACCGCGCCTCTCATTTTAAATGCTCCTGTTTTTTGAAAGTTTTCACATTTAAAAAAGATTTCGGTTTCGCAAATCGCATTTAACGATTGAGATGTTAAAACCGGAGTTCTATGTATATAAGGTTTTATAAGGTGATACGTGTTTTGAAAAGTAAGCTTATCCATTGTTAGCAACTATAATTTTAAACCTTGTAAAGCATCCATAGTCGATACCGGATTCTCGTTGTATTTTAAAGTCCATCCTAGAGAATTTGTTAGAATATAAAATTTTGAGAGCTCGCTTATCAATCTGTTTTTAGCATTTGTCTTTAAATCGGAGGCTTCTATTTTTTTATTTAATGATGCCTTAACAATGTTCTTTATATCATTATAATCTTTTGCTTCAAATGGGTTTAGAAAATCTGACTGAATATCGTAATATTCCAAATCCGGAGTAATTTTTATTTCTTCCTTTGGAATGCTTGAGATGGTTAATGTTTTACTGGTTTCGTCTATTTCAAACTCAATTTTACTCAAATCATAAGCTATAACAACCTCAGCATTAACAACAACCAAAGCTTTTTTTTCCGAAGTAAAATATTCTCCAAAAATATCTTTAGAGTTCTTGTAATTAAATACTTCGCTAAAATGCCCTTCTGTTACTATTAGCTTTCCTACATTGTTTATTTGCTGCTGGATAAGTGCAGAGTTTTCTTGAAGCATTATTTTATCTTCCTGTTTATCTCCACAATATCTAAAAGTAAACAGGATAATTAAAGTGACTACAACACCAAATAGAATTTTACGCATACGCTAAGTAAAGAAATATTTTGGAATATACATCTTCATATATACCTATGTATTCATTTTTAATTTAGATTCCCGCTCCTGTTTATCAACAAACAAGTTAGCAAGAATAACAATTTTAATTGATGCTTCTTAGTAAACTTAAGAAGAATTCTTTTCTTATTTAAACAAAAAAACATCAGTTTCCTTCGACATAAGAAGTCTAACCAATGCATTTATATATTCCCGTATCACTTCGAATGTGCTCAAATCGATAAGTTATAATAACTTTAATAAAAAGCTCAAAACTAAACTTGAGGCATTCAAACCAAATTCATGTCAAAAATAATAAACTTGCCTGCAAGCAGCATTAAATAAAAGTTAAACAAAGGTTATGCTTAATCACTCATTAACACTGATATTTTAGATTAAAAAAACAGCATAAAAAAAACACCAATCGAAATCATTTTTACTGATTATTACAATTGATGTTTTTTGTTACGAACTGATTAATAGCACCTAAATCTACAATTATTAGCTTTAGAATTCGTAATTCTTCGATAAAACGTTATTAAAAAAAGATAAAATGTAATAATAAAATTGGTTGTTCTTAATCAACAAATTTCAACTACAAAACTCACCTTTTAAATATTATTTATATATAATTTTTCGCACACGCAACATCACCTTTTAACATACTGACTATTAATTATTTAAAATGAAATATACGAGAATTGAGATTGAATTTGAGTTTTTTTAACTTCTAAGTTTTGAAGAAACTTTTGATGCGCTTCAGAATTTGGGTTGAATGGTTTATGCTGTAATCCTTTTTGAATCGTATCAACTTGCTCCATTATTTTATCTGCTTTTGGGGACATCCAAGCTTCTTGAAAACGATTCCAAATATAATCGATAGCTATTTTATTGGGATGAATCATATCTTCGGTATAAAAACGATAATCGCGCAGTTCGTCCATCATAATTTCATAGGAAGGAAAATAAAATGATTGCTGATTAACGATTGATGCTTTTTGATTTAAAAACTGATGTATTGCTGTTATTAAATATGCTTTGCTCTGCGTATTTTCGATAAAACCGTCTTTTATGTGGCGTACGGGAGATACTGTAAAAATGATTGATGCTTTAGGGTTTATACTTTTAATCGAACTTACTGTTGCTTCTATTGATGTAGTAATCGCATCATCTGTGAGTAATTCTTTCGTAAACTGTTTTTGAGGAACCTTATGGCAGTTCGCCACAATTTGTTTGGTATTAATAGAACGATACACCCAAGCGGTACCTAAAGTAATAATAATATGTGTTGATTTCTGGATCTGTTGATTTGTCAACCTTATACTTTCATTTAAATTATGCAACAAATCTTCTTTTGAGTTATTACTTAACTTTGAATGTGCATTAAAATAATGCCACTGTTCATTATGAAAAAAAACATCTTCTTCTGTGTACGTTTTTTCATTTATGGCATCAAAAACTAAACTTTCAATCGCTTTAGGGTGAAATAAGATGCCAAATGGGTTCTGAAGATTTTGAAATTTAAAATAGTCTAACTTTTTTCCAATATTTTCTACAAAACAAGATCCTAATAATAGAATATTAGAGGTATAGTCTATTGGGTTATTAGATTGTTTTTCTAATGGTATTTTTGTTTGTAGTTTCATATTTTCTCGCAAAGATGTGAAGACGCAAAGTTTACTCTATTATAAACCATTAACTATTCTGGTTATTCCTGTTTTTATTAAAGGACTATTGAAATTAATTAGTAACCCTAGTTTTAATCCGCTTAATTTCAAGTATGTTAACAATTGCTTAGGATGTACAGGATGGATTTCTTGTACTGATTTAATTTCAATCATGACTTTGTTTTCGACAATTAAATCAGTTCTAAAACCTAAATCCAATTTTTTATTTTTCCAAACAACAGGCAATTGTTTTTGACGTTCTACTTCAAATCCTTTCTCAGTTAATTCACAAAATAACACTTCTTCATAAACAGATTCCAAAAGACCAGGCCCTAAATTAACATGAATATGATAACAACAATCAACTATTTTAGTAGCTAAATAATTTTCAAAAAGCACTTCTTTTTTTCCATAAAACTTTGTGTCTTCGCATCTTTTCGAGAAAAACTGGTTAAACCAGATAATCCTTAGCCTTAACCAAAGCCTCATCAATCCCAGCAGGGTTTTTACCTCCCGCAGTTGCAAAAAATGGCTGTCCACCACCACCACCTTGGATGTATTTTCCAAGCTCTCTTACTACTTGTCCTGCATTTAGTTCTTTACTAGCTACTAATGCTTTCGAAATATAACAAGACAATAATGCTTTTCCATTTTGTTCAGCTCCAAATATCAAGAACAAATTATCAAACTGGCTCCCTAACTCAAAAGCAACATCTTTTATACCTGCGGCATCTAAATCTAGCTTTTTTGCTAAAAACTGAATTCCATTAATGTCTTGCAATTCACTTTTAAGTTCGCTCTTTATATTTTTAGCTTTATCTTTTAAAAGTGTCTCTATTTGTTTTTTTAGATTCGCATTTTCTTCTTGCAGATTTTGTAATGCTTTTACAGGTTCTTTAGTATTGTTAAGCAGATCTTTCATTTCAAAATAAGTGCGGTTATTTTCAAAATAAAAATCTTTAACAGCATCGTTAGTAATCGCTTCTATACGACGAATTCCTGCTGCTACTGCTCCTTCCGATACTATTTTAAAATGCCAAATATCTGCTGTATTTTTCACGTGTGTACCTCCACAAAGTTCGATAGATTGTCCAAAGCGAATAGCGCGAACTGTATCACCATACTTCTCACCAAACAAACTCATGGCTCCTTCTGCTATAGCTTCTTCTTTAGGAATGTTTCGCTTCTCTATTAAAGGTAATTTCCCTTCTATTCTAGCATTTACAAAATTTTCGACATCACGTAGTTCTTCAACAGTTAGCTTTGAAAAATGAGAAAAATCGAAACGCAAATATTTTGAGTGTACAGCACTTCCTTTTTGCTCTACATGTATTCCTAAAACTTCTCTTAAAGCCTGATGTAACAAATGCGTGGCAGTATGGTTACATTCAGTTCTATAACGCTGTTTTGAATCTACAACTGCTTTAAACGTTTCTTCTATATGTTTCGGTAAATTTTTAGTAAAATGAATAATTACATTGTTTTCTTTCTTTGTATCTAAAATATAAATAACATCCCCATGTGTATCTTCTAAATATCCTTTATCGCCTACCTGGCCTCCTCCTTCGGGATAGAAAGGTGTTATATTAAACACCAATTGATACATTTCTCCTTCTTTTTTCGAAACAATTTTTCTATATCGGGTTAATTTAACATGAGCTTCAAGCGTATCATATCCTACAAACTCTTCTTCTTTGTCATCAAATAAAATCGTCCAATCGTCCGTCGACATTTCACTGGCTGCACGCGAACGGTTTTTCTGTTTTTGTAGTTCGTCATCAAAACCTTTTTCATCAAGTTTTAATCCTTTTTCACTTAAAATAAGAGCTGTTAAATCTATTGGGAAACCATAAGTATCGTATAACTCAAAAGCTTTTTCTCCAGAAACTATGTCATTTTTTGTTTCTTCAACAATTCTGTTTAACAACACCAAGCCTTGATCTAAGGTTCTTAAAAATGATTGTTCTTCTTCTTTAATAACATTTTCAATAAGTTGTTTTTGAGCTTTTAATTCTGGGAAAGCTTTTCCCATTTTCTTACTCAAGATATCAACTAATCTATAAATAAAAGCTTCTTTTTTATCTAAAAACGTAAAACCATAGCGTACTGCACGCCTTAAAATTCTACGAATAACATAACCAGCACCTGTGTTACTAGGCAGCTGCCCGTCTGCTATAGAGAATGCTACAGCCCTAACATGGTCTGCAATAACACGAATGGCGACATCGGCTTCTTCCTGTTCTCCATATTTCTTTTTAGCAATTGTTTCTATTTCTCTAATTAAAGGTGTAAATACATCTGTATCGTAATTAGACTGCACCCCTTGTAATACCATACAAAGACGCTCAAACCCCATACCTGTATCAATATGTTTATCTGGCAAGTTCTCTAAACTACCGTTGGCTTTTCTATTGTATTGCATGAAAACCAAGTTCCATATTTCCACCACCTGCGGATGGTCTTGATTTACTAAATCTTTTCCAGAAACTTTGGCTTTTTCTTCTGCCGATCGAATATCAACATGTATTTCACTACAAGGACCACAAGGCCCCTGTTCTCCCATTTCCCAGAAATTATCCTTTTTATTGCCTTTTAAAATACGATCTTCTGCAATGTATTGTTTCCAAAAATCGTATGCTTCTGTATCCATTGGAAGGCTATCTGCATCATCACTTCCTTCAAAAACCGTTACATATAGTATCTCTTTATCTATGCCGTAAACTTCTGTTAACAACTCCCATGCCCATGCAATGGCTTCCTTTTTAAAGTAGTCTCCAAAACTCCAGTTACCAAGCATTTCAAAAAGTGTATGGTGATACGTATCGTAACCAACTTCCTCTAAATCGTTGTGCTTTCCTGAAACTCGCAAGCATTTTTGAGAATCGGAAATACGACTATTCTTTGGCTGCCCATTACCTAAAAAATATTCTTTAAAAGGCGCCATTCCTGAGTTTACAAACATTAAGGTAGGGTCGTCTTTTAAAACCATAGGTGCAGATGGAACAATACTATGCTTCTTTTCTTTAAAAAAACTTAAAAATTTTGATCGGACGTCTTGTGACTTCATATATTTTTATTAAAAATTTTGATTCTTTTAAATTACTTTTAATAAGAAACAATTTTTATATTTACTTTTATATTTTATATTTAAGATATCGTAAACCTACAATCAAAAAATAATCGTAAATGATTATATATTTTTTTGTAGGTTTGTTCGTTTATATATCATATACAACGATTTTCTTTACCCTAATTTAGTTGCAAAAATAGTATAATTTGAGAAATGAGTAAGGTAAAATATTATTACGATTCTGAATCGCTTTCTTATAAAAAAATAGAGCGAAAAAAAAGAACAACTTTTAAGTACGCATCCTTTTTTATTTTAGGTTGTGTTTTCTTTGCTTTTATTTTTGTTTTTATTGCAAGTCAATATATTGAATCTCCAAAGGAAAAAGCCTTAAAAAGAGAATTGCATAACATGCAATTACAATTCGAATTGATTAATAAAAAAATGGCCGAAGCTGAAACTGTTTTAGCAAATATTGAAGATAGAGACAATAATATTTATCGTGTTTATTTTGAAGCCAACCCTATTCCTGAAGCACAACGTAAAGCCGGATTTGGAGGCATAAACAGATATAAGAATTTAGAAGGCTTTGATAATTCTAAATTAATAATAGAAAGTAACAAACGCATAGATATATTACAAAAGCAAATCGTTGTACAATCTAAATCACTTGATGAAATTGCTGTATTGGCCGAAGAAAAGGAAAAAATTTTAGCAGCTATTCCTGCCATTCAACCAGTGAGTAATGAAGACTTAACAAGAATGGCTTCTGGTTACGGTATGCGATCTGATCCCTTTACAAAAGCCCGTAAAATGCATTGGGGCATGGATTTTACTGCTCCTAGAGGCACCCCCATTTATGCTAGTGGTGATGGGATTGTTGTTCGTGCCGATTCAAGATCTAGTGGTTACGGTAAACACATAAGAATTAATCATGGTTTTGGATATACTAGTTTATATGCGCATTTGTATAAATATAATGTGAAAAAAAATCAAAAGGTAAAACGTGGAGATTTAATTGGTTTTGTTGGTAGTACTGGTCGCTCTGAAGCGCCTCATTTACATTATGAAATTTTTAAGGACGGCTCACGTATTAACCCTATTAATTTTTACTATGGCAGTTTAACAGCTGAAGAGTTTAACAAACTACTGGAGCATGCTTCTTTAGAAAATCAATCTCTGGATTAATGCATATAGATTTACCTGAAAAACGATATTATGGTATTGGCGAAGTCGCCAAAGCATTTCATGTTAACACCTCTTTAATTCGCTTTTGGGAAAAAGAATTTGATGTACTAAAACCTAAAAAGAACGCTAAGGGAAATCGTAAGTTTACTCCAGAAGATATAAAAAACCTTAAGCTTATTTATCATCTCGTTAAAGAACGCGGGTTTACTCTAGAAGGTGCTAAAATCCATCTAAAAGAAGACAAAAAAGACACTCTTTCTAATTTTGAAATTATAAGTAAGTTAGAAGATGTAAAAAACCAACTTATAAAAATAAAACAACATCTTTAAGTATTTTATTTTGACTTAAAACAAAAGCTTTTCTCAAAAAAAATGCTTAGACGAGTAACTTTTATACTAATTATGTGTCTTATTTATAACAACAAAAACAACATCTAATAAATTAACTATTATGAAAAAAGGGGTTATTGCCGGTTTAGGCTGTGGTGCATTATTATTAATTGGAATTATAGTATTAGCTTTATTTGGAGGAGCATTTGCATATAATTTTAACAATACCGCAGTAGAATATGAAGCAGATGCAAAAACAGCATGGGCTAATGTAGAAAGTGCTTATCAACGTCGTGCAGACTTAATTCCAAACTTGGTGGCTACCGTAAAAGGATATGCCGCTCACGAAAAAGAAACTTTAGAAGGTGTTATTAAAGCGCGTTCCGAAGCGACAAAAACAACCATTGATGCTAATAATTTAACCCCAGAAACCATGGCTCAGTTCCAACAAGCGCAGCAAGGTTTAAGCGGTGCTTTATCTAAATTATTAGTTACTGTAGAGCGTTATCCTGATTTAAAAGCTGACAAAAGTTTTTTAGAATTGCAATCGCAACTTGAAGGTACTGAAAACAGAATAAACGTAGAGCGCAATCGTTACAATGAGACGGTAAACATTTATGATATCTATACTACAAAATTTCCTGGAAAACTATTCGCTGGTCTATTTGGTTTTAAAGAAATGGCAAGATTTAAAAGTGCTCCAGGTAGTGAAAATGCCCCTAAAGTAGAATTTTAAATGTCAAACATTGAAGCTTTCCTTTCTACCAGTGAAGAACAAGAAATTGTTGAGGCTATTAAAACAGCCGAATTAAATACTTCTGGTGAAATACGTGTTCATATTGAAAAAACATCTAACGGGGATGCAACAAATCGTGCTTTAGAGCTTTTTCATACCTTAAAAATGGACAACACCAAACTTCAAAACGGAGTGTTAATTTATGTGGCGGTAAATGATAAAGCCTTTGTTATTTATGGAGACAAAGGTATTAATGATGTTGTTTCAAATGATTTTTGGGATAGCACTAAAGATATCATGCAATCGCATTTTAAAGTAGGTAACTTTAAACAAGGATTGGTTGATGGAATTTTAAAATCCGGTGAGCAACTTAAACACTATTTTCCTTATACAGATTCGGATACCAACGAACTGCCTAATGAAATTTCTAAAGGCTAAGTTTTGATATGAAACATTCAGTCATTAGCATACAGCTTCTTTTAAAAACAAAAAGCCTTATTATTACTTTAATAATGTTTCTTTTTGTGTTTACTAGTGCTCATGCACAATTTGATATTCCTGAGAAACCTAAATCTCAAACCAGTGTTTACGACTATATTAACCTGTTTTCCTCAACGCAAAAAAACAGTTTAGAGCAAAAGCTCATTAAATATTCAGACACTACATCTACTCAAATTGTAATTGCAGTTATTAATTCCACCAAAGGCGAAAATATTAATTTCTTAGGTGCTCAATGGGGTCACAAATGGGGTATTGGACAAGAAAAAGAAGATAACGGTATTTTAATTTTATTAGCTAAAGATGATAGAAAAATAGCTATCAGTACTGGTTATGGAGTTGAGCATCTTTTAACTGATGCGATGTCTAAGCGAATTATAGATAGAGATATTATTCCTTTTTTTAAGAAAAATGACTATTACGGTGGGTTAAATCGTGGGGCTGACGCTATTTTTGAAGTTTTAAACGGCGAATATAAAGGGACTCGTAAATCTAATAATGAATTCCCTGCCGGGTTTATTTTTATACTAATTTTTATATTTATTATTATTCTTATATCTATTTCTAAAAACCGACGCGGTGGTGGTGGAAATAGAGGTAATAGGTCTACTGGCTCTGATATTTTAGAGGCTATCATATTAAGCAATATGGGACGCGGCAGTTACCGAAGAGGCTCATCTGGAGGTGGCTGGACATCAGGCGGAGGAAGCTTTGGAGGTGGCGGTGGTTTTGGTGGTGGCTTCGGCGGCGGTGGTTTTGGCGGTGGCGGTGCTTCTGGTGGTTGGTAATTATAATTATTTTTTCCAACTTTTCATCAACTGCGTATGTGGCTTCATATAAACATACCGAATTTAGCATCTTCAAAAATTTCAAATAATTTTGGTTATGAAAAGATTTATTTTAGTTTCTCCCTCTACCTCATTTTACCACTGTATAATCAGTTCTATTCAGAGTAAAATAGCTAAATTTTATTTTGTATTATAAATCCGTTTTTTAGAATTATAACCGTAAACCGTTTTATAATAAATAGTTTCTTCTATAATTGCACCTGCGTTAATATCTCCTTGCTTTATTATCTTTTCACTTGTTTGTACATATTTACCTAGAGCACCATCAATCCATACTTCATGATTAATAATTTTATGTCCATCCATCACTATGGTAACTTGCTTTTTAGTTTTAATACTCTCCTTTGGGTTTATAACTTCCGCTACTTTTTTATTTTCATCAAGAAAATCAGCTATACTAGGTGTTTTAAATTCTTTTAGCTTTATTGAATCAATAACATTAATTCGAGTTACTTTTTCTCGAATTTTGGCACGTTCCTTTGGTTGAGGAATCTCAACCTTATAAATTTCTGAAGTTGAATTACATGATGAATTCAATAAGTTAATAGCATCTTCAGCAACCAATACTCTATAATAACTTAAAGTACTTATCTTTTTTATTGAAAAATCACTTCTATTTTCTCCTATAATATTAACCCAATCAATACCATTTTCACTTTTTTGCCATTGATAAAAATGTGTCGAAAAAACTGAAAAGTCTGGAGCAGCTTTAAGTATTGTAGAATAAGGCAATTCATCATTAGATAAAGAAATATTGTTTTTATTTCCTGATGCATCTTCTATAATAACAGAATCGCCACACGTTTTAAACATGATATCATCTATAGCTAGGTCATTACCACAACCACCTATACTATTATTTCTCATTTTTAAAATCACCGATGTTTGCCCTAGTTTTGTTTGAAATACTAACCCATATTGCTCCCAATTAGGAGCATAAGAACCTTTTATATTTCCTGTATCTCCACTTTTTATCAGCACAGTATCTGTACTATCCCAAATTTCAAATGTTACATTTATTGGTATGGCACTTTCATTTTTAAAAAAACCACATACTTTATGATTATAAGGAAACAAATTAATTAACCAAGATGAAAATTCATAGGTTGTGTTTTCGCATAAACCAGAAACTGAAATTTTAAAAAATTCTCCTGGTTCAGTGCTTGCATTTACAATAAGAGCTCTTCCATTTTTATCATTTGGTGTGTGATCTCTAGTATTAAACCATCCAAACCAATTTGTATTACTAGATACTTTATAATACCCATCTCTTGGTATTCCTGTAGTAAAATTATATGTCGTACTACCAGAAGATATTGGTTCATCATTATAACCAACTCCAAAATCTTCACTAAAAATAGGGTCTCCAGAATTACCTGTACAAAACCCTAATTGAGCTTGCAATTTTAAACCTAAAAAAATAAATAAAATTAAAAGTATTATATTGAGTTTCTTTTTCATCGCTGGTTTTAATAAAGCACGAAATCTACCGATCGAAATATTTAGATTAATTCAATACTCTTCTTTAATACTACAATTTTTACTGTTCTTTTTTATACAAAAAAACTATATGTCACTTTTAATTTGTTTTTTTAAAATAGTTTTAAGTTTTGAGTTTGAGTTATGCCCCATTTTAGGCTTAACAATCTCTCCTTTTTTATTAACTAAAGTATAATGAGGGATTCCCGATATTTTAAATTTGTCTGTAAGATAATTCCATTCATCCTTAGTCACTCTATAATGTTCTCCTTTAATATCTGCAATAGCGTTTTTCCAAGTACCTTCTGGAGATGTTTGATTTGTTATATAAAGAAACACAACATCATCATTTTTCATTTCTTCTTTTAAAGGTTTAATTCTACTAATTCCAGATTTACATGGCCCGCACCAAGTAGCCCAAAAATCGACATAAATTACTTTTCCTTTAAACTTTTTAATCATTGCATTAAACAACTCATCTCCTTCAGTATTTTCGACTGCATTGACATTATAACCTCCTTTTGTTTTATTTAATTCAATTTTTTCTTTTGTATCCTCATTTATAGCAGCCATATACGTCACCAGAAAGGGATCTTTAATTTTTTGTTGAATAGTTTTTAGCTCATCATCTGAATACACATTGTAATCTTCTAATCTTTTATTCGCTCTTTGAAAAGCTATAATATCATATAGAAAAACATCTGAATCGCCAAAATAATCTTTAATATTTTTATCTATTTTAGAATAATAGTTATGCCTATTTAGACTTGAAATACTGTTACTATATTTTTTATAAAATTCTCCTCTTACTTTTCCATATATTTCATTAAACCTTTTTTCATTTTCTAATTCAATAGCTGTTTTTAATATTTTAACAGCTTCAACCATTTTAATCTCTTCATCAGAAAGAGTATCGCCTTTGGTTGTCACATAATCAGCTAAATTCAAAACATAATGATTAAATTTTGGTTTTTCTTTGTTCTCTTTTGAAAAACTTTGATATTCTTTAGCATATTTTTTATAAAAAGTTTGCTCAACGTTTCCATGAGCTTTTCTAAATTTCTCTTGTTTTATTACTATTTCAGGTGTTTCTATTTCTTTACTCGCTTCTACCATCTCTAGTTCTTCTAATGACAATTCTTTCCCTTGCCTTTGTATCCAATCTGCACGCTCAGCAATAGTTGGTCGTTTTGCATTATCTGCTCTAAAAACATTATCATACATTAATCTGTTTATAAAATAATTATAATTTGTAGATAAGACAGCTAACTTATTATTAATAGACTCTGTTGTTACAAAATCAAAAAAAGACCTATCAACTTCAAATGCTTTAAAAGGTTTTTTTTGTTTTTCTGTTTTAGCAGATTTATTTCTTCTTTCTAAACTCCCTCTATACATATTATAACCGGATGCTTCTTCAAAGGCTCCATATGTTATATCTATCTTTTTAATTTGAAGTGATTTATTACTAATAAATTGTTTTTCTGCAAGCTCCTTAACTGCTTTCAACTCTTCATCCATAGCATCAAAACACATTTTTTTGTATGCTTCAGGAGATGTTATCCCTATACTGTCTATTGCTGATTGGGAATCAAAATATCGTATATCTTTCATTGCATATAAATCAGAGTTTACTTGAGCACAATCTCCCATAAAAAGCGATTTTTTACCATTTATAAAATGAAATGTTTCTTTTCCAGGTTCTACAAAAACAAACTCATTAAGGCCTGCTATTCTTACAAGAACAAACTGAGGGTGCCTCAAATTAAGTTTAATTGAAAAACTACCATCTGCAGAAATTTTAACCAAATTAGATTCTTGATTTCCTTTAAAAACATTGTTAACATAGACCATTCCTGTTTTCATACCGACTCTTTCTGTGTAACCTTTTATTACACCAGAATAGATTGCTGAATCTTTATTAAGAATATTAGATGCTTTAAAAACCTCATCATTTTCTAACTTAAATTTAGGGTTATTTGTTTTTTCTAAACTATAAGTCTGTAATGCTTTAGGGGTTAACCCAAAATCTACTTTCCCTTTTTTACTTAGCTTTCCATAAACTATTTTAAATTCCCCAGAACTCTCAAGAGTTATTTTATATGTCTTTCCTTTATTTTCAACCGACTTATAAGTCCAAACACGTTTATCTACTATCGCATTTTTTGGATTAAAAGTATAATCCCAACGGTTACTACCGTCTGTTAATAACCAATCTCCACGCAACACTCTTGGCAACATTAAATCATTTTCATCCTCATTAATAATTACATCATACATAAACCAAGTACCTCCATCATTGGCTTCTCCAAAATCAATTTTATTTATAGGTTTATTTAATTTAGGAAAATATAATTTATACCTAGTTTCACCTGACTCTGGCATGAAAAAACGTTTGGACAAAGGAATCCCTTCAGCTTTAGTAACGAAAAGTTTCTCTTCTGAATCGACGTTTTTTATAAACGTTTTTTTAGGTATAAAAATCCAATATTTCGGTTTGTACTTAATGTGAAAATGCAATACTGTAGCATCTTCTAAAATTTCTATTTTAGTTAAATCTCCTGGAACGGTACTATAACTATAATCTGGATTTTCAATTGTTTGTTGTGCAAATGAAAAAGTACAAATTAATGACAATAAAAGGATGAATACATTTTTTCTCATGTTCGATTTTTGATTGATAATTAAATTATTGTTTGTTAAAATTTAAAACTGTTTTTTAAAAAACTATTTAATACGTATTTTATTTTAATAATTGATTTAACTGTTCTTTTAGTTCCTCTTCAGTTGGGTTTATAGAAATAATAACACCTTCTTTATTAATTAATAACCTTCTATAATGTGTATTTATAACATTATACCTATCCCAAATTCTGTCACCTCCTTCTAAATCTAAAAGATTTACCCAAGGTTGCTTATTTTTAGCAGTCATATCATGTATAGTCTCAAGAACATTTGAACTGCCCCCCTTAGTTACACCAACGATAATTAACCCTTTAGCATTAAATTCATTATAAATGGTCAACAAAGACTTATTCCTTTCATTGATTTTCTCATCCCATAACCTCCAAAAATTTATTAATGCTACTTGCCCATCAATCAACTCGGAGAAATTAATCTTTTTATCATCAAAACTTGTTGCTGTAACATCAATGTATTTATCACCTACTTTAACATCACTATCTTGTAAATGCATTTTAAATCTATTTAATCGTTCTCTATACAAATCTGTCCATCCGTGTCCTTCTCTCTCAAGTATCTTCACTGCTGTATCTTGATGTTTTACAGCTTCTTCAACATAATCTAACTCAAATAAAATATTTGCATAGGTATCGTGCATGTGTCCATCTTGAGGGGTTAACTTAACAGCTGTTTCTGCCCAAGTTTTTACCATTTTTAAAGCATCAAGGCTACCAAATTTCTTATAGTTATTATAAATAGTCCAACAAGCAGTATTATAATCTTCTACATACAAGATATTACCTGTAAAATATAATTTTGTTTTTTCTAATAATTTTCCCCAATTCTCTCTACTCTTATTATTTCGAAATTCATCACGAGCTATATAAAAATCATCTCTTATCTCTCTATTTTTCGCTTTTTCAATCCTTAAGGCTTTATAGCTCTCTTCGTGTAATTTCGAGTCTATATGCAACACTGTTATTGATCCAAAAAAGAAAATCAAAAATGCAATTAATATATATTTACTTGTTTTCATGAGTATCGTTATTCTTCATTTCTAAAATAAGTTCTTGTAAATCTTCACTATTAAGTTTTAGTAGCTTAATTTTTTTTATTAGGTACGGAAACTCATTTTTAAAAAAATTCTGCTTTTCTTTTTTTAAGATTAACTTAGAGGCATTATCTGCTACAAAAAAACCGACTCCTCTTTTATTTACAAATATTTCCTCATCCTGTAAAAAGCTAAAAGTGCGCATTACAGTATTTCTATTAACCTCCATCTCTACAGCTAATTCTCGTATAGATGGCACTCTTTTATTTTCTTCTAACTTACCTTCTAATATCTGATTACAAATATTTTCAGCAATTTGGAGATATATACCTTTATTTGATTTAAACTCCATATTAAGCTTCCTTTTCTTTTAATTTAAAATAAGCAATTGGAAAGAAAAATAAACTAGACATCACTCCTATAGTAGAAAGGCATATTTGTATGGTATTCCATTTATTAGGCAATTCTCTATCAAATATTTTCATTTCAAATCCATTAACTTCATCAGGTAATAATACATGAGACATTACAACCGAAAAAACAAAGGCTAATAAAACTAATACTCCTAATGCAAGTACTGTATTTAAAACGGGGCGTTTTTGAAAATAAGTTGTCGCTGCAAATAAAAATGAGGTCACAGAGAATAAAGACAGTATTATAATTATTTTATGAGAAAATATTAACGATTTTTCAAAAAAGTCAAACACTCCAAAACTAGGTACAATTAAACTTTGCTTATCTTCAAATAAATAAATTATAGAAAGCGCCAATTTAAACTCTATCCAATACAAAAAAACAAACAGACATGTAAATACGACTACTCTTATAATAAACTGCACTAAAACCTTCTCCAATAAAGATACTGGCAAAAGCAAATAATTAATAGTACTACTTCTTTTTCTCAATGGTAAAAAGCTTGATCCAATTACTAACACCCAACTCATTAAAAGTGTTAACAAGAAAACGACTTGATAGATTTCTGTTCTAAACGTTCTAACATAATTATTTTCTACTTTAACTATATATAAATTCTGTTCAATTACAAATAAATCTATTAAAAAAAGTACAAGAATAAAACTTAGAATAAAACCAAGATATTTTTTTTTATACAATTTTAAATCATGCTTTAAATACAACCAGAACCTGTTTAAATTGAAATACTCCTGTAAATTCATTATTATAATTTTATTTGAGCCTTACTTATAATTGCATTAAATAATAATTCTAAATCAATATCTGTTTCTTCGCTATTATCGACTGGAGAAATAACTTTATACGCCCCTAATTCTTTTTCATAAAACACTATATTTTTTTTGTTTGAAATATCTGCAAGCCTTTCAAACTTTAAGTGTTCTGATATATCATTAACATGATAATTAAAAACATTATTTCCATCATCTAAAACCAAAACACGGTCTATAATAGTTTCAATATCTCTTACTTGGTGTGTGGATATAATTACCATTTGATGATCTGTTATAGAATTTATTAACACCTTTCTAAATATACTTTTTGATGTGATATCTATTCCATTAGTAGGTTCGTCTAAGAGCAAAAATTGACAATTGGTGGAAAGTGCGAAAGCAATCAAAAATTTTTTCTTTTGACCGTATGATATTTTGTGCAAATAATCTGTTTCTTGAAGCGCAAAATCTTTCATGATTTTATGCATTTTTTCTAAATCAAATTTTTTGTAAAAGAACGCATAAGCATCAATGTATTTTTTAATAGAAATGTCGGGTATATATAAATCTTCTGATACTAGGTAAACATCTTCCATCAAAGAAGGTAAACGCTTAAAAGGGTTATCTCCATTTAATTTCACAACACCAGATCTTGGATTTATTAATCCAGAGATTAACTTTAGAAAAGTAGATTTTCCTGATCCATTTTTACCAAACAAACCAACTATTTGTCCACTTTCAAGTTCTAAACTCAAATTATTAAATAAACTTTTTTGTTTATCATAATTAAATACCAGGTCATTTATATAAATCATACAGTAATGTATTAGTGTCCTATTCAAGTATGACACAAAGATATAATTTAATTTTAGTTAACCAAATGGAATTATAAAAGTTTATTTCTTGTGCATGTAAGCACTAATTTATTCTATATCTTCTCCCGTCTCTTACCTCACCTGCTTTTCCTAAAGTATTAAACTTCCAGCTAAAACTTAGCATAAAATACTGTTGTAATACGGTACTTTGCGTATCTTCTATATAGTTTTGGGTGGCCACTCTTCTGGCATTGGTATTCTGTTTTAACAAGTCGTAAGCCTTGAGTGTTACTGTTGCTTTATCTTTCATAAAAGAATATGCTAAAGTGGAATTCCAAAACCAGGCACTTTTTTGAAAATCGTCTGATATATTAGGATTATAACTAAATTGAATATCGTTTCGCCATTCTAATGCTTTTGGTAAAAAAGTAGCTGTATTTATATTTAAAGCGTGGTTAACAAATTCTTGTTCCTCAAAATTATCCAAATCAAATGTGTTTTTAGTAAACGACATTCTATACATAGGGGTAAGTTCTAAAACATCTTTCCAAACAAATCTTATCCTTAAATTAGGGGTTATAGATTTATTGGTACTTGCATATTGAACATCGTTATTAAAGTTTATTGTTCTTCTTATGCCTGGTCCAAATCCTAATCTAAAATCGACAGAAAGCAAATTATCTAGTTTCACTTTTTTATTAACCGATATGTATCCATTAACATTATAATTACCATTTACATTGGCATAAGTCGTTTCTCTAACTAAATTTTCGTCTATTATGGTTTTTCTAACTACCGTATTGTCTCGAAAGTTGGCACTTAAATATCCGTAAAAACCAGAGCCTTTTTGAAAATCAAAACTGTTATAACGTATATAAACTCGATGGTTATTTTCCGGCTCTAAGTTCGGGTTTCCCGTAACTGTATTTAACGGATCTGAAACATCTTTGAATGATTGTAATTGTGATAATTGTGGCGGATTATTATTTAAGTTATAACCCAAACTAAATGATGATTTGGAGTTAAACCTATACCGAAATCTAGATCTTAATTCTATAGCTTCAAAATCTCGTTTTAAACTTAATTCCGGCCTCAATTCATCATTATTTTCCAAGTTTCTAAAAATATATAATGCTTCAAATCTTGCAGACCATTCTTTCTTTCTATATTCTAACTCAAAAGAAGGTGTGCTGGTTTCATTAATATATACAAAATCGGTACTTAATTCTGTATTAAAAATTGCAAACTCATTAGTATCTTCATCTCTATCGAATGTGCTTTTTCTATCCTCCTGTTTATTCCTTCTATAATCATATTTAAATTCTAAAAAGAATTCCTTTCCTATTAACGGTAACCGATATGTTATATCTGAATTAAAATTAACAACCTTGTTTTCTCCATCTGTATATTGCTCTCTTATGATGTCTTCTGGATTGTCACCAAAAATATTAGTTTCAGAATTTAAAAAATCATCACTTTCACTAACATTTATTTCATTTTCTATACTAAACCTTAAAAATGCACCATTAGAACCAAATCGTTTTGTAATGTCAATATCATTACCAAAGTTTTTACCTATTGTTTCTACATTTGATGTTAATGTAGATTGATTTATTAGTGTATTTAATTCATCTTCTGATGTTTCATTTTCAGAATATACTGTTTTACTTTTTGAACGTCTAAATGATGGTTCTATATTTATTAAAAGTGTGGGGTCTACTTTTATATCAAACTCAAAATCTGCACTATGACTATCACTATCATTAAAAGAATTGGAATTAGAAGCTGTAAAGTATCTTGAATCTGCTAAAATATTCTCTCTATCTCTCACTGTTTTATTTTCTGAGTTACTTCCAGAATAAAAATAGTTTGCAGCTACATCTACTTTTTCTCCAAATTTGTCAGCATAATTAGCTCCATAGTTTTCAGATTCTGTAATACCTTGACCTCCGCCAAAAGACCGTCCACCCACACTAAACGATCCATTACTATTAAAATTCATACTACCTCCGCCAAACATTTTGCGTATTTCACCAAAACTAAAGCCTGGCGAGTTAATATCATTACCTCCTGCTAAAACACTTATTCGCCGATCGTTATCAAAATAGTTAAACATACCAGCATACTCATAATGATCGTCTGTACCAACCCCAGCTGCCGCTCTACCAAAAACACCTTTATTGTTTTCTTCTTTTATAACCAGATTTACTGTTTTGTTTTCGCCATCTACTTCTTCGCCCGTAAAGGCTTGATCTTTCGTTTTGGTATCTAAAATCTGAATCTTTTCAACGATATCTTTAGTTAAGTTTCTTGTCGTTATTGTTGGGTCGTCTCCAAAAAATGGTTTTCCATTTACTAATACTTTATTAACTTCTTTTCCATTTACTATTATCTTTCCTTCTTCATCAATTTCTACTCCGGGAAGTTCTTTTAGTAAGTCTTCAACATTAGCATCTTTCTTTGTTTTAAAGGATTTCACATTAAACTCTAATGTATCTTTTTTAATTGTAATAGGAGCTACAGCAGTAATCACAATTTCATCTAAAGCATCTGTATTTATCTTTAAGTTTATTTTACCTAAATCTATGATCTTTTTGTCTAAATTAATTGTTTTGAAATAGGTTTGATAGCCCACATAAGACACATAGAGGTTCGCCTTTGCATCTGGAGTCCTATTTTCTAATGCGAATTTCCCATGCCTATCAGAAATGGTATAAGTTATTAAACTGCTATCAATGACACGTTGTAAATATATTGTGGCCGATTCTAAAGGAATATTTTCTTCTTCGGAGATTAAAGTTCCGGATATTTTAAATTCTTTTGATTGTGAAAATGAAGTAAAAACAAATAATAGTAGGATAGCTAAAAAAAGGGATCTCATTTGGTTAATTAGTTGATTGATGATTGACAATTCTTTAACAATATTCGTACCAACAGAAACACAAACCTCTTTTTTTAAGTTAACTTTAACATATCTTTAAACATCCAACAAAATACGGTATTAATTCTTGTAAATTTCTTCATATTAACGCACTATATAGTACCCGTTCCCTCCTTTAACCTCTCCAGCTTTTCCTAATGTATTAAATTTCCAACTAAAGCTTAGCATAAAATACCTTTGTAAAACCGTACTTTGTCTATCTTCTATAAAGTTTTGATTCGCTATTCTTCTCGCATTAGTATTTTGATTAAGCAAATCGTATGCTTTTAAGGTTAAAGTGGCTTTGTCTTTCATGAAAGAATATGCCAATGTGGAATTCCAAAACCATGCACTTTTTTCGAAATCATCTGCAATATCGGGGTTATAATTATAGCGTATTTCATTTCTCCAATCAAATTTTTTATTGAAATAGTTTATTGTTCTAATAAACATAGAATGATATGAGAATTCTTGATTGTCAAAAACATCAGTATCAAAAGTATTATTGGTAAATGATAAACTATAATTTACTCCAAATTCTGCAACATCTTTCCACATGAATCTGGCACCTAAATTGGGTGAAAGTGTTTTTGACAGACTTGCATATTGTACATCATTATTAAAATTTACAGACCTTCTTATATTTGGATTAAATCCTAAGTTTAGCTGAACCGTTTTTAAACTATCTATTTTAACTTTTTTATTAAAATCCATATACGCTTGAAATGTGTAACCTCCATCTATATTAGTATATGTGGTTTCTCTAATAAGATCTTCATTAATTGATCTTTTAGCAACTGCATTATTGTTTAGAATATCAGAACTTAAATAAGTATTAAACCCAATCCCTTTCTGAAAATTGTTTTTATTGAAATACATATAAAAGTTATGTCGATTTGATGGCTTTAACTCAGGGTTACCTACTATAATATCTAAAGGATTTGTAACATCTATAAACGTTTGTAATTGAGATAAACTAGGTGCATTATTACTTAAATTATAGCCTAAACCTAAAGATGATTTAGGGCTTCTGTAGTTTAATCGGTATTTTACTACTACCGCGTTAAAATTGCGTTTCAAATTAAATTCTGGTCTTAAATAGTCGGTATTCTCTAAGGTTCTAAAAACAAAATCAGCATTAAAAGAACCAGACCATTTTTTCTTTTTATACTCTAAAGTAAGCTTTGGGGTTTTGGTTATATTAGCATACTCAAAATCTGAACTTAAGTCTTCATTGATTGAGGTTTCATAATCTTGTGTTAAGTCATTAAAATCGTATGAGTTTCTAATATTTTTTTGTGTATTATTTCTATACCCAAATCCTATATCTAATGATAATTCTTTTCCTTTAATAGGTAATCTGTAAGAAGAAGATATAATAAACGTATTATCATTACCTTCAACTTCTCTTAATTGATTTAGAGTAATAGTTTCCAGTCCATTACCATAAATATCTACTTGATTATTTAAAATATTCTCGGTATCAGTTTTAGTACTTCTATTAAAAATATCTAATTTAAAAAACGCCCCTTTAGTTCCTAATCGTTTGGTTAAATTAATATTATTAGAAAAGAAATTCTCTGTAGTTTCTTTAAACGATTTACTTGTAGACTCATTAATCAACACGCTATTTTCATCAAAAGATTTCTCATCGCTATTAAAGTCATTGGTAGTTTTTATATACCTAAACTTCGGCTCTATGGTAATTAACAATGTAGAATCTACCTTAATTTTAACTTTAGTTTCGGTACTGTGTCTTTCTGTATTGGAAATTGTTTTAGAGTTTAAGTTTGTAAAAAAACGACTATCTGGCAGTATGTTTTCACGCTCAGATTTCACAATATTCTCTAAGTCGGAATTAGACGCAAAATAATTTGTTGATGCATCTGCTTTCTTTCCCCAATCATCAACATAATTTAAGCCTACATTCCTGGAAGTAATAATACCATCATTCCCATAATTAAATACTTGTTTATTAATATTATATGATGATGATCCTCCAAACATTTTTCGAATTTCCCCAAAACTAAATCCAGGTGAATTAATATTATTTCCACCTACTAAGACACTAAATCGCAAATCATCATTAAATCTATTATACATACCTGCATATTCGTAAGTTTTATCTGTTCCTGCTCCCGCTGCTAAACGCCCAAATACACCTTTATTATTCTCTTTTTTAACAACCAGATTAACTGTTTTGTTGCTTCTATCTCCTTCTTCTCCTGCAAAAGCTTCTTCATCTGTTTTAGTATCTGATACCTGAATTTTTTCAATAATTTCTTTAGATAAATTTCTTGTAGCAATTGTGGGGTCATTGCCAAAAAAAGGCTTCCCATTAACTAATACTTTATTAACTTCTTTACCATTTACTTTTATCTTACCATCTGGATCAACTTCAACTCCGGGCAATTCTTTTAACAAGTCTTCAATACTAGCATCCTTTTTAGTTTTAAAAGATTTTACATTAAACTCTAAAGTGTCTTTTTTTATGGTTATTGGTGCTTGAGATTTAACAATGACTTCATCTAAAGCATTTGTACTTATTTTAAGACTAATATTTCCTAAATCTATTTTTGATTTATTTATATTAATTAGTTTTTGATATGTTTGATACCCAACATAAGACACATAAAGATTAGCTTGATTATCGCCAATTTTATTTCCTAAAAGAAACCTCCCTTTTTGGTCTGAAATAGTATAGGTAATTAACGAGCTGTCTTTTACTCGCTGCAAATAAACCGTAGCAGATTCTAAAGGTATTTTATCATCTTCTGAAGTTAAAGTTCCTGAAATTTCGAAAGTATTTGATTGAGAAAAAGTGTTTGTTGCAACTAAAACTGTTAGTAGTAATAAAAAGTATTTCATGTGTTGATTGATTGATGAATATATGTTAATACACGATAAACATATTACATATCAATCATTAAATACTATCACAATTAGCCATTAACATTATTTACTTAGTAACTGGTATAATTTTCTTAGAATTTATTTAGTACTGTATTATATTGATAAGTCCCATATGATAAAAAGGTGTGCCAATATTAGCTTAAAAAAGACTTACTTTTTTAACTCAGTTCTTTGTTATAGCACGTAATTTATGATTCACTTGCTAATTCTGCTATTTTTACTTCTGTAGATTTCATGCTTGGTCCAAGCTGATTTCCACTTTCAATAATAGAACCATTTTTATCAATAAGAATATGATATGGAATTCCATTGAATTGCATAATGTCTCTTAAAGATTGATCTTGTTTATTATCTAATAGGTATTGTTGGCCTCCATCAAGTTGGAATTTTGACAAAAGTTTATTCCAATTTTTTTCATCTCCACTAAGACACAGGTATACGAATTGTACATCTTGTTCTTTAAATTTAGACATAAGTAACTTTGAATCTGGCATTTCTTTAATGCAAGGTACACAATTAGTTCCCCAACAATCTATGTAAATAACTTTTCCTTTATTGTCTTCAAGAATCTTATTAAAAGTTTCTTCAATAGGGGAGTCCTTCATTTTTTTCAAAACTAAAGCAGTTCTTTCTTTTGGACTTTTTAAATAATCAATAGTCTTTTCAAAACTCTCATAGAGTGCTTTAGAAATGAAAGGAGTATTTAACTCCGTTTTCAAAACATCTTGATTCCTTTGGTAACTTTCTAGCGAAGTCATACCGAATAAATTTTTATAAAGACCACTAAATATAAGCTGACGTTGTAGATTATCTGTATAATTTTCTCGAACAAAATTGACAAATAATGAATCTGATTTTAATGTTTTGTCAGTTAAATAAGATATTAAATTAAGGTCTGTATTTTGCTTTGAAAAATTCGGAAACAAATCTAAATAAACGACACTAGTGATTCTACCTTCAATAACGCTCCAACAAATTAAATTATCAAGAGTAATAGGAAGAATTTCGTTATTATAATCTGAATAGTTATCCGGAAGGTTCTCCTTTCCATTTGCATAATTATCTAAAAAATAGTAATAAGTTTCTAATGCAAATAATTTCGCCCAATTTTTTGCTTCATCACTTGGAGATTGTTCTTCAACAAATGTCTTATACATTTTTAGTTGTTTTTCTTTAACTGAATTCATCTCGAGGATAAAATCTGTAACGTTTTTCTTGTATGATTCAGCTTGATTAATGGCTCCATAACCGAGATTGTTTTCTTCTCGTAAAATTTGAAAATTAATTATTTGATTGTTGGTTTTATTTCCATCTTCACTAAACTTTACCGTTTTTAAAAGTGGTATTTTTTTTTCTTTTGCTTCAAACTCTATATGTATACTGTCTCCAGGATGATAAATGAAATTAATGTTTGCAAATGTGTTTTGCTCTAATAGCACGGCGTCTAAAGGGATATATCCATCAATTTTATATTCAAAGTTTCCTTCTCCATCAATGTCTATTAATTCCCTTGACCCTAATACTCCTGGTTGAGAATATATAAAATACAACTTGGCATTTTCTCCATTATAATGATGGACTTTCCCTGTAACGACAACTTGTTTTTTATCATTAAATGTTTTTTTTTGTGTACAGCAAAATGAAATAAAAAGGATATTTAATATTAAGGTGATTTTGATGATTTTCATATGTGTTTTTATTTTGGCTTATGTGATATAACAAATGTATTATAACTATTAATTTGTCTATAGTCACTTTCTATAATATAAATAACTATTCAAAGACGTTAAAAACAATAGGATTAGGGCTCGTTTTATTAATTTCATGTTTAGTTCTTTAAAATGTTACAACATAAACATATTACATATCAATCAATAAATACTGCCACAATTAGCTATTACCATTATTTACTTAGTAACTGGTATATCTTATTAGAATTTATTTTACGGATGCTAGCTTACTTAGGGCTTGTTCTTTTTTATGTTTAGAAACACTTACCATGCTCCCATCGTTCATTAAAATATAGCCTCCATCTTTTTTTACATAAGATTTTACATGAATACTATTAATTAAATGCGATTGATGGGTTCTAATAAATTGATGTGAAGACAGCAAATCGTCCCATTCTTTTAAGGTACGAGATACCAATATGGAAGTCCCATTTGTTAAAAAAAACATGGTATAATTATTTTCGCCTTTACATCTTACTATTTCATCAATAGACACAAAGTGAAGTTCTTCTGTAGTAGGTAATGCTATTTTTTTAGGTTGATTAATACTTTTTAAATTATCAACGAGCACCTTTAGTTTCTGGTTTTCTCTTTTATGAGTAACTACTTGAGACACTCTTAAAACTGCTTCTTTTAATTCTGAAATTGATATGGGTTTCATTAAATAATCTAACGCACACGATTTAATAGCTTGAAGCACATATTGGTTGTATGCTGTAACAAAAATGATTTCAAAATTTACATTACCAATAGATTCCAGCATCTCAAATCCGTTCTTATTAGGCATTTCAATATCTAGAAACACCAAGTCGGGTACTTGATTTATAATGAGTTCTAAACCTTCTTCTGCAGAGGATGCCATTGCAACTACCTCAACATTAGGGCAATTCTTTTCTAATAACCTTTTTAGATTTTCTAGGTTGTGAACTTCATCATCAATTATGATGCTTTTAATTATCATCTATATTAAATTTAGTATTATTTTTTTATACTAATACTTTAAAGGCATTGAAATTTCAACCTTTGTTCCTGTCTTTTCGTTTTCACTATCAGAAATATCAGTTATTTTGATTATCGCATTGGTTTTATAATTTTCATTAATTAAATTAATACGATCTTTTGCTAATTTCAAGCCATATTTCTCTCGCTTTAAGTTTGAAGTTTTTTTAGCCTGTACCTTATTTATACCTATACCATTATCTATAATATAACATATCAAGTTTTTTTCATCTATTTTAAAGTCAATTGACACATGTTTTTCTCCTTTTTTTTCATTCAATCCGTGAATAATAGCATTCTCGACAAATGGTTGTATAAGCATCGCAGGAATTTCAATGTTATGCTTATTTATTTTTGAATCTACGTATATTCTATATTCAAAAGGAAAACGTAAGCATTCCAATTCTAAATATTTTTTTATAGATTCAATTTCATCATACAACGGCACCAAACCTTTTTCACTTTTATCTAAAGTTAACCGCATAAGTTGTGAAAACTCAGTTAAATAATGATTAGCTTTATCGTTATCACCCTTATTTATAAGATTTTGAATAGCGCTTAGTGCATTAAACAGGAAGTGAGGATTCATTTGAGACCGAATGCTCTTAAGTTGCATTTCTACTAACAAGCGTTTCGTAACCTCCTTGTTTTTAGCTATAGTAATCTTCCATTTTATTAAACAATAACTAATTAATAAAACTAAAGCTATAAACAATGTGATTAATATTGACTTGTATTTTCTAAAAAAAGATGCCTTCTCAAAAACAATTGTTTTTAGAAAATTTGCATTTAAATAATGACCATTATCGTTTATATAATTATATAAGAGGCTATATTCGCCAGAATTATATACTATTATATGATAATTAACCCCATTTGATGAAGTCACATAATCTATCTTATAAGAATTATCAGAAAATAAAACTTCATTTTCTTTAAGTTCAATCTTATTTTTTAATGAATACCAATTATCAATAATAGATTTAGGTAATTTATTTGTTTTGTTAACTGCTATTTTATTGAGTTGAGTTATTTTAAAACCTTCATCTAAAAGTATATTAGATGCATTTATTTTTGTTACATTTATGTATTGTACATTATCATTATGTACACAAGTAAAATTTATTTTCTCTTTTTCTTTTACAATGTTGTTATAACCATATAACTCATTTTGAATAACAATATAATCTTCGGATATAATGAGTACAATTTCATTTTTATCATTTACCCAAGTACCAAAAACATATTCTGGAAGATAAGAAGGTAAAACACTTACACCTTGACCCAATATTAATTTGGGAATAAATAATAGAAATAAAAAAAATCCTTTTTTGAGTTTCAAATGAACACGATTAATTTTTAACCTTTTTATATCTAGCGTTAACAAATCCTCTGGGTCTTAATACAAACTCGCCATCTATTTTACTTGCTTTATACAAATTATAGTTTCCTTCATTATATAAAACAAACCAAATTATATTTCCATAATCAGATTTTGCAACATGGTCAATACGGCTCTTTACAATATCGTTAACTCCTAAAACACCTTTATCATCATTATAAAAATAATTATCAGTCACCTTAATTTTTTTGATTTTTCCCCAATGTAACCAGTCTCCTTTAATAGATAAAGGCACTGTATTATCAATGGGTTTTCTTTTTAAGGTACTTAATTTATCCGTTCTTATAGTGATCGTTTTGCTATCTAAATTTAAAACTTCAAAACCGCCTCTCGTAGACCTAATAACAAATTTATTCTCTCCATTTCTTTGAATACTTCTATAATATTCAATTCTAGAATTTGAGACTATATAATCTGGTGTTGTAATTAACATTAACGTACCGTATTTATCATACCAATTTCCAAAAAATTCTTTCGGCAATTCTTCTGGAAGCACCATGTTTTCTCCCGTTTCAATATAACTACTTGAAGGATTACCAAATGAAGGATTATTAAGACTTGTTGCGTTTATTTTATATTCATTTAATGCTTCAATTTTAGCAGCATTAGCAGCTTCAGGGCTGGGGTAACCTACAGATACTTTCCAACCATTAAGGCTCGCTTTGTTAAAAGGATTTAAAAAACGCTCTCCGTTTTTAGAAATATCTAGTTTATAAATAAACCAATGGCCTTTAGGGTTCGCTTCACCATAATTAATTTTTTTTACATCTTTTTCTAAAGGTGGAAAGTATAACTTATATCTAACTTCATCAGAATCTGACATGGTATTCCATTGAGATATATTTACGCCTTCAGATTTTGTTATATACAATCGTTTTCCGTTAACAGCAGCATTTTCAATATAAGTTAGTTTGGCTATTAAAAACTTGCTTCCTATGGGGCCTTTCATATTAAAATGAAGTATTGTTTCGGTACCTGTAACCTCTACCTTAGTTACATTGGCCGAAAAATTCTTACTAATATAATTTGGATTATTAATTACTTTTTGGGCAACAATACTTTTACACAAAAACATAATAGATAAAAGCAAGAAGCGTTTTTTCATAATCCCATAAGTTTTAAAACAAATATACTCAACTAATAAAATGAAATTTTTACCTTATTAGTATTTGTTGGAAAAAAATGAGTAATTGGCCTTAATGATTTAGAAATAAAGCTATTTCTGCATTTCAGTTTTAAAAATCGCTTTTAATGTAGCATTAGAGTTATGCTCCATCTTAGGGTTTACAATTTCACCTTGTTTATTTACCAATGCATAATGCGGGATTCCTCTAATGTTAAACTTCTGTTCTAAGTAATTCCATTCGTCTTTTGAGACTCTATAGTGTTCTCCTTTAATATCTACGATAAGCTTTTTCCATTGCACTTCAGGAGTCGTTTGATTTGTTATATACAAAAATACAACATCTTCATTTTTCATTTCTTCTTTAAGAGGCCTTATTCTATTAATTGCAGGAATGCATGCTCCACACCAGGTTGCCCAAAAATCGATATAAACCACTTTTCCTTTAAATTTTTTAAGCATCGCATCAACTAAGTCCTCATCTTTTGCTTTTTTTACGACATTAATGTGATACCCCTTTTTTAACTTATTTGCTTCTGCTATCTCTTTAGCTTTATTATTAACAACTTCTATATATTTTGATAAAAATGGATCTTTAATTTCTTGTTGAATATTTTTCACTTCTAAGTTTGTATATATTTTCAAGCTATCTGTAAATATTTTTGTTGCTCTATGAAGTCTAATATAATCGAATGCAAAACCTTCTGTCATCCCAAAAAATTCTTTAATATTATTTTCTATAACACTATCTGATTTTCCAAAAAGTGCCTTCGGATTATCTTCTGTATAGTTCTCTGCTTTATTTCTAAAAGCATAAGCAGAAGTTAAATTTCTTGTAAAAGAAGTAAATTGGAGCGGTTCCAGAACCATCAAACGATTATCTAATACCTCTTTTGAAATAAAATTATAAAACGATGCTTCAACCTTAAAATCTTTAATACCAATTTTATCCTTATCCATCTTAGCCTTCATATATTTTCTATAGCGTTCATAAGCCAAAACAGTTGTTATCATCGAAAACTCAATCCCTATTTTTTTTATTTGAAGTGCTTTACGACTAAAAAACTGTTTCTTATTTAATTCTTTAAGTGCATTATTTTCTTTATCTCTAAGTTCAAAGCATGCTTTTTTATAATCATCAGGGTTCCCAACAGACATTTCCACTAATTCCATCATAATTTCCCTATTACCAAAAGAATCTATAGATTCCATATCTCGTAAACCTGAATTTAACATAGCACAATCTCCCATAAAAAGCGTATTATTTCCATCTACTAAATGGAATGTTTCTTTTCCTGGTTCTACATAAACCTTTTCATTACCGTAAGGTAAAACTACTATTATATTCTGCGGGTAACTTACGGGAAGTTTTATTGAAAAACTACCATCGTCTGCTATCCTAACTTTATAATGATCTCTTTTAAGTGTAAAACAGTCCTGCATAATTATTGGAATATCTTTTACACCTTTAGCCCTATTTGTATAACCTTTAACAACTCCAGCATAGGTAGCTGAATCTAATTGAAATAAAGATGCCGCTTCATATGGCGTATCATTTTCTAATTTATAATTGGGGTTATATACTTTTTCTAAACTATATGTTTTTAGCAATTTTGGTTCAATACCAAAATTTACCTGTCCATTTTTGTTAAGCTTAGCATAAACTGTTTTTAAATTGCCGTTTCTTTCTAAAGTAATTGTATATTTTTCTCCTTTTACCTTAACCGATTTATAATTCCAGACACCTCTATTTATTATAGCATTTTTATTATAAAAACCATAGTCCCAACGATTACTCCCATCTATTAACATCCAATTTCCCCGAAGTATTTTTGGTAATACAAAAGCGTCACTTTCTTCATTTACGATAATATCATAAACAGCCCAATGACTATCATTAATTCCTCCTCTAAAATCAATGGTTTTTACACTAGCTCTTAATTTAGGAAAATGTAATGCGTAAACAAGCTCTCCAGATACAGGTAGAGTATTTGAACCTATTTCGACTCCAACAGCTTTAGTCATAAATAATTTATTACCACTGTCTACTTCTTCTATATAACTTTTTCTAGGAATAGTTATTCTTCGACCAGATCTTTTTTTAATATGAAAATGTAAAACTGTAGTGGTATCTACTAATTCTATTTTAGTTATTACCCCTGGAAAAGAAGATAATCCATATTCTGGGTTTTCAATAATTTTTTGAGCAATGACACTTTGAGAAAATATTACAACAAGTAGGATTAAAAGCTGTTTCTTCATGGTTTATAGATTTTAAACAAATATACTATGCAATAAAATGAAATTTTCACCTTATTAGTAATTTGTTGGAAAAAAAATGAGTAATCTGTTAAAACGAACCAGAATCCTTTTTAATATTTTTTAACTGTAAATTACTTCTTCCTCATATAAACACTAATGGGCACACCTTTAAACCCAAAATGCTCGCGAATTTTGTTTTCTAAAAAGCGTTTATAAGGATCTTTAATATACTGCGGAAGGTTACAGAAAAAAGCAAATTGTGGTTGCGGTGTTGGTAGCTGCATGATATATTTAATCTTAACATACTTAGCTTTATAAGCCGGCGGCGGATAATTTTCTATTATAGGCAATAGAATATCATTTAATTGACTCGTTTTTATTTTTTTAGCACGATTTTGATATACTTCAACAGCCGTTTCAATAGCTTTAAAAATACGCTGTTTTGTTAATGCAGAAATAAATATAACCGGGACATCTGTAAATGGTTCCATTTGTTTTTTAATGGCTTTTTCGTATTCTTTTACAGACTTATGGTCTTTCTCAACCAAATCCCATTTATTAACCAAAACCACAATACCTTTTCGGTTACGTTCTGCTAACCAAAATATATTTTGAACCTGCCCATCAAAACCACGAGTTGCATCTAAAACTAACAAGCACACATCGGCATGTTCAATGGCGCGTACACTTCGCATCACTGAATAAAACTCTAAGTCTTCTTTTACTTTCGATTTACGACGAATCCCAGCAGTATCTACCAAATTAAATTCGAATCCAAAACGGTTGTATTTTGTATCTATAGCATCGCGTGTGGTGCCTGCTATATCGGTAACAATATACCTATCTTCTCCTATTAAGGCATTTATAAACGAAGACTTGCCCGCATTTGGGCGACCTACTACGGCGAAACGAGGTAATTCTTCCTCTTCAATTTCTTCTTTTTCTGGTAAAGCTTCAACCAAAGCATCCAATAATTCGCCGGTACCACTACCATTAATACTTGCAATAGTATGATACTCACCTAAACCTAAAGAATAAAACTCAACGGCATCTTCAGCTCGTTTAGCATTGTCAACTTTATTTACAACTAAAAATACGGGTTTACTAACCTTTCTAAGTAATTTTGCAACATCTTCGTCCATTCCTGTAACACCGGCCTCCACATCTACCATAAAAATAATGGCATCAGCTTCATCTATAGCTAATTCTACCTGCTTATCGATCTCAGCTTCAAAAACATCGTCACTCCCCAGTACATAACCTCCTGTGTCTATTAAAGAAAACTCTTTACCGTTCCAATCACTTTTACCGTAATGACGGTCTCTAGTAACTCCACTTACTGCATCAACAATGGCTTCTCTTCGCTGTATTAAACGATTGAAAAATGTTGATTTCCCTACATTTGGTCTTCCCACTATAGCTACTATATTACTCATAATCTATAAATTGTCTGCAAAGGTAGTGTTTACTGTTTGAAGAAAAAATAGTATTTTACTATCCCTAAAACCTATAACCAAGTGCCGACAACAAATGACATTATTTTACGCCCTCGATTTAAGATGACATTAAATCAAAACAACGATGTTTTACTAAAAGCTTTTGAGGATACTAAAACGAGCCAATCTAACTTTATTATAACGCGACTAGACCAGCATGTTTTTATTAAATTCTCAAAAGAAAAACAGCATTTTTGGTCGCCACAACTACATTTAGAGATTGACGAGATTGATGATAATTCTAGTTTACTTCATGGTCTATTTGGCCCCAGTCCAACGGTATGGACTATGTTTATGTTTTTTCATTTTATTGTAGCAGGCTTGTTTATAGCTTTTGGCATATGGGCTTATACTAATTGGTCTTTAAAACAAAGCTATACCATCCAATTAAGCTTAATGCTTTTAATGGTAGTTGTCTGGGTTACTTTATACTTTGCCGGTCATATTGGAAAAGCTTCCAGTAAAAACGACATGCAAATATTGAATGATTTTATGTATGATGTTATAAAATCTCAATCTTAAAAAAGTAGTTAATTGTTCTCGTAAAAAGTTTTCCTCTTAAGATGAAAGTATTCGTGTATTCTTAGTTATAACCGAAGCGTTTTAACTGATTTTGATTACTTCTCCAATTTTTATTTACTTTAACATAAAGTTCCAGATGAATTTGTTTTCCGAAAAACGTTTCTAAATCTTTTCTGGCCTCTACTCCAACTCGTTTTAAAGCACTTCCTTTATGCCCAATAATAATCCCTTTTTGGGTCTCTCGTTCTACCATAATGACCGAACGAATTCTAATAATGGTGTCTTCTTCTAAAAACTCTTCTGTATCGACCTCAACGGCATAGGGTATTTCTTTTTTATAATGAATCAGTATTTTTTCTCTTATACTTTCATTTATAAAAAAACGTTCGGGTTTATCTGTTAATTGATCTTTTGGGTAAAAAGGTGGAGATTCTGGAAGTAATTCTATAATTCTATCAAATACTTCTTTTACTTGAAAACCTTCTAACGCCGAAATAGGTATAATTTCTGCATTTGGCACTTTTTCTGCCCAAATTTGCACTTGCGTTTCTAATTGTTCTTGATTTGATTTATCTATCTTATTTAAAAGCAGTAATACAGGTATCTTCGAATTTGTAATTTTTTTAAAGAACGCTTCATCTTTTAACGCTTGCTCACCAATTTCAACCATATAAAGTAATACATCGGCATCTTCAAAAGCAGATTTAACAAATCCCATCATAGATTCTTGTAACTCATATGCTGGTTTAATTATACCTGGTGTATCACTAAACAACACTTGAAAATCATCACCATTTACAATACCTAAAATTCTATGACGCGTGGTTTGTGCCTTAGATGTTATAATAGATAGTTTTTCACCCACAAAGGCATTCATTAGGGTTGACTTACCTACATTTGGATTACCAATAATATTTACAAAACCAGCTTTATGGCTCATATAATCTTAATTTATTAGGCTACAAAGTTACAACCTTGGTTTATTTATAGCACTATTAACAAGATGTAAAACAAAAAAAGCAGGAAGATATCTTCCTGCTTTTTGTATAAATAATGTTAGTAACTATTAATTACTTAACTATTTCTAATAATTCTACTTCGAAAATTAATGCGCTAAATGGCTTTATTTCTTTACTTCTGTTTTGAGCTCCGTATGCTAATTCTTGTGGAATGAAAAATCTATATTTAGACCCTACTGGCATTAATAGTAATCCTTCTGTAAACCCTTTAATAAATTGATTTGCTAAAGATTCATAAGGAGTTCCTCTATCTACAGAACTATCAAACACAGCACCATCAATTGTAGTTCCATGATAATCTATTTTTATTTTTGAAGTTGCTACAGGTTTTTCACCACTTCCTTCTTTTAAAACGATATACTGTAATCCGCTTTCTGTAGTTTCAACACCTTCTTTTGATATATTTTCAGCTAAAAACTTTTCTCCTGCAGCTTTATTTTCACCATATTGTTCTTCTGCTTTTTTAGCAGCTTCTTCTTGCTTCTTCTTCATTTCTTCTTGCTGTCTTTTCTGGAAATAAGCTTGAATAATACTATTAATCTTATCTTGCTCTATTAAAATATTTGTTGAATCAACACCATTTCTAAGCCCTTGAACAAAAAGATCTATGTTAGCTTCTTCAAAACCTGCTCTTACTTGGTATCCATTGCTTAATCCTATTGCATAACTTACCGAATCTGCTTCTGTTACTAATGGCTTATTTGATACACCATTTTTATTACACGAAACTACAAGTAAAGCAATTGTTATTAAACTTAAAAATTTTATTGTTTTCATCTGTTTATATTTATTTTTTTAATTGTTAAGTGTAACATTTATATGTCTTATTCAAATTTCTCAATTTAGAAGCTCAACTATAAATGCTATATTTTTTTAGTTTTTTGTTAGATGCCAAAAGTAACAAATTTACCCACACTAAAAAAAAAACCTTCCTGAATATTGGAAGGTTTTAACGATAGTAAATATTATAATATTCTTTTGCTAACTTCTAACATCTTGAATGAGTCCAATAGAAAACTTTATAAGCGCTTCTATTTTAGTATAGTCAAATTGTCCGTTAGCATCCTTGGCAATTAATTTAGACCCCATCCCAACGCAAGTAACACCTGCTTTAAACCAAGCTTCTATACTTTCTTTTGTTGGAGACACACCACCTGTAGGCATAATACTTGTCCAAGGTTGCGGTCCTTTAACCCCTTTTACAAATTGTGGTCCGTAAATATCTCCAGGAAACAATTTAACAATCTCACAACCTAGCTCTTCTGCTCTGGCTATTTCTGTTAAAGTACCACATCCAGGAGACCATAAAACCTTTCTTCTATTGCATACTATGGCAATATCTTCTCTTAAAACAGGTGTTACAATAAAATTAGCTCCCAAAGCCATAAATCTCGAAGCTGCTGCTGCATCGGTTACAGACCCAACTCCTAGAATCATTCCCGGTAACTCTTCTATGGCATATTTTATTAACTCACCAAAAACCTCATGAGCAAAATCACCACGAGCAGTAAACTCAAGTAATCTGGCACCGCCATCATAACAAGCTTTTAATACTTTTTTGCTTTCTTTAACATCTTTATGATAAAACAAAGGAACTAATCCTGTGTTCTTCATAACTTCTGCAACTTCTATTCTTGTATATTGTGACATTTTGTAATTGTTTAATTGTTAAACCGTCTTATTTTATCGTGCAACTCGACCAGAAGCATCTCCACCCATTAATTTTTGTACTTCATCTACAGTAACTAGATTAGCATCACCTTTTATGGTATGTTTTAAACATGATGCCGCTACAGCAAAATCTAATGCATTCTGGTCATCTTCAGGATATTTAAGTAATCCGTAAATTAAACCACCCATAAAGCTATCTCCACCACCTACTCTATCAACAATATCTGTAATTTGGTATTGGCGTGTTTCGTACATTTTTGTTCCATCATATAAAACACCTGCCCATGTATTATGTGATGCAGAAATAGAACCTCTTAAGGTTGTAATTACTTTTTTAGCTCTTGGGAATTTCTCCATCATCTGCTTACATACCGATAAGAAAGCTTCTGCTTTTACATCGTGCCCTTGCGTAGTAATATCTAAACCTTCTGGTTTAATATTGAAATGCTTTTCGGCATCTTCTTCGTTTCCTAAAATAACATCACAATAAGACGTTAACTCCGTCATAATAGCTTCACGATCACCACCATATTTCCACAATTTAGCTCTATAGTTTAAATCGGTAGAAATAGTAATTCCTTTTGAGCTGGCAGCTTTTACAGCTTCTAAACAAACATCGGCAGCTCCTTGAGAAATCGCTGGAGTAATCCCTGTCCAATGAAACCATTCTACACCTTCAAAAACAGCATCCCAATCAATCATACCTGATTCAATTTCTGCAATTGCAGAATGGGCTCTGTCATAAACAACTTTACTACCTCTTGAAACAGCTCCGGTTTCTAAAAAATAGATCCCTAAACGATCTCCTCCGTAAACAATTTTATCAACACCAACGCCTCTTTTACGCATTTCCATCATGGCACACTCACCAATATCATTTTTTGGTAAACGTGTTACAAAATCTACCGGAACACCATAATTGGCTAACGATACTGCTACATTTGATTCTCCTCCTCCATAAACAACATCAAAATTATTGGCTTGAGAAAATCTTAAAAATCCTTGAGGTGCTAATCTTAGCATAATCTCTCCAAAAGTAACTACTTTTTTCATGTTTTTAATTCTTATTTAAATATTAGTTTTGCGTTATTGCTTAAACGTTTAAGCAGTTGTTATAAATAAAACCAAAACCTTAATACAAACGATCGAAGTTTTGATTTTTAAACTAAAGCATTATATTTGCTTAAACGTTTAAGCAAATATATAAAAATTTGAGTAATAACAAAAAGACTACTATTAAAGATATTGCAAGTGTTTTAAATATTTCGCCTGCAGCTGTATCTAAAGCGCTTCACAACGATTCTCGAATTAGCCTTAAAACTAAGGAAGCTGTTAAAAAAGTAGCAAAAGACTTAAACTACCAACCCAACCATCTTGCCAGTGCTTTACGTAAAGGAAAAAGCAATTTAGTTGGCGTTATTGTACCTAGAACTAATAGCAACTTCTTTTCTTCCGTGATTGAGAATATGGAGGAAGCATTAAATAAAGAAGGCTATAATATTATTATAACACAATCTAACGAATCTTATAAAAAAGAGTGTCGTAATATTGATACACTTTTATTTACACAAGTGGACGGCATTATAGCTTCTATGGCTAACGAAACGACTAATTTAGAATATTATGAAAAAATTAAATCTAAAGGAATTCCTTTAATTCTGTTCGATCGCGGTGAAAACGATTTAAACGTAGATTATATAGGAATTAATGACTACGACAGTAGTCATTTAATTGTTGATCATTTAGTGCAACAAGGCTGTAAACGAATTGCTCATATTGGTGGTTATAAACATACACGAATTTTTAATAATAGAATTAGAGGTTATATTGAAGCTCTAAAAAAACACAATCTTCCTTTAGAAGATGAGCTTTTAATTGAAAGTAGCCTTACAACCAAAGATGGCAGAGAGAAAATGATACAATTATTGTCTTTAAAAGACAAACCAGATGCTGTTTATGTTGCTGGTGATTATGCTGCTTTAGGGGCTCTACAAGTATTAAATGAACAGGGTATTAGAATCCCTGAAGATATTGCTTTAGTTGGTTTTGGTAACGAACCCTTTACGGCAATGGTTACTCCTGCTATTTCAAGTATAAATCAGCATAGTACCGAAATAGGGAAACTGGCTGCTAAAACATTTTTAGAACACGCAAAAAAAACGATTATAGAACAAAGTTTAAATAAAATAATTCTCGATGCTGAATTAGTCGTTAGAGATTCTTCAAATATCAAAAACTCATAACTTACCTAGATTTTGATTTATACAACATATGGTCTCAACTAAACCATTATGGACTGGAAGTCCATAGGTTCGTTTTGGCAGACTGAAAGTCTGCTTCGTGAAATATGGTAAAACTGAATTCGTGTGAATTCGTGTCTAAAATTTTTAGAAGCTAAAAGTGGAATGCACTACATAGTTTTAACTACAGTTGGGACCAATAAATTTCTAAAAATTAATTATTAGTAGTTTCCATAACACTCATTAATCCCAAAGAAAAGTTGTCTTTTGCCTGTATATAGGCGTTTTTTGGAATAATAGTGGCGCCCACTTTTTTCTTTTCAAAGGATGCTGTCATACCAAAATCTATCTTTTTAAATCCAAGTTCTGTAGCACGTTTAATGGTTTGATATAATAACTGTCTGTAAACTTGATGCTCTTTAGTATAATTATAATCCATACCAATAAAAGCTGGTGTATAAGTGGCACCCAAATTTTTGTAACAAAGCATAACACCTACCGGGATATGCGATTTCCCAATGTTAAATTCTTCTTTTAAATAAAGTGTTAAAAATTCCCAATTAGGATGCTGAGACATCATCACAAATAGCTTTTTTGGTAAGGCAAACATATTTAAAGCTATATTATTTTTATTAACATTATTATATAGCTCATAAAACTGATTTATTTGATTTTCGTCAGGTTCTTTATTATATACAACCTCAAAACGATCTTCATAAGGTTGAATATCTTTTTTAAAGTGTTTTCTGGAACGTGTAGATAATGACTCTGGATATTCGTCCATGGTATTCCAATAAAGATCAAGGATCTGGCATGAATCGGGTATCATCATCTTAATGAACCCTTGTTGGTGAAATAACTGACTAAGTTCCTCATCATCTTCAAAATCCCTTAATACCACCCAGTTGGAATTACATTGATGTTGCAGTTCTTCAATTTTATCCAACATCTGCTTGACTGCTAGTTTCCATTGTGGATGCGATTTATCTACATACAAATGCTTTCCTTCTGTAAATGGCGACCCCATACCCAGCACGTAAGAAGTCAGGTAATAAGGTTCATCTTTTCGTATGTCTTCTAATTTAGTAGAAACAGAAACCGGAGCTAGCATATCATCTTTAGATAAGGCATATGTAAAAAACGTAGCTAATATTGGAGTATTCGCTTCATCTTTAATGATGATGTAATGAAACTTCCAATTATTTTCATAACCTTCGTTTTTCGTAAAAACTTTTTCTAGAAAAAGCAGGCCATCCCAATCAAAAACCCCTTGTTTCCCCATAAGTTTATTCCATTTATCTTTATCGATATCTTGTATCGTCTGTTTGTATTCAATACGAATACCCTCAACAGCTTTCTTCTTTTTCGATTCCTCATTTAAAATGGGTAGTTTAAAAGCCATCCTAACTTTATTTGGTGTAGTATGTGTATCTTCTAAAGCTTTCGGATAATGATAAACCATAGCGTCTACTAAACCTTTTATTTCTTCTGCCTGATTATGTCTGGAAATAGTAACTCTTATGCCTGTATTTTTCACGGGTACGGCTGGGAATATTCCCAAATTCACAAAAAACCCTTCAGACATTAACCTATTCACAAAATTATATCCAGTAACCGGCATCCCTGTTCCTATATAGAATACTGGCGAATTATTTTCTTCAACTAAAGGCAAATCTGTGTCTGCTAACAAGGTATTAAATAAGGTGATGCGCTCTAACAATTCGTTTTGAAGCATATAAATCTCTGGTGAAAGGTGAATATTTGCGGATGCAATTGCCGCAGCTATAGAAGCAGGTTCTAACTGAACTGAAAAAGTTAAAGGCCCCCCAAAAGTTTTAATTTTATGATGTCTTTTTTTATGGGTACATACAGCAACAGCTCCACTGGCTCCAAAAGTTTTACTTAACGTTCCAAACAACAATATATTTTCAGGTAATTCCTTTAATTTACTAAACGCATACCCCGTTCCTCGTTTACCTGCCCAACTCATTCCATGAACATCATCTATGTATAAATGTAATTGCGAATATTTGTTACATAACTTCATAAGATCATCTATAGGAGCTACATCTCCATACATAGAATAAACACCATCTACCATATACCATATCTTTTTACATTTGGATGATAATTTTTTAATTTTATCTTCCAACATATCAAGATTGTTATGCCTAATCATCTCAATTGGCACACTACGGGTTTTAAGTGTATTTGCTGCGCTTTGTACACTCCAGTGTACCTGATGGTCTAAAATAATGGCATCACCATCATCAACAGCACTGGGGATAGCTCCAAGATGGCCAAGGGTGCTATTTTTTGTAATAATAATAGGCGCATTATACAACTGGGTCATTTTCTCTTCAAGTTCACGGTATAACGGATTTGAAATATAACTTTTAGAAAGCGGAAACTGTGTTCCATATTTATAAATAGCATCCACAGCGGCTTCTTTTAAGCGCATGTCCTGTTCTAGGCCTAAATATCCTGTAGTTCCAAAATGAAAAAGATCTTTTTGTTTTACTTTTATCTTTCTACCTGTGAAATTAGTACCTTCTGCATATAAATGTAATACACCTTGTTCTTTTGCATCTGTAAATACTTCATTAACTGTATTAAGAAAATTATTGTGCTTAATTTTTGCCATTTTGGAGTTTATTTAGGTTTTAGTTCAATTTAGAATTTGGTTTTTTATCTAAAATTTTATGTTAAATAAATCTAAAATTAATCATCTAATCTTGTACTGGTTATAAGGGGTTAGAAAAAAATCCTCTACAGATAAGTTTTTATCCCTTTAAGACAAATGCTTTCTGTAGAAAACTATAGATTGTTATCTATGTAGCAAAAAACAAATCAATAACTATTTGAATTACAAGTAATTGCATTTATATAGATTTAAAAAACATCATTTAATTTTTAACTAGAAGGGTAAAACACAATTGCCATCAAAAATTACTCATTAAGTATAAAAAAGTACGGTTTTTCCTCAATAATGTTAAAATAATTGTAATTATATTTGTTATGCACTAGTTAGTTTTGTTTGAATCCATTCAATTATATAAGATGTTTCTCTCTCATAAACAAATTAAATTAAGACAAAAAGCACTAGTTGTGCGTATATTTAAAAATAAATATGAAATTTTTGAACCCCTTAAATCTTAAAACACTTTGGCTAACCATATAGAAAATGAATACTCAAAATTCTGGATTGAAAAAGACATTCTTCACTTTGTTTATAAAAAAGGAGTCGAGATAGATCTGGAAGTTGCAAAAAAAATTGTGAGTGACAGACTCGCATTACAACAAGGCAAATCACTTTTAATTCTTTGTGATATAAGAGGTATTAAAAGTGTAAATAAAGAAGCAAGAAACTATTTCGCTATAGAAGGCTCTACTTTATTAAAGGTAGTTGCTTTATTAGTCAATAGTCCATTAACCTATACCATATCAGGTTTTTATATCAAAACAAGTAGTCCTTCCATCATAACTAAAGCTTTTACCACAAAGGAGGCTGCTTTAAAGTTTCTAAATGATTATAAACCTGTATAATTATGAACCGCATAACTTTAATGTCATACTAATTTTTCAAATAAAATAATTTTTGATTTATTCAGTTTATTAAAGTATATCCCTCTTACATTAAATGATTAAACTCTTTAGGATTTATGACCGATGAAGTTATCAATGAGAAAAGAATAAAACAGATCCATAACATGCTCATGGAATTTGCGAGCGGGAATTTTTCATACAAAATTGAAAGATCCAACATGAATGATGGCATCGAAGCACTCATCGCTTTGGTTAATATGTCTCTTGAAGAAATAAGAGGTTCTTTTCTTCATCAAGGCTATACAAATTTAACAGAAACTTATAAGCATATGGTACAAATGTTCTTTGTATTAGACCCAGAAGATGTTATTATAACTTATAATTCTCGAATAAAACAAATGTTGCTTTTTAATGATGATGAATTACAGAAAAACACTTTTTCTACCTTCCTAACTCAAGATTCTAAATTGGCTTGGAAAGATTTAAAGACCAAGTTAGAACATTCAAATCAAGATACCTTAGAGAAATCTATAGAGTTATATTTTAAATCCAAACAAGATTTAATCGTACCAACAAATTGTCTGGTAAGCAAATATATAGACCGGATTAACCAATCGGAAAGAATCATAATCACGTCCATAGAAATTATTAAGAGTAGTATGGAAAGGAAAAACGAATTACAAGAAATTGTAAATTCGAGAAAGAACAAAGAAAAAACAACTGGCAACTCTACCGGCAAGAAAGTACAGCTAAATCTAAGCTATTTAGATATTAGAAAAATTCGAGAAGTACATGATTATATTATAAACAATTTAGATAAACCGCTTTCACCATTAATAGAATTAGCACATACCTTTGGAACCAATGAATACAAATTAAAATACGGATTCAAACAATTATATGGACAAACTATTTTTCGTTTTTTAATAGACCAAAGGTTAAGAAAAGCAAGTGTATTAATCCAACATACGGATACATCTATAAAAGAAGTGGCTCATGTTACAGGGTTTATTAGCGCACCTCATTTTTCTAAAGTTTTCAAAGAAAAATATGGCTTTTCTCCAAGAGATTTAAGAAAACAATCTAATTTTCATCAAAATCAATAAAAAGCTTTTAATTAACTGACTAGTTAATATGAGTTTGGTTTAAGACAAGTTCATTTTAAGGATAAACTCAATAATATTGTTACTTGCCGCCTTGAGTACTTCGGCTTTAGTTTATCTTGAGCGATCTGTGCTAAGCGGAGTCGAAGTACTCGAGGAGGCATTACGTCATTATATCCGCTTAAAAAAAATCTCGGGTCTCAACCTGACATTCAAGTTTAGCGTGTTGATTTTCTAATAAATATATTTATTCTTAAATCGAACACACCTTAATTAATCAAAAACACGTTTCTTTTCAGTAAACCACTAAATACATCCTTTACAGACAAGTTTTAATCCATTTGAGATAATTTTTATCATCGATATTTGCTCTATAGTTGTTAGTTAATTTTGTTGTCTTTTCAACTTCGGTTGCGCCTAATACCTACTACTAAGATTTTAGGATTTAGCGTAGCTGGAATTGAAAAGGTAAGAATTTCAAGTATCGGACAATAAATCAACATGGATTTAAAATTAATGGTTTTGGGTAAGGAATGAAACGCCTTTTGACCATAGCATAGTCTATGACCAATTGTCATTCCTTCGAAGATAGGAATCCACCTATGAAAAATGGATTCCGCATCAAGTGCAGAATGACAAAGTTGTTGAAAAAGGTTTATAGAAACTAAAGTAGCTGCAATGAAATTGTAGAGTTTTAGTCTTTAACTTGAAAATAAATTCTCACCATCAATTGACAATCATATTATAAAAATATAAGAACATTTTTAAAAACCTACTGTATGAATTCAAAAAACTACCATTATAAAATATTTAATATGTAAACTACATGTTTACACAAGTTTTAAGTTTTATAATTCATTTATTATCAAAAAATTAACTAAAATTTAAATCTGTGAAATATTGTTTTTTCATATTAACAATGCTCTGCACAATAAAGGCTTTCTCCCAAACGAAACCATTTAAAATTTCCGGAACTTTAATAACCGAAACCGATAAAATGGCTTTGGAAGCTGCCACTATTTATTTACAACGCGCTAAAGATAGCCTATTAGTCACTTATACCATTTCGGATAAAAATGGCAGGTTTTCTTTAGAAGGAAAAACAGCAGATAGGCATTTAAACCTTTATATTTCTTATGTTGGTTATCTAACCCACTTTCAATCTATTAATTTAGATCAAGAATCTATTAATTTGGACACCATTAATCTAAAAACAGATGTTAATGCTTTGGACGAAATTCTTATAAAAGTGAGTCCTCCTGTTATTATAGCAAAAGATACTTTAAAATTTAATGCAGCCTCTTTTAAAACTAAAAAGGATGCTAATGTTGAAGATTTATTAAAGCAACTGCCTGGCGTAGGAGTTACCGAAGAAGGAAAAATAACCGTAAACGGTAAAGAGGTGGATAATATTTTGGTAAATGGAAAACCCTTTTTTAGCAATGATCCTACTATAACAACCAGACATTTAAACAAAGAAATTATTGAAAACATTCAAATTACAGACACAAAAACCAAAGCAGAAGCTTTTGCCGGAGACGAAGGCGACAAAGAAAAAAAAACTATTAACCTCGTTATAAAAGAAGAAAATAATGATGGTATCTTTGGGCAAGTTGCAGCAGGTACAGGAACTAATAAGCGTTACGAGCTTGCCGGTATGCTTAATCTTTTCGATAACGATAAACGTATCAGTATTCTTGCCGGAGGTAACAATATTAATTCGCCTGGATTTAGTTTTGGGAGAGGGCTTACCAGTGGAGAAGGCATTACAATATCTCAAAATTATGGTGCCAATTATGTTGACAAATTGAGAAAAAAAAGTGATCTCTCTGCCAATTATTTTTTCTCTGATAGCCGTTCTGAAAACGAAAACACAATACAACGAGAATATATTCTCCCCGACTCTAGATATTCCACCAGTTCTAATACGAGTTCATATAATGAAAGTGGTAATCATAATGTTAATTTAGGACTAAATATCGAAGTCGATTCTACGCTTTTAATCAACATAAATCCATCATTTAACATCAGCACTAATAAAGCAGAAACGTCTACAGATGAAACGTCCTTAGACGAAGAAGACACCTTAACAAACCAATCTATTTTATCTTCTTTTACAGAAACTACAAATAAAAACTTTAATAACCATTTAAGTATCACGAAACGATTTGGTAAAAAGGGAACTTATGTTAGATTCCTTATTTCGAATAAGTATCAGTCCACAAAAAGCGATGCCTTTTTAAATTCTGAAACTTCTATTTTTGGATCGGACTCGGAAACTACCAATAGAAACCAATTTACAGATGGCGACGAAAAATTAAAAGGATTCTATACAAGTGCCATTTTTAGATGGCCCTTAAAAGCAAAAGAATTCTTCTTAGATTTTAAGTTTAATTATAGAAATGATACACAGGAAAATATAAAAAGCACCTATACTTTTGAAGCAGATACACAGGATTTCACTTTATTTGATGAAGACTTAAGCACAGATTTTGAATATATAAACAAAAGAAGTACTCCTGCGTTAAAACTCACTTATAAAAAAGAAAAGTGGTCTGTTAGTTCAGAAATGGGATATGTATTCAGAACGCTGGAGAATATCGATTTTTTAAGACCCGATTTAAGTTTAGGGCGAGATTTTGAAAATATTGAATTAAGGTCTAATTTTCATTATCGATTTAATCCAAAATCATACGTATATTCTAGTTATAACCTAAGCAATACGCCTCCGTTATTATCACAATTACAGCCATTTCAAGATGTCTCTAACCCTTTAAATACGGTGACAGGAAATCCCAATTTAAAACCTACAAATACCCATAGTTTTTATTTTGGGTACCATGCCTTTAATTTTCAAAAACGTAGCGGTTTTTTTAGCCATATCAATGCCCGTTTAAGTAACAATCAGGTAGTTACTAAAACAAGTATAGATGAAAATTTTGTACGAAACACAAGCTATGCCAATGTAAATGGAGGCTATAGTTTAAGTGCCAGTGGTAGTTATAATAAGGAAGTAAAAATAGATTCTTTAAAAACATTTAAGTATAGTCTGGGGCTGTCTACAAGTATAAACAAATCTGTTAATTTTAATAATGATGTGCAATATGTTTCCAACAATACTGCTCTAACACCTCACGCCGGTATAACTTTTTCATGGGATGATGTTATGATGATTACACCAAATTATAGGATATCTTTTAACAAAACCACATTTGACCTGGAGAATTTTAACGATCAAGAGTTTCTTAATCATTCAGTAGGGTTACAAATGACAACATTCGTTCCTAAAAAATTTGAATGGCTACACAACATAAGCTTTAATTATAATCCAAACGTGGCTACAGATTTTCAAAAAAGTGCCTGGTTCTGGAACACGACCTTGGCTTATACTATGTTTAAAGACCAAGGCATTTTAACTTTAAAAGTTTATGATCTATTAAATCAAAACACAAACGCAAGACGAATAGCGACCAATGATTATATTCAAGATTCCCAAAGTATGGTTCTTAAACAATACTTTATGTTAAGTTTTAGCTGGAAATTCAATAATTTTTAAGGTTAAAACTAAAACAAACATGGTAAAATCCTTTTCAGGCAAGTTTTAATCCATTTCAGTTAAACTATATGATCGATCTTTGTTTTGGTTAGTAATTTTTGTCTTTTGACTTCGGTTGCGCCCAATCACCACATTAGTTGGATTCTACAGGTTGAGCGTAGCCGAAACAAAAAGCAATAGTCAAAAATCCAAAAAAACAGATTCTTATTCTACAAATAATTTAATCCTTATAAACTAAATTTTAATCCTTTTAAACTAAATTTTATCAACGACCTTTGTTGTTGTCTTTTAAGATTTATAACGATTTCGGTTGCGCTCGATCTCTTTTTTTATAGGGATTCTGGAGATTGAGTGTAGCTAAAATCAATAAAAAGCAACACTGGCAAACCAACATATATAGCCTTCAACTTTCCGGCAATTAAAATTCTAATAGCAAATAATCATTCTTAAGACAAAACTTATTACCTGTAATAATCCATAAAACAGATAGTGATCGCTTGTTGTTATCTTAGAAATCACTGTTATCTTATTCAATTAACATCACTTTAAAACTGACCGTGTTAGTTAATCCTTATTAGACAAGTTATTATCCCTTTAGAATAAGTATCGTTTCCGATTTTTGTACATCTAATTCTAAATTAAGAACAAATTATGTTTGAATACAGGGAATTTGAAATGAAAAACCCTATTAAACAATATGGTAACCACATTATTGTAAAGCAAATGATGTTGAATGGGGTTCCTAAAGAAGAAATGGCTGGTAAAAAAGCCTTTACAGATATGAGTAATGACATATTTAAAAACGCGTATACCCATTGGTTAAAACTAAAAAGAGAGTTTCAAAAAATAAAAGTTCCAGAAAATTTAATGTTACTTTTAAAAACCAACAAGAAAGAGGATCAGATAAAGTTACTTGACGGGTGCTTTCTTCCCATGGAAATTTTAACCTCATTTATGTTTACAGCTTATCACGATTTCGGATTTACACTAAGTCAATATATCTCTGGAGTTTCAAAAAAAAAGTTTAAAGCTGTTGGTAAAATTATGGATTGTGGTGAGCATTGGCATTGCTTTCTTACAACATTTAATGGTTTAAAAGGACAAAAGCAACTTTATTATTTGTCCAGTGCTTTTGGTATTGATAGAGCTGAACTTGTTAAACAAATAAAATCGAATAAATTCTTGTTTAAATTAGATAACCTACCTCAGGTTATTATATAAATTGATATGATAATTTATAATTAAAAACTAAGAGTTTACTCTAAACGTCCCCCAAAAGAGCCAGAACAATATCTATTTCATTTTTTTACTACTTCTCAAAAAATGAGTGCGTTCTGGCTTTTTTCTTTTATATACTAGCAAAACGAATCTTGAATAAGAAAATTTATTTCTGTTTGACCAATAATAATAACTTGAGTTTCGATTTAAGACAAACTAATTTTAGTGATAAACTCAGTAATATTCTTACTTGTCACCTAAAGGAGCACAGTCAAAGTAAAGCAGGAGAGTTGAAAAAGTAGATTACAATTTCAAAATTAAGTTAGAAACAAAAACACCTTCCCTTGTGAGGGAAGGTGGCTTTGATTTCAATAAAAGAAATCAAAGACGGAAGGGTTAAATTATAATTATGGACAAGAAAACGTAATAATAAATACCTTGAAATGAGCCCCAATCCTCTGGTTGCTGCTGAGTCAAAATGAAGACTGGAATTTCATGATTGGGAAATACAAATATTAATATTGTATCAATAAATATGATACATATCAAAAACTATAAGATTCCTTCCTTCTCTTCGGCTTACTTCGACTACGCTCAGCACAAAACGCTCAGCGACCACACTGGAATGACAGTAAAACTACTAACAGACCATACTCAATAACGTCATTTCATCCGCTTGATATTTTTTTTGGTCTCAGGGCCCAACCTGACACACAATCTAGTATCTTGATTTTCAAATAAATATTATTAATCAAACTTAGATTAATAATATGTTCAAAGACCTAGATTATGTGATATCTCAATCGTACTTCTTGTCAAAAGAAATAATATAGCCTTAATAAAAAAATACAAACTCAATATTTCATTAGATCTTAACATATTGAAACATTTTTTTAAAATTTACTTGTGCTAAATTCATTGGTGTAGTTTCGTTTAAATACAGCACAATCATACTTTCGTATTACTGTCTTCTTAAAATTAGGTATTACAAATTAATCCCTCTCAGATAAGTTTTTATCCTTTTGGAATAAGTATTGCTTCCTAAATTTGTTTGTTAAGCTAACTTGTAAAGCTACCTGTAACCTAAAGCAATGATACAAAGCATATTGACACATAAAAAGACTCACAAATCACATTTCATATTTGAAGATAGGGAATTTGAAATGGAGAATCCCATTAAACAATACGGCAATCGCATTATTGTAAAGCAAATGATTTTAAATAGGGGTTCTAAAGAAAAGGTCGGTGAAAAGGTTCTTACAGATACGGATAGTGACATATTTAAAAATGCGCGTACTCATTGGTTAAAACTAAAAAAGGAATTTCAAAAAATAAAAGTTCCAGAAAATTTAATGTTACTTTTAAAAACCGACAAGAAAGAGGATCAGATAAAGTTACTTAATTGGTGCTTTCTTCCCCTAGAAATTTTAACTTCTTTTATCTTTAAAGCCTATCATGATTTCGGGTTTACATTAAGTCAATATATCTCTGGAGTTTCAAAAAAAAATTTTAAAGCAGTTGCTAAAATTATAGATTATGGTGAGCATTGGCATTGTTTTCTTACAACGTTTAATGGTTTTAAGCAACATAAGCAGCTGCATTATTTGTCCAATGCTTTTGGTATTGATAGAGCTGAGCTTGTTAAACAAATAAAATCGGGCGAATCCTTATTTAAGTTAGGCAATCTACCACATGTTACTTTATAACCCTATAGTAATATTAGTATCCGACGTTAAGGATTTACTCTAAAAAGCCCCCAAAAGGCCAGAGCAATTTATATTCAATTTTTAATTACTTTTCAAAAAACGAATGCGCTCTGGCTTTTTCTTGTTCAAAGAGGTTTAATCTATATTGATTTGAAATCTGCAGACCACCAAATAAACTCGTAAAATTAGTGTCATTTTTTTGTAGTATGTTTAGGGTATGGTATGTCCATCTCTTTATTTGTACTTTAATCAAAAACAAAACTTTTTATAAAAATCAAATGGAAATATCATAGAAATCACGTTAATTTAGAGCTCATATTAATAACATTTCAAAATCAAGCCGTATTAACTAATCCCTCTCAGGCAAGTTATTATCCTTTTTGAGTAATTTTTTATACACTATAAATTCTATATTTGATCGTATATTACTAACATACAGACAATTACAAAAATTCATCACTATAACAATACTTTATTTGTGTTTTTATATTCCACCTATGCTAGTTTATATAGCGATAAGCGAATTATTAACTATTAACGATATCTAATTCTCATTTTTAAGGTATAAAGCCAAAGATTACGATACCATTGTAAATAAATGGATTTAGATCAAGCATTTTTTATACGACTTACCTACCACAAGAATCAAAGATCAAGGCTTTAAAATACTATAGTCAGGGTAAGACCGAAAACCTGTAAAAGAGAGTAGGTCATTAATTTTTAAATATGTTATTATGAAAACAAAAATTTTCAAAATCGCTTTTCCAGCTTTAGCATTGATATTGGCTATCACTGCTTCGCTTGCTTTTACTTCTGCCGAAAACAGTATGGCAGATGATATAGTAGTTACTCAAGGGTGGTACCAAAACCCTAATGAGATTAGCTGCACACTGGTATCTCCTATTAATTGTGACTGTACTTCCTCATATAATCCAATATGCACTTATACGGTAGGTTTCAGTGTCCATCAAGTATATCAAAAACAGAACAGTATATCACCATGTAATGTTATTTTATACAAAGGTTTCGAATAATCTTAAAAAAGGAATAAGAGTCTATTTTTGGTCTCTAGTTCCTTAAATATAACGTGAAACTTGTTTAAGAGTTCGGAAGTCACTTCGAGTGAAATTCTGAAAGAATTTTGTATCGAGAAGCTTTTTTAGTCGAAAATTTACTTGTCAGCCTGTCGGCAAACAGGTTTTCGATACGATTTTTTGCAAAAATCACTCAAACTGACACAAATTTTCTTATTCAAGTTTCACGTTAAATTTTAAAGTAAAAAGAGGGTGTTTCACTTTTCAGATACCCTTTTTATATTAGCTTTCTTTAAAATGACACATTTAATCCTAAAGTAAATTGTCGTAGTGGTGGTAAAATAGATGAATTTTGTACTTCAGGGTCTAAACCATCGTACCCAGTTATAATAAACAGATTCTGACCTTGGAAGTAGATATTTATATCGGTATTCTTTGTTACAATTTTGGGAATCGTATAATTTAAAGATATGTTTCGTAATCTTATAAAGGAAGCATCAGTGACTGATGCATTACTATTCTGATACTTCACTGATGCCATCGCTGCTTCATGGTTTGTAGATAGAAAATAACGTTGAATCGGATTCTCATCACCTACTTGTTGCCAACGATCCAAGACTGATACAGGCGTATTTTGCACAATCTCTCCCAGGTTAAAAAACCCGGACTGAAAATAACTTCGTCCTTTTTGTTTTGCAAATTGGAAAAACACATTTAATTGCAGATTCTTGTAAGTGATGGTATTCCCTAAGCCTCCAAAATACTTAGGTGTAAAGTCTTCAAGCCATTGACGGTCATCTGTATTTATAACCCCATCCTTATTATAATCTTCGAACTCCCATATACCTGTTTCAGGGTTAACCTGTAAAACATGATATAGTTTTGTAATTCCTAAAGGCTCTCCTATCAGAAGTTGATTAGCATAGGTAGAGTTTTCCAATTGTGGAAATGCTACTAATTTGTTTCTATTTGCCGAAATATTAAAGGCTGTTCGCCATGTAAAGGAGCCACTTTGAATATTTATGGTACGCAAATCGATCTCTATACCTGTATTTTCTATAATAGCATCTAAGTTCGCATTTATACTGGAAAACCCAGTAGTATTGGGTAAAGGAATAGGAAGTAATTGATTGGAAGACCGGTTACGATACCATGCTCCAGACAGAAAAATACGGTTCTTAAAAAAACCTAGTTCTAAAGCTGCTTCCAACTTTTTATTTGCTTCCCAAGCACGGTTAGGATTAAAAAGGCGCGTTGGCTTTAAACCCGAACCATTGTAGTTTCCAAAAACCTCATAAGTATCTAAAAAAGCATAGTTAGGTGGTTTATCACTTCCTGTAATACCATAACTGGCACGTAATTTCCCAAAACTCAGAACAGTATTATCTTCAAAGAGGGTTTCTTCCGAAAATAACCATGCAGCTCCAATGGCACCAAAATAACCAAATTGTTTACCGGGTCCAAATCGAGAGGAACCATCTCGACGGCCGGTTATATTTAAAACATACTTATCTTTCCAGTTAAAATTAATCCTCCCAAAAAAGGCCTGATATTTATATTCAGATTCTGTATCTAGACCAGGCATTCTATTTTCGGCTGCTGTTAAGTCAAGTAGTTGTGCATTACTGGGGAAATTTGATGCGGACTCACTCAATTGCCAATCTTTTTCTTGCTGAAAAGTGGCACCTACCAGTAGTTTCAAACTAGCATCTCCCCAATGCTGTTGCCAATTAATTTGAGGCTCTGCTACCCAAGACAAGCGAGAACCATTATTCGTACTAATTCTTGACGAACTGCTATCTTGCCCAGAAGTGCTATTGGGGTCAAAACTGGTATGAGGATATGTCGCATAAGAGTTTAAGTGGTAATCGGTATACCCCAGACTGGTTTTAAACTCCAACGATGGGATGAGGCGATAAGATAACACTGTATTAGCAATAAGGCTATGTGTTCTTGCATGGTACTCTTGTTCTAATATAGACAGAGGATTTTCCCAAGTGGAATTTTCCCAGTTTAAATTACCGGCGTCATTATAAAGCCTTGGAGCGTTTGGCGGCAAAATTCCTGCCTGTTTTGTTAAATCTTGAGTAGGTAAATTATTGGTATCTGAACCATAACTCCCCGAAAAACTCAGTTTGAAACGATTGTCTTTAGATTGGTGGTTTATATTAGCATATACTGAAACTTTATTATATTTTGAATCTCCTGGAAATACAGTAGTCTCTGTTGAATAACCACCACTTAGCAAAAACTGTGTTCGGGCACTGCCTCCCGAAAAAGACAATTGGGCATTCTGTCTAAAAGCAGCACCTCCAATAAGCTCCTCTTGCCAATCTGTATAACGATCTTGGTTCCATACATATAAGTCCGGAAAAGCACTATGATACTCAACCGGTAATGTTTCTGGCATAAAACCTTCGTTTTTCAAAGCTTCAATGCGCATGCCTAAATATTGCTGGGTATTTAATAGATCTACAAAACCGGTTACTTCACTTATACTACTACTAACATTAAGTTTCACCTGTATTTTTCCTTTCCTGCCTTTCTTTGTAGTAATCAGTACCACGCCATTAGCACCTCGAGATCCATAAATAGCCGTAGCATCGGCATCCTTAAGTACTTCAATACTTTTAATGTCTGCCGGGTTTAAAACATTTAATGGATTTACATTTCCATCAGGAATAATTTGGCTCGCTAAGGAGTTCAATTCTAAAGACCCGGAATTGTAAGGTACCCCATCTAAAACATATAAGGGATCGTTGATCTCACCTAAAGGTCCTCCTGAATCTATAAAGTTTTGCCCACGAATTCTAATACGATAACTTCCACCGGAAACTCCAGTATTCTGGGTTATGTTTACACCGGGAATATGCCCTTGAATAGCGACCATAGCATTATTAGCAGGTTGCTTTTCTATAGTTTTTGCCTCAACTTTACTAATACTTCCAGTGGCTAACCTTTGGGAGGTTTTATAATAACCTGCTTCTATGGTTACCTCCTCTAATTGGTTTATAGCTTCTTTAAGAGTAACATCAATAGTAGTTCCTGCCTGACCGGCAGGCAGATGATTACCAACTGTTATTTCTTGTGTTTCAAAACCTAAAGACATAAACACCAATATATGAGACGTGTCGGGTATCAAAATGGTATACCGGCCATCCAAATTGGTAACTTCACCATTATTTGTACCTTTTATTAAGATGGTTGCGCCGGATATAGGAACTCCGGATTGATCTTTAACTATGCCTGAAACGCTTCGTTGTTCTATCTCATGAGATTCTTTTATAAAAATGGTTTTGCTATTTTGAGATACCGCATGCTCGAACGTTAAGCTAAATAGGGTAGTATAAAACAAGCATATAACAATCCGCATCATACATTTTATGAATTCTTTTCTTATTCCGATAATTATCGAGAAGGAAAGCATATTGGTTAACTTCTTAGGTTTATAGGACATTAGGTTTGTTTATTTTTTAATTTAGTTTTTGTGTTCTGATAGATGGGTTCACTTCGGCTACGCTCAGTGACTACACTAGTGACAATTCCAGCGGAATCATTGTTTTACTAATCCATCTCTAATTGGTTGATTATACAAATCTCTCTAAGTGACAGAACCTCGTGCTTTCTTAAGTTTCATGACTATTAGGGTGACGAGATGAGATTCTTGTCCCTGTTACCATATAGACAGGTATCTATTTCAATGGAAGCTCAGCCTGACTATTAGCAGAACCAAAGCAAGGTTTCTGAGAGTATTTTGATTCCTGTGGTCATTGAAGTCGAGAAACTTAGTAGCCATACTTCACTTCGACTTAGTTTACCTTGGGTACTTCGGTTTAGTTTACCTTGAGCATAGCCGAAAGGCTCAGTATAAACTCCGACCGAAAGGCTCAGCGAACACTCGAAAATGGTATTTTCAATGGATACCCTATCTGCCAACAGATATCTAGCATTAAGGTTGAGGAATTCTTTTTTAATCGAAGGGCTTTTATTTCATACATGTTTTGAGTAAATTTAGTTTAGTTTTAGTTTTGCAAGGTTTTATTAAATTAGACCTACTGCTAATTTTTTAAAAAGTGGGTTTATTTTATTGGAAATAATTCATTTACATTATAATTGGGTTATAAATTCATCTTGACTATTTATGGTTTAAAACAATCTTATCTACATGTTATTTGCTTCTAAACTTCATTTTTTTCTGCATAATGTAGCAACACCACAAGGAAATAAAAAGCTAAACTCAATCGTGGGTATCATTTCTGCTGAAATAAAAAACGTACAGACAACCTCAATCTATAAGTAAATACAACAAAAAGATAAAAACGGGTGGGTATTATTTTAAAAAATACATAATTATATTATTTTCAGTAAAACAGAAACCTTTTTTGGTTGTAAAAAAACGATTGGGTGGTCATTCTGAGGAGTCCCGTCCCGATAACTCCTAAAATCCGCAAGTGTATGTATATTTTGCCAGTTTCCTATATTATAGGACATTTTTCAATCGGGATATTGAGTTTATAAAGAAAAACCATTCGTTTCTTTTATATTTTAGGCCATGCATTGCCCGATGTTAGTAGGCGGCCATTTTTGGGGCATGTGTTCACACCCCACTTATGCAGGCCAGGCAATCTTCTACCAATACGATCAATTGTTTTTGGGTCGGTCTATAAGGTTTTTCAAGGTACGCCACTGTATAAGCGGAGGCACCATTGCCCTGAGTGCCTGACCCACTTGGCAGGAACAGCGATGAAGTGGAAGATGAATTTCTTGATACGGTAAGTAGGCTCGAGGCTTTTGAACCTATTGCTCAACCTTCCCAGAACAATTGTGTAGAGGTTTCTGCACAGAGCGGTAAAGTAGAGGAAAACAGTATTGTTTTCCAGACTTGAGAACGGCAGGTGGTTCCATCCAAAGTCATTCTTAAGGATGTCAAATTGTTTTTCGGCATTACCCCTGTTGTAGTAACGTTCCAGCGCCTCTTGCGGGGAGAGCCCAAAATCATTTGTTATCACAGAATGGTAGTCATAAGCCGTCCTGTGTAAATACGTCTATTTGACCATCGTTCCTTTTCTTTTTCTTTACCAGTAGCCTATATGTTTTTTGGGGCTCTCCCTTTCTATAGCGATTGGAAAAAGGCTTGAAGCTGATATCCCCTACCTGAATATCCTCTCCCTTCCTGTCCTTTGCCTTTTGCCAGTTTTTGACCTGTGGATAGTACTTTTCCACATAACTCCTTCTGGTTCCAATGTAAAAGGTATCGACTTTGCCTTCTAACGTTTCGATAACTTCATATTGATAGGAGGCCGCATCTGCTCTAAAAAAATCAAGACGGGATATACCATTTTTGGCCAGGATTTTGAACAGGCGCTCAAGGGTATCCCCCTGAAATGACTTTGCATCACTATTTCCATTGCGGTTTTCAAGATAAAGTACCCTGTCCCCGTTCAAAAAGCATATTCCTGGCTGGTATCCATATGCACGTTTATAGGTCATCCGGCTATCGCTCTTCTCGTTGAAGATGATCGTATTGTCGTAATCGATGAAGGTTGTTGCCTGCTTGAATGCACCATTCCTTTTAAGCCATCCTATGTTGAGGTCTGCCAGCAGGTCATTGCAATTATATTGGTGTACGGTACGTCCTCTGGCAGTACTGCAACTCTGCTGCAAAGTGGCTAGTTGCCTGAGCCTCCGAAGCAGGGTATCGGGCTGCAGAGATTGAATATCGGATTACCTGAAAACTGTCTGGAGAGTACTGTCTTTGAATCCTCTATACAATCGCCCCCACAATAGTAGATACTGGCGAAAGAATAAAATATATCTTTCCAGTTGTAAAAAGTGGTCGGGCTTAAAACAGGAAGATTGGACTGGAGAAAATCGCCAAGGTGCATCTTGTCAAACTCATCCAAAACAAAATTAATACCGCCAAAGGCGTTTATCTGAGAAGAATTCAATACTTTCATCTTGTGTCTTTTTGTGGAAACACCAATTTAGGTGAAAAA
>NZ_JAUOEK010000182.1 GCF_030540835.1 Flavivirga aquimarina | reverse complement strand
TATGCTGCGCATCTTTACTATTTCCTTTGAAAACGAAAGCAAAAAGGAACGCTGCGCTAGGACATAAATAAATATTGGCACTAAGTACAGCGCGTTCAATTTACCATCAAATTTATCTGCTTAAATAATGGCATTAACCCGACGAACCTAGAAATAGGTTAAAATAAAACACTGTTAATTATGTGATTATCAGTGTTTTTTTGTTTTAAGCATTTTATTTGATATCAAATAAAGGCATCTAAAACCATATAAAAGGTGTGCAATTGTTTACTAAAAATGTGCTAACTTTAAAGAACTTACAGAAAGCAATATTGTTAAAGGTATAGATAACAACAATTGGATATATACTAAACGAGAGAAAATAGATGAACAAGTAAAAGTGCCAATACTCCCAAAAGCATGGACAATACTAGAAAAGTATAGAGATATAGAAGACACAGATTTTACAACTAATTTATTGCCCATAAGTTCCAATCAAAAGACCAATGCCTATTTAAAGGAAATTATAAAGGCTTGTGGGATCCATAAAAATATTTCTTTTTATGTTGCTAGACATACTTTCGCAACAACGGTAATGCTATCCAATGGCGTACCCATAGAAACCGTATCTAAACTATTAGGGCACACCAAACTGTCAACGACACAAATTTATGCCAGAGTTATAGAATCAAAGATTAGTGAAGACATTGAAAACTTACTTATAAGATTTGAAACCAAAAAACAACAATCTCAAGCAATAAGTTAAACCACTATTTTTAAAGGCTTAAAAAAAAGAATTTCCTTTCAATATGTTCCTCACAAAGTAATGAGAGTATATTAAAAGGAAATTTTTAGATTTATCATTTACTCCCGTAGATCGAATACCTTAAGCCTATAGAAAGCAAAACTATATACAAAAATTGTTATCTTTGTTTGTATAATAGTAATGTTATGGATATTCAATTAGAAAAATATAAATTAATGGAATGGCTGGTTGGTCTTAAAGATGAAACTATTATTTCTAAATTAAAAACTATAAAAAACAACATTTCCGCGTCTTCAGATTGGTCGGATGATATTTCTGATACTGAAAAATTATTGATAGAATCTGGATTAAAAGATATAGAAAAAGGGAACACGTTTACCCATGAGCAAGTCATGAAAGAAATTAACGAAGCTTACGGTATCTAAGTAAATGAAAATAGTTTGGACGAAACTAGCGAAGATTACTTATATTGAAGTTCTTGAAAATCTTAAAAAAAGGTGGACGAAAAAAGAAATGAAAAGCTTTAATGACCTTACCAATACATTGCTGGAAAAGGTAAAAAAAGAACAAGTTGTCCACCCGTTTGTGAATGAAAAGTTAGGAATTCGAAAAGGCGTAATTCATAAAAATATTTCTCTCTTTTATAAAGAAGACAGGAAGAACGATAAGATATATTTGATTACATTTTTTAATAATCAAATGAACCCAAAGACATTAAAAAAATTATTAAAGCAATAAAGTGATATTAGAATATCGCTTTTTTTCGTTTATATTCCCTCTATTAGCCGTTAAATAACCTAAAAAACTTTGATCTTAGCATTGAATAGAATTAATAGAAATAAAAAGCCTCCTTTTTAAGAGGCCTGATATTTGACTATTTCCCCCAATAAAATTGAATAGTCAATTTTGATTGCTCACAATCAAAAGGTTTTTTTAAAAGAGTTTAGTCTTTAGATAATCGAGGCATTCGTTTTTTACGGCTTTATAAAAATAGTCCGTCGTTTGCTTTTCATTTTGAAAATCAATTTGGTTTTCCCAAACCTTAACAAAGACCTCCTCAACAATGTCTTTTGAAATATCCAAATCATTAAGATACTTGAACGCAAACACACAAAGTTGGGGATACAAGCTTTCAAAAAGCTGTTTGTAGCTTGTAAGCGTGAATTCCTTTTTGTTCCCTGTCATGATTTTAGATTAAGTTGCTTTCGGGTTTATCTTCTGTGGTGTTTACAATCGCATTAGCTCTAATACAAGACTCTATGTTTTTCGCTACGGTATAAACACAAACCCATTTTCTGTTCTCTCTTTTTTCATTATAGTATTTGGCGGGAAAACGGGCAAAGAACAGGTCGAACTCCTTCTCCATTAACAGATGGGTTCCCGTATCGTATTTTAAATCTGCTAAAATGATTCCAAAGACTTTCAATCCCAGTCTACAATGTTTTTTTACGTCATCTTTAAGGGACGTTTGATTAATCAAAAGTGTAAGGGAGTTAGAAAGAGTATCGTGTGTTAAAATCAAGGTTCTTCGTGAAATATTTATTTTGTTTTTTATCATGGATTTGGTTTTTAGGTTTTCCGTATATCCCTGTGGGTGTTGATTACAAGACCATGCATGTAACTGTTCAAAGTTCAAAATGCTCATTTTATGATATTCTATAAAGTTGAAGCTCCTTGAAAATGATATAAATACCTCATTAAACCTTTTATGTGTGTGAAACAAAAAAGGCGTGGAACTCAGCTTATTGCCTTTGAGGTACTGGTATACCTGGGAACAATAAGAGAGCCCACGCCCATAGAGCGTGAGCATCGTACTTATCATCTCGTTCCCATTAAAAATTACCAGTTTTCAAAAGCGAGATTCAAAGCGACTGCTTCAAATATTTTCTATACGAAGAATCGCAAAAATATATCTTTCTTTTTTAAAAGATTAACCAAATATATATAAATATTTTCAACGACACAAGCGTCATTGAAATCATATTTTGTAATTGCTTCCTTTAAGGCTATGATATATAACAGAGATATTTTGCATTATACTACTTCGATTGAGATGGTTCTCAAAGAATTACGAGATGAAAAAGGTGTCTCTCAGAGTAGGGTAAATATCGAATTCGAACAAGAATATGGGTTTTCTATTAACTTAGGAAGGATGGAATCAAATTCTAACTTCAAAATGATTAAACTACTATATATCTGTGATTATTTTGATATGTCTGTATCTGATTTTTTTAAGAGAGTGTCAAATATAAAGGAAGGCGAAATCATAAAGTTCTTAAAAGAAAAAGAGGCAAGGAAACAAAAGAGGAGCAAAAAATAAATAATATTATTTACCCCGCTAGCGCGGAAATGTTTTCCGTGCCTGTAAGAAAATAAAAGAAAGCTTTTGTAGTGAGATGGTAGCTTTATATAATGGACTATGTTTTATATAAGTCTGGTAATTGCCATTATTCCATTATTTGTGATGCAATAACACTCGCTATAATCCCTAATGCGAATGCTACTATAGAGTTTCCCCATTTTTCCCAAAATGCTTTTATCTGAGAAGGATAATTTTTATTTTCAATTCTAAGATTAGATTCAATAAAATTTGTAAAATCTAATGCAAATTCTTTTTCTGGGAATTTCTGTCTTTTAAGTCGCTTTGATGCTAATATAGCTCCAAGTTTTATAGGCGCTGGTTGGTGAGTTATTAACTGGGGAGATAGTAATCCAGTTATTACTCCCGCTCCGCAAAGTCTCCCGACTTTGAGGTCATTATAATTCCAAAAATATTCATATATATAACTTTCATTTTCAATACTGATTATATTTTGTAATTGATGACTTCTTTAAAACATCTATTACAGGATTATCTACAATTTCAACTTCAATTAAACCTTCGCTATTCACGTAATTGCTCGCGCTAGAATACCTGTAAAAAGATGCTTTTTCTACAATTCCGGCACGCACAGGGTTTAAATGGATATAGTCTAACTTAGACCACATAAATTTGTATGAATATATTTCTTCTGCATGATTTCCATATTGCCAAAATTGATAGTTGGTATTTCTAGTATGCGTTTCTGTAGCTTTTTTAAATCTTTCTAACATCCATTCTCTTCTACTCTCGGGTTCGTTTTCGATCTTTTCTAATATGCTTTTAGCCGTAAATTTTTTAAAATCTCTTATTAAATCTGATAGTTTACCATCTTTAGATTGAATGATTACATGTATATGATTACTCATAATAACATAACCATACAAAAGCATGCCTTTATTTTCTATGCAGAAAGCTAAACAATCAATAACAATATCTTTATAAGACTTTCGTGTAAAGACATCTATCCAATCTACTACTGTTGCAGTAATAAAATATGTTTTTTCTTGATCTCGTATAATGTAACCTTCTTTCAAATTTTATACGCTTGGTTGATTAATGTTCCGCTAAGTCGGGAGACTTTGCGGAGCGGGTAGTTTTATTATAACTTAATTGCTTTTCTGCAACAATATTTTTCGATTTTTGTATTACTTGAAAATATTCCAAATAATTTTGTTTAATGTCTTCTTTCAATGAAAAAACAATACCATAAGTTTTTTCAGTATAGCTTGTATAGCTTCTGAAATAGCTTGTAGCTTTAAATTCTCTTTCTCTATTTCGCTTGCCGGAAAACCCAAACTCCGCACCTCCGCACCTACACTTTTTACAAATTTTGAGCTTACTTTATATGCCCGTACCTTTTGAG
>NZ_JAUOEK010000181.1 GCF_030540835.1 Flavivirga aquimarina | reverse complement strand
TATTATAGGACATTTTTCAATCGGGATATTGAGTTTATAAAGAAAAACCATTCGTTTCTTTTATATTTTAGGCCATGCATTGCCCGATGTTAGTAGGCGGCCATTTTTGGGGCATGTGTTCACACCCCACTTATGCAGGCTAGGCAATCTTCTACCAATACGATCAATTGTTTTTGGGTCGGTCTATAAGGTTTTTCAAGGTACGCCACTGTATAAGCGGAGGCACCATTGCCCTGAGTGCCTGACCCACTTGGCAGGAACAGCGATGAAGTGGAAGATGA
>NZ_JAUOEK010000180.1 GCF_030540835.1 Flavivirga aquimarina | reverse complement strand
TTATTTAAAGAAAACCAAATACCCATAAGACCTAATCGCTCTTTTGAACGAAATTCAGGAAAATACCGCTCTCGAATCAAACCTAAAATATCTAAAAATCAAAAAGATAGCATATGATGAGGGCTTAACTTTATGACATTGAACGAGCGCTAGCGGGGGCCTCTACATTTCTGCAAAAGCTTTCTTTTTATTCTGTTGCTCTCTTGCTTACTCAGATACGGCACTCGTCATAGACGAAGCGCTAGCGCATACGAGGACTAGCGGGGGATGCCATGATTAGAGATACTAAAGCTCGATTGGCTTATTCTTGACAAAAAAGCCTTTACATCTCTGTAAAAGCTTTTCTATATTATTTTTTTTATTTCTTACTCGAACCGCCACTAGCAAATGCTAGCGGTAGCCATTACTTTGGCATACTAGCACCATTTGGGGGTAGCCGTTACGGTAAACTAGCACCATCAGGGGGAATACACTTGTAAATATATTATTTAACCTTAGACCAATTGGTCAAACCTTAAAAATTCACCGCATAAAAAAACGAGCATAAAAATTATACCCGTTTTGTATCATTAATGTTATTATTTTAAATTTTAACCTGCTTCTAATAGCTCAACTATTTTAGGGTAATTTAAAGTTCTAGCTATAAATAATGGGCTCTTGTCTACATTATTTAGTTGATTTTTATCTATTCCTTTTTTAAGAAGTAGTTCTATCATTTTTAATCTAGTCCCAAACCCTTTGTCATTCATTATAGTTGTCCATAATGCGTTATTACCATAATCATCAACAAGAGACAAATCAATATCTCGATTTAAAATTGCTAACAAAACTTCTTCATTGTAATAAAAAGCCAATATATGTAATGCCGACATTCCTTTATAGTTTTGATGATTTAAATTTATATTATTTGATATCAAATACTTCGATAATTCAAATAACTCTTGAGAAATAGCCATCATTAGCATATTATAATTATCCTCATCAGTGACATCAATGTTAACATTGTTTTCCTCTATATAATGAATTATTTTTTTTTCATTTTTTTCATTTCGAATAATACTAAATATCTCCATATTTTAATTTATTAATTTAACTAGTTCTACTCTCTTTCTGGTCTAGGTGACCCCTCATGCGCCCCGCTTCTATTTGACGATGGATTCTCTGGAACATAATTTCGAGGATTATTATACTCATCTAAGACCTCTTGCCAAGTTACTTTTCCATCGATGTAATCTTGTCTAAGTTTATGCCATTCTTTCCCGGGTTTATGTCCCATATCCCATTGACCAAATCTAGATTTTGATTTATCCCAAGTCAAAATCTCTCCCGTATTTATATCTATTACATTTCCATTAGCATCTCTGGGTGCATTTTCCCAAACTTGTTCAACAACTCCCATTTCTCCTTTCTTTCCTTTTCTAAAAGATGGTCTATTCCTCGATTTATAAATCCGTTCAACTACATTTCCAAATTCTCTAACCGCATGTTCAGCAAAATCTTCGAGAGGAAGTCTATTAATTGATTTTGAAAAATTAAGATTCTTAAAAGCTTTTGTTCCTCTTAAAAATGGTGCTACTTCTAGAGCAACAAAAATTCCTTCAACGGTACCCCAAAAATACTCTCCTTCAGAATAATCTTTTATAGCATAATATGTTCCTGCCAATGGGTTAGCTTGTGTAGCTAACCACCAAACTGGATTCGAGTTCCTTACATAATTATTATATGCTTCAACTGCTCTATTATGTTGCTCTATCTGTTGCTCTCTTTCCTTTTTCAAATAAGGAAGACGTCCCCATTTTTCTGCATCCTCTCTTGATTGATAAAAACCAAAAGCAGAAACATCTGGTGGATTATAAGGTATAGGAACTAATTCAAGTTGAATTTTTGAAGTTTCCTTTTTCAATTCATTCCAGTAATAATACTCTTCTAATCCATCTAAATCCATTGCTTGAATTGGAGTATTACCTGCAAACTGATATGGAGTATAGTGAGGGTACCCCTTAAACAAAGGGTCTGTACTTAAAAACTTACCTAATCTAGGGTCATATATCCTAAATCCATAATCGTATTGCGCACCTTCGCCTTTTACTTCATCATCTTTTTCTTTACCATTAAACCCATAACGGTAAGAGTCGCTTGAGCCATGCCTATTAGGTAGTAATTGACCAAATGGATAGTAATCATTATATGTAAGAACGTCCGCAGTAAAGTTAGTAAAATTAAGTGGGTCTGCCACCAATTTTCGATCACTTACAACACTTAGTACGTTGCCTAAGTGGTTGCTTAGCTCATAGCACTTGTCTCCAACTGTTCGAGCAAAAACACCCGCTGGTAATGTTGCAGATACATCTTCAATTTTTGCTTTAAACTTAGCGCCAAGGTTTGTAGAAAACCCATGTTTTAATATAATCCGTTCACCTGCTTTTAATGTTAAATCACCTGTATTGGCTACTGTATAAACATTTGCATTACCTGCTACATCTATATTGTTTTCTGCCAGTAAAGACTCCGTTGTAATTATATTGCCTGTTGTTAAAACAATATTATCCTGTACTATAATCGTTTCACCATCTTCGGGTATTGGAATACTTTTTTGTTCTATTCCCAATCTAGAACTTCCATATATATGATGCTCTTTGAGTGTAACTTCTTTATTTTCAGAAATATTAGTGACATCTGTTTCATTAGTTTCATAAACCGCTAGTACATTACCCTGTGCATCACGAGTATAGATAGTTGTTTTATTTTCCGGTAAAACGGTTTTAGCTATTCGGTTCCCTAATCCATCGTATTCAAAATGTATTTCGATTCCCCCAGTTTTGGTAATACTTGCCACTTTACCGTCTACACGCCAATCGATATTAGTAATATTCTCACTGTTATCTGATACTAATTGCCCTATTTCGTCGTACTCATAATTATTAACGGGCTGTGTATCTAAATCATTAAAACCTGCATCACCAACGGCATCGGTTACATAGTTTAATTGGTTGTTTTTTGAGGTCTCACCAGTTAAAGGGTTTTCTTTGGTATTATTATATTTATAACTCAACTCATCCATTTGAACAACTTGATTTGCATCGTTAATGGTTGATCTTTTTAAGGAGTTCAGGTTTCCATTTCTATCGTAGCTATAATCACTGCTATAATTAGGATTATTACTCGTATTGAACCCTCTCATAGACTTAATACGGTTTAACTGATCGTATGTATAATGATTGATTTGAGAACCTAATGATACTTCTTCTGTATTCATTACTCCTGTAGACATGAGCCTAATATTACCATTATACAAATCACTTGTATTGTTTGGTCCGCTTGCACTACTGTTTATAAAGGCATTTATGGTACCTATAGATTGATAATCTTCATCGTTATAGGTTAATGCAAATCCATAGGCATCTTTTGCTATATTTGAACCTGTATCACCATCACCTCCTAAATCATTAGCTGGATCTAATTCATCTGAGTTTACACCTTTTAACCAACCTTGTATGGCATACGCATAATCTTGTCCTTGTACTTTTTTGTCTCCAAGTTCTGTTCTTGCCAAAGGACCATGTTTGTAGTAATTATACGACGCATCTGTTTCCCAAATAATACCATCGGATGATGTTTGTACATTGGTAATTCTATTATCGGCATCATACGTATACTGGTGTATAAATTGATCTGGTGCATCTTTTTGATAATATACCTTATTAACATTCCCGCTAATTAAATCGTACTCATACTCAACACGTTTAAGTCCTGAATAATACATAGATGATTTTGCCAGTAATCTATTATGGTGTACAAGTTCTTTAACATTACCATGTATATCATAATTGTAATATATGGCATTATTAAAATCTATATCTGCTGTTTGGGTTGTTACGTCATCAAAATAATAGATCTCGGTGACTCTATTTCTAGAATTAGCAAATATATTATGTGCATCTAACGTTTTAAAAACAGTGTTTGGGTTACTAAGGTATTTGGAATATTTTGTTCGGGTTACTTCATTTTGCTTATCGGATATGTTTTTAGGAAATAAAATTTTGTCCGGATCATCTGAAAAACCATCGGTAAACACTAGATTGCCTAAATTATCTTCTAATTTTCCTTCGGTTTGATTAATAGCTATGACTTCCTTTGGTTCCAGCTCTCCTGCTTCTGTAATACGTCCTAACTTGTCATAAACAGTATAACTAAAGGTATTGTTATCTAATTGTTTTTTATTTTGTGAGGCTACAATACGCCCCAAAGCATCATAAGCAAAGCGTGTCTCACCTCCATCTGGGGTAAATTGCCATACTAATTGGTTTAATGAATTATAGGCATACTGTGTTTTATAATCATGTGGTGGCAATAACTCTGAATTTTCTTCTTCAGGGTTATCTTTTCTATACTGGTTAATTCTTTCATGCAAAGTACTTCCATCAACCACTGCCTCTAATTGTTGTTTTGAGAACCTATTTACTCCTTCTGGCGGTACTGTTTGTATTAAATTCCCTGACTGATCGTAGTAGTAAAGTGTATATTGATATTCCTTATCAAAATAATCCATAGTAAAGTCTTCATCAACTTCTCCTATAGCATGTTTAAGGTATTCGTTTATAAATGCTTCGCGTTCTCGTTTTAAAAAGTTAGCATAAGCATCATTACTATAACTACTATGTATAGCTTTTGTAAGCTGCTCACAAGGCGAGTCTTCTGGCAAATCAATAGTATAATCTTCTGTTGTTATTGGTAATGGTCCAGGAAGGCTTATACAAATAGTTCCTTCTGTTGTTAGAGCATATAAATGATCTGAAGTGAATTTTACCCAGCTTTTAATAGCATCAGTATTAGAAGCATTTGCCACATCTGTTGCATAAAGATCAACAATACCTTGCATACCAATAACATTGTCATTGGGGTCTTCATCATACCCATAACCAAATTCTGTAGCTCCAAAATTTGCAATGGTTATATAGTGTATTGATAATGTTGGTTCTGTAACGACTTCTGGATCTGTTTCAGATAATACCAGTGTGTTTATATAATGCTCATAGTCGTCTGTTATGTATGCCAACTGTTTGTCACAAAATTCTTCTTCGGTATAATATTGTGGGGATCTACCTTCTCCTTCTGTAACCGTATCTATTCCCAAGTTATTTAAAATACTTATGTATGTGAGGTATTTGTCTGAACAGCTTACTGGGGTAACGGGTTGGGCGATACATTCTTTATTACTGTCACTACAATTTAATATATGGTCTGGTATAACATCGTCGCCAGTTGTTACATAAATTTCAAGTTGGTATAAATTTTCTGGGTTAAGAGGATCTTCATAATCAATTTGAGAAATAAATCCATAACCATTTCCTGTACTAACAGGAAGTACGTCTTGAATTTTTAAACTAGCTTTAAAATTCAAATTAACACCTTGTTCATGAATGAATGGAATAAAATCGTTCCATGCCGCTTCTAAAGACGTATTAAATCTTAATCCTGAGCCTAAGGAAGGGTCAGTAATCCAACTATTATTATCTAGAGTTATTACTCCAATACCATCAGTAGATTGAGCTGTACCACTGCCTTCATTAAAATTATAAGTTCGCTGTACACCGTTAATATTGTAAGCAAAGTTAAAAATATCAAAAGTAGCACCCCAATCATTAGCACTCGTATAATCCCACGAAAACCTGTTTGTTGGAGGACGTCGATAGCCTACCTGTTCTCCTTCATAAGGATTAAAAATTATATCGTTAGTAGACAGTTTATACGACTTTCCGTTTAATATTATTTCTGCACTATTATAATCTTCTGGGTTTTCTGAATAGTTACTAAAATTAATATCAATTTCCAAATCAATGAGTTCATCAATGGTGGCCTTAAAGCCCTTTGGTATAAACTCTATATTTTTATAATAAAATTTATGCGCTCCACTTGTATCTGTAACCATCTTACGTAAAATGAAGGCTGGTTTGAATTTATTTATAAGTTCCTCTGATTGATATTGATTTATATTAGATTTTTCAAAAGTATAAATCGGGTAAGCACCACCATATGTACTAACTGTTAAGTAGTTATTGTCTGGCGAAATCCTAATTCTCGGAAAATTATAAGTACTCCCTTCTATTAATGCATCGAATGGCTGTTCATTATCTAAATATGCAGTACTTAAATCCCCTGGTGTTGTAAGTAAGTATGTTTTAAGTATAGGGTTACCAGATCCATAAAGAATTAACAGTTTTTTTAAATCTTTTGAAAAAGTAAAACTACGGCCTGCTCCTGTTGTAAGTGTTTCTTCCTGTGTAGGATTACTAAGGTCGAATGGAGCTGATAATGAATACCTCGTAAGTCCTTCTGTTTTAAACAAATACATATTTAAACCATTATCAGTCATAAATACATCTACGTCATGCACTATTCCAGGTAAATTAACACGACTAACCTCTGTCATTGTTGATATATCGTGAGGTACAGAAAATTCATACAATATTATTTCTCCTTGTATATCATGAAATTTGTGTATCATAAAATTCCCTGAAGAAGTTATGTGAATACCTTCTCCTTGACCAAAAATGCTTGAAGAACCATTTAAATTAGCTGTTGATACGTCATATGGAGTTGAACATAAATATTGTCTACCCGTACTATTATGAAAACTAATATAAAGTATATTACCATCTGCACTCCAAGTGTGCCCAACAGCCTGATTTGATGTAGAAAATTTTTTACCATTATAAACATAAGTATAACTATCAGAAAATTCTTTATAATTATTAACATCATCACAACATAAAAAATTAAGTAATGTTTCCTCTGTAGCTTGCACCGTACCTATAGCACTTTGCCTTTGATTATAAGACGCTAACCAATTTACCTTTACATTTTGGGCAATAACATTACTTTGATTTGTACTATACACATAATCAAAATGGATATTTGTGATTTTTAAACCAAAACTGTTATTGGGAAGTGGGGTATCTAGACTCATACTAAAACGGTCTATCCCATCTATATTAAGAACATATGTGTTAGCTCCAGAATAATTCCATGTTATGGTAGTGCCACCTTCAAAATATTCTGGTAAATAACTATTAGTATAGGCTTCTAAATTAGAAATATCAACGCTTGAATCGTTTATTTCGTTTGTAGCCAGTAAGCGCTTCATTAAAGCTAGCATCGCTTTACTAAAGTAACTTTCTTTATTACAAGCTCCTGTTTCATCATAGGTATTGCCATCTCCAAGATACTGGCCTTCGCTCAATGGATTTGTTGTACTACAAGTAATACGTGCTTTAGTGGTTCCTGTAATGACCACTTCTTTATTATCACCATTAATATCTAATTTAGCTAAAGCCTTATATGAAAACAATTTAGTTGTATCATCATATGAACTTGTTATGACATTGGTACTAACACTTATAATAGTAAATCCAGTACCATAATTTGTCCAGTTATATCCTGGTAAGTTAATAGTGATATCTGAGTTTTCTAGATTACCACCACTGTTAATACTTAAAACAAGTTCTTCGTTAGTTGCCCCTATAGTTCCTGTTGTAGATACTGAGGACGCAGGAGCTGGAAATGCACCTCCAAATTCTTCAAACAGTGTAGATGATAAATATAGTGCATTATACTCCCTGTTGGAATCTGTTGCAGTGTTTCCAGATACATTACTATCCCTAAAATAACCATCTAAATATAACACCAAATCTCTGGACAATGGGCATATACCTGTATCAACATAATACTGGTAATTTACCTGTTCTGCAACATCTGCAAGTACATCTTCTGGATCTGCACCTGCATTAAAATACATATCGCTTGGTAAAAAACGTTTTTGCTTAGTTATATAATTATCTGCAAAGGCATCACTACATATACCATCAGCTGGATCAACCCCAGCCATATAACCTTCAAAAGTAACAGCTACACTATGATTATAAGTAGAGATGTTGGCTATTAAATCTACTGGAGCTTCAGACAGGCCAATACATCCATTATAAATACCATTTTTTTGTGCATAGGCATTCATAAACACCGATTGCATTCGCTGTTTTAAGCTTAAATAATTGGCTTTATAGGCATTCCAGAATTCATCTTTTTGTTGGGTGGTTAAGTCACTTAGTGAATTTATTTCACTAAGTATGGCACTATTATTAGGAACAACACATTCGGTTATACTCGTACAAATATACCTTGCATAGGTTGAAGCTATTAATGATTTTCCAGATCCATCAAAATTAGTTTGAAGTGCTTCTTCCATAATATCTTTTCGCACATTAAGTAAATTATGAGAAGTAGGATCGAATGGAGCTGGTAATGCGCTTGAAAAATAAGGATCGGCATTGTATAAATCTAACACCGTATTTAAAAAACCTGTCCCTGTAACTCCTCCGTTAATGGCTTTGTCATATGTGTTTAAAGACTGTAAGTACGCATCAAAACCATCAGAACTAAAATCATTTTTTTGCAATTCGCATACCGCATTACTATATAACAAATAGTCATATTCCGGATGGTAACTTAATAATGAGTAAGACCAACTGTCTTGCCATATATCATCATCTGTAAAATCTGAACTATTTGTTAAATATTGTGGTTCTACCCAATATTCATCGCTAGAACTATCTACAGCTGTTAAAGGAGTTCCTTCGTTAATTGTTGGTTCGTAAGTAATAATTTCTACTGCTTCTTCACCTTCACCTTCAATGGTTACTATTTCTTTTACTTTAATATAACTTATTGTGCCATTTTCATTATAATAATGCCCTTCTGTTTTAGAAACTGAAGCATCATAATCTGCATGCCAAGGGTTCTTCCAACTGTAATACAATGGTTCATCTGCATTTGGATTTATTCTGGTACTAATTAATTTATTGTTTTCGTCAAAAATATTTAAGATAGTTTCGGCTCCTTCTGATCCGTTGCCATATTGCCCCAAAGGACTCATATCTTGCAGTAATTGATCTAATGCTGTTTGGCAAGAAATAATATTTGGTGTAGAAACTGTAGGGTTAGCCACATCTGCACATGTAGCTCTACAGGTATCTAAAGCTTCGTTCCATTGCGCTTCTATGGATAGGACAAATTCATTTTTTTCATCTTCAGAAAGTAAATCATACTGGGCTTGATTATTACTAATTTGCTCATTTACATAAGCCTGCCTGGCTTCCTCTGTTGTACTATATGTTCCTATAAGTGCGCTTTCACACGCTTCACAAGTAAATTCACAACCTTCAAGAATAATAGGGTCTAATGCTGGTGTAATATCCTCTATAGCGACATAACAAGCATCACTGGGGTCTTGTAAACGTCTTATATAATCATCTGCATGCGTTTCGACAGCTATTTTATCTACTTCTAAATTTTTTATTATGGTATATGAGCCTCTTTCAACCGGTATAGGTGGTAGCTCTTCTGATGTTAATGTAATGGTATTAGTACCATCAAGTGAAATAGTACCTTGGTAAGGTTTAGGGGCTCCTGTTCCACTATCTTCTGGGAACAAACTTTTTCCATCTCCATCTAAAACATCAATATTTAAATTATATGTTAAGGGGTAATTTTTAGTAAAGCCACTTGTATTGTTTGGGTCTGGGCAACCGTAGGAAAAAGTTGGAACATTAATGCTATAATTAAAAATTCTGGAATCATTAAAAACAACCATTTTAGAGGCATTGAAAGACAATTGATCTTGCAAAGCTCCAAAATTACCAGATGTTCCTATTTGATTATTATCTTCTGGTGTATCTGTTGCATCACTTATTATTTTGTTTAATAAATCTGCAGTAAGCCTATCATGTAATTTATTACCAAATATATCTTCGGCGTTTCCGTCTTCATTATCTAATCCTTCTAAGTTAAATGCACTTGCTCCTGTAAGTGCTGTTGCAATAGTTCTTCCTTGTGGGTCAATATAACTTATACTTAATTGCCTGTTGGGATCTAACACCATATTCTTTTTATAGTGTGATGCGTTACCAACAGAATAACCAAAAAGACGATTTAATTCTATTTGTTCTGGAAACCCATAATAATATTCCATGTCATGTCCAGAACCTAATTGATGTGTTTTACCTACGCCACTTTTTCTACGAATTCTACCTGTATTATCTGGTGTGTACTCTATTTGAGAGAAAGGGTATTCTAGCGCATTTGGTATTCGGTTTTTATAGTCACTTACAAGAGTATTAGAACTGTCGTCCGAATAATAACTACTTGCTCCACTGGAAACATTCATCTTTTTATCATCAGATTCAGTATCTATTATATTTTGAGTGTCTTCATCGAAATCTAAATAACTATAAGACTGACTTGTTCTAGCCGGGTCTGTTGATCTATTAAAATTATCGTAATACTGTAGCTTATTCTCATTAGTTGGTACGGGTAAAACTTCTACCGCCGGACGTCCCTGAGCATCGTATATAACTTCTCCTACTATAGCATTTTCATCTGTATTAATGGTCGTAACGGTTTGCCTGTTTCTAAGTGATCCATCAAAATAACTTACTACTTCTTTTTTCTTCCCCTCTTCTGCATAAGAGGCCTGAAACTGCCAGTTTTTATTAGCAGCATGTTCCTTTAGACCATCTATTTCTAAAACATTTTTATCTGCATCTGCCCAATCAGAGATTTTTGCTTTCCAACTATCATCTGCACCGACTGGTTTTGTTGGTGTAATGCTCCATTCACTATATTTATTTTTAGATAAAGAAGGATCTATGGCAGCACTAAAATTACCTACGGCTCTTACTCTATAGATAATGAAGCCTCTGCTATATACTAAAGGAATGGTAAAAGTTGTTTGATTGGTTTGTATACGTGTATTATTACGTTCAAAATCTTTAACAGATAGTGATATTTCTGTACTTCCTAAAGGGGTTGTAATATCCTCATTATAATTATCGATCCAAGTCCATTCTACGTCATAAAACCTAGCCCCTGTCACCACCGTCCAATTAATTTCTAGTTCATTATCACTATTTACTGTATGAGCTTGTATTGCCGGTGCCGCTTCTGGTAATTCAAAATAACGCTTGGTATTAAACCCAACCTCTAATACTATATTATCTGGAACTGGAGCATCATTAGTAACTGTATCTGTTTCTATATCTTCAAACGTATTTGACAACACTAATACATTCACTCCATAACGATCATTAATGATATATTGTGTGAAGTCTACAACATTACCAATTCCAGCCGCTAAGTTATTTTCTACTTCTAAAGTTATTTCTTGACTACTAGTATCTGGCGTACCATCTGAAAGTATTGGTGTAACTTCTAAAGTTATTGAAAACTTATATGCAGTAAAAGGCGCTGTATCTTCTTTAATACTTAAAGATAAATACGTATACGGATTTACATCTGTAGATTCTGCTAAAGCACTTGAACTATTTGTTGTTAATGCCCCGGTTATTTCTGCCCCAGTAAAAGTATCTTTAAAATCTTGGGCCTGGGCAAAGTAAAAGCCAAAGAAAAGAAATACTGCAACTTTAATACTTAGCGATGTTTTAACTTTTGTAAACATATCTTTCATCTGTTTATTTTTATTTTATAAGTAGGATATTATCCACCTATAACACTTTTGTTGATATCAACTTAACCGCTATAGTTAATTACACCCTTTATGAATTTGTTTGATCAATTATTTTATATGCCATATAGTTTTGAGAAAGATGTACTTTCTTATTAGAATCTATACGGACATAATCTTTAAGCTCTGGAACCTTTTTTAAAGGGTTCGGATTCTTTCTGAATTTGATCTCCATACGTGCTAAATCGGATACTTCTTTACCATTTTTGTCTACAAATGGAACTTTTGTAGACAGATATAACTCCTGCTTTTCTATTTGGTAATTATTTTTATTAACATGAATAATTATTTTACGGTATGGTATAGATATTTGAATGCCTTCTTTTAACACCATTTCATGTATAATAATATGCCCACTAATTTTTGTTGAAGCTTCTTTATAGAACTTTAAAAACATTGAAATATCTACTGGCGAATTTTGAGTTTTTTCAAAAGACTTTTTATTGTAAGCTATTGTTTTTGCTTCTTTATTTACTATAAGTTTCGCATCTGGTAAATCAATGATTTCTGAACCTAATATTTCAATCCTAGTAACTCCTTCTTTCCTATACATAGTACCTTTATAAGACTCTGTAAGGTTAGTTCCTGTATAGCCTCTAAACATCTTATACTCCATTTCTATGTCTAAAACGTCTACCGTTTTATAATAAGACTCTATTTTATTGAAAGTATTTAATGCTGTAATTTCTTGGGTGTAGCTTAATGCTATATTTCCTAAAAACAGTGCTAATATTAATAGCTGATATTTAATTTTTCTTTGCATTTTAATTTGTTGCTTTAATATTACCAGATCTTGTTTCTTGAATTGTATAAATACCTTTTACAGTTTCTTTCTTAACACGTATTAAGCCTCCCTCTGGGTCATATTCATAAAATGTTGCATAATTATTCTCATCCAACTCCGACATTAATCTTTGATTTTCAGGATGGTACACAAAAGATTTCATATTTCCTTCATAAGGATAGATTCTCAAATCATCGAAATATGCGACTTTGTTATCATCACCATTCTTTAAAGAAATAATCATTTTACCAGCACCGTTTGGCACTGTAAAATCCCCTGTTATTTTTTGCCATTTATCTATGATGTCTCCATCCGTATTAAATACTAATGGGTCTCCAATAGCTTCATTATCCTCAGTAACAAAACTAATTTCTATATTGGCCTTTGTGTAAGTAGGTATGGCTTGGTAAGGCACCTCCTTGTACTTATAGTATGTAGATTCTGATTTCATAACATTTGGATCTGAGAATGTACTTTTCTGACTTTCTTCCAAAATTGGATCACTGGTCTGATGAAAATTGGCATACATTTCAAACACACCCAAAGCAGTAACTTTAACATCTGTGAACCTTAGGTACTCATCCGGTGATGTGGTTATATTATCTAATAATGGATAATGCTCTTCTTTAGTCTCAAGTGTAACTCCCGTTCCTATTTCTGTTGCTTCTTTAGGAATTGTATATGTAAAGGTTGGTGTCCTATATATGAATTGTGTTCCTGAAGTCTTAGCTTCATTTAAATAAAAAGAAAAACCTATAGCTCTTCCATAATCATCATTTATAGTTTTAAAATCATATACAATGAATTTTTTCTCACTAACAGCCACTCCTTCTACGTATGCCATTAAAGGTGCCAAATCTAATTGCTCTTCTTCCCCTGTAAACTCTGGCTCGTACACTTCTGGAATATTTACTAATTTTTCATTTCCACTCATTAATCTATTTTTTAAATGATTTAAGAGTGCTACAAACAACTCGCTTTCTTTACTTCCGTTAAAAAGAACTTCAGAAGTTTCTTCTGTAGTAACTTCCCGCTCATTTACCCATGCATCAACGACATAATGCTTTAAAAACTCTGGCCTAAACAATTCACATCCTAGGAGCGGTTGTGCTGGCTCTGCTTCAATATTAACAGTAACTGCTATACGGCTTATACTGGCACATCCGTCAAATACCTGTTCTGCATAGTAAGTAGTCTCATTAACTAAATTAAATTCTGGGTCGTATGCAAGTCCTCCTGTAGATTGGCTATACCAAAGGATCTCTATACCCTTTGCTTTCAGATCCTTTACTTTTGGAGGTGGATCTGTAGCATAAAATGTTTGGTTTGTTTGTGTAATGATCGGATCATCTGTAGATTTAATATGCACCAATATGGCTAAACGATCAGCACTTTCTTCATTATTTCCGTCTATCTGAGCAACATAATAAGTTGTACCATCGACTACCGGGGTATTAACTGCCAAAGGATTTCCATTACCATCATACCATAAAACGGACATCCCATTTATATTTTCAATTTCCAAAACAATATCATCTAAAGTAGACTGTTCACATAAATACTGTACCGAATCTCCTTTAGGGGGAATTACACCTATGGTTATTGTTACAGGAAATCGGCAAAAACAGCTATTACCGCCACTGTTACAAGACGAGGCGTAATAGGTCTGTCCATCTTCTAAAGGTGTATCTATATTTAATACTGCAGTACTGGAATCATTTTCATACCAATATATAGGGGCTCCACTATTTACGACATCAATATCTGCAAGTGTTGGGGCTGGCGCATACTTACTAAATAATTGTTCATGATCCCCTTCTATATCTATAAAAACCTCTACATTTGCAGCAGTACGTGTTACAATACTATCAGTAGTATCGTCCCACCAATAGGTTACCCCACCTGATATTGCTGCTTCATCTATAAGGTCATCTGTATTACTGTATTGCTGCCCTCCGGTCTCGGCACTATACCAAATAATATCACTTCCCCAGGGTGTTAAATCTGCTACTGTAGGATAGTCTTCCAATTGACTATAGCAGAAAGCATTAGGGTTACAAGTACCATCATAATTGATGCTTAAACAACTCATTGCTTCTTCACTAGGAAGGTGCCCCCTACTATCAGAATAATATGTGGCTGAACAATTAATAGTAAAATCGTATTTGAGTTGGAAAGTTCTAGACTCATTAACAGATATTCCTAAAATAGGAGCTAATCCATCTATTATATCTTGACCACCAACACCAACAGTATCCTTACATACAGTCCAATATAAATATATGTTCTGCTGACAACAATTTGCTCCATAAGAAAATGTTAACCAAGCACCTCCCTCGCCTGATAAATATTGAAAATTATAAATAGCTGGGTTTTCACAATTAATATAAGGTGCCAAAGCTTGCATTTCTGTGGGGTTATAAAATGCCGGGATTACCGTACCTGCTTTAACTTCGTTTATTAAATGGTTGAGTAAGTTTTTAAGCGCTAGTTCTGCTGATACTTTTTCACTACAGTAAGTAGGGTTCGTTGGGGAGTCTGGATTTACATTCACGGTAATGGTATGACGCTCTAAAGTTAACCCCGTAACTACATCATTAGTAGCAAAGAATCTATAAATACCAGCATTTGATGTCGTTGCAGAATTAACACTATAGGTGTTTAAATCTGTTCCTATGGGATTAAAAGTAGCCCCTCCATCATTACTAAATTCCCATTGATAGTGATTATTCGGACTCGTTAAACTTGTAGTTAAAGTGAATGGGTTTCCTTCGGTAACATTTATGGTTTCTTCTTGGTCTACTTTGGCTTGAGGAGCGTAATTATATGTTCCTATATTAGTGTAAGTAGGATGTTCTATTTCAAAATCACTAAAAACAAAAGCATTTTCTCTAAACGCAAACTCGTTTAATAATGATAAGTTTATAAATCCAGAAGGAATATCACCAGTTAATTTATTATACGAAATCCATAACCTCTCTAAATTTGATAAATTTTCAAAACTAGTAGGTATACTTCCTGTTAACTCGTTTCCTAATAGATATAATTGCTCTAAATTAAGTAAAGTACCAAGCTCTGGGGGGATATCTCCTTCTAAATTGTTTAAACCTAAATTAAGACCTCCAAGGTTAGTTAGGTTTCCTAGTTGAACAGGGATATTTCCTTCTAATCCATTTGCGCCTAAATCTAAAACAATAAGATTGGATAAACTTCCCAGTTGTGATGGTATAGAACCCGTTAATTGATTATTCCTAAGTAATAATCTTGTAAGATTGGATAAATTCCCTAATTGAGATGGAATGGTACTGTTTAATTGATTGTTATCTAAATATAATTCTGTAAGATTAGATAAATCTCCTATATTTATTGGAATGCTTCCCACTAATTGATTATTCGTTAGGTGTACGCCTGTAATAACACCATTGGTTACAACTACACCATACCAATCACAAACCGGGATATTTATGCTCCAGGGTTGGTAATTTATCAGAGTGTTTGCCCAGTTTGACCCATCCGTAGCATTATATAAAGCCATTAAAGCATCACGTTCGGATGTAGGCACACTACAGGTATTTGATGTTACCGAGAGAGTTACTGTATTGCGTTCTAAAGTGAGTCCTGTAACAATACTATTTGTTGCTATAACATGGTATACGCCAGCATCTGTTAAGGTTAATGAATTTATCGTATAATCTTTGCTCGTTGCACCTGTAATGGCAACACCGTCTTTATACCATTGGTAACTATTATTAGAGCTGCTTAGACTAGTTGTGAATGTATAACTTGAGCCTTCTGTAACTGTTGGTGTTTCAATCTGGTCTACTTTGGCTTGAGGGGCGTAATTATATGTTGTTATATTAGTGTAAGTAGGATGTTCTGTTTCAAAATCACTAAAAATAAAAGCATTAGATTGAAAGTCAAAAGTAATAAGGTTTGATAATGTACTTAATTCTGTTGGAATCTCCCCGGCTAATTGATTTGAGCTTAAATAAAAATGAAGTAATAATGACAAACTACCTAAACTAGAAGGTATTGCTCCTGTCAATTGATTACTAAGTAAAGATAAATTTTCAAGATTAGATAAATTTCCTAGTTCTGAAGGTATAGTTCCAGATAAATTATTTTCATCACACCATAAGGTCTTTAACTTAATAAGACCACCTAAACTTATAGGAATACTACCTGTTAACTGATTTGTAGATAAATGCAAAAACTCAAGGTCAGATAGATTTCCTAATTCAGTCGGAATAGTTCCTACCAGCTGATTATTAGGTAGCCTTAATTGGGTAACACTCCCATTAACTACAGTCACTCCATACCAATCACAAACTGGCGTATTAATATCCCAAGGTTGATTATTGGCTAATGTATTGGTCCAGTTAGCTCCATCCGTAGCATTATACAAAGCCATTAAAGCATCACGTTCTGCTGTAGACACGCTGCAGGTACCTGCTGTTACAGCCAAAGTAATAGTATTACGTTCTAAAGTAAGCCCTGTAACAATACTATTGGTTGCTAATACATGATATACGCCAGCATCTGCCAAAGCTACTGAGTTTATAGTGTAATCTTTACTGATTGCACCTGTAATAGCTACACCGTCTTTATACCATTGGTAACTATTATTAGGGCTGCTTAAACTGGTAGTGAATGTATAACTATTACCTTCTAAAGCTGTGGGTGTTTCAACTTGACCTACTTTAGCTTGGAGATTGTATTTAAAGTATGCTAGATTATTATAAGTATTATAATCACTTTCAAAATCTCTAAAAACGAAAGCATTAGCCTTAATGTCAAAATCTAATAAAGCTGTCAACGAAGTTAAAGAAGAAGGTATATTACCGTATAAATTATTAGATCCTAATTTTAGTTTTTTTAATAAAGTTAGGTCTCCTATCTCAGTTGGGATATTACCTGTTAATTGATTACTTGACAAAGTTAAATTTGTAAGATTAGTTAAGTTTCCCATCTCTGCGGGTATATTACCCGTTAATTGATTATTTGGTATAGATAAATTAATAAGGTTAGTTAAGCTTCCTATCTCCGCTGGGATATTACCCGTTAGTTGATTAATGTTTAGATATAAACCTGTTAGATTTGATAAATTTCCTATCTCAATTGGAATATTACCTGATAATTGATTTCGTTCTAATATTAAATCGGTAAGGTTAGTTAAGTTTCCTATCGCTGCAGGGATATTACCTGTTAATTGATTTTGTTCTAATAGTAAATCGGTAAGGTTAGTTAAGTTTCCTATCTCAATTGGAATATTACCTGTTAATTGATTTGTTCCTAAATTTAATTCAGTAAGATTAGTTAAGTTCCCTATCTCTGTTGGAATATTACCTGCTAATTGATTTATTCCTAAATTTAATTCAGTAAGATTAATTAAGTTTCCTATTTCTGCAGGTATATTCGTTAATTGATTAAAGTTTAGATTTAAAACTGTTAGATTTGATAAATTTCCTATCTCAATTGGAATATTACCTGATAATTGATTTCGTTCTAATATTAAATCGGTAAGGTTAGTTAAGTTTCCTATCGCTGCAGGGATATTACCTGTTAATTGATTTCGTTCTAATATTAAATCGGTAAGGTTAGTTAAGTTTCCTATTTCTACTGGTATATCACCGGATAATTGATTATTAGAAAGGTATATCTCAATAACAGTATTATTCACAACCGTCACCCCATACCAATCACTTACACATGCCGTGGTGTCCCAGTTAGTATTGTTTGTCCAATTAGCTCCATTGGTAGCATTATATAATGCTATTAAAGCATCACGTTCTGTCGTTGGTACATCTGAGGCACATTGTCCAAAACTATTAGATATACTAAACAGTAAAAATGATACTAATAAAATTATATGATAATATGTTTTTTTCATGATATATAATCGGATTTTATTGCTAAATATTGACTTCATAGAAATGACTTTTATAACTTAATTAACATCAGAATTAAATAACTTATTAGCATCGTAGGATACTCCATGGCATCCACTGCTTTTATAAACCGTAAGTGTTAAAAACATTTTAGTTATAGAGTTATGAAAACTATCTTGAAGTTCTATAGCAGTTTTCAAGTAACTTTTGCTTTTTCTTTGTCCGTATAATTCAAATTGTCCAAAATATTTACCGCTAGCATCGAAATTTATTTCGACTTCTTTACCATCAGGATTATCTGCTCCATCGTCCCCTATTTTATCTCCATTTAAGTATATAACAAAACCTCCTCTTGGCCTTTCATTAACAATAAACTTAAGATATCCTTTTCCATAAGGTGTTCCATCTATAGTAAAGGCCATTTGCTTGCTACAACCATAATTTAATCTTTCAGTTTTAATCAGGTTGGATATTTTTGGGATTGCCTCATCATCACAAACATCACCTATTTCATCTTTATCATAATCTCCTTGATTCGGGTTATATGTGTAAGGGCAATTATCTTCATTGTTAGGCCTGCCATCACCATCAAAATCGTCATCTGCAGCAATACCCAAGAGTTCCACCTCTTTGGTAGCCATATCTGTACCAGGTACTTGTAAGCTACTATGTCCAGTATGCGATTGATCTGTACTTATGGCAATGCCTCCATCCCCATCATTAACAACATCTTCTATAAAATTAAAATGACCTTCGGTGGTATTAAAAAAACTGTAGTCTTCAAAGTTATCTACCGCCATGGAGCGATATTTACTATTGGACGCCACAGCAGTTGGTAATGTGTAATTATAACCGTATTGAGCTGACGAGTATCTATCTAATGCATCTTTGTTTTCTAACTCAGCTCCAAATGGGCTGTATTGCGTTACTTCGCTGGCAAAAGTCCAAGGACTAATGTTTTCTGCATTTTCGTCCTCTATATTAATAGCATTTGTATTTACACTCCACTCTTCCTTTATTGAGTCGTAAGCATAAAAAGGAATAAAATCTTTAAAATACCCTTCTTTTCTTGTATTCTTTTTAACGCTGGTTCCTCCTAATTTTATATCTGTTCGCTCTGTTAAGTAGGCATATGATTTTTCTGCTCGCCATTCTCCGTTTACGTTATAGATATAAGGATTAAATTGATATGCTTCTAACGGTAATTCGGCTAAAACATCTGAAGTTACATTTACATTTGGTATAAAAGGTAATTCGTTTTCACACTGGCAATTCCAAAAATCGTTATACCCTACAGCACTTGCGTTTATAATTCGCAAATTATTAGCCGTAGATGTAGAATCATCTAATAAAAAACTATCTGTATCTATACTTGCCACATAATTTCCTGATGTATCTTGAATAGGGTTTTTCATCATGGTAATAGATGCCATATTCCCCATTTGTTGGTTACGATATCCTGAACGTATAATCTTAAAATTAATATCTTCACCTATTTGTAAGGCTTCAGACCTATTAACTACACGACCATCTCTATCCATTAGCAATACACCATTACTTTCGTTAAACTCAACAACCCATAGTCGCTTAGTTATACCACCGTAAGTTGCCATAATTTCGTCGCCCAGAGTTAAATACGAATTTGCATCAGGTAATGTAAAATAGTCTCCTGAGTAAGACAACATTCCTTTTATTCCAAGATTTTTAGAAGCTTGCCCCATATTACCATAAGCCCAATAAGCAGGAAAGTTGAAATTGTAATAGGTGTCATCAAACTCGTTTATAGTCTTGGTTAAAATAACTTGTCCAGTTTCTGCGTCCCAGGCTTCATTAACAGTAGATACTGTTGCTCCTAAATCCATTGCTATTTTTTCTTTTAATATAGCAGTAGTATGTACCGTTTTTGTTGTGATGATGCTATGGGCTATGTTTTCATTCTTTGTTAAAACAGGAAAAGCCGTCGGAATAATTAGTACAAAAAGAGTAAAAGGTATCGCTACCACATTTACATTACCCCCTTTTGTCTCAGATTTAGAATAGGCCTCTCTAAAATCGGTAATGAGATCATAATCTACTGCAATTTCCTTTTCATCAACAGCCCCCCATTTATCCACCACTGGTAATTTATTATTTAAAATATTATCGTTACCTTCTTTTTTACTATATATATATTCCACTGAAGATATATAATCATCTATACCTTCTTGAAAGACCTTTTGCATTCGCATTCTCCCATCCATATCATTAGTATGCACGACATAACCTTGCGATAAGGTAAATTCATTTTTTACATTAACAGGAAAGCCAAATAGCCCCCCTATAATTTGCTCTAACACATTATTTTGGTTACTCTGGTAATGTGTATCAATATCAGTATAGTCTACTTTAGTAGGAAAATCTTTGGTAGTGTAAAACTCAGAAACCACACTACCTGTGGCGTGTCTAGTGATATCTGTCCTATCCAAGTTTTTAACAGTTACGCGACTGTAAGTAACTTTTGAATGTGGAAAAAAAGCTTTTCCAAAAGGTTTTTCAACATAACTTACTTCCCTAGGAGCTATTAACCTCGACCCTTTATCATAAAACGGTTCCACAAACGGATTTTCTGCACTGTCATTAGGTTCAAAAGTAGCTACCCCACTTGAACTCTGATTTTTTAAAGTGTAATCGTAAGTTTGTCCATAGTTTTGTGAGGTCCCACTGGTCGCCATTTCATTCCAATGGTCATTCATTTCTAGCTTTTTTATTCTGGAACCTCCACCAAGTTTATAAAGCTTTGGGTTAGTTAATCGTATCCATGATTTTTCAGGGATAAAACGTTGAGCACACAAGTGTGCATTACTTCTAAGCTTTTCATTAGGGCCTGTAAAGATTTGCCCAATTGCCCCAATACTTGCTACCAGTTTTTTTGCAATGGTTACAACGTTTTCAGACCTATGATCTTGATTAAGTCCATAAACAATACCGTTTAAATAAGTTCTCCCGAAATATAAGCCTGCTTTTGTAATTGGGTTTTTATCGTTATTACCGTTAAGACTTCCCTCCATAGGAGTCCATTTCATTGGAACAGCGGCATAAATTAAATTATCACTACTAGACTGAAAAATATTAACTTCTTCATCCATTTCAAAATAGCCAGTAACATAATCATAATCACGACTTGAAGTGTTTCTAGCTCCCTTTTTCGTCATATTCATTAGAAAGCGGAAGTAAACAGGTTTATCATCAATATTTTTTAGATATTTTTCCTTAAAATCAAAAGTGGTGTCTGTTTCATTAGGTAATTCTACATATAAATATTTAGCTTCGTATGGCCCTACATAAAGGTACTGATTACTCTTAGGGTCACTGGATATATTACTTAATCCCGCACCAGCTACTTTAAACATTTTTTGGGCATGTCTATCTTGTACATACTGATAATCATCACTTTCATAAGTCATGTTTATGGATCCTCCAGATGGTAATTCTATAGATGTAAGAGACCATGCCGCTGCATACACATCTTGAATTTCTTTACTTTCCTGATCTACAAATGGATATTCAGATGTTGTTATAGGGTCTTGAGTATTGCATCCTCCTAAGTCATTTGGCTTATAATTCCCCCAAATATCAAAGGCTTTTAAGCTGTAATCTGGGTTATTATCTATAATCTCTTCATCTACAGTCCCTTCATTAATTACAAACTCTTTTTCATAATTAAATATATAAGGCGTATGCTTACCCATTTTAGAGTTTCTATAGGTAAAATAAACACTCTTAAGCGTTAGTTTTCCTAAATCATTACTTAATTCATATTCATCAGGTGCTCCCCCAAGATTATTATCTATATGTTTACATAAACTGTAATCGTAAATAAAATGTGCTGTTTTTATTGGTGATAATTCTTCTATACTAGGATCATCTGAAGGGTCATTATTTTCGAGTTCATCTTTATAAGTGTCATACTCAGGCTTAGAATATAATTTTATGGTATTTATCTTATATAATTGCTGTGTATCGCTCCCTGGTTCTAAACCGTTTTCATTAGCAACGCCACGACCATCTTTACGAGGTGAAATATTAAAGACAGCCACATGGGTTTTAGTTTCTATTTTTCTTATATACTTAACTTCCTTTTTTCCATAAATGTAGCTTCCTTTTTGATCTGCTCTGTTACTATTTAATCCTGCATTATAAGACGCTTGCATGTTACCATAAGGAATACGCCATTGAAACGGGTTGTCTTCCCCTGCTGGTATTACATAATCAAATAATGTATAGGCTCCCAAATCATCATTCGTTGGACCATTACCCGTTCTATCTTCATAATCTGATGATAAAACTGATGATAATAAATAGGTATGTGCATATTCAGGAGTGATCACATTGTCATAAAAATGATCTATACCCGCATTATTTCCTGTAGAGTTTTCTCCTTCTTCATAAGTTACTACTCCTGTTGCACAATCGTAGTTATTAGACTCGGTTGCAAAAGTGACTTCTTGTTTTTCTATATTATAAGCTGTTTCTCCAAATACATAGGTAGATCCATCTGGCTTTAACATTCTTATTTCTGCAGTATGATGTTCTTTCGCATGCTTATTAATACGCTCATATGCATAACTACCTTCATAAAAATTTTTCAGTTCCGCAACTGAAATTTTTTGAATAGATTGGTTTCGTACGTCTCGTGTTGTTCTTTTAAACTGACCAGAAAATGACGTATTATCTGAGAACAATTCATTTGAATATTGAGGTATATTGGTATTTCCTTGATAGCGTTTAACTTTAAATTCATTATTAGCATATTTATAAAAACCTGTTCCTCCAATTTTAAGAGCCATAGCATGATCCCCTTTTAACTGCTCTGTAAAAAGAGAGCGCTCATTATCCACTTTATTTTCACCTACATATTTAAAATACACAGGTTCATAATCTAAATTGGTAGATGAAAGTGTACTTTCATTCTCATTCTTAAATGTATTGGATGCTCTCGTTTGCCATACTCCTGTATAACTTTTAGAAGGTGCTGCAACAAAATTACCCCCATAATGCCATCCAGTACCTCCTTCAGCTTCAATTCCTAAACTAAACGACTTACTTTCATCTTTTACATACTCATCATAGACTTGACCTATCTGACTACGATGCGGTCGAAACATACCACTTATACCCTGTCCGTTTACGCTATATAAATCATATGTATAATTAGTATATGGTAAGGAAAGCATATTTCGACTAATAGTTCTATCATTTTCTCTATTATAATCTAATACATCATGTTTAGTAGCCTGTCCTGAAAACTCATAACCATAGGCTTTTTCTTTTTTAATTGCATCCTTTATTTTTTGAACTGCCGCGGTTGCAGATATTTCTATTTCACCATCACCACCCCATATATCTATCCCTGTTGAAAAGGAAAATGTACTATTAAAATCAATAAAAGCTGTACGCTTTCTGGGCGTAAGTGTAAAATTTGAAAATGATATATTTCCAGATGTACCACCTAAACCATGTGAATCTGCTTTTAAATACGATATTCCAGATTTCTCTTTCACTCCCTTGTTAAAAGCTATTGATTTTGATGCTGAAAGACCAAAGGAGCTTAAACCTTTATTCGAATTATAGGAGATTCCAGCATTTAGACTACCAGTTACATTTCTTCCTTTAATCTCTCCAATCTTAGCCTTTGCTCCAATTTTTGGTGATATTGTAGCACCTTCTATAGCAGAGGTTTGTACATTTACACCTACATTTACATAATCACCCAAATCAAAGGCTAAACCATATGAAGGTTTAAAACTTACTCCTGTATAATTATTATAATTTATACCCATACCAACAGAAACGGAAGGACCAGCTTTAGGTACTTTTACACCATCTTCAAATTCAAATCCAAAAATTTGTCCGTCTACCTGAGCACTAATACCGACAGTCACATTAGGTTTTAGGTTTTTTTTATAGGTCATTTCATCTCCTTTAAAATCATCCGGAATACCGCGTACTTGTCTGTTTATTTGACCTACGTTTAAGTTCCAACCCAAACCTACCCAAGAAGCTTCCTGATCCATAGTAACACCAGAGTCATACGCTAAGTTTAATGGATACCCACCTACATCCATAATTGGGATGTTATAATTAAAATCTCCCGTTGAGAGATTTACCATATCTGAGGTACCAATAGGTGTAAAGGCATTAAACTCTGGTTGTGAAGGGCCACTTGTTAATGCAAACAGTTGCGATGGCTGTACCGTTGTTAGCATAAGCTGAATAGCTAAGTAACTTGCAATAACTTTTGAGAATTTACTGGTTCTTATCGTATGAATCATAACTATGATTTATTTTTTGGTAATTACTTTTTTATTTTTTTCTAATTAATCTAGTTTTTACTTTCTAGAACTTTTATTCGCTCTTTTTGTGCTTCTAGTTCTTTTTGTTGTTGTAAAGTATATAGTATTAACTCTTCAATTTTTTCGAGAAGTTTAGCATTCATCTCTCCTAAATGGACTCCGTTTGCTTGGACGTCTTTTGCTGATGGGATATTGGGTAAATGCCCCTTTTCTTGTATATGTTCTTCTATTTGAGCTAGTGTAGGTAGGTTGTAATCTTTTGTGAATACATAGTCTGGCCAATTGCTTAAATCTACCCGTATTTCTTTGGTGTGAATATTCCCGTTTACAGCCAGTTTTTCATCTGGTGTATCCGTACCAATCCCCACATTACCTACATTGTAATACACGTCTTGATTGTTTAAAATCCAATTTCCTGAACCTCCTCCACTTGAAGCCAAATCTGTGATAACTGTTACTGTATTACTACTTACCACAACACTTTCATTACTTGATGCATCTAAAGCTGTTACTCTAAAATCATAAGATGTGGCTGCTGTTAATCCGGTAACTTGATAACTCGAAACATTTCCTAAGGTGGTTTCTAAAACTCCATCTATATATATGTTATAACCAGTAACTCCTATATTGTCGGTTGCTCCTAACCAACTTAAATCTACTGTAGTGTCG
>NZ_JAUOEK010000179.1 GCF_030540835.1 Flavivirga aquimarina | reverse complement strand
GAAAAATTGCAGTTAGAAAATTTGTAAAAAAGTAATATAAACCTATCTTAATTTATAGAATTCTATTTGTTGTGAAGCAGGTTTGAAAAACTTATGTGCTCTTTAAAAAGTCTCCAGACATGTATTTTGGAGGCTTTTTTTTATGGCATTCATTTTGCAAATAGTATATTTATAATATTAAATTAATAAAAATGAAATCATTAAAAAATATACTAAACTTATTATTGTTTTTATTAATCATCGTTGGTTTTTCACAATGCGCAAGTACCCAAAAATTAGAAGATAAGTTGCCCCTAGAAATAGATGATGTTTATTACCAACATTGGGTTTCGGGAGTTAAAGGAGGTGGAGCTGGTTATAATCTATATATTCCAATAAAATCAAATCCTAACCATATCGTTTTGGACAGTCTGTATTTTAAAGGACAGCAAGTAAAGTTAGAATTAAAGAATGAGTCGGTTTTCGTTGGGCGCTTTAAATCTAAAGCCAACAAAAAACACGATATTATTATGAGTAGCGATCCATTAGCAGAATATGGAAATAAAGCCCCAGAAGCGTCTAAAAGCATACCTTTTAAATTGAGTGATGCAGAATGCATAGTTAGTTATAAGAAAGGAAAGAAGACACTGTATTATAAGATTTCAAATATCACTAAAAAAGTATCTGCAAAATACCCCTAATGCACCATTAAAGAGGTGAAACATATCTTTTGGTTTACGTTAGCTAAAAACGTATTTTTAGCAGAATAAAAAACGAATCGTTGGGGCTACTCAAAACCTTTCTTAAAGACACTATTATTTATGGCTTAGCAATTGTATTGCCTCGCCTTATAAATGTTCTTCTGGTTCGTTTACATACAGATGTGTTGCCTAATGAAGCTTACTCAGAGAACACAGAGTTTTACGTCGTAGCGGCCTTTTTCAATGTGATTTTAACCTATGGTATGGAAACCTCTTTTTTTAGGTTTTTTAGTAATAATAAAGAAAAAGGAAAAGTCTTATCAACAGCAATAATTTCAATTGTTTTTAGTACTATAACCTTGGGAATCCTTTTGTTTGTATTTAGAGACTCCATTTCTCAAGTACTACACATTAATACGAGCTTCTATAGTTTACTAATAGGTATTACATTAATAGATACCTTAATAGTTATACCATTTGCCTATTTAAGAGTAACAGGGCAACCCATTCGATTTGCGTCTGTAAAACTTATAAATGTATTTATTATTGTTATACTAAACATCCTTTTCCTGTCTACTACATATGGATTAGAAAGTCTGCAAAACCTATTTAAAGTAGATGAAAAAGTAGAGTATATCTTTATAGCAAATCTTATAGCAAGTACTGTAGTCCTATTACTGGTTTCTCCATATTTCTTTAAAAGTAAGTTACAGTTCGATTTACAAATATTAAAACAACTACTCCATTATGGTTGGCCAATCATGATTGCAGGGCTAGCTTTTGTAATTAATGAGAATTTAGACAAATGGTTATTACCTGTTTATAAGGGAGAATATGTAAATGGAGCTTATAGTGCATGTTATAAGTTAGCAGTATTTATGACACTATTTATACAAGCTTTTAGAATGGGAGCAGAACCATTTTTCTTTAATCATTCAAAAGAAGATAATGCCAAAGAAACATATGCGACGATTCTTAAATATTTTACTATCGCTGGTACATTAGGGCTATTGATTGTCACAGCATATATAGATTGGTTACGACCCATATTTATAAAAAAAGAAAGTTATTTAATAGCATTAGATATTGTTCCTATTGTGTTGTTGGCTAATCTGTGTTTGGGAATTTATCATAATCTATCAGTATGGTACAAGCTTACAGATAAAACCCGTTACGGTATGTATATTTCTATAGTAGGAGCCATTATAACCATAGTTTTTAATGTTGTATATATTCCAATATTAGGTTTTATGGCTTGTGCCTATGCGACGCTTTTAGCTTACGGTATTATGATGCTTCTTTCCTATTTAATAGGAAAAAAACATTATAAAGTTCCTTATGCTATTGGAAGGATAGGGTTTTATCTTGGGTTTAGTACACTATTATCTTTTTTAAGTTTTTATTCTTTTGAAAGAAATATTCTTATAGGAACCGTATTTTTGTGTCTGTTTTTAGTGACTATAGTGTTATTAGAAAGAGATCAATTAAAAAGATTGTTTAATAATAAATAAAGTTTCTTCCCTTTGGGAGGACAGAAGATGGAATGCAAATTAAAATAATAAATAAATCCAACCATACTTTACCACATTACGAAACCATAGCGTCTGCTGGTATGGATTTAAGAGCAGATATTTCAGAGCCAATAACATTAAAACCTTTAGAGCGTATCATCGTAAAAACAGGTTTGTTTATTGAACTACCTATAGGATTTGAAGCACAAGTACGCCCACGTAGCGGACTCGCAGCAAAAAAAGGAATTACCGTTTTAAATGCACCGGGAACCATAGATGCCGATTATAGAGGTGAAATAGGTGTGATTTTAGTAAATCTTTCAAATGAAGAATTTACTATCGAAAATGGCGAACGCGTAGCGCAATTAGTGATTGCAAAACACGAACGCGCAGAATGGATTACTGTAGAAGAACTATCTGAAACGTCGAGAGGTGAAGGAGGATTTGGTAGTACGGGGGTGAAATAAATTCCTGCGTAGGCAGGAATCTCATGATAAAGAAGTATGAAACAATGGTATGTCTATATCATGACAAATAAACCTAATGGAGTATTATATATTGGAGTAACAGATAATATAGAAGAAAGAATAAAAGAGCATAAGTTAAAAGTATATCCTAAATCATTTACAGCAAGATACAATTGCGATAAATTGATTTATTTTGAAGAATTTGAAAAAGGAAGTGAAGCAGAAAAAAGGGAAAGGCAATTCAAAAAATGGAAAAGGCAGTGGAAAATAAATCTGATAGAAGAAATGAATCCAAGTTGGTCTGATCTTAGTATCAATTGGAATTTAAATTTTAATAAATTAAGATAAGAACTATGAGATTCCTGTTTTCACAGGAATAAAGTATAACCAAAAAAGATACCTGCCTACGCAGGCATGCATATGAAAATAATAGTACCAATGGCAGGACGAGGTTCTCGTTTGCGCCCACACAGTTTAACTGTACCAAAACCATTAATTCCAGTAGCAGGGCAACCTATAGTTCATAGATTAGTAAAAGATATTGCAAAAGTTTTAAAGCAACCTATCGAAGAAATAGCTTTTGTTTTAGGTGATCCGGCTTGGTTTGGAGACGATGTGGTTTCAAGTCTACAAGATTTAGCAAAAAGCTTGGGAGCTAAAGCTTCTATTTACCGTCAAGATAAACCATTAGGAACCGGTCATGCCATTATGTGTGCAAAACCATCATTGTCTGGACCAGCAGTTATTGCATATGCAGATACATTAATTAGAGCTGAATTCGATTTAGACCCAGCCGCAGATAGTGTTATTTGGACAAAACAAGTAGACAATCCAGAAGCATATGGTGTTGTTAAATTAAATGAAAATAGCGAAATTGTAGAGTTAGTCGAAAAACCTGAGAACTTTGTAAGTGATCAGGCAGTTATAGGCATTTATTATTTTAAAGACGTAGCCGTTTTAAAAGGAAAATTACAAGAAATTCTTGATGAAAATGTGATGAATGGTGGCGAATATCAAATTAACGATGGTATAAAACGTATGATGGCAGAAGGAAAAGTTTTTAAAACAGGAACAGTTGACGAATGGATGGATTGCGGTAATAAAACCATAACTATTGAAACCAATAAAAGAATGCTAGGCTTTTTAAAAGCAGATAACGATGAACAATTAGTATCAGCCTCAGCAAAACTGGAAAATTCAACTATTGTCGAGCCCTGCTTTATTGGTGAAAATGTTATTCTTAAAGATAGTATTGTTGGGCCTTACGTATCAGTAGGAAATAATACTGTAATTGAGAACTCTAATGTTAAGAATAGCTTAATTCAAACCCATACCACGATTAAAAATGCTAATTTAGAAGATGCTATGATTGGTAATCATGTTAAATATAACGGGGAATACAAATCTGTGAGTATAGGTGATTATTCAGTATTAGAGTAATTCCTGCGGAAGCAGGAATCTCATAGCAAAAATGCATGAAATATTGGTATGTCTATAATTATGACAAACAAACCAGAAGGAGTCATAGGTATAACAGATAATATAGAAGAAAGAATAAAAGAACATAAACTAAAAGAATACCCTAAGTCGTTTACTGCAAAGTATAATTGTGATAAATTGATTTATTTTGAAGTGTTTGAAAATGGAAATGAATCTTAGTTGGTCAGACCTTAGTATAATTGGGATTTAAATTTCAACAGATTAAGATAAAAGTAATGAGATACCTGCCTACGCAGGCATTAAATGAAGTATAAAATATACATATTATTTGTTGTTATCGGAATATTATGCTTTCCGCAGGCTAACTATGCCCAAGTAGATTTTAACAAAAAACCTAATGATGATTTAGGAAATGTAGAAGACGAGTTTCAAGAACATTTCTATGAAGCCTTGAAGCAAAAAGGCATTGAGAATTACGACAGGTCGGTTGAAGCTCTTTTAAAATGTATAGAATTAGATAACTCTGTACCTGTTTTATATTACGAGCTAGGTAAAAATTATGCGAAGCTTAAAAATTTCGGAGCAGCAGAAGAAGCGTTAAAAAAAGCCGTTAATAAAGAACCTGATAATGAGTGGTTTTTAGATGAATTGTATGGGTTTTATTCCTCACAGAATGATTATGATAAAGCCATAGAAACGGTTAAACAACTTGTTAAATACCACCCGGATTATAAAGAAGATTTAGCATCACTTTATCTTAGGTCTAAAAAGTATGACAATGCTTTAGAGCTTTTAGACGAGCTAGATTCAAAATTTGGAATTTCAGTGTCTCGAGATATGATGCGTAACCGAATTTATGAAGTAACGGGACGAAAAAAAGATCAAATAAAAAACCTTGAAATACGTATAGAAAATCATCCAGATAAAGAATCTAATTACCTGGCCTTAATTTTCCGATATAGCGAAAACAATGAAAAAGAGAAAGCCTTTGAGACAGCTAAAGAGCTGTTGAAAATTAATCCGAATTCGCAATTAGTGCATTTAGCACTATATAAGTTTTATTTAGATGATAACGATGCAGAAAAAGCTATTGAATCTATGAAAACAGTAGTTAAAAGCAATGAAATAAAACCAGAAGCGAAACTTAAAGTATTGACAGATTTTGTGAAGTTTGTTGGAGATAACCCACAATATGAGACCGATTTAGTGGAGGCTACAGCCATGGTTAGTGACAATAATAATAGCAAAACACTTATAGAGTTAGGACAGTATTATTTAACTAAAAAAAACAAAGAAAAAGCTTTAGAGTATTTTGAAACCGCATTAAAGTTGGAAACAAATAATTTTGGTGTTTTACGAAATGTCATGTTATTGTATATTGATCTTGAGAAGTACCATTTAGCTGAAGAAAAAAGTAACGAAGCACTTCAAAAGTTTCCGTCTCAACCCCTCTTTTATTTAGTACATGGTGTTGCTTTAAATCAATTAAATCAACCCAAAAAGGCTATTGAATCTTTAGAAACAGGATTAGATTATATTATTGATGATACTAAAATGGAAACAGATTTTTATAATCAGTTGAGTAAAGCCTATACCCTATTAAACAATACAGCAAAAGCAAAAACGTTTAGTGATAAAGCAAAAACATTAGAAAATTCGAATTAATGAAAATACGTTCTCAACTTACTTTATCCCTTTTAGTATTATTGGTATTTAATTGTAAAACATCAAAAACAATTAGCGAAGGTGAGGTTAATTATAAACTTTCTACGAAGCAGTTAATAAAAGAAAACGCAAAACAAGCACCTAACTTTGAAACGCTTAAGTCTACGCTTAAAATAACGTATATACAAAAAGGAAATTCGCAAACACACTCGGTTAGTTTTAGAGCAAAAAAAGATGAAGTCTTATGGATAAGCGCTACGTTTTCAATAGTAAAAGCATTAGTAACACCAGAAAAAGTTAGTTTTTATAATAAACTGGATAATACTTATTTTGATGGTGATTATAAGTATTTAAGTGATTTGCTGGGTACCGAATTAGACTTCCAAAAGGTTCAAAATTTATTGTTGGGAGAAGCTATATTCAATTTAGATCATAGTACTTATAGTAGTTCTGTAGATAACGGAACTTATGTGCTTCAACCCAAAAAACAACGAGAACTTTTTGAAATATTCTTTTTGTTAGACCCATCACATTTTAAAGTGAAATCACAGCAAATATCACAACCAAAAGAGTTCAGGCATTTAGAGATTGATTACGTATCACACCAAGAAGTTGAAAAACAGATTCTTCCGGAAAAAATAAAGGTTATTGCTCTGGAAACTAATGAAGAAACAGTTATAAATTTAGAGTTTAAAAATGTTACTTTAAACGAAGCGTTACGGTTTCCATTTAAGATACCCTCAGGTTTTAAAGAAATAGAACTTTAATGTTAAATAAGATACCCTCATATAAAATACTTTTTTTCCTAACTCTTTTGCTATGTAGTTCTTTTGCTTTTTCCCAAAATAATAAGCAAAAGGAGCTGGAAACACGGCGGCAGGAATTACGTAGAGAAATCCAGAAAATTAATGAATTACGTGCCGAAAATAAATCAAAAGAAAAATCGCAAATATCATTAATACAAGATTTTAATTATAAGATAAGTGTCCTGTCTAACCTGATAAAGGTTACCAACCAGCAAGCTAATTTGTTAACACGAAAAATTAATTCGAACCAAAAAAAAATAACGGAGCTTAGAAGCGAACTAGAAGAGTTAAAGGAGGCTTATGCAGCCATGATAGTTAAATCGTATAAAAGTAAAAATAAACAAAGCAGGATCATGTTTTTGTTATCATCCAATGATTTTAAACAAGCCTATAAACGATTACAGTACATAAAGCAGTATTCCGATCACCAAAAACAACAAGGAGAAACTATAAAGTCTAAAACATTCGAATTACAGGATATTAATAAAGACTTACAAAACCAAAAAGAAGATAAAAAGCGGTTAATTGCCGATAACAAAAAGATTCAAAAATCATTAGAATCAGAACGTAAACAACACGAGGTTTTAATGAAATCTATTAAAAGGAACTTGTCATTATATGCCTCTCAAATAAGACAAAAACAACGAGAAGCCAATAGAATTGATAGAGAAATAGATCGCATTATAAAAGCAGCCATTGCAAAATCTAATAAAAAAGCAGGAAAAACAGCGAGTTCAAAAACTTTTGCGCTTACAGCCGAAGAAAAAGTTTTGGCATCTAATTTTATAGCAAACAAAGGGAAGCTACCTTGGCCAGTTGAGAGAGGAGTTATAAGATTAGGTTATGGTACCCAACGGCACCCTATAGATAAATCGTTAACAATTAAGAGTAATGGGGTACGTATTGCTACGCAAAAAGGTGCTAAAGTTAGAGCTGTTTTTGATGGTGAAGTAAGCGAAATACTTAAAATGAAAAATGTAAACCCCATAGTAATGATTCGCCATGGGGGTTATTTAACTATATACAAGAACTTATCTAGTGTTAACGTTAAGAAAGGGGATAAAGTATCAACTAAACAAGTCATTGGAGAGGTTTTTACAAACCCTTCAAATGGTGAAACCATTTTGAGTTTTACACTATCCAAAGGTATGAATACAGAAAATCCGGCTTCATGGATTTATAAGATGTGATATTATATTTTTAGATTATCAGGGTTTTTCCAAGCTTTAATTTTTTTTCTATTGCCTCAAATTTTCTTGTTTGAATTGCAAAATTATATTTAGTAATAATTTAAAAACACCTCTTTCTTCCAGTTTTTCATTAAAAAACTGGAATTCATTCTCCTCTTAAATTAAGGAGGAGCACAGAAAAAAATAAAAAAGAGTGTTACATGTTAAAATTTAGATTCAAAAATATGAGTTGGACTTGTTCTTCCCTTTTATAAAGGGAGGACAATTTCGATTTATCGAAATTAAGAGGGTTTAAAAAGACCTGCCAGGTTTTTAAAACCTGGCAGGTCTGAAATATTTAACAAATGGGGTTATATCTAAACCACTTTAATTATATCCTAACAACCACATACCCTTTTCTTGTTTTCTTATAGTGGTTTCCATTCCAAAAATAATAACGTTTACCTCTAACTTTTACAATTTTGTAATGCTTAGGAGCTTTTTTTACAACAGTTACATTAGCTGGTTTAGTAACAACACGAGTAGCACAAGATGAAAAACTCATTGTACACAAAACGAAAAATAAAATAATAAATAGTCTCATAGCTTTTAAGATTTGTTTTTACTTTAAGACTTGATTAAGAGTTAAAGGTTTAATAAGAAGGTTATTAAGGGGCTTGGAAAGATATGTATTGTTGTAATATAATATGAGATTTCTACATTACGTTTAGATAAGAAGTAGTAACGGCTATCCTGTCTTGAGTACTTCGCCTATACTATAGTATAAATTGAGATCGAAAGGCTCAGTCAGGCATTATGAAAATCACTTAAATTTACTCAAATAGCGCCTTTAATTCCGTAGCCTCATTTGGTTTTATTTTTCCGGCTAATAAAAGGCTTAATTGTTTACGGCGCAATGCAGCATCAAAGCGTTCTTTCTCTAAATCGGTTTCTGGAGTTATTTCAGGAATCGCTATTGGGCGTCCGGTATCATCAACAGCCACAAAGGTATAAATAGCCTCGTTAGCTTTCGTTTTATCACCAGACTCTCTATCTTCTGTCCACACATCAATAAACACTTCCATAGAGGTTTTAAATGCACGAGACACTTTAGCTTCAACAGTAACGACACTTCCTAAAGGGACTGCCCGATTAAAAGCGACATGGTTAACAGAAGCGGTTACTACAATACGTCTGGAGTGGCGTCTTGCAGCAATACTTGCAGCGCGATCCATTCGTGCCAGTAATTCACCACCAAATAAGTTATTTAAGGGGTTGGTTTCACCGGGTAAAACCATATCGGTTAGGATGGTTTTTGATTGTTCAGGAGTTTTTGCCAGCATCGTAATGAATTTAATAATGCGACAAAGTTAAGTATTAAAGCAGTAAAATATTAGTGAATTCGTAAAAACTAATCTAGTTTTCTAACATGTAACCAAGCATCTCTATTATGAGTTCTCTTAATGACTCTCAACGCTTTTAAAGCCTCGAGTCTGTTTTCATAACTTGCATAAACAACTTGATGTAAACCATATCTATTAGCACCAATTTTTCTGGCTTTAAAACCAGCTTCTTTTAGTTGTGCTATTTTTTTATCACAGTTTTCTTCTATTCTAAAGGCGCCAGCAACAATATGATAATTTCCGGTTTGTTTATCGACATTTAGAGTAATGGCAGGAAGTGGGTTTAAATTAAATGTTGCCTGCTGTATTTTAGTTTCTAATTGCTGTGTTGCTTCTTCTTGAGCTAATTGATTGTGCGTTTCAATCTGATTTATATAATAATTAGACCCAACAAGACCGCCAAGTGCTAAGGCAATAAAAGCAATAGCAGCATATTTTAGGTATGGTCTGGTTTTACGCTTTTCTGGAGTAATTGTAATAGGAATTACTTTTTCAATGCTTTCAACCTTTTCTTTGTAAACCTCACGATTTACTGTTGGTGATACAAATTGAGACAGACCAAAAGAATCTGTTAAATAGTTGAGGTGATTAGAAGGTTCAAACAAAATTTTACCTTCATTATTAAAAACGATATCTCCAATATTTTTAAACGTGAGCGTTTCACCTTGTGTTAAATAAGATTTTAATACTTTAACCCGTTTTGCGATTTTTTTATTGGCAACTTCGAAAGGAATTTTCTCTATATCGGCAATATAATGTGCTAATAAACCATCATTTTTTTGAATTTGCTCATTAAATGACACCGTTTTTTTAGGCGGATAAAAAGCATTTGTACTGCCATGAATGGTTGCAGATGTGCGTTGTGTTAAAAAAGCTCCAAACTCTGGAATGGTAACACACTCATATCTATATAATAAGTCGCTGATGTAGGTTTCTAATTGCATAAAAACAAAGTTAGAAAATTATGCTTTCAGATAAAAATTTAACTTGAAGTTATTATTAACAAGATAAAATTCTTTTATTGCAGATCAATTTATGTATGTAACGTCTTACAATTTGAATAATGTAATTTTAAAACTAAGAGTATAGAATGACAGAAAATGATTTGCTTTATACTTTGGCTCTAAATCATGTACCAAATATTGGTGATATAACCGCAAAACGCCTTATCTCACATTGTGGTTCTGCCGAGGCAGTTTTAAAGGAAAAGAAGCAAAATCTACTTAAAATTGATGGTATAGGGCGTATTATTCTAGGTGACTTATTTGAAACACACCATTTAGAGGCCGCGGAAAAAGAAATAGACTTTATAAAGTCGAATGGAATTAAAGTGTCCTATTTTGAAGAAACAAGTTATCCTGAAAAACTAAAACATTGTATTGATGGACCTATTTTACTATTTCAATCGGGTACTATTAATTTAGAACAACAACATATTATTAGTATTGTTGGTACTCGAAAAATTACAACTACTGGCATGGCGTTTTGCGAGGCTTTGGTCGAAAATTTAAAACCTTACAATCCCATTATTATATCTGGTTTTGCATACGGAACAGATATTACTGCACATAGGGCAGCTATAAAAAACAATCTGCAAACAGTTGGTTGTTTAGCACATGGATTAAATCAAATGTATCCTCAAGTACATAAAAAGTATAAGGATGATGTGGAAAAAAACGGAGGCTTTTTTACCGATTTTTGGAGCAGTGATGCATTTGACAGAAATAATTTTTTAAAACGAAATAGAATCATTGCTGGTTTAAGTGAAGCAACCATTGTTATAGAATCTGCCAAAAAAGGAGGAAGCTTAGTTACCGCAGATATTGCAAATTCTTATAATAGAGATGTATTTGCCGTTCCGGGAAGAACTACAGATAGTCAGAGTATTGGATGCAACAATTTAATAAAACATCAAAAGGCACACATGCTTACTACGCCTTTAGATGTTCCTTATATCTTAAACTGGCAATTAGAAGAAGACAAGAAACCAGTTATACAAAAACAATTGTTTGTTGAACTAGATACTACAGAAAAAACCATCTATTCGTATTTAAAAGAAAATGAAAAGCAACAATTGGATGTCATAGCGATTCATTGTAACATGCCTATTTTTAAAATAGCAAGTGTATTGCTTACTATGGAACTTAAAGGTGTTGTAAGACCTTTACCAGGGAAATTGTTTGAGGTTGTCTAATTCCTGTGAAGGCAGGAATCTTTTTAATTTAAACTTAAATTTTCAATAGTAGATTCCTGCTTTCGCACACTATTGTCCGGTTTGTTATTGTAAGTACTCAATTTTGATTAAGTAGAGTTGATAACATTTTAACAATTACCTGATTAATAGTATATTAAGTGAAACATAAAATGCTAATTAATTTTGAAAATAACTAACGTGAATTCAAATCTTGAAATCTTAAAAGATTTGAAAAGTACTATTAAATATAGAAGTTTCAAGCATTGAAAAAAAATAAACCGGACGCTAGTGTGCTTTCGCAGGAATGACAGAAAACATTTCAGACAAACCTTTTATAGAGATTCCTGCTTTCACTTCGACTTTAGTTTATGCTGAGCATAGCCGAAGTACTCAGTGTGACACGCAGGAATGAGTTAATACCCAACCTTTTCTCGAACTCTATTTAAAACCTCGTCCGCTACTATTTTTGCTTTTTCAGCACCCAAAGCTAAAGCCTTATCAACTTCATTAAGATTATCCATGTAGTAATTATAACGTTCGCGTTGTTTAGCAAATGTTTCAACAATCAATTCAAATAAGGCTTGTTTCGCATGTCCGTATCCATAACCACCATTTTCATAATTGGTTTTCATAGTCTCAATTTGCTCGTCGTTCGCTAATAAACTATAAATAGCAAAACAATTACAGGTTTTCCAATCTTTTGGCTCCTCTAATGGCGTACTATCGGTTTGAATGGTCATTATTTGTTTTCGTAGTTTCTTATCATTTAAAAAGATATTGATAGTATTGCCTTTGCTTTTACTCATCTTTTCACCATCGGTTCCGGGAATAAGCATCGTATCTTTTTGTATATCGGCTTTAGGTAATACAAACGTTTCACCAACTTTAGCATGAAAGCGAGATGCCACATCTCGTGTCATTTCAATATGTTGCTCTTGATCTTTTCCAACAGGAATAATCTCTGCATCATACAACAAAATATCTGCTGCCATAAGCATGGGGTAGGTAAACAGTCCGGAATTTACATCTTCCAATCTATCGGCTTTGTCTTTAAAACTATGTGCAAGCGTTAAACGCTGATATGGAAAGAAACAGCTTAAGTACCAGGTTAGTTCTGTTACTTGAGGAACATCACTTTGTCTGTAAAACACACTTTTTTCAATATTTAAGCCAAAAGCCAACCATGTAGCCGCTGTAGAGTAGGTATTTAATTTTAGTGTTTCTGCATCTTTAATTTGTGTTAACGAATGCAGATTTGCGATAAATAAATAAGACTCATTTTTAGGATTTTCAGCCATTTTAATTGCTGGAATAATTGCTCCTAAAATATTTCCTAAATGTGGTGTGCCTGTACTTTGTATACCAGTAAGTATTCTTGCCATATTTTCATTCCCACAAAAGTGGGAATCTTAATTAAAATTAAACTTAGATTTTATTCTTCGAGCAAAGGTAAATTTTTTAACCCTAATTCTACAATATAACTTTACTATGAATATTGAAATTACGATAAGGCTGAATATTTCTTTAACTCTAGTTATGGTACAGTATAGACCTGCCAGGTTTTTAAAACCTGGCAGGTCTGAAAACAGACTTATGCTATTATGATCGACCAACAATAAAAAAAGTGGCGCGAGCCACTTTTTATAAATATATGTAAGCTTAAAAGCTATTTTTTAAATAAGCCTGCAACAAATAATATTACTGAGGCTCCTATGGCTCCAGTTAAAATATCGCCAACGATACCACCCATAAGAGAGATGTTTAGTTTAGCAAACAGCCAATTACCAACAATGCCGCCAACAATACCAATAATAATGTTTAAAAGTAGCCCAAAACCACCACCTTTCATTAGTTTTCCAGCTAACCAACCTGCAATAGCTCCAATTAATAATGAATAAAGTAAACTCATAATTTAGTAATTTTAAAGTTATTATCTTTTAAAGATAATCAATTTATAATAGTATTTTTGATACACGTGAAAATTGTAAAATACATATTTTGGATATTTTACCGTATTTGGTTTTACATTCTTGTAGCATTACCAATACTTATTTTATTTCCTATTCTTTTATTTTCTATTTTAAAAGAATCATGGTATCCGTTCTTTTTTAAGATTGCCAGAGTTTGGGCTAAAGTAATTTTATTTGGCATGGGGTTTAGGCTTCAAATTAAGCGAGACCAAACACCTAAAAAAGGTAAGAGCTATATGTTTATAGCCAACCATACCTCAATGGCAGATATTATGCTTATGTTGGTTTCGATTAAAAATCCATTTGTATTTGTTGGAAAAAAAGAGCTTGTTAAAATTCCTCTTTTTGGTTTTTTTTATAAACGTACCTGTATTTTGGTCGACAGAAATTCTCCTAAAAGCAGGCAGGCCGTTTTTTTAAGAGCACAGCGTAGATTACAATCCGGTTTAAGCATTTGTATTTTTCCAGAAGGGGGCGTTCCAGAAGAGGACATAGATTTAGATACATTTAAAGATGGTGCTTTTAGGTTGGCAATAAACCATCAAATACCCATCGTGCCATTAACTTTTGCGGATAATAAAAAGCGATTTTCATATAAATTTTTTAGCGGCAGTCCGGGAAGAATGCGTGCTAAGGTTCATAAATTTTTATCTACAGAAAATTTAACGATCGATGATACCAAGCTTTTAAATGAAAAGGCTAGAAATATTATATTAAAACAACTACAAGTTTTTAATAACAATAAATAAGGCATTTAACTAGAAGTGGGTATTTCAACACTTAAATATTATTTGCATTTTAATTAAACAAAAAACTGCTCAGGGGATGAGCAGTTTTTTTTCGATATTGACTTCCGAGCTTAATGAAAATCAATATCCAGATCTAACCAAAAACCTAGAATTTAATGGCGAACCCGGTGTAAACCCCTATAAAGTAAGGTTTAAAGTCGCCAGATGTATTATTAAATGTGTTAATTTGATATTTAAACATAGGCTCTAAATTCAAGTCTATTTTTTTAGACATTTGATAATTTAGACCCAATCCAAAATTAGCACTATAACTTATTTTGTTTATATTATTTGCTTTACCTAAAAGTTTTCTTTCGCCACCTTCTACCTCGGAGTATATTTTATTATTATCTAAAAAGAATGAACTAAAGCCACCAATAAGATTAACTCCTAATTTTTTGTTTGAAAGTGCGTATTGAAATTCCAAAGGAATCTCGATGTAGCCCATATCTTGATTAATAGAAATGTTATTTGATGATGGAAACGATTCGGGAGCGTCATTAGATGTGAAACTTTCACTACTAACAAGAGAGACCTTTTCTGGAGCGCTACTATTGTCAATATTAGTTTCAATAGCGTCGACATTTTGTAATGCAAGACTACTTGAGGTTTTACCTATAGTTTGAAAAATAACGGCACCGTTAGTATTATATCCCAAATTAACTTTATTAATACCAGAACGGATACTTAGCTTTTTGTTAATAGCATAGCTAGTAGAAATACCATAGCTCATATTAAGTTCACCACTTTTAGAATTATTATTGAATTGAGAACCTCCTATTGAAGAGCCTTTTCCTAAAGTATTAAAATAAACAGGTGCAGCATTTGGGGCGATACTCCACCTATTTGATTTCTCCTCTTCTTCAATAATATCTTTGGTTTTGTCTATGGCTTCTTCTATAGTAAGATTATTTTCTTCTACTGGATCATTGTTAATCACGACTTCTATATTTTCTTTTTCGGTTTTTGTGATGATATCACTGTTTTTTGAAGTACCATTAATGATTTCTTTTGTTCGTTCTTGATTAATTAATGCTGTATTTTTTTGTTGTACCGTTGGTCTGTCCTTTTCAGAATCGGAAGCCACAGCAGAACTATTGTTTATAGTATTTTGAAGTTTTTCTATATCTTTATTTTCTTCAGAATGTTCTGTAAAAGCTATATTGTTTTCCTCTTTATTAAGAGTTTTATTACGATCATTTTTTTCACTAGAATTACTTGCTACGACATGGTTGTTTTCTGTATCTAATAATTTATTAATAACATTTTGTGCTTTCTCGGCAGAACTGTTGGATGCTTTTTTGCCTTTATTATTTGAAGAAGATGTTTCTGCAATTGACGATTCTTTTGAAGGGGTTATTTTATTAGGTGAAGGTTCTTCTGTTTTGGTTTGCGATGATGTATTATCTAAATGGTTATTTTCATTAGAATCTGCATTAACAATAGTAGCATCTTCATCTACCTTATTCAAACGAGTAGAATTGTCTTTTTCAGGCTTTGTGTTTTCAGTATCTGTTACCTGAATGGCTGGAGTTTTGTCATTATTATTAAAATAAATAGTTCCAATAGTTAGTAAAAGTAATAATAATGCAGCAGCACCTGCATAGCGCCACCAAATAGGAATGACACGATGTTTTTTCTTTTTCTGTTTAAGCTTAGCTTCTATATTTTCCCAGACGGCATCGCTAGGAGTTGCTTCAAAATCTTTGAAGCTTTCCTGAAACAACCTATCTATATGTTTTTTATCACTCATTATAATGATTGTAAACTTTGTATCGCCTTATAATTCTCAATAGTCTCCTTCAAGCTATGTCTGGCACGCGCCAAATTAGATTTTGAAGTCCCTATATTAATGTTTAGCATATCGGCTATGTCTTTATGCGAATAACCATCTAATACATACAGGTTAAAAACCAACCTGTATCTATCGGGTAATTGTTGAATAATTTGCAAAAGATAATCAATGGATACTTTATCCTCATCAATTTCTAATTCAACATCCTCAATTGTATTTTCATTTATAATATCAAAAACCTTTTCGTTTCTGTATCGTTGTAATACTGTGTTTACAGTAATGCGTTTTAACCAACCTTCAAAAGAACCCTTGTTCTTATATTGTTCAATTTTTTTAAAAATTGTTAAAAATGCGTCTTGCAGATTATCTTCCGCTTCTGCATGGTTTCGCGAATACTTTAAGCATAAAGAGAATAATTTACTCGAAAAGAGTTTATATAATTCTCCCTGTGCTTTAGTATCATTAATTTTACAATTTTCTATGAGTTGGTTTAAACTCAAAATTAAACATGTATTTTATTAAATTAATACTTAAACTCTACTCAATTACTGGCACTTCAATTGTTAAATATTGATCTTCTCCATCTGTGTCTTCTCCTTGCCAAAACTTAAAAATATAAGAGCCGTTACTTGTAACTATAAAGTTAAAAGTTTCTTCTACCAATTCGTCGTCCAGAGTGTTACAATCATTACTTTCAAAAACATAATTTATAGGTGCAACTGTACGTTCATTGTTTTCTTTTAAATAATAAAACTCTTTAAAAGCATGACAAGTTGATGGTCTAAGATAAGAGACCGTAATTGGATATGTCTCTCCTAAAGTGAATTCATCAGGAATATCAACACTATCAACTGGTAAAATTTCAAAACTATAATTTGCACCATCATCATCAAGACTGCATGAAGCAAATAATAGCGCCGCAAAACAAAAAACAAAAAACTTTTTCATAGGTAAATATATTTAGGGGTTAAATACATGTTAGCTCTATATAGATGCGTTAGAAATGAAAAGGTTGCGTATAAAATTAAAAAATCCCGAATTAACGGGATTTTTATAATTATTCTGTCACTATTTTCCTAACTTTTCCTTCGAGTTCGTCCATGAGTTCGGGGTTGTCTTTAATAAGAGCTTTTACCGCATCTCTCCCTTGCCCTAATTTAGTGTCGTCATAACTAAACCAAGAACCACTTTTCTTTACAATTTCATGTTCTACAGCAAGGTCTAATATTTCACCAACTTTAGAGACCCCTTCACCATACATAATATCAAATTCTGCTGTTTTGAAAGGAGGAGCTACTTTATTTTTAACCACTTTTACTCGTGTTTTGTTACCAGCAACACTCCCATCGGTTTCTTTAATTTGAGTAGAGCGTCTTATATCTAATCTAACAGAAGCGTAGAATTTTAAAGCATTACCACCAGTTGTAGTCTCTGGGTTACCAAACATAACCCCAATTTTTTCACGTAACTGGTTAATAAATATAACGGTACAGTTTGTTTTGCTAATAGAAGCTGTAAGCTTTCTTAAGGCTTGAGACATTAAACGAGCATGTAAACCCATTTTAGAGTCTCCCATTTCACCTTCAATTTCACTTTTAGGTGTTAATGCTGCTACAGAATCAATTACTACAATATCAATCGCTCCTGAGCGGATTAAATTATCGGCAATTTCAAGTGCCTGTTCGCCATTATCTGGTTGCGATATAATTAAGTTATCAATATCTACTCCAAGTTTTTCGGCATAAAATCTATCAAAAGCATGTTCAGCATCTATAAAAGCAGCAATACCGCCAGCTTTTTGAGCCTCTGCGATAGCATGTAAAGTAAGCGTGGTTTTACCGGAAGATTCCGGACCATAAATTTCTATAACACGTCCACGTGGATAACCACCTACGCCCAAGGCAATATCTAAACCTAAAGAACCTGACGAAATAGCTTCTACATCTTGTACAGCTGCATCACTCATTTTCATAACTGTTCCTTTTCCGTAAGCCTTATCTAATTTATCTAATGTAAGTTTAAGTGCTTTTAATTTAGCGTCTTTTTCACTGCTCATTTATAAAATATTTTCTAAAGTTATGCTTGCTAAAATACTATATCTTTTATCATGATACAATAATAGTTTTCAACATAAATTTAGAAATATAAAAGCCTTTTTATTAATCTAAAAAATAAAAACAAGTAGGGCAACGCAACCTTTTTACATATTTTACATCTACTGATTAGAGGAGAAAAATTTTGCTATGAAAAAGATTAAATGAAATTTTTCGAATAAACAGTTTTAATAACCGCATTAGGTGTTTCAGTTACTGTTATTGTAAATAGTAACTGCGAAGCCGATGGTGACTGATTCGCTTTAATATAAGTTAGAGAAAATTAAAAATATTAATAACGAACTTGGTCAGGAAAAAGCACTTTTTGTTTATGGAAGTGCTTTTTTTATTATTGAAATCATCTTTTGGGATTTATTTTTTAGAAGAATAAATATTTCGAATTTCATCTTAGATAATTTACTTTTATAATTTCTGGTTTAAAATTGTACTTTTGCACTTCCTTTCCCTTTGGGGAAGTTATTATGAAAATTCTTTAACCTTATAAATTAGTATAGCATGCAACTGTACAATAAATTAAGCGCAAAAGAAAGAGCAGAATTAATCGATAAAGCAGGAAAAAATCGATTAACACTTTCTTTTTACCAATATGCCAAAATTGGCAATCCACAAGTTTTTAGAGATCATTTGTTTATCACTTGGGACGCTTTAGATGTTCTAGGGAGAATCTATGTCGCTCACGAAGGAATTAATGGTCAGTTATCATTACCCGCCGATCGCTTTAATGAATTTAAAACACATTTAGATACGATTTCGTTTTTAAAAGATATCCGATTAAATATAGCGGTAGAGCAAGACAATAAATCGTTTTTAAAGTTAAAAATAAAAGTACGTAACAAAATTGTTGCCGATGGTTTAAATGATGATACGTTCGATGTTACTAACAAAGGAATTCATGTAGGAGCAGAACAGTTTAATAGTCTTATTGAAGACAATAAAACGGTTTTGGTAGACATGCGTAACCATTACGAAAGTGAGATAGGACATTTTAAAAATGCCATAACACCCGATGTAGATACTTTTAGAGAGTCTTTAGATATTATAGAAGATGATTTAAAAACACATAAAGAAGATAAAAATCTTGTTATGTATTGTACTGGTGGTATTCGTTGTGAAAAAGCCAGTGCTTATTTTAAGCATAAAGGGTTTAAAAATGTATATCAATTAGAAGGAGGTATTATTGAGTATACCAGACAAGTAAAAGAAGAAAATCTAGAAAATAAGTTTTTAGGTCAAAACTTTGTTTTTGATGATCGGAGAGCAGAACGCATTAGCGATGATGTTATAGCTAATTGCCACCAATGTGGCAACCCGTTTGATGTGCATACGAATTGTGCTAACGAAGCTTGTCATTTATTATTTATACAATGTGATACCTGTAAAGAAGCTATGGAAAATTGCTGTTCTACCAAATGTATGGAAATAAACAGATTACCCTACGAAACACAAAAAGAACTGCGCAAAGGACAAGGGAATAGCAACGATATTTTCAAAAAAGGACGGTCTGAAGCTTTAAAATTCAAATAACATGCAGCATATAGAATTAATGGCTCCAGCAGGAAATTTTGAATCACTTCAAGCTGCTTTAGATAATGGAGCAGACTCTATATATTTTGGTGTCGAACAGTTAAATATGAGAGCAAGGGCATCTATAAATTTTACTTTAGATGATTTACCCGAAATTTCAAAGCGATGTAAAGCAAAACGTGTAAGGACGTATTTAACATTAAATACCATTATTTACGATCATGATCTATCTATCGTAAAAACGCTAATAAATAAAGCAAAGGAAGTAGGGATTACCGCTGTAATAGCTATGGATCAGGCAGTGATAGCCTCTGCCCGTGAGGTCGGTTTAGAAGTGCATATATCTACACAGATTAATATTACCAACATTGAAACAGTCAAGTTTTATGCACTATTTGCAGATACTATGGTATTAAGTAGAGAGTTAAGCTTACGCCAAGTAAAAAAGATAACTGAAGACATAGAAAAAGAACAAATAAAAGGCCCTTCGGGTAAACTGGTTGAAATTGAAGTATTTGGTCATGGAGCCCTTTGTATGGCTGTTTCGGGGAAATGTTACATGAGTTTGCATTCTCAAAATTCATCGGCAAATAGAGGCGCTTGCAAGCAAAATTGTAGAAAAAAATATACTGTTATCGATCAGGAAACAGGTTTCGAAATGGAATTGGATAATGAATATATTATGTCTCCCAAAGATTTATGTACTATAGATATTTTAGATCAAGTAGTAGAATCAGGCATTAAAGTATTAAAAATAGAAGGTAGAGGTAGAGCTCCGGAGTATGTTGCCAGAGTTATAAAATGTTATAGAGATGCCTTAGACAGTCTTGAGAATAATACCTATAATAAGGAAAAAGTCGTTTCCTGGATGCAAGAATTAGGAAAGGTTTATAACCGAGGCTTTTGGAATGGTTATTATTTAGGGCAAAAATTAGGAGAATGGAGTAAAGGTTCAGGGTCGCATGCAACGCAAAAAAAAGTATATATTGGCAAAGGCGTGCACTTTTATACTAAAGCTAAAATAGGAGAATTTAAAATAGATGCCTATAATATTGCTATTGGAGATACTATATTAATAACAGGACCTACAACAGGAGCAGAAGAAATGAAAATAAATAACATGTTGGTAAACGATGAAAAATTGACAGTGGGGACTAAAGGAGATACCATTACTATACCATTAGATTTTAGAATAAGACCCTCGGATAAATTATATAAAATTGTTGAAAATAAAGTAGAAGCTTAATGGTTGTTATAACATTACAACGTAATAAGTGTATAGGCTGTAATTATTGTGTAGAATTGGCACCTAATCAATTTCAAATGTCTAAGAAAGATGGAAAGTCTGTCCTGTTACATTCAAAAGACAAAAAAGGATTTTTTACTGTAAAATCTAACGATGATGTTATTTTTGATGACTGCGATAAAGCATCTAAAGCCTGTCCTGTAAAGATAATTAATGTGAAATTTGTTTAAAAGAAATCTTGACTTTTTAAAGTCAACATAATAATCATATCTTTACATTTCAAATTAATTATTAATCTTCATTCGTAATAATCTAAAATTATTAACGAGTTCAATATATAAAATATATGGCTTGTGCAAGCTGCTTAACTAAAGACGGCCAACCTAAAGGCTGCAAAAACAATGGTACTTGTGGTACAGACAGTTGCAATAAATTAACTGTTTTCGATTGGTTGGCAAATATGTCATTGCCTAATGGCGAAAAGCCATATAATTGGATTGAGGTACGTTATAAAAACGGAAGAAAAGAATATTACAATAATACAGCGAACTTAACACTTAATATTGGTGATATAGTAGCAACACAAGCAAAAGCGGGGCATGACATTGGTATGGTTACTCTTACGGGGGAATTAGTACGTGTTCAAATGAAACGTAAAAACATATCGGATAACGAGGAAGAAGCCTTAAAAATTTATCGAAAAGCAAGTCAAAAAGATATTGATATCTGGTCGTCTGCACGCGATAAAGAAGAGCCTATGAAAGTAAAGGCCCGCCAGTTTGCAATTGATTTGAAGCTGCAAATGAAAATTTCCGATATCGAGTTTCAGGGAGATGCCAGCAAAGCTACTTTTTATTATACAGCAGAAGAACGGGTTGATTTTAGAGAGCTTATAAAAGTGTTTGCTCGCGAGTTTAGAACGCGTATAGAAATGAAACAAGTGGGGTTTCGCCAGGAAGCTTCAAGGCTTGGAGGCATTGGGTCTTGTGGTCGTGAGTTATGCTGTTCAACATGGTTAACAGATTTCCGATCGGTAAGTACATCGGCAGCCAGATACCAACAACTATCATTAAACCCTCAAAAGCTAGCAGGACAATGTGGTAAATTAAAATGTTGCTTAAACTATGAGCTCGACACGTATTTAGATGCCTTAAAAGACTTTCCTAAAGCAGATACAAAATTACAAACAGTAAAAGGCACTGCAGTATGTCAAAAAACAGATATCTTTAAAGGTCATTTGTGGTATGCTTATGAAGGAGAATGGAATAATTGGCATAAGATAACTACGAGTCAAGCCAATGAAATTATTGAATTAAACAAAAAAGATAAAAAAATTGCCAGTCTTGAAGAATATGCTTCAGAATTAGCAGAAGATACTAAAGCTGAGTTTGAAAACGTTGTAGGTCAAGATAGTTTAACGCGTTTTGATAGTCCAAAACCCAAGAATAAACGTAAAAATAATAGAAGAAGAAAGCACAAAAACAAAAGAAAACCTCAAAACAGTAAAAATGCAGCAAAGTAAGATATTATTAGGTCTCTTAATTTCTTTCTTAGTCTTAGTATGCTGCGATTCTAATCGCGTATTCGATACCTATAAATCGGTTCCTAACAAGTGGCATAAAGATTCTATAGTTAGTTTTAAAGTAACGCCTCCAGATTCTATAAATGTATACAATCTATTTGTTAATTTAAGAAACACAAACGATTATAAATACAACAATTTGTTTTTAATTGTTGAAATGAGTTTTCCACATGGTAAAACTATTAAAGACACGCTAGAATATAGGATGGCAGATCCCAGTGGAAAACTTTTAGGAACTGGGCTTACAGATGTAAAAGAGAACAAACTTTGGTATAAAGAACAAGTCATTTTTAAAGAGGCAGGAGACTATACCGTTAATATACAACATGCCATGCGGGAAAACGGAAAAGTGAATGGTGTCATAGAACTTGAAGGAATTACAGATATTGGTTTTAGAATTGAAAAACCTTAAAAAAGTTCCCTATAATTCTGAATTTTGTCAGAATGATATCTAGTAAATGTTTAGTACTTAAAAGTTAAATGGTAAAAAAAAAGAAAGCGACAACGGCTCAGGATTTTTCAAAATACATACGTTGGTTTTGGATGTTATTTGTAGGGGGAGTTTTTTTTGTGACACTTCTTTTTTTGCTCGCTTCATGGGGTGCTTTTGGTGAAATGCCAGACCATACCGTATTAGAAAACCCTAAAACTCATTTAGCAACTGAAATCATTTCATCAGATGGAGAAACTTTGGGTAGATTCTATTTGAATGATAATAGAACCCCTGTGAGTTATGACGAGTTATCACAAAATTTAGTAGATGCCTTAATTGCTACAGAAGATGCGAGATTTAAAGAGCATTCTGGAATAGATGCAAGAGGCACTTTAAGAGCGTTTTTCTTTTTAGGAAAAAAAGGAGGAGCTAGTACTATTTCCCAACAATTAGCACGCCAATTATTTGTTGGTGTGAGGTCAAAAGGGTGGGATAAATATCTTCAAAAGATAAAGGAATGGATTATAGCCATTCGTTTAGAACGTCAATATACCAAAGAAGAGATAATTGCTCAATATTTTAATATTTACGATTTTGGTAATAATGGAGATGGTATTCGTAGCGCAGCAGAGATCTATTTTGGTAAAGAGCCAAAAGATTTGGATATGAAAGAATCTGCTATGTTGGTTGGGATGTTTAAAAGTTCTATAATATATAACCCGAGAAGACATCCAGTAAGAACAAAAAATAGACGTAATATTGTTTTACACCAACTAGAATACTACAATTATATTGATGAAGCAGTAAAAGATTCACTTCAAAAAACAGAGTTAGATTTACGCTACTCACCACAATCACATCGTGATGGTATTGCGACTTATTTTAGAAACTATTTAAGTAAGTTCATGAAAGATTGGATTAATAAAAATCCAAAACCAGATGGTACAAAATATAGTTTATACAATGATGGTTTAAAAATTTATACTACCATAGATTCACGTATGCAGCGATACGCCGAAGCAGCAGTACAACAACATATGCCTAGATTGCAGGCAGAGTTTTTTAATCAGAATACACCTGAAAGGAACCCTACAGCACCGTTTTTGGGGTTAGATAGAACAGGAATAAATGCTTTAATGAAGCGTTACATGAGACGTGGTGAACGTTGGAGAATATTAAAAAAAGCAGGAAAATCTAATGCTGAGATTGAAGCGTCATTTTATAAGCCAACACAGATGACCGTTTTTGAATGGAAAGACGGAAAAGCTTCAGAGGTAGATACTATTATGAAGCCTATCGACTCTATGCGCTATTATAAATCGTTTTTAAGACCAGGTATGATGTCTATGGATCCGTTGACTGGTCATGTAAAAGCATGGGTAGGTGGTATGAATTACAGGCATTTTCAGTACGATATGGTTAAACAAGGAAAACGTCAAGTTGGATCGACATTTAAGCCGTTTGTTTATGCAACTGCAATAGATCAGTTGCATTATTCACCATGCGATGAGTTTCCGAACACACCATTTTGTATAGAAAAAAACAAACATGGAAATTCGGAAGAGTGGTGTCCAGAAAACGCTAACGGAGAGAATGATTATGGAGGTACCAAAACGTTAAAAAATGCTTTAGCGACTTCTGTAAATACTATTACAGCAAGATTAATCGATAAAGTTGGTCCACAACTTGTCGTAGATTTGGCAAAGAAATTAGGAATTGAATCTGAAATCCCGGTTCTGCCTTCCATAGCTTTAGGAGTTTCAGAGATAAGTCTTTATGAAATGGTGGGTGCTTATTCTACTTTTGTTAACAAGGGCGTCTATACAAAACCTGTCATGGTTACCACCATTAAAGATAAAAATGATACTGTTTTGTATGAATTTAAACCGAAAACACGAGTTGTTTTAAGCGAAGAAATAGCTTATGTTGTGGTTAATCTTCTACGAGGTGTTACAGAAGGTGGTTCAGGATCAAATTTAAAGCATGATCACAAAGCTAACAGAATAGATTATAAAAAAATAATTACGGGTTATCCCTATAAATTTAAAAACCCTATAGCAGGAAAAACAGGAACGACCCAAAACCAAAGTGATGGTTGGTTTATGGGTATGGTACCTAATCTAGTGACAGGAGTTTGGGTAGGAGCTGAAGATAGGTTTGCACATTTTAAATCCATAACTTACGGACAAGGTGCTTCTACGGCATTACCAATTTGGGGTTTATATATGAAAAGCTGTTATGCAGACGAAACATTAAATATTTCTACGGAACCATTTGAAAAACCAAAGGATTTATCTATAAATGTGGACTGCTCTGATGTTTCAGAGATTATTGATGATGATTCTAGTAATGGTATCCCTGAAGGTTTAGACAAATTTTAATAAATGTGTTCAAAGAAAAAAAAGATATATTTTAGCAAAATTAGGTAAGATATTATGTTTTGGGGTGCTGAGGTTTTTAAAACACTTGTTACAGAACGGTGCTAATAAACAAGAAAATGGCAAGGTTAATGGTGTTATAGGGCTAGAAGGTATCACAGGTATTGGTTTTAGAATAGAGAAACCTTAAAACGAATAAATAGAATTATATCCAGTAAATTTTAATATTATAAAGTTAAATGGCAAAAAAAAAGCAAGAAACAACAACTCAAGATTTTTCAAAATACATTCGTTGGTTTTGGATGTTATTTACAGGAGGGGTACTTTTTGTAATACTTATATTTTTACTCACATCTTTTTTTGGAGATTTACCAGATCACACCGTATTAGAAAACCCCAAAACACATTTAGCAACTGAAATTATTTCTTCAGATGCAAAAACTTTAGGTAAATTTTATTTAAATGATAATAGGACACCTGTGGGTTATGGTGAGTTGCCACAAAACTTAATAGATGCCTTAATTGCTACAGAAGATGCACGTTTTCATGACCATGCAGGAATAGATGCCAGAGGGACACTTCGAGCTATTGTTATGCTAGGCTCTGGAGGGGGCGCAAGTACAATATCCCAACAATTGGCAAAACAATTATTTACAGGGGCGGCTTCTCGTAGTACTTTAGGAAGAATTACTCAAAAAGTAAAAGAATGGATTATAGCCATTCGTTTAGAGCGTCAATATACCAAAGAAGAAATTATTGCTCAATATTTTAATATTTACGATTTTGGCAATAATGCAGATGGTATTCGCAGTGCAGCAGCGATCTATTTTAATAAAGAGCCAGGTGAATTAAGTATGAAAGAATCTGCCATGTTGGTAGGGATGTTTAAAAATTCATCATTATATAATCCAAGAAGGAATCCTGTTGGAGTGAGAAACAGACGGAATGTTGTTTTGTATCAATTGGAAAACTACGATTATATCAATGAAACTATAAAAGATTCACTTCAAAAAACAGAGTTAGATTTACGATATACACCACAATCACATCGTGACGGTATTGCGACTTATTTTAGAGGGTATTTAGATGGTTTTATGAAAGATTGGATTAAAAAGAATCCGAAACCAGATGGTACAAAATATAATTTATACAATGATGGTTTAAAAATTTATACCACTATAGATTCACGTATGCAAAGATATGCTGAGGCTGCAGTGCAACAACATATGCCAAGATTGCAAGCTGAGTTTTTTAATCAAAACACACCTAAAAGGAATCCTACAGCCCCATTTTTAGAGCTAGATAGAAAAGAAATTGAAGCCTTAATGAAGCGTTCTATGAGACAAGGAGAACGATGGAGAATACTAAAGAAAGAAGGAAGGTCTGATGCTGAGATTATAGCATCGTTTGATAAGCCAACAAAAATGACTGTTTTTAAATGGGAAAAAGGTAAACCTTCTGAGGTGGATACCATTATGAAGCCCATAGATTCTATGCGATACTATAAATCGTTTTTAAGAACAGGTATGATGTCTATGGATCCATTAACAGGCCATGTAAAAGCTTGGGTAGGTGGTATGAATTACAGACATTTTCAGTACGATATGGTAAAACAAGGAAAACGTCAAATAGGGTCTACATTTAAACCTCTTGTTTATACAGCAGCTATAGATCAATTACATTATTCGCCTTGTGATGAATTTCCAGATACACCGTTTTGTATAGAAAAAGATAAACATGGTAATCCAGAAGAATGGTGCCCTAAAAACTCTGGAGGAGATAATGATTATGGAGGAACTAGAACTTTAAAGAATGCTTTAGCAAATTCTGTAAATACGATAACGGCAAGATTAATTGATAAAGTAGGTCCGCAACCTGTTGTAGATTTAGCAAAAAACTTAGGAATAGACTCAGAAATATTAGCAGTACCATCAATAGCCTTAGGTACTCCAGATATAAGTGTTTATGAAATGGTGGGCGCGTATTCTGCATTTGTAAACAAAGGTGTCTATACAAAACCTGTTATGGTTACTACGATTGAAGATAAAAACGGAACTATTTTATATCAGTTTAAGCCAGTAACACGAGATGCTTTAAGTGAAGAAACAGCCTATGTATCAGTAAAGCTGATGGAAGGTGTTACTCAAGGTGGTTCAGGAACAAGATTAAGACATACCCATGCAGCCAGCAGACCAGAATATAAAGAAATAATAACAGGTTATCCTTATGGATTTAAAAACCCTATAGCAGGAAAAACAGGAACGACCCAAAACCAAAGTGATGGTTGGTTTATGGGTATGGTACCTAATTTAGTTACAGGTGTTTGGGTTGGTGCAGAAGATAGAGCAGCACATTTTAAATCGATAACTTACGGACAAGGCGCTTCTATGGCATTACCTATCTGGGGGCTATATATGAAAAGTTGTTATGCGGATAAGACATTAAATATTTCTACAGAAGCTTTTGAAGAACCAAAAAACCTGTCTATAAATGTAGACTGCTCTAAAGTTTCAAACGAGGTTATCGATGATGATCCAAATGACGATATACCCGAAGATTTAAGCGGGTTTTAATAGAAAACATTTTTCGATTTGAGTTTACTTTCAAACATAAAATCAGTCTGAAATTTTTCATTCAATTGGGCAATCGTGATGTTTGTAAAATTCATTATAATATTTTTAAAAGTCTAAGGAAATTAACTACTTTTTAATAATCAAATCTTAATATATCAAGTTTGTTAATAACCCTTTTTCATTTTAACATTTTTCAATATAAATTATAAGTAATTTTAAAGAGCTTCTCAAAAAGCATTCAACCTTTATTTTTACTATAATGAACACAAAAACTGCCATAAAAGGACGTGGTGCGCAGCTTAATGTCCCTAACCGTTTCTTTGAATTAAGTCACGAAATGCGCGATGATTTTCTAGAATTTTGCCGGAAAGAAGGAGAAGAAAGCGATAAAAATAAAACATTATATCTGCCTGTTTTTCCTAAGACTATAGTAAATAAAGTGGAGAGTCCGGATATTGGTATGACGTACTCTATGAATGCATATCAGGGCTGTGAGCATGGTTGTATTTACTGTTATGCTCGAAATACACATGAGTATTGGGGCTATAGTGCTGGCTTAGATTTTGAACGGCGTATTATGGTAAAAAAAGATGCCCCCAAATTATTAGAAACACTTCTAAAAAAGAAAAGCTGGAAAGCACATCCTATCGTTATGTCGGGAAACACCGATTGTTACCAACCTGCCGAAAAGCAATTTGAAATTACAAGACAATGTTTAGATATATTTTTAAAATACAGGCACCCTGTAGCTATTATTACCAAAAATGCATTAATTCTTAGAGATTTAGATCTTTTAAAGGCTTTAGCGAAAGATAATTTAATAGGAGTAAATATGTCAATTACCTCATTATCGGAACATACGAGGCGTATTTTAGAGCCTCGAACAGCTACCATTAAAAAAAGGCTGGAAACCGTTAAAATTTTAAGCGAAAACGGTATTCCGGTAAATGTAATGTTGGCACCTATTATTCCTGCTATAAATAGTCATGAAATACTGCCTTTAGCTAAAGCGGCATCAGAGCATGGCGCTATGTCTATAGCACATACCATAGTGAGGCTTAATGGAGCTATTGGAGATATTTTTAAGGACTGGATTTATAAAACCATGCCAGATCGTGCCGAAAAAGTATTGCACCAAATAGAAAGTTGTCATGGCGGTCATTTAAATGATTCTCGATATGGCACTAGAATGAGAGGTGAAGGTAAAATTGCAGAGCAAATTAATAAGCTTGTAAAACTAGCAAGGCTAAAATATTTTAATAAAAAAGTAATGCCAAAACTTAATTTAGATTTGCATGACCAGTATAAAGAAGGGCAACTAAGACTTTTTTAAATAAAAAAAGTGGGCAACCACGCCCACTTTTACAAACTAAACTAAATAAGACATTAAACTAATTAATGATTAATGAATTTCGTATATACTTTGTTATTTGAATTTAGGATAATTTTAAAAATTCCTTTTTCAAGTTTATATAATTTTTGTATAGTTAAATCTCCCTCAACTTTTTCTGAGTGCAATAACCCAAATGTACCATCGTCATACTTTCCGTATATACTTATTTCTAATGGTTCAAGATTTGGGGCAAATTTTGATACATAAACCAAGTTGTTTCTTTCTTCAATAAAAGGCTTAAAAATAATGCCTTCATTGTTTTTGTTAAAAACTACTTTGCTGCCTTTTACAGAAAAAGGAATCGTTTTAATTTCAAGATCTTTATCTATTTCAAAAAAATAGTTACCATCAGGTAGTTCAGTTAAATCGAACCCCTTTTCGTAAGTACCAGAAGATTGAATAGTCTCTTTATATATAATGATACCTTTATAATTTTTAATAGATAATAAGTCTCCTTCTTCTACATTATCAATTGTTAGTGCACTCCCTTTAAGATCTTTTTCAATTACGAAAGAAGAAATTTCACTAGCGTTACCTATTACCGCAGTAAACACTGTTACTACTAATAGACTTTTTCGGATTTTTTTAATTAAATTTTTCATGATTTGGATTTTACATCATTTAACAATACAAAGGTATGTTAGAATAGAGCGTTGTAAAACATCAGATTTGGCCAATTTATATGCTATTTTACCTGTTAAATCAATGTTAAATATATGTAAAGTTAAAATAGCATATAATAATGATAATTGAATATAGGTTTTCAAATTTATATATAGTAATTTTGCTACTTAAATTACTATGATATGATTAACAAAAAGCCTACTTTAGAGAAACTTAGCCCCAGTTTTGGTAGCTCTATATTAGTTAAACAACATATGGTCAAGGTTGATAAGTATAATGCATTTTGGCATTTTCATCCAGAACTAGAACTTGTTTATGTAAATAAAGGACAAGGAAAAACGCATATAGGAACTCATTTATCTTATTTTAATAATAGTCAGCTTATATTAATAGGATCTAATTTACCGCATAATGGTTTTACAGACCGATTAACTGCTAATGGAACAGAAACAACCGTTCAGTTTGCTTCTAACTTTTTAGGAGATGATTTTGTTAATATTCCAGAGACGGTATTAATAGCTTCATTATTTGACAGGGCGAAAAAAGGCATTCGATTCAATGTAGAAACGAAAAAAATTGTTGGACCAAAGATTGATAAGCTTTTAGATTATGAAGGGTTTGACAGGGTTTTAAAATTTTTGGAAATATTAAACCATTTAGCTAAAACGGATGATTATGTGATTTTAAATGCAGATGGTTTTGCTTTTGAAACAGAACCGCAAGACAGTGCAAAAATTGATATTATTTATAAGCATATTAATAGAAATTTTCAAAATCATATTAGTTTAGATGAAATAGCCGATAAGGTAAGTATGACCGTTCCTGCATTTTGTAGATACTTTAAACGTGTTACAGGTAAAACATTTACTAAATTGGTTAACGAATATAGAGTGGTGCATGCAACGAAACTATTAAATGAAAGTCAAATGAGTATTGCTGATATTTGTTTTGAATGTGGGTTTAATAATTTTTCGCACTTTAATAAGCAGTTTCATGAGATAACCAACAAAAGTGCCTCACAATATAGAAAGGAAATAAAACTGATTATACAATAAAGCTATTCTTTTCCATTCCATTCATTATAAAATTGTTTAAGATACAACTCCATAAAGGCGTGTCTGTTTGTGGCGATTCGCCTTCCGGTTTTGGTATTCATTTTATCTTTTAAGAGTAGTAGCTTTTCGTAAAAATGATTGATGGTTGGTGCATTTGAAGCTTTGTATTCGGCTTTGCTCATATTCAGATTAGGCTTTATATCAGGATTATAAAGTTGTCGGTTTTTAAAACCACCGTAATTGAAGCAACGTGCAATACCAATAGCTCCAATTGCATCTAATCGATCTGCATCTTGTACAACATTTAATTCCGAAGATTTAAATGTAACACCCCTGTCTGTCGATAGACTAGATTTAAAGGAGATATTCTCAATAATATTTATAACATGCTCAATAATTGTAGAATCTATATTTAGCTTAAATAAAAACTCCCGAGCTATTCTGGATCCAACGGTTTCATCACCATTATGAAATTTACTGTCGGCAATATCATGAAGTAATGCACCTAAAGCAACAACAAGCATATCAACTTGCTCTGTTTTAGCTATAAGAAGTGCATTTTTATAGACACGTTCTATATGGAACCAATCGTGTCCACCCTCAGCATTATTTAACTGTTCTTTTACAAAGAATATGGTTTTTTGTATAATTTCTTCCATGTACATATAGTTAACCTGAGTTTCGATTTAATAATAAATATATCTAATTGAAAATCAAAACAATAAACTTATATGTCAAGTTGAGCCTTTCGGCTCCGCTCAAGGTGACAATATTATTAAAATGAATTTGTCTTAAATCGAACTCAGATACGGGCTCTAATTTACAAATCAAAAAGGTATTTATTCAATAGGGATATGTAAATCTACTATAAATTTATTTTCAGGGTGTTCACGAAAATCATTGTGATATATTTCAAACGGATTTTTATCCGATTTTTTATAACCATTATCATGCATCCAAACAAAAAGGCTAGTCCAGGCTTGTTCAAAATCTTTAGGTAATATTTCAAAACGACCAACAATACATGTGCCTCTGCTAATAGATATCTTATGTATTTCACCTTCATTTACAAAATCACTTTTTGTAATTAATGAAACACTCATGCGTACTTTATTTGGTGCCGTAATTTTAAAGCTATCATGAAAAATTCTAGCCAATTTAGCTTCAGAGTTTTGCATGAATCCTTTAGGAATCGCCCATTTTATTAATCTATCGAAAACCTGCTCAATACCGTCAACACCTATGTGTGTTATACAAGCAAAGTGTAATTCGGGGATGTCTTTAATTTCAATATCTGCATTCATTTTTATCCAGTTTAAATGATTATTAATGTTGCAAATATATTTTTCGAAAATCAAGTTTTCTTGCCCATTCTTGCTTTCCTCTTGACTTATCTTGCTAAACCTACCTGAACTTTGTTTTCTAAATTCAGAAGGGCTTACCCCGTAAAATTTTTTAAAGGTTCTGGTAAAAGAAGAATTGCTGTTAAACCCAAACGAAAGGGAAATTTCGGTTATATTAACATCCTTTTTATGCATTAATACAGAAGCTGCTTTTTCAATACGCCTTCTAGATATATATGCATTAAGGGTTTCTCCTATTATGGCTTTAAAAAGCCTGTGAAAATGAAATGGCGAATAAAGTGCTATTTTTGAAACAGTTTCTAGCGATAATAATTCAGAGTCTAGATTATCATCAATAAAATTTAAAGCGAGATTAATTCGACGAATATAATTTTTATCTAAAAAATTATCTGAAATCGCCATTTATAAAATCATAAATTTACTTCACAATAGCTGGTTCTACCCATTTGAATTGAAATGAATTTTCTGGAATTTTAATACGTTCAGATAAACGATGCATTCTTGCAGGGAGGTTCATTAAATATTCTCTGGCTTTTTCGGCTTCATCGGTTAGATTTGTAACCTTATCTATTTCCCAACGTGTTATTAGTTTTTGTAAAATATCTACATAATCTGTTGATGTATAAACACCTATACGTTGTGCTGTGTTAGAGAACTCTTCGAACGCTGTACTTATTTTGTTTCCAGATTCTCTTAAAAAGTGTGCGGGCATGGTTATTTTTTGTTTCATCATATAATAAAATGCCATCATCATTTGACTGGGATCTACTTTAAAAATACGCTCTACAAACTCTGAGTATGCATGATGATGCCTCATTTCATCACCAGAAATAATCTGGCACATTTTTCCTAATTGTTTATTGCCACACTTTTTAGCAATTTTAGCAACTCTGTTGTGAGAAATATAGGTTGCCAACTCTTGAAAACTAGTATAAACAAAGTTTTTGTAAGGGTCTCTGTCGGTTCCAATATCAAAACCATCTGCAATAAGATATTGTGTGGTTTTCTCAATTTCACGCATGTTTACACGTCCGGAAAGGTACAAGTATTTGTTAAGTACATCGCCATGACGGTTTTCTTCAGCTGTCCAATGGCGTACCCATTTTGCCCATGGATTTTCTCCATCGACCTGATTAACACCTTCTACATCCATTAACCACGATTCGTATGTGGGTAATGCTTCCTCAGTAATCATATCTCCAACTAAAACCACCCAAAAATCATAAGGCAGTTCTTTAGAAAGTTCTCTTATTTCACGTACTTCTTCAAAAAAAGTATCACCTTCAGAGTTTGGTAAAAAATCGGTTGGTTGCCAAATTTTTTCTATAGGTATTAAGTATTTTTCTATTAAGGATTCGACGTCTTTTTCCAAAAACTTCATCACTTCTAATCTAACATTCTTTAACGACATCTATATTTTTTATGGGTGAATATGTGCTTTAATTGTAGTTTCAATATTATTTATAAGCTCTTGCTTGTTGGCAAAGGTACTAACTTTTATAGGCTTATGTACGGTAAAAGTTATATGAGTTCCTAAACCCATAGGAAATTTTCCATAACGAACTGTTTTCCATGAGTTATTTATAGAAATAGGAACAACTAAAGCCGAAGGTATTTTTTTAAATAGAATCTCTAACCCTTTTGTTTGAAAGGATTTAGGATTACCGTCCTTGCTTCTTGTTCCTTCTGGAAAAATAACTGCAGCTCGTTTGTTTTTTTCAATGTATTCACCAAATTTCATGATAGCAGGTAAAGATTGTCGTGGATTTTTCCTATCTATTAAGGCAGATCCACCGTGACGTAAATTATATGATACACTAGGAATACCTTTACCTAATTCTATTTTGCTAATAAATTTTGGATGGTATTTTCTTAAAAAAACAGACAAAGGAGAGATGTCGTACATGCTTTGATGATTGCAAACGACAATAAGTGGTTGGTTGGTTTCAATATGATGAACATTACTAAATGTGAATCGAGTACCTAAAATATGGAGGCATCGCATTAAACACATGTTCATTAAATCGACACTTTTTTTATGCCCTTTATAACCAAAAACGTTAAAACTAACCCATTGGATAGGGTGAAATATGAGTATTGTTATTAAAAAACAAAGGGAATAAATAAAAGTTAATGGATATGACAACAATTTTTGCATGCGCAAAAATAAGTAAAAACTTAGTTTTAATACGTAAGTACACAGCTGTTATTTTCACAGCTTATACTAGTTGGTTGTAAAGCGGATGCACAATCTGAAACAATATTCCATTTTATATTAAAAACAGCTTCTTTTTGATTATAATCTTTAACCGCAGCTTGTAATTGTTCAACATCAATAGAGGTTGTATATATTAAATAAGACCATGGTCCGCCACAGGGTTTACTCCCAAGGGCAATAAATTTGCATTCTGATGTTCCATCACAGACGGATGCATCGGCTAAAGCTTCAACCTCAGCTCTTAATAAGCTAAGTTCCTCTAGTTCGCTTTCGTAGGTAGGGGTGCTATTATCATTAGATGAACAACCAGTAGCAACTAATAAAACAAAACAAACAAAAACCAATATAGGGTTTAAAGACAGTTTCATACCTCTTTTTTTAATAAGATGAAAAAATAACGAATAGGTTGCGTAATACTCATAAAAAAACCACAATTTCCGTGGTTTAATTTTTAATGAATATTATTCTTTTAACAATGTTCGTTGTAAGCATCTATCAAATTTTCCGCAATAAGTTCTGCTGGGCGTCCTTCTATATGGTGACGTTCTAGCATGTGTACCAATTCGCCGTTTTTAAATAATGCCATACTCGGTGAGCTTGGAGGAAACGGAATCATATAACCACGAGCTTTATCGACAGCTTCTTTATCAACACCCGCAAAAACGGTTACAATATTTACAGGACGTTTTTCATTTTGTAAACTCATTTTTGCTCCCGGACGCGCATTGGCCGCAGCACAACCACAAACCGAATTTACAACAACTAAAGTGGTGCCTTCTTTTGCCAAAGCAGCATCTACGGCTTCAGAAGTATGTAATTCTTCAAAACCAACATTTGTTAAATCTTCGCGCATTGGTTTTACTAATTCTGGTGGATACATATTTTTAAATTTTTATAATTAACAATTTTTTAGACTGCAAAGATACCAATTGTGTAACAAAATTGTGAATCAATCAACTAACAAATATTATATTTGGTCATAATTAAAATCTATTACTTACATGAGTTTTTCAAAATGGATAGGCGGTGCTTTGGGTTGGTCTTTTGGAGGCCCAATAGGGGCTATTATTGGAGTTGCATTAGGAAGCTTTATTGATTCGGTATCAAATGGTAAAGGCAGTCCTTTTTTAGAACAAGGACAACAAGGTAGAAGACCTACTTATAGAACGCAACCCGGACAACGCCCACAAACTCAATCTGGCGATTTTGAAGTGAGTTTACTTATTTTATCGTCTATAATTATAAAAGCAGATGGTAAACAAGACCAAAGAGAGTTGGATTTTGTACGTCAGCAATTTGTGAATATGTATGGTAAAGAGCGCGCAAATCATGCATTCAAACTATTCAAAGGTATTAATAATCAAAATAACATTTCGACCAGACAGGTTTGCTTGCAGATTAAACACATGATGGATCATCCATCACGTTTACAGCTCATGCATTTCTTATTTGGTATTGCCAAGGCCGATGGTACGGTAACAGATGATGAGGAACGACAAATTTATACCATGGCCGGATACTTAGGGATTAGTTCTCGCGATTACGAAAGTATTAAAGCGATGTTTTATAACAGTAGTGATAATGCTTATAAGGTTTTAGAAATTGATAAAAGTGCTACGGTTGACGATATAAAAAAGGCCTATCGAAAAATGGCTAAGAAATACCATCCAGATAAAGTAATACATTTAGGGAAAGAACACCAAAATGGCGCTGAAGAAAAGTTCAGACAAGTACAAATGGCTTATGAACAGTTGCAGAAGGAGCGCGGATTTTAGTTGTTAAGCGTATATAAGTATTAAGGCTGCTTCAAAAAAAATAAATTTTTAAATGAAATGAATAAGCGAAATTTTAAACTAGATTGGAAATATATAGTTAGAGAAGTTTTACTTATTTTCATTGGTATTAATCTTGCTATTTGGTTTAATAATTGGAATACTAATAAGAAAGCAAATCAAGATAAAGAAGTAGTTGTTTCCAAAATTAAAGAGGAAATAACTAATAACAGTATTGAATTAGATAAAGCTAGATTACCTAATCAAAAAATTGAAAAAGCATTTAAAGCGTATTCAATGATTTACAATAAGTCCTCTTCTGAAATTATCGTAACTCCTAAAGAACGGATACAACTTGAAAAGGAATATCCAAACTTTTTTAAAGTTAAAGATTCAATTCAATTTGAGTCACAAAAATATCTTTATACCGGAGATACTTTTATAGAATTAGAAATTCCGGACATTACTTCTATAGCTTGGGAAACGATACGAACCATTAATATTGCAAATGAGTTTGATTATAATTGTTTATATGAATTAGAGAGTATGTATAATCTTCAAGAAAGAGTAAAAAAAGAAATTGACAAAGCTGCTGATGCATTACAAGAAGGAGATCTTAAAAAGCTTTTTAAAATTTTAAATGTTATAAATCAACTTGATACTCAATTAAAATTGAATTATGATGATGTCCTAGAATCTATAGATGATTGTAAATAATACTTTTATGAATCAAGATGCCGTTAAAATAAAGTTATTAGAAGAAATTTCGAGGACCGAAAAGGCAATCTTAGACTATAAAGAATTGACAAAACCGATAGCTCCAGATGTTTCTATTGGTAGAGTAAGTAGAATGGATGCTATAAATAACAAAAGTGTTAACGAAGCATCTTTGCGTCAGGCTGAAATTAAACTTGACAATCTTAAACGAGTTCTTGATAAGTTTGGAACCCAGGATTTTGGTATTTGTTTAAAATGTAAACAACCTATCCCAGTAGGTAGGATTTTAATTCGTCCACAAAGTTTATTATGTGTTAATTGTGCGAGTTAATATGCTAAACTAGTACTATGAAAAAAGAAGCAATGTCTCAATTATACCTCATATCAATATGACAAGCTTGTGTGAATTTTAAAATATCGAAATAATTAAGGAGACCTTTTCACAATTTGACCATTAAGTAATAAACCAGTTTTATGAACGATACAAAAATCTTAGCGCTTTTTAAAGATGGTCAACGTGAAAAAGCTTTCAAAAAGTTATACAGCTTATATCCAAAAATTGAAGCTCTAGTAGTTTCAAAAGGAGGAAAAAAGCAAGACGCTTCAGATGTTTTTCAAGAAGCACTCATCATATTAAACAGGAATCTGGAAAAATCAGATTTCAAACTAACATCTTCATTTTATACCTATTTGTACTCAGTATCACGATTTATATGGAAGGATACTCAGAAGAAATTTTCTAAAGAAGAACTACATGATTTAAGTCAAAACGACGTAGAATACTTTCACAGTGTTTTAGAAGAAAAAAAATACAAACTCGCAGAACGTGCATTTCTCAAATTAGGAGAACGGTGTCGACAACTTTTACAACTGTTTTATTATAAAGCGATGTCTTTTAAAGAGATCGCTAATATGATGCAATTTAAATCTGAAAAGATTGCAAAAAACCAGAAGTATAAGTGCTTAACAAAAGCAAAAGACATCTATCGAGCAAGTAAAACAGTTCAATCTTAATTCGGGAAATCATGAAAAACAATATTCAAAATATCGAGTTGATCAATAAGTATTTAAACAAAAGACTTTCTGAAAAAGAAGTTCAAGGTTTTGAAGATTTATTAAAAACTGACACTGATTTTAAAGGTTTATACGAAGAGCATATCGTTTTTTTAGAAGGCTTAAAAAGACAATCTTTAAAAGGAGAAATTAAAAAAGCAAAACAATCTTATGTTAGAAATAAATGGTTTAAATATTTTGGATTTACTTCAATAGTAATCGCTTTATGTACAGTGATCTTTTTTAATGTATTTAACTCAGATAAAGAAACCTTAAAAAGTAAACTAAATTTCGAATTAGAATATGTCCAAAACTTTCAGGTTGCAATCGATTCAATTGTTGAAGTTATTGGGGAAAAAGGAACGATTGTTCGGTTTAACCCTAAGGATTTAGAAACAAGCCCTAATAAACCATTCATAGCAGATTCTTTAAACATTGAGTTAATTGAATTAATTAACAAACAGGATTTGCTTTTGGCAAATGCTCAAACATGTTCCAATAATAAATGGCTGGTTTCCGGTGGCGCATTTAAAATTGATATTAAAGCAAATGGTGAGTCTTTAGTTTTAAAAGAGGGTAAGACAATTGATGTTAGATTTCCAAGGCATACAACAGAAGGTGATATGCAAATATTTTATGGGGCAAGAGATGAGGAAAATAATATGAATTGGGAAGCCTCTGAAGTTGAATTAGAGGCCTTTCCATTTGTCATTTTTATTGGGAATTCTATAGTTTCTTTTATTGACGAAGAATTAACTAGACTGTATGGTGTTGATATGTATAAAAAAATGTATTTGATTGATAGTTTGGGGCGCATAGATATTGAGAAAAACTTTCCCAAGGTGAATTATTATGATAAAAGTGAGGATACTATAAGGGTGTATAAAGAGAAAGTGCTTTTAGAGGAAGAAAGAGTTAGTTCTGATGAAGAATATTATAGAATAATTGAAGTTGATTCTTTGGCTTGGTTAAAAAACAAAAGAGAAATTACAATTGATTCTGTTTTAATTAATTTGGAAGATTTTAGGTATTCTAAACGCTATAATATCGCATCTGCATCTGTTTATGAGCAAGTTTCTAAATTAGAATTAAGTAAAATGAAAGATGCGATTTCAAAAGAAAATTATAATAAATTAAAGAAAGAACAATATTATTTAAAAGAAGAGAATAAGAAGATATATGAAACTTTAGATAAAATTTATCAAACAATTCAATTATCCAAACTAGGTTGGATAAACATCGATAGGTTTGCCAGCGAAGAACAAAAAATAACAGTAAAACTCAATTTTAATGTAAAGACAAATCACAATGAACTTTATGTTGTTGACAAAAAAAATAACACAGTATTAAATGTGTATGGTAATGAGATAGATTTACCAGTTAACAGAAGTTTTTATATTGTAGCAATTGGAATTAAAGGGAAACATATTTATGGTTTCAAGAAATCAGTGCGGTTTAGTGAAAACGGAACTCTTAAAGTTGACTTTAAAAAGATTAATGAATCTCAAATAAGGTCGATTTTAACCTTAAATAGCTCAATTAATACTCCCGATCCTTTATCTAACAATGATAAACCGAAAAGTAATAAATCAATAGTTTTAGACTCAATCTCTAATCAAAATGATAAACAACTTAAAGAGGAGGAGGAAGTTTATAATCAAGTAGCAGCTAAATCAAAGGAAGGGGAGGTTTTTAAGTACAGTAAAGTTTCCCAAGTTTTTAGGGTTGATACTAAAAAAGATACTACGATAAACTGTAAAGAAAGGACAAAGTTAATTATAAAAGCAAACTCATTTACAGATAGCAAGGGTAATCTTATAAAAGGAAATATTGATTTAAATGTTACTGAATACTATAAATTATCCGATATGCTTTTGGCTAATCTTAGTACAACTTCAAATGGAAAACAATTAGAAACCGGAGGCATGCTTTTTATTGAAGCTAAAAAGGGTGAAGTAGATTTAAAGTTAAGAGAAAACTCAAGCATTGAAATTTCATTTCTAACTGCTAATAAAAAAGAAGGGATGCAACTTTTTTCTGGAGAGTGGAAAAATGGAGCTATTAATTGGAGTATTGAGGAAGATTTAAAAGAAGAAAGTATAATTGATGATGAGGGAATTATTGAAGTAGAAGAAAATACTCAAGTGCCATTTTCTATTGTGGAACAAGTGCCAATTTATCCAGGTTGTGAAACTTTAGATAAAGTAACTGCTAAAGAATGTACAACTGATGCTATAAATAAATTTGTTCAAAGAAATTTTAACACAGAAATGGCTAAAAATTTAGGTTTAACAGGAAGACAACGTATCAATACTATATTTAGAATTAACCAAAATGGCAATGTGGTTAATATTCGATCAAGAGCTTCCGATCCTGATTTAGAAGATGAAGCCAATAGAGTTATTGCTTTATTACCAAAAATGATACCAGGAAAACAAAGAGGAAAAGCAGTTACAGTCCCTTATTCTTTACCAATTATTTTTCGAGTTGAAGGTGATGGAGAATTTATTGCCAAAATAGGTAGTGATTTGAGAGTACGTAAGCGAATACGAGATTCCATAAATAATATAAGATTTAAAAACAGATTAAAAGGAAAGGAAAGTACAAAGGTAACAGCTTCCGAGGTTAACCGTTATATATTAAGAACTTCAAATTTAGGCTGGATAAACTGTGATAGATTTATAAGAAATAAACAAAAAATAAAGTATAAAATTAAAATAAATAATAACGGAGGAGCTAAAGTAAGTATGATTTTTAAGTCTATTAATTCTGTTTTACCAGGTTTTAGAAGGGGTAATGTTTTTGATTTTGAAATGGTTCCTAAAAATGAAGATATCATCCTAGTTGTTACAAAAAAAGACAATGGGAAGTTGTATTTAGATATAATTGAAACCACAACAGAAGAAAACCCTAATATAGAATTCAATTTTAAAGAAGCAACAATTGCTGAACTGAAAGAACAATTAAAAAAGTTAGATAAATTATTTAACTAATTGGCTTATAATTCCCATCAATAAACTCAATAGCCTCTTGCTGCGTTAAAACAGCAAATTTTTTATAACGATTGTGTACATCAACAATTTCATCCAAAGCTTTTTCAACAAGTGCTTTATTTTTCCAAGTGTTAAGGTGAGCAACCACGGTTTTTAAGCAACCATTTTTATAAGCAATTTGCCCTAAAACATGGATTAGAGTATCGGTAACCCGATTGGTATTGTCAAATTCCAGTTCTCTTAATAGTGGTAAAATGTCTTGAGGATGTGTGCGACCTCGTAATTCAATACCGTGACAAACTTCACGACGCACCTCTTTATCAGGATGTTTTAAGTAGGTTTTTGCCCAAGCTAAAACAGGAACGGGGTTTTTCTCTCCCATTTTTTTAACAGAACCTATTACGGCATTTCTAACAGAATGATGTTCGTCAAATAATCCAGTATCAAAAAAAGCTTGCACTTTTTCAAAATGAAATTTACCAATTTCGCCAGCAGCATTTACGGTAGTTTGACGTATTTTTTCAGGGTTTGATTTTAATAATTCTTTTAATGTTGAAAGAATCGTTTTTTGTAATTCTGGTTTAGAATAAAATATCTTACCAATAGCTAAATAACCTGTTTTACGAATATAAGTGTCTTCATCTGAAAAACATGTGATAATATTTTCAACTCTATTCGAAGTTAAATCATGAGCAATGTCTTTATTGATTTTTTCAACAAGTTGATTTCGTACTTCTTTTGATAAATCATAAAAACTCATAATAATAGTTTCAAGATAAAAATAAAATAAATTTCATGAGTGTTAACTAATTAATTACTGATTCGAAAAACTTTGAGACAGAAAAAGAACGGCTCATTAATTACTTAAACAAAACACAAGACTTAGGAGAATCGTATTTTGATAATAGAGAATCGCATTCTTTTGGTAAACTATCTAAACAAGAGTGGAACAATATGTTTTATAAACATATAGATCATCATTTAAATCAGTTTGGAGTGTAAGAACGTTTTCTTTGCTTCTATCAACAAAAGCACTTTGATCTTCTTATATTCTTTTTTTAAGATAGAAAAACGAGCTATTAATTTTGAAATATAATTGAAGACTTATTCTTGTCTACTGTCAACTGTATTATTCTACCCAGAATCATAGCACGATTATCCTTTTCATGCCCTGCCGGCATATTAAATGCAATAGGAAAATCATAATCAGATAAAGCATCTAGAATTAGTTGTTCGATGGAAGTCCCCCAAAGTGTCGTGTTTTTTCTAAGCTTGGTCATATCCCCAACAATAACACCTTTACAATTGTCAAAATAGCCAGCACGTTTTAAACTCTGTAACATACGATCTATATGATATTTATACTCACCAATTTCTTCAATAAATAAAATTTTCCCAGAAACATCAATACTTGTTTTAGAACCCAGCATGGTATGTAGCATAGTTAAGTTACCCCCAACAATAGGAGCCGAAGTGTTTCCTGTTTTGTTGTATTTAGAGCCTTCTAAAGTATAACTGAGTGATTTTCCGAAAATCGCATCTTTAAAAGTTGAAAGTGTTTCTTTAATAGTTCCTAAATCGTCTTGCAAACTGGTACACATCATGGCATGAATAGATTCTACACCTACATTGTGAAATTGATTATGAAGAGCAGTTATATCAGAATAACCAATAAGCCATTTTGGATTTTGTTTAAATTTGGTGTAATCCAATTTGTCTAATATTCTAACCGTTCCGTAGCCGCCGCGTGCGCACCATATAGCACTAATTTTAGGATCGTCTAAAGCATTTTGAAAATCTTCACAACGTTCATCATCAGTACCAGCAAAATGATTGGCCTGATTAAAAACATGTTTACCAACAATAGGGTGCAATCCCCAACTTTTTAAAAGCGTTTTGGCTTGCTGTACTTCTTTAGTTCTGTTTTTTAAAACACCCGAGGGTGCTACTATGGCAACCGTATCGCCTGCTTTTAAATATGGTGGTTGTATCAATGTATTTGTTTTAGTTGATGAAGTATTTTGTGCTGAAAGACTGTTTTTTGTAAAGAAAAAAACAGCACAACACAAAGCCGTAATTAATAAGATTTTTGACATAATGTAAATGTACATTTTTTTTCTAAATCGCAGTCAAAATGTGTACTTTTACGGCTTCAAAATGATTCGTCATTCTGAGACCCGTGTTAAAATTTAACTAGCGTAAGCAATGACGTAGTCGAAATGATAGTTCCATTGTCCTCCTGAGCGCAGTCGAAGGACTTGTTAGTTATTACCTTTAAAGCGTTTCGACTGCGCTCAACGTGACATATTAGAT
>NZ_JAUOEK010000178.1 GCF_030540835.1 Flavivirga aquimarina | reverse complement strand
ATCTAATATGTCACGTTGAGCGCAGTCGAAACGCTTTAAAGGTAATAACTAACAAGTCCTTCGACTGCGCTCAGGAGGACAATGGAACTATCATTTCGACTACGTCATTGCTTACGCTAGTTAAATTTTAACACGGGTCTCGAAGTAACATATTGAACTCTTAAAAGAAGATTCACGTTAATTAAGATTATTAATAAGGTGATTTAAGGTCTTATATAGAAGAATTTAAGATTTTTTGTTTTACTTCTTCAATATACGATCTGCCAATAACATATCTAAGACCTTCAATTTCTACACTATTACCTTCAACAGCATCTATTTTGTCTATAGCAATGGTATAAGACCTGTGTATTCTTATAAAATCTTTACTAGGCAATAAATTTGTGAAATCAGACAGGGTACTGTGTATAATATATTTACCAGTAGTTGTGTTAATTTTTAGGTAATCCTTTAACGATTCTACCGTTAATATCTCATCTAAAAAAATCTTTTTCATTTTCTTTTTATCAATTTTAATAAAAAGATAAGGACGATCTTTAGTCGTATCACTAACAACTTTATTGTTTTCCAACCTTCTGTTTATCTTATTTAAAGCTTTCATAAACCTTGGGAACTCTATAGGTTTAATTAAGTAATCTAAGACATCTAACTCATAAGTTTCTAAAGCAAATTCATCATAAGCACTAGTAATAATTAACAAAGGAGGATCTTCTAAGCTTTTTATAAAATTTATACCGTCAAGCACGGGCATGTTAATATCTAAAAATATAACATTTACAGTATTGCTTTTTAAAAAATTTAAAGCATCAATAGCATTATTAAATGTTTCGGAAATTTCGAAATCATCTATCTGTAGCAAGTAGTTTTTAATAACATTAATTGCTAAAGGCTCATCATCAATAATAAGGCACTTTACTTTCATCTGTATTAAATTTATTATTTACATTGGTCAGATGTAATTTGTTATCAAATATCTTAATTGGTAGTTAGGGCTTTTATGGATTATGTCATGATACTTTAATTTTAAGTTTCACCACAAATAAATTATTTTTGTTTCCAATAGTTAGTTTATAGTCATTTTCTTTATATCCTAAAGCTAGTCGTTTCTTTACATTTTCAAGGCCAATACCACTTGAATGGTTAAAAGATTCTTTATGTTCTGTTAACTTGGGCATAGGATTAGAGATTGTAAAATAAAGAAAATCTTTTTTAATTATTAAATTAATATTAATTTTTACTTCCCCTATATTTTTATAAGCGCCATGCTTAAAAGCATTTTCTACAAACGATAATAATAAAATAGGGGCTATATGTTTATCCTGTATATCCCCAGATATGTACATGTTTACCTCTAAATTCTCGTTATGTCGAATACGTTCTAAATCCAAATAATTTTGAATACAAAGTATTTCATTCTCTAAAGACTGTTGTTTGTTCTTTGTTTCATAAAGTAGATAGCGCATTAATTCTGATAGCATTAGAATTATTTTGGGTGTCTTTTTAGATTTTTCTACCGCTAAAGAATAAATATTATTAAGCGTGTTAAAAAAGAAATGAGGTGAAATTTGGGTTTTTAAAAACAAGAGCTCAGTTTCTAGTTGTACTTTTTCTAAATCGGCTACTCTTTTATGCTCTTTTAAAAAATCTAAAGTTATTTTAATAGCGGTAGCAAACGTAATAACATAAAGCTCACCAATCATCATTTCAATCGCATAGTTAAGAGTTATATTACTGATAGGTTTTGGACCTTCAGGCCAGACATCGGTACTAACTAGATAGTAGGTCAAATTAAATTTAACAAGAACCATCAAAAATATGGCAGATAATATTAAAAATATATACGATATGTACTTTTTCTTAAAAGCTAATTTTGGCATTAAAACATAGATGTTTAAATAACATAAAATCATATGTATTGGAAACCCTAATAAATTAGTTCTTAAAGAGTATAAGTAAGGTAGTTCTTTAACCTCGCTAAAATAGCTTCCCCATCTAAAAAAATTAAAAAGAAAATATACAGACCAAAAAATGATATGATGAATAAGTGATACTTTATAGAGTTGTCTGGAGTTAAAATTCATTTTTTAAGAATGATTTGTAGTGTGTATTTTTTGATGTTTAGCTTATATTATGTTGCCCGTCTAAATTACTTTATTACTTTTAATACTGGTTAAATTTATGAATTTTTATATATTATATATTAAACAGTATAATCATTTTATGAGAAATATTACTCTATTTTTTCTAATAATAATTTCAACGACTAGTTGCAAAAAAAATATCGAGAAAAAGCACCAAAGTGAAGAACGATTAATAAAACATGTAAATCCATTTATTGGTACTGGTGGTCACGGTCATACGTATCCAGGGGCAACAGTTCCTTTTGGAATGGTCCAGGTTAGCCCTGTAAATGGTATTAGCAGTTGGGATTGGTGTTCTGGGTATCATTATTCCGATTCTATAGCAGTAGGGTTTAGCCATTTAAGCTTGAGTGGAACCGGTATTGGCGACTTAGCCGATGTGTTATTTATGCCAGTAAATAAAGACCTAGACTTATCTGAGATGCCTACCTCCCGCGATTCACTTCCTTATAAATCATCCTATAGCCATACTAATGAAAAAGCAAGTCCAGGATATTATCAAGTATTTCTTGAAGATCATGAAGTAAATGTAGAGCTAACAACAACATTGCGCACGGCGTTTCATAAATATACCTATGCAGAAAACGATACACAATCTGTCGTTATAGATTTAGGTTTTGCTATTAATTGGGATAAAGCGACAAATACAGCTTTAAAAATAGAAGATGATTATACAATAAGTGGTTATCGTTTTAGTAAAGGATGGGCAAAAAACCAAAAGGTGTTTTTTGTTGCAAAGTTTTCTAAACCAATAATTAAATATAATATAGTTACAGATAAAAAAGCGATTAAAGAAAATAAGGGTCAAGGTGTAAAAGCTGCTGCACAATTGTTTTTTAATGCCAATGCAGGTAATGAATTACTTACAAAAGTAGCATTATCCTCAGTAAGTATAGATAATGCAAAAGATAATTTAGATAGTGGAGTTTTTAATTTTAACACAGTAAAAGAACAAGCAGAAAATACTTGGAATGATGCTTTGTCTAAAATTAAGATTGAAACTTCTGTAGACTCACTAAAAACCATTTTTTACACAGCCATGTATCATGCACAATTGGCACCTGTAACCTATAGTGATAAAAACGGACAGTATAGAAAAGAGAATGATAGTATCGTTACAGCTAACAATTATACTGCATATTCAACCTTATCACTTTGGGATACTTTTAGAGCAGAACATCCATTATTAACGTTAATAGCTCCAGATAAAGTTGCCGATATAATAAACACGATGCTTTCTTATTACGAAACAAAAAAAATACTTCCGGTTTGGACACTTTATGCGAATGAAACAAATACCATGACAGGCTATCATTCTATTCCTGTGATTGTTGAAGCATACCTAAAAGGAATTAAAGGCTTTAATGCCGAAAAAGCCTATCAAGCTATGAAAATCACCATGATGCAGGACGAACGTGGTTTAGGCCATTATAAAAAACATGGGTATATTCCTTATAATCTGTTAGACGAATCGGTTACTATTACATTAGAATATGCTTATGATGATTGGTGTGTGGCACAAATGGCTAAAGTTTTAGGGAAGGAAGCCGATTATAAATTCTTTTTAAACCGCTCTAAAGCATATCAGCATTTATTCGATGTCGAAACCGGTTTTATGAGAGGAAAGTCCGAAGATGGCACATCGTGGAACGAACCTTTTGATGCTAAATATTCCAATCATAGAGAACATACCGATTATACCGAAGGGAATGCGTGGCAACACAGTTGGTTTGTACCGCACGATGTTAAAGGTTTTATTTCCCTTCATGGAAGTAATGAAACGTTTACTAACCGTTTAGAACAGTTGTTTACCGAAAGTTCTGAAATTACCGGGAAAAATGTTTCAGCAGATATTTCCGGTTTAATTGGACAATATGCGCATGGTAACGAACCAAGCCACCATATAGCGTACTTATTTAACCATGCCAATAAACCATGGCGTACGCAGTATTGGTCGCGGTATATTTTAGATACGCAATACAACACAACACCAAATGGTTTAAGTGGAAATGAAGACTGCGGACAAATGAGTGCATGGTATGTATTAAGCTCTATGGGGCTATATCCTATGAACCCAGCGTCAACCGAATATGAAATTGGAAGCCCTCTTTATGAAAAAACAATCATTAACGTTTCAGATGGAAAAACCTTCGTCATTGAAGCTGAAAATGTTTCAGATAAAAATATTTATATACAATCAGCAACACTCAATGGTAGATTGTTCAATCAAACTATAATTTCTAATGCAACACTATTAAATGGAGGGACACTTCATTTTATTATGGGAGATACACCTAATAAAAATTGGGGGATTATTAAAAACGGAAACCAATAAATGCATTATAAAGATGCTTAATTTATTAGTGTAATAATACCTGATGTTGGTATTTGGGTTTCCAAAAGAGTTTCTAAAAGATTAAATTCTCATATCCTTAAGAGAAATAATAAGACATAAAAAAAGGGCTGTTCAAAATTTTCGAACAACCCTTAAAAACTAAAATAAACTAACTCAAAACTTAAACTTTATTTTTTTGCTATTAATTCTATATATTTTTACCATCCTGGATTTTGAGGTTCTAAGTTAGGGTTAAGTACCAATTCTTCCGAAGGTATTGCAAGTAAATAATCTCGATCTGGATCAAAACCATAACCACTTGCAAGATCTACAGAATATGGATCTAAGTAATCATTTGCATCAACTGCTAGGTTTTGTGCTACATTATATATTAAAGTCTCATAATAAGCTCCTTTTGGTCTTTTGCCTACAAAAAGGTTATGTGCTCTCCAACGCATTAAGTCGTCTAATCTAAAGCCTTCATTCATTAACTCGACCACTCTTTCTCTTCTTATTTCTTGAATAATAGGTGTTAAAGTGTGACCATAATCTGGCCAATTAGGGTCTGTAATAGGATTTAAGGTTAGATCAGGCATACCTGCTCTATCACGTAATTTGTTGATAGAAATGTCTAAATCACCTTGTGTTATAGTCCCTAATTCAGCTTTAGCTTCAGCATAGATAAGTAATGCTTCTCCATATCTCATAATAATTTTTGCAGTATTTCTGCTATAATCATTAGTAGAAGCATCTAATGTCGTAATTCTATATTTTTGAGACTCATACGCTCCCACACTTTCACCTACTGTTGGCTCTGTCCAATATGTCATTGAGCCATCAATATTAACAACAGTTACATCTCCAGGAACCATAAGTGTTTCTGCAAGCCTTGGATCTCTATTTGTTTCAATGTTCGCTAGCATAGTATCATCTGTGGGTAGAGCACTTTCAGATGTAGGTAAACCATCTATACATAAGTAACTGCGTATGGCATCTAATGAATAAGAAAAATTATTTGGCCAACTAAGTTGTGCATCATTACCAAAAGAATTTCCTAAACCAACAAAATCATATTCTTTCCAAAGAATAATTTCGCTATTAGTACTTAGGTTTGTTTGGTTGAATAAATCGCCATAGCTTGGATTTAGAGTTCTTGTCCCTCCATCTATAAGATCTTTAGCAGCATCGGCAGCTTGTTCTAAATAAGTAGTGCCCGTTGAGCCTGCTACGCCAAAAGCGGTCCCATTATGGTATTTTTCCCAGGTGCCTTCATAAAGTGCAATCGTTGCTTTTAACAATTGAGCAGCTTCTTTATTTACACGAGGAGCTACAAGCTCACTTTTGGGTTTAAGTAATGAAATTGCCTTATCTAGATCTGCAAGCATAAAATCAGCTACTTCATTACGTGGCGATCTAGCTCTATATAACGCGTCTGTATTTAAATTATCAAAATACTCTTCATAAATAGGTAAGTCACCATATTTTTTTAATAAATCATAATAAAAATAGGCTCTAAAGAAATAACCTTCGCCTGTAAATTGATTAATATCAGCCTCTAAACCTTCAGCTTTAGATACATTTGATACGAAGTAATTAACTTGTCTTACTTCATCCCAACTCCAAAGAGAATTAGTATTGCTGGTAGGGATGCCTTGAGTTCCATGTAATCTAGATGATATCCCCGTTCCCATTCCTAAATCTGTACCAACATCTGGCATTTGAGCACTACCAAAACCTACACCAGACCATCCTGGTAATTTATTATAAAAGGAGTTTGCATATAACTCTAAATCACTTGTTGTTTTCCAGAATTCTGGCTCAGATATTTCGTCTAGAGGTGTTCTCTCTAATAAATCATCGTCACACGACACTAATGAAAGTACCGAGCATATTGTTAGAAAATAAAATATTTTTTTCATAATCATATTATAAATTAAATTTTAAAATGAAATATTAATTCCTGTTGAAAAAACTTTTGACAAGGGGTAAGATGAACCACCACTAAACTCACCTGCAACTGATTCTGGATCATAAAACAAAAGATCAGATACTGTTAAAACATTTTCTCCTGTAACAAATATTCTAAATCTATCAATATTATACTTATCAGTTATTTTTTTAGAAATTGTATATCCAAGTTGTATTGTTTTTAATCTAGCATATGCACCATTTTGTATATAACGATCTACTTGTCTTGAGTAATTTCTGTTATTTTTACCATTATTCACAGCATAAGGTCTGGCAAAATAAGCATCTGTATTTGATCCTAAAGGACTTGAGGTATCTTCAGGTCTATAATAGTCTAAATGTTCAGCATATACATTAGAGTGGAATGGCCCCTGAGCCGGCCCTAAAAATTGTTTTTTATAAGCATTGGTTAGTGGTGCTATATCTCTTTTTCCTACACCTTGTACAAACATGCTAAAGTCAAGACCTTTCCAACTAGCACCAAGCGTAATTCCATATTGGTATCTAGGAGTGGTATTTCCTATTACAGTATAATCACCATGATCATCTACTGTTCCCGAACCATTGTTAATAACACCATCACCGTTTATATCGACGTATTTAGTATCTCCTTCACCAAATTGACTGTTATGCACCCATCTTTGATTTACAATAGACTCTCTATCCAAGGCTTCTTGGTCACTTGTAAACCAACCTTCCCAAGTTAATCCCCATACATCTCCAAGATCTCTCCCTGTGTAAAAGTCCGTTAGTAATTTTGTTTCATTAGGAAAATCTACTATGGTTTGTTTATAATCTGAGAGTGTAGCTCTAATGCTATACTTAAAATTACCTAATGTTTGTTGCCAATTTGCTTCGATTTCCCATCCTTGAGTTCGTGTAATACCGCCGTTTATAAAAGGAGATTCTGTTCCAAGTGTAGCAGGTAAAGATACGCCTGTAGTAGCCATGTCTTCAATATCTGAACGGTACCAATCAAAAGAAAAGCCTAATTTGTTATTTAATGCTAAAATATCGATACCAATGTCGGTAGTTTTAACGGTTTCCCATGTAAGGTTTATACTTGTTAGGTCTGGCACGTTAGCAGTATATTCTCTTTCTCCATTAAATAGATAAAAACCATTAGCAACTGGGATTCTAGGTACATATAAATAGTTAGCAACATTTAGATTTCCAAGAGAACCTTTAGTTGCGCGTAGCTTAAACATACTAATATCTTCAATTGGCCAGAAGTTTTCTTTTGCTACGTTATAGCCTAACTCAAAAGAAGGAAAACCAGCCCACCTGTTACCAGATTCAAACTTTGAGGAACCATCTCTACGGTAAGTTACCCTTGCTATATATTTTCCTTCATAATTATAACCAAACCTACCAAATACACTCTCTGTTGACCAATGAGAAATATCATCAGAAACTGTTTGTTCACCTACGGCAGCAGATATCGCTGTAACATTATCCGATAATAAACCATATGCATTTGCATTTAAGTTGTATACATTATATCGTTCACTTTGATACCCAGCGGTTACGTCAAAATTATGTCCTTTTATTGATTTACTGTAACTGGTATATAAATTTGGAGACCAATAATCATTGGTAGCTAATGTAGGAGTAACACGAGTTTGATCTCTTGAAATTTCGATTTTGGTATCACCATTTGGACGTAGTGATTCGTATTGTGAAGTAGAATAAACCGTTTTATTGTTATTTGTTCTATAGTTGTATTCTAAGTTAATAAGCCAATCTTTAAAAGGCTCTATAACAATTCTAGGCAGTAAAACTAATTGGTTTTTTGTGTTGACTTCACTGGAGTGCTGCCAAGCAGGATAATACGCATTAGGAAGCGGTTCTCCATAAATAGGGTCTACAGTAGGCATGGTAGGTTTTAGTTTTGATAATTGATCAAATACTCTACCTCTACCATAATTGGGATCCCAAGGGAACACGGCATCACTTCTTTGTAGTTTAGTTAAAAGTTCGAATGCTAACCATTCCGAAGGTTTTGCAGCTATTTTTGCATCTAAATTATATCTGTCAAAAGTGTTTTCTGCGACTTTAAATAAACCGTCTTCTGAGTAAGCCCCTGCCGATATGTAATAATTTAATTTTTCATCACCACCTCTAAAACTTAGGTTGTGTATAGATTTTACTGCAAAATCATTAAAAAGAAATTTTTTCCAATCGGTATTTCCACTAGCATAAAGGCCGCCACTACTTACATCCCAGTCTAGATCATTATTTTTAGTAATCAATGTTGGTGCGCTACCAGGCACAGCTATATTTTGTTCTATCCTATCAATAGCGTCTTCACTAAAAAAAACATTGTTACGACCCGTGTTATTAAAGCCTGCTTCATTCATTACAGTCGTATAAATCAATGCGTCAGTTTGATCGGGCCACTGCGTATAGGTAGAAAAGGAGAAGTTGTTAGAGTAGTTAACTTTCATACCGCCTTTCATATCTTTACCACTTTTAGTGGTTATTAGAATAGCACCAGCAGCAGCTCTAGAACCATAAATAGATGCAGAAGCGGCATCTTTTAGTACCGTAACAGTTTCAATGTCTTCTGGGTTAATGTCGTTTATATCCATCACCGCACCATCTATAAGTACCAAAGGCCCAGCATTTCCTATACCTGTAGTTCCATCATTATTGAGAGTACCAGTCATTAATCCTCTAATGTTGATATTTTGTGTAGCTCCTGGCTCACCACCATTAGCAGAGTTTGTAATTTGAAGTCCTGAAACAGCTCCTTGTAAGCCATTAGATACACTTGCAATAGCTCTGTTTTCAAAAGTTTCAGAGTCTATTTGTGCAACTGCAGACGTTACAGTTGCTTTTTTTCGTGTACCATAACCTACTACAACCACTTCTTCAAGGACAGATATATCTTCCTCTAAAGTTATGGCTATGCTATTTTGGTTAGCAGCAACTTCTTTAGTTATAAATCCAATATAAGATAATACTAATGTAGAATTTTGATTTTGTAAAGTTATTGAGAATGTACCGTCAAAATCTGTATAAACACCATTATTAGTGCCTTTTTCTAGAACATTAACACCTGGAATTGGTTGGCCGTTGGTATCTGTAACAGTACCACTAATTTGTTGTTGTAAATTATTATTAATATTTTCTGATGCTATTACGTTATTTGGCGAAAAACCAAAAGCTGTAGTAAAGCCCAAAAAAATAAAGATTCTCATAATGAGAATGGATAGCCTTCTTTTTAAGAATAAAAAGCTATTGTTTAATTTGATTTTCATAAAATGCGAGTTTAATTATTAGTGTAAATAAAAAAGAGGTTAGATCTTTTTTATGTTTTTTTTTAATCGAATCTGTTAAATATTTTATACTGTGGTTTTATATCATATTGTTTTGTTTTAGTTAGTGATTAATAAAAAAGAGTGATTTATAAAAGGTTATATTATAAGTGCTTAATAAGGTGTAATATTAAATATTGTGCTAATAAAGGTTAGGATTTTCTTTTTCTTGGAAACTAAAATTTCGACCAATAACTTCTACGCGTCGACAAAAACTATAAACAAGTAATTCCCATCTAATAGTTAAAGTTGTATTAATTTTAAGTTAATATTTGTTATATTATTTTCAATTGTAAGGCTGAATTTTGGGTTAAAATAAGCTTGAAATAGAGAGCGAAAAAGTCAAGATGAGTTCATTTACAATTGTATAAGAAGTATTTTGGTAATCAAAATAAATTTTAGCATTCAAAAAAAAGAATCCACAAATAAACAACCGATTCAGATTTTCGAGACTAATTACCATGATAAAACTAAAGCTAAAATTAAAATGATATTAAACAATAGCTTTTTTTTTCTTAAAACAGCAACTTGGGCATGATAAAGTAAATATTCAAATAGCATAATGTTATATGAATAGTAAAGCCAAATAAATTGGTTTTGAAGGAATACAAATAAACCCCAGTAGTAGCTTCCCATTTAAGCGTATTTACCAAGAAATAAATAACCCAGAAAAAGAGGTGATGTTCCCAAGTGATTTCACATATATTATTTGTACCAACATTTTTTTAATATATGCATTTTTTTTGGTGTTTAGCTGACTTGCCGTGTTATCCGTCTAATATAATTTTTTAAAAATTAAAAATTACAAATATTTATGTTGTAATAGATTTTTATAATTTATCAGTAATAACTAACTATAAATATTTTATCTGTGAAGAGCGTACATGTATTATTTGCACTAATATTATTAATGTCATTTCATTCTTGTAAAAAAGAAAAAAGCGATATTCCAATCAAAACACCCCCTTTTGTTTACTATGTCAATCCATTTATAGGAACGGGTGGTCATGGGCATACCTATCCTGGTGCAACAGTGCCCTTTGGAATGTTACAGGTGAGCCCCGATAATGGCATTTCAGATTGGGATTGGTGTTCGGGATACCACTACTCAGATTCCATCACCATTGGTTTTAGTCATTTACATTTAAGTGGTACAGGTATTGGCGATTTAGCAGATATTCGATTGATGCCTATAAATAAAAAAATAGATTTATCAATTCCTATAAACTCTCGCGACGATGTTCCTTACAAATCGTCTTATTCTCATGCTAATGAAACAGCAAGTGCGGGTTACTATAGTGTGTTTTTAAAAGACCATAATATAAAAGCTGAATTAACTTCTAGCTTACGAACAGCCTATCATAAATATACCTATGCTAAAGGCGATGAACAATCGGTCGTTATCGATTTAGGATTTAAAATCAATTGGGATAAGCCTACAGATACTAAAATTTCTATTATAGATAACTATACTATTTCTGGTTATAGACACAGTACAGGTTGGGCGAAAAATCAAAAAGTATTTTTTGTGGCGAAATTTTCTAAACCTATAAACAACTATGAACTGGTTCAAGATGAAAATTACATAACTGAGATAAATAATGTTATTGGTGAAAAAACATACGCGCAATTATTTTTTAATTCAGAAGCTAAAGAAGAATTATTAGTTAAAGTAGCGGTGTCTTCTGTAAGTGAAGAAAATGCGCTTTTGAATTTATCAGATAAAGAGATTGATTTTGAAAATATTAAAAGTGAAGCCAACGCTGTTTGGGAAGAGAATTTATCAAAAATCACAGTTGAAACAGATAATGACAATTTAAAAACCATATTCTACACTGCTTTATATCATACACAAATAGCGCCAGTTACTTTTAGTGATGTCAATGGTGAATTCAGAAAAGAAAATGATAGTATTGAAAAAGCTTCAAATTATACGGCATATTCAACATTATCACTATGGGATACGTTTAGAGCAGAACATCCTTTGTTAACAATTACTTCACAAGATAAAGTAGCAGATATCATAAACTCCATGTTAGCTTATTTTGAAGTTAAAAATATATTACCTGTATGGACTTTGTATGGTAATGAAACGAATACCATGACAGGATATCATTCTATTCCAGTTATAGCAGAAGCATTTAAAAAAGGTATTAAAGGTTTTGATGCCGAAAAAGCATATGAAGCCATGAAGACTACCATGATGCAAGACGAACGCGGATTAAATCATTACAAAAAATATGGTTATGTGCCACATGATTTGTTAGATGAATCGGTTACTATAACTTTAGAATATGCTTATAACGATTGGTGTGTAGCTATGATGGCTAAAGCTCTTGGGAAAGATGCCGATTACAATTATTTTATAAAGAGGTCTGAAGCGTATAAACATTTATTTGATCCAGAAACAGGATTTATGAGAGGGAAAAATAAAGCAGGAAATGCCTGGAAAACACCTTTTGATCCTAAATATTCAGCACATAGAGTTCATGCCGAATATACAGAAGGCAATGCGTGGCAACATAGTTGGTTTGTATTACACGACACCAAAAACTTAATTGAAATGCACGGCGGCGAAGAAGCATTTACCAGTAAGCTAGAGCAATTATTTACAGAATCTTCTGAAATTACAGGAGAAAATGTTTCGGCAGATATATCTGGTTTAGTGGGGCAATATGCGCATGGAAACGAACCAAGCCACCATATTGCTTATATGTTCAATTTTGCAAATAAACCTTGGAAAACACAATATTGGGTTCATGAAATATTAAAAACGCAATACGATGCCACTCCAGAAGGATTAAGTGGGAATGAAGATTGTGGGCAAATGTCTGCGTGGTATGTATTTAGTTCTATAGGTTTATATCCTTTTAGCCCAGCTTCAGGAAATTATCAAATAGGAAGTCCTTTATTTAAAAAAACCACAATCAATGTGTCAGAAAACAAATCTTTTGTAATAAAGGCTGAAAACGTTTCAGAAGACCATATCTATATTCAATCCGCTAAATTAAATGGAAAACCATTTAATAAAACCGTAATCACTCATAAACAGTTATTGGAAGGTGGAACTTTAGAATTTGTAATGGGAACTACACCAAATAAAAATTGGGGAATCACAAAAAACACTCAAAATTAAATGGATATTATTGATGCTTTAATAATAATATTGTACATCGTTTTGACACTTGGCGTTGGTGTCTGGGTGTCTAAAAGAGCTTCTAAAGGGTTAAATTCTTATTTCCTTGGAGGAAAAACAATTAAATGGTACTATCTAGGATTAAGTAATGGGTCTGGAATGTTCGATGTTTCTGGAACAGCGTGGATGGTTGGGATATTATTTTTGTATGGAGCTAAAAGCTTTATGTTTATGTGGCTCTGGCCTGTTTGGAATCAGATTTTCATCATGATCTTTTTAGCGGCTTGGATTAGGCGTTCAAACATTATGACTGGTTCCGAATGGATTTTAACACGTTTTGGAGATGATAAAGCCGGTAGAGCCTCACATCTTATAGTCGCTATTTTTGCTGTAGTAGCAGCTATAGGCTGGATTGCTTACTTTTTTGAAGGTGTTGGAAAGTTTATGACCGTAATCCTTCCATGGGATTTGTCACTTGTTCTTAATAACAGTATACTGCTAACATCCGATCAAAGTTATGCTTTGCTAATAATTTTAGTAACAACTATTTATACCATTAAGGGAGGTATGTTTTCGGTAGTAGCTACAGAAGTATTACAATATGGTATTATGGTGATTGCAGGAGTTTTAATTGCAATTTATGCGTTTGTTGCGGTAACAGATGTTGAAATAAATAATGTTATTTCTGCAGAATGGACTAATATTTTCTTTAGTAACGAACTCAAAGGTTCATGGACGGGAAAGTACGAAGCATTTAATAATCTAATAGATACTCAGGGTTATAAAATGTTTGGAGCACTTATAGGAATGTCTCTTTTTAAAGGATTTTTTGCAAGTATTGCAGGTCCGACACCTGGCTTTGATATGCAACGTATTCTATCTACCAGAACGGTAAAAGAAGCGGCCTATATGAGTGGATTTACAAACTTGATTTTATTCATTCCAAGATATTTGCTTATTGGAGGCATTGTGGTTCTTGGATTGGTACTTTTAGCACCACAAATGGCAGCGTCTAATCAATTAAGTTTAGGAGATTTAGAAATTATTTTACCTAAAATTATTAATTTTCATGTGCCAGTAGGAATAAAAGGCTTATTGCTTGCAGGGCTTTTGGCGGCATTTATGTCTACGTTTTCAGCCTTTGTAAATTCGGCCCCTGCATATATAGTAAATGATATTTATAAAAAATATTATAAGCCAAAAGCTTTAGAAAAACATTATATAAAAATAAGCCATATAGCGTCTTTTTTAATAGTTGTTTTAGGGGTTACTATGGGATTCTTTGCAGAGTCTATTAATTCATTAACACTTTGGATTACAAGTGCGCTTTACGGCGGGTACGTAGCTGCTAACTTTTTAAAATGGATATGGTGGCGTTTTAACGGTTGGGGGTATTTCTGGGGTATGACTTCAGGGTTAATTATTGCGACATTACAATTTTTACTCGATCAGAATAAAGCAAATTTTGATATAGATTCTAATTTGTTTTATTTAGCACAAATACCTGCTATTTACATTTTTCCTGTTATTTTTATAGTATCTCTTTTAGGCTCATTTTTAGGTACATTACTTACCCCAGCAACAGATATGAATACTTTAAAAAAGTTTTATACTAATGTGAGACCTTGGGGTTGGTGGCATCCTGTTTATAAAGCATTAAAAAAAGAAGATAAAGACTTTACTAAAAATAAAGACTTTATAAGTGATATGTTAAATTGTATCATTGGAATTATTTGGCAATCAAGTATGATTTTATTGCCAATATTTTTTATGATAAGAGATTACCCTAAAACTTTAATGACATTAAGTGTATTTGTTATAACCTCAATCGTTTTAAAGTACACCTGGTTAGATAAAGTTAGAAAATATAAAAATTAATACTGATTATGAATTCAATTACAAAGCAAAATAGGTTGAACTGTATGCTTGGTATTATTTGGCAATCAAGCATGATTTTATTACCAATATTTTTTATGATGAAAGATTTTTATAAAGCTCTAATGGCACTAAGTGTATTTATTATAACATCAATCATTTTAAAATATACCTGGTTAGATAAAACAAAATATATATAAAATTAATACAGAATATGAATTCAATTCCATGGCAAGATAAGCCGGAAAATTGTAAAGACGTTATGTGGCGTTACCATGCTAACCCCATAATAGATAGATATGCCATACCGTCATCCAATAGTGTTTTTAATAGTGCAGTCGTTCCCTATAAAGATGGTTTTGCAGGTGTTTTTAGATGCGATAATAAAGCAGTACAAATGAATATTTTTGCTGGCTTTAGCAAAGATGGCATCCATTGGGATATAAATCACGACCCAATAAAAATGAAAGCTGGAAACACCCAAATGATCGATTCCGATTATAAATACGACCCACGTGTTGTTTTTATAGAAGATAGGTACTGGATTACCTGGTGTAATGGATATCATGGACCAACAATAGGTATTGGGTACACCTTTGATTTTAAAGAGTTTTTTCAATGCGAAAATGCATTTTTGCCTTTTAATAGAAACGGTGTATTATTTCCTCAAAAAATAAACGGTAAATACGCTATGTTAAGCAGGCCAAGTGATAATGGGCATACCGCATTTGGTGATATATACATAAGCTATAGCCCAGATATGAAGTATTGGGGAGAACATCGATGTGTTATGAAAGCAACCAAATTTGAAGATAGTGCTTGGCAATGTACAAAAGTTGGTGCAGGACCAATTCCTATACTTACTAAAGAAGGATGGCTTATGATATATCATGGTGTAATAAACACGTGCAATGGGTTTCGATATACTATGGGTGCGGCTATTTTAGATGAAAATGAACCCGATAAAGTTAAATATAGAACACAACCTTATTTGTTAGGACCTGCCGAAATATATGAGCAAGTTGGAGACGTACCCAATGTAGTGTTTCCATGTGCAGCTTTACACGATATAGAACAAGATAAATTAGCAGTCTATTATGGTGCTGCAGATACAGTTGTCGCTCTGGCATTTGGAAGAATTAGTGAAATCATTAAATTTACTAAAGACAATAGTTTATAATATAGATGTATGCATTTAAAAGTTAAATTCTTAGCCTTATTATTTGGGAGTATTTCCTTAACCAATTGTGCGCAATCGAGTAAAGAAATAATACCAAAAAACTATATAGCATACAAAACATCTGAAAAAATTAAAATTGATGGTGATGATATAGATGATGCATGGCGTAAAGCAGATTGGTCAGATTCTTTTATCGATATAGAAGGAGAAAAACAGCCTAAATATAAAACACAGGTAAAAATGTTATGGGACGACACCTATTTCTATATATTGGCGAAAATGGAAGAACCCCATGTGTGGGCGAGTTTAAAGAAAAGAGATACCATTATTTTTTATAATAATGATTTTGAGGTTTTTATAGATCCAGATGGAGATACCCATAATTATTACGAATTGGAAATAAATGCTTTAAACACCGCCTGGGATTTGTTTATAACAAAACCATACAGAAATGAGAATGCGGTTTTAAATGATTGGAATATAACAGGCTTAAAGTCGGCAGTAAAAGTAAACGGAACACTTAATAACCCAAACGATATAGATGCAGGATGGGTTCTAGAAATGGCCATACCATGGGCAGCTTATAAAACCGGATATTTTCAGAAAAATGTGCCAACAGATAAATTTTGGAGAGTTAATTTTTCCAGAGTGAATTGGGATTTTCAAGTTACAGATGGAACGTACGAAAGAAAGAGAGACGAAAAAGGTAAACTTTTGCATGAGTATAATTGGGTGTGGTCTCCATTAGGAGTTATTAATATGCATGAACCAGAAAAATGGGGATATGTTTACTTTTCCTCAACACAAGTTGGAGAATTAGATAGTTTTGCCATTCCCAAAGACGAAAAAATAAAGTGGGAATTGTATAAGATGTACCGAGTTCAAAATGCACATTATAAAAAACATGGCAGTTATTTTACCTCGATAGATAGTTTAACAAACACACCTATTAAAGTTCATGGAAAAGAGCTAAAACCAATACTTGAAAACCATAGTACAGGATGGAATTTATCAGTTAGAAGTCCTTACACAAATAAATTATTGATTGTTAAAGAAAATGGAAAATTTATATCAAAATAAATTAAATATGAACGTACTAAGAATAACATTTTTTTGCATTTTACTTAGTATGGTATCATGCAATACCAAAGAAAAAGTTAAAGAAGAAATAACCGAAACTAAAGAAACAACAGAGCAAGAGTCAAAATTCAAATATTGGAACTGGATGACTGTTGGGAACAAAAAATCTGATTCTGCTTATACGGTACATTTCAATAAATTAAAAAGTAACGGCATAGATGCCGTTTTAATGAATACAGGAGCAGACCCTAAACTGTTAAACCGATTAACACCATTAGCTAAAGCGGCAGGGTTAGAAGTACATGCATGGATGTTTACCACTAACAGACCAGGAGACTCCATAGCCCTACAACATCCAGATTGGTATATGGTGAGCAGAAGTGGAAAGTCGTGTTTTGATGAGCGCCCTTATGTGAATTATTATCAGTGGTTATCCCCAAGCCATCCAGATGCTAGAAAACATATTTTAAGTCTAGTTGAAGGTTTAGCTAAAGTAGAAGGAGTTAGTAGTGTACATTTAGATTACATCCGCTACCCAGATGTGTATTTACCTATAGGATTACTTCCTAAATATGATTTAAAACAAGAAGAAGAATTACCAGATTTTGATTTCGATTATTCTGATGCCAGTGTAGAAAAGTTTATAAAGCTACACCATAAAGACCCTAGAGAAATGAAAAACCCAGCTATAGATATAGAATGGAAAAATTTTCGTTTAAACGAAATAAAATCTTTGGTAGACGAGGCATATACTATAGTTCATAAACATAATAAGAAATTAAGTGCAGCTGTTTTTCCATATCCAGAAATGGCAGACCATATGGTACGTCAACGTTGGGATAAATGGAGTATAGATATGGTATTACCTATGATTTATTATAATTTTTATAATGAAGAATTGGATTGGATCGGGTACGCAACACAACAAGGTGTAAAAGATTTAGAAGGCAAGCAAGTAGAACTGCACACCGGTTTGTATACACCTAAGTTAACCCCAATAGGTTTAAAATCGGCCATACAATTAGCAAAAGATAATGGCGCTTCCGGAGTAGCGTTTTTTGATGATTATACGCTTACTGATAAGCAGTTTGAAATTATAAAAAATTCAAAAGAGTAAAAATACATGTCAAGTAGAAGAGATTTTATAAAAAAAGCTACTATAGGAACTATCGGTATAAGTACCGTTTTAAATTGCGGTAAATCAGCTGAAGAAAAACATAGTGGCGTGGCAAGTGTGAAAACACAAAAAAAGCCTATAATAATTTCTACTTGGAGACACGGTCTAGCAGCTAATGAAGAAGCATGGAAACAACTAAAAAGTAAAAAACCAGCATTAGATGCCATTGTATCTGGTGTAGGAATTTCGGAAGCAGATCCCAACGTACAAAGTGTAGGCTATGGCGGACTGCCCGATAGAGAGGGAAAAGTAACCCTAGATGCCTGTATTATGGATCATAACAGTGACTGTGGTTCAGTATCCTTTTTACAAGGCATAAAACATCCCATAGCAGTAGCAAAAAAAGTATTGGAAAATACGCCCCATGTAATGCTATCTGGTAAAGGCGCATTACAATTTGCGTTATCAGAAGGTTTTAAAGAAGAGAATTTGCTCACGGAAAAGTCAAAAGAAAGATGGAAAAAATGGCTGGAAAATTCGAAATATAAACCAGTAATAAATATAGAGAACCACGATACAATTAGTATGTTGGCCCTTGATGAAGCAGGTAATTTATCCGGTGGCTGTACAACAAGTGGAGCAGCATGGAAAATGCATGGTAGAGTAGGAGATTCGCCTATTATTGGTGCCGGTCTGTTTTTAGATAATGATGTAGGAGCTGCCGCCGCTACAGGTTTAGGAGAAGCAGTTATAAGAACATCGGGAAGCGCTATGGTTGTCGAATTAATGCGTCAAGGAAAAACACCCTTTGAAGCCTGTAAGGAGATCGTGGAACGCATTTATAACAAGCATAAAAACCATAAAGATATGGAATACCTACAAGTTGGATTTATAGCTATTAATAAGCAAGGCGAACATGCAGGCTATAGCATAAGACCCGGATTTAATTATGCTGTATATGATACTATAGAAGGGAACAGAATGGAATCTGCAGCATCTAAAATGGTGAAAGAATAATAATAAAAATAAAAAATCGAATGTATAAAGTAGTCCTTTTGTTACTTTTTGTTTTTTGCAATGTTACAGGTGTAGCATCGCAAGATGTAGCTAATTATGTAAACCCTTTTATAGGAACTTCAAATTTTGGAGCAACATATCCAGGACCTGTAGCGCCCAGAGGAATGGCAAGTATAGCACCCTTTAATGTAGCAGGCAAGCAAAACATAATGGAAAAAGATAGTATGTGGCTTTCTAATCCGTACGTGCATGAAAACACATTTTTAACAGGTTTTAGTCAAGTAAACCTCAGTGGAGTGGGCTGCCCAGATTTAGGTGTTATTTTAGTTATGCCGACTACAGGTAAAGTAGAAACGAACCATTTAAAATACGGATCAACATATTCCGATGAAGTAGCTAAAGCAGGCTATTACAGCAATACATTAGACAAGTACAATATCAAAACCGAATTTACAACATCAAAACGAGTTGGAGTTAGTAAGTTCACATTTCCAGAAGGACAATCCAATATACTATTAAACTTAGGTTTAGGGCTTACCAATGAAGAAGGTGCTATGGTTAAAATAATATCTTCTACAGAAATTGAAGGTATGCGTAGCGTTGGGTCATTCTGTTATAACAATCCAGAATCGGCATATCCAGTTTACTTTGTAGCTAAATTTTCAAAACCAGCAGACAAGTTTGGTGTTTGGAAAAAACCGCGTTTGTATGAAGGTGCAGAAGCTGAATGGATGACCTATAATGGAAAAACCCGTATCATGGATAACGCCACCAAAATGGTTGTAGGCGATAGTATAGGCACTTATTTTACCTATAATTTCTCAAAACAAGAAACCGTTGAGGTGAAAATAGGAGTCTCCTATGTTAGCATTGAAAATGCGAGAGAAAATTTAGAAGAAGAAACGTCCGATAAGTCATTTGAAACCATTTATAAAGAAACATTTAACGAATGGAATCAATTACTTTCAAAAATAAAAGTAGAAGGCGGATCAGAAGAAGATAAAATTAACTTTTATACAGCGCTATACCACACATTAATTCATCCAAATACTTTAAATGATTTTAATGGTGAATATCCAGAAATTAAAACAGGTAAAATAAGCAACACGACAGGCACACGATACACCGTTTTTTCATTATGGGACACCTATAGAAATTTACATCAATTAATGTCTTTGGTATACCCACAACAACAGTCAAACATGATAAAAAGCATGTTGGCTATGTATGATGAAAATGGTTGGTTGCCCAAATGGGAATTAAATTCAACCGAGACGTTTACCATGGTTGGAGATCCGGCAAGTATAGTTATTACAGATACCTATTTAAAAGGTATTCAAGATTTTGATGTTGAAAAGGCCTATGGGGCGATGCTGAAAAGCGCCAATCAAATAGAAAACAACCCATTGCGACCGGGGCTAAAAGATTATATAGAAAAAGGTTATTTAACTACAAGCTCAGTAGGATCAGTTTCTACAACTCAAGAATATAATGCTGCAGATTATTCCATTGCCATGTTAGCAAAAGCATTGGGGAAAACCGAAGATTATAAAACATTTAAAAAGCGGTCACTTTCATATAAAAAACTATTCGATAAGAATTATAATCTACTAAGGCCTAGAAATCCAGATGGTACTTTTTACGAACCTTTTAACCCTTTAGCAGGAGCAAATTTCACTAAAAGTGTAGGATATATAGAAGGTAATGCCTGGCAATATGCATTTATGATACCTCACGATATAAAAGGACTTAAGAAATTAATGGGAGGAGATGAAAATTTCGTCAACCAATTACAGAAAGTGTTTGATGACAATCAATTTGATATGGCGAACGAACCAGATATTGCTTACCCATTTTGGTTTAACTATGTAAAAGGTGAAGCATGGAGAAGCCAAAAAACAGTAAGACATCTGGCCAATCAATATTTTAAAAATAAACCCAAAGGATTACCTGGAAATGATGATACAGGAACTATGTCGGCATGGTTAGTATATTCTATGATGGGTATTTATCCCGCATCACTAGGAGATAACAAATACCAAATTACCAGCCCAGTATATGATAAAATAGAAGTCAGTTTAGACTCTAAATACTATCCAGGAAAAACATTTACAGTAATGACTAAAAATAACTCTAAAGAAAACATCTATATACAATCCATTAAACTTAACGGGCATTCATTAAAACGTTACTGGATCACCCACGAAGAGATTGTAAATGGAGGCGTTTTAGAGTTAGAAATGGGGCCTAATCCTAAAAAATAAAATAAACAGATGAAAATAAAATTAAAGCAAATTAGTTTTTTATTGTGTTTAGTTCTTGCAATGGTAAGTTGCAAAAAAGCAAAAGAAACAAAAGAAGAAAAGCCAAAGCGACCAAACATCGTTTTCATCATGAGTGATGATCATGCGTATCAAGCCATCAGTGCTTATGGGCATAAATTAAATAACACACCCAATATTGATAGAATAGCAAACGAAGGTGCTATTTTTAATAGAGGCTTTGTAACAAATTCTATCTGCGCACCTAGTAGAGCCGTTATGCTTACAGGTAAACATAGCCATATAAATGGAAAGGTAGATAATATAGACCCTTTTAATTGGGATCAAGATAACTTTGCAAAAGCCCTACAAAAATCAGGTTACCAAACAGCGCTAGTTGGAAAAATTCATTTAAAAGGTTTACCACAAGGGTTTAATTATTCCAATGTACTTCCAGGGCAAGGACAATATTATGCGCCAGACTTTATTGAGAATGGTGTAAAAAAGAAATACCCAGGATACGTAACACAAGTAACTACAGATATTGCCTTAGATTGGTTAAATAATAAAAGAGATAAAGAGAAGCCTTTCCTATTGTTATACCACCAAAAAGCACCACACAGGACTTGGATGCCAGAAGAAAAATATTTAGACTCGTTCGCAAATAAAACATTTGACCCACCAGCGAATTTTTTTGATACCTATGAAGGGAGACCAGCTGCAGCTAAACATGAAATGGGTATTTACAAAGACATGGATTTAGTGTACGATTTGAAGATGTTAGATAAAGAAGGAGATATAAAAACAAAATATAGAAATGCTTTTCAAGGACAGTATAATAGAATGGATGAGAAGCAAAAAGCAGCTTGGGATGCACATTACGATCCTATTATTGAAGATTTCAAATCTAAAAAATTAGAAGGAAAAGACTTGGCTCTGTGGAAGTATAACAGATACATGAAAGACTACTTAAGAACCATTCAGTCGGTTGATGATGGTGTTGGTGAAGTTTTAGATTATTTAAAAGAAAATGGACTTGAAGAAAACACGATAGTTGTATATACCTCAGATCAAGGATTTTATTTAGGAGAACATGGTTGGTTTGATAAGCGATTTATGTACGAAGAATCGTTTAGAACCCCTTTATTAATTAAATATCCTAAAGAAATTAAAGCTGGTACAGTAATTGATGATTTGGTACAAAATTTAGATTTTGCACCCACATTTTTAGATTATGCCGGAGTAGATATTGATGAGAGTATTCAAGGAGAATCTTTTAGAAAACTAGTAAATGGAGAAGCTAGTGAGTGGCGGGATGCTATTTACTATACCTATTACGAATTTCCAGGAGAACATCATGTAAAACGTCACTATGGAGTTAGAACAGATCGTTATAAATTAATTCATTTTTATTATGATATTGATTTATGGGAATTATACGATTTAGAAAAAGATCCTTCCGAAATGACAAACGTTTATAATGATCCATCTTATGCAAAAGTTAAGGAAGATATGCATAAGCATTTGGAAGCCATGAGAACTAAATATGGCGATAATGATGAACTTAATGCATATCATTTAGAACAATATTTGAAAGCAAAAGCAAAGAAAAAAAACTAAAGACCAATTAAAATATAACAAAATGAAGAAGCTATATGTAACGTTTTTTATGCTGCTATTAGTTATAATATCTGGGTATGCCCAGGTAAAAATTAATTATCTGGAAGAATCTGAGGCCGATTTTAGCCAAAGAATGGCATGGTTTAATGATGCAAAATATGGCATGTTTATCCATTTTGGTTTATATAGTCAATTGGGTGGTATATACAAAGGGAATGATGAAGGTAGATATGCAGAATGGATTCAAGGAAACCAAGATATACCAACAGAAGAATACGCTAAATTAATGGATACTTGGAATCCTAAAAATTTTGATGCTAATAAGATTGTGAAATTAGCAAAAAAAGCTGGTATGAAGTATTTGGTGGTTACCACAAAACACCATGAAGGTTTTTGCTTATGGAATTCAGAATATACAGATTTTGATATTGCAAAAACGCCTATGAAAGGGCGCGATTTTATAAAAGAATTAGCTGATGCCTGTAAAAAAGAAGGGATTCACTTTGGTACTTATTATAGCATTATAGATTGGCATCACCCATCTCAACATGTAACTATTGATACTGAAACCTCTAAAAGGAATTGGGGACAACCAAAAATGAAGGAAGGTAAAAAACAAGAGTATGTTCAATATATGAAGAATCAAATTAAGGAATTAATAGAAAACTATGATACTGAAATATTGTGGTTTGATGGCGATTGGACAGACTGGTGGACACTTGAAGATGGTAATGATTTGTATCAATACATAAGGGAACTTAAACCTGAAATTATTATCAATAATAGAGTTTCAAAGCGTAAAATATTCAAAAAAGATTTTGGGACACCCGAACAATTTCATCCAGATTCTACATTAAAACATTATTGGGAAGCCTGTTATACCATGAACGATTCTTGGGGTTTTAAAATAAAAGATAAAGATTGGAAACGTGCCGAAGAGGTTTATGAAAAACTAAAAGACATTCATGGGAAGGGCGGTAATTTTTTACTAAATGTTGGTCCAGATGGCGATGGCAAAATTCCAAAAGAATCTGCAAAAATTTTAAAGGAAGTAGGTGAAATGTTGAAAAATGATAGAAAGAACTAATTGAAATCGCCCTATTTTATAAAATAAAAATGAAAAAAATAGTCTTAATATTATCCGTGTTTTTTATTCTATTTGTATTGACATCTTTACAAGAGAAGGTAAAGATATCATTTGAAAACACCAAAGATCAAATTCAGTATGAATATGTTAAGTCTGAATTGACTTTTTTTCTAAACGATACAGTTTTGAGCAACGCTAGCAATAGCAAAATCAATCATATTGCATTTAAATTTAGATTGAAACCGAATTTTGAAGAAGCGACTTTTAGTATTGATTCAAAATTAAGTAAAGGTGTTTTAAATGTAGAATTGTCTGGAAAAACTCCGTCAGATGTACTTTATGCGGCTTATACACTTCTTGAAAAAGGCGGGTATCTTTTTGACATCACTGGTCCAGTTTTACCTAAGCAATTTAATTGGGAACCGCTAAAGAATTATAAGGATAAAATTATTCCAGCTATTAAAAAAAGAGGGATAAGACAGCACATTAACTTTCCGATGGACATTTCTGCATGGCCTTTAGAAACTGCAAAAGAATACATCCAAAACCTTGCTAGGATGCGATTTAATGCTATAACTTTTCATAGTTATCCTGGCCAGTGGTATGAAGTGGTTAGAAAAGACACAACAGAGTATGCAGGGCATTATTTTTATGGTGACGAATATGCTATTCCTGATCAAAAAGATATAAAAGCTATTGTAGGCAATAAGAAATACTTTTGCATTCCCGAAATAGAACCTTTTTATGAAGACAAAGCGGTAAAAAGTAAGAAGTCCATTGAATGGCTTCAAAAAGTTATTTTGGAAGCAAAAAAAACAGGAATGTTCGTTCAATTTTCTTTTGAACCAAGAGATACTAGTCCTAGTGTTTCTAAAACCGTAGAAACAACCAAAGCCATCTTAAAAGACTACCCAATGATTGATGCCTTAGAATTGATCACAGAGGAATCTGGAGGCTGGGGGCCACGCACAACTAAGGAACAAACTAAAAAAACGATTGCTGAACATTTTGGAGAGGCATCCTTGAATGATAGCATCGTGATGAAACCTGTAGTAGATAATCAATCGGATCTTGCATACATTTACGGACAGGTCGGTCACTCTATTAAAGTAATAAATTATTTAAAAGAAAATAAAGTAGTACCGAAGGATTTTCCTTTAAAATTAGGCATTTATGTTGTAATCTCAGAATATGCAACTCCCGCTTATTATTTGGCTCGAAAATTTGCTCCTGAAACTGAAGTAGCGATTCTGTCGGAACATCATAGTTTAAATGTACAAAATAATATCCCCAATATTATTAAAAACACGAATGATTGGGATAAATCAATGGTGTATTCTTGGATTGAGTTAGACGGTATGATGTTTATTCAACAAAACGCAATTTCAGGGATTAGAGGCATAGTAGATCAAGCTGTAAAAAACTCAACCGATTATCGTGGGAATGCTATTTTGTTCAATCACTGGAGAACTGCGGAGAATAAAATCTCCGCACGATATTCGGCTATTTCAAGTTTATATGGGGCTGTAGACCCAGAAGTTTTTTATAAGGATTATGCAAAAACAAATGGGATAGTTAGCGAAACAGACTTTGCAATAGCCATGAAAAAATTAAGTGAAGCAGATTCAATATCAATAAAAAACGTAAGTAGTTTTGCTTTTTGTTGGAAAGGACGTTGGAAAAGAGGAGGACCGTTAAGCGCATATCCAATCGAAAAATCGCAAAAAGTTAGACATGCATACGAAGATGTTTTATTACAACTTAAATCGTGTACTCAAGAAACAAAAAATAAAAATGGTCGTTCCATATTAGCTTTATTGGATAATCGTATTCGAACAACAATCATCTACATTAAAGCCTTTGAAAAGGGGCGTGAACTAAAACAATTTGATACTAATAACACACTTACTGAAGAAAATAGAATAAAGTATGTTGGAATATGCAACGAAATGTTAGCACTTTTTGAGCAATATACTCATTTGTATGCACAAATAAATCCAGATAGAGGGTGTGTTGGTAATTTATTAAGCTTGTGGAATGGCCCAGTAAATGGCGTTAAAGTACTTCGACAAAAATTTGGAGGTATACCATATAAAGAACCTATTCCTTTTGGAACAGTCGTTGATGAGCCACCGCTTCCCATAATTAATGGGGATAAATAAAACTCAAAAATTAAAACTGAAATTAAAAAAAATATAAAAATGCAAAACACAGTTAAAATCTTATCCTTATTAAGTATTATTCTGTTAATTGGTTGTAAAACCGCACCTAAAAAGGAAACAAAAAAGCCAAACATACTTTTCCTTTTTACAGACGACCAAAGAGGGGGGACTATTGGAGTTATGCATAAAAATAATGTAAAAACGCCAAATATGGACAAGTTGGTTCAAAACGGCACATCATTTACAAACTCCTATATTTTAGGAGCCACAACAGCGGCGGTTTGTTCACCAAGTAGAGCTATGTTAATGACGGGACGTCACTATTTTAATATAGAACCTAATGTATATGCGCAATTTGCATTTCCAAAAGAAGAAAAAGGAAAAAGCGATTTATTAACGTTTCCAGAATATTTTAAAGCAAATGGTTATGAGACTTTTGCGACAGGAAAACAACATAATGGTAACATCTGGTTGGAAAGAGGTTTTAAACAAATTAAGTCGGTCTTTTTAGGAGGAATGACTACTCATTTTGGAACCAAAGTAAAAGATTATACACCAGAAACAGGTTGGTCGAAAGCCTATCAAAATAAAGAAAAATTTAGTAGCGAAGTATTCGCAGATGCTGCAGTTAACTTTTTAGATACTTATAAAAAAGAAGAGCCATTTTTAATGTATGTCGCTTTTACTGCACCACATGATCCACGTACAGCACCACAAGAATTTCATGATATGTACCCACATGAAAATATCGTATTGCCAGATAATTTCATGCCAGAACATCCTTTTGAAATCGCAGACGATAAAATTAGAGATGAAGTATTAGCACCGTTCCCAAGAACAGAAGCTATAGTAAAAAAAGAAATCTCCGATTACTATGCCATGATTACGGCAACCGATGCACAGATAGGACGTATTTTAAAAGCCTTAGAAGCCTCTGGTCAAGCAGAAAACACAATAATAGTTTTTGCAGGCGATAATGGGTTAGCATTAGGACAGCATGGGTTATTAGGAAAACAAAATGTATACGAACATAGTGTAAACGTACCATTAGTTTTTTGTGGACCAAATATTCCTAAAAATGTAAATAACGATGCCTTAGCATATTTGCATGATGTATTTCCAACATTATGTGGTTTAACAGGATTAGAAATTCCAAAATCTATAGAAACCAAAGATTTAACACCAGTTTTAAAAGGAGAAAAACAAGACGTAAGATCTAGTATGTTCTATGCCTACAATTCTTGGCCTGGAGATTTATTAAATAAGAACCAAAAACATAATCCAGGAGGAGGTCATAGAGCTGTACGTAAAGGAGATTTTAAACTTATTGTTAGCGCTAAACACGATGCGTTTACCTATCAATTATTTAACGTAGAAAAAGACCCTTGGGAACTTAATAATTTGGTAGATGATGAAGCTTTTAAAGATGTTAAGAAAGATCTGCTAAATGAGCTGCAAAAACTTATTAAAGAAGTTGGAGATCCAGCACAATTAGATAAAAAGGAGTTTGGGCTTTTTGATAATCTTGAAGCTTTTAATTTTAAAAAATAATATACAATGATTTTTGTTTTTTCAAGTAAGAAAATTTTAAAAGTTAGTCTTAAAAAAAAGAATGTTGTCAATTTGTTTTTTGTTGGCATTTTATTCCTTTTAAGTACTAACGGTGCTATGGCCCAAGAAAAGGAATTATCATGGGAAGCATTAGCAAACGAATACGAATGTCCAGAATGGTTTAGAGATGCCAAGTTTGGTATTTGGTTTCACTGGGGGCCGCAAAGTGTACCAGAACAAGGTGGCGGTTGGTATGCAAGACATATGTATATGAAAGATGTAGGGCGCCAAAAATTTGGAAAAATGGCTAATCCATATCACTTGCAAACGTATGGACACCCTTCAGAATTTGGTTTTAAAGACGTTATTAATTCATGGAAAGCAGAAAAGTTTGATGCAGAAGCGTTAGTTCGTTTTTCAAAAAGAAATGGAGCAAAATATATAGTAGCCTTAGCAAATCATCATGATCATTTTGATTTGTTCGACTCCTCACACCACCCATGGAATTCGGTAAATGTTGGTCCGAAAAGAGATATTATAGGCGAATTTGCCAAAGCCACTAGAAATGAGAATTTAAAATTTGGAGTTACCAGTCATGACGATCGTTTTTTAAACTGGTGGAAACCTGCATTTGGGGCTGATAAAGAAGGCATTTATAAAGGAGTTCCTTACGATGGACGCTTAACCAAAGAAGATGGAAAAGGAAAATGGTGGGAAGGTTTAGATCCTAAAGATTTATACGGTCCTGCTCCAGAAGACCGTACCCCAGAAGTTATTGAGGCAATTAAAAAGAACTGGCAAAAACGTCATATTGAATTGGTAAATAAATACAAGCCAGATTTGTTGTACAATGATGGTTTTAACTTTTCCTATGGTAAATACGGACAAGAGGTTGCTCGTAAATTGTACAACAACAGCTATAATGAAAATGGTTTTGTTAATGCAGTAATGCTATTAAAAAGGAAAGAAAAAGGAACGGTTAACGAAGTAGAATCAGGAGGAAGTAATACGTTACGAGAATATCCATGGCAATCAGAAATTACGTTTACAGATTGGTTCTATAAAAAAGATAGACACTTAACCCATAATGCACGGACCATTATAGAAATGCTTATAGAAGCAGTTAGTAAAAATGGAAACTTATTGCTTAATATAGAACTACATCCAGATGGTACTATTCCTAAAGAACAAGAAGTGATAATAAACATTGTAGGCGATTGGTTAAAAATAAATGGCGAAGCCATATACGGAACACGACCATGGAAAGTTTATGGAGATGGTAAAAGTATACGTGGAGATAGTGAAATAACTAGTAATGGAGAAATAAGAAATGCAGGAGATGATATTGCTGAAAAAACAAAAAAAGGAGAACATTATAACCAGCGTACAACAGCTACATCTCCATTTGCGAATGATGAGGTTAGATTCACCAAAAAGGGTAATAATTTATATATAATGGTTATGAATCCTAAAAAGGGTGATGTTAAAATTCCGACATTTGGTTTAAATAATAAAATGAGTCCAGGGAAATTTAAAAAACTGGTAAGATTGGACAATAATGACAAAATAAAATTTGTGCAAACCAAAGAAAGTACAACTATAACAGTTTCAGATATTAATGGTAGAAGTTACCCTATAGTATTGAAAGCATATTTTTAAAAAAATAAAGAAAGAAGAAATGTTAAAAGCAGGTAAAAGAATAATGAACTCAAACAGGTTATTCTTAGTCTGTGTGTTTTTAATAATAAGCACAGGCTATGCACAGGATTATCAATTTCCATTTGAAAATTATAAGCTTTCTATAGAAGAACGCGTAAATGATCTGGTTTCAAGGATGACTTTAGAAGAAAAAGTTTCTCAGATGATGAACAAATCCCCTGAAATTAAAAGGCTTAATATTCCAGAATATGAATGGTGGAATGAATGTTTACATGGCGTAGCAAGAGCAGGGAAAGCAACTGTTTTTCCACAGGCAATTGGGTTAGCGGCTACATGGGATACTAATTTGATATATAAATCGGCAGTTGTAATTTCAGATGAAGCAAGAGCCAAACACCATGAAGCATTAAGAAATGAGGATTATGGTAGATATAAAGGATTAACCTATTGGACGCCTAATATTAATATATTTAGAGACCCACGCTGGGGAAGAGGTCAAGAAACCTACGGAGAAGACCCATATTTAACAGCACGCATGGGAGTTAATTTTGTAAAAGGTATGCAAGGTGACGATTCTAAGTATTTAAAACTAGTAGCTACACCTAAACATTATGCTGTGCATAGTGGTCCCGAACCCGAAAGACATTTTTTTGATGCCACAACGACAAAACGAGACTTATATGATACCTATTTACCAGCTTTTGAAGCCTGTGTAGTAGAAGGAAAAGCCTATTCTATAATGGCAGCTTACAATAGGTATATGGGTAAACCTTGTTGTGCAAGCCATCAACTATTAGAAGATATTTTACGAAAAGATTGGGGTTTCGATGGCTATGTAGTTTCAGATTGTAATGCCATACGCGATATTCACGATTATCATAATTATGTAGATTCTAAAGAAGAAGCGGCAGCTGTTGCAGTTAAAGCAGGTTGCGATTTAAACTGTGGATCGCGCTATGAATATTTGATAAATGCTGTTGCAGAAGGAGATATTACAGAAGATGAAATAGATGTCTCCTTAAAAAGATTATTTGTAGCCCGTTTTAAATTAGGTATGTTCGATCCCCCAGAGGTTGTACCCTATGCCAGTATCCCAACAAGTGTCGTAAGTTCGAAAAAGCATAGAGAATTAGCACTGGAAACAGCTAAGAAATCGATTGTGTTATTAAAAAACACGGATAATACCTTACCGCTTAAAAAAGATATAAAATCGATAGCAGTTATTGGCCCAAACGCTAATAATTTAGATGTTTTGCTAGGGAATTACAATGGATTTCCTTCGCAGTATTTTACACCTTTAGAAGGTATAAAAAACAAGATTCCTAAAGGTACCGAATTGTATTACGAGTCCGGATGTAACTTAATAGCCGAAGAATCTGCCATGTCTTTAATTCCGGCAGACGTTTTAAGCTTTAAAAACAAAACAGGACTACAAGCTACATATTATAATAATACAGACCTATCGGGAAAACCAATCACCAAACGATTAGAGCAGGGAATTAATTCTAATTGGAATTCAAACCCGGTTAAAAGCTTAAATGAAGCTAACTTTTCAGTACAATACACAGGAAAGATAAAAGTAGAAGTTTCAGGGGAATATACTTTAGGGTTACATAGTAATAATGGCTATAAATTGACTGTTGATAAAAAAGTAATTATTGATAATTGGGAAAAACCAAAGAGAAGACTTTTAAAAGAAAAAATATATCTGGAAAAAGGAAAAGCATATGAAATTTCAATAGAACATTTTCATAAAGGATACCCGGCAAAATTAGAATTTTTATGGTCATCACCAGACAAGACTTCATTTGAAAAAGCAATTGATCTTGCAGAAAAATCTGAAGTTGTCATTTTTGTTGGCGGAATCTCACCAAAAGTAGAAGGAGAACAAATGCCGGTTAATTCCACAGGTTTCGATGGTGGAGATAAAACAAATATAGAGCTTCCAAAAGTTCAAAAAGAACTTATTAAAGCCTTACACGCTACAGGAAAACCAGTAGTTTTGATTTTACTTAATGGTAGTGCCTTAGCTGTTAATTGGGAAAATGAAAACTTGTCTTCAATTATTGAGGCATGGTATCCTGGAGAACTGGGAGGTACTGCTATTGCCGATGTACTTTTTGGCGATTATAACCCTTCAGGAAGACTGCCGGTTACTTTTTATAAATCAACAAAAGAATTATCGCCGTTTGTTAATTATAGTATGAAAGGGCGAACGTATAGATATTTTGAAGGCGAAGCACTTTACCCTTTTGGATTTGGTTTAAGCTATACAAAGTTTAGTTATGAAAATTTAAAATTATCTAAGCTAAAAATGACCGCAACAGAGACGTGTAAAATATCTGCTGTAGTGACTAATACTGGTGATTATGCAGGAGACGAAGTGGTGCAATTGTATGTGAAGGATTTAGAAAGTTCGGTAGTTAGACCTCTAAAAAGTCTAAGAGGAATAAAGAGAATTTTTTTAAAACCTAAAGAATCGCGTGTTGTACATTTTGATATAACTCCCGAGGACTTATCCTATTTTGATATTGAAAAGCATAAAAAAATAGTTGAGCCAGGAGCTTTTGAGATTGGTATTGGCCCAGCATCGAATAATTACGAAACAATCGAATTACAAATAATAAACTAAACTAAAATTAACTTTAAAATGAAGAGATTATTTCGATTATGCGCTTTATCTGTTTTTATTTCTTTTATCGCAACAAGTTGTAAAAATAAAACAGAAGAAAAAACAGAAGAGAGTGAACCCAAACGACCCAATATCCTTTATATTATGTCCGATGATCATACATCACAAGCATGGGGGATATATGGCGGTATACTAAAAGATTATGTACATACACCAAACATCCAACGTCTAGCATCAGAAGGCACAGTATTAGATAACTGTTTGGTGTCCAATTCTATTTGTACACCCAGTAGAGCAACTGTGCTTACAGGACAGTATAGTCATAAAAATGGCGTAATAACCTTAGGAGCTGGATTATCGCCAGAACACCCAACCATTGCAGGCGTATTGCAACGAGGTGGTTATCAAACATCCGTTATTGGAAAGTGGCACTTAAAACAAGAACCTACTCCCGATTTCGATTATTATTGTGTTTTACCTGGACAAGGAAGATACTGGGATCCTGTTATGAAAACCAAGGAAAATTGGCAAGATTATACAGAAGGAGGTAAACCTTATAAAGGATTTAGTACCGATGTTATTGCAGATAAGACTATAGATTGGATTGAAAACAGAGATAAATCTAAACCATTCATGGCGATGTGTCATTTTAAAGCAACACATGAACCGTTTGATTATCCCGAAAGATTTAAGCACTTATACAGAGATGGCGATATACCTATTCCAGCTACATTTTATGATGAAGGACCAGAAACAACAGGAAGATCTTTTAGAGGTCAGTCTATAGATAGTTTAAAAGCTAGGTATTTAAGAGCTTCAAAAGATCCAGAGAATGTTCCTGGTTATATGAAGTATCCAGAGTTACCCTTAACCGTAGATGGATTAGATAAAATGCAAGCACGTTATAAAACATATCAGAAATATGTAAAAGATTTTATGCGTTGTGGAGCTGCTATAGATGATAATATTGGTAAATTATTGGAATATCTTGACAAATCAGGATTAGCAGAAAATACGATTGTAATTTATACAGCAGACCAAGGTTACTTTTTAGGAGAGCACGGATGGTTCGATAAACGCTTAATTTACGAAGAATCTATCCACATGCCATTTGTAATTCGTTACCCGAAAGAAATACCAGCAGGAAAAAGAAATTCAGATCTTATTGAAAATGCAGATTTCTCAGCATTATTTGCAGATTATGCAGGCTTAGAATATCCAGAAACCATGCAAGGACATAGTTTCCGTGAGAATTTAAAAGGAAACACACCTAGCGATTGGCGTAAGTATGGTTATTACAGATATTGGGATCACTCAAGTGACCGCCCGGGACATTTTGGAATTAGAGGAGAACGCTACAAACTAGCTTTTTATTACGGAAATGCACTTAAAGTAAACGGTTATACAAAAGAAAACCAGCCAAAGAAGTTTTGGGATTTCTTCGATTTAGAGAAAGACCCTAGCGAAACACACAATGCATATAACGACGCAGAATATCAAGACATTATAAAGCAAATGAAAGCAGAAATTTTAGCGCAACGTGATATGCTTGGTGATACAGATCAGGATAATGAAGAAGTACTGCAAATTATTGCTGACTATTGGGAAAGTTAAAAAATAAAATGTTTTAAAAACATTTAACTATGAATTTAGACTATTGCATTTTAAGAAAATAAAAGATTAATGAATAAAAAAGGCTATCAAGTGAAATTGGTGCTGAGGGATAAGATGAAGAAGTTCATAATATTAATAAAAGAACATGAAAATGATTGATAGCGCACCAACCTAAAATTAATCTTGAGCTAATTATACTGTAAACTCTCACTAAGTAGTATCAACCCAAACTCAAGATAATTTTAGGTTATTATTAGCAAAGCGAACAAAAAAGAGATTAAAAACCAAAAAGGTTTTAGAAGAAATAGATGTTGATAATGAGAAAATTAATAATATAAAAAGTATTAGATTGATTGATAGCAAACCAACTTAAAGTTATTCTTGAACTATATATATTGTGATCTTTCACTAAGCAGTATTATATAAGTTCAAGGTAATTTTAAGTTATCATTATTTTAAGTGAACCAAAGAGAAAATTAATAATTATAATAAAAGAATACTGGAACTGATTAATAGCAATCCAGAAGAACTTAAAATTATTCTTGAGTTAATCTTATGCAGATTTCTCTAACCAATCAGCATATAGATGCTCAAGAAGATTTTAGGTTATCATTATTAAGCAAATAACAGATCATAACTAAGGGAATTATTAAAATTAATTGATACCGATAATGAGCAAATTCATAAAATTAATACAGAACATGGGAATGATTAATGAGCAGAGAGGTCTAAAACTATTTTTAGGTTATACACTGCTTTTCCTTTCACTAAGTTGTACACAAGCCCAAGATGATTTTAGGTTATTTTACAATGAACCAGCCGAAAAATGGACAGAAGCCTTACCTATTGGTAATGGCAACTTGGGAGCCATGATTTTTGGTGGTGTACAACAAGAACACATTCAGTTTAATGAAGAAACGCTTTGGAGAGGGCAACCACACGATTATTCAAATAAAGGTGCTGGCAAATATTTATCAGAAATAAGAACACTGCTTACAGAAGGAAAACAAAGAGAAGCTCAAAATTTGGCGACAAAAGAATTTATGAGCAACCCTTTAAAACAAATACACTATCAACCATTTGCAGATATCTACATTGATTTCCCCGAACATGAAAACTTTACAAATTATTCTAGAAGCCTTAATTTAGATAAAGCCATTAGCAAAGTCTCATACAAAGTAGGCAATGTAACCTATAACCGCCAGGTATTTTCGAGCCATCCAGATAAAGTTATCGTTGTAAATCTATCAGCAAGCCAATCAAAAGCGTTGAATTTTAATTTGTTTTTAGATGCTCTACATGAAGATAAAACCCTTAAAACCGATAACGATTCACAAACCATCGTAGTAAAAGTAAAAGACGGCGTATTATGGGGAGTAGCCACCATAAAAATAGAAACAGATGGAAAAGTAGTCACTTCAAACGGGCAATTACAAATAACAGAAGCATCAAAAGCGACCCTTTATTTATCGGCAGCAACAAACTATAAAAATTTCAAAGACGTATCAGGAGAACCAAATGTCATAGTTGCTAAAACACTAAAAAATATAGAAAATAAAGGTTATGATAAGGTAAAAGAAACCCATATTAAAGATTATCAATCTCTATATAATCGTTTTAGCATAGATTTTGGAGATAACGGAAAATCAGAATTAGTAACTAACCAAAGAATTTATGATTTCTGGAAAAACCCGGACGACCCGCAATTATTGGCATTATACATACAATACGCACGTTATTTAACAATAGCTTCAAGTCGTCCGGGAACCAACCCCCCAACCCTTCAAGGTATTTGGAACCATAAAATAAAACCACCATGGTTTAGTAGTTATACCACCAATATCAATTTAGAAATGAATTATTGGGCGGTAGAAATGACCAATTTAAGCGAATGTCATGAACCATTATTCGATTTTATTGAAGACGTTTCAAAAACAGGAAAAATAGTAGCAAAAGAGCATTATAATGCAGACGGATGGATCATGCACCATAATGTTGATATCTGGCGAGGCGCAGCCCCGGTAAATGCATCAAACCATGGTATTTGGCTAGGCGGTGGCGGATGGTTGTGTACGCATATTTGGGAACATTACCTCTTTACACAAGACAAAGCATTTTTAAAAGAAAAATACCCGTTACTTAGAGATGCAGCATTGTTTTATTCTCAATTTTTATACAAAGACCCTAATACAGGTTACTTAATAAGTACGCCATCAAATTCACCCGAAATAGGAGGTTTGGTTGCAGGACCAACGATGGATCACCAAATTATAAGAGCATTATTCAATATTACAATAGAAGCGTCTGAGGTTTTAGGCGAAGATGCGGAATTTGCAGAAAAGTTAAAAATCATGGTGCCACAAATAGCTCCAAACCAAATTGGGCAGCATGGACAATTACAAGAATGGTTAGAAGATAAAGACAACCCAGAAGTTAAACATAGGCATGTATCACATTTGTGGGCTGTTCATCCCTGGAACGAAATTAATTATGAAGATACGCCAGACTTAATGAAAGCTGCTAAACAATCTTTAGAGTTTAGAGGCGATAAAGGTACCGGTTGGAGCCTAGCCTGGAAAATAAACTTTTGGTCTCGATTTAGAGATGGAGATAGAGCTTATAAATTAGTACATATGTTATTGAGTCCAGCAGAAATACCAGAACGTAAGATTAGAGGAGGCTCATATCCAAATTTATTTGATGCACACCCGCCGTTTCAAATAGATGGAAATTTTGGCGGAGCAGCAGGTATGGTAGAAATGCTTATTCAAAGTCATTTAGATAAAATAGAGCTATTACCAGCATTACCTGGCGCACTTCCAAAAGGAAACATTTCAGGAGTATGTGCAAGAGGCGGTTTTGAACTTAGTTTCACTTGGGAAAACGCAGCGTTAACAGGCGTTAAAGTTTTATCAAAAAGTGGAGGTAAATGTACATTAGTTTATAAAGATAAACGTGTTGAATTTGACACAGCAAAAGGAGAAACATATCAATTTAATAGTGAGTTAAAGGCAAAAGAATAAAGCAGTATGAATAAATTATTAGTAATAATAATACTTGTTTTTTTTAATTGGAATGCTTCAGTTAAAGCACAAAGCAAAACCTCTAAACCTAATATCATTATTGTTTTTACAGACGATCAAGGGTATCAAGATGTGGGAGTATATGGTTCGCCATTAATAAGCACGCCTAATCTAGATAACATGGCAGCAAACGGAATACGCTTTACAGATTTCTATTCAGCATCATCCGTATGTTCACCATCAAGAGCATCTTTATTAACAGGATCATATCCACCAAGAGTAGGTGTGCCTAAGGTGTTATGGCCAAATTTAGAAGGAGGTTTGTCAAATCAAGAATTGACAATTGCAGACATGTTAAAAACTAAAAACTATGCAACAGCTTGCGTAGGAAAATGGCATCTTGGAGATCAGCCTCAATATTTACCAACAACACAGGGGTTCGATTACTATTACGGCATCCCTTTTAGTAACGATATGTCGGTTAATCCAAAGTCTAAAGTTTCAGAAGATATTATTTTTAGAGAAGGCATGACTATAGATAGTCTACGTCAAGAAAAATGGCGAGGACGAAAAGTCCCTTTAATGAAACAAGATGAGGTTATAGAATATCCTGTGGATCAAACAACATTAACACAACGATATACTTCAGAAGCCGTTAATTTTATTACAGAAAACAAAGATACCCCCTTCTTTTTATACTTGGCACACACCATGCCTCACATTCCGCTTTATACTTCAGAAGGTTTTAAAGGAAAAAGTAAGCGAGGTTTATATGGTGATGTTATTGAAGAAATAGATTGGAGCGTTGGTAAAATTTTAAAGACTTTAGAAACCTTAGGTATCGATGATAATACGCTGGTTATTTATACATCTGATAATGGCCCATGGAATTTAAAAGATGGAAACGGAGGAAGTGCTTTGCCACTGCGAGGGTTTAAATTTCAAACTTACGAAGGCGGGATGCGTGTCCCTATGATAGCCCAATGGAAAGGAGAAATAGAAGCAGGTAGTGTGTGTAAAGAAATAGCATCAACCATAGATTTTCTACCAACCATTGCACATGTAACAGATAGTGAAATGTCCAATAAACCAATAGACGGCAAAAATATCTGGAAGTTATTATCAGGTAAGAAATCGAAATCACCACATAAAAAAGAAGGTTTTTATTATTATAAAGAATCAACTTTAGAAGCAGTAAGGTATGGCGATTGGAAGCTACGTATAGTAGAAGATAAAGTAGAACTTTACAATCTTGCTAACGATATTTCAGAAAAAAATAATGTAGCAGAAAACAATCCGAAAATAGTAAAGAAGTTACGAAAGAAAATAAACGCTTTTGATAAAGATTTAAAGCAAAATAAACATCAATTTTAATTAATAAGACGGTTGAAGTACTCAAAAAGAATAATATTAATAGCAGTATTTGGAATATGTATATGGTCATGTTCTAAAAAATCAAATGATGAAAATCCAGCATACAAGAATCCAAAACTTTCTGTTGAAGAACGCGTAAATGATTTAATGAGCCGAATGACTTTAGAAGAAAAGTTCTGGCAAATGTTCATGATTCCCGGAGATTTAAGTATTGGAAAAGATAAGCTTACGCATGGTATTTTCGGATTTCAAATTTCTTCAAAAGGAAAGAATGATAATGCCGCAGAGCAAATCATGGACTACGGGTCAACAGGTAGTGCCAAACAAATGGCAGAAGAGATAAACGACATTCAACGTTATTTTTTAGAAGAATCTCGTTTAGGGATACCCATAATTCCATTTAATGAAGCCTTACACGGTTTAGCACGAGATGGCGCAACCGCATATCCACAAGCCATAGCATTAGCAGCAACATGGGATACTACTTTAGTTGCTAATGTCGCAAAGGCAATTACTAAAGAAACAAAAACCAGAGGGATACGTCAAATTCTATCACCAGTATTAAACATTGCACGTGATGTACGTTGGGGACGTACCGAAGAGACCTATGGAGAAGACCCGTATTTAACGACGCAAATGGCATCAGCATTTATAGGTGCTTTCGAAAGAGAAGGCGTAATAACCACACCCAAACACTTTGTCGCCAATGTAGGTGCAGGAGGGCGCGATAGTTACCCGATTAGTTTTAACGAACGATTGTTAGAAGAAATATATTTTCCAGCGTTTAAAACGGTATTTCAAAAAACAGGAGCAAGGTCGGTTATGACGTCGTATAACTCTGTAGATGGCACACCATGTACATCAAACGAATGGTTACTACGTAAAAAACTGAAAGAAGAATGGGGATTTGATGGTTTTGTTATTTCAGATGCAGGAGCTACAGGAGGTGCGAATGTATTACATTTTACAGCAAAAGATTATGCCGAAGCCACCGAAGATGCTGTAGAAGCAGGATTAGATGTTATGTTTCAAACCAATTACAATCATAAACCATTGTTTTGGGAAGCTTACGAAAAAGGGATGGTTGATGAAAAAGCGATTGATGAAGCCGTTAGACGCATCTTAAAAGCAAAATTTGAATTAGGACTATTTGAAAACCCCTATGTAGATGTGAAAGAAGCTGCAACTTGGAACGGACATAAAGACCACCGAGAATTGGCAAGAACAGCAGCAGCAAAAGCGATGGTTTTATTGAAGAACGAAAATGAGGTATTACCATTAAAAAAAGCAGCTAAAGTGGCGCTTATAGGTTATGATGCCAAAGCAGCACGTTTAGGAGGTTATAGCGGACCTGGAAATGATAAAGTGTCCATGTACGATGGTATAATCAATAAGATTGGAGAAGCAAATGTATCCTATACAGAAGGCGTACCATTTAAAGAACAGACTTATAAAGTTGTTGCTTCAGAATATTTGTCAACAGTAAAAGAAGGAAAAGAAACTAAAGGTTTAAAAGCGACGTATTTTGATAACATTAAACTAAGCGGAACACCAAAAGTAGAACGCATCGATAAAAAAATTCAATTTGGTTGGACCCTCTTTTCTCCACATAAAGATTTGCCGTATGATTGGTTTTCAGCACGATGGACAGGGAAATTAAAAGCCCCAAAATCTGGAGTTTTTAATATTGGTATAGAAGGCAATGATGGTTACCGATTGTATTTAGATGGCGAGTTGATTATTGACAATTGGCAGAAACAATCATACAACACTATAGTAAAACCATTTACTTTTAAAACAGGACAAACGTATGACATCAAACTAGAATATTTTGAATCGGCAGGAAATGCAAAATTCAAAATGATTTGGGATTATGGTGTTGAAGATAACGTAGACAAACAAATTGGCAACGCAGTTGCAATCGCTAAACAAAGTGATGTTGCCGTAGTGGTAGCAGGAATACATGAAGGCGAATTTCAAGACAGAGCATTATTAAACCTCCCAGGGCATCAAGAAGCGTTAATTAAAGCAGTTGCTAAAACAGGCAAACCAACAGTTGTCGTATTAGTTGGAGGTAGTGCTATAACCATGGCAAATTGGAAGCCCGATGTAGATGGTATAGTAATGTCTTGGTATTCTGGTGAAAATGGCGGAAACGGTTTAGCAGATATTCTGTTTGGAGATGAAAACCCCGCAGGACGTTTGCCCATTACATTTCCAGTTGATGCAGCACAATGCCCGTTATATTATAATAACAAGCCAACAGGTCGAGGCGATAATTACCATAACCTAACAGGACAACCTTTATATCCGTTTGGTTTTGGGTTAAGCTATACCACTTTCGAATATTCCAATTTAGAATTCAGTAAAAATAATATCGCAAATAACGAAACAGTTCAAATTTCGTGTACCGTAAAAAATACTGGAAAAGTAGATGGGGATGAGGTTGTTCAACTTTATATACGTGATGAATTAGCATCAGTATCACGCCCCATAAAAGAATTAAAAGGGTTTGAGCGTATCGCTTTAAAAGCAGGAGAAGAGAAGCAAGTAATTTTTGTTTTAAATCCAAACGATTTGTCTATGCTAGACAAAGATTTAAACCGAATAGTAGAATCTGGGGATTTTAGAATTATGATTGGCGCATCATCAAAAGACATTCGCCTAAGAGGGATATTAAACGTAAAATAATAATTTATGTGAATTACTGGACGTGTATAAGTTTATAGATTGTTCATTTTCAAAAAATTATAAAATATTAAATAAATGAAAGTATTGAAATTAATAGCAATTATAGGAGTCATAGTATGCTTTTCGTGTAAACAAAAACCCAAAGCGGAAGTAGATTGGGTAAGCTCAACAAACGATAAACTATGGGAAACAAAAGTATATAAAGCTACAACCAACGAAACGTTACCAGATATAAATATTACGCTAGATATTACCAAGAAACAACAAACCATTACAGGTTTTGGAGGTTGTTTTAATGAATTAGGTTGGGAAGCACTAGGTATGGTAACCCCAGAAGAAAAACAACAAATTTTAAACGATTTATTCGACTCTATTTCGGGGTGTAAATTCAATATATGCAGAATGCCTATAGGAGCAAACGATTATGCGGTAGATTGGTATAGTCATAACGAAACTGCCGACGATTTTGCTATGGAAAATTTCTCGATTAACAGAGACAAAAAACGGTTAATACCATACATAAAAGAAGCACATAAGATCAACCCTAACATTGAGGTTTGGGCATCGCCTTGGTGTCCGCCGTCATGGATGAAACATAGTAAACACTATGCATGTAAATCGAATCCGAAATTTAACGATTTACCCATAGAATGGAGCTCAACAGAAGAGTTGGTATCGCGCTTTATTATGGAGCCTGATTACCTTAAGGCATATGCCTTATACTTTTCAAAATTTGTAAAAGCTTACGAAAAAGAAGGGATTGATATTAGTGCAGTTCATGTACAGAATGAACCTAATTCGGCGCAAAACTTTCCGTCATGTGTATGGAAACCACAAGATTTAGGCATATTTATTGCAGATTATTTAGGCCCACAATTTAAAGCCGATAATTTAGAGACACCTATTTGGTTAGGTACTGTTGAACGTCCGCAAATAGAACGTGTAAAAGATGTATTAGAATATAAAAATACCAAAGATTATGTAGAAGGAGTAGGTTTTCAATGGGCAGGAAAAGGAGCTATAGAAGCAGTTCATAGAGAATATCCAGACATGCAATTGATGCAAACCGAAACAGAATGTGGCGATGGTTCCAACGATTGGAAAGCTGCAGAACACACGTTTAATTTAATGAAACATTATTTTGAAAACGGGGCAAACTCATACATGTATTGGAATATGGTTTTAGACGAAACAGGAAAAAGCCAATGGGGTTGGAAGCAAAACTCAATGATTTCAATTGACAGCAACACCAAAAAAATAGTATACAACCCCGAGTTTTATTTAATGAAACATTTAAGTGCTTATGTCGCTCCGGGGTCAGTTAAATTAGTAGCCAATGGAGATGCAGATAACACCATAGCATTTTTAAATAAAAACAGTAACGAAATTATCATGCTTACATACAATGATAAAGATGAAAAGCAAGCGTTGAACGTAACAGTTAATCAACAAAATATTAAAGCAGTATTGGATGCAAAATCGTTCAACACATTAACGGTTAGTTTAAATTGAGACTAAGATAAATAAAATGAAGATATTTAAAGTAACACTCTTTTTTATACTGGTAGCAAGTCATATATCAGCACAAGAACGACCAAATATTGTTTACATTATTTGTGATGATCTAGGGTATGGCGATGTTCAGTTTTTAAATCCGGAAAAGGGTAAGATACTTACACCCCAAATAGATAAATTGGCAACTCAGGGAATGACATTTACAGATGCACATTCCGCATCGGCAGTATGTACGCCATCTCGTTATAGTTTATTAACAGGCCGCTATTCGTGGCGCTCTAGATTACAAAAAGGTGTTTTAGCGGGCGGAGAAGAAGTAACCCCTTTAATTGCTGCAGATCTTTTAACCGTACCAAAAATGTTAAAAGGAGCTGGTTACCATACAGCAGCCATTGGTAAATGGCACTTAGGGTTTGATTATGTAGATGATAATGGTAAACCCTATAAATTATATGAAGGAAAAAAGATGATTGGAGCTCCTATTGGAGCAACTGTTCCTAACGGACCAATAACACGTGGTTTCGATAGTTATATTGGCTTTCACCATTCCAGAGATATGCAAACTGTAATTAAAAATGATAAGGTTATAGATAAAATGCCTCCAATACAAATGTTACAGTTTTTAGGAGATCAAGCCGAAGATTACATCTCTAAAGCAGTTAATAAAGAAGCGCCTTTTTTTATGTATTTGGCGTTAAATTCTCCTCATAGTCCAGTAGTGCCATCAAAAGAGTGGCAAGGTAAGAGTGGAATGGGAGCTTATGCAGATTTTGTAATGGAAACAGATGATGTAGTTGGCCGCGTGTTAAAAGCCTTGGAAAAGAGTGGTATTGCTGATAATACATTGGTGTTTTTTACGAGCGATAATGGATGTTCTGCACCCGTATCTAAAGCAGGGAAATTAGAAAAAGACTACGGGCATTATCCTAGTGCAGATTTCCGTGGATACAAATCCGATATTTGGGAAGGTGGTCACAGAATTCCTTTTATTGCAAGATGGCCCGGAATTATTGAAGCAGACTCTAAAAATGACAAGCTAATATGCCAAACCAATTTAATGGCCACTTGCGCAGAAATTGCAGGTTTAGATTTGAATGAAAAAGCAGGGGTAGATTCTTATAGTATTTTACCCATGTTAAAAAATAAAAAAGCAAAAACAGATTACAAGTTAGTAGTACATCACTCTATAAATGGTAAGTTTTCTATCAGAAACAAAAAATGGAAGTTGGAACTAACTCCGGGTTCGGGTGGATGGACTTCACCAAAAGACAATGCTGCTAAAAAGGAAGGTCTACCAGACATTCAGCTATACAACATGATAGCGGATAAAGAAGAAACTACCAATGTTTATGACAAATACCCTAAGGTGGTTAAAAAGTTGACAAAAGAACTGAAAGAAATTGTAGAAAACGGTAGAACTACCTGTGGTGCATCTCAAGAGAATGATGTATCTGTAGATATTTATAAAACCAATGGAGCTCAAAAACTTCAAGAACATTAATCTAGAGGACTAAAACAATACAATATAACACTGTATGAAAGTTGACAAAAAAATAATTTATAAATTTTGTTTTGCACTAAGTGTTTTAGTACTCATTTCTTGTTCATCAAATGTAAAATCTAAGGCAACGTTATCAGGAAAAGAGCCTGTAGATTATATAGATCCTATTATTGGCGCCATTACTTACGGTAAAAAATCTAAAGACGCCCATGGTTTTGGGAAAACATTTCCCGGAGCAGCAACACCCTTTGGTTTGGTGCAATTAAGTCCAGATACATTTACTGGAGGCGATAATGGCTCTGGGTATTCATACGAACATCCAACACTTGAAGGGTTTAGTTTTACGCACATGAGTGGGGTAGGTTGGTTTGGCGATTTAGGAAACTTTTTAGTAACACCAACTACAGGAAAATTACAAACCAACAGAGGTGTGCCTAAAGAACCAGAAAGCGGTTATCGTTCACGTTTCACCCACGATACAGAGACAACCAAAGCTGGGTATTATGCCGTTACTTTAGACGATTATAAAGTAAAGGCAGAGCTAACTGCGGCACCAAGAGCAGGAATTATCCGTTTTACATTTCCAGAACAAGATAGTTCTAGAGTTCAAATAGATTTATCGCGTAGAGTTGGAGGCACTTCAACAGAACAATACATAAAAGTTGTGAATGAAAATACCATTTCTGGTTGGATGAAATGTCCGCCCGAAGGTGGAGGCTGGGGAGCAGGCGCAGGAAAAGCAGATTATATGGTTTATTTTTATTGTCAGTTTAGTAAACCTTTAAAAGACTATGGTATTTGGAGTGCCGAAATTCCTGATGTGCCTAGAAAAATGCGTTTTATAAGGAGAGATAATTATCAAGATGCCGTTAAAAATGCCAAAATTCACGAAGGTAAAAATGAACTCCAAGGAAAGCATTTAGGATTTTATACCAATTTTAGCACCAAAGCTAACGAGGAGGTTTTAGTAAAAAGCGGTATTTCTTTTGTAAGCATAGAAGGTGCCAAGGCAAACTTAGAGCACGATATTAACCATTGGGATTTTAACAAAACCAGAGACGAAGCTCGTAACCTATGGAATGAAGCCGTAAAAGATGTGATTGTTTCAGGAGGAACCGAAGAGGAAAAAATCATTTTTTACACAGCATTATATCACACTTTAATAGACCCACGTGCCTTTTCAGATGTTAATGGTAATTATATAGGCGCAGACAAAAAAGTACATCAAACAAAAGGATTTACTTATAGATCTATATTTAGTGGTTGGGATGTATTTCGTTCGCAATTTCCGTTACAAACTATTATAAACCCAGATTTGGTTAACGATGAAATTAATTCGTTAATACAAATGGCAGACTATAGCGGTAACAACTATTTACCGCGTTGGGAAATGTTGAATTCGTATTCGGGTTGTATGTTAGGAAATCCGGCAGTTTCAGTAATAACAGATGCGTATCAAAAAGGCATTCGTAATTACGATATTGAAAAAGCATTCATCTATTCTAAAAATACGGTAGATAATACAGGAAATGGAACCTTAGGTTATTCTCATAAACATATTTCTAAAACATTAGAATATGCCTATTCCGATTGGGCTTTAGCAACATTAGCAACTTCTTTAAATAAACATAACACTGCTGAAGAATACTTTAAGAAAAGTAAAAACTATGCGAATATTTGGAACGAAGAAGTCAATTGGTTTAGAGCAAAAGATAGTACAGGCAATTGGTTAGAATGGAAAGGGAAAACTGTACACGGACAAGGTTGTATTGAAAGTAACCCCTATCAACAAGGCTGGTTTGTACCACACGATATAGAAGGTTTAAAAGCTTTAATGGGCGGCGAAGAAGCTTTTAAAAAAGAGTTGATTTCATTTTTTGAAAACACGCCAGAAGATTTCCTTTGGAATAATTACTACAACCATCCTAACGAACCCGTACACCATGTCCCTTTTATGTTAAATAAAGCAGGAGTACCGCATTTAACCCAAAAATGGACACGTAAAATATGTGCTGATGCTTACGGAACAGACCCTTATGGATTGTGTGGAAATGAAGATGTAGGGCAAATGTCTGCATGGTACGTTTTAGCAGCTATGGGTATTCATCCAATTTGTCCCGGTGATAATAAGTACGAAATTACAAGTCCGGTTTTTAATAGTGTTGAAATCAATCTAGATTCAAATTATTATTCGGGTAAAACATTTAAAATTATAGCAAATAATAATTCCAAAGAAAATATTTATATACAATCTATGCAGTTAAATGGAAAGCCATTACATAGATTTTTTATTACCCATGAAGAAATAACCAAAGGCGGTGTTTTAGAAATGGAAATGGGCCCAGAACCAAAAATAAATGAATCAAAAGAATAATAAATTATAATTAAAAAGTGATGAGAAAGACAGTTATTATTGGCATATTCAGTTTAATAGTATGTATAGCTAATGCACAAAAGATTTATGATTACCCCATGCCGGAATATACACCTACAGAAGGAAATTTAGAAGCGCGTAAAGCATTTCAAGATATGAAATTCGGGATGTTTATTCATTGGGGTGTTTACAGTGTATTAGGAGATGGTGAATGGGTTATGTATCAACAAAAAATTAAATTAGACACTTATAAAAAGTTGACTAAGTTTTTTAATCCAGAAGATTTTGATGCCGAGGAGTGGGTACAAATTGCAAAATCTGCTGGTATGAAATACATCACAATAACATCTCGTCATCATGATAGCTTTAGTATGTTCGATACCAAAGCCACAGATTATGATATTATAGATGCCACAAGATTTGATAGAGATCCATTAAAAGAATTAGCAGAAGCATGTAAAAAAGAAGGGATTAAATTAAATTTCTATTATTCGCTTTTAGATTGGGCACGTGACGATTATAAAAATGGTAAAAAAGGAGATGAGGCTGCTTGGAATGACTATATAGAATTTATGAAAGCCCAACTTACCGAACTTCTTACAAATTATGGAGAAATAGGTTGTATATGGTTCGATGGCCACTGGGATAGAAAACAAGCTAATTGGCATTATGATGAAATTTATTCATTAATTCATAAGTTAAGCCCAAATACACTAATAGCAAATAATCATCATATCCAACCAATCCCAGGAGAAGATGTTCAGACTTTCGAACGTGATTTACCCGGAGAAAATAAAGGCGGTTATAGTGCAGGAGTTCAAGTAAGTCAATTACCATTAGAGTCTTGTGCAACTATGGCTAAGGCTTGGGGTTTTAGCTTGAATGATAAAAAATATAAATCGACAAAACAACTTATCCATTTCTTGGTAAAAGCAGCCGGTAAAAACGGTAACTTATTATTAAATGTAGGCCCCATGCCAAATGGTGAAATACAACCAGAATTTGTGCAAACTTTAAAAGAAGTTGGAGAATGGACAGATAAATATGGAGAAAGTATATATGGAACAAGAGGTAATGTTATTAAAACCCAAGATTGGGGAACCATTACTAAAAAGGGTAAGACTTTATATGTGCATATATTAAACCCATCCTCTGAACCCTATATTTTTATTCCGGAATTAAAAGAAAAGATTAGTACAGCGACTTCTTTTGATGGTAAAACAAAAATTAAGTTCAAGCAGTTAAAAGAAGGTACTTTTCTTTACACTAAAAAGAATTTAGAAGATTCAGCAGATGATATAATCAAACTCAAAATTAAATAGTTTTTAGTCTCTTATGAAAAAATATAGTTTAGGAATTTTTTTAGCTATCTCTTTTTTGAGTATACACCTTAATGCTCAAGAGACCATTACTTTTAAAAAAGGGCTTGTAGTTGGATCTACACATCAAGGGAATCGGTCTATTATTTTTACAGATTCTATTTATTATAAACTTATTACAAAAACGTTTAAAACCCCAGTTATAAATGATACCGTTGGTATTAACGGGCGAGGAGATGTTGAGAAATGGGAGCCATTAGAAGCTGATGATAAAGGTGTTTTTAAAAGCCGAAAGTTAAGAAGAGGTTATTTATACCTTACATATGATGCCCCAGAATCGGGTATTAAAATTTTAGAAATATCCGGACATTCCGAAGTATTCGTTAATGGTACTCCTCGTAGTGGTGATGTGTATAATAAACATTTAACCTTTCATCCTGTAAATTTGAAAAAAGGGAGAAATATTTTTTTAATAAAAGGAGGTAGAGGACAAGTTAATATGCAGTTATTACCTGTGAAAAAACCAGTTGCTTTAATGAAAAGGGATATGACTATTCCTGATTTTCTTACTACTGAAGATGATGTAAAAACAGGATCGATCCGAATATTAAATGCAACACCAAAAACATTAAAAAACCTCAAACTGGTTTCCGAATCTAACGGCGTAAAAACAGAAACAAATGTATCGTCTATTATTCCATTAACGATGCGAAAAGTGCCTTATAAGGTTCGAGACGCTTACACTAAAAAAGATACCGTTAGAGTTAACGTGAAACTATATGCAGGGTCTAAATTGCTAGATGAAGCCTCTGTTTTATATCGTGTTAAAACACCAGAACAATGGTATTCAAGAACGTTTACATCTAAAATAGATGGTAGCGTACAGTATTTTGCAGTTAAAGAAGGCGCTATTAAAACAGATAAAAAACCAGCCATGTTTCTTTCGTTGCATGGAGCAAGTGTAGAAGCAAGAAGACAAGCAGCAGAATATAAATCTAAAGATTGGGGACACGTTATTGCACCAACCAATAGAAGACCGTTTGGTTTTAATTGGGAAGACTGGGGAAGATGGGATGCCATGGAAGTACAAGGCATTGCCGAAAAAATGTATGGAACAGACCCTAGCAGAACTTATCTAAAAGGACATTCTATGGGAGGACATGGTACATGGCACGTAGGCGTTACATACCCAAACAAATGGGCAGCCATTTCGCCAATAGCAGGTTGGTATTCGCTTTTCTCTTATGCTAACAAAGAAAAAAAAGAAAACCCAGAGCCTTTAGAGAATATGTTTGCTAGAGCAAGCCACCAGAGTTATACTCTAGAATTGTCTAGAAACTATCTACACCATGGAGTTTATATTCAGCATGGAGACGCAGATGATGTAGTATCGGTAGACCAAGCTAGGTTTATGAAAAAACATTTAAGCGAGTTTCATCCCGATTTTGCATATCTTGAATATGAAGACAAAAAGCATTGGTTCGGAATAGATTTTAATACCATATTCGATTATTTTAAGTGGCATACTATTCCAGATAATGGTGATGTGAAGACTTTTGAATTTAGAACAGCAAGCCCGGGAGTTTCTAACGAGAGTCGATTTGTAACCCTTTACCAACAAGAAAAATCATTTGAATTTTGTGGTGTAAAAGTGAAACAAAATGTACGTACAGAAAAGCAAAAGAAAAACAATGAAGCTTTAAAAAAACGAAGTATTACCATAGAAACAGAAAATTTAAAGAAGTTTAAAATCAATTTAAAACATTGCATGGCTTCAGAGACCATTCAAGTTAAAATTGATGATGATTCGTTCGATGATGTATCATCATACAAAGGAAAAGATGTTTGGTTTGAAAAAGAAAACGATTCGTGGATATTATCAAAAAAGCCATCAAATACCTTTGAAAAAAATCCGTTGCGATATGGTACTTTTAAAGATGCTTTCAAAAACAATATGGTTTTTGTGTATGGAACCAAAGGAACAAAAGAAGAAAATAAATGGTCTTTCAACAAAGCACGATTTGATGCCGAAACCTTTTATTATAAAGGGAATGGATCAATAGATGTTATTTCAGATAAAGACTTTTCGCTTAAGAAGTTCAAAGATAGATCCGTTATTATTTACGGTAACGCATCAACCAATGCTGTGTGGAAATTATTGCTTTCAGATAGTCCAATACAAGTTAAGCGTAATGAAATAAGAGTTGGTGAAAAGAAATTAACAGGAGATACATATGGCGCATATTTTATTTACCCAAGAAAAGATAGCCAAATAGCATCAGTAGGTGCCATAACAGGTTCTGGAATGGTTGGCTTTAATGCGACAACACCTAATAGATATTTTTCATCGGGTGCAGGTGTGCCAGATGTGATGATTTTTACATCTTCCATATACAAATCGGGTGTAGAAAATGTGAATGTAGCAGGTTATTTTGGAACTGATTGGAGTATTGAAAATGGTGATATAGAATGGAAAAACTAATAATCGTAGCTTTTATAAGATTTAAACTAATTTTTTCTCTTAATAAAGATTCCTATACAAGAAAAGTAATGATAAAAATCATTTATATACTAACCGTATTACTTTTTTGTAATACCTCTTTAAATGCTCAAACAGAACTATACGTTTCTCCTACGGGAAACGATTTAAATTTAGGAACAGCAGAGCAACCTTTGGCATCATTAACAGGTGCGCGTAATGCCATACGCAATAAAAAAAAGGATCAGACAACGAAACAATCGTTTACAGTTATAATTGCAGAAGGCACTTATACCATGAAAGAACCTTTGGAGTTAACACCAGAGGATAGTGGATCTCCCGGTTTTCCAATAATATATAAAGCAGCAAAAGGAGCGAAACCGGTTTTTAGCGGAGGGAAAAAGATAACCGGATTTTCAGTAAATGAAAATGGTGTTTGGGAGGCAAAGATACCAGAAAGCACGTATTACAAATGGCGATTCGATCAGTTGTATGTAAATAATAAAAGAGCGATACTGGCACGCACGCCCAATACAGGGTTTTTAAAAGTTAATAATGTCCAACAATATATTTGGGAAAAAGGGGTAAAGTCCATACCAGAAAAAGCACAGCAAAAACTCAGCTTCGATAAAACAAATTTTAAACCTTTACAGGGTATTGATGAGGACGACATAAAGCATGTGAGATTTCGGGCTTTTCATAAATGGGATTTTACACTTCGCCCAATTGATAAAATAGATAAAGATAGTTTATCCATAGTGACTTCCGGTAAAGGCATGAAACCTTGGAACCCTATAAAAAAAGGAGGACGTATTGTATTTGAAAACTATGCGGCAGCTTTAGATACCGTTGGCGAATGGTTTCTTAATGATAAAGGGACCTTATATTATAAGCCTCTCAAGGGAGAAACACCGCAAAATACAGAAGTAATAGCACCCGTTTTAGAAAACTTAGTGACCCTAAAAGGAGATGCCACTAATAATCTATTCGTAGCGCACATCCGTTTTGAAGGCATTAGTTTTAAGCAATGTCATTATAGTATCCCAATAAAAGGTTTCGAACCCAATCAGGCAGCAGTTAAGCTTAATTCATCAGCTATAATGCTTGAAGGGTCAAGAGATATCACTTTTTCTAACTGTGAAATTTCGCAAATAGGACAACATGCTTTGTGGTTTGGAAAGGGGTGTCGTAATTCGGTAGTAGAACAATGCTACTTTCATAACCTTGGAGGAGGCGGTATATACTTGGGAGATTTTAATGCCCTAGAAGGCGTAGAACATACACAAAACATAAAAATTAATAACAATATAATACAAACAGGCGGTCAAGAATTTCCCGCTTCAGTAGGGATTTGGGTAGGACACAGTTCCGATAATATAATTACTCATAACGATATTGGTAATTTCTATTACACAGGAATATCAGTAGGATGGGTTTGGGGATATAAACCAAGTTTAGCCAAAAGAAATAAAATAGCTTACAATCATATACATCATATAGGGTGGGCGCTGTTAAGCGATATGGCAGCGATTTATACTTTAGGCAAATCAGAAGGCACCGTAATAAGTAATAACCTTGTTAACCATATACATGCATACTCCTATGGGGGGTGGGGCTTATATACCGACGAAGGATCATCAGATATTATATTAGAAAATAATTTAGTTTATAGTACGAAAACAGGAGGGTTTCAACAGCATTATGGTAAAAACAATATAGTAAGGAATAATATTTTTGCCTATGCCAAATCATATCAATTGCAATGTGGAAGAGCAGAAAAACACCGGTCATTTAATTTTGTAAATAATATAATTGTATTTAATGAAGGGATGGTAATGAAAGGGGCATGGAATAAAATTAATATACATATAAGTAAAAATATGTATTGGAATACTAATAAAGATGCCTATGATTTTAATGGAAATACCTTTGATGAATGGCAACAATTAGGTCATGACAAACACAGTATAATAGCAGACCCATATTTTATGGATGCCTCTAATTTTGACTTTAGATTTAAGAAAAAGAAAAACTCTGAAAAAATAAAATTCATTCCTTTCGACTATTCAAAAGCAGGAGTTTATGGAGATGCAGAATGGATTGAAAAATCAAAATTACCCCAATCAATTGTAAAAGACTTTGATAAAATCGTTGAAGAAAATATGAAAACTAATAGTTTGCAGAAAAGGGGATAACAGCCATAATTTTAAAAAATAAGCATATTGAAAAAATAAAAATAAATATGAAAAAATATATTACCTTATTACTAATTACAGTGTTTTTGGTTTCCTGCTCAAATCCAAACCCCACATTTAAACAAGAAGACATTGCCATTATTCCAAAACCAGCGACTTTGGAATTAAAAGAAAGCTCCTATCAATTTAAATCGGCAACAAATATTGTAGTTCAAGACAAAAGTCAGGAAAAAGCAGCAAATTATCTTATAGGCTTATTTGAAAAATCTGCAGGGTATAAACTAGAAATTTCAAATATAAAAACAGACGAAGGGGTTGTTTTTGAAACTATAGAAGGATTAAAATCAGAAGCATATCAATTAGAAATTACCCCAAAACAAGTTCAAATCAAAGCATCTGGCGAAAGTGGCTTCTTTAATGCAGTACAAACCATACGTCAGCTATTACCACCAGAAATAGAAAGCAAAGAAATAACAAGTACAAAATGGTTTGTACCATGTGTTTTAATTGAAGATGAACCCCGTTTTAGTTGGAGAGGTATGCATATGGATTTTAGTCGTCATTTTTTTAATATAGATGAGGTAAAAGATTTTCTAGACTATATGGCGCTGTACAAATTGAATACCTACCACATGCATTTAACAGACGACCAAGGGTGGCGTATAGAAATAAAAAAATATCCGCTGTTAACAGAAAAAGGCGCATGGCGAATTCCTAACAATCAAGATACGATTTGTATGAATAGAGCAGAAGAAAATAAGCTCTATACTATTGATGAATCCAATTTTAAGAATATTGATGGAGAACGAAAGTATGGAGGTTTCTTTACTCAAGATCAAATAAAAGAGATTATAGCTTATGCAGAAGAAAGAAACATAACAGTGATTCCAGAAATTGATATGCCCGGACATTTTAAATCGGCCATAGATAACTATCCGTTTTTATCCTGTAATGAAGAATCTGGTTGGGATACCGTTTTTACCTACCCATCTTGCCTCGGAAAAGAAACTACTTATGAGTTTATGAAAAATATTTTAGATGAGGTTGTAGCACTTTTCCCTTCAAAATATATTCATATAGGAGGCGATGAAGTTAATATTGCCTCATGGAAAGAATGTTCACATTGTCAAAAAGAAATAAAAAAGCATGGACTAAAAGATGAACATGAATTGCAGTCGCATTTTAATAGAGATATAGAGCAATTTTTACAATCCAAAGGAAAACAATTAATGGGTTGGGACGAGATTGTTACAGGAGGCTTAACAAAAGATGCGACTATAATGTGGTGGCGAGGTTGGAGGCCAAAAGCACCTAAGATTGCAGCCGAAAATGGAAATAATATTGTTGTTACGACTACCGATGCTTATTATTTTGACTATTTAAACGAAGGTAACTCGTTAGAGAAAATATATAATTACGAACCCGTTCCAAAAAGTTTTACCCCAAAAGAAACCAAGCAAGTATTAGGCTTACAAGCAAATCTATGGTCGGAATGGATTCCTAGTTTTAAACGATTGCAATATCAAGCATTTCCAAGAATGTTAGCAGTATCAGAGAATGGATGGGCAGAAAAGGAAAACAAAAGCTTCGAGGCTTTTAATAAAAGAGTAGAAAAACAATATGATCGTTTAGATGTATTAGGTGTTTATTATTACATCCCAGCAGTAGAAGGCTTAGAGAAAAAAATAGCCTTAGTAGATAGCACGCTTGTTAATTTGAATTTAAAATATCCACTAGATGGCGTTGAAATTTATTATACATTTGATGGAAATATACCTACTAAAAATTCATTAAAATATAACAAACCATTTTTGGTAAAAGATACAGGAACAATAAAAGCACGTGCCTATAGAGGAGATATGTTTAATGATCTTAAAACGAATAAGGTAGAACGGAAAATATATAAAGTAGCCTTAGATATAGTTCCAGAAAACAACGGATTAAAAAGGTGGATAACCAAGGGGAAATATAAAAAAGTAGAAGATATTAAATCGCCGGTTTCCAAAGACTGGATTAAAGTAGATTCCATAGCTTTAGGAACATTTAAAGAACAGACAAGATTTTCCATGATATATGAGGGCTATTTTAAAGCCGAAAAAGATGCTATATATGAATTTGAAACAAAATCGGATGGCGGAAGCCTTCTTTATATAGGCGGAGAACAAATTGTGAATAATGGGGGATATCATGGGCCGAGAAAACGTTATGGAAAAGTAGCACTTAAAAAAGGTTGGCATCCTATTTCAATACGTTATAAACCTAGCAGTAATCCGAGAATGATTAATGTATGGTATGCACTACAAGGAGAAAATTTACAATCAATTAATAGTTCGGTTACAGGTTTTTAACCGATAAAAATAACCTTTATAAGAATGAATATAAAAGAATTAAATTTAGTTAAAAGAGTCCTGTTTTTTATAATAGTCTTTAGTGCATTGGGGACAAAAGTGATTGGTCAAAATAAGAAAAACACGTCAGCCCCTTTAATTTTAGATATGGTTCACCATAACCCTGGAGAGGCTCCATATGAATCTAAGTACAATAACCCAGCTATTATAAAAGAAATGGGGTATAATGGTAAGGTTTATTTTCTTTTTGAATCTCCAGCATTAGCTATTAATTGGGAGTCTGTAGATGCAGATATTTTACCTAAAGGATCTGATGATCGTAAATGGGTAGATGAAAAAGCCAAACAAATAAAACAAATGCATGCAGCATGTAAAGAACAAGATATGGCCATTTATGCTATGTCTGATCTTGTTTTGTTTCCAAAAAGATTGATTGAAAAATATAATATTAAAGAAACATTTGGAAACCCTAACGATACATTGACCGAAAAACTGATCAGAGCTCAAATTAATGAAATGTTCGATCAGTTTCCAGATCTAGATGGACTAGTTGTTCGTATAGGAGAAACTTATTTACACGATGCACCATATCATCTTGGAGCAATTGATGAGAAAATGAATGCAGAAAAAACCATTATTCCTTTAATTAAGATCTTAAAAGAAGAGATTTGCGAAAAAAGAGATAAACAACTTATTTTCAGAACCTGGGGAGCATTCGACAGGAATCTAAAAACTTACATGAAAGTAAGTAATGCTATAGAACCACATGAAAATTTAATTATTAGTATCAAACATTGTGAAGGGGATTTTCATAGATCTAACGCATTTAGTAAAGTCATAGGCCAAGGACGCCATCGTCAAATTATTGAGGTTCAATCTGCTCGCGAATATGAAGGAAAAGGCGCTTATCCTAATTATATTGCAAATGGTGTTATTGAAGGTTTCGAAGAACATGCTAGAATGCCAGAAGAGCGAATAAATAGTATTAGAGAGTTTGTAGAAACAAAACCTGAATTATATGCTGGTATTTGGACATGGTCTCGTGGAGGAGGATGGGATGGTCCTTATATAAAAGACGAATTGTGGTGCGATTTAAACTCTTGGGTTATGGCACAATGGGGGCAAAACACCGATAAAAGCGAAGAATTTATTTTTAACAGATATGCAACAGAACGTTTAAACTTAAAAGGTGATGATATTGCTAAGTTTAGAAAGCTATGTTTACTTTCTGCAGAAGCAGTAGTTAGAGGAAGAAATAGTACTTATAGGGACATGAATCCATGGTGGACTAGAGACCAAGGTATTGCATGGCCAATGGTAGTAAAAGGTGACTTGGAACAAGAAAGAAATTTGGTTCAAAAAGATGAATCGATAGCAAAATGGAAAGAAATAGTTAAGTTGGCTAAATCAATTGATTGGCAAAATGAAGACGCTAAAAATCATGCCGTAGGATCTGCAGAATATGGATTAAAGTTGTATAAAATATATAGAACGCTTATCTATATGAAACATGCAGAAGCTAAAGAAGATACCAAAGAAGTTCAAAAATGGATTAAAGCGTATGATAAGGCATGGAAAGATTACAATAAGCTTGCAAAAAAATATAGTTCAATAGCAACACTTTATACACAAGAATATAAGAGACATATTGCAAATAATGCACACCTTAAAGTAAATAAATTAAGAAGTAATTAAAGGATAGATGAGTTCACTGTAAATGCCAGTGTGTTAAAGCTGAAAATAAAATAAAAATGAAGGGTTACAATTATCTATTATTACTAACATTATGTTTAGGTTTTTTTTCATGTAAAACAGAAAAGAAACCCGAAACTAAAAAAATAAAGGGGTTAACGAGTTATGTAAATACCTTTACAGGAACAGATGGTCCAGGAAACACCTATCCGGGCGCTGTTTTACCCTTTGGAATGGTACAATTAAGTCCAGATAACGGACTCCCGGGGTGGGATAGAATTGCAGGCTATTTTTGGCCAGATTCAACTATAGCAGGGTTTAGCCACACACATCTTTCTGGAACCGGAGCAGGCGATATGTATGATTTGTTATTAATGCCTTTAAATAGCAGGTTTACCGAAAGTTTGACTCCCGAAGGAAGGTACAGACCTTATTCAAAGTTTTCACACAATCAAGAAAAAGCGAGTCCGGGATATTATACGGTAGATTTATTAAGCTCAGGAATTAAAGTAGAACTAACAACAACAGCCCGCGTAGGCTTTCATCAATATACATTTCCTAAGGATGAAAAAAGCCAAATCATACTCGATTTGGGTTACAGTTTAAACTGGGATGCCCCAGTAGATACAAAAATTACTATTGAAGATAAACAAACCATTACAGGATATAGAAAGTCGAAAGGATGGGCAAGAGACCAACGCGTGTATTTTGTAATGAAATTTTCAAAACCTATTGATAGCATACAATTGTTTGAAAATTCAAAAGAAAAAGACTCAAGTAGTGTTAATGGAAAGTTTACCCGAATAGTGGCTAACTATAAGACGGATACCGATGAAAAAATATTGGTAAAAGTAGCTTTGTCCTCAGCAAGTATAGACGGAGCTCGAAAAAACTTAGAAGCAGAATTACCAGATTGGAATTTTGAGCAAACAGTAACGGCAGCAGAAACAAAATGGGAACAGTATTTATCTAAAATAACAATAAAAGGAACAGAGTCTCAAAAAGAATTGTTTTATACAAATCTATACCATTGTTTTTTAACACCATCATTGCATAGTGATGTAGATGGTGCGTACAAAGGAGCCGATGGGAAGGTTCATACAGCTAATGGCTATAACAAATACGATACATTTTCACTTTGGGATACTTTTAGGGCCACACATCCGCTATATACCATTTTAAACACAGAAGAAACGGAAGATATGGTTAAATCCTTTTTATCGCATTATGACGAAACAGGGTTACTTCCAGTGTGGTCTTTGGCAGGGAATGAAACCAATATGATGATAGGGTATCATGCCGTTCCTGTTATAGTAGATGCCTATTTTAAAAACATTCCTATAGATGCAAAAAAAGCCTTAGAAGCTTGTGTCGCATCAGCTACCGAAAAAGGCAGACAAATAGATACCTATATGGAATTAGGCTATGTTCCAACAGGAGAAAATCACGAAAACTGGTCGGTGTCTAAAACATTGGAATATGCTTATAATGATTGGTGTATCGCACAACTAGCTAAGGCACTAGGGGAAAATGACATAGAAAAAACGTTTTCAAAAAGAGCAAACAACTGGAAAAACCTTTATGACGATTCCTCAACATTTTTTAGACCTAAAGATGCACAAGGAAATTTTGGTTCACCATTTTCGGCAAAAGAATATACCAGAGAGTTTTGCGAAAGCAATGCATGGCAATATTTCTGGTTTGTGCCACACGATATAGATGGGTTAATAAACACATTAGGTAAGGAGAAGTTTGCCGTTAAATTAGATTCTATGTTCACGTATTATCCAACAGCAGAAGACAAATTACCTATTTTTAGTACAGGAATGATTGGTCAATACGCCCACGGAAATGAACCCAGTCACCATGTTTCCTATTTATATAATAACATTGGAAAACATTGGAAAACGCAGCAAATGGTTCGTAAAATTATAGAAACTCAATACAGTACAAAACCAAACGGTTATTGTGGTAATGAAGATTGTGGGCAAATGTCTGCATGGTTGGTTTTTTCAGCAATGGGTATGTATCCAATCAACCCGGCAAATGGCATTTATAGTTTAACATCACCGCTTTATGAAGAAGCCATAATTAAACTGGAAAACGGAAAACAATTCATTATTACTGCAGAAAACCAAACAGAAGCAAATTTTTATATACAATCCATAACATTAAACGGAAAACCTTATGATAAGTTGACTTTAAACCATAAGCAAATTATGCAAGGAGGAAAACTTCATTATATATTGGGAAGCAAACCAAATAAAGAGCTGATAAAAAAATAAAATTATGAAAAAGAAATTAATATTAGGTTTCATAGGTGCTTTAATTATTATTTCATGCACTAATAAGAAACAATTACAATTAGGTGAAATAGCTATTACACCATTACCAGCAGAATTAATAGCTGGTGAAGGGCATTTTGAAATTAATGAAAATACAATCATTCTGGTAGAAAATAAGGAGCAATTGGAAATTGCTTCTACTTTTTTTAATCAATTTAAAAACGTGTCGGGATGGATACCAGAAGTTAAGTTAGGAGAAGGAGAAGGAGATATTGTATTTAGTACCGATAGTTCTATAGAAGAAGAAGCATATCAACTCTATATCAATAAAACAGACATCCAGATAAAAGCAGCATCAGGCGTTGGTTTTTTCTATGCTTTACAAAGTTTAAAACAGTTATTACCAGCATCATTTTATTCACAAAAGGAGCAAAACAATGTAGTTTGGGGTGTTCCTGTTGTTACGATTAAAGATAAACCTGCTTTTAAATGGAGAGGACATATGCTAGATGTGTCTCGTCACTTTTTTAGTAAAGAACAGATTAAAGATGTCATTGATTATATGTCTGAAATTAAACTAAACCGTTTTCATTGGCATTTATCAGACGATCAAGGATGGCGTTTAGAGATTAAAAAATATCCTAAATTAACAGAAGTAGGCGCATGGCGCGTTGACTATAACATTACAGATGAGAGCATTTCGAATTGGTGGGGCAGACCTGTACAAAAAGAAGGAGAAAAAGCCACTTACGGTGGATTTTATACCCAAGAGGATATTAAAGAGATTGTAGCATATGCCAAAGAACGTTTTGTAGAAATAATACCAGAATTAGATATGCCTGGACATTCGCTTGCTACCATAGCGTCCTATCCAGAAATTTCGTGTACAGGTGGCCCATTTTATGTTGCCACTGGTGGAGTTATGAAGAACAATACACTTTGCCCGGGTAAAGAGGTGACTTTTGAGTTTGTAGAACATGTTTTAGAAGAAGTCACGGATTTGTTTCCTTTTGAATATGTACATATTGGAGGTGATGAATGCAATAAAGAGTCTTGGAAAATAGACCCCGATTGTCAACAACGCATAAAAGATGAAAACTTAGCTGATGAGAAAGAACTTCAAAGTTATTTTGTTAAGCGTGTAGAGAAAATGATTAATGCACGTGGTAAAAAAATGATTGGTTGGGATGAAATTTTAGAAGGCGGTTTAGCGCCAAACGCTACAGTCATGTCATGGCGAGGTGAAAAAGGAGGAATAGCAGCTGCAAGAGAAGGACACGATGTCATTATGACGCCTTCTAAATATTGTTATTTAGATTTAAAACAAGGCGATGACGATTTAGAACCTAACTTAGGGTATAGTTACAGTTTTTTAAAAGATACTTATACCTATAAAATAATATCAGATAGTTTAACACAAGCCCAAGGAAAACACGTTTTGGGGATTCAGGGTAATTTATGGACAGAATCTATTAGTGATTGGGGAAAGTTAACCTATATGACTTTTCCAAGATTATATGCCATTGCAGAAAATGGTTGGACACAAGAAAAATCTAAGAATTGGGAAAGTTTTACGACACGACTGCTTAACCAATTTAAACGATTTGATGCGCAAGGTGTGCGTTATGCAACGAGTGCTTTTAATGTAAAAATAAACCATAGCGGAAATGAAGAAGGTGCTATTGATATTTCTTTACAGTCTGAAGCTGAAGGTTTAGATATATATTACACTTTGGACGGTAGTGAACCTTCCTTAAGTTCAAATAAATATGAAGAGGCGTTTTCTATTGATGCAACAACGACATTAAAGACCACTAGTTTTTTAAATGGAAAACAAGTTGGAAACATATCGAAAAAACATTTCCCTATACACAAAGCTTTTGGAGCTAAAGTTATTTATCATTCAGATGCCGCTAACCCTAAAGGAACAGATGAAATAGATAAGCTAGTTGATTTAAATTATGGAAAACTTCATCGATGGGATTCTAATTGGCAAACTATAAAAGGGGATTTAGAAGTAGACATCATCTTTCCTCAACCCACAGAAATTGAAAAATTAATGATGACTAGTTTACGATTCACTATTGGTAGCGTTTATCTACCAGAACATATAGAGGTTTTTGGTTCACAAGATGGGAAAACATATACCAAATTAGGAAAAATTAATCAAACCAAAGCGAGTCATACACAAGGAAGAAATAAAGTAAAGAGCGAAATAAGTTTTGATAAAATCTTAGTAAAATCGATAAAAATAAAAGCAAAAAGTGTAAACCCTATACCAGAAGGACATCATCAAGCAGGAAATGCTTCAAGAATTTTGGTAGATGAGGTTGTAATTTATTAACTAAAATTTTTAAATAAATATAGATATGAAACAGATACTCTTATTAATACTATCTTTTACAACTGTTTTTTCATACGCTAACCAGTACCAAAATATTGTAAACTCAGAAGATGATTATCAAATCATACCAAAACCAACATCATTAGAAATTCTAAAAGGAAGGTTTTTGATAGATTCTAATACAAAAATTATTGGTACATCAGATTTAGAGAATGAAGGTAATTACCTTTCCGGTATGTTAAGTAATGCAGTAGGCACAGAAATTTCTTTTAAGGATGCTAAAAACCTTAAAGGTAATATTGTTTTACAATTAGATGAAAATATAGTTCATGATGAAGGCTACACCTTATCAGTTACTTACGATCAAATAACTATTTCAGGAAAAACGAATAAAGGGGTGTTTTATGGTATACAAACCTTACGTCAGTTAATGCCTTCATCTATTGAATCTAGTGATAAAGAGACTGAATTAACCATTCCAGCAACACAAATTAAAGATAGTCCAAGATATGTGTACCGAGGTATGCATTTAGATGTGGCACGTCATTTTTTTCCTGTTGACTTTATTAAAAAGTATATAGATATCATTGCGATGCATAAAATGAATACATTTCATTGGCATTTAACAGAAGACCAAGGTTGGCGCATAGAAATTAAAAAATATCCAAAGCTAACCGAAGTAGGGGCTTTTAGAAAAGAAACGATTGTAGGACATGGCAATACATGGAAAAATGACGATGTAAAGTATGACGGTGTTCGCTATGGCGGTTTTTATACTCAAGAAGAGATAAAAGATATTGTTGCTTATGCCTCTAAAAGGCATGTAACCGTAATTCCAGAAATTGAATTGCCGGGGCATTCTTTAGCTGCTATTGCGGCTTATCCAGAATTAGGAAATACAGGAGAACAGTATGAAGTAGGTACAAGATGGGGGGTATTCCCGGAAATTTATGCTCCTAGCGAAGAAACCTTTCAATTTTTAGAAGATGTATTAACAGAAGTCGTAGACTTATTTCCAAGTGGGTTAATTCATATTGGTGGTGACGAGGCTCCTAAGTTACAATGGGAACAAAGTAAATTAGCTCAAGATGTTATAAAAAGAGAGGGGTTAAAAGATGAACATGAATTACAGAGCTATTTCATTAAAAGAATTGAAAAATTCTTAAACTCAAAAGGAAAAAATATTATTGGATGGGATGAAATTTTAGAAGGCGGATTAGCACCAAACGCTACCGTCATGTCGTGGCGTGGTGAAAAAGGAGGTATTGAGGCTGCGAAACATCAACACAATGTAGTTATGACTCCCACACATTCTTGTTATTTTGACTTTTATCAAACAGAGGTTAAAGAAAATGAACCGCTCTCTATAGGTGGTAAAACAACCGTTCAAGACGTATATGGGTACGAACCAACGCCAAAAGAGCTTACCGAGGATGAACAAAAATATATTTTAGGAGCACAAGGTAATGTTTGGACAGAATATATGAAAACAACAGAGCATGTAGAGTATATGATTTTGCCTAGATTAACAGCTTTGTCTGAGGTTGTTTGGTCTTCAAAAAATTCTAGAAATTGGAACGATTTTCACAAGCGTTTGAAACATTTAGCAGAACGGTATGATGCATTGGGCTTAAATTACGCCAAGCATAGTTTAAGTACTAAATAATAAGGCTAGGTATTACAATTGAGTCATGTTTTAATAGTGAACTCGTTTAAACTTTTTCAATTTGCTAAAAAATTGCTGTTTTCAACTCTGTTTTTGTCTTTTTTCCTTCCGTAGCTCTGCTATGCAACTCAAAAAAGCCTTCAACAGAACTAAAAACTTCTAATTTTCGCTTAAATCCAAAAAGTTTAAACGAGTTCAGCATTTAGAATAAAAATAATTAAACTTTATCTTTTTATAAAAACTATTGATAATTTATGTGTAAGGATTTAATCAAAAATTCTACTTTTGCTTTGATTAAATTTTATAAATATTATGTCGGATACAATAGAAAAAATTAAGTGCTTAATTATAGGTTCCGGACCAGCTGGTTATACGGCAGCTATTTATGCAGCAAGAGCTAATATGTCGCCTGTGTTATATCAAGGTACCCAACCAGGAGGTCAATTAACAACAACTAACGAAGTTGAAAATTTTCCGGGTTACCCTGAAGGAGTAACAGGACCAGAAATGATGATTGAATTACAAAAACAAGCAGAACGTTTTGATACTGATGTACGTGATGGTTGGGTTACAAAAGTTGATTTCTCTGGAGACATTCATAAAGTATGGGTTAACGATACCAAAGAAATTCATTGTGAAACAGTTATAATATCGACAGGAGCATCGGCAAAATATTTAGGATTAGATTCAGAACAAAAATATTTGAAACTAGGCGGTGGTGTATCCGCTTGTGCAGTATGTGACGGATTCTTTTATAGAAATCAAGAAGTTGTAATTGTTGGCGCTGGAGATTCTGCCTGTGAAGAAGCTCATTATTTATCGAAACTATGTTCAAAAGTAACAATGCTGGTACGTAGAGATGAATTTAGAGCATCTAAGATCATGGCTAAAAGAGTTAAAGACACTGAAAATATTGAAATACTATTTAATACAGAAACTGATGAGGTTTTAGGAGATGGACAAGTAGTTACTGGCGTTAGAGTTTTTAATAATAAAACGAATGAAAAGCATGATATTCCTGCTACAGGATTTTTCGTTGCCATTGGGCACAAACCCAATACAGATATTTTTAAAGACTTCTTAGACTTAGATGAAACAGGTTATATTATTAATGTACCTGGAACATCTAAAACAAATATAGAAGGTGTTTTTGTTTCTGGAGATGCAGCAGATCATGTTTACAGACAAGCAGTTACAGCTGCAGGAACAGGTTGTATGGCAGCTCTTGATGCCGAACGTTATTTAGCAGCAAAAGAAGGATAGAAATAATAATAAATAAAATTTAAGACTGCATAAAATGCAGTCTTTTTTTATTTAAATTTTTGTGATTTATTAAAATATAGTTTTCTTTGAAAATTATTAAAATAATTCGGGATGTGGCGCAGTCCGGTTAGCGTACACGGCTGGGGGTCGTGTGGTCGCAGGTTCAAATCCTGTCATCCCGACTTTTTATATAAAGGCTTGATAATCAGATGATTGTCAAGGATTATTTTTTTGTTTTATACCGAAAAATGACACCAAATCGAGCTAAATAACACCAAATTGTACCCTATTCGGGAATCAATCGGGAGTGTTTTTTTGTATATTGTAAGTTGTTCATGAGGTATCTTTCCCTATTTCCTCAGCTTTTATTTTCAGTCACAAAAGGATATATTATGCACAAAAAAACCAGACTGACCATCAATTTCTTTCCCTGAGGCCGAAAGAACACACTTGATAAGTTCACGATTTATTGCCGTATCACGGTCGATGGGGAACGCACAGAGTTTAGCCTGCAGAGAAAGTTGGAAGCCCGTTTATGGGATGATTATCGCAAAAGGGGCAAAGGACGTTCTCCTTACATTACTTCATTGAACAGCTATCTTGACCAGACATATAGAGGCCTCTTTGAAACCTATAGGGAACTGATGTTGGAAGGTAAGGTCATCACACCTTTGAAGGTCAAGTCGAGGTATTTTGGGGTGGACGAGAAAAGCAAGACCTTAAAAGAATTCATAGACTATCACAATGCAACAATGTACACCTCCATCAAGGCCGGTACACGAAAGAACTATTTTTCCACCGAACGTTGCATCGACCAGTTTCTAAAGGAAAAATACAAAGTAGAGGATATCCAGCTAAAGAAACTGGATTACAGTTTTATCATGGATTTTGAGCAATACCTAAGAAGTTATAGGATATCGACCAGACGGGCATGTAACAATAATGGTGTCATGAAGCACATGGAACGGCTGAAGAAAATGTCCCGGTTGGCCGTTAGGTTGGGATGGGTGACAAAGGACCCTTCGAAAATTACAAACTAAGATTTGAGAAGGTTAAAACCGAATACCTGTCCCATGAAGAATTGAAGCTGATAAGCAAAACCTATTTTGGGAAAGAAGGTGTAGAAAAAAGTCGGGACGTATTTCTGTTTGCTTGCTATACGGGACTATCATACATTGATGTCAAAGCCCTGAAAGTTGATAATATGGTCAAAGGAGTCGATGGAAATGATTGGTTATGTCTGGATAGGACCAAGACGTCAGAAAACCTTAGAATTCCATTGCTGCCAAAAGCGAAAGAAATCATCAATAAATATAAGAGCGGCATAGGCTTGGGAATTGGACGGGAATTGCTACCGGTAGAAAGTAACCAAAAGATAAATATCAATTTAAAAATCATGAGTAAAGCATGTGGTGTCAAAAAGAGGGTGACTTTTCATGTTGCCAGGCACACCTTTGCCACCACTGTCACACTCTCCAATGGAGTTCCTATTGAAACTGTATCAAAACTCTTGGGGCACACCAGGCTGAAAACTACCCAAATCTATGCCTAGGTCATTGAAAGGAAGGTGGTAGAGGACATGCAAAAATTGATAACCAAATTTGAACAGGAAGAATAAGATAGTTGGGTAGAATACCGAATTGGATTTTGAGGTAAAATCAAAAAGTTCAAATTAGCATAGCCTTTTTCTGGTATATCAATTGACATTTTACGGGATACTTTTATATTCAAAAAAAGCAGATTTTGTGAAGAGCCCAAAATCGATTGCCCCATAATGTTTTGTTTTATGATGGGCGCGGCAATTTTACATAGCGACAAATTATAGATACAAATGCGAAGCATTCACGAATACCCGTAAAATAAAATTGACGTGAGTAAATGCAAAGATGTGGCGTAGTCGACCGCTAGAAGAAGTTTCATGACCCTGTTGATAATTCGCTTAAATGACGAAATGTTGAGAGATATTTTACATAATAGAATTATAGCTACTTATATAAAACTTTAGTGGAATTCTGCCAGCTCGCCAACTTTCTTGATTTTATGTTCATCCACAGGATAAACCTAAAATACAAAATGTACTATAATGTACTTTCGTTATGTAACTTGAGCTTGGTTAAAAGCGAAAAGTTTTTACTATAGTCTCTTGAAAAAATTTATTCTAAAAATTTCTTATACTATGGATTTAAATTAACTGATTTTCGAATATTACGGTTTTCCTTCAAAATAATTCCTACAAAATTTACTATATTTAAACTCTCCCTATAATTAATAATTTACGATTTTCCGTAGTTTAAAGAAGTTGCTAGTATTTATAATACTAACTGACAACTCATATATTATTAATTAAATTAAAAAAAAGCAAATAACAATAAATACTAAATAATATGGCAAGCAAAAAAGTTGTATTCATAGCATTTGCAATTGAAGACGAAAGACAAAGGGATTTTCTAAAAGGACAATCTCTTAGCCCTAGATCACCTTATGAATTCATAGATATGTCCGTGAAGCATGCGTACGATAAGGATTGGAAGACTAGAGTTAAAACGAGAATTAGACGTTCTGATGGAGTAATTGTTCTTGTAAGTAAAAATTCTAGTTCATCAAGTGGGCAAAAATGGGAAATACAATGCGCAAAAGATGAAGGAAAGAAAGTTTTAGGTATTTGGGCGTATTCTGATGATCGGACCAATATTGTAGGCGTAAATACAAAAGTATGGTCAGATATTAACATTAGTAATTTTATTGATAGCCTTTAAGTATTCTTTAGCATGAAAAAAGCATTAGTAATAGGGATTGATCAATATCCAACACATCCATTAAAAGGAGCAGTTAATGATGCCCAGAGTATATCAAAACTCTTAAAAGTTAATGGAAACGATTCTACTAATTTTGAAGTAAGGACTATTTGCGATGTTCAAACCAAGACGGAATTAATGACTGAAATTGCCGATTTTTTTAATCTAAATGCTGATATGGGAGTCTTATATTTTGCTGGTCACGGTTATGTTAACGAATTGGGAGGTTTCATAGTAACGCCAGACCATAGTCGTTATGATGAAGGGGTTGCGATGGATAATATTTTGAACTTAGCCAATAATTCACAAATAAGAAACAAAGTTATTATCCTTGATTGTTGCAAATCAGGAAGTTTTGCTGTACCAGCACAAAATGCTACAGTTACATCCATTAGTACAGGCATTTCGATTCTTACATCTTCCAGAGAGGATGAGCCTTCGAAGGAAATCAATGGCCATGGAGTTTTTACAAATTTATTAATCGAAGGATTAAAAGGAGGTGCAGCTGACATAAGAGGTCATATTTCCCCAGGAGGATTATATGCCTATATCGATCAGGGTTTAGGAGCACATGAACAAAGGCCAGTTTTTAAAACAAATGTTACTGAATTTGTCGAATTGAGAAGTATTGTTCCCCAAGTTTCGTTCAGTACTTTACGAAAACTTACTGAATATTTTAGAGAACCATCGGATAATTTTCAATTAGACCCTTCATATGAAGAGACCAATTCAAAAGAGGTGCCACATGATGTAATAGAACCCTTAGCAAAAGAAGAAAATGTTTCAGCTTTTAAGGATCTTCAAAAATTGGAAGGTGTAGGTTTAGTAATTCCTGTTGATGAAGAGCATATGTATTTTGCAGCTATGAAATCAAAAACATGTAAACTTACCGCTTTAGGCCATCATTATTGGCGACTGGTTCGAGATGGAAGAATATAGATATATAACATGAAGGGATACAACACTCATTTTCTTGGGGATAATGCCATAGTTAATATGCCAGACTATAAAGAGTATATTAATGATGTTGCCTTGAATAAAAAAACTAATGAAAGTTTATTAGACTATATCTATTATAGTGTTATTCAAAGTAAGAGTAGAAGAGTACCTATTATTAGTGCGAGTAACATTTATAGGGTGAAATTTGAAAGAGTTGCCAGAACAGGCAATTTTAAAGGAGATAGGCGGATTAATAAAGACGAGCAACTGACCACAAATGATTATAAACAATTTAATAAAATTAAAGCAGCGACCATTGAGAAAGGTCATATGACTAAAAGAGAAGATGTCCAATGGGATATAAATGGGAATGAAAATGATGCACAAGAAGCAGCTAAAAGTACATTCTATTATCCTAATGCAGCACCTCAACATGACTCATTAAACAATGGACCTTGGAAATATTTAGAAAACTCTATTATTATAAAAGGTAGAGTTCCGAAACCAGCCAAAGTATCAGTCTTTACTGGTCCTGTATTGGATGACAATGATCCTGTTTTCAAAATGAAATTACATGATAACTCCAATTTTATGATTCCTATTCTATTTTGGAAAGTCATTTATTATTTAAAAGAAGATGGTAAAATGTATTACGCTGGGTTTTTAATGGGGCAAATTAATCCTTTAAGAAAAGATGAACTAATCAATGAAGTTGGTTTAAGAGAGTTTGGAGAAGTCGTTAAAATATCTTCGCTTAAACCATTTCTTGAATTTAAAGAAGATGAAAATTATCAAGTCCCAATTTCATTAATCGAAGAACTCACAAAACTAAAATTTAATATTGCAATTGATCGTCATGCAAACATAGAGCCGACACCATTAAAGTTGGAACCGGTCCAAATAAGACATTTTGAAGATAATTCTTCCGAGCAAATATCTTCTTTTGAAGTTAATGGTTTAATAGTTTAGAACAGAATGACAAATATGACCAACGTTTTTATTTCACATCCAACTCCATATAACAAAGAACAGGCAAACTTTCTCTTTTTGATTGAACTTGAACTAAAAAAGCATAAACTTAATCCAACTAATTTAGGAAAGAATAATTGGAGCTTTAGAAGCCCACTTAAACCTATTAAGGAGATAATGGATACCTGTGCCGCTGCTATAGTAATTGGACTAGAAAGGCATCATAGTTATATAGGCTATGAAAAGGAGTATTCTGAAAACTCAAAAGAGTTGATTCATAAATATAGCTCTTCTCCTTGGATTCAAATAGAGGCTGGAATGGCGTATCAGGCAGGTTTGCCAATATTAATATTGAAAGAGAATAAAGTCTATGGCGAAGGAATACTAGATCCTCAGATAAGTGATTCCTTTGTTTTTGAATTTGAATTAAGAAAACTACAGGAAGTTTTATCTCCTGAGTTGCAACAATTAGTTATAAGCTGGGTTAAACATATAAAAGGAATAGAACCTAGAAACATTTAGAGTTTCATACAATGAAATATACAATGGAATATAAAGGGCCTTTAAATAAACTAGAGCTTTTCTTTATATTCTTTTTTTCTTATCGATTTTGGAATCTGATTATATCAAATAATTTATTGTGGCTTATAATTGTTATATGGGTTCTGTTTTTATTGCCAATAGCATTTTTTTTCTTGTTTTTTATGAGAAGTCATCAACCTTCCATCAAACCAAAGAGTCCGTATTTTTCCTTTTTACTCTCTTATTCTCATTTTTTTGTATTTGCCCTTGATATTATATTTATTTCTTTATTAGCACCTAAATTTTCACAATTTGTCAATGAAGGCGATAGCCTATATTATATTAAAACGATATGTATCACTTTATCGATTCCAATCATTTCAAGGTTTTTTGTAGTAAATAAATTATTGAAAATTTTAAAATTATTCATTAATAATTTTTATTCAATACTTTTTTTTAGAAGATTTAAAGCTTCACAAAACCTTAGATCGACCTTACTACCAACTTTGGGCTCATATGGTGAGATTTTTTCTGTATTTGATGAAAATTTAAATAAATCAGAAGGTAATCCAGTTGATTCTTTCTATGGTAAAATATTGTCAAACGAAAAGGAATTTGATATCTTAAATAAAACTGATTGGAAAGATGAAGTAAAAAATATGATAGGGTATTCAGGGTTAATTGTTTTTTATTGGAGTGAAACTCCCACACATAGTATGCTTTGGGAGCTAGAAGAAACTATGAGACTAAAATCAATGAATGAAATTTTGTTCATACTGGAATATCCAAGTTATGAGAAGATATTGGAAAAGTATTTGAAAGAAGTGCCAAGAAAGAATATTATAATATTTAATAAATCGAAGTTTAGAAAAAACTTTTACAAATTTATAAAAAAAAAGCACTGTATTAAACTGTTTATTAAAACGTAATTTTCCTAGAATTCTTAATTTTAAACTTGGCCTCATAAAATTTTTGTCAAAACAATAGGAGAAATGAGCGTCCATATTTTAATTGAAGTTCTAAATATAACAAGTGCATAGAATTTTATTTTTCTTAAAACTTATGCTCTTGTGGAAGCTTACGAGAATCGCGTAAAATTTTTATGACGTACATTTTATCGAATACGCGATTTTTAATAATAGCAAAAAGGTTAGCTTTTATTTTGGCGTTGGCAAGTGTTGGATAATTGTGTGTAAAATAAATTGCTAGAGCAATTTGATTTTATAAAACAATAGAGCGCTTGGTAGCGGCTATTTTACATAACGGCTAATTATAGCTTACAAACGTATATTCCCTGATTTGGTGAAAATGCTATGCTTTGTACCATAATTCTTCTTATGTATAGAAAAGAATTATCGTCGGAAATAAACTGTTATTGAGGATTAAGACTATTTACTATTATTGCCTATTCTATTTCTGAAGTTCTCCTTAATCAAATATCACAGTGTACTGTGATATTTATAGTAATTATTCTTTTGAGCTATACATTTCACTTAAAAATATCAGTTTATTGATATTTGGTTTGTATTATCTATTTTTTATTCATATTTTTACATTAAAATAACAGCATACTGTTAAAATGATAGGAAATAGTATAAAAGCACGGAGAAAAGCACTAAAGGTCACCCAACCACAATTGGCAGAGCTAGCCGGGGTGAGTGTAACCACACTCTATCAAATTGAACGAGGACAGGGCAACCCCACTTTGGATACATTGGATAAAATTGCTGATGTCCTTGGGATGGAGGTGTGCTTGAGGATACAAAAACTTCCAGGAACTAATTCATGAGACAGGCTAAGGTATATTTTAAAAAAGCAGCAGCAGGTTTACTCACCCAACTGGACGATGGCAGTTTTATATTCCGGTACGATGACCAATGGATGGTAGATAATAGTAAACCTTCTATTAGTTTGACCTTGCCAAAGGAGAGACAAGAATATAGCTCGGACCATCTTTTCCCTTTTTTTTATAATATGCTCCCAGAAGGGACCAATAAGAAGATAGTGTGTATGCACATGCGTATTGATGAAAACGATTACTTTGGTTTATTACTTACCACGGCCCAATATGATACCATTGGTGCGGTTACCGTAAAGAAAATGGATATATGAGCATGTCAGAAATAAAAAATTGCCCAGGTACTTTGAAGTACGGACACGATACCTATAGCAGAACATGCTTAAGGCGAATGTTCAATGGGAAAAAGGTGCACCATCTTCTACTGTATGATTCTCCAGCAAGCAATGAGGACGCAGATGAACTGTTTCTTGAGAACCGAAAACGGATTTCCATTTCTGGAGTACAAGAAAAATTCTCTGTTTTATTGGAAAAGAACAAACTTCGCCTCATTGATGAAGGGGAGCAGGGAACTTACATTCTAAAGCCAATACCTGGTGCTGGTAAAAATCCAGACCAGATGCCGGCCAATGAGCATCTAACGATGCAAATTGCCAGACAGGTTTTTGGTATAGAGACTGCAGAAAATGCAATCATTTTTTTTAAGGATGGGACACCCGCCTATATTACCAAAAGATTTGATGTAACGGAGAGGGGCGAAAAGCTTGCCAAAGAAGATTTTGCTTCGTTGGGGGGAAGGACTCCCCAGACACATGGTGAACACTATAAATATTTGGGAAATTATTTGGAGTTGTTTGAACTCATGAAAAAATATCTACCTGCATATCGCATAGAGGCACCAAAGCTCTTTCAATTGCTTGTTTTCAACTATTTGTTCTCAAATGGTGATGCGCATTTCAAAAATTTCTCGTTGCTGGAAACACCTCTTGGGGATTTTCGATTAAGTCCGGCCTATGATTTGCTCAATACCAGAATACACATTGAAGACTCAGACTTTGCATTAGACGATGGGTTGTTACCTAGGAATTTGGCCAATGGAAAGGTCATGCAGCAATTTCTCATTCTTGCAGAGCAGGCAGGGCTTAGTAAGGTCCAATGCGATGGAGTTTTTGATAAACTATTGACAAAATCTAAAAAGGTCATAGAATTTATCGATTCATCTTATTTAAGTGAAAGATCCAAAGGCAATTATTTACAGACATATCAAACACGGTTAAAAAAACTTGGGAAAAAGTGAAAAAATGAATTTTTGTAAAATATTGGTTAGGCTTCCCCTCTGCAGAACTTTATTAAGAATTTATGCTATTTGTCATTTGATGCCAAATAATACCATATAAAACTAATAAAAAGGTGTGTAATTAGGTGTGCAATTGTTTACCAAAAATGCACTAACTTTATGGAGCTTTGAAGCGTGATTTGACTTTTGTCTTTGCAAATCATTGTTTAATACAAATCACGTAAAATGAAGACGTTAAGTACATTTTCAATTACTTTCTTTACAAGAAAATCTAGAAGTAACCCCAACAGACTTTCCATCTATACACGTATAAATGCCAATGGAAAAAGAGCAGAAATTAGCCTAAAACGGTGTGCAAATTCCGAACAATGGGACTCCGCAAGGAATAGAGGCAAGGGAAATACCGAAAAAATCCGAGCCCTAAACGCCTATTTAGGCCAAGTGTATGGCAAACTACTTCAATGCCATAAACAGTTATTAGAAGAGGATAAAATAATAACCTCGGATGCCATTAAGTCCCGATACTTGGGAGAAGATGAGAACAGTAAAACACTAAAGGATTTAATAACCTATCATAACAATAATATGATTCATGTCCTTAAAGCGGGAACCATGAAAAACTATTACACCACAGAAAGGTATCTGGAACGGTTTTTACTGAAAAAACGAAAGGTAAACGATATTTACCTGAAACAATTGAACTTTAGATTTATCACAGATTTTGAACATTATTTAAGAAACTATAAAAACTCTCAAAAAGAGCTTGTTCTTGGTAATAACGGAGTGATGAAGCATCTGGAACGTTTAAAGAAAATGGCAAACCTAGCTGTTAAACTGGAATGGATTAACAAAAACCCATTTAACCAATTCCAGCTAAAATTCAAGAAATACGATAGGGTGTATTTAAATGAAAGAGAGCTAAAATTATTAGAGGACACTGACTTTAGGAGTGAACGCTTACAGCGTGTAAAGGACTGTTTTGTTTTTTCCTGCTATACAGGACTATCCTATATAGATGTCAAGGAACTAACTGAAATGAACATCGTTAAAGGTATAGATAACCATTACTGGATATATACCAAAAGAGAAAAGACGGATGAATCGGTAAAAGTGCCCCTATTGCCCAAAGCTTGGTCAATTATTGAAAAATATAGGGCACCCCAAGAAATGAGTATCAAAAACAGGCTGTTGCCCCTAAGCTCCAACCAAAAAGTAAATACCTATTTAAAAGAAATAATGAATTCCTGTGGTATCCACAAGAATATTTCGTTTCATGTCGCTAGACATACGTTTGCCACTACGGTCATGCTGTCCAACGAAGTTACCATTGAAACGGTCTCAAAACTCTTGGGGCATACCAAGCTATCTACAACACAAATATACGCTAGAGTGGTAGAGAGTAAGATAAGCGAGGATATAAATAATTTATTGGAACGGTTCGAGGAAAAGAGAAGTAAAGTTATAGGTAATTGTTGAGAAGTGAGATGTGGCATTGTTGAAATAGAAAAACTCTTCCCAAGGTCGAGTTGTTTCTAGTTCAACAAGCATTTCATCATCATGATTATTTTAAATAGTTTTTGTACTTCAAATAGCTATGAAGAAGGTCAATCAATTGGAAAAGTTAAATATGAATAGCGATTCCAGCACTTATGCTGATATTGTTTTTCAATGAACCATTACTTCGTTCTATCGAGAGGCTTTCATCTCCATTTTTAATAAATGTTTTTTTTCTGAAAAGAAAAAAGCCCTCCTTTTCATGAAACAACAGACCTATTCTTTCTTTCAATGGGAAGTTATATCCAAAAGAAACCATGAAACTTAATCGATTGCTTTTCTCTATATCAAAAACAAGATTGGGTTGAAGTCGGAAGTTCCTTTGCGAAAGAAAAACATCTGTTTCTCCATTCTTAAAAGATTTTCCGTTAATTTTAAAATCCCCCGTGGTATAGAAGTTGCCAATAGAGTATTTTAGTTCTTGATAACCAAAATTCATTCTAGGCACAACAAAAATAGGTCGTCCGTTGGGGTTAAGGTTTATGCTCCTTGAGATAGACAAATCATGTGAAACAATTCCGCTTTTTGATATACTACTTTTATTTGAATAGCCTAGAAAAAAATTAGGTTTGAATTCGTATAAAAGCGAATAGGTCAGACCATACACATTTTCTTCAGTAGTTGATAAGCCTTGTTGAATTTCCAAAGCTGGGTTTTCAAATACGACCATATTGGATGCGACATCTATTGATGTCCATGTAAACCATGCTTCTTGTCTGAATCTAAGAAGGATTCTTAGAAATTTATTTAACGTTTTTTTGGCATTGTTTGTTTTTGAATAATCAATTGATCTAAACAGATTTTCCGATTTTTCATCTGGTAAAATTATATTGTAACTATCCCAAAAGTTAGGTTCATACTTTTTTGGTTCGTACAACAAGATATCACCAAATTGTAATCTATCTGAATAAGTTATCCCAATTTTGTTGGGCTCAACTTCTGTAGTTACATAATCACTTGATAGCTTAAACAATTTCCCTCTTTGTTTAAAGGCGGTCTCATAATTGGAACGCTTAAATCTCCAGACCTGATTCTCATCTTGTTCATATGTAACAGTATAATTTAAATATTGCCGACCCTTTAATGATGATTTGGAGTAAGAATAATTGTTTAATTCAGCTTTTATAATGGCATAGGATGAATCCATAACATATACGTGACCAGATAGCTTATTTTTATTTTGAAAGTAAATCTTGTATACATCATTGCCCTGCTGTCGTAAAGTATCTTTTATCTTATATTTGAAACCACTGAGGTTACTTAAAAAAGCCTCTCTTCTAGATACAATGTCGAATCTATGGATGTGATGGGCACCGGCATAAATTCTTCTATGTAAGGAGTCCAACTGTTGGCTTTCATACTTCCTGAACTCAATGAGTTTTACATCGCCAGATCGACGTCTAATTTTATAAGGTTTTTTGATGGATTCTAAGGTAGTTTCTATAATATAAACTGGTTTTTCCCCTTGTTCCCTATGGATAATCTCTCTAAAAAAACCTTTATGGCGCTCTTCTATCTTTGGGTAATTTCGGGGAATAGCATTAATGGCTTTTTCAATAAGTTCTCTTGCATAATCGCGTGAAAAAAGTGTAACAGCATTCAATTGCGTTATATTTTCAGCCAATATGATTTTATTGAATCCTTTGGATAAAACTATTTTTTTTGTCTCATAGCCAATAAGGGAAATTACGAGCCGTTTTTTGGAGGTTTCTAAATCGCATGCTATTTCAAACTCCCCATTTTCATTGGAAACGGTTCCAATATAAGTACCCTCAAAACGTAAATGGACTATAGGTAATGGGGTATCGTTTTTATCAACTACCTTTCCTTGAACTTTTATCGTTTGGGATAAGCAGATTTGAAATGATAGTAAGGTAATACTTGCTATAAAAATCCTTTGAAATAATTTTAATAAGTTCATCAGGCAAGTTGTATTAGTCGAATTCATAAGTTAACTAAAAATTGGCAATGGTTTTTGTTCTTAGGTTAATCCAAGTTTTTCTAATTGATTACCCATATTGAAATTCTTCATTTTATGTTCTAGTTTGCTATAATCTGTTCGTTTAATATGTTTGGTTAAGTTGCCTTTTTCCAATATGATTATTTCATCACAAACAGTTTTTAATGTAGTGAAAATATGGGAGGAAATTATGACTGTTTTGTTCAATTCTTTGAGTTTTTGCAAGATTTTCTCTATGAGAATGTTGCCTTCTATATCCACACCATTAAATGGCTCATCTAGAATAAAAAAATCATTCTTTTGGAAAAGAATGGCCATTAACGCCAGTTTTTTTTTCATTCCTGTAGAATAGGTTGAGGCGTATTGGTCCAATGGCAAATTGAATATGTTTTTGTCCTCAATATTATCAATTACAATTTTCCGCGCATTCGTGAGCAATTGAATATATTCTCTTCCAGTAGTTTTTTTAAAAAAGTAAGGTTCTGAAGGCAAGAAACCAGAAGAATTCTTTAGTTTTTCTAAGTTCGATTTTACATCGCCCTGATATTTTTCAATTCCGGTCAAGCATTTGAACAATGTTGTCTTTCCTGCTCCATTTTCACCGACAAGACCATAAATTTTTCCTTCTTCAAGTTCAAAACTAATATTGGAGAGGATTTTTTTTCTTCCGTAAGACTTGGATAGTTTTTCGACTTTTATCATTCTAATATGTTTTTTAGTTTTTTGATTGACTTAGATTTAAAATATGGAATCAAAACAAGCAATAACGGGGGAAGCACTAAACTTATTCCAATTAGGAGGCCTTGTGGAAGGCTGATATGATTAGGGAAATCTGAGTATTTAGCATATATCATTAAGGTGAGGTATGCATAACACAGAACAAGAAAAATCATAATAATATGTATCTCATTGATGAAGAAAATAGACAAGGTAATAACAATGGGTAATGTTAAAATTGAAAAATTAATAAAACACGTTCTGGTTTTGTACCTTAAGAATTGCTCTGGGGATAAATTGAAATTCCATACATGGTATCTGTTTTCGGTTTTCGAAAAGTATGACATGCATATGGCACCGGTTAACAACATAGAAAAAATCCCAAGATTAAAATTATTAACGGAAATAGAAATGTATGTCAAAAAATAAGCTATAGGAAAAATTAGAAAAGTATTCCGAAAACCTATTGTAAATTCAAATGGGGTTTTACCAAATGGGGTTGGTAAGGTTAGATTAAAATTAGTTTTAAAACTAAGAAAAACCAATAAAGAAGACAAAATGTAAGTTGAAAACGCATATATATATAAACCTTTATATAGTAGAAAAACAACAAATGGTAAACTAGAAACTATGTTCTCCAAAACCCTTATTATTAAATAATCAGTTTTGCTGAATACTGATTTTAAAAAACCATTTCGTTCTGGTTTGCTTAATTTAGAAACTATGGTTAGAGCAATAACCCCATAGATATGTGGAGCATAATCATATTTGGCATTGTCAAGAAAGTTGTTAGAAATATAGCTGAAGATTATAGGCAACACTATAGAGGTTGGTAAAAAAGGAAGACCAAAATCTATTAATTTCCTTCGAAGAATTTTAAATTGAAGCTTAAAATAGTAATAAATCATTCGTTTGCACCATAGTGTCTAACTATTTAGATGGTTTTGTTTATAGAATATGTTCAATTAATAATTTAGAGATTTAGTATTGCATTGTTAATAATGTTTTTTATTCCTCAACAGTAAAATAATAAGTCTCTGGGGTGTTTTTGGAAAAATTAGTGATATTGACGTCTACATTTTCTGAATAATAAGGTATACCGGAGCTAATATGGACAGAATTAAAACTTATGGAATATTCACCAGCTTCAGCTAGAATAATCCCCATTTGAGATTCATAGGTGTTAGTGCCCGTATTTAGCTTTGCCACATTAGTGGTTTCATTTGGTGAGTAGAAAAGTTCTTGTCTTATGGAAACACTTTCGTACAAATCGGAAAAAGATGAAAATTTTCGAAAATCGGGATTATAAAAAAACTCTTCAGAGTTTGAAGTTTCGTATATATCAAGTTCATTATCGTAACCATCTTCATCAAGATATCTACTAAAATTTAAATTAAAAAATAAGGTATCTCCTACTTGATAGTTTTCTTCATTTTCAAATGAAAAGGCATCAGAAATGGCTACACTGGGAGAATAACCATAATCGTCATCACCTGAAAAACACCCTATCATAAACAAACCAATTAAACTTATAATCAGTACAAACAACTTTTTCATATGCTAAAATCTAAATCCTAAATTAATACCAGACTGCGCAGCTGAAACGCCATAAACACTAGAGTATTCTTCAGCTACTACATCACCTCCCAACCCCAACATCAGTTCTAGGGAAATACGTTTTTTAAACAATAAATACTTTTTACCTAATCCGATGCCCAATGCTAGGTTGGTATAATTTTCGATCTCTCTGCGGTATACTCCATAGCCTTCATCGGTGGTTTTTCGATTTACCTCTTTCGACCTTCCTCCGTAAATGCTTGTAAAAGCCTGCAAAAAGAAACTATTTTGCTGATTATCCTTTACATACCATCGCCCATAGGGAGATATTTCATAATCCCTGGTATGGTCGCCATAACCTTCACCAAAATCTTTGCTATTGAATCCATATCTCCCGTACCACAAACCTAGACCGGCAGAAAAATTCTTTGAAAAAGCATTTTCATAGATTAAATAAATGGACTGATCTCCCATTAGATAGCTGGAACTTATGGCTATCTCATTTTTGTAGGTATTTTTTTTATCACTTTCCTGACCTGAAGACCAAAAAGTGCCAAGAAAAAAACTGATCAATAGTAGTATTTTCATTTTTTATAATTCATGGTTTTGATCATATCAAGACATTTAGTGTTATGTCTAAAATGATGAGCCTCTATAGTGCTAAGAATAATTTGTTTCACATAACTTTAAAAATGTATTCTTTACAAGAGTTATCCAATAAAAAGGGACGAAACTGCTTAGGATAGGGACGAAAAAGCATTAAATGTGATTTTCTTTAGTTAGACCTCAAAGACTAACACTTTGAATTTACCATTATTCCAGAATCATTTTTTTTAGTATTAAAACAGACCATTTGAGAACAAATACCGTTTCCATTTCAATAATTAAAAGGCTACATTTATAGAGCTGAATACAGCGTTTTTCATATACTCCGTAAAGCCTTTGTTTGTAGGCGTTTTCGAGAATTGGTCAAAAATTCGAAATCTAATGATTTACAGCAAAAACGCTCAAACCCCCAGTAAACAGGCAATTATTTGCAGCAAAAAGTGGAAAATTAGGGGAAGAAAGTCTTAAGGAAATCATAGTTCCTAAAATTCTCCATCTGAAATTAAAGTATAAAATGGATGAGCTAAAAAAGGATTTTAGCTATATACTGGATAAGGTAAAGGTTGTAAAAAGTGGTTTTGGGAAAAAATATTTGAGGCTAGAACTAAACGAAGACGAACTTGTGAAATTTCGAAGAGGGTTGCATTAAATTAAAGTAAGTATATCATTAATGTGCATGTAATGAAATATAGTTTTCTTATCTCCATTTTAGTACTCCTTCATTAGGTTCTTCGAAAGCACTGGAATTTTCAAGTTGCTTTAGCATAGTATCAAAACTGGCAGGACTAAGCCACAAGCTATATTCTTGAGCTCTGAGCATCGTTTTTATATATAAATCGGGATTATGTTCTCTTGTAATTTTACGCAAAGCTCCTAAATAGTCATCTCTATAAACGTTAGGAATTATTATCCGCTGTTCAGAATTTTTAACCAGTTCAGCATTCATCATTATCCTAGCAATCCTTCCATTACCATCTTTAAAGGGGTGTACTTCACTAACAAGAAACATCATGTAAATCGCTTTACCAATTGCAGAAGGAATTGAACCCATGAGCTCAAAACCTGTTTTTAAAGTTCCAGAAACCATTTTAGGTATAACAAAGTGCGTGTTACCTGCTCTATTTGCTAGCTCTTTAAATATTCCTGGTTTTTTATCGGGTCTGCCTCCTAATATGGTTTCATGCCTTCTTCTCAATATGTCAATAAACTCTTCAGGAGTTGAGGGAGTTTTACTCATTTCAAACTTGTTTGAGCAAATTTCAAAAGTTCCTCTAATATCATGGGTATCTCCCGATCTATTGACAATAATCTGATTTTTATAGATAATATCGACCGCCTCATCAATTTCAAATCTTGTGCCTTCTATATAATTTGAAAAATAACTTTCAAAAAAGGCAAAGGTTCGAAATTCCTCTTCATTCGTTGCATTATCATCATATGTTTTAAGTGGTGTAGTTTTTAAAGCACCGACTAACTTCTCAAAGAGTTTTAGTCGGTTTGGGTCGTAGGGTTCGCCAAATGACTGTGCCATTGCTACTGGCGATTTAAGTATTTTGCTTGGCTTTGTAGATAATATTGCTCCAATTTTTTTGTTCAAAAGAGCAAACTCTTTCACTAACCCCAGTTTTTCAGAAATTTCCCTTGATTTATCACGAAGTTCGTTTAGCTTTTTTTCTCCTGCTGTATTCAAGAACAATAATAGCTTTTCTTCTATAACATCTTCGGGAACTGTTTTATATTCGCCACCCGTTATTCTACTTGAACTTAAATTTTCTAGAAATGCCCTTTCTTGGGATGAAACATATAAATCGTTATATAGTGGATTATCATTTGGTAACGGTTCGGATCCCTTTGTGAATTTTAAGATTACCCCTGGCCATCTTACAACACGATTTTGCGATGATGTTAAATATACATTTCCTTTGGGAGATACTTGATATTCCAATGCTGTGCGGTGGCTTAGCAACGCACCAGGGTAATGTTTGGATATTAATTGAAATAAATGTCTCTTAATGATTACTTCGTCGTCGTCTGTTAAATTCGATGTATAAGCCTTTGGAAGTAATTTTTTGATTTTCCCATCTTTTAATAGTTGACCTATTTTTCTAGACTCTTGGGAGTTGGATGAACTATATATTATTTCGGGCAAATCTAGTTTCATGATAAATTTCTGCTCTTAAAATGTAATTAATTGTAAAAATAGTAAAATAATTGCACTTAAATTTAAATAATTGATAAATAATTGCATTTAATAAGTTGTTCGTACAAATAAATGCACCTAAAAAGATCTTTGGATATTTAAATGTTAAATAATTGCACTTAAAACGATATAAGTATCAAATAACTGCATTTAGTGAAGTGGTTCCAAAATTTTGGCTATGGTCATGAACTTTTTCTAATAGAAATGGATGAGCTAAAAAGGCTATTGGTTATATACTGGATAATATTTAAGGTTGTAAAAAGTGGTTTTGGAAAGAACCGTTTGAGGTTGGAGATTACGGAAGGGGCTCTCGAAAAGTTTAAAAGGACATTAAAAAATCTTTAGACTGTATGCATAGCAACATACGCCTAAAAGATAATGTATTTTGTTTTCGATATGGTTACAATTGTATAAAAGTGAAAAAAATCATTAAGAAAAAATCCTTTTGTATGCCATTCTCATGTGGTCACTGGGCTTAGCCCAAATGAGCCAAAGAGAACTACCTATTAGTAAACAGAAACCCAAACCTAAACAATTACCCTATTAGGTAGAGAATCTGCGCTGTAATTTTTAATGAAATACCTAAAAACTATTAACTCGTCCCTAATCTAAATGACTTCAGCACTTTTTTTATGACAGATTTAAGACACGTATTATTCTTGTATTATAATATACAAAAGATAAAAAAAGAAAACAAAACAAAACAGAATTACAATTTAGATCTAAATAGCTTTATGGAGTATAGGTGGTTATTATTAATTAATTCCCTATAACGCTATGTAAAAAATTCATTATAACAGAAAATCATATACAATGAAAAAAAATTATTATTTAAAAAAAAAAAATGTAGATCAAACGCTAAAAAAAGCAACAAAAATGTCCTTCTGTTCTTTTTAATGCTGGTATTGTGCTTTGCCCATTCCTATGCGCAAAATGTGAACATACCCGACCAGGTTTTTAAAAATATCCTGTTGAATAATACAAGCATAAATACCACTGATGACGGTGAGATTAGTGTTGAAGAAGCCGAAGAATATGAAGGTAAGATAGACTTGCATCAAAAAGCAGGACTCACTGAGCTTACAGGTATTGAAGCTTTTGTAAAAGTTACTGAGATACAGATTGCCAATAACCCGGGTTTAGGGAATGAAGAAGTGGAGAAGGTGACTGGTGGCACTTTTCCTAATCTTTGGGGCTTTTATCTTGGCAATACTGGGATAACAGAATTGGATCTGACCAATCTTACGGAGTTGACCTTTTTAGATGCTCCTACTAATGAATTATCAAGCCTAGATGTGACCAATAATACGAAACTTACTTACTTAGGTGTTGCAAATCAAAAAGAGGATGATAGTGGTGGTCCTGGTTTACGAGAAAATCCAGCAAATTTACTTAGAGCCGGTCTAACAGAGATAATTGGCTTGGATAAACTTGTGGATCTTGAGTTTTTGAGTGTTGGCCAAAATGCGCTGACCAGCTTAGATGTGTCCCATAACACAAAGCTCACGCAGGTACGAGCTGGGAACAATAAATTAACAAGCTTTGACGCGTCCACGTTGAATCAGGGCGGTGATGATGGAAATGGAGGTCCTACAGGGATACAAGAGCTAGACCTTAAGTTTAACGAGTTAGTAACATTGAATTTGGCCAATGGCCTTAATGCTGATGCTAATGGTGACCCTGGTCCAAATTTTATTAAATTCTTACAAGTTACTACTTCTAGTAATGGTGGTTTTAATATTGCGTATGATCCCCATAACCGTGACTTGATGTGTATACAGTTTGATGAGGACTTAAGGGACTTACAAGGATTCGCCTGGCCTTCTTCTTCGACTTCCTTACGATTAACGTATAGAGGGAGGACAATTTTTTCTAACGGCCCTTGTATAATTGATGGCCTTGATCCAACTTTTAAGGCAATGCTGATAACACCTACAACTGAAAACGTGCTAGGAGTAAAAGATAATGGTGATAATGCCGTTATGGGGTTGGGTTTAGATACCAATAACGATGGTGAAATAGACCGTGGTGAGGCAGTAAGTTTTACAGGAACATTGGAGCTCGGAAATTTAAGACCGAGGATAGAGAGCCTTGCCGGTATTGAGTTTTTTGTAAATCTTACAGGATTACGTGTTTGGGGTAATGCATTAACGGCCATAGATATGTCCAAGAATGTAAATCTTAGAACTTTTAACGCTTCAAGTCAAAGCGATGAAGATGGGAATGCAACATTGATAGCCCTGAACGTGGCCAATGGCAATAATGTAAATATGCCTAACGCTACACCTAGCTCCGGTTTTTCGGAAACTGGCAACCCCAATTTATCTTATGTATTTGTAGACGACCCCGTTTATAGTGAAGAAACATGGAGAACCCAAGTTGACCCCTACGTGGTATATAGTAAAAATTACTTAATGGTAGATTCGGACCTGCGCTTTCCTATTGCTAATAATGATTACAGTCAGGATGTTAAAGATCTTATGAAGGTTATAGATGAAAATCTTCACAGACGTTTACTAAACCATCATATTAATGGTGATTTGGATTCCCCAGATTATGTTGAAGGTGGAAATGGAGGTGATGGAGCAGGAATTGCCGAGGAAATAAATATTCACCTTCTTACTTACGATTTGGAGAATTATGACAACTCTGTGATTCGCGAGGCCGATGGTTTTTTTCTTCGACTCGATCCTTCTGATGCAATAAGTTATTATGAAGCAGCGGCTTTTACAGGTAAATTATGGCTCGATAGTGAGTTAATAATCCAGAATGGCGCTGGCCATAGAGAAATATATGATTTTAATGGAGACTCAGATGATAGTGGTCTTGAAACCTTTGTTAATATCACGGAATTGGATATGGGCAGTAATTTTGAGATAGAAGAAGAGAGTTTAAATCTGAGACCCCTGACGAAGCTTGTAGAACTGGATCTTGCACAATGTAATTTTGGAAGAATAGATCGTAGTGGACTGGCTCATGAAATTACAACATTGGATCTGTCTCAAAATACGGCTCTGGAGAGATTATATCTTTCAGTGAATGATCTTCAAACGTTGGATCTTTCCAATAACCCAAATCTTATAGAATTAAATGTTTCCAATAATCGGTTAAGAGAATTAATAGTTTCAGATAATATGATGCTTGAGCATTTAGATCTTTCCTTAAATGATATAACAGCATTAGATCTGACCAACAATGGGCTGCTTAGAAATTTGGATCTTTCAAGAAATTATATGGCAAGCATAGACCTGAGCAATCAACCAGAGCTTGAAGTGTTGCGCGCTGAGCTTAATTTTTTGACCAGTTTGGATGTGTCCAACAATACAAAGCTTACAGAATTAAGTCTGTATAGTAACCAATTAGAACTTTTGAACATAGCCAATGGCGAAAACGAAGAATTGACCAGTCTATATTTTAGTCGAGCAGATGATTCTGACTTTGCATCTATAGGGGCCTATGGCAATTATGATGAAAATCTTATTCGCACACATAGTGATGAAGATTACGATGACCCCGAACTCGGCATCGGCGACAACCTCAAATTAATAATCAACGATGCTAATGAAGCAAGTTGTATACTGGTAGACGATATAGCTTATAGTGATACTAATTGGTCCCCATCATTAAATAATAGTTACAGGTTTGTTGATTTAAAGGATTTTACCACAAACTATACCGCAGTGTTGGTCAATGGGCAGTACACCCTTATGCCTGAAGATGTGTATAATTCGTCGGAAAATGACTGTTCAAATGTGGGCTTAAGTTTTAGTTCGGATAGCCAAACAGAATTTACCTGTGCAGATGCAGGAACATTTGTGGATGTCGACCTTATTGTTACCTATGGTGATGAAACTTATGAAGAAACTACTACTGTAGCCGTATCCGCAGGAAGTGCGGGTCCAACGGCGATAGTTCGTGATATTAATGTAACGTTAGATGCTAATGGGCAGTATACCCTTGTACCTAGTGAGATTGATAATGGTTCAGGAATTGCATGTGATGCAGCAGACAATGTGACTTTAAGTTTTGAGGGTTTACAGAGTGAAATCATCTTTACTTGTGATGATATAGGCGATAATACGGTAACATTGATTGCTACTGACGAAAATAATGTTACGAGTAGTGCAGAGGCCATAGTAACCGTGGAGGAAAGCAAACTTGTAGCACTAACCAAAGACATCACTGTAGAATTGGATGTCAATGGACTTGCTTTCATTACCCCTGATGATATCGACGATGGTTCAGGAGGAGGAGGCTGTAATAACAACATTCCTGTTGTTTTAAGTTTAAATAGAACAATTTTCGGTATTGATGATATAGGCACTCCTGTAACCGTAACGTTAACCGTAACAGACCCAAATACTAATATTTCTGCCATAGCAACTGCTCTGGTAACAGTGGTAAGCGGTACCAATGAGGACGGCCTTGTGGCACTTGCCCAAGATATTACCGTGAAGTTGGATGCGAATGGAGAGGCCACCATTGCCCCACAGGATGTGGACAATGGCTCAAGAGGTGCGACTAATAGCAACAGTCCTGTTACTTTAAGCTTGGACAGGTCATATTTTAGTTGTGCCGATGTGGGCACGCCTGTAACCATTACGCTTACTGTTACAGACGAAAATAATAACTCAGATACGGCAACAGCCCAGGTAACCGTAGAAGATGTTGTAGGGCCAACGGTGGTAACTCAAGATATTACCGTAGCATTAGATGCCAATGGGCAAGCGACCATTTCTGCTCAAGAGATAGACAATGGCTCTTTTGATGCTTGTGACGGTATTGACAGCATGTTCTTGGATATTATGACCTTCTCAGAACTGGGCAATGTTGCCGTAATACTTACGGTAATCAATACTGCAGGGGACCCAGCAACAGGAACAGCTATAGTTACGATAACAGCTAGAGGTACCGAGGTTGTAGCACCAGGTGGTTTCTCCCCTAACGGAGATGGCATCGGGGATACTTGGGTGGTAGAAAACATAGCGGATTATCCAAGCAATACCGTTCAGGTATTCAACCAATGGGGAGAACCAGTGTATGAAGCCAATGGTTATCGAAATGACTGGAATGGGGTCTCCAATAAAACCAGCAATAGCATT
>NZ_JAUOEK010000177.1 GCF_030540835.1 Flavivirga aquimarina | reverse complement strand
AGAGCTACAAAAAATGCAATTAATTTATACAACGAAATAAGATTACACTTATCTTTAGATTATAAAACACCTAATATGGTATATAAATTATCAGCGTAAAAATCAATTTTAACCTGTAGCCATATTTTAGGACAAGACATTTTAAACGAACATCGAGAATTGAACGGTATTAAGACAAAACTTCAAGAAGTATATATTCCATATTTAATAGTTTCGATAGGAACTATTCTTTTTTACAACATTTTTCGTTGGACTTTAGATATTAAACTCGGGATTTTACCATTAAAGGAAAACTTGTTGAATTTTTGGATTCCTTTCGCCCTTCCGTGGATTCCAATACTCATTTGGCTACGAAGAAGAATTCGAATTTTAAATGTTAGAGGTAAAAGAGATAATGGATATTTTGGATATCAATTCGCTATGGCAGCAGCAATGGCTGTTCCAATAATTATAAGTCAAAACTACATTGAAAAAAGCTCTTTTGACTTGAATGAAATATCTTCAATCTCAAAAGTAAAAGAATTAAAAAACGAAAAATATTTCAAAATAATATCCTTTGATGTTGACCAAAATTCAAGTCTTCCATATGTAACTGCAAGAACCTCTGGTCGAAATAATGATAATTTGAATTTTTACTTATATCTCGCTTGTCCCTTTGAAGACACAAACTCTATTTGGTATGGAGTTGAGTATAAAAAGAATTTGAGTAACCGAATTAGTGAACAAAGAAAAAATTCAGAGTACAGAACTTTTATAAACAAATCAGAAAAAGAATTTAAAACCTATAATTTTCAAGATGTAGAATATTTTGAACGACTTGGATATTCAGATGACAGAGACGGATTTATAGAAGCAATAAAAGAAAGAAACACTTATCTAAACGAAAATGAACAAATAATACTTGTACCTAAAAAAGATGTTTTTGAAGAAAGACTTGGCAATTCGTTCCCTTGGATTTTCGGCTCTTTTGGAATTGGAGCTTTTATACTTTTAGCAATGGTTTTAATTCCGAAAATTGACGAAAAGGAATTAAGAGATTTTAAAAAAAATAAACCATTGAAAGAAGATGATTTAAAAGATATATTAGGTTTTTTAAATCCAATGGGAGAAAATAAAACAACTGCAATTTTATTACTTCTAAACATTATTGTTTTCCTTGTTATGATTTTTGATGGACTGAATATAGTTTCACCTACTCCAAAAGAATTACTTGAAATTGGTGGAAATAGAAGATTTGAAGTTATGGATGGAGAATATTGGAGATTACTTTCTTCTATATTTATTCATGGTGGACTTTTACACTTGCTTATGAACTTAATAGGTCTTGGACTTGGAAGTAGTTTATTGGAAAACATTCTTGGTTCAGTAAAATTAATAATTATATATTTTGTTTGCGGTATACTTGCAAGTTTAGCGAGTATTTATTGGCACGAAAACACAGTTAGTGTCGGAGCATCCGGAGCAATTTTTGGACTTTATGGGTTAATTTTAGCTTTTACAGTTTTTAAAATTTATCCAAATTATATGAGAGGAATGACTTGGATGTTGTTGGGACTTTATGCAGGAGTAAGCCTGCTATTCGGATTTTTAGGAGGAATTGATAATGCTGCTCATTTTGGCGGACTAATAAGCGGGTTTTTGATTGGAGGAATTTTGATTTTAATAGATAAAGAAGAACTAAAAAAAAACGCAAGCTAACAACGTGTCCTATAATTCATTGCTAGTACTCGCCTACTTACGAAAATCCTCGCGGATTTTCTATTCGGTTTGTATTTGCTAAATTAGTTGCTGAAATACACAACGAAACCATACACGTTAGCAGCAAGCTCAAAAACGACAACATACAAATTAATGAAAGAAACATTCGAAGTAATTAATAGTACACTTTCAACAAGAAAAATAAGTGAATTTATTCAGCAAAAATATAATTTAAGTAACAAAACGGAATGTAAACTTTTTCGAGCTGCAATGAACCATCTTTACATTGTCACTGATGGAGAAAAAAAGTTTGTTTTCAGGGTTTACACATATAACTGGAGAACAAAACTTGAAATTAATGAAGAATTAAAACTTCTAATTCATTTAAATACAAACAATACACCTGTATCTTTTCCAATAGCTGATAATTCAAATAATTTGGTACAAGAACTTAATGCGCCTGAAGGAAAAAGATTTGGAGTACTCTTTTCTTACGCCAAAGGTTCAAAGATTCCAGGTTTCTCGCAAGATACAAGTTTCATTATTGGAAAAGCATTGGCAAAAGTTCATAAATCCACACAAAATTATACGTTGAATAGAATTAATTATAATTCTAAAACTTTACTTGTAGAATCTCTTTCCAGAACAAAACAGTTTTTCCAAAAAAAATCAGATGAAATTAAGTTTTTAGAAACATTATCGAATTTTCTTAAAATCAAATTTGAGAATCAAAATGAACAAAATTTGCGAAATGGAGCTGTACATCTTGATGTTTGGTTTGACAATATGCATATTGACGAAAACAATGAAGTGACTTTTTTTGATTTTGATTTTTGTGGTAATTCTTGGCTGTGTTTTGATATTTCTTATTTTTTATTTCAACTTTTTTCAACTCACCTAAATGAAAACGAGTATCAAGCTAAAGCGGACAGTTTTATAGAGGGGTATGAAACCGAAATAGAAATTTCTAAAGAAGAGAGAGAATTATTACCATATGCTTGTTTAGCTATTATGACTTACTATATAAGTATCCAATGTGACCGATTTGATTATTGGACAAATATTTTTCTAAATGAACACCATTTAAAAAGATTTGTTGGAAATTTAAAACGGTGGATTAACTTTAATAACATAGAAATTGAACTAAAAGCCAGCTGCTAACAATGGATGCTATAATTCATTGCGGTTGAATTCCTAATCGGAATTCAACGCTTATTTATTATCTTTCGGCTACGGCGGAAAGAATCCTGCGGATTTTTCCGCAACGAAATCATAGCCTAGACCGTTGTAAAACATTTGCGGAACGAATATCAGAAGAAAATGAAATTAAAAAATATGCAAAAATATGGTCTATTAATATTTATTATATCCATAGTTCTCTCTTGTGTTCAAAACAAAAAAAATGAAAATATTAATTCTGAACAAGTTTCAACTACCGAAAAACAAATGAAAGAATTAATAAGAATATTGAATGCGGACTCAAAACAGCATCAAGAAATTGGACCAAAATTAACCGATAATGAAATTCAAGAAGTAGAAAGAAAAATTGGATTAACTCTTCCTGAATCTTACAAAATATTCCTCAAGGAATTTGGAAACGGAGCTTATTGGATTTATATGACTTCTTTGGATGATATAAAGCGTTTCTCGTATTTGAAAGAATACCGAAAAGAACTCGGAAATACAATCGAATTGGTCGGAGAAAAGGAAATTGAAGTGAATACATTATTGAGTTTAATGACAGAAGATTCTAATGGTGGAGCTTGGGTTTGGTTAACATCTGAAAATTCTGAAAGCGGAGAATGGCCTTTAGCATATTATAGTTTGAGTGACAAAAAACTTCACTATAAAGTAAAAAATTTCACAGAATGGTTAAGATTGCTAACAAAATGTAAATCAGAAGTAATTAGAGAACTTGATGTTGATGACAAACTTGGTTTGGGATAGTAAAAAACTGATTGGCTAACAAACGAACCAAGATGAAAATAAAAAACGTTTTACAACAACATGTCCTCATTCATTGCTAGTACACGCCTACTTACGAAAATCCTCGCGGATTTTCTATTTGGTGTGTATTTGCTAATTTAGTTGCTGAAATACGCAACGAAATCAGAAACACGTTGGCACCAATTTTGAGAAAAACACGAATGAAAAGAATATTAGGAACATTTATTGCGATTTTAATTTCGCAAATCGGATTTAGTCAAGACTACCAATCTGAATTTCAAAAATATTGTCAAACTAATGACACTATTAATCAATTGAAAACTTTGAAAAAATGGCAATCTGAAAATGCAAAAGATGCCGAACTTCTCATAAGCTACTTCAATTATCACTTTATGAAATCACGTCAAGAAGTTCTCGCATTAACAAACGACCAACCAAATGGAGAAAGTCTTGTATTAAAAGATAGCTTAAATCAAAATGCTGGATTTTTAGGAAGTCAAATCCATTATGACCAAACGGAATTAAAAAAAGGATTGGATAAAATTGACGAAGGAATCAAACTTTATCCAAATCGACTTGATATGCGTTTTGGAAAAATATACGCACTTGGACAAATTTCTGATTGGACAAATTTCACATCGGAAATAATAAAGACAATTGAGTATTCAACCAAAAACAGTAATAAATGGACTTGGACAAACCACGAAAAATATGATGGTGGAGAGAAAGAATTTCTATTAGATATTCAAAACTATCAATTGCAATTATACAATACTGGTAATGATGACTTGCTCAAAAATATGCGAGAAATTGCAAATACAGTTTTAGAATTTTATCCAAGCCATATAGAAAGTTTGTCAAATCTTTCAATTACTTATTTGCTAACTGGAGAATATGATAAAGGAATTGAACCACTTTTGCGAGCTGAAAAGATTAATCCAAAAGATTATATAGTTCTGGGAAATATTGCTCAAGGCTATAAACTTAAAGGAGATAAGGGAAAAGCTATTGAATATTATGAAAAAACTGCTGAATATGGAGATGAAAGAGCTAAAGGATATGCTAAACAACAAATAACTGAATTAAAACAATAAAAAAACTGGTGCCAACAAACATTTATCAAATCATTCGATGAGAAAATTATTAATTCTGACTCTTTTATTAATTCTAAGCACAAATTCATATGCAGGTGCTGGATTAGCTTTTAGATATAAAATAGAATTACAAAATGGAAATGAAAAAATAACTGGTTACGTTTATCATTATACATATTCAGATGGTTTTAAAAGTGACAAAGAATCATTCTTGAAATATTTTTCCAGAGAATTCCATAATACACCTTACATATACACAGAAGTTCATAGTTTGAATTTATCTGAAAATTTTGAATTAGACTTTTTTCTACCAAGAAATAGAATAAAGTTTAGTCCAAAAAAAATAATAGATGTAAAATTGTTTGAAAAAAAACAATTTGGAGTCGGAGACAAGATTTTATTAATTCAAAATGAAAAAGTTTATAATTTAATTGGGGTAAAAAACTTCCAAGAGGAAAGAGTAGATTATAAATTAGCTGAAAATTGTAATATCTCTATTGTTGATTTTAGTATGAAAGCAGATCTTAAAAAAATAAAGATGAATTTGAATTCTTTAATTGAGAAACATTACAACAATGAATTAGAGTCTGTTAACCAAGGTTTTTTTAAAGCCTTTAATCAGTTTAAAGAAAAAATGTGTATTGATAATGTGCTGATTTTTAATTACTGTTCTGCATTATAATAAAAAACCATTTTACAACACCGTGTCATAATTAATTGTTAGTAATCGCCTATTTACGAAAATCCTCACGGATTTTCTATTCGGTTATTATTTACTAACTTTCGTGCTAAACCACGCAACAAACCATATACAACACAACGTTACCTCTCATTGGACGAATGAAAAAAACAACACTAATATTTCTTCTAATTTCAGTTTTAGGATGTAACAATCCCAAAAATAAAGAGCTTTTTGAAAACAGTACTGATAAATTATTCCTGACTAAAAAAGTTTTAGACTCAGCACTAGCAGTCGCAGAGAAAAAACTATCAAATGAAAATTTTACTTATAATAAAAAAGCAATATTGAATATCAATAGCTTAGACGAATCTTTAGATACCGATGCTAATTTAAACCAATTAGAAATCACCTTAAAAAAATGCCTAAAAAATTATAATGAAAACTCCAATTTAGTTTTGGATAGAGTAGTCAACAAAGTTCTTAATGAGTCAAATAAAAGCTTGAAAGACAACACTTATGTTTACTTTGAAATTAAAGAGCTTTTATTCCAACATGACTTATCCTCTATAAAATTAAGTAAAGCTCTTCAAGAATACCAATCAGAATATTGGATTTCAAATATTTTAAGAAACACAAGGGGCTTTAAAGTGAAAAAAGTGAAATTTTTGAATGCTATTGAAAATTGGAGCTTTTCAACGATGCAAGACAAAAAATATACATTCGAACGAGAGTGGTCATATGGTAGAAATTTAGACTCTACTAAATTAAATGTAAATGAAATATATGTGAGAGGAAAAGATACTCTTATTAGCCAAATGATTGAATTTAATAAAGGGGTTTTGGATTCTACTAGGAGTGATTTCTATAAAACTGAAATAAACAAAATCAACGATACTCTTTTTAAAGGGAGAATAACACCTTATAATAGCTCAATCCATTCCTTAGGCCTACCTTTAGATAGAAGAAAAATAACAATCATGTTATACCCGAAATATGAAATTATTCAATCAGAAAATCAAAATTTCATCGATTTTACTATTACAAACGATACAATTAGTGGATTTATTCAAGATGTGTGTTTCTTTGAGTCAGATTCAGTAAATGGACAACCAATGCTCAGGGTTATAACAAAAGAAAGACCTATTGACAATAAGTACAGGACTAATAATGAAATGATTGACGCGTTTGAAATGTTTAAAAACGAGAGGTAACAAAGAAGTATAAAAATAATTGCTTGGTCATTGCTTACTTGGAAAATCCTGCGGATTTTCCTCTGGCTAGTTTTTGTTTGCTAAATTAGTGGCTTAACCACGCAATTCTTATACGAAGCCGTCAGAGTGTCTCAAAACCTCTTATTTTGGTTTTGGTTTTGGTATTCGGATAGGTATCTTTGAAAAATCTCAAATATGAGATTCTCAGAGAAGTAAAATTAGTTTTGAGACAGACTGCCGTTAGCAACAATAAAAAAAATGAACTTATAAAAATGAATTTTAAAATATTCCCCATTTTAGTTTTAGCAATATCATTTACAATTTCTTGCTCAAATAAAAATTCAAAAAAAGCTATAAACACCTCTCAAATAAAAAGTGATAGTATCAGCATACTCAAAAAAACATTAGACCGTAAAAGCAATGATGATAATGACACTCTATCAGAAAATTTAAAAGAAAGGAAAATCAAACATTTCAACTTTACTGATGATTATGATAAAATTTTAAAATATTTTGTTTTGCCCGACTATGACACAACAAAAACACAGATAATTAAGCAAAATTCAGCTTTATTAATTTCTCCAACAGACAAACAAATTAACTATCTAAAACAGAAAAATGGAGAAGACACGTTTTATATCGTTGCCGACGACAACAATTATTACATGTCTAACATAATTACATTACTTGATTCATTTAATATCAAAAGATGTAATGCAAAAAAAAGAAGCTTAACATTTATGGGATTAATTGAGGATTATGGAATGCATCTTGACTCCATTCAACAAAATTCAGATTCAATCTATTGGTCTGTAATTTTATTCAATAAAAAAGGAAACCCTATTTTTCTTGATATGATTGATCCTGACATAGAGAAGTTAAAATATTATATGAAAGAATAAACAAAATTAAAGTTGCTAACATTGGTAATCGTTGCACAAGGCACTAAAAAATACAGAAATTAACTCAAAAACTTCTTTTTAAGGAGCTTTATTTTTTGGAAGTGCTTGTTTGTGAGTCGTCCTGAATAAAGGCTACATAATTTAACACAATTATGTACAAAGAATGACAAAGTGATCAGACGGTATTCAGAACCTTTTAAACTGAAAATTGTTTGTCTGAATTTGCTGAAAAGCAACTTGATAAAATTTACGAATATTGCAAAAGAAAGCAAGTCCAAAATTGCAAAAAAACTTATAAAAAGGATATTACCCCCTAAACAAAAAGAAGTCATCCTTCATATGTTCAATCTTAGAATCTTCGTTGGTAATAATATAATCGATTGCCTGGGACGTGAAATCGTTTCCCTTTTCAGTTAGTGATACGACATCATTATCAATAACAATCATATTGTTTTTAAGTGCCAATTCCAATACTGTTTTACTACGCACTTTTTGCCAATTAATATGTTCGTTAAGGTGGTTTACATGACGTTCTTCTTCCTCGCTATGATTCCTTAAATGCAGCAAAAAAGTAAGTAATGATACTTCTGTACGTTGTTGTTTTTCCCTGTACAAAACAGCAATAACGCCTTTATTGGGAGCAAATAAATAAATTACTAAGAATAATAAGCCCAGCATAGTAGTAATAGATCCTGCAATAGAAGCATCTAACCAATGAGCTAGCCAATAACCAGACATAGCACTAAATACACCAAAACAAATGGCATAGACGAGCATACGTTTTAAATTGGTAGTAAGCAAGTAGGCTGTAGCTGCAGGAGCAATCATTAAAGCAACTACTAAAATAGCGCCAACAGCATCAAAAGCACCAACGGTAGTAACCGAAGAAACTGTCATTAATCCGTAATGAATAATAGTAGGCGAGAACCCCAAAGAGGCTGATAATCCCACATCAAACGTACTTATCTTAAGCTCTTTAAAAAATGCAAATAACAGCCCGATGGTGATTAGTAAAATACATCCAATAATCCATAACGATTTTGGGCCCACATCTACTCCGGCAATTAATAACCTGTCAAAAGGAGCAAAGGCTAATTCTCCCAACAATACAGCATCTACGTCTAAATGAACATCGTTGGCATTTTTAGCAATTAAAATAACACCTATACTAAACAATGCAGGAAACACTAAACCAATAGCGGTATCTTCTTTTACCAGTCCTGTTTTTTGAATATATTCTACCAAAATCACTGTAATGATTCCTGTTAATGCCGCTAATAGAATTAATAAAGGGGAGTTTAAATCTTGGGTAATAAAAAACCCAATAACGATACCCGGCAAGATAGAATGACTAATCGCATCACTAATCATAGCCATTTTACGAAGCACTAAAAAAGTACCCGGAATAGCACAGGCTATAGCAACTAAACTAGCAATGAGCTGTATTTCTATCTGGGCGTTACTCATTATTGTCCGATTGTTGGTTATACAAATTAGAAGCTGTTTTAAAACCTTCTTCTGTTAAACTCCACATATTACCATCTAGTCTTACATAGTTTTTATGTACTAATTTTTGAAGTGTAGAACGGGTGTACCCTTGAAAATTATTAAGTATTTTAACCGTATGCGGATGCGAAATATTTTCGTGTGTTTTAGCAATATGGTGCATAAAGGCCAAGGTTTTATGTAGTTGTAAATCGCGACGATTTTTAATAAACCTTATTTGTTTAAAAAGTAATCCTCGACTTGGTGAAAAGATAAAAGAAATTAATACAAATACACTGGCAACAATAACTATGACAGGCCCTGTTGATAGGTTATTTTGACTAGCACTAATCGCTGTTCCAAAAACACCTGAAAAGGCTCCAAATAGCGCTGCCAAAAACACCATAATACCTAAACTATTGGTCCATTGTCTCGCGGCGGCGGCTGGGGCTAATAACATAGCACTCATAAGTACAACACCAACTGTTTGTAGACCCAATACTATGGCTAATACAATAAAAGTAGTAATTAGAATATCTATAAACTTAGTATTAAAACCTAGTGTTTTTGTGTAGTCGGCATCGAAAAGAAGGATTTTAAATTCTTTCCAGAAAAGTAATAAGACGACAAGGCAAGCCCCCGTTACAATAGCCATAAGCCATACATCGCTTTCTATTAAGGTAGCCGCTTGTCCAAATAAATATTTGTCTAAACCTGCTTGATTGGCATTGGGTTGTTTTTGAATAAAAGTTAGAAGGAGCATCCCAAAACCAAAAAACAAAGAGAGAATAAGCCCTAAAGCTGTATCTGATTTTAAATGTGTTTTTTTAATGATTCCACGAATCCAAAAAGTCCCAATAAGTCCGCTTACTAAAGCACCTAACAATAAAACGTTGCTATCTTTTGCTCCTGTAATTAAGAATGAAATTGCAATACCCGGTAGAGCAGCATGAGAAATAGCATCTCCCAAAAGGCTTTGTTTTCGCAATACAGCAAAGCTTCCCAACATACCAGTTACTGCACCTAGAATAGCAGTACCTAGTGTAATGGTTCTTAGGGTGTAGTCTGTGAAGACTAGCTTTATGTATTCTGTTATATCCATAATTCCTGCCTTTCGGCTACGCTCCGCACAAATCGTTCAATACAAACTACAGCAGATATCTATTTAATTTTAGTTTATGTTCATGAGATTCCCGCCTTCGCGGGAATGAATTATTCCTGTATACTCACTTTATAATTAATACCATAGGTTTTTGTTAAGTTATCATCATTAAAGATATCTTTAACCGGGCCTGTGGCAATCTTTTTCACATTTAAAAAAGTAACCCAGTCGAAATATTCTGGAACTGTTTGTAAATCGTGATGCACAACAATAACCGTTTTATTGGCTTTTCTTAATTCTTTTAAAATATTTATAATAGCAATCTCGGTAGTGGCATCTACTCCCTGGAATGGTTCGTCCATAAAATAAATGGAGGCATCCTGTACCAAAGCCCTTGCCAAGAAAATACGTTGTTGCTGTCCGCCAGAAAGTTGGCTTATTTGTCTATTTTTAAAAGGTAACATGCCTACTTTTTCCAAGGCTTCAAGGGCTATCTTTTTTTCTTTTTGTCCGGGGCGTTTTATCCAACCTAAACTACCGTATGTTCCCATCATCACAACATCTAAAGCTGTTGTTGGAAAATCCCAATCTACACTTCCTTTTTGTGGTACATAAGCAACTAACGCTCGTTGTTTTTCATAAGACTTTCCGTAAATACTAACACTGCCTGCTATGGGGTTTAAAATACCAAGAATTGATTTTATGAGCGTTGATTTTCCAGCACCGTTTGGTCCTACAATAGCCATAAGAACACCTTCTGGAATCTCTAAATCAATATCCCAAAGTACGGGTTTGTAATTATATGCGACGGTTAAATCGTCTACTTTTACGGCAATGTTGTTTTTCATTTTTCTTATTTTACCCTTCCGAATTTAGCTTTTTTAAGCTGAATCTACTGTCTCTAAAACAGGGAAGGAATTCTTACTTATATTGTTTTTAGGTATTATCACTTAATATTGTTAGCTTATTTAAGCATTTACCTTTCCGACTTTCAATTTCTTAGGAAATTGAAAGCCACCTTTCCTAAAATAGGAAAGGAGCTTCTTGCTATTATTCTTTTATGTTCCAATTAAAAAGATTCTTATATTTTTCATCCTTGGAATATTGTTGTTTTTATACTGCAGACTGCCACTGAATACTGCTAACTTATTTAAGCGCATTAATAATCGTATTTACGTTATACTCAAACATACCAATATATGTCCCTTCAATAGTACCTGCGTTTCCAAGTGCATCCGAGTATAAGGAGCCTCCGATAGTTACATCGTGCCCTTTAGAGTTTACAGCTGCCTGTAGTGCCTCAATAGTACGTTTAGGCACCGAGCTTTCTACAAAAATGGCTTTTACATTATTTTCTATAATGAAAGCTGATAGCTTTTGAACATCTTGTACACCGGCTTCCGTAGCGGTTGAAAGTCCTTGTAAGCCAACCACTTCAAAATTAAATGATTTTCCGAAATAATTAAAAGCATCGTGTGCTGTTACCAAAATACGTTTTTCCTTCGGAAGCGTTTCAACGGTTGCTATTAATTTGGTTTTTAATGCTTCTAATTGTTCCATATAATTAGCACCGTTAGCTTCGAATGTTGTTTTTTGCTCTGGAATTGTTTCCGAAAGTTTTTCAACAATAAATTTAGTGACTTGCATCCAATAATCTATATTAAACCAAATATGCGGATCGTAATTAGAGGCAAAATACTCCGAACCAATCAAGGTTTTTTCATCTAAAGCATCAGAAATTGCAATGGTTTTTGTTTTTTGATTGTGCATTTTTTCGAATACTTCTACCAATTTACCTTCTAAATGAAGCCCATTATAAAAAATAACATCGGCATTAGCTAACTTGGAAACATCTCCTTCACTGGCTTTATATAAATGCGGATCAACACCACTTCCCATAAGTCCTTGTAGGTTAATATGTTCTCCTCCAATGTTTTTTACTAAGTCGGTAATCATAGATGTGGTAGTTACCACATTAAATTTATCATTAGCTTTTTTTTCGTTTTTACAGCTTAAAAAAAGGAAACTGATAACGATTATGTAGAGATATTTTTGCATGTATTTAATTTGTCGTGAAATTACTAAAAAGCACTTAATTATTTAAAAGAATATCTCATGCCAAAAAAAGCACGAATACCTTGATTTGGTCCGTAAACATATGATGGGTCAAAAGGTAAATCTGTAGGGTCGTTCTCGTCTAAGGTTTTATCGAATGGATCATTGGCTCTTGAAATAATAAAAGGGTTACCTCTATTTGGTGTCCAGTTTAATAAATTTTTCACACCTCCGTAAATTTCAAAATTAGTTAATCCGTCGTAAGTTAATTGTATGTTTTGTATACTCCACACCGGTGAATTTTCTTTTCGTGGATCAAATTCTCCTAAAGTAGGCAAACGCATAGGTCCGTATATATTTCCAGTATAATCCAACGTTAAATTGTATTTATAACTTTTATAAGAAGCTGCCCATGTTCCCGTAAAGCGTTCGGTTAAAATCTGACGCTGTTTTATACCATTTTCAGTTTGCGATACATCTTGAAATGTACCACCTATTAAAACCTTAACGCCACTTGCAATAATGGCATCAAAATTTACACTTACCCCTTTTGTAATGGCTTTACCATCTAAGTTATCGTATATAATTTGATTGGGGTTTGTATCGTAATCTGGTGTAATTAGATTTGTAAAATGAGTATACCAAGCAGAGGCATCTAGCCCTATAATAGCTCCCGATTTAGTATAAAACTTTTTAAGATAATTTACATTAACATTATAGGAGCGTTCTGGTTTTAATTCTTCTGTAATGATAACATCTCTTGCTCCTGTAAGGGCTGCGTGTTCTTCGGTAAATATATTAACGACTCTAAAACCTGTTCCTGCATTTACCCGAAAAATGTCATCACTTGTGGGTTTGAATTTATATGCAATTCTTGGGGTAAATATATTACCATGCCTTTTATCGTAATCATAGCGTGCACCCAGTAGTAGTGTGTTTTTGTCACTAAGTTTAATTTCATCTTGTGCAAAAAGAGAAGGGATTACAACTTCGTCGGCGCCTACGGTGGCTGGTGTACTATCGTTATAGTAATTGTATCTGGCGGCTACCCCAAAGAGTAAATCATGATTTTTAAGTGGTTTGTCCCAAGTAAATTGCCCGAAACCAATACGTTGCTGCGCTAGGTAAGGCACATTGCCGTATACCGAATTTTGATCATGATCTGTATAGGAAAATTGAAACAACACTTTTTCGGTTACGGGTAGCTGATACTTTCCTAAAAGCTCAAAACGAGACGTATAAATACTTTCGCCATAAACTTCATTTCCTCCTCTAAAAGAAGGATTCCATTGCATTTCCCCACCCCATCTATCTTCATAAAAATAGCGTCCAGCTAAAGAAAATAGTCTATTAGAATCACGTTTAAAATCCCATTTCTGAAAAACAGAAATTCTATTTTGGAGGGTTAAATCGGTGAAATTGTCTCCGTTATTATCTATTGGATTGTTATAGTTGAAATAATTAGTCCCAAAAAGCAAGTTAGCTTTTTTTCCTACTTTGGTTTTAAAACCTACATCCAGATTAACCTCTCCCCAACCTGTTACATAACTATCTGCAAAAAATCGAGGGGCATTTTCAGGAAGTTTTGTAATGATATTAATTAAACCTCCTACGGCTTCACTTCCATAAAGAGAAGATGCAGGGCCTTTTACTATTTCTATTTGCTCGATTAAAGAATTCGGTATTCCGGAAAGCCCATAAACAGTAGACAACCCACTTACAATAGGCATACCATCAATAAGCACAAGGGTATAGGGGCCTTCTAAACCATTAATATGAATGTCTCCTGTATTACAAACGTTACAATTAATCTGTGGGCGAACGCCGTTTACATTTTGTAAGGCTTCAAAAATATTGGGTGTTGGGTTCTTTTTTAAAAATGTAGGAGAGTAAACTTCAACTGGTACAGGGCTTTCTAAACGGGATACTGCTTTTAAAGTTCCTGTAACCACAACTTCATCAAGTAATTCTGATTCTGGTAGATCAAAATTCACAACAATATCATTTGAAGATATATTAATTGTCTTTTTTTGAGTTTGATATCCGGTGAAAGAAGCAATAATAGTATATGTTCCAGCCTCTACATTATTTATTTTAAAGGTGCCGTCATCGTTAGATACGGCTCCTTTTTGTTCGCTTTTTAAATAAACATTTACATAAGGTAAAGTACTACCATCTGTTTGTGTTTTGCCTGTAATATTTTGGGCAGTTACTGAAAAGGATAATACACTTACAAAACCGATTATTAGGTATCTCATAATTAATTTTTTGTGCAAATATAAAATTATTTTTAGATAAGTCTAAAAATAATTTTAATATTATTAATTTTTATATATTTGTTTTATCTAAAAATAGTTATGATAACCCTCACCGAAGAAAATTATATTAAAGCTATTTACCACCTTGGAAAGTATGGTGTGAATAACGTTAGCACGAATGCTATTGCCAAAGAGATGGAAACAAAAGCATCGTCTGTGACCGATATGGTTAAGAAACTTTCTGAAAAGGAATATGTAGATTATAAAAAATATCAGGGTGTTTCATTAACCGCTAAAGGTATAGATATAGCTATTAACATTGTAAGGAAGCATAGACTATGGGAAGTGTTTTTAGTTGAAAAATTAAACTTTTCCTGGGACGAAATTCATGATGTCGCAGAACAGTTAGAGCATATAAAATCTGAAAAATTAATTAGCCAATTAGATGCTTTTTTAGAGTATCCAACGCATGATCCGCATGGAGATCCTATTCCTGATAAAAGTGGGAAAATTAAAAAAATTGATAAAATCCTTTTGTCTGAAGCCCAAATAGGAGACGACTGTATTTGTGTTGGTGTTCAGGACTCTTCATCTGAATTTTTAAAATATTTAGATAAAAACTGTATTGCTTTAGGCACCGAGTTAAAGGTTATTCACAAAGAACCTTTCGACAATTCTATAACCATACAAATTCTAACCAAAGAGTTTACTATTTCTAATATGATAGCCAATAATCTCTTTGTAAAAGTTTCTTAGTCTTTCTTATATGTTTTAAGACTTAAAACGAACTTGTTTTCTTATGAATTTTGGAAACTTTTTAACTGGTGTTAATGTAAATCGTTTGTAATAACATTCGGCAGCTTCAGACTGAATTTGAATTTCTCCCTTATTTAATATGGTACCATCATGCTTTTTTGCATTTTCTACAACCATAACAATTTCTCCATTAACTATATGCACCGAATTGTTACCAATTACATAAATTTCTAAATGATTCCATTCACCATGAGGGACATCATGTTCGGAAGCAGCCTGAATATATCCTTTACCAATAGAATAGCTTTCGGAACTAGGATCAAATTTCTTTTCTTCTTTAAAATCGCCACGAATATCAACTATAGGTGAGCCAACTTTTGGTGTTGCACTATTGCCTCCTAATGGAATAAAATCACCTAAATCGCTTTCTTGTACTTGGTATTCTAAACATGTCTTCCATGCATACCAAAAACGCCCATGTTCACCATAACAATGGTACAAAATACCACTGTCTCTTTTTCTATCTAATCGTGGCTCCCATTTTTTATCGCCCCATTTAAACATCACGCTTAAATGATAGTTTTCGTATTCTTTTTTAGTCGTTAAACCTCCAAAAATTTCACCAGTAATTTTTAAAACAGGTTCCCCATTTTCTTCAATTATTGAAAATACATCTTTCAAGTTGTTGTTCAAACCTATGGGGTTACCAGAGCCTATTTTGTCTGATTGATAAGTACCTTCGGGAAGCCCCGTAACAGTACTATGAGGAGTACCTAACCAAATATCAAAATTGCTTAAATCTTTATCAAACAATGTTTTTGTTTTTTCTTTTTTCTGAGAAAAGCCGTTAATACTAATTAGGGTAAATAGTAGAATAAAAAAGGAGAGCTTAGTTTTCATAATCTGGTTTAATTTAGTTGCAACCAAATATAGGAAAATAAATTATGGTTTAATGACAGGCACAATTGTCATCGCTACCACAAACTTTTTTTGATGATTTCTTTTTCCAGAAGAATTTTTTAACTAAAAAAACGATAGCTAAAGAAAGTGCTGAAAAAACTAATATGTTTTGAATAATTGCATTCATTTTACTTTAGTCGTTTTTTAATTTCAAACCTTTTATTTCAAAAATTGAAATGCCAGCAAAGCAACAATATAAGCAAAAACTGTCATAATGACTAATTGCAATAAAGGCCATTTCCAAGAATTGGTTTCGCGTTTTACAATGGCCAAAGTACTCATACATTGCATGGCGAAAGCATAAAATAACAGTAATGAAATACCGGAAGCAAATGTAAATAGTGGTCCGCCAAGTACAAGGTTAACTTCACCTGCCATTCGGTTTTTTATAGTTTCTTCATCGTCGCTTCCAACGCTATAAATCGTTGCTAATGTTCCCACAAATACTTCGCGAGCTGCAAAAGAACTTATTATTGCAATGCCAATTTTCCAATCGTAACCTAAAGGTCTTATAACTGGTTCTATAGCACGTCCGGTAATACCAATAAAAGAATATTCCAGTTTATGAGATGCTATTTTTTGTTGCAAATCCTCTTCGGTTAAATTTTGAGTAATATATTCTGCTTTAACAATATTCTCTGCATTATGAAACTGTTCTCCCGGACCATAAGAAGCTAAAAACCAAAGAATAATGGATATGGCAAGAATAATTTTACCTGCACCAAAAATAAAAGACTTTGTTTTTTCAATAACAGTTAAAGCGACATTTTTAAACAAAGGGAGTTTATAATTGGGCATTTCTACAACAAAGAATGTTTTACTTTTTATTTTTAAAATTTTATTTAAGATATATGCAGAAATAACTGCTACCCCGAAACCAATTAAATATAAAAGCATGAGTGTTAAAGCCTGGTATCCTAAACCAAGAAAACGTCCTTCGGGAATAACCAACGATATAATAATTAAATAAACAGGGAGCCTCGCAGAACAGGTTGTAAACGGCGTTACTAAAATAGTAATTAGGCGTTCTTTCCAGCTTTCAATATTTCTTGTAGCCATAACGGCTGGAATGGCACAGGCTGTACCAGAAATTAGTGGAACAACACTTTTCCCACTTAGACCAAAACGCCGCATCACTCGATCCATTAAGAATACAACACGGCTCATATAACCACTTTCTTCAAGTATGGCTATAAATAGGAATAAGAAAGCGATTTGAGGTATAAAAATAACGATGCCTCCAAGACCAGGAATAATCCCTTCTGCCAACAAATTGGTAAAAGCACCATTTGGTAACATATCTTTAGCCCATTCGCTTAAGGACGCAAAAACGTTATCGATAAAATCCATTGGCACACTAGACCAGTCGTAAATTGCCTGAAATAGAGTCAATAGAATAACAAAGAAAATAGCATAGCCCCAAACTTTATGGGTTAAAATACGATCTAGTTTTGTTCGTAAGTCTTTGGCTTGCGACACATCAATGGTTTGTCCTTTTTTAAGAACATTATTTATAAATTGATAGCGCTTAATAGTTTCCTTTTGTTGTAAACGTTTTAAATCCCCTTTGCTTTTAGTTTTAAAATTAGCAACGGCATCTATTTCTTTTCTATCTGTTTTTCCGAAGTTAACATCTTGTGTAATTACCAGCCAAAGTTTATATAAAAGTTGATTTGGAAATGCTTTACGTAAATTATCAAAATAATCTTGGTCTATTTCCGAAGCATTTAAACAAGGGGTTATAGGAAGGTCTTTAAAGTTGGCGATAAGATCCTTTAAACGACCTATACCTTCATTTTTTCTCGTACTTATTAAAGCTATTTTGGTTTGGAGATGTTCTTCTAAATAATCAATATTTAACGAAATACCCTTGTAATTCATCCTATCTGACATATTAATAACAAGGAGTGTAGGGATTTCTAAATCCTTAATTTGAGTAAACAGTAACAGGTTTCGTTTTAAATTTTCGACATCACTTACCACCACTGCTATGTCTGGAAAATCTTTATCATTTTTATTTAAAAGGAGTTCTATAACAACATTTTCATCAAGAGAAGAAGCATTCAAACTGTAAGTTCCAGGTAAATCAATAATATGTGCTTTAACGCCCCGTGGGAGTTTACAAATACCCTCTTTTTTTTCGACCGTAATCCCCGGATAATTACCGACTTTTTGGTTTAATCCTGTTAATGCATTAAAAACGGATGTTTTTCCTGTGTTGGGATTGCCTATTAAAGCTACATTTATCTGCTTACTCATCTGTTATTTTATCAATTAAAATATGAGAAGCTGTTTCTTTTCTAATGGCTAAGTGTGTCCCATTAATATTTAAATACATGGGATCCTGAAAGGGAGCAAGTTGCACAAGTTGAACAAAATTACCCGGTAAACATCCCATTTCTAAGAGTTTTAATGGTATGTGAATTGATGAAATATCGGTAATAATACCTTTCTCACCATGTTTTAGATGTGCTAAAGTGTCTTGCAAACTTATTTAGATTGATTTTAAAGAAGCAAAAGTAATGTAAAAAAACAGTCTAAAAAAATGGTTGATAAAAAACTATTTTTGATATTCTTCTTTCAGGATTTCAATATCATCAAGTAAACGATTAATATCCTTTTTATCTGTGCCATCGTAAAAGCCTCTTATTTGGCGTTTTTTATCAATTAGCATAAAGTTTTCTGTATGTACCATATCAAAAGGCCCTCCATCTCCATGATCTTTAACTGCTAAATAGCTTTTTCTGGCAAGTTGATATATTTGTTTTTTATCTCCGGTAACTAAATTCCATTTCTTATCGTTCACGCCTTTTTGTTTGGCATAACGTTTTAATTGTGCCACAGTATCTATTTCGGGAGTTACCGAGTGAGAAAGTAACATAACGTCTTTGTCATTAATAATCTCTTGTTGTATTTGCTCCATATGATTTGTCATAATAGGGCAAATGGTTTGGCAGGTAGTAAAAAAGAAATCGGCTACGTAAATTTTATCCTTATAATCGTCTTGGGTAATTGTTTTTCCGTTTTGATTAATCAGTGAAAAATCGGCTATTTTATGATACTTTTTTTTGTATTGAATGGTGCTGTCTACTAATTCAGTACTCACCATTGTAGGTTGATAAATATCAAGTGGTTGGTAAACATTTAAAGTGTTGTAGATAATTGAAATTATAACAATGGAAATAAAAGCAAAAACAATTGCAAATCCTTTATAACTCTTAAAAAATGATATCATTTTACCTGTAAAATTAAATGTGTACAAAAATACAATGAAACATTCATGACTAAAAATTTAAATACATAGAATTTTATTAAAGATTAAATTCTTGTTAAAAAAGTGTGCTTCTTATAATTGTCTTTTTAAAGTTGGTATAAAAGCGTACTTTTGTGCGATTATAAAAAAAATGTAATACATGTCTGTATTTTTAATAAAAGCGGCTCAATTATTATTAAGCCTTTCCATTTTGGTTGTTTTACATGAATTGGGTCATTTTATTCCTGCTAAAGCATTTAAAACACGTGTTGAAAAATTCTATTTATTTTTTGATGTTAAATTTTCATTATTTAAAAAGAAAATAGGCGATACGGTTTATGGTATTGGTTGGTTGCCATTGGGGGGCTATGTAAAGATCTCCGGAATGATTGATGAGAGTATGGACACCGAGCAAATGGCTAAAGAACCTCAGCCATGGGAATTTCGTTCTAAGCCTGCATGGCAACGTTTAATTATTATGTTGGGGGGTGTTATTGTAAACTTTCTACTAGGGTTTTTTATATACATGATGATATTGTTTGTTTGGGGTGAAGATTATCAAAATACAGATGATGTAAAGTATGGCTACGGTGTTTCCAAAACAATGGAACAATACGGTTTTAAAAATGGTGATAAAATAGTTTCGATAAATAATATTCCTTTTGCTGAAGCTGATAATTTGTCTACCTATTTAATGTTTAGAACAGTAGATAATGTAGAAGTAAAAAGAATAGATGGTACTATTGAAACACTAAAGGTTCCAGAAGATATAGGGACTCAACTTTTTGAATCTGGTGATATACCAGCTTTAACACCAAGAGAGCCATTTAAGCTAGACTCCATAATACCGGGTTCTGCTGCCGAAAAAGCTGGTCTTTTAGTTACAGATAAAATTTTGAGCATAGATGGAAAAGACATTAATTATTTTTCCGACTTGACTTATGCATTAAAAAATAAAGAAAAAGAAAGTGTAGCTCTAACAATTAAAAGAGATTCAATAGTTAAAACCTTATCAATAACGCCTTCTGAAGATTATAAGATAGGTGTTGCTGTTGAAAGAACAGATGATTCTGCTGTTATCTATCAACACAGAGATTATTCTTTTGGAGAAAGTATTTCCAGCGGATTATCAGTCGGGTATTGGTCAATTAAAGATTATTTAGCACAGTTTCAATATATATTTACTAAAAAAGGAGCGGCTCAAATTGGTGGTTTTGCAGCTATTGGAAAAATGTTCCCTGCTACATGGAACTGGGCTGCTTTTTGGCAACTCACGGCCTTTTTATCTATTATGTTAGCGGTTTTAAACTTATTACCAATACCGGCTTTAGATGGTGGCCATGTTATGTTTTTATTATATGAAATGGTATCTGGAAGAAAGCCCGGAGATAAGTTTATGGAGTATGCTCAAATGGTTGGTTTCTTTATTATAATAGCTTTGGTTTTGTTTGCTAATGGGAACGATATTTATAAAGCTATTTTTGAATAAAATTTATTAAAAAAAGGTTTGCAGAAATTAAAAAACAATATATATTTGCACTCGCTAAGGCGAAAACACACATTCCTTCTTAGCTCATCCCGATAGTTATCGGGAGGTTAGAGCAAAGTAGAAAGACGTTCTTTAAAATAGTAATATGAATTTTGTTTACATATTGTATTCTAAATCATTAGACAAGTTTTATATTGGTGAAACGCGCTAGATTTGAATGAAAGGATTAAACAACATAATTCAGGTTTTTATAATAATGCATTTACAAACAGGTTTCAGATTGGATTTTATATTATTCCATTGCATGTAAATCGAGAGTTCAGGCAAGAAAAATAGAAACTCATATTAAAAAAATGAAAAGCAAAGCGTATATTCAGAATATGTTTAAATATCCTGAAATTGTATTAAAGCTTAAAAGTAAATATAATAACCTTCCTTCTTAGCTCAGTTGGTTAGAGCATCTGACTGTTAATCAGAGGGTCCTTGGTTCGAGCCCAAGAGAAGGAGCAAAAAAAGTCTAACAGAAATGTTAGACTTTTTTGTTTTTAATAGTTTCTCGTCTTGAAATAAGTTGACACAAAAGCGACTTATTTCAGGACGAGACAAGAAATAAAAAAAAGCCTTAACCTTTAAATAAAAGGTTAAGGCTTTTTAAATTACTTCTGCCCTTTTTATTTATAATTTACTAAATATTTAAGGTATAACCATATACTCTACCTTTTTAAAAGTATTATCTTGGTTAGTTACTAAAACTAAGTAAACACCCGAAGATAATTTAGAAAGGTCTATAAAATAGTCTCCAGATTGTATTTTTGTACTAAATTGTAAAGAACCTATTAAACTTAAAACCTTAAGATCAAATTCAGAACCTTTGGTCTTATCCAAACGAATATTTAGTAGCTTATTTTGTATTGGGTTTTTATAGATTATTCTAGAGTTGTCTTCTTCCAATTCCTTAGTGGTTATATTAAGCGATGCATCGGAAGAAGTCTTACTGGTATAAATTAAATTAGTATTATCACTAGGTTGCAAGGTTAACTTACTCCAATTAAAACCATTATTTACAATGTTAAAACGAAGTATATGAATACCTTCCTCTAGATCAATATTATCCACTGTAACAACATCAAAAAGGTAGTAGCTTCCTGTATAAACAGCTGAGATAACCCCTGTTTTATCTACACCATCTATATCTATGCTAAATGTACCGGGAGTTTCAGATACCGATGCTACGCGTACCTCTGCAGAGTATACTCCAGATTGCGTTACATTAATAGTATATTCTACCCATTCTCCTGCAGAACCCCAACCTATAGTGGGAGCTCCTCCATCTTCTGTGTCATTATTAAAGGTCGTATCTACATCTTCATCTTGTCTAGGTCCAGGCATATCTGTTAGGCCACTAGCGTTTCCAGCAGTAACATCATAATAGGCAATGCCTGCTCCGCCATTATCATAATCTACTGCTCGAATTACACCTGGTATTTTGGTTGCTAATATTGAAGGGTATGGTGTTTGCCCAGATTCATATTCTGGAGTGAAAGTCATCTCACTTATGTCAAACCCAGATTCAACGTAATAAAACCTTAAAATATGATCGCCTTCTGATAGGCTTATATTATTTATTGTCAATTCTTGAAAGTTAGTCCATCCACCAGTAGAAAGTGCATTTACGGTTCCTGTAATATCAGTTTCATCCAATTCTAATCTAAAAGACCCAGGGTTATCTAAGTTAGAAGCTACTCTAAAAACAACTTCATAATTTCCAGATTGAGCTACATTTACAGAATATTCTAGCCATTCTCCAGTAGCAGAATACCCTATGTTTCCTCTACCATTATCTCCATCTAAAATATCTACACCTGTATTTCGGGTAGTATCATTTCCTTCATTTATATTGTCTGAATCGTGATAAGAAATTCCTTCTCCACCATCATCAAAATGGATTGCATTAATGGTTCCTGGTATGGCATGTCTTGTATCTGCAACTGGGTAAGGTTCTTGAATTACAATAGGAGCAGAAAGTTCAAAATCCATTTGATTCCAATTAAATCCACCTTCTATAAAATTAACTCGTAATACATGTTGTCCTTCCAACAATTCTACATCATTAATGGTTTTGCTTTGAAAATCTGTCCAACTACCAGTATCTATGGCATCAATATTACCACTAACATCTGTACCGTCTACCTCTAGGCTAAATGTTCCGGGAGTTTCATCGTCTGCAGTAACGTAAAAACTAATATAATAAAAACCAGATTGGTTAACGTATACGGTATATTCTACCCATTCACCTGCTTTCATCCACCCTAAACTCCCGTTTATAGGGTCGGCCGTATTTGTATCTACACCTTCGTCTTGTCTAATACCATCCCCTACATTATCTGTTGTATCATCGTGATAAGAGACTCCTTCACCACCGCGATCGTAATTTACAGCATAAATTGTTCCTGGAATTTCATGTGATACCCAATTTGGATATGGTGTTTGCCCTTCTGCTAGAAACCAATCATCATTTGGTTCATAAAAAGGCGTTATTTTAACCCAATCAACATACATATAGTCTGTATCAAATAATGGTGGATTATATATTCCTGTATCATGACCAGCCCACCATGCAAACCAATTCCCTACAGTATAATTAGCTGCTATGTAAGGAACTTTCTCATAAAGTGTTCTATACAATACATTATCTATATAATATTCTACTCTTGGAATTTCTCCATTTCCACCTGTGTGCCAATCCCATCGGTATACATGGTATTCACCATCGTTAAGATTAATTGGTAATTGGGTATCACCACCATCGGCCTCTTCATTGAGTTCTCTTTCATCTGGTCCAATCCAGTTTTTAAATATAGGATTCGAAAGTCCAACACCTTTTACTTCGATGTCTATTTCACTATTAAGCTTCACTACAGTTTCGGTATCATTTTCATACTCAATATTACCAGCAGCAACCGCTTTTGCATATTGTACAGGATACTCATTCTCTGTAATTTCATCATACCAATATAACCAAGCCGTAGAAAGTACGCCAATATTTTCTCGTTGTATTATTTTCATTTTGGTTTCATAACGACCAGAAGCAAACCTTTTATCTGTAAGCATAGCTGCTCCCATACGCGTATTATATTGTCCATCAAAACTTGTTAAAGCACCACTATAGTAATCTCCTAAAGATCTCATAACGGCATTTCCATTTTCGGTATAGCAATTTTCTTGTATTACACCTCCGTGTAAATACAAATTGTTATAGGTTGGCTGCCCCCATATTCTATGTTCTACTCGCCAAGTATCTTCATTTAAAGACGCTTCAAACTTATCATAGAATACTCCAGGAGCTGATAAATCTCCAATATCTGGATCTCCATCTATTTGCGCATCTACAGAAAAGACCAGTAAAAGCATTAAAAAAGAAAGAAAGTATTTGTTGTTTAACATAATTTTTAAAATTTAATTTTGCCAAGATTGGCAATTAGTTTATTATTAATTGAATCTTAAAAATTTTACGTGTTAATTTGATGTAAAGTTTACCTATTACTAAATATTTGTGGAAGGATAATCTTACGTATTAGATATTGTATTTACACTCAGCATTATAGGCTAATAAAAACTATATCTCAATCATCGTTTAACGGTAGTTTTAGAAAAAGACACCTCCTTTTTTTAATAATACTGTCTTACTTTTTAATCTAAATACATTAAGAATAAGTTGCAAATCTAGTTTAGGATTAATGTAAAATATATAAGCATTTTTTAGAACGAGATATCTAAAAAGTACTTGAAATTCATTACCAAAACTGTAGAAAGTAAAGTAAAAGCGTTAATGAAAACAAGCAAGTTTTACTAAAAAAAGCTCCTTTTAAGGAGCTTAAAGAGTTGAATTTTGTGTTTTTTAGATTACCACTGTTGTGCGTTCGTTTTTCTATTCTTATTTAGTCAATTCTAGCACAAAGCCAAGTTGCTTCGGCAATGGGTTCATTTTTAGTGTATGCAATTCCAGATTGTTTTATTAATTTGTTGCTTACTCTAATATTTTTAATAATATATTTAATTTCTTCGTTATAAGTCACTCCTTTTAAAAAAGTTACATTTTCCAAACTTGCTAGTCCAAAAAAGCCATCTGCAAGTCCTGCTTTTTTTACGCCTGCACCGCCACATTGAGCCATTGATTCGACCAAAATCATTCCTGGAATAAAATTAAACTCTGGAAAACTACCTGTTAACATCTCATTTGATTTGTCAAAACTTTTTATTCCAATAATTTCTTTTTCATTTGCAGTTATAATTTTATCTACAAATAAAAAAGGAAATCTATGTGGAATTAATTTTTCTATTTCTGTTTCCATTTTATTTCTGTTTCTCACCACAACGCTTATATATACTAAATATTGCATGTTTGTGTGCAATGATTTTCCTATCGGAAAATCAGAAGCAATAAATTATAGCATTTTGTTGAGTGTAGTTTATTTTCTTACATTTGTAGTGACAACACATTTTACTAAAGCGCAATGCAAAAATCTCAAAACAGGTTTAAAAAAAAGTTATTGGAGAGGCATACGGGTGTAAGTCCCGAGACCAATCTAAGCATTGCTTGGAATGTGTTGTCGGTGACCTCTCCTTTTTTCATTCATTTAATCCGTTTTAATTATGACAACACAGAATGGTCAAAATGTATGTCCGAAATGTAAGTCGGTCCATACATCGAATGATACACGACACGTATCGAAAAAGATTAAAAAGAATTTATATCCTGCTCAGTTAGAATTGCTGGAGTTTATTAATTTCCAAGACACTTTACAAATCATCAAGTCTTTAGAATGGGTTCATAACGCAGCCCTTTATCATTCCCATTTGTTTATCGAGAAAGAAGAGAAGTCCATTTTATTTAATGTCAAATTGCTAATGGATAAGTTAGGTGATATTGTGCGACAAGATTAGTTTTTGAAAAAAAGATTGGCAATTATTTTTTTGGCAATCTTTTTTTAATTCTTTAATATCTTTTCAATTTCAATAATATCATTTTCAGCATGTTCAATGTGACAAGAATTTCCTCCACAATAAATGTATGGTGAATCTTGAAATTCTCCAGTTTTAGCATAAATCAGATATTCTTTATTCAAAAAAAGATAAACTTGATTCAAAGCTTGACACAACCATGTCTTTTATTCTTATTATAAGATGAAACAATTATATTTTCTAAAATTTCGATATTCACATCAGCAAGTTTGTTTATATATAGGCATATATTTCCCGTTTTATGTTTACCTAAATCATTTAATAATTCTTCTTGATTTTCAAATCCATTTAGTACATAGAATACCAAATGCTGTTTCCTAGGCGAAAAAGAGGTTAAAGGCAAGTTCGTTTCTCTTCCGCTTTCATATTTATGAATATATTTTCCAAATCCAATTATTGAAGGCCCCCATTTTATAGGTTCTAATTCAGTAATTTTACTCATCATTTCCATAACAACAAATCCGTCTTTTTGCCTGGTTTCATTTTGAACTGATTTTATGAATTCAGTAACACTGTTATTTGTTGGTTTCATAAAGCTCTTATTTTAATCTTATTGTCAATTTACAAATGGGTTTCCGTTTCCTATGTTCGTTAAGGGACATTGTTTACACAAATTAAAGATTAGCCTTTATACTAAATTAGTTTCTAATCTTATGTTTGTTTTTTTATTTCTTCACTTAAAGTCAAGATGTGTTTTCTCATTTTCTCTTGGAATCCATTTGAGTAAAAAACATCTTCTCTTTTTGCATTTAATTCCACATAATATTTATTAGTGGAAATAATATTTTCATTGTCGTAATGATATTCATTGAATATAGCAAAATATGCTTTTTCATTTTTATAATAAATACTAATTTCTATTCTTTCGGTATTTGCGTTTAATGAATCCTTTATGTCATATTTATAGTGGACAGTTGTATTATGTTTGGCTTTTATAATCTCTTTAGTTTTATCATTCCTAAAAGTATATGTTGAAAATCCTCCATTTCCAATTTCAACTCCCAAACTATCAGTCAGCTGTATTGAGCCTTCAGATATTCCAGTTGTAATGTACTTTTCTTGATATTTTAAGTTATCCGATGAGTTTATAATACTATCCGTTTTAATTGTCAATTTGAGTAATTTGTCAAATTCTGATTCAACTCTATTATATGGATGAACCTTATTTTGCCCAAATAAGTTTGATGTTAATAAAATCAGTATTAATGTTAAGAATCTCATTTCTCTAATTGGCTTGTGCTTTTTATAGGGCACCATGTTGTGTGCTGGCTTATTTCCATATTTCGTTAAAAGCGCTCATTATTTTTTTTCAATTCACTTGGAATGTCTTTATTTTGGTCAAATTCTAATTTCACTTCTCCTTTTTGATTATGTGGTTGCATTGTGAAATAACTAGTCGTGTCAAATTCTCCGTTGTATTCTGTGTGAATTTGGCCAACCACTTTATTAAACTTGTCAATTTTTTTCGAATAGTCTTTTCCGTATAAAAATTCGTTTATGTTTTCCATTTATATAGTTTTGTAAATTAAAATTCCAATTAAAAATAGGAATATAATTCCGCAAGAGTATGCCAGTGTGAGAAATAAATCTTGCTGCTCACATAAATTAACTCCAGAAACTTGAGAAATACACTCCCCAAATTCCGTTTCGTATTTCAGACTTACTCCAGTATTTATAACCATAAAATAAAAAAGAGGAATTCCAAAAAAAGAAAAACTCAATCCGATTATGTATAGTATTTTTCTCAAAAGTTCTGTTTTTTCAGCTTCTTTAAATGCATCAGATTGCACCAGTCTTTGCAAATAGCTCAGTAAGCTTATAGATGATAGTGTTTGTGCCTGTTGCACAAACCTTATGTAAATATATAGAAAATATGTATCTTGTATTATGCAAGGCAAGAAAGATTATCAAGAGAAATTATTTGCTCAATTTCAATTGAGCGATCGCGTTCCCGAGCAGAGCTTTTATAGACGCTTAAAAGGGGTATTGGATTTAGACTTTCTATACCCAATGACCAAGGGCTATTATGGAGAAAGCGGTCAAAAGAGCATCGATACTGTAGTTTTCTTTAAACTATGTTTAGAGTAGGTTATTTAGAGAATATTATAAGTGATAGACACTTAATAAACCACTGCAGTTTACGTCTAGATATCTTATACTTTTTAGGTTATGATATAGATGAAGAACTGCCCCCAAGGAAAAGTAATATCTTTTAAAAAGGTATTTTTTGAGAAAAAGAATCATACCAAAAAGAAAGAATACAGAGCATTAAAACATGTTTGTGTAGACTGCCCAATACGATCGGCATGTTTAGGTAAATCGGCACAAGAAAAGAAATTTACCGTCACCTTTTACCAAGAAGAGTATGAGCGTAATAATGCCCGGGTAAACAGCTCGAGAGGCAGCTACATGAAAGGCAAACGCCAAAGTACCATAGAACCTGTATTAGGAACGCTAACTCAGTTTTTGGGACTTCGAAAAATAAATTCCATAGGCATTGATCAAGCTAATAAAGTAATGCACTTATCGGCCATAGCTTATAACCTGAAAAAGTATTTAAAATTCACCGCTAAAACTGTAAAAAGTGATACCAAAGCAGTGTGTCATGTTGTTTTAAACATAAAAACCTTAATAACACTTCAAATAAGACTTTTAACAAGCTCCTGAATTTGAAAACAAACAAGAGCTTCTAAAAACTAAAGCACCTTAAAAAAGAGCTTTGGGGCTGAATTCTGCATTTTTTAGTGCCTTGTGCAACGATTACCGGTGTTAGCTACTGGCATTATTCTTTACAATGTTTTTCTAATGCTTCTAAAACCATCCAATTATCATCTCCAAGTGACACAGCTTTTTTCAAATCTGTACAAATTTTAGTCAATTCCGAATCTGGTATTTCTGTTTTCTTTGAAGCGATTATTTGGATGTCTTTTGATTTTGATAAAGTCCGACCATTTCCAAGTTCGTGTTTTCTTAAAACAGCAAAAGCTCGATTCGAATATGCATTGGTAAAATAAGGCTCAATTTCGAGAGTTTTATCAAAATCCTTAATTGCCTCGTCAAATTGAAAATTATTTAATTTCATAGTTCCTCTTGCAAAATATCCTTCTGCCCAATTAGAATCCAATTCTAAAGCTTTGTTCAGTTTTTTTATCGCTCCTTTATGGTTTACTTGTTTATATAATTCCTGTGATTCATTGTAAAGTTTGAAAAGCTTATCGTTTATTTTATCTTTTTGATAAACTCCATTTTTGTAAACGTTTTTACCCTTAATTTCTCCTGTTGAATAATAAGAAACGGATTCTCCGTCCATTTTTCCGTTAACAAAGTTTGTCCGTTGTTTTAATTGTCTGTTTGGATGATACATTTCCCAAATCCCAATTTCCTTTCCGTTTTTGAAACTCCCTTTTTGCATTAAAGTTCCACCTTCATAAAATCTTTGTTCAAGTCCGTTTGAAATTCCGTTCTCGTATTCAATTTCGTCAGATATATTTCCACTTAAATGGTAGAGTAGTCGTTTACCTTTTAGTTTTCCGTTAAACAAAGTTCCTTCGCCTTGTTTTTTTCCAGTTAGATAATAATCAATAAATTTTCCTGAATATGGTGTTGAACTATTTTTTAAATACCAAGTTCCATTTTTTTTAGTCATTAATTTAGTTGTCGGAATTGCTTTTATGCTATCTGGTCTTTTGATATATTCTTTTGTGAAAACATAAATAATTCCATCCAAATCTTTGTAGCCAGAAGATTCTATTACTTTTTTGTCTTTTATGACAACAACATTATCAATTTCGTTTTCCGTTAAAGTTCCAAATCCTTCTTTCGGTTCTTCTATTACTGGAATAGAATCGACAACATATAAGACATTTTCATTTGAGTTCTGACCAAAGCCAATTATTGATGATAAAGTCAGTAATAAAATCAGTATTTTGTTTTTCATTCGTAATTTTTTTTAATGTTCGTTAAGGGACATGGTTTACACAAGTTAAAGATTAGACTTTACACTAAATAAGACCATTGTAGCCTTGATTTTCGAATCTATCAATTAGCTTGTAAGCTGTTGGTCTGGAGATTCCAAAGTTTTTGCATAATTCTGTGATGGTATATTTTCCAGTTCTCCATTCACAGATAAATTCAATTTTTTGTTCCATAGTTGTTGTTGCTTTCCAAGGCATGATAATTTGATTTTTATCTCAAATTACAACCTAAAAAAGTGTAAACTATGTCCCTTTAACTTTGTAAACTATGTCCCTTTACCATACCGCATGCACTACAACGTGAGTCTGTGTATTAACTTAGTTTTGTTGATTCAAATATATAAAAGTTGTTTTTGATTAATACTTAAGTTTAATCTTTTAGAAAAAAAGAGCTTAAAATGATTGTTTTTGACTGATAAATAACGGGATTTAGTTA
>NZ_JAUOEK010000176.1 GCF_030540835.1 Flavivirga aquimarina | reverse complement strand
AGAGTTTTACACCCCAATGCAACAAACCCTTCAACAGTTACAAACTTAAATACAATAGCACAATTTATAGGACAGCAAACCATGCATACAAATTCAATAGACTCTTCACACGGCGGAGGTCAAATTGTAGAACTGGAATTTACACCAACAACAGACCAAGTTGCTTTATACGCTGTTAATTCAGTAGAAAACGGTTCAGATGTTAGAATCGACAACTTTTCTATAGAAATAGTAAGTAGCCCTATTAATATTCCAGAAATTAAAAACCCAACTTTTTCAATAAAAGAAGCCCCATACAATGGTGCCAGTTACACATGCTCGTGTGTAGAATGGTACAACCCTAACTTCCCTAAACAAGCAGGTTCTTCAACAGATTCTAATGACGCCCCTGGAAATCAAGGAGGAGGTTCTATAAAACTAACTAATGTTCCCGGAGAGCAAAGAACAGCATACCAACTATTAGACGCCGTAACTCCAGGGGCTACATATAGATTAAGGTTTTATTACTCAATAACTAATAGCGGAACAATT
>NZ_JAUOEK010000175.1 GCF_030540835.1 Flavivirga aquimarina | reverse complement strand
AGAGTTTTACACCCCAATGCAACAAACCCTTCAACAGTTACAAACTTAAATACAATAGCACAATTTATAGGACAGCAAACCATGCATACAAATTCAATAGACTCTTCACACGGCGGAGGTCAAATTGTAGAACTGGAATTTGCACCAACAACAGACCAAGTTGCTTTATACGCTGTTAATTCAGTAGAAAACGGTTCAGATGTTAGAATCGACAACTTTTCTATTGATTTAGCAAATTAAAATTATTTAAAAACCACCGTTATAATTGTAATAATAACGGTGGTTTTATAGCTTTTATGCTTTACACAAGTTTTATTGCCGTCTTTTCTGCTATAATAATAAGACAACTCAGTAGATTACACTACCGAACCCACTCTCCTTAAAACCCAAAGCAATATCTCAAATTTCGGGACTCTCATCATAAGTAAGAATGATCTTTGGCTTTTATTTATAATATTTTTAACAGGCTTACTATCTCCTGATTTTATTTTTCTAATTATCTGCGACTAACAGATTTATTAAACATTTTTCGTATTTAAAAATGCTGTAAAGCATAAGCCTTTTACGCTTAAATTTATTGTTTGAAGTAAGAATATTTATTAAATTCCGTCAAAAGTATTACCAACTTTTAACAAGCTACATTAATTTCAACCCAAATCTGTATTGTAATACAGTCCTAAAAATCTGCTTGTTAAGCATTTAAAAGGCTTCATATGAAATATACCATAACGATATTAACCATAATTACTTTATTGTCTTGCTCCGGTGCAAAAAGCACTACAGCAAGTCCCTTAAACAAAAAGGATCAGGTTGAAGCAAAAATCGATAAAACTACCCATCATAAAGTGGACACTGTAATTTCTATAAACAACGATACCATTATAAAAACAAGAGAAACAAAGCCTGCAAATACTTTTAACCATACTTCGTGGGATACATTACTACAAAAGTATGTATCGAATAAAGGCAACGTTAATTATAAAGCATTTAAATCCAATAGGAAGGCATTAACACATTACATTAATTACTTGGGAGAACATATGCCTCAAAATTCCTGGACAAAGGAAGAAAAGCTTGCTTATTGGATTAATGCTTACAATGCGATGACTATCGATTTAATTCTACGTTATTACCCTATTAATAGCATTAAGGATATTAATAAACCTTGGGAGCAACGTTTCTGGAAGCTTGGCGAAAAATGGCATAATTTAAATGAGATTGAACATCAAATTTTACGTAAAATGAACGAACCTCGCATCCATTTTGCTATTGTATGTGCGTCCTTTTCTTGTCCTAAATTACAAAACGAAGCTTTTATTCCGTCAAACATAGATGAACAACTAACCAATGCAACTAAAGATTTTTTAAGTGATTCTGAAAGAAACGATATTTCTAAAGACCATATTAATCTGTCAAAAATATTCCAATGGTTTGCTAAAGATTTTAAACAAGCAGGAACATTAATTAATTTTCTAAATCAGTACTCAGAAATCACCATTTCCGATAAAGCAAAAAAGAATTTTAAAGACTATAACTGGAATTTAAATGAATAGAATCTCAATCATTATACCCATGTTAAATGAAGCGGATCATATTGATAATCTGCTTACACACCTTTTAGAAAACTCTTCAAAAGAAAACATCGCAGACATAATTATTGTAGATGGTGGTAGTACAGATGGATCGCTAGATATCGTTTCAAAATACAAATCTATAAGTTTTTTCAGTTCACCAAAAGGACGAGCTAAACAAATGAATCTAGGCGCAAAATACGCCACTGGAAATATTCTTTATTTTTTACATGCCGATTCGTTTCCTCCTAAAAATTTTGACACCCTTATTATAACCGAGGTCAAAAAAGGCCATGAAGCTGGATGTTTTATAATGAAGTTTAATAGCAACCATTGGTGGCTAAAACTTGCAGGGCAACTAACTCGTTTATCTTGGCAAGCCTGTCGGGGTGGTGATCAAAGTCAGTTTATAACAACCTCCCTTTTTAATAACATTGGTCGTTTTAATGAAGATTTCACTATTTATGAAGACAACGATTTAATTGCAAGATTATATGATCGCAAACAATTTGTTGTGATTCAAAAATGGCTAACAACCTCAGCGAGGTGCTACTATACCAATGGCGTATGGAAATTACAATATTATTATTGGAGAATTCACCTAAAAAAATGGATGGGTGCCGATGCTAAAGAATTAAATCGTTATTATAAAAAGTATGTTTGTTAACTATTATCCCTGCCTTCGCAGGGATCTTATAAATTGAAACTCAATTACTATAAAGTGGATCCCTGCCTGCGCAGGGATGACAAGATTAATCTTTATTTCTTCCCTTTTCATTAGGGTATAAAGCAGGTAAATTATCACTTTGAAACACTTCTTTAGTTTCTAAGTTCATAGCAGTCAACCTGCCTTTAAAAGCTGTACCTGTATCAATATTCCAGACATTGGCAGCATGCATTGGTATGTCCGAATTAAAGTTAGTAGTTGGCGTATGCCCTATATAAATCTCATTATAATGTTTTAAACGCTTAGGATACATAAGGGAGTCCTTGTTTATATTTTTATCCATTGTTAAAGCCATCTCCCAAAGTGTTCTGTCAAAATAAAACGTTTCCTTAAACACTTCTTTTCCTACGCCGTGCATCGATGTAAAACCTGCATGAATAAACAAGCGGTTTTCATTATCAATATGGTACAACGGCATATTTTCAAAAAACTCTAAATGAGCCTTTTTTTCAGTCTTAGAAAAATGAGCATAACTTTCAATAGTTTCTTTGCCTCCATGTATGTACCAAGTAGGATTAACATCATCCGATTTTAACCAATTCTCACACCACACATCATGGTTTCCTTTTATAAAAACACAATTTATTTTTTGAGATAATTCTATTAAAAACTGAATTACTTGAGCAGATTCACTCCAACCATCTACATAATCACCCACAAAAATAAGCGTATCCTCATCTTTAATTTCAATTTTGTTTAACACTTGAATTAAAGCCTTTAAACCGCCATGAATGTCTCCTATTCCAAATATTCTCATTAAGTTATTTTTTTAGCAAAAATAATTTTTATTTAAAGCTTATAATACTAATTGCTCAAAATTTTCATCCCTAGTTTTATGGAATATACGTTACCTATAACTCGATTACTTAGTTTATTGAATTTATAAAATCAATACCACAAAAAATATAAACAATTATCAATTAGTTTGTTATTTAATTAACAATATCATAAAAAATACTCTAATTATATCCTTCAATAGATTAAGTTTGTAATAGCTAAAAACTATAACTAACTCACAAATGAACATTAAAAAAATATTAGTCGCTAATCGTGGCGAAATTGCTATTAGAATTTTTAGAGCCTGTACAGAAATTGGCGTAAAAACTATTGGCATTTATACTTATGAAGACAGGTATTCTCTCCACAGGCATAAATCTGATGAAGCTTACCAAATAGGCGAAGATCATGAACCGTTAAAACCATATTTAAATATAGATGCGATTATAAAAATTGCATTAGAAAATGGCGCAGATGCTATTCACCCCGGTTATGGTTTCCTTTCTGAAAATGCAGATTTTGCACAAGCATGTCAAGACAACAATATTATTTTTATTGGACCAAAAATTTCTGTTTTAAAATCTCTTGGAGATAAAATTACAGCTAAAAAAGTCGCTTTAGATAACAATATTCCTATTATAAGAAGTAATACCAAACCTTTAAATAGTATAAATACGGCATTAAGTGAAGCTAAAGAAATTGGATACCCAATTATGCTAAAAGCAGCTTCTGGTGGTGGTGGTAGAGGTATGCGTGTTATAAGAAAAGAAGAAGAGCTTAAAGCTGCTTTTAATGAAAGTAAACGAGAGGCTTTAAATGCTTTTGGAGACGATACGGTCTTCTTAGAAAAATTTGTTGAAAACCCAAAACATATTGAGATTCAAATTGTTGCAGATAATTACGGCAATACAGTGCATTTATATGAAAGAGACTGTTCTGTACAACGCCGTTATCAAAAAGTAATAGAGTTTGCGCCTTCTTATGGCTTAAAAGAAGAAACAAAAACCGCTTTATACGACTATGCTACTAAAATTTGTAAAGCGGTAAATTATAATAACATTGGTACTGTTGAGTTTTTAGTAGATGATGATGATTCTATTTATTTTATCGAAGTAAACCCAAGAATACAAGTAGAGCATACGGTTACAGAGGTTATTACAAATATAGACTTAGTTAAAACTCAATTATTTATAGCTGGCGGATATAAATTATCTGATCAACAAATAAAAATCACAAATCAAGAAGCTATAAAAATAACGGGGTATGCTTTACAATGTAGAATAACTACAGAAGACCCTCAAAATGATTTTAAACCGGATTACGGAACTATTTCAGCATATAGAAGTGCATCGGGGTTTGGTATTCGTTTAGATGCCGGAAGTATATACCAAGGTGTTACTATTTCTCCTTTTTTCGACTCCATGTTAGTAAAAGTTACTGCGAACAGCAGAACGTTAGATGGTGCTAGTAGGAAAGTAAGCCGTGCATTAGCCGAATTTAGAATTCGTGGTGTAAAAACTAATATTCCTTTTTTAAATAATATTCTAAAACACGATACTTTTAAAGAGGGAAAAGTTACTGTAAACTTTATTAAATCTAATCCGGACTTATTCAATTTTAAAGAATCGAGAAATAGAGCTACTAAACTTATTACTTACTTAGGGGATGTTATTATAAACGGAAATGATGACGTAAAAAAATTAAACCCAACCAAAACATTTGTAAAGCCTAAAGTCCCAAAATTTGATATAACAGCCGGTTATACTGATGGCACCAAAGATTTACTAACAAAGCTAGGTCCTGAAAAATTTTCGGAATGGTTGAAAAATGAAAAAAAGGTTCATTTTACAGATACCACCATGCGGGATGCACACCAAAGCTTATTAGCTACTAGAATGCGTACTTACGATATGATGAAGGTGGCCGAAGGCTATGCAAAAAATCATCCAGAAATATTTAGTATGGAAGTTTGGGGCGGTGCTACTTTCGATGTTTGTATGCGCTTTTTACAAGAAAACCCATGGGAACGCCTGCAAATGATTCGTAAAGCGATGCCTAACATATTATTACAAATGTTACTTAGAGGTTCTAATGGTGTTGGTTACAAAGCCTACTCTGATAATGTAATAGAAAAATTTATACAGCAATCTTGGGAAAATGGTATCGATATTTTTAGAATTTTCGATTCACTTAACTGGATGAAATCCATTGCGCCTTGTATTGAACATGTAAGAAATAAAACAAACGGTTTGGCAGAAGCCTCTATCTGTTATACTGGTGATATTTTAAATAAAGAAAACACCAAATACAACTTAAAGTATTATACAAATCTTGCTAAAGATATTGAAAACGCAGGGGCACATATTTTAGCCATTAAAGACATGGCCGGTTTATTAAAACCATATGCTGCTTTCGAACTTATTTCTGCATTAAAACAGGAAATAAACATCCCTATTCATTTACATACACACGATACCTCATCTATTCAATCTGCTACGTATTTAAAAGCTGTAGAAGCTGGTGTTGATGTTGTTGATGTTGCTTTGGGTGGTTTATCTGGGTTAACATCGCAACCAAACTTCAACTCTGTTGTGGAAATGTTACGATTTAACGAAAGAGAATCTGCTATAAACATAGATTCTTTAAATAATTATTCGAACTATTGGGAAACTGTAAGAGATTATTATTATCCTTTTGAATCTGGTTTAAAAGCTGGATCTGGCGAGGTGTTTAAACATGAAATTCCTGGGGGACAGTATTCTAATTTAAAACCACAAGCTCAGGCTTTAGGTTTAGAAGATCGTTTTCATGAAATAACAAAAATGTATGGTGAGGTTAATCAACTGTTTGGTGATATTGTAAAAGTGACTCCCAGCTCGAAAGTTGTTGGAGATATGGCACAATATCTGGTTAGTAATAATCTAACCATAGAAGATGTACGAGAGCGTGGTGATACTATTTCATTTCCGCAATCTGTTGTAAGTTTCTTTAAAGGAGATTTAGGGCAGCCTGTTGGAGGTTTTCCAAAAAAACTTCAAAAGTTAATTTTAAAGAACCAAGAACCTTATTCAGACAGACCAAACGCGCATATTCCACCTATAGATATTGAAGAAGATTACAAATCTTTCAAAAAAACATTTGAGAAAGGTTTAGGAAGACCCGCCGATATTACTGACTTTTTATCTTACAGTCTTTACCCAAAAGTATTTACAGATGCCTATAACAAGCATTTAAAATATGGTAATTTGATGTACTTGCCTACTAAAAATTTCTTTTATGGCATGGACATAGGAGAAGAAATTATAGTACCGTTAGATAAAGGAAAATCTGTACTCATCACTCTAGAATCTATAGGCGAACCTAATGATGAAGGTATGGTTACTGTATATTTTAGAGTAAACGGACAAGGGCGTAGTGTTGAAATTAGAAATACGTCTGTTAAAGTCGATAAGGTTGAACATGTTAAGGTAGATAAAGCCGACGAAAAACAAATAGGCGCACCGTTACAAGGGCTGTTATCTACAGTTTTGGTAAAAAAGGGTGAAAAAGTTGTTAAAAATCAGCCTTTGTTTATTATTGAAGCTATGAAAATGGAAACGACTATCACGGCTGTTGATGATGCTACTATAAAACAAATAGCTTTAAAAGCAGGGACTATGGTAAACTCTGAAGATTTGGTGTTGAAATTAGAGTAATGTAAATATCAAGAAACTCTGTTATTCCTGCGTAGGCAGGAATCTACTTGAATATTAGAAATTTTGAATCGTTACTTTACTTTTATTAAAATAAATATCATTCAAAATTATTTACTAGATCAATTCAGAATCTCACGAAGTTTTATTGATTAAAATATAAAGCTAGTCTTGAAGAATTGTTTGTCTATGATAATATTTTACAGACTAGTGGATCCATGCCTACGCAGGGATGACAAAAACGATTAAAATTTGAGTAATGTAAATATCAGTAAACCTTGTCATTCCTGCCTTCACTTCGACTACACTCAGTGACCGGGGCAGGGATGACAAACAATTAAAAATACTGTCCAATACCAAACACAAAACCTTTGGTAGCATTTTCAGTTATACCATGGCCATAATCAATTCTAAAAATGGCATTGTATATTTTTTTATGAATAAGACGAAGTCCTAGCCCCGGATAAACTTTAATGTTATCTTCTCTGCTAAAATCGCCAAAGTCACCTCCCGGATTTCGCCATGTACCACTATCTATAAAAGCATTTCCTTGTAAAACAAACCAACCTTTTTCATATAAAGTATGACGGTATTCTGTATTAAGCACAATAACACCTGTTCCTCTATCTATAGTATTACCTACCCCTCTTACATTTAAATTATTATCTACAGAAAAAGGGGCAAATGGCGTATTATCGTTGGTTGATAAACCCATCCTTAATCTATTGGCCCAATTTCCTCGTTTTCCAATACGTTTAAAATAAAAGAAATCATTCCAACCAATAAAAAAATCGGGAAGTGTCGCATCGGTAGATGTAACATATTGAAAATTAAACTGACTCCTAAATCCAGATATATACTGGTAGTAATAATCTAAATTATTATATTCATAAATCCCTTTAATAAGCCACTTATGCACATTTAATACTTGCGGTACATTAGGGCTAGTAGCTCCAAATTTATATCGATAATCTTCAACAAAATAATTCAACCCTAGATCTAATTTGTTTCTAAAATTGAATTCATACAACCCTAAAACTTCAAAAGACTTATTTCTATACTTATAATCAGCAGTTTCATTTTCAAAAAAGACAGGTTCTTGTGTTGTTAAATTCTGATGGTTTATTGCTAACCCAAGTTTATTGGAAAACAAATAAGGTGCTCTAAAATTTATCGCATAAGAACTATAAATATCTTTTTGGTAGAAGCCTCCAAAAGTTATATTCCTTCCCAGGAAATTAAATTCATAAAGCCCCGCTCGATATGCAAACTCATCATCATTAGTCGTATAGATACTTAAAGACGGAATGAGTGTGAAGTTTTCTTCAATATTATAAAACACATTGTATTGGTTATCTTCTGAAGGAAATACTTGATAGTAAGCATGAGATACTGAGGGCAATCGTTTTAAACGTAAAATATCTCGTTCTATAATTAAAGAATCTAATTTACTTCCCGATTTAATAGTAGATATGCCTTTTATAAATGAGGCCTTTATTTTTTTATTCCCTTGAATTTTAAGGTCATGAACAATTCTTCTCTCTTGCCCATAAGAATACAAACCCAAAATAAGCAACAAAAATATGATTGTTTTTTTAAACATATAAGAGGGGAAAATTATCCATTAAAAATAAACTTTTAAAATTAAAAATATTGTCCAATTCCGAAAACAATTCCATTAGTAGCTTCACTTCCTATCCCATAGCCATAGTCTAACCTAAAAACAGCATTAAAAATTCTTTTGTGTATAAATCTAATTCCTAAGCCTGGATAAAACTTAATCGTACTTCCATCGAACAACTCTCCCAAATCACCTCCTGGAGTTCTCCAAGAACCTGTATCAACAAAGGCGTTCCCTTGTAATACGAACCAGCCTTTTTCGTATAACGTCTGTCTATATTCGGTATTAAGTACGATTGCTGCTGTCCCTCTATCTATAGTATTACCTGCTCCTCTAATATTTAATTGATTATCTACTGCAAAAGGCGCAAAAGGAGTTTCATCATTAGATGCATAAGCTAATCGTAATCTATTTGCCCAATTGCCTCTGTCTCCTATTCTTTTAAAATACTCAAAATCATTTCGACCAATAAAAAAGTTCCTTAAAAGATCATCTTCTCCACTATTGCCAGTAACAAATCTATACGTTAAAATACTTCTAAAACCATTTTGGTACTGATAGAATATATCAATATTATTATATTCATACTCACCAATAATGGATACTTTATTTGCTTGTAGTTGTGTAGGTATTCCTGTTGGTAAATCACCTTCTAAAAAGCCATAGCTTTCTGAATCGATATTTAAACCTAGCTCTAATCGGTTATGAAAATTTGGTTCGTACTGAAGTTTAATTTCAAATGCTTTATAATCGAACTTGTAATTTACATCACTACCATTATTAAAAAAAACAGGTTCTTGAGACACCAAATTCTGATAGTTTAGACCTAATCCTAATTTACGAGTGAATAAGTTTGGAGCTTCCCAAAAAGCACCATAAGAATTAAAGACATCTCTGCTATAAAAACCTCCTATTATTTGGTTTCTACCTAAAAAATTAAAATCGAATAGTGAAATTCTATAAGCAAACTCTCCATTATTATCTGTAGATATATTTAACCCTGGTATAATAGCAAAATTCTCTTCTATAATATAGGTTAAATGATGCTTACCATCCCCTAAAGACTCTAATTTATATTCTGCGTTTGCTACCGAGGGTAGTAACTTTAGACGTCTTATATCTGAATTTATTTTAGCTGAATCTAAAATAACCCCTTCTTTTACAAAAGCTAATCTTTTTAAGAATGCTGTTCTGGTTCTTTTATTTCCTTCTATATCAATTTTATAAATGCTTTGTTCTTGTGCATATGAAAATGCAAAAAGCAACAGTAAAATAATAGTTACAATTCTTTTCACAGTGAGGTAAAAGTTTTATTAATAACAAAATTTACCCAATTGTCTTCGCTTACATCCATTAAGGTGAAATTATAAGTGTTATTTAAGACTAAGGGCTGAGGTGTTTCTGTAGTAATGTTTAAAACTACATTGCTTGTGTCGTAGTATTGAAAATAGTTCTGATAGGTATAAGTGCCAGATAACAGATTATTTTGATCATCAGAAATTACTTGAAAATAAATAGCATTGTCTCCAACTGGGTCATCAACCCAAGTAAAATTAGGCATTCCCGACTCATCTTGATTAATCTCTACGTCGTCACTCCAAACCGTTGGCTTTGAAATTTGCTTGGTTCTAATAGGGTTAGATATTTTTATTTCTCCGTCCAATTCAAACGTAACAATAATCCACTTTTCGGTAGAAGCAGCCTGTGTAAACTTACCTAAATAGCCATTAAAAAAAGGAGTGCTTTGCAATAAAATCTGCGTGTAATTTGAGAAATCACTATTATCAACCTGAGCATGTACCGTTTCGTAATATCTAATATTTGTAGCGCCTTCTTCTGGGTAGTAAAACGTTAGAATATCTTTTGTCTCATTATCACTGGCAGCACAAGCTATAACAGCTCCAACCTCAAAAATATCACCTTCCAAGTAAGAGGCTAGGTTAGGTGACTCATCATCATTACTGGAACATGAAAATATATTTAGAATAATAAGTGCATATACTATTTTATTTATGTAATCCATAATGTGTTTTTATCAAATCCTCGACAGGTTTATTTTGCGGTGTAAACCTTGAATTTTGTTCACCTCCAGAAGCTTCATGATTATGGTACCATTTCCAAATAAACCCTCCAGAGAACCAATCCTCTCTCCAAAACGTTTCAAAAAGAGCCTGAGTCGTATTGGTTTGTGCATCCATATTAACACTTATCATACTTCTATCACTTTTCCAAGGTTCTTTTCCCGAATAATCAACACTTCTGTAACCAAACTCAGTAAATAAAATAGGTTTATTATTTTTATTAGAGAGTTCTAATATGGTCTGTTTATGTGTTTTCCAACCTTCTAAACACTCAGCAACTGTTGGTGTTTTACTATTACTAACTGGAAAGTAAGCATCGACACCTATATAATCTAAATCATTCCAAAAAGGAGTACGTTTAAATTCATCCCAGTTAGCCGCATATGTTAATTTACCTTTATATAACTTCTTTACTTCAATAATTAAATTATGCCAGTAATCGGGCCTGTTTTCAATAAATTTTTCAAGTTCTGTACCAATACAAAAAATCTCTACTTTCATCTCTTGAGCTAGTTGTGCATATTCTAAAATAAATTTTGAATATGACTTTTCTAGCAACTCCCAATCTGCTTCGTTATTCATTTCTATAAAGCCAGTAAATGCTCCGCGACGAATCCAAATTTGAGGCTTTAGCATCACTTTTATATTCGACTTATAAAGTGCTTCAATATATTGTTTTGCGCCTCCTCTGGTTTCACCATACCATTGTCTGCTTGTATTAAACACGATATCCGGATAGTCCAAACTTCTAATAAACCCAAAAGGCATTACTGCTGCATAATTAGCATTTACATTAACAACAGGTTTAATATGGCTCTCATTCACTGCTTCCCTAGAGCTAACAAAACTAATACCGTTAATTTTTTTAGTTTGGGCAGTGCAAGATTGAAGAAGTAAAACCGAAAATACAATTAGGAGTTTGAATCTTTTCATAAATATTAAAGTTATTATCAAAACTCCTAATTTAATATTAATGATTAAAACAGCGCCCTTAAACCTAAACTAAATGTCTGTCCTAATCCTTGAAAATTATTTCCTGTTACTATTTTACCAAACGAAGCTTCTAAATTTAAAGCCTGTGTTATTTGATATTTCCCTCCAAAACCTAATTGGGTATAACGTTGAGAGAAATCGTTCCCTAAATCAATTAAAAAAGCTTGTTGAGCATTTACAAATAATGTTGATTTATTTGATGGAAAATAACTTAAAAAAGCACTTAATGGCAAAAACAAGCTATTATTTGCAAATCGTTCTCCAACATTTTCTGTAGCTGCATCTGCCTCAGAAGATTTTTCTCCAAAGTTAAATCCGAAATCTGCTTCGGTAAAAATTTGCCAGTCTCCGCCTCCAAAAGTTTTATCAAAAAAGAATTTTGTTTCCCAGAATGTACTCTTTTTATCTAAATATGCTGCATTAGGTTCATCTCCAAATATTGCAAAGTACACAGAACTTGTAAACGAAAAGTTAGGGACATTAGCAAAAGGCTGCACTCTTATGGATGGCGCTATGGTTGTAAAACCACTTCTGGAATCAACTTTATTATTATCAAAATCGAAAACACTCAAAGCTCCTTGCCCACCATAATTATTAGATCTTATTTGAAAAACCAAACCTATGTTTACTCTGGCATTATCACTTATACCAGTATATATTTCTGTGGTATTAGTAAAAAAGTTTTGTCGTGCTATTTTTTGAGAATTACTTCCTGAATCTGTTTGCTCTGTTTGTGTATAAAGGCTATTAAAAAACTTAATATCCCACTGTCCTTTCTTTAATAATTTTGAAGGTGTATATGTTTGAATATTACTTTTTTCTTGATCTCCATCAGTTTCTTGTGAAAAACCAGAAAATGATATTATTGTAATTGCTAGTAATGCTAATATTATTTTTTTCATTTTTTTTTGATTCGTTAGTTATTCTTATTGTTTATTTACATTCCAATTATATGGAAAATAGCTTAGCTTAAAATTATCAGGTATTTTTTCTGTTCTATATATATTAATAAAGTCTATTTCTGTTTTGCCGTTCATAGTAAAGTCCTTTTTGTACCATTCCATTATTTGCGATACTTTTACACGTTTCTTTTTCGTGTTTACCTGTAAAAAGCTTCCGTTTAATGCTTTTTTAGTTTGCTCATCCATTTGAGCATTTAATGTATTTGGCAAATACGCTTTATTAATTAATGGTGGGCAACCTATGGCTCCACATACTAATACAAAATGAAAACGGGCATCATTAAATTGTGCTCTTAACAATTTATGTTCAATATCATTTAACGTGATTTTCTTACCACCTAAATGGTACATAGTTTTATCGAAAAACCCCGCATGATCTAAAGGTGATTTTGTTGGATAGTTATCTATAACACCTTTTATAACTGATAAGTTATAAGCATTAATCCAAAATGCCTGATAATCTTTAGCATCATTTTTAGATACAGAAATAGTCTCTGCCAGCTTTAAAATCTCATCTAGTGATGCTTTATTAGAATTAATTTTTGAATACGCTACTTTTCCATCTGCGACATTGGTTTTAAAGAAACCGTCTGCCTTTTCAAAAAAAACATGTAACTCTTGAGCCGAAAGTGATAGGCTACTAAAAAACATAAATGTTATAATACTTATATACTTCATCTTTAATACGTTTATTAATTTTCAACTTTGCTTCAGTCTGAATAGTTTCAACAAACTTTCAAAAAAAAATAAAATTTTTAGTGTCCGAATTCTACTCTAAAGCTTACAACAAAAAAACAATTTATATTTATTCTAAATACAGATTTTCCATTAAGTTCTTACCTTTAGTTTCGACAGAATACCAACTACAATTAAAAAATCATGGAACATATTGTTATTATAGGAAACGGAATTTCTGGTGTTACAACGGCCAGACATATTCGTAAGCTTTCAGAAAAACAAATCACCATAGTATCTGCAGAAACAGATTATTTCTTTTCGCGAACTGCACTTATGTATGTTTATATGGGACATATGAAATTTGAACATACGCAACCTTACGAAAATTGGTTTTGGGAAAAGAATAGAATTAATCTTAAAAAAGGGTATGTTAAAAATATTGAAACTAAAAGCAAGACATTACACTTTGCAGAAGGTGACACTTTAAAATACGATAAACTTATTATTGCAACTGGAAGTAAACCGAATAAATTTGGTTGGCCAGGGCAAGATTTAGAAGGTGTTATGGGTATGTACCATAAACAGGATTTAGAAAATCTTGAAAAATACGCTCCAAATAATAAGGTATGTAAACGTGCTGTTATTGTAGGTGGTGGCTTAATAGGTATTGAGCTTGCCGAAATGTTACACTCTCGTCATATCCCCGTTACATTTTTAGTTAGAGAAAGTAGTTTTTGGAATGGTGTTTTACCTGAAGGAGAATCTGCTATGATTAACAGAGAAATATTAAATCATGGTATCGATTTAAGATTAGGTGCGAATTTAAAAGAAATAAAAGCAGATGCAAATGGTAAAGTAAAATCGATTGTCATTCAGGAAACAGGTGAAGAAATTGAATGTAATGTCGTTGGTTTAACTGCCGGAGTATCTCCCAATATTGATTTTATAAAAGACTCTGAAATAGAAATTGGTCGAGGCGTAAAAGTGAATCGTTTTTTAGAAACCAATATTCCAGATGTGTATGCGATTGGCGATTGTGCCGAGCAACACGAAGGTATTGACCAACGCAGACCTATTGAAGCTGTATGGTATACTGGCCGTATGATGGGAGAAACCCTAGCACAAACTATTTGTGGTAACCGCATTCAATATAAACCAGGGCATTGGTTTAACTCAGCTAAGTTTATGGATATTGAATATCAAACTTACGGTTGGGTATTTTCTAAACCAAGAGAAAATGAAACACACTTTCATTGGAAGCATGATGATGACACCAAATGCATAACCGTATGCTATAATACAACATCAAATGAATTTTTAGGAATTAACACTTTTGGTATAAGAATGCGCCATGAAATATTTGACCGTTGGCTTACTGAAAAACGTGATATTGATTACGTTATGACCCACCTAATAGAAGCTAATTTTGATCCGGAATTTTTTAAACATTTTGAAAAAGATATTCTTAAAGCATACAATAATAAGTTACAACTAGCCTAAACAAAATATAATGAGTAATAAATTAAACGATAGTATGTCTTTGGCAAACCCTAATGGGGTTTCAACAAAGCAAAAAGTCGCCACAGGAATTGGCGTTTTAGGTCTTTTTATATTAGTATTGGCCTTTTTTAATATACAACTAGCGAATAGTGGCATTATACTCACTGTAGCCTTAGGGTTAATTACTGGTGGCATTGTGTTATATACTAACGCCCTATATTCGGGCAAAAGCAAAGGCATAAAAAATGATGGTATTTGGTTTAAATCTATTTCATCTCGTGGCGTTTTAGGTTGGATTACTGGTGTTATTTTAACGGCATTTTATATGGTGCTATATTTTTATCCACATCTATTGGGATTAGGTAAAGATGGTGCAGCAAATACAGGTTTAATTTCCGTATTCGACCCTTTAAGTCAATTATTAAGTGGAAGAAATGCGAGCCAATGGTTTGTTTATGGTACACTTTATACAATCGCTATATTGGCTTTTGGTTATAAATTTATAATGAAATACCGACATAATCGTTACGAACAAATTCGAACAGGTTCGGTTATGTTCTTTCAATTGGCATTTGCTTTTTTAATTCCGGAATTTATGTATAGAATGAATTCTGGTTTACCTTATTACGATTTAAAAAGTGTATGGCCTCTTAACTATTATATTTTTGATGAATGGTCTGTTAAAGGTTTCTTATCTAACGGAAATATTGGTTTAGCACTTATTCTTTTTGGCATTATTTCAATATTCGTTATTACGCCTATTTTAACTTATAAATATGGTAAACGTTGGTACTGCTCTTGGGTTTGCGGTTGTGGTGGTTTAGCCGAAACTGCAGGAGACTCTTTTAGACAATTATCTTCTAAAAAAATGTCTGCATGGAAATTGGAGCGCTGGTTAATCCATACGGTTTTAGTATTCTCTGTAGTAATGACAACTGCCATGGTTTATACTTATTTGGGCTATGACCATAATCAATTCTGGCTTACTAAAGGTGTTTTTATTGGTTTAGTGATCGCATTCTTAACATTAGTTTTCGTTGTTATTATGTATTATAAACGTAAAGAATTGGGTAAGGATGCAAAATACGGTGCTATTGGTTATTTTGTGGTAATTGCGTCTTTATTATTAATGCATTTTACAGGTGGTATAGAAGAAGTTTTCTTTATTAAAAGTAGTACGCTGCGTTCAGCATACGGATTTTATATCGGCTCCATATTCTCTGGTGTTATTGGCACCGGGTTTTACCCGATTTTAGGTAGCCGAGCTTGGTGCCGATTTGGTTGTCCAATGGCTGCTATTTTAGGATTTCAACAACGTATGTTTTCTAAATTTAGAATTACAACTAATGGCGGACAATGTATTTCATGCGGTAACTGTTCTACACACTGTGAAATGGGAATCGATGTACGTGCTTATGCTCAAAAGGGCGAAAATATTGTTCGTTCAAGCTGTGTTGGTTGTGGGGTTTGTAGTGCTGTTTGCCCAAGAGGTGTATTAAAATTAGAAAATGATTCTATAAAAGGACGTATTAACCCTACCGAGGTCTTATTAGGAAACGATGTTGATTTAATGGATTTAGTTAATAAAAAATAGAAGTTTGCAGTTTTCAGTTACAATTTTCAGTTTAGCCTTATTTGCTACTTTAGCGATTAACGCTCAAAAATCATATAAAAAAACATATTACGATAACGGTAATATAAAATCTGAAGGGTGGTTACACAATAATCAGAAAGTGAAATACTGGACGTTTTACTACCCAAACGGTCGCATTAAAAAAGAAGGTCATTTTCAAAAAGATAAACCTATAAAATATTGGTATTTTTATGTCGAAAATGGCAAGAAACAATCTGAAGGTCATTATGTTTATGGTAAGAAAAATAATTGGTGGATATTTTATGATACTCTAGGAAAGATTAATCATAAGTGCCAATTAAAAGATAATCTAAAAAATGGCTATTGCTTAATGTATAAAAACGAAAAATTGGTTTCAGCAAAAAAATATAAATTTGGTGAAAAAATTAAAGAATGGACAGACTTTAAGTCTTTCAAGAAAGAAAATAAATTATCTGACCTTCTATGACCCATATAAAAGTTATCATACCTGCTTTTAACGAAGCTGCATCAATCTCCAATGTTATTAATGATATCCCGACTCGTGTTGATGAAATTATTGTAGTGAGCAACAACTCTACCGATAATACCGAAATTAACGCAAAAAAAGCAGGAGCAACCGTATTAAAAGAAACTAATAAAGGGTATGGTTATGCTTGCTTAAAGGGAATGGATTACATTTCAAAACAAGAAAAGAGACCAGACATCGTTGTATTTTTAGACGGTGATTACAGTGATTATCCAGAAGAATTAACCAAAATTGTGGCTCCTATTATAAATGATGATATAGATTTTGTAATTGGTACACGTGTAAAGCGACTTAGAGAACAAGGTTCTATGACCATCCCTCAAATTTTTGGAAATTGGCTGGCAACTAGTTTAATGACCTTATTTTTTCGTGCTAAATTTACAGATTTAGGTCCTTTTAGAGCTATTAAATATGATACATTATTGGCTCTAAACATGGAAGATAAAACTTATGGTTGGACGGTAGAAATGCAATTAAAAGTGCTAAAGCAAAAATTTTCATATGCCGAAATACCAGTTAATTACAGAAACAGAATAGGTGTATCAAAAGTTTCAGGTACGGTAAAAGGTGCTATATTTGCAGGTATAAAAATTTTAGGTTGGATTTTTAAATACAGTATTAAAAAATGATTTTTCAGACTATTGTTATAATAATATATACCGCTGCGCTTTTACTTATATTTTTATATGCATTAGCTCAACTAAATCTGCTCTTTAACTATATAAGTGCTCAAAAAAAATGTGATGATTGCTCAAAATTCGATCTTACAAATCTGGACGAAATCCCATATGTAACGATACAACTCCCCGTTTATAACGAAATGTACGTTATGGAACGTCTGCTAAATAATATTGCAGAAATTGATTATCCTAAAAACAAGTTAGAAATACAGGTGTTGGACGACTCTACCGATGAAACTGTAGAAACTACACGCCAACAAATAGACACCTTAAAAGCAGCCGGATTAGACATTAAGCACATTACAAGAGTCGATCGTATTGGTTTTAAAGCTGGAGCACTTAAAGAAGGTTTAGAGGTTGCAAAAGGAGAATTTGTTGCTATTTTCGATTCTGATTTCCTTCCTAAAAAAGATTGGTTAAAGCGTACCATTCCTTATTTTAAGGATAAAAGTATTGGTGTAGTACAAACCAGATGGGGGCATATTAACCGTAACTATTCTATTCTTACTAAAATACAAGCCTTTGCTTTAGATGCGCATTTTACGTTAGAGCAAGTTGGCAGAAATAGCAAAGGGCATTTCATTAATTTTAATGGCACTGCCGGTGTATGGCGTAAAGCATGTATTATAGATGCTGGTAATTGGGAAGGTGACACTCTAACTGAAGATCTCGATTTAAGTTACCGTGCCCAATTAAAAAACTGGAAATTTAAATATCTTGAAGATGTAGAAACGCCTGCCGAGCTTCCTGTAGTAATAAGTGCAGCACGCTCACAACAATTTAGGTGGAATAAAGGTGGTGCTGAAAACTTTAGAAAAATGATGTGGAAGGTTTTAAAAAACCAAAACACATCGGCTAAAACAAAAGCACATGGGCTATTACACTTACTTAACAGTACTATGTTTTTAAATATCCTCATAGTAGCTGTACTAAGTATTCCTATGTTATATATAAAGAATGAATATGCTCATTTAAGACCTTATTTTTACGTCATGAGTTCCTTTGTTGTTAGTACTATTATATTTTTTATTTGCTATTGGATTATGTACAAAAGGATTTATGGTAGCGGCATAAAAAACTTTATAGGTTACATAGGTATGTTCTTTGTATTTTTCTCTATTGCCATGGGCTTCTCATTACATAATTCCATTGCTGTTTTGGAAGGTCATTTGGGCAAAAAGAGTGAATTTATACGCACCCCAAAATTTAATATTAACACATTAAAAGACAGTTGGAAAAACAACAAATACATTAAAAAAACGGTGTCGGTACACGTTATTTTTGAAGGGTTACTTATGGCTTACTTCGGTTTTGGAATGTATAGCGCTTTTATTGTAGGCGATCAAGGTGGCGATTTTGGGCTTTTCCCTTTTCACCTGATGCTTTTTGTTGGTTTTGGTTATGTATTTATTAAATCTTTGACTTCTAAAGTATAAAAATCCAAGAGGCTAAAAAGTATCATTCTAAATGACAAAGTTTCTAACTTTTTAGACCTTGTTAAATTCTTTATCTATTTAATCTGAGTTCGGTTTAATACCAATTATTATTTAAAATAACCCATATAATTTGTTTCTATTTCGCTCATATTTCAATATAAAACATGTGCTCAGCTTGACTGGGTATAAAACCATAACTAAGGCTATGATTGAATTTTCTATCTTATCTGAACAAAATATAATTCAAATTATTTATAGCTCATTTTAAATAATA
>NZ_JAUOEK010000174.1 GCF_030540835.1 Flavivirga aquimarina | reverse complement strand
ATACTGTCGCTGCTCTAGAAGCTCTTGGGCTTGCTATTGCTGATAACTGTACTACAGATGCAAACCTTGTGGTGACTAACTCTGATAGTGCTACTGGTACCTGTCCAATCGTTGTTACTAGAACGTATACTATTACGGATAACTGTGGTAACTTCGTGACAGCTTCACAAACTATTAATGTGAACGATACAACATTGCCTACGGCTTCTAATCCTGCTAATATTACGGTTCCCGGTGGACCTGCTCCTGCTCCGGATGTAACAGTCGTTACGGATGAAGCGGATAATTGTACTGCTGTTAATGACATTGTGGTGACTCATGTATCGGATGTATCT
>NZ_JAUOEK010000082.1 GCF_030540835.1 Flavivirga aquimarina | reverse complement strand
ATAGTTCCATTGTCCTCCTGAGCGCAGTCGAAGGACTTGTTAGTTATTACCTTTAAAGCGTTTCGACTGCGCTCAACGTGACATATTAGATAAATTAAAATACTGAAAAACAATTAATTATAAAATAACGTCAATGGTAGTGTCCCGAACTTGCTTCGGGATGTATCGAGAAGCTTTTTTACGAAAATTTATTGGTTTTCGATACGATTTTTTGCAAAAATCACTCTAACTGACATAAATTTTCTTATCCAAGTTTCACGTTAATTAAACCAAATTAAAGGCAACAACATAAGTAAAACTTAAGACTTGCTCTTTGTCCATTATTCTTATTAATTCTTCATAAACCTTTGTTGGAGACGTACCCGTTGCTAAACCCAATATTAAGGGGTTTTAATGACTGCTGTTCTTTAATTAAACGGGGTACTTATTAAGAAGTATGTTTAATATAAAGCTAAAAAGTTACTTGTGTAAGAAGGGAATTAATTGGTAGTAACGTCAGACCATTTATTACTGATTTTTTCACTTTTAGTATCATGGTGTACAACACGTACTATATAAAAAGGGTCACTCGAATAATAACAATATGTATAACATATTGATCTTATTTTCGAGCAACCCAAAAAACTAAACAAACTAAATAAACTAACTCTAAACTTTTATAGTATATTTTTTTTTAATTCTTAACTACTTACTAATAACCTTGATTTTGGTCAAGGTTAGGGTTAGCATCTCTAAAGGTTTGCCAAATAGGAAGTAGATAATAATTATCACTCCATATTCTTTCAAAAAGGGTACTATTTCCTCCACTATATTTTGGCCCTATTAAATCTCCTGGCTCAGTTTCACTTTGAGGAATTCCATAAACAGAAGTAATAACTTGATCTCCCAATTTATACCTCCATATATCAAACCATCTCTGTGGTCCCTCTCCAGCAAACTCATATCGTCTTTCCAACAGAATAGCATCAATCATATCATCTCCAGTAGTTCCTCTGGTTACATTTGGTAAATTAGCCGCTGTATACGATGGCATCCCAACACGATTTCTAACCATATTTAAATATATTAATGCACTGCCATCTTCTCCTCTACCAGCTAAAGCTTCTGCATACATTAATAAGACTTCAGAATACCTAATCAATTTAAGATCAACATCTCCATTATTCAATACAGCTAAGCTATAGTCCAGATATTTTTTAAAGCCATATCCAGTTGGATTATTTACACCATCAATATCATCAGTAGAAGGCACAATATTTGGGTGTGGTTGAAATTCATATGTATCATTAATACCACTAGTTGCAGGTAAAATATCTCCTGGTAACACAACAGAAACTGTAAGCCTAGGATCTCTATCTACCCATGGGTTAGCAGGATCATAAGATGGATCATCTTTTGGGAATAACCCATTTATAGTTTGCACCTCTTCAATAAAATCTGAAGTATATCCAGATCTTCTTTGGTTTGTTAATGTTCCAGAAGTACCTCGCCATGTGCCTCTAAGTGCTATTTGTCTAGCATATCTATGTGTTCTAAATTCTGGTACATACATAGTGGCTAAAACAGTTTCTGGAGAAACTAAATCGCTAGCACTTGTAAACTGCTCTTCAAAACCAGCAATCCCATCTACCATAGCATATACACCACTATTAATAATGCTTTCACAAGCAGCTTCAGCTCCAGCATACATGGCACTCTTATCACTGGCCCAACCAATAGCATTTAAATAAGCTCTGGCTTTTAAGGCTAAAACTGCGCCTTTAGTAATTCGACCTATATCTTCTCCGTCATAAGACTCTGGTAACATATCACCAATTTCATCTAATTCACTTATAACAAAACCAAAAACTTCTTGTCTAGGTGCTTGTGAAGGTTGTTCTGATGGCAAAATGGTATTGGTTAATAAAGGAACATCCCCATAAGCAAATGCCATAGACTCATATATCCAAGCTCTAAAAAACCTTGCTTCTGCTGCAAATCGCTCTCTATTAGATTCTGTTGCAAACTCAGCATCAGGAAGAGCTTCTAAGAAAAAATTTATATCTGCAATATTATGATAACGATAAAAAGACCTTAAAGCTCTTGTGGTTGCTTGCCAATTAAATTCTGAAGCATTGGTGCCTGGTCCACTTATATTTCTATGTATAGCATCATCTGTCCAAAAATACGGCACTACATAAGCTTGATCTGGTTCTTCACTATATAGGTTATCTTCAAGGTCTAAAATTGGCAATGTTAAATATAAATTATTTAATGCCAGTGTTAAATCTTCTTCAGTTTTGAAAACAGTCGTTATATCTAATTCATCAAGATCTTCAACCTCTAAGAAGTCATTACAAGACACAAAAGTACCTAGTAACACCAACAAGAGCGTTAGTTTATATTTTTTTATATGTTTCATATTCAATATTTTATATTTCTGTTGCGTTTTAATACTGCCCATCATCTTAAAATTTAACATTTAAACCAATGGCAGATGTAAATGGTAGCGGATAACTCACGGCATCTATTCCAAGCTCAGGATCCCAACCTTTTTTAAAGACCGGGCTATTTGTCCATACCACACCTAAATTTTCTGCAGATAGGTAAATATTTAAACTTTTTATAAATGAAATTTTACGAAGAATTTCTTTACCAAAATCATAGTTTAGAGTAATATTTTGAAGTTTAATATATTCAGCATCAACAATCAAACGATCTACATTGTTTAAATAATTTGGTTGTCGAGCACCTAAATCTTGAGGAAGAGGAAAAATAGCATCTGGATTTGTAAGCGACCAAACATCCGTTTGATAAGTATAAGGTACAGAGTTTCCTAAGAATGGTTGTACAATTTCATCCTTATTCCAGTATTGATTATTATCTAATGCACCATAAAAACGAGCAGATAATGATAAATTTTTATAAGATACAGCTAAGTTAAAACCAATGTTTAAATTAGTATCACTATTATCATCAATAATAACGCGGTCATCATCGTTAATGATACCGTCTGCTGCATCCATAATGCCATCTCCATCGGTATCTATAGTTAATTGGTCTACAAATTTATAATTACCTATGGCACTACCTCCTACTGCAGATTGATCGATAAGCGTTGTAGTACCATTGGTTACAAAGGTATTGCTATCTAGTTCTTCTTGATTATCAAAGAAACCATCTGTTACATAGCCAAAACGGTCATTAACACTCTGACCAATTTGGAAATCAGGGTCTAGAGCATCCTCTGTAATATAAGTAATTTCGTTATTATAACTAGAAATATTACCTGAAATGGTATAACCAAAATCTCCTATTTTGTTTCTATGTGTTGCATTTAGTTCCCAACCCCAACTTTTAACATCATAAGGGTTACCTTGTGCATCACCAAAACCATATTCAAATGGCGTTCCTTTAATCTCTGAAATGATGTCTGTTCGCTTATTATTAAAATAATCTGCTTCAAACTGTAGTTTACCATTAAATAATGAAGCGTCAATACCAATATTAAGGATTGTTGCTGTTTCCCAAATTAAATTTGGATTAACAACATCACCTATAAAAATTCTTGGAGCACTTACCCCTCCTAGTGGGTAACCTGAAGCATCAAAACGAACAAGTTGCTGAGTTACAGAACCAAGTGATCCATCATCACCAGCAGTACCATAAGAACCTCTAAGTTTTAATTGATCCATAAAGTCAACATCTTTCAAAAAGTCTTCTTTTGAAACTAACCAACCAACAGCAACAGATGGGAAAAATGCCCATTTATTAGTATCTGTAAAATAAGAAGATGCATCTCTTCTAAATGAAGCTTCAATTAAATATTTATCATCAAAACTATAATTAAATCTTCCAAAATATGATAGTGTAGATTCATTGCCATTTCTAATCTCATAATTCCCTACATTTTCATAGTCTGTATCGATAAGATTTATTAAATTACCTTGACCTAAGGCTATAATATGATCGAAAAGAAAACCTGTTCTTCCAGTTCCAAACTCTTGAGCTTCTCCTGTTTCGGTTTGCATAGCTAAGAATGCTTTTAACTTATGCTTATCTTTTTCAAATTCGTAAGTTAAAGAGGTCAATGTACGAATGGTTTTGGATGTCTTAGATATTAAATTTAATGATCTAGCATCTGTACTCCCTAAAAAATAAGCCCTGTTAGCAGAATCTGGGTTAGTATACGAGTCAGGATCTGTTGGGTCTAATAAAACTCTGTCATAAGTATTGTTCCATTCTCTTGTATTTTCATTCGTTTTAATAATAGATACTCTTTCTTCTAAAGTTAATCCAAAAATAGGTTTAACTTTAGCGTATAATTGCAGGTTAACTCTATCTATATCATCTTTTGTAAAGCTTCCAGACGCTGCATTCGCTACGTGGTTGGTTTGTGAGTTACTAGTACCATTATCTACCCAAAGACCATCTACAGTCTGAACAGGGAAAAATGGTAAACCTCTAACACCAATACCTCCAATGGTGTTAACAGCATTATCTGCTACATTACTAATTAAAGCATTAACTCCTGTAGAGAACCAATCAGTAATATCTGTATCTATTTTTAAACGTAAATTCAATCTTTCAAATTTATCATCTCCAATAGCTAAACCATCTTGGGTTAAGTAACTTCCAGACATTAAATAGCCTGTCTTTTCAGAACCACCTGTTAATGTTAAGTTATGCGATTGTTGTAAAGCTGTATTTTCGTAAAGTTCGTCTGCCCAATTTGTATCTGGGTAAAAACCACTACTAGCCAAATTTAAAGCCGCCTGATCCCATGTTCCAGGAACAATTTCGTTTTGAAATTGCATATACTCAGAGGAATTTAAGATTGTAGGCAAATTAGGTTTAGATTGTACTGATGAACTAAAATTATAACTTACAGAAGTTTTTTTATTTCGATTCGTATTTTTTGTGGTTACCAACAATACGCCATTTGCACCACGGGCTCCATAAATAGCTACTGCAGAGGCATCTTTTAAAACAGACACACTTTCTATAGTTTGCGGATCAATATCGGCTAACGAACCCTCAAAATTATCTATGATAATTAATAATTCAACATCATCTGGATCTGCTAGAGTACTTGTCCCTCTAATAGATATGTCTGGTGTTGCGCCAGGTGATCCATTATTGTTACTTAATACTAAACCAGGAACTGCTCCTATTAAAGCAGAATAACCATTTGTTACTGGTCTTTGCTCTACATTTAGCTGTTTACTAGTAACTTGTGCAACCGAACTTATTACAGAACTAGCTTTTTGTTTAGCAAACCCTACAACAACTACTTCTTCAAGGACAGATACATCTTCTTCTAAAACGACGGCTATACTTTTTTGGTTAGCAGCAACTTCTTTAGTTTTAAAGCCTATATACGATAATACTAATGTAGAATTTTGATTCAGTAAAGTTATTGAGAATGTGCCATCAAAATCTGTATAAACACCATTATTAGTGCCTTTTTCCATAATATGGACACCAGGAATTGAATGACCGTTAATATCTCTAACGATACCATTAACTTGTTGTTGTAAATTATTATTAATATTTTCTGATGCTATTACAGTATTTGGCGAAAAACCAAAAGCTATAGTAAAGCTCAAAAAAATAAAAGTTCTCATAATGAGAATTAACAGCCTTTTTTTAAAAAATAAAAAGCTATTGTTTAATTTGATTTTCATAAAATGCGAGTTGAGTTAATTAATGTAAATAAAAAGAGGTGAGATCTTTTTTATATTTTTTCAATTGAATTTGTTAAATATTTTATTCTGTTGTTTTATATCATATTGTTTTATTTTAATTAGTTATTTTATTTTTTAATTATTAAAAGACATAACACCTCTTCTCTTATAAAAAGAAGGTTAAATCTAGGGCTGTAACAAGCTTATTGATTTAATGCCAATCGATTAAATCAATTTTGATATTACAACTCTTTCGTATTTAATTTGGAAAATTTATTCTTGAACTATTAATCTTTGTGCTTTAAAAATTTGGGGTTTTGTTCGCAGCTTTAAAACTTTGAATAAAATTAGGCTTTTCTCTGTTGGCGAAAATAAAAATTTCGACAGGCAGCTTCTAGTCATCGATAAAAATAGCAATGTTTGATCCTATAAATTTTTAAGGAATTATAAGCAAACTTGAGAGGCATTACATAAAAAGATCGATTAATTTCTATTGAAAATAATTATAAGGAATGAGGGGTTTAAAAGTTTACTTAGGGGTTGTATGGAGAGAGAATTTTAAGTAAACCTATGGACTATAAGTCTATAGGTTCATTTTAGCAGAATGAAAGTTTACTTTCGTGAAATACCGAAATAAAAGAAAAAGAATAAACATTGTAAAACTGAATTCCTGTGAATTCGTGAAACCTGTTAGCCGGTAGGCTGGTTCGTGTCATTTTTTTAGAAGCTGAAAGCGAAATGTAATAAGAACGCAGTTTTAACTACAGTTGAGACCAATAAAAAAAGATTACCCAAACAGATTACTTTATATAAAGTAATCTTAATTTGAGTAATCTGGAAAATAACTAAACTCGCTTTTATTTAGTTATAACAATATTATTAATTTATCTACCTTCCCATCCAGGATTTTGTTGCCAAACAACATCCTTATTACGATCTATTACCGCTTGTGGAATTGGAAATGTATTATAATCAAAAGTTAAACTATTAACTTGGTAATCATACCTGGCGAATCTTCTAATACGATCTGAAGCAACATTACCTCCCATACGTAATAAAGTAGCCCATCTATTTTCTTCTACATATAGCTCTCTAGCTCTTTCGTCTAGAATAAAATCTATATCTACCATACCCGCAGTAGCTAACACGTTACATTGTGCTCTTTCTCTTATTAAATTAATATCATCTGCAGCAGATTGGTTATCTCCTTTTCTAAAATGTGCTTCTGCTCTTAAAAGAATAGTTGAAGGTAGTCTTACCGCATAACGACCTCTCCATAGATCTTCCATTCTTCTACCATCTTCAAGACCTTCAAATTGATCTGTAGTTAGCTTTTCAAAAATTGGAAAATAAGCGCCATCTGCTAAACCATCATTAGCGGCAATTAAATCAGCCATAGGTACTTCTTGACCAAGTAATGACCCTGGGTCACTATCTGGGAATGTTGGGTCGTTATAAAAAACGGTACGTCTAATATTACTTTCATCACCCCTCATATCACCATCAGAAATACTAGGATCCCAAATTATATTTTCCGCTAAATCAGTCGGTCTAAAAATAGCTATCCCTCTACCACCTGTGTACTCATCCTCTCCAATAACACCTGGTATTGCTCTCCAAACAGGACTATAATAATAAGGGTAACGTAATCTTGCACCATCACCTGCTTTGAAGGCTTCATAGTCAAATTGATACACCCAAATACTTTCGGTATTTCCATCAGCATAATTTTGATTACCTAAACGGAATAAATCCCACCATACATTTTTTCCTGCCTCTGCCGCTCTAGTACCAAAACGATTTTGCATTAATGAGTAAGTACCTCCATCGATAATATCAGATGCATATTTTATAGCTTGATCATAAGCACTGTCATCATTATTCTCTACACCAACACCTAAATAAAACTCAGCTAAGTAGTGTTGTGCTGCCCCTCTAACAACTCTTCCCGGCTCGGTAGTAGTTACTGGTAAGTCATTTAGAATAGATTCTAAATCATCAATTGCAAATTGATAAATCTCTGCTCTTTCTGATTGTTCATAATCAAATCGAACAGTAGTTGTTGGCTCATCTACAATAGCAACTCTACCAAAAAATTGAGCTGCTTCTCCATGCGCTTTAGCTCTAAAAAATTTCGCTTGTGCAGCAATATATGCACGTACCGCTTCTGATTCGAAAGCAATATCTTCTCGCTCTGTTAAAGAAAGCACAAGATTAGCACGCGATATCATTTCATATAGCTCTCTATATATCGTATTTAAACGACCAGCTCTTGGTGTAAATGTTGAATTGTAATCACTAAAATTGGTGTTTTGACGAAACGTTGGCACCGTTATAAGATCTGTTCCTTGTCCATGCATTACTCTTCCTTGAGCATTATCAACCTGTGCATGTAATGCACGGTCTTGTTGGTACATGGTTATAAGAACCTGATCTACTTGTGCACCTGATGTAAATATATTATCAACTGTTAAAAATGTTTCAGGAGATGTATCTAAAAAATCCGAATCATCACAACCAATAGCCAAGATAACTAATGATAAAAATATTATTCTTCTCATATTATTTATTTTCATGATATTTTTTTTTTAAATTAAAAGCTAAGATTAACTCCAAAGGTATAAGCGCTCATTACCGGTAGTGTACCACTTGTTGCATTTATTCCCCTTTCTGGATCTCCACCTCCAAACCAATCCGTAAAAACTAAAGGATTGTCTGCACTTATATAAACGCTTAAGGATTTTACATTCAGATTTAAACGATCAAAAATATTTTGATCAAACTGATAAGATAAATTCACATTTTGTACACGTACAAAACCTCTAGACTGGTAGCCTTGATAACGGGAATCATTAAAATCAGGACGTAAATTGGTGGTACTTTGATTTTCTGGTGTCCACCAATCTCCATTTTCTATCTCGTTAAAATCAAATCTAGTTCCGTAAGAATTACTTCGCGGATTTTGGCCTATAAAATAATTATCTTTTCCGCCACCAAAAGTACCATTAACTAGCACATATAAAGTAAAATTTTTATATTCTAATGTGTTAGCAAAGCCCATTCTAAAACTTGGCGTGTTATATCCTAAAATTTTACGATCATCAGCAGTTATACCTGGTTCGCCATCTATATCTTGAAACATAGGATCTCCAGGCTGTGCCCCATTATCAGTTATATACTGAGTATCACTTTCTTGTACAACACCTATATATTCATAACCATACTGTGCACCTAAAGGCTTCCCAATAAATAAACTGTTAGAAATATCATCATCTTCTACGCCATCACCATCAATATCATCTCCATATAATGAGACAATTTCATTTCGGTTTCTCCAATACGTTATTGTCGACGTCCAATTCAAATCTTCTGTATTTACATTTACAGTACGCAATGAAACTTCAACACCTTGATTATCAATTTGCCCTAAACTAGCAAGTATATTTGAAAACCCACTCGTAGTTGGGATATTACGTTGGAAAATTTGATCTCTAGTTTGAGAGAAATATACATCGGCATCTAAGAAAATACGATTATTTAAAAATGCAGCATGTACTCCGAAGTTTAATGATGTAGTTTCTTCCCATCCTAATTCTGAATTACCAATACCGGATTGCGAAATACCAAATTGGCTAACTGAAGGGTTGTCTCCAAAGGCATATCTAATATTTCCTGGTTGACCAGCACTTACAGGGGATAGTGTTTCGTATGGATCTAATCCTTGATTACCATTTAAACCATAAGAAGCATTAATCTTTAAATAATTTAAAAAATCATTACCCTTTAAAAAGCTTTCTTCAGAAACAGTCCATGCTCCCCCAACAGACCAAAAAGTACCCCATCTATTATCGGCTCCAAAAACAGAAGCTCCATCTCTTCTAATAGATCCGGTTAAGTTGTATTTATTATCATAGCCATAAGATAAACGTCCTAAATAACCAATATTTGATCTTTCAGTTGAATCATAATCACTCTGTAAATTTGTACCAAAATGTACGCCTTTAACTCCTAAAGTTGTATTTCCAACAGCTGCAAAATCAGAACCAATTAAGGAAGAAACATCTGTAAATCGGTAATCTCTTGTAGCAGCAAAAGTTGCATCAATACTATGATTACCAAAAACATTATTATAATTTATGACATTATCAATTACATAATTTCTATCTGTATATCGTCTATTACGACCAATTGCTTGAGAGAGGTTGGCTTGTATAGATTCCTGAGAATACCTATCAAAATAAGGTGTACCCTGAGCCGGAAGTGCTATAAAATGACTTTCATACTCAAATTGATCAAAACTACGGTTTTGTTTGCTCAATGTATAGTTTACTGTATACTTCAATCCTTTTATCCAAGGTACTTTAACAGTAGCATTAGCAGCCAATCTATAATAATTTCTATTATCAAAACTGTCTTGTGTTCCATCAGTACCCCAAAGAGGACTTTCTACGTTATTTGCTGTAGGGTAACGTTCTAAATCTGTTGAAGTATTTGAAGCCGTATTAAATGGCTGTCCATCATAACGATATGGATAACCAATAGGCGCCATTGTAATTGCTCTACCTACATTAGCTTGTACTCCAGAAAAATCACTATTTGTATATGACCCATCGAGACCAACTTTCAACCAATCGGTTATATCTGCTTGTAAACGTGTACGCAATGTTATTCTATTAAAGTCATCACCAATAATAACACCTTCATGGTCTTCATATCCTCCAGACATGAAATAATTAAAATTATCTGATCTTCCAGAAACAGAAAGATTATGTTTTTGAATTTGTCCCGTTCTAGAGATTAAATCAATCCAATCTGTATCAACACCTTCGTCTTGTAATACATCTCTATACTCTTCTTCCCAAACAATATCATCTACTGTAGGAAAATTCTGTTGTACAATGTATTTTTCTAAGTAACGGTCTCTACCTAATACATTTGGTTTGTTTTGCCAAGTATTAAAACCAGTAGATGTAGAAAGATTAATTACTGGTTTATCTGTTTTACCTTTTTTAGTATTTATTAAAATTACGCCGTTAGCAGCACGAGAACCATAAACCACGGCAGCCGAAGCATCTTTTAAAATATCGATAGAAGCGATATCATTAGGGTTAATATCATTAATACTTCCTAAAAACACAATTCCATCTAACACAATTAGTGGGTCATTATTACCATTAATTGAATTTGTCCCTCTTATTAATATAGAAGGTGTGCCTCCTGCTGAGTTTTGAGCACCAATATTTACACCAGGTGTAGCACCTCTTATGGCTTGCAATATACTCGTATTAGAAGTTCGAGCAATAGGAGAGTCTTCCAACGTAACACGTTCTACCGCACCCGTTATATCTCTACGCTTTGCTGTACCATATCCAACCACTATCACTTCATCAAGTGCCGCAATATCTTGGTCTAGAACTATATTTATATTGGTTTGACTATTAACTGCTACCTCTTTGGTAATATAACCAATGTAAGTTACTACAAGAGTGGCATCGCCAGATACAGTCAAGGAGAACTGACCATCAAAATCGGCTTGAGCTCCATTAGTTGTGCCTTTTTCTAAGATATTAGCACCGGGTAATGGCAGTCCATTATTATCTGTAATAGTACCAGAAATTTTTTGTTGTATTACATTATCAACTTTTTTTTCTTTTACAAGTACAGTATTATTTGCAGTAATAGTAACATTAAAATTGCCTTTAGACAAACTCTTATTAAGTAACTTGTTAGCATTAATAATGCCTTTTTTAACTCTCGTTTTAGGGAAATTGTCAAAAATGCCTTCCTGATAAATAAATTTATAATCAGTCTGTTGCATTATAAGGTCAAAAACTTCATCTACTGTTAATGTCTTGTCTGCTTCAATTTTAATTTTAGAGTTTTGTGATAAAACATCTATGGAAGTAAAACTAAAAGCTGTGGTTAGACATAAAAAAGCGAAGGATTTCATAATGATAATTAATAGCCTCTTTCTACAAAAGAAAAAAGAACTGTCTAATTTAATTTTCATAAATTTGTTTGTTATTAATTAGTTGAACATTTTATTAATTAGTAATCTTAAAAAAGGGGAATGGAGTTTATACTTTGCACGGTCTATACTCTTTCCTCTTTGTTTTTTAATACATTCTGAAACTGGTTCAGTAGAAGAATAGTTGTTTTATTTCATATTTTTAAATTTTGTTAAAGGTTAATAAAAATTGTCTTCTCTAATTCAATATTTCATAATTGAAAATTGAAAATTGAATTAGTTTAATATTATGGTTTTACCGTTAATTTTATAATTTTCAATATCGCTTAAAGTCTTAATTGACTTTAAAATGTTTTCAATGCTTTGGTCTTTCCCTAATACACCTTTAAATTTTATATTTTCAAGATCTTTGTCCATAAAAATAAAATCTACATCATACCATCTGGAAATTACCTTCATAATGCGTTTTAAATCTTTTCCTTTAAAACTAAAAATGCCTTTTTTCCATGCTATTTCAGCTTTAACATCCACAAAAGCAATCTGTATATTATTGTCCTTAACATCTAGAACAGACTGCTGATTTGGTAATAAATTTCGTTTTACAGAACCATTGTCTATTACTACGCTACCTTCTACTAAAGTAGTGTAAACATGTGTTTCGTCTTTATAGGCTTTAATGTTAAATTCAGTACCCAAAACTTCAATTTCTTGAGCTTGGTTGGAGACTTTAAACTTTGCTCCTTTGTGATTTGTACTTGGAGATACCGAAAAATAGGCTTCTCCATAAACTAATTCTACTAATCTGGTTTCTCCTTCTATAAATGCAACTGGAAATTTTAATCGAGATTCAGAATTTAACCAAACTTCTGTGCCATCAGAAAGTACCAAGTTATATTGCCCCCCTCTAGGGATTGTTAAGTAATTATAAGCTATTTCTGCTTTTGGTTTGCTAGGTTTTGTGTAAATTAATTTCTCTCCATTGCTATTAATGGTATTGTTTTTAAACATTTTCCCTTTCTCTAATTCTATATTAGAACCATCTTCTAATGTTAAAGTAGCTTTGTCTGTACCTACTACTATGATATCGTTATTTTTAACTATAGGTGTTGCAGATTCTATTGTATTGGTAGGTGCTGTTTTATCTAATAACAAAGGAATAGATATCAAAGCACCAATTATAATCGAAGCAGCCGCGTATCTCCAGAATATCATTTTTTTAACAGGCATGTTTACCTTATTTTTAACAGCTTTCCAATCTTCTTGAGTACCAATTTTTTCAGATAAGTTATTACGTTCTTTTACTAGTGCTTTATCAGTAAGGTTTTTTAATATATAATCTTTATCCTCTTTATTAAAGAGTTTTGATTTTTGTAAATCAATAGGTTCTTTTTCTTTTAACAACGAAGCAGCTATACGTTTAGATAATTCGATAAATTTATAAAAATGAGACATGGTAGGGTTGTGTACTATTTTAGCTTAATTATATACTTATTTAACCCTAAGACGATAAAATTTATCAGTAGGGTTAAAAAAATAAAATATTTTTTGAAATTTATATAGTGAACAGAGTTAATAGGATCGTTATATTCCTATTAATAAAAGAATAGTTTTAATTAAAAATAAAGGCTATAAAAACAAAATATTCTTTTAGTATGGGTTTTAACCTTTTGTAGGCTATTTTTTTTTGGGCTTTTACAGTATTAATTGAGATATCCATTTTTTTTGCTATTTCAGCATTTGTAAAATTCTTACTGCTAAGTCTAATTATTTGTGCACATTTTTTTGGCAGCGTATTGATTGCTTTTTCTATAATGAATGAGGTTTCAAGAACAACCACTTCTCTCATAAAAAAAGATTCTGTTTCTATTTGCTCCATTTTTATAGAAGAAAAATGATCTGTAGATTTATAATGTTTGCTTTTTAAATAATCTAAAGATTTATTTTTTACAGAAGTATATAGGAACGATTTGACATTATTCTTATTTTTGAATTCAATTTTATTTTCCCATACTTTTATAAATACGTCTTGAACAATATCTTTTGATACTTCTAAATTTTCTACATATTTGTTAGCAAATAAGCATAACGATTTATACAGCTTGTGAAAAATGTTTCTATAAGCTGATACCGATAATTGATATGTGTCTACTTTTCTCAATTGTTAATAAAATCTTAATTCTTCCAAATCCAAATTAAAGAAATTTAATTTTAAGATTTGATAATTTTTAAATTTTTCTGAAAAATAATTTAAAAAAAACAATGCAAAAATGCAAATTATCCAATCATATTCATAGTTTTATAAACTAATGTTAATTATTTATGTTGTTTTATAAACTAATGTTAATTATTTATGTTATTATATTCCTATGATATCAGTCGGTATTGGTCAATATTTTGACTTACCCTAAAGTTGATGAGCTTATTTCTAACTCATAATAATTTAAAAATAACAAGGAATCTGTTTAAGTATTAAAAAAATCGAAACTTAAACGTTATTTTTTTAACTTAAAATGGAGCAATTTTATTCGCAACTAATTATAAATTTAGACTGAGTACAAGTATACTTATTATTGCTATACCAAATAAAGTTCGTTCGTTCTGTTTTTGAATATTTATAATAATTAATTATCGGTCTTTTTAATAGTTCCTATTATTAATTTGTTTTAAAAGTATACAAATATGATAAAATACAAATAACCCCCATTAATCAAGTTATTTATATTAGCTATACCATTTTTATCTATTAACAGAAGTTATTGGTCGAAATTTTAATTCTTAAAGATAAATAAATATATAGTTTTACTATTTAATAAAAAGTAATTGTTTAGATGAATACGCAACTTATAAAGTATAAAGAAGCTGGTAAATTTGAAGAAACCCGCTTTGAGAAGATTCATAATGTTATTTTTGACTCGTCGCAAGAAGCTTCAATAATAGTAGCTCAAGAGATTGCAGGTTTAATTAAAGAAAAGCAATCGTTAAATACTCCATGTATATTAGGTTTAGCAACTGGTTCATCTCCAATAAAAGTTTATGAAGAGTTGGTAAGAATGCATAAAGAGGAAGGCTTAAGTTTTGCTAACGTTATTACTTTCAATTTGGATGAATATTATCCAATGGATAAGGACAATATCCAAAGTTATTTTTATTTCATGCATGAACACCTCTTTAATCATGTTGATATTTTACCAGAAAACATTAATATACCCAGTGGTACAATAAGCAATGAAGAATTGTATCAATATTGTATTGATTATGAAACAAAAATCAAATCACTTGGCGGGTTAGATTTTCAATTGCTTGGTATAGGACGTACCGGACACATAGGATTTAACGAGCCCGGATCTCATTTTAATTCAGGCACCAGAAGTATTACACTCGACCATATAACCAGAGTTGATGCTGCTCCTGCATTTTTAGGTATTGATAATGTACCTAGAAAAGCCATAACTATGGGAGTAGGAACAGTAAGAAGTGCTAAAAGAATTGTGCTTTTGGGCTGGGGTATTAGTAAAGCAAATGTTTTAAAAAAGACTATAGAAGGCGATATTACACCTCAAGTACCAGCTACATACTTACAAGAACATAATAATACAACTTTTGTACTAGACAAAGGAGCTTCATCAGAACTTACAAGGGTAAAAACACCTTGGTTAGTATCCTCCTGTAAATGGACGGAAGCTCTTGAACTAAAAGCCGTCGTATGGTTAAGTGAGTTAACAAATAAACCGTTTCTTAAACTAACAGACAAAGATTATAACGATCATGGAATGTCTGATTTATTAGCTGAGGAAGGAACTGCATACGATTTAAACATTAAGATGTTTAATAAATTACAGCACACCATTACTGGGTGGCCAGGGGGAAAACCAAATGCTGATGATACCAACCGACCTGAGCGATCTACTCCAGAAAAAAAGAGAATTATTATTTTTAGTCCACATCCCGATGATGATGTTATTTCTATGGGAGGTACATTTGATAGATTAGTTCAGCAAGGTCATGACGTACATATTGCTTACCAAACTTCGGGGAACATTGCTGTATCTGATGATGAAGCGTTAAAGTTTGCAGAGATTTCAAAAGCTTTAAACCCAAAGTCCATTGAGGCGAATGCTATTATTAGTTATTTACATAAAAAAACGGGTAACGCCATTGATTCTGTAGAAGTAAGGAAACTAAAAGGCCTTATAAGAAGAAGTGAATCTGTAGGAGCTACACGATATTTAGGATTAGATGATGCTAATGTACATTTTTTAGATCTTCCTTTTTATGAAACAGGAACTATAAAAAAGAATAATTTATCTCAAGTGGATATAGATATCATGTGTAGCTTAATTGAACACATAAAACCACACCAAATTTATGCTGCCGGAGATTTGGCAGATCCTCACGGCACACATAAAGTTTGTTTGGATGCGCTATTTGCATCCTTAGAAAAAATGAAAGGTCTACCCTATATGAACGATTGTTGGGTTTGGCTATACCGTGGTGCATGGCACGAATGGGAATCGTATGAAATTGAAATGGCTGTCCCATTAAGCCCAGATCAAGTATTAAGAAAGCGACATGCTATATTTTATCACCAGTCACAAAAAGATGGTGTTATGTTTCAAGGTGATGACAATAGAGAATTTTGGGTAAGAGTTGAAGACAGAAATAGATTAACAGCAAAAAAATATAACGATCTTGGTTTAGCAGATTATGCTGCTATTGAGGCTTTTAGGCGTTATTATTTCTAACGTCTCTCATTGTTTTTCATAACACTTTGGTTTTAACATAACCTTTATTTCAAAACAAGATTATATAAAAAAGTAAATCGTCTATAAAGTAATTTATAGGCGATTTTCTTTTTTTAATACTGATTATAATTGCTTACCAGAAAGTTCTGAAGAATTTTTTAGCCCTAAATGGTTTAGATTAGCCTATTTGCTGGCCTCAGATCATTTCAAATACCTCGAAAAATTAACTTCTAAATAGACAAAATAGCATGGAAACTAAATGAGATCAGCTATCAAATCCTTTTTGGTGTTCATCACTTTGATCTGATTTTACTAATCTCTTTAATTTTGATGTAAGTATCTAATTTTGAAATTATTTGCGAAAACAATGTTATATTTAGCATCTAAGAAAGGTTGTTTGTGGCGCACCACAAAGGTGACTTTGGGTAACTAAACGCCCTTTTTCTTTCTAATCATCTAATATATAGATTGTTTACATTTATGAAATGGCACCGAAAAATCGACTTTATTATATTATTTGGTATTATAATAAATTTTTGGAGTTTTGTTCAAGCTCAAAACTTTGAACGATTCTCCAACAAAGAAGGTTTTAATCAAAATACCATAAATGTAATAGAGCAAGACCGATATGGTTTTCTATGGTATGGCACCCCTAATGGATTGATTAGGTATGATGGCTATGAATTTAAAACATATACGACACAATCTAAAACCAACGGCAACTTATCTAGCAATTATATATTTTCACTTTTCAAAGATGAGCAAGGTGTATTATGGATTGGTACAAACTTAGGCGTTAATATATATATACCTTGGTTAGAAAAATTTTACACCGTTCCATTATCCAAAAAAGTTTCAATAACCCATATAGAATCTGGACCTTTGGGACGTATATGGTTCTCTGGGAAAAATCATTTATTTGTCTGTGAACTAGCCGATATTGAAAACGGTACATTTAAGGTGTCAGAAAACATTTTGAAAAGTTCCCCAGAATTCCCAACAATTAATTCATTCGCTTTTAAAGATGAAAACACATTGATTTTAGGAACCTCAACAGGCTTAAAAAATATATCTTTAAAAGACGACGTACCATCAATATCTAGTTTCGATAAATTAACTGATATTCCTATAACAACAGTTGTACTTATAAATAATATATTTTGGATTGGTACTTATCAGGGCTTATATAAAGCGACTTTAGACAAGAATAGGCTACACATAATACAATCATTTAATAACACAAAAAAACAATCTGCACCAGAAAAGGTAAATACTATTTTTGAAGATCGTGTAGGAATGGTATGGATAGGAACAAAAGATGATGGGTTATATAAATACAATCAAGAACAAAATACATTCGATCACTTTTCTTTTAATCAAAAAAACGAATTAGGCTTAAGTAGCCACCAGATTAACTCCTTGTATCAAGATGATTTTGATGTATTATGGATTGGTACTGCCCAAGGCGGTATTAATAAACTAGACCTAACTCAAAAACCATTTATTAATTATTCAAGCAACCCTTATGACAGCTTTTCAATATCAGATAATCTAATAACATCAATCATAGAAGACAAACGAGGCTACCTATGGCTATCTGGTTATAACACTCCTTTAGTTAGAAGTAAAAGCATCATAAACAGCAATACAATTAATAAATTAAAATTTGAAGATTTACAATCTAAACTACCCTGGTCCGAAGGTGATGTTATGCGCTGTATCTTTGAAGATCAAAAAGGATACATATGGCTAAGCTCTGATAATTCATTAATAGTTTATAATCCATTAAATAATAAATTCAAAAAAGTTATACTTCAAGATAACAAAAACGCTCCCCTCAGAAACGGGTTTCGTAATATTATTCAAATTAACAAAAACAATCTACTCTTTGCCGGTGCCCAGATTATCGCTATAGAAAACCCATGGGAAAAAATAAAAAATAAAACGAACCCTATTTTAAAAATAAAATCAAAATTAGATTTTAAAAACAATCTTGCAAATGTTGTACTCAAAGATGGGGAAAATTCTTTTTGGCTTGGAACTTACAAAGGCCTTCTTAAAGTTTTATTTAAACAAAGTAAACTAATAATAGAGCAACAATATACTGCTAATAGCATTGATGCAATAAAGTTAAGTTACGATAATATATTTTCTCTTCATAAAGAAAATAATCATTTATGGATAGGAACCTTTGGAGGAGGTATAAATAAAATGACATTAAATAATCAAGGGTTACCTACTAAAACTGAATATTTTAGAAAAAATGATATTTTACCTGATGATGCCATTTACGGCATTTTACAGGAAAATGAGTCTGACTTATGGATTAGCACAGATATGGGCTTAGTTAAATTCAATATTAAAAATGATAATGTTGATGTTTTTGATGTAAGAGATGGTTTATCTCAAAACAATTTTAGACAAGCTTCTTATTTTAAAGGAAACTCTGGTTATTTTTATTTTGGAGGATTAAATGGTTTAACCATATTTAGACCTGAAAATATTCAATTAAATAGTACACCTCCAAAAATTATAATTACATCACTTTTAGTGAACAATAAGGTCATGGAAATTGGAGAAAAGATTAACAACAAAGTTATTCTTGAAAAATCCATTTCGGAAACAGAAAACATTTCTATAAGTCAGAATGAACAAACCATAGCATTTCAATTAGTAGTTAAACACACATCCACTCCATCCAAAAACAAATTAGCATATAAATTGGAAGGGTTTAATGATATGTGGATTGAAGCACAAACTGGAAAAAAGACTATAACCTACACCAATCTTTCTGCTGGAGATTACGTATTTAAAGTAAAAGCTGCTAATGGTGATAGTGTTTGGAGCCCAGAAATAAAGAGTTTAAATGTTACCATATTACCCCCATGGTATCAAACTTGGTGGAGTTATTTACTTTTTGTTTTACTAACAGTTTTAGTTTGTGCTGGAATTATTATTTATTTTGTTCAGCACGAAAAGTTAAAACAGCGCTTAAAATACGAACAACTAGACAAAGAACGACTAGACACCATCAATCAAGGTAAATTTAGATATTTTACAAATATCTCTCATGAATTTAGAACACCACTAACTTTAATAACTGGACCATTAGAACATATAATCTCTCTCAATAAAGATTCCGAAAACACAAAATATTTAGCCATCATTCAAAAAAACACAAAACGACTACTTAGCTTAGTAGATCAATTAATAACATTTAGAAAAGCAGAACAAGGTTATGTAGACTTAAATTTTAGCCATAATACTTTAGGAGGCTTTATATATCCAACTACAGAAGCGTTTGAAAATTATGCTACTGAAAACAACATAAACTTTTTTTACAAAGTCAATTCACCTAATGAAGACATCATAATTGATACTGAAAAAGTGGAACGTATTCTCTTTAATTTATTATCTAATGCATTTAAAAATACACCTATCAACGGAAGTATTAGTATAGAATCTGATATAATTCAGGATTCTGGAACCAAAATGATACAAATAGATGTTATTGATAATGGAAAAGGTATACCTGCAAAAGATTTAGATAACATTTTTGAAAGATTTTATCAATTAGGAAACCATGACGATACGGTTAGTGGTGGTGGTATTGGGCTTGCGTTTTGCAAATCACTTATCAATTTACTTGAAGGAGACATTTCTGTAAAAAGTGAACCTTTTGTTGAAACAAGATTTTCTATTTTAATCCCCACGGGGAACATTGAAGACTATAAAAGCATTGAAGTAAACACAAATACAAAATCGTTTATTAAAGATTGGGTGCCATTATCTCCCGAATATAAGAATGAAGCTTTAAATAAAATTTCAAATAATGAACTAAAAGAACACCATTTATTGATTGTAGAAGATGAAGAAGATGTTCAAAACTTTTTAACTAGTACGCTTTCTAAAAAATATAACATAACATTAGCTAATAACGGATTAGAGGGATTAGAAAAGATAAAACTAAAGGAACCTAGCCTTATAATTAGCGATGTTATGATGCCCGAAATGGATGGGTTCGCGTTTTGCGAAAAAGTTAAATCAAACCCAGAAACATGCCATATTCCTGTATTACTATTAACAGCATTAGGAGATAACGATGATATCATTAAAGGCTTAGAATTTGGAGCTGATGAATACGTAAGTAAACCTTTCTCAATAAAAGTTTTAGAATTACGCATTAAAAAACTTATCGATAATAATACAAAAATAAAAGAGTATTTTTCCAAAAACAGTAAGCTTCCCAAAAAAGGAATTGAACTATCTACTAGAGATAAAGCATTTTTAAATGATATCATTCAAGTTATAGAACAAAATATTTCAGATTCTAATTTTGGTGTTGAAGAATTATCTATAAAAATGAATTTAAGTGCTTCTCATTTTTACCGACGATTAAAGCAACTTACAGGGCAAATTCCCAATGCATATTTACGGAATTTCAGGCTCCAACGGGCAGCAGAATTATTGAGTAAAAATGACGGCACTAATGTTAGTGAGGTTATGTATCAAATAGGTATCGAATCTAACTCTTATTTTTCTACCTCATTTAAAAAGTTACATGGAGTTTCACCATCAGAGTTTTTAAAGAAACAATAAGAAATAACCTTTCTACAAACAGATATAATAAATTTATTAAAACAATATAAAATCAATTACCATTAAGTAAAATACAATAATCACCTCTTTTGTTTTTATAACTAACATTATTTTATATAAAAAACGCACTTATATACCTAAACTAAAAAAATTCTACAACTAATTTCAACGACTTCTTATAATGAGTAGTCAATCTTGAAATACTATGATTTTTATTCTTACATAAAAGAAGTGTTTTTTCTTACCATATAAAAACAGAATATATTAAGAAGCATCACTTTAACTATTTACATTTTCGATTAAGCTCTTATCTCTCTACCTCTTATTTAACAGTAACATAATGACTATGGTACAAATAAGCAAAACTATAATGGATTAGAGCAATAATAAAATCTTATATAGTAATAAATTTAGCACAAACTTTTTCAAGTTCTTTTAAAAAAGAGCTTCAACACGTTTCAAATAGAAATTTTAAAAAACAAAATAACTCTAAAAATGAAAAAAAATGAAAAACGTTAAACTAACTGCAATATTGCTTATCCTTAGTTTATCGGTTATTGCCCAAAATCCAATAAACATTGACCCTTCAACAGCTGTAGATGAATCCTTTTTTGAATTTATCCCAACAGTAGATTATGGAAACCTCTTACAACAAAGTGGTACAACAAGTTTCACTACCCAATATTCGGCTTCAGGAAGTTATTGGCTAGACCCTACAGCTGCAGATGAACAGCATGTATACCTCGCAAAACTTCAACATGATGCTGCTACAACCGAGAATTCTTGGGAATTACGTATAGGCCAAGGAGGTCAAATTTATTCTTTTAAAAGTGCCTATGGAGAAGGCATACCACCTCAATCAAAAGAAATATCAACATGGGTAGATGAAGTTTGGCAACCAGTTGCTGTAAGCGGCAGCCTAAACAATAGAGATTTCACTTCAGCATTTTATTTTATTCATGGAGCAGGTGCTTATAATAATGATGGAATTCAAGAAAGCTGGTATAGCCCATTAATGGCATCATATTATAACGATACAGAAAAAGCATATTATGTTAGTAATTGGGGGACTCAAGCCCATATTCCTTCATTATATAAATCTGAAACTTTATATACAACCAAATACAAAGAAATAGGAGAAGGTGTTTTGGAAGTAACATATATTATTCAAAATTTTGGAGACGAAACACTCAGCCATATCAATGCGCCATGGGGAGGTGTTCGTGCTTCAAGCTTACGTGGTAAATTCGTAGGATTACCAGATGGCAGTATTGAAATATCAAATGGTCAAACAGGAACAACTCAAGGTACAGATACAAGAGATATTGATGAAACTGGCGGATATGTAATATGGTCTCAAGACACTATAAGCAATACGGCTCCATCTATGGGAATGGTTTTTGGTAATAACATTAAAACTACAGAACTGAGTTCTCATGGATTAAGAAATGTTTTTATGAGACTTGCCCAAGTTGGAGGAGACCCTAACCCTCGTGATTATACATTGTTTACAATTATTTCTCAAATAAATATAGAACGTGGAGAAACATTTTACTATAGGACATATTATATCAATGGCACAAGGGATTTTGTTCAAACTAAAGCAAACTTATTGGCTCCTTATAGCGATTATGGTTTTATTGAACCCGTTCCTGAAACAACACCTACAGTATCTGTTACGGTGGCAGATTCAAATCAGGGATTATCTCAAGATATCTCTTTGTTTACCTCTTTTACAGAAGATATGCTTCCAATATTTTTAATGAAAGACACTACTACTGGTGAAGAATACATTTCTCCAGATTTATACTACAATGTAACTACTGAAGCATTAGTAAATCCATATACAACAGCAGACAGCGAATATGCAACATATCAAAACAGATTTACCTATAAACCTTATGAAAGCGATATTGAATATGTGCGTCTTTTGGGGTATGCTTACAACAAAGATATGTCTGCAGACGATTCATATCTATTACTTGATAATTTAATTTTAGACAACACCAAAGTTGTTCTTACTAGCAATTACACAAATCAAATATGGGTACAAAGCAATCAAAATTTAGCCTTAAATGGTACAGCAAGACAATCTTCAACATTGCATGATGGAGTGGCACCAAGAGCTATTGATGATAACACAAATGGAGCGTATTCTGGCGGATCAGTTACACATACAGCCTCAGAAACAAATGCCTACTGGCAAGTAACATTAGATGATACGTATAACATAGGAGATATTAATATTTTTGGAAGAACTGATAGTTGTTGTTTAACAAGATTATCAAACTTTACAGTCTTAGTTTATGATGAGTCTACCAGAAATTTTGCTAAGGTGGTTAATAGCTATCCAGATCCATCAGTTACTGTAAATGCAAATGGTGCTACAGGAAATATAATAAGAATAAGAAGTAATACTGGAGCTTCTTTATCCCTTGCAGAAGTTCAAGTTTTTGAATCTTCAAGCTCTTCTGCTAAAGTTGCATTTACAAAGGATACAGAAGAAGACACAGTTTCAATTGAGGAGAGCCCTATTTTGCTATTCCCAAACCCAACAAAAAACGCTTTCTCTATAGGTACAAAAAACATTAAAAACATTACTATATACAATATTTCAGGAAAAATAGTAAAAAGTTATAACAAGCCTCAAAACCAGTATTCTATTCAAGATTTAATATCGGGTTTTTATTACGTAAAAATAGACGAGGTAGGAAAATCGACTATCAAAAAATTAATTAAATTATAAACCCTCTTTAGTAAAAACTTAACCTAAAAATATAAAGTAATGATAAAAAATATTATTCAATTTATTGCAATCGTTCTATTCTGTACACCTATAAATTCACAAACAAGTGGTCCAGAATTTATAAAAAATAGTTTAACAGCAAGTGGAGTCTACAATGCTCCAAACTTTGAATTTACAACTGCATATGATTCGTATAATACATCTACTGCAGCTGGAACTATTAAAGGTATGTTTTTTGACGGGTTACCGTATTCTAAAGCATTAAATACAGAAAATAAAACTAAGGTTTTTTGTTGGTATGGAGAACCAGAAGGTTTAGTTGAAGGCGAAAAAGTTCCGGCAGTAATTTTAATACACGGAGGCGGTGGTAGAGCCTACACAGCTTGGGTTGACAAGTGGATAAATAAAGGATATATTGCCATAGCGCTATCTTTAAGAGGAACGGTTCCCGATGATTCTGAAACATGGACATATGGAGGCCCTTCTCAAGAATATTTTTTCTCAGACAATGATGAAGCATTAGGAGATCAATGGTTCTACCATGCAATAGCAAATGCAATGTTAGCCAATAGTTTATTGAGAGATACAAACTTTACCTCTCATGTGGATACAAATCATATTGGTGTCACAGGAATTTCATGGGGAGGTATTAATAACACTGTATTAGCAGGTATTGACGAGCGTCTGGACTTTATAATACCTGTTTACGGTTGTGGGTATTTATTTGATTCCCCTATTTATTCTAACCAACTATCTAGAATGACTTCAACTGCACAGAATTTTTATCTAGAAAATTGGGAACCTTCATTATATGCACCCTTACATACTGCACCTATGCTATTTGTAAATGGAAATAAAGATTTACAATTTACCTTAAATGTTTTCACAGAAACCTTTGAAGCATCTGCTAGTCCAGATAAATATTTACGAATAGAAGATGTTATGCCACATGGACATGCAGCTGGATGGACTCCTGAAGAGATTTATGATTTTGCAAACTATATTACTGGATTTGATTCATCAATATTGAAACCTGTAGAATTTACATCAGAGACTATTGATGAAAATCTGGAATTAAATTATAACTACAATTATGAAGGCGCTTTAACTAGTGCTATACTTTATTATTGTACAGACGTTAGAGAATGGGGCAAATTTGATGAAGAATTTGAATGGAAAACAATAAATGCAACAATTACAGAAGGTGTTAATTCTGGAAATATTGTTGCAAGTCTTCCAGAAGCTGCTCAAGTATATTATATAAATGTAAATACGACTGATGGTCTTATGTATAGCTCTGCAATGAAATATAATGGTAATATTGACGAAACGGAAACGCCAATAATTGAAACAGATTATTCTTGGTTAGATTATACAGAATTACCTGCATTTATAGGTATAAATAAATATAGAGATGTTGGAGGGGTATATACTGAAAATCATGATCTTTCGTTAGATGCTGAAATTACTGCGAACGGATCTACTTCAAATATCGCTAATAAATTTATCAAAACTGCAGGAGACTATAAATTTGCTCAAATTGATTACAATTTTACAGATGGTACTATAGAAAACTCCAGTGTGACTTTCGTTTTAAACGCTTTGTTTAAACCAGAAACAATAGATGAAATAAATATATTAGATGAAAAAAGTAGAAGCGTTACTCTATTCCTTAAAAATGCAGCAGGAGACAATACAGATACTGTAAATCAAATAAGTAAAACAGCCTATTTTACACAAACAAATACATGGGAAGAATTAAGTTTTACGTTTACAGATGATAACTTAAGTGATTATGACCGAATGTATATTATGTTTGCTAAAGACTATACAAACCCTATAGATGAAGATGGGCTAACATTAGACGAAGATTTGGTATATTATTTTGACGAGTTAAAATCTGACGTTAAATGTGAATTATGTGAAGAAATTGCCCCTAAAAACCTTGCCTTAAATGGTACTGCAAGACAATCTTCAACATTGCATGATGGAGTGGCATCAGGAGCTATTGATGATAACACAAATGGAGCCTATTCTGACGGATCAGTTACACATACAGCCTCAGAAACAAACGCCTACTGGCAAGTAACATTAGATGATACATATAACATAGGAGATATTAATATTTTTGGAAGAACTGATAGTTGTTGTTTAACAAGATTATCAAACTTTACAGTATTAGTTTATGATGAGTCTACCAGAAATTTTGCTAAGGTGGTTAATAGTTACCCAGATCCATCAATTACTGTAAATGCAAATGGTGCTGCAGGAAATATAATAAGAGTAAGGAGTAATACAGGAGCTTCTTTATCACTTGCAGAAGTTCAAGTTTTTGAATCTTCAAGCTCTTCTGCTTTAAAGACTAAAACTAAAGTAGATTCAAATCAAGAAATAACACCTTTCATATATCCCAATCCTGTAAAAACATCATTTCAGTTAAACACAATTAATATTCAAGGTGTTAGAATTTATAATATTTCAGGACAACAAGTAAAGCACTTTAACAAACCACAAAGTAGTTATTCTGTTAGTGACTTAAACTCAGGAATTTATTTTGTAAAAATAAGTACTCCTGAAAAACTAATTATCAACAAGTTAATTAAAAAATAAAAACATGAAACAAAAATTGTTTTTAATTAGTTTACTCTTTACAGCATATCAATGCTTATATGCTCAAACTTCAAATTTATGGATTGTATTAAATCCCAATGCAGGAGATACAGCTCAAGTTAATGAAGACATCATTATTAATAATGGATCTATAATTCAAAATTATTCATCTGGGAATATCAATTGCTCTCAAACTAGAAATAATAACGATTTAATATATTCAATTACTTTTAATGGAAGTGATTTTAATAAAGATGGTAATAATGATCTCGTTTCGTTTGACTTAAGTGTAAAAGGTTATACTGGAGCAATGTATAACTATAGTGCAGATGAAAATGCTTCTTCTGTTTCAAATTATGGAACACAATCTGATGTAACAATAATTAATAATACTTGGGGCGTTTTTGGAGATTTTGATGTTGACCCTGGTGAATCATTAGTTTATGAAATTAAAAACTTTATGGTTAATGGACTGAGTTCTGATTTCACTCATGAGTCTGATTTTACGCTTGTTGATTTAATTGAGACTAATGGAGGGCGTGACCATACCATGATTTTTGGTCTTGGTAACAATTTAGAGTCTTTTGAAATGGATAGCAATAAGAGTTTTTCTCCATCAGGTATAAATAATTCGTTTTCTGTAACAGGAGCAGGTAGTCCTACTACTGTTACACGTGAATTTGCAATTACATCATTAACATTTAATATTAAAATAAATGGACCAAATAATACGGTGTGGGATGTAACCGATTACTCAACTTTTGAAAAAGGACCTACTCTATATCATGATTACCCTGCGCAAACAGAAAATAAAACAACATTTCCTAGTTTTTCTTGGAATAAAATACCTAGATGGGTAGCTGCAAGGAACGCACAAGCTTTTTCAGATCAACAAATAAAAGATATTGCAGACAATTTTCAATTAATCATGTTAGAAAAAGCGAACGCTCAAGGATTCACTTATATCGAAGATGGAATAGAAAACGCAGCAACTAGAATTAAAGCTCTAAACCCAAACTTAACTACGCTTTTTTATTACAATACTTATATAAACTATGGTGGTTACAGAGCTAATATAGAATACGATCAAAATGCAGCTGCTTGGAGCACATACGAAAACGGAGAAATTTACCTTTTTAAAGATTTATATTATTGGTATAATCAAGATGTAGAAGGTATGAGAGACTGGTGGATTGATACTTGTTTAGAAATGGCCAATTTAGATGTTATTGATGGTGTTTTTGTAGACAAGGTAGTAAACCCAGATGTTAATGGTGATGTTTTTTTAGGAGATGGTACTACTCCATCAAATAACTACACTAGAATGTTAAGTGATTTATATAATCAGTTACCTCCAAATAAGCTATTAGTTGGGAATACTTTAAGAAATGAACGTGCTGGAGCTTCTAGAGGTTTAATGGACATAATGGATGGTTCGTATATGGAACGTTGGGATTTCCCTAGTGCTGGTCAAACCAATGCAGATGCAATTGCTGTTTCTATTCAGTTAATGAGAGAAGCATTACAAAAAGGAAAAATGATAAATTTTCAAACAAGTCCGGGCTCTGCTACTGAAGAAGAAAAGCCAACAGATGATGATGAATTATTAGCCTATACCAAAGAACATGTCTATTTTCCGTTAGCAATCTTTTTAATAATTGCAGAAGAGAATGCTTATTTTAGTTATACAACAGGAGTAAATGCTTTAAGCTCTAGTTCCGATTTATGGAATACTAGTTTTATAGACGAGTTTCATTATTACTTAGGGGCTCCTCTAGGCGACCCTATCAAAAATGGATATCTATATGAACGTTCTTTTGAAAACCTAGATGTTTCGGTTAATCTAGAGACTAAAGAAACTGTTTTTAATTGGGTAGATAAAACGATAGACCCTACTACCCTATCTATAAATAATGATATCAATTTTAATAATCCTATCGATCTATACCCTAACCCTATAGATAATACATTTAGCTTATCTCAAAAAATAAAATCTGCAACAATCTTTAATACTTTAGGTCAAAAAATCATGTCATTTTCTGAAAACAAAAATGAATATGATATATCTAATTTAAAAAACGGAACCTTTATTATTAAAGTTCTTTTTGAAAACAATAAAAAGCAGTCTTTTCGTTTTGTAAAAAAATAAAGTGATGAAATTTTATATTTAACGTCAATTATTTTATAAAAAAGAGATCGTCTAGAAATTACTTTCTAGACGATCTCTTTTTGTACAAAAAAACTTGATGGAATACCTTCTTCATACGTTCCAATAAAGGAACAAATCTGTCCGCCTTTACCCTATACTTTTTTTATTTCAAAAAATGTTCGATAGGTATGAATTTATCAAATTCTTTGATCTCTATATTTCGATAATAAATTTCTGCAGTTTCTGATTGAAACCCAAAAATCCCAGAACTTGGTTTCAAATTAAAAGCCATATTTACAATTTCACCATTTAATTTATGAATAGAGTACTTATCACCCATAACAATAATCTCACATTTATTCCATTGGTTATTTACCCCATTAAAATTCTGGGTAGGTTTCGCAAAGTGCAACCAATGTCTTTTTTGTTCGGGTATTCCTCCATCATCTGGGTGTAAAAACGTTTTACCGTCTGTTGTACTATACCAATCGTAATTTACTCCTTTAGGTCTAATTAAATCTCCTGTATGATTCTTATTATTTAAGTGATTATATCGTATTTGGTACTCTATCCCTACAGGCCAAACAGCATCATTAGTTACATGGTAATATACACCTGCATCATATTGCCATCTTCCAAAATTATTGGCTATTCTATCACCCCATTTATATTCAAATCTTAATATGTATTTATTGTACGCTTTTTTACTATATATAAGTCCATGCGTATCATTCTCCCCTGTATTTAATTTATATTCTTTTGGAAAATCTTTGTTAAACACATGAATCTCTCCGTTTTCTACAGCAAATATTTTTTTTGCCATTTCTTCATCTCCACTTCTAATTTTCAAATACCAACCTTCTAAATTTTCGCCATTAAATATTTTTTTAAAGCCTTCGTCTTCACCAATATTGGTTACTTTTTGAGCACACTCTAAAAAAATAATTATTAAACCAAAAGACAAGACTAGTTTCAACATTTGGGTAAAGTTTGGTTTTTTCATTTTTTTATAATTTTTAAAATAATCCCTATGATTAAAGTTAAATTTTTGATGCGTTCATACATAATTAATCATTTTGAAATGATGAATAATATTGATGACTTGGTAATCTTTTTGTTCTAGAGCTATATCCAAATAAATTTATTTCATCATCACTTTTAGGTAATTCTTCAATAGTTAGATTAACATTGCTTATATCTTTTGAAGTAATAATTACGGATTCATTTACTTTCAAATCAATAGTATAAAAACCATCCTTTCCCTTTTTTATAAAACGCTCTTTACCATTAATATAAAATTTAGGGTTTTTAATATCTATCTGCACTGTACAAATATTTCCTTTTAAACTTTTTATAGACACAAATTCTGTAGTGCCATTTACCTTTTTTGCACTAACTAAAAAAGCACCTTGTGTTCTTAAATCATGAAACGCAACGTCTTCCCATTTTTTAGGACTCGCAGGAAACACTCTTATTTTTCCTCCCCAACTTTGAAGCATCATATCATGCAAACTTGTTGTAAAAGACAAAGGGCTTTCAATAACAGGGTTACTTTTCCCCTCAGCATACATAGTTGTTGATGAAATATTTTTATGCTTTATTAAAAAATCAAGGTAGTAATAGGCTTTTTCAGCATCTCCTAAACAGGCGTACATGGAGGAAGCACCAGTTGCGGTATAACCTGTTACTGGCATTGCTTTTATTGCTATTCCACTATTAAACGTAACATCCAACCAATGGTCTAGTGAGGTACGTAATAGTTTTTTATCCGCTTCGTTTTCTGGACTAATAACCATTAAGGGATAAAAAGCTAACAAGTGAGAATAATGGCGGTGGGGTAAAGAAAAAGGAATATCTTTTCCTATTCTAAGTCCATTTTCATCAATTTGAAATTCCACCAAATTATCTAACAGATACTCCCATTCCTTTAGTAATGGATCATTTAAAGCATGTTCGTTATTAATATCAATTAAAGTCTGACAACTCCATCGGATTAATGCTAGTGTAAAATTTATATCTTGACCGTGTCCAGGTTTATATTCTGGAGACCAACTATTTTTAATATGTATTTTTCCATCATTGGAATCTACAGGATTCTCCTTTATATAATTCAAATAACTATTCACTGTCTTTTTTAATATAGGAAATAGTTTATCACGCATACGAATATCATCTCCAGCAAATTTGCAATGCAACCAATAATCGTTTAGCATCCATGCTAACATATCGGGTACTTTTGCACCATTATAAGCTATTAAGTCTTGAGGCAACAAAGCTGCCACGGCAGCACTATTTTTCCATCTATCCGGAACATTTCCTTCTAAATTTTCAGCATATTTATCAATATTATTTGGTAAAGATTCTCCTATAGACATTCTATTTGCCGTTAAATGTGTCCAATAAATTAATTGCACATTTAAATCGCCCCAAACCATAGGCCAAAACGTTCTATTGTACCATGGTCCCATTAAATCTAAAATAGGCCCATTACCTCGTACGGCAGATGCCAATTTGTACATTTGTATCCAATAAAACGATTCTTTTTCAGCATCGTTGATGGTTAAAAAACTTAGAGGATAATAATCATGCCACCATTTTTGATGAGAAGTCACAAAACTATTTTCTTCCATAAGTTTTTCTGCAACTGTCAAGTTTTTAGTTACAATCTCTAAAGAATTATGTTCGGGATAGCTGTGGTGAACGCTCGTAATTAATTGTTGTTTCCCCGAAGGGTTACCTGTAATTTTCCATCCTGTTGTGGTTTCCCCTCTATTATTAAACAAGGGTTGATAACAAAAATCATAACCGTTTTTTGAACTAAATGTTGGTTTTGGAGGCATTTCTAAATGTGTTGCACGCATTTTATCCCAAGCACTTCCTTTTGGTCCGCCTCCATTTTCAAGTGCTTCATATACTGGAGGTATTGGAGCTTCAGGATACCATGTCATTTCTATTTTTTCATCCTTACCTGCATTTGTTTCAAAATAAATAATATCTTTTTCGCTATGCGTAAATCCTCTAATTTCATAAGTCCCTTTCGATGTCGTGATTGTTCCGGTTAATTCTGCATTCCATAAACTTAAACGCATATCAACTCCTATTACTTTTCCTTTCGAAACCAAATCAAAATGACCTAAAGGCAACCTACTGCGCTTTATCCATAGCATTTCTTCGTCTTTAGTTTTAGCTTCTCTATGGTCATAGTAATCATGTCTGCCTACGTAAACAGACATCACATTATTTCCTTTCTTTTTTGTTTGATAAAAAAGAAACCCAACATTTCCATTACCTGTATACGGTGCTGTTTGCCATTTATCGGGAACAACATCCCAAAGCATATCATGTTTTGATAGAAAAGATTTGTAATCAACTTTAAAATCGACTTGTTTCTTCTGTGAAAAAATTGGAATCGAAAAAAGAATAACACTAAAAAAACACAGTGTTTTAAATTTTAAACTGGACATTGAAATTGTAAGTTGTAATTAGTAAAAATGTTGTTTCTATAAATTGTCACATATTTATTATGCAACATATTTACAAAGATGTTTTATATAAGTATAAATCTCTTTCTCTAATCTTGCTATTGCTTTCTGTAAACGAACATAAGATTAATTTTTCTCCATTTTTCCTATAAAGGCATTAAGCTGCTACAGGCTAAGAATCTCTTAAAATTTAAAGTATCAATATTATATTGGATTTTACTCTCCAACCAAAGACGCACCTTCAGGCCTTACATAAGGTTCGTAACTTGGAATAGGATTACTAAGTAACCTATCATTAATTTTTTTCATTATAAGCATTTCATCTGCCATCATATAACCATTTAAAAAAGGATATATTAATCCCTAGTAAAAAGGTTATAAGATATCATAGAAGCTATGTTTTTTTATACAGAGTTCATAATTATTTTTTAAACTCTATTTCCATTTCTTTCTGATTTCTTACTATATTAAATGTCGTGTTTTCACTGAAATCATATTTTTTATAAGTGTCTATAAAATTAGATATGTTTTTGACTTTTTCTTGCTCAACACCAATAATGACATCACCTTCTTTAATAGATGATTTCGACAACTTACTGTTCTTATCTATTTTTAAAATGATAACACCATCCATACTATGCGTTCCGAAAGAAGATTGTTCCTCAATGGTTTCAATCTCTTTAAGAGTTGCTCCTAACCAATTTTTAGTTTTTGTCCCCTCTTTCTCTGAAGATTCAATTTGTAAGTTTGGAATTTCTGGTTGTTTAGCAATAGCTTTAAGTTCTGGTTTTTGAACACCAAAACGATCCATAGGGAAGTTTTTAAAACCAATTTTTAAGGCTGGTGAATTTTCTTTTACTGTAAAATCTCCTTTCTTAGGGTTTATAAATAATGGATTGCCGTATAAACTATTTGCATCCGTACTATTACTCTGTGCTTTTTTCAAGGCTGTTTCGGTTGGAAATAAATTATAATCCACTTCTTTCCCCCATCCTTTAAGACGTATATCGGCATACTTTTTCATGACAATATTATTTGTAAAAACATCTTCACTATTTGAAAACCAAACATGCGGATGAAAGGAGTTATTTACCATAATATTATTCTTAACAACACGGTGATACCCCTCTCTTAACTTTATCCCTCTGTTTAAACAAAGGTTATTATAAATTTCATAATTGGTAGACCCATCATCTAAATCGATATCCCATCCATGGTCACAACGAAATCGATTATTTCTAATAATGGTAGTATGCATAGCATCCCACATTGGCATTTTTGGGTTTTGCTTTACCAAACTATCCATCACATTATACTCTGGATGCCAAAAACGATCACGCCCCCAAGAATTAAATGAACCGTGGTCGCTTGTTTCTAAAACGGTATTAAACACATCGTTATATTCAATAATATGACCGCCCCACGTACCTTCACTAACATTAATTCCAGAGCGAGGTACATCATAAATACTATTGTTTTTTACATGAATTTTCATAGCCATGGAAATCTGTACTCCAGCAACTTGCTTTTCAATACGTCCAATCTTATATATTAAATTGTCTTCCACTTTACAGTTAGAAGGGTATAACTCATTTTTAGGCCCTGTAATGGTGTCCATATCTTTCATAGGAACAAACTCTCTGTATTGATACGATGGTGAGCGCACTGCTGTTGAGTCACCAACAAAAGAGATTGCAGATGCACCACAATTATATATATGGTTACCAGTAATTTCTATGTTTCTATTATAACCATTTGCAAAAATAACGTTACCACCAAGATTTGTAAATTCGCAATCATTAATGGAAACATTTTCTGTACCATCTAGTAATAAAGCGCCTCCTCTATAAATGGTCCAATCACTACGCAAAAGTTGATGATATTGTTCCATAAAAGTACGTGAAGCATGTTGAAAATTAACACCCGAGATATTTACATTTTTCACAGGGTTTTCTGTGTTTCCTTTTATTTCTATAAGGTGTTTTAAAACACTTACTTCAATTTTGGCATTTGCTAAATCTGTATCACTATTTTTCCAAACATACAGTTTATGATTTGTTTTATCTAAATACCATTCTTTATCACTATCTAATTCTTCAAATACATTCTCTACCATTCTATATTTGGCATGCATTGGTGATGGACGATTATTTTGATGCCCCCCTTTTAATTCTAACTCACCATCTTCTGCTACAGAAACAATTTCATAATGAAAACCTCCCCAACGGCCTCGATGCATAGCATGTACAAAACCGCCTTTTGGTTTTTTCCAATTAGAAATGCGCTCTTTATCTATAGCATCTTCTGCGTAGCCTTGCCAATAGCGTCCATTCTCATCATAATTCGGGTACCTTGCTAAAATTTGCTCTTCGCCATTAATAAATAGTTGATTAAAATCTAATGTAGAATCAATATTAGTGACCAAAATATTTTCATTAAAAGACTCCCATTTCGTGTCAATAATTTTTGAACCTTTGATTGTAACTTTGTCTACTCCTTCTCCAACAATATTTATATTATTTAATTGAGATGTAATAACCAAAGTAGATGATAAATGATAATCACCTTCTAGAAGATGTATTTTAATATAATCGCTTTCATTTCTTATAATTGACAGGGCATTATCTAAGGCACTTTTTAATGTTTTTAGAGGCTTTTCTTTTGTTCCATCATTGGTATTATTGCCTAATGGGCTAACATAAATATCTATTGTTTTATTTTTGCAACCATGAAAAATGATAGTTAACAAAAATAAAAAACTCATACATAACACTTTTTTCATTTTTAAAATCAAATTTATATTTCGTTAATTTAAACGTATCTGTAAAAACCCTATTTTTTATGTAAAATAACTACATTTATTTCAAATATTACATATACAAACCAAACATTTCAAAACTAGTAAAATAAAGAGTTTGTTTGAGGCCATTCAATAGTTTTATCACCATTTTCTTGAATTTCACCTTGTGTTGTTCTCCCCTCTTTTAATTTGTTTTATAAGTTTACGGTTTATTAAAAAAATATTATTGTTCGTGAGAAGATTAAGTTATTATATAATACACATACTATCGTTAGAATTAGCAAAATAAAAGGTAGCAATTTTAAATTGCTACCTTTTTCTATAAGCCAAAGTTAATTTCAGTATTATTAATTTTCTATTCTTTTTCTCTTTTCTATAACCAGACAAGATTGTTTTATGCTCTTTTCGACTCCTTCCTTCTCATAAGGCTTTTTAGTATTCTACTTCAAGATTCAAATAAGTTAAGTTGAATTCCTAGTGGTAAAAAATATTCTATAACTAAAAATGTTCAAGTATTGTATTTACATATTTTGAGCAGTCATATTTTCTTGAGAATATACATTTTTTTTAAAGTCAGTACTTGCAACAGTATAATAACTTTCTAATATTCTTTTATAATTTATCCCTTAAATTTGATCGTAGATTATTCTATTAAGAACAAAAAAATAAAAATGAGTGATCTTTTTTTTAATTATTTTTCATTTTATTAAAAACTTACTTCAACAACAAAACCGTTTTTATTAGTTTGTATATCTTTTAAATTAACCCTAAGTCCATCATCTGTTTGATTCCATTTCACTTCTTTTTTACTACCAAGGATTTTTACACTTTTAATTGTGCCTTCTTTTTTCCCTAGAGCTTTTATCGAAATTATTCCAGAGGCTTCAACGAGAGATATAGCATATACTTTATTATTTTTAGTAGTAAACCAAAAATCTTGAGGTGTAAAACTTCGGCTAAAGCCTTTAGCGGCTCTATGTCCAGTCCCTTCTAAAAGCGTTTCTTCTTGCCCTTCATTTGGAGTTTTCCAACGAGAAGTTCCGTATACAGCTTCACTATTAATTTGTATCCATGCTCCCATTTCACGTAGTCCTTTTGCACTTGCTTCTGGAACATGCCCTACACCATCTGGTCCAATATTTAAAAGGTAATTACCGCCTTTAGACATAATATCTACAAAATAGTATAAAAGTTCTTTTGTGCTTTTCCAATCATTATCATAAGATTTGTAACCCCAAGAATTATTTGTAGTACCACAAGTCTCCCAATACTTCTCTAAAGTTTCATCTGCAGAAGGAATTTTATTGTCTCCTGCATCTAAATAATCACCAAACTCCCATCCTACTCTTCTATTTACTAATATATTTGGATTAGCATCAAATATTAGTTTATAAAATCGGAATGATTGTTCTTCTGTAATAAAACCTTCTCCATCAAACCAAATTAATCGAAGTTTTGGTAATGCTTTTACGAGTTCATTAATTTGAGGGTACGCTTTACTTTCCACATATGCCTCGTGGGTGTTCGGACTAGGATCCCAAAGATTTTTCCCCATTGGATGCGTAAAAACACCTAAAGAGTCATTCACTTTTTTAATATTTACATAATTACCATCTGTACCATCTTTCCAATCATTTCCATGAGAATAATACACGCCAAAATCTATCCCTTCATTTAAACAAGCTTCGTATAATTCTTTTATAGCGTCTGCTTTGTAAGGTGTTGCATCTACCATATCGTAATCTGAACTCTCAGAATCAAACAAGGCAAATCCATCATGATGCTTCGATGTAATGACTACATATTTCATCCCTGCATCTTTAGCTAGTTTTGCTATGTTTTGTGCAAAAGACTTATCAGGGTTAAATGTTTTTGCTAATGTTGCATATTCATCTCTCGGAATTCGGAATGCATGCATAAGCCATTCTGCAACTTTAGGTCCTGGATAAGGCGCATCATTAATCCTAGTGCCTTTCCAAACACCTCCGGCTTGAGAATATAAACCCCAATGTATAAACATGCCAAACTTTGCTTCTTTAAACCAATCTAGGGCTGCTTGTTTCTCTGGTGATTGATGCATTTTTAACCATTCTTCATGGTGCTCACCTGTTCCTATTGGGTTTCTAAAATTGGGAACAATTCTAATTTGCTCAAAATCGGCAGTAGTTTCAATTGTCAATATATGTTTTCCTTTTTTATTGAATTTAATTGTTTTCTCAAATTCTGAAACTACTTGATTTTTATATGTTTTGTAACTTTCGTTGATAGATTCTTTTATTTCTTGTTCATCTACATTTACCCTTACTATTTCTAAATCTTTAGTTAGTAACTTAGTAAAAAGAACTTGAACGTTATAAATAATAGGGTGCTTAACTTCAAAGTCCCAAGAATAAGAATTACCATCTTTTATAGCATCCGTTTTATTGAGTAATATCCATTTACTAGTTTGATCGAAGGACTCTTTAACTGGTTCGCTAATTTGAATTGTTTCTGAAGCCTTTTTACATGAATGCAAACCAAATAAAAGCGTGATACAAACATAGATAGATAGTTTTTTAATTTTTTTCATAAATACTCTAATTGATAAATAATTCTAAAATGTGTTTAATTGCTTCTTATTAAGAGATTAAAAAAATATTATTAATCTATAATTCATTTATGTTATTGAGTTTACTTTTTATTATAAACTGATTTTCATCAATTAGAACAATACAATATTCTTTTGCCTCTTTGGGCACTTTAAAAGAGAAGCTTAACCCTGCTTCATTTGTATTGATTGGTATTTTTAAATAAGTAGATTTTGTTTTTGCTTTTTTCTCGTTTGATTTTTTTCTAATTTTATCTTGGACTTTTATTAGCGCATAACCATCATTAATTTTAGATTTCCCTCTTTCTAGTTCAACCGTAGCTCTATTTGTTTTAGAGTCAAAAACATCCTTTATAATTTTTGGAACGTAAATGGCATTTTCTTTCCCGAGATAATCCTTTTTCTCTAAAGGGTTTTTATATGGGTATTGTGCCTTGTAATCTTTTAGATACTTTTCTAATTTTGCAGACAAGTTTTGAGTTACTTGTGTGTCTTGTTTAGAAATATCATTTTTTTCTTCTAAATCATATCTTTTGCCATCCTTATATAAACGATATAATTCGTAACTACCATCAATAAGGTTTTTATATAATTTATAATCTCCACTTCTTATAGCAGATTGCATTTGAGAATCTCTGTTATGAGGAAAGTGCCACCATAAATCTTCTCTAGGTTTTCCATTTTTATTTAAAATAACAGATTCATTATTTATTAGAACGCCCGAAATATCTAAACCATCAAAATCTGAGCTGTATTTAGCAGGAATTTTAGTGTTTGTAATATTTAAAATTGTAGGAAATAAATCTAATTGATTCATTAACCCATTATAAGTTGATGCTTTAGCAATATTTGGTCCAGAAATTAGCATGGGCACTCTAATCCCTCCTTCTTGGTTAAATTGTTTCCCTTTATCCAGAGGGTAATTATCCGTAATTATTTCTTTTCCATGTCTTTCAGTTCCACCATTATCGGAAGAAAATATGATATATGTGGTTTCGAATAATTTTTTACCAGGATTTCTAGGGTCTTCTGTCTTTTTAAGATACTCTACAATACGACCTAAACTCCAATCTAAAGTAGTAACCATAGAACCATAGTAAGGATTTGTTTGCCCTTCTGAAGACATTGGAATATCTTCTTTAGGAAAATCTACGCCTAATTTGTCACAATAATATTGCAACAATTCACGATTCTTTGTGTGAATTGGATAATGAACCATCCAATGTGCTAAATACAAAAAAAACGGTTCTTCTTTACTCTTGTCAATAAATTCTAAGGCTTTTTCGGTAACATCGTCTTTTGGGTACGAAATTCCTTTAGGCGAATTTTTAGTAAAAGGCGGGTATTTTTCATCACTCAAACGATACGGATCTTTATCTGAGTATGTTGCAAAATTAGTTAATCGATTGTTAGGTTTTTTAGACCCTTGATGCGCGCCTCGAGATTCAAAAGCAAAATCAAAACCTTGATTTGTTGATTTTTGAATTTTGAGATCTCCCATATGCCATTTTCCAACATGTCCAGTTTTGTAACCATTCATTTTTAAGGCTTCTGCTATAGTAAAATGTTCAGGACTTAATCCTAATGGATAAAATGGTGAAATATGTGTAGAATATTTTGTGTCTGGTATTCTTCCGCCAGCTACATGTGTTATTCCTGTTTTTGCAGGATGCAACCCTGTAAGCATAGCACATCTAGAAGGCGCACAACTAGGAGCTGGAGAATATGCATTGGTAAAATTTACACTTTCATTTGCCAGTTTTAAAATATTAGGAGTCTCCCAAGGTGTCGGTTCATTTAAATTATTTAATTCAGTATCCTGCCAACCCAAATCGTCTGCATAGAAAATGATAATGTTGGGTTGTATAGCATTATCTTTTTTCTGACTATTTACATAGTTAGAAAAAAAACATATAGTTAAAGCTAAGGTTAAGAGTGATTTCCTATTTTTCATTATAAAGTTTTTATTTCCAGTTTAATTGAGCTGTTTGATTTTCTATATCTAACCAAACGTCTAAGTGTTCAAAAGATCTTGTATAAATGTATCCATCACGTATGGCATATCCTTTTGGTGCTCCTAAGTTTTTCTCATATTGAGAAAATGTTTTTAACCAGGTAGCTGAAGTTAAACTGTTATAGCCATCATGAGGGTACACATAGCTATATTCCTCTGCACAAACAAGAAAAATAGCTAATAAATAATTTAAACGCTCATTAATATTATCGTCTTTATTTATTTTTTTTCTCGCATCATCAATTCCTACTTTAGCATTATCTAATGCTTTACCAAGACCTATGGACATGGCAACAATTTTACCTTCTCTAGCTGTTTTTTGAAAAGCATCAATACCCTTAGCCAAGTAATCTTCATAAGTCATTCCAAAATTCTCATGCTCAAACCCTTCCAAATACGTTCCATCAAAAAACCTTAAATATTCTCTACCTACATCTTTAAATTCTGGACGAACTCGCAAAATATTTGCCAGAAGTATATTATCTTTCCCTAACTGTGTATTTAACTCTTCCATCATTGTTAAATATCCAGATTCAATTTCTTTTTGCTTCTCTTTCCCCACTCTACTGTTAAAAAACCCGGGTACTAATACCTTTATATTCGCATCCAAGAATACCCCATCAATATAAGGGCTACTTGTTATTTTATTAACATGATTTAACCAATGAGAACGCACTTTATCTTTTGATAAATCAAAAAAACCCGTTTTTTTGTTAGGCATTAAAGCTTTATCACCTCTGTTATTAAAAAGAAGCGCCTCTGGATTTTTTTTTAAAAAAGCGTCATCTTCTTTATATCCTCCCCAATTAATAACCACATTCTTATAATACAATATTTTCGTATTTGGGTTTATGGCTTTAACTGATTTTGCTGCTTGAATAGTTCCTTCTTCTGTAGATCCATACGTTTTACTTCCTGTTGTTTTTTCGAATGTAATTAAGGGGAATTTTGCTAAATAATTTATCTCTTCATTTGTAAAAGCTGTTGCTTTACGAAGGTGCATATACAATGGCATTGTATCCCATGAGAAATCAGGTAACATAGCGTGTGATTCGTTAGTATTAACATGTTCAGCAACTTTTTCTTGAGATTTACATGCACTAAAAAATAACACTACTATTATTAACCCTTTTACTAACAAATGTTTCATTATAATTTATTTTAGTGAAATTTTAAATCCTATTACAGTTTGAGCTGGTAAATTTTTAGGACATTCTATTTTTAAACCTTCTTTAGATTGTGTCCAACTAATTTTCTCATGACTTCCTAATAGCTCTATATTTTTTATTTGTTTTTTAAGTAGCCCTTTCCTTTTTAAAGATGTTATTAGAATATTTTGAGAAGGTGTATTCAATATAAAAGCATACAGATTGCCTGATTTAGATGTAAAACGAACATCTTTAGCTGAATACTTTTTTAAATTCTCCCCTGTTCTTTTAGTTACAATTTTCAAAGGACCTTCTCCAAAAATCTTCCATGGTCGAGTTCCATAAATACCTTCGCCGTTAATTTTAATCCAATCTCCAAATGCGCGTAACATTTTGGCTTGAGGCTCCGGAAGTGTACCATCACCTTTTAAGGCTATATTCATCATCACGACACCATTTTTACTTATAGCGTCTACTGCATTACCTATTAATACAGGAATACTCATTCGGGTCTTAGCTTGTTTCCTGTAAAACCAATTTCCAGAAAGATCAGTCGCCCACATCCATGGATGTTCTTGTGTCTCTCCAAACATCCCTCGTTCTAAATTATAGGTAAATGCCGCTTTATTCATTTTAGGATTTTTAAACGACAACACTGTGGTTTGTTTTCCTTTATTTTCAGACAAATCTTTATTAAGAAAATCGGAAAAAAGTTTTACTCCCAAACCTTTTCCTGTTTTAATTGAAGGATATGGTGAATCGTTATTAAACATATCTGGACTATATTTTTCTATTAAGTCCCAACACCTTTTATACCAATGTTCATTCCAACTATCTTGACTCGCATACTTTTTAGGATCATAGTCCATATTAAAAAACTCCCATTCTGCCGTGTTTGGTTTTTGGTATTTACGAGCAGTATTAAAAAACCGTGGAGACCAATATAGATGTGTCGATACTCCAAATTTTAAGTCATATTTATAAGCAGCATCTTTCCATTCTTGAATAACATCTCGTTTTGGGCCCATTTTTACAGAGTTCCATGAAAAAAACGAATTGTACATATCAAAATTATCATGGTGTGTAGCCACTGGCATAATAAAATGCGCACCACAATCTTTAAAAAATTTAACTAATTCTTCAGGGTTCCAATTTTCAGCTTTAAAGTTTTTAATAAATTTCTCATAGCCAAAAGATTCTGGAGGCCCGTAAGTTTCAACATGCCAATCAGATAAGGTTTGTGTCATATTTAGCTGCATGCCCGTTTCTCCGTCGTTTGGCCCATACATTCTTCTTCCATAATGAGAACCATCATTAGGTCGGTTTTCATCAATTGCTGATGATACTCCCCAATGCATCCAAACCCCTATTTTTCCATCTTGAAACCATTTTGGAACATTGTAATTTTGTGCCATCGATTCCCAATTAGCTTCAATTTTATCATATTCAAAAGGTCTTTGCTTTTTTTGACCAAAACAAATTAATATTGAACTAAGTAAAGAGCTAACTAAAAAAAATCTGAATTTAAACATATTAATAATTATAGTTAATTGAGCAAAACTAACTTTAAACAAAAAAAATGTTTTTCTCTTTTTAATCAAAAACATGCTCTAATTGACCATGATGATGAAAATAAAGAATGCGAAAACTGTTAATGTTTTCTATTTTTTAAATAATTCATGATTGCCCGTTTTGTGTCATAATGTTGTTTTTTATGTCATGCTGAATGTGTTTAAATACCCTATAACACCTATAAACATTGATCTTTTATGTTGAGAACCTAAAACAAGTTCAGGTTGACAATGGGCTTTATGATTAATTACGGACATTCAAAATAATTCTATTAAAATCTAAAAAAACAACTAAAACAAGCATTTACCCCTATTTGCAAAAAATGAGCAAAGATTTGGTTGAATAAAGAAAAACGCTCTTACATTCAACTAATACATTAGCCCCAACTAAATTAAGTAACAAAAACTAACTAAGTATGAAGAAAATTTTAACCATTTTTCTTGTTCTACTAACAACTCAAGTATTTTCGCAAGAGAGAAGTATTTCAGGAAATGTAACAGATGAAACAGGTCAACCTTTAATAGGAGTTACCTTATTAATTAAAGGTACTTCAAAAGGTACCGTCACAGATTTTGATGGTAATTATACCTTAACTGCAAAAACTGGAGATATTCTAGTCTTTTTCTATTTGGGTACAGAAACAAAAGAAATTACCGTAGGTAATGAAAACACTGTAAATGCCGTACTTATAAAAACAGACACATCACTTGATGAAGTGGTAGTTATAGGGTATGGTGAAGTTAAAAAAAGTGATTTAACAGGTTCTGTATCTACAGTTAAAGCGGAAGATCTTACAAAGGTAGGAGCTGTAAGTTTAGATCAAGCATTAGCAGGAAGAGCTCCAGGCGTTTTGGTAACACAAAACTCTGGTGAACCTGGCTCGGGTGCTTCTATTAGGGTTAGAGCTGTTAGTTCTTTAAACGGTAGTGAACCTTTATATGTTATAGACGGTATACCGATGGATAATACTAGTGCTGGAGGATTGGGTGATCAAGATGTAGAGAGTTCATCATTAAGCCCTTTAGCCATGATTAATCCTTCAGATATTCAATCTATAGAAATTCTTAAAGATGCATCGTCAACCGCTATATATGGTTCTCGTGGTGCAAATGGCGTTATATTAATTACTACAAAAGCAGGAGATGTAGGTAAAGGTGTTGTTTCTATTGAACATGAGTATGGAATTACAGAGGTTCCTAATTATATCGATTTATTAGAATCTAATGAGTATACCATATTAAATCTTGAAGGTTTTAGAAATGCAGGTAATGTACTTAATGAAGAGAATATAACTAGATTAGATTCTGCAAGAGCTGGGTTATTGCCAAGCACCAATTGGCAAAAGGCCATTGTACATATAGGGACAACATCTAATACAAATGTAGGCTTTAGCGGAGGAAATAAAGATGTTAGATATTTAATCTCATCAAACCTTCTTAACGCACAAGGTATTGTTTTAGATACTGATTTCAAACGTGTCTCAACAAGAGTAAATGTTAATGCTAATATATCTGAAAAATTTAAAGTAAGTACTAGAATAAATTATTCTCATGTAACTTCAAACCAAAGAGCTATTAGCACAGGTGTTAATAACCTGAGAGGTGCAACTAGTGCCATTAGTAGAGCACTTAGAACGTCGCCTTTAAGTGGCCTTCTTGCCGATGATGATGATGAAGGTATTGAGCTTTGGAATCCGTTAACAGGATTAGAAGCTAACCAATATAATAATTTGTTAACACAAATGATAGGTAGTATAGATGCCACCTATAATTTCACCAAAGCATTATCTTTTAAAACTGCTTTTTCTTATCAAAATAGAAATACAGCACAACGTTATTATCAATTAAATATTTTACCTGGTAATTATTCAGCAGGAGGACGCGCTAAAACTGGGGATAGTAGATTTACTAGAACATCAATTACAAATACCTTCAATTTCAGAAAGAAAATAGGAAGAAAAAGTAATATTAATGCACTTTTAGGTCAATCTTTAGAATCGAGTGAAAGTGAAAGCATTAGAGTTTCTAACTTTGGTTTTGCAAATGATTTATTGACCTATTACGATCCAGGCTCTGCAACTTTTAACGATCCTGATGTGGTTACGTATTCAGAAACTAAATTAGCCTCCGTTTTTGGAAGAATAAACTTTAATATCAATAAAAAATATTTATTCACGCTAACAGGGCGTTATGATGGTTCTTCAAAATTTGCTGCTAATAACAAATGGGCCTTTTTTCCAGCTGCAGCATTTGCATATAAGTTATCGGAAGAAAACTTCATGAAAAATAGTAATGTCATAAATGAGTTAAAACTACGTGTTAGCTATGGTACTTCTGGAAATCAAGCCATTAGACCTTATGAATCTTTAGATCAATACGAAAGTGGTATAACACCATTCGACGAGACTTCTACCACAATTTATTTTGCTAATCAGTTACCTAATGATGATTTAACTTGGGAAACTACAACACAATTGGATGCAGGGTTAGATATCAGCTTATTAAAAAACAAGTTTACAGCTACTTTTGATTATTATAAAAAAACAACTGACGACCTTTTATTTTTAGGTAGTAGAATACCTATACATTCTGGATTTCCAACATATACAGAAAACTTCGGATCTTTAGAAACTAATGGATTTGAAGCCTCCTTTAATGCAAATATCATTACTAAACATAATTTTTCATGGACACTAAATGCTAATGTTGCCACTGGAAAAACTACTGTAAAGAATATGGCTTCTGATAATCTTTTTAGTGGTTGGGATCCTGGCTTTATTTCTGGTGGAACGCAACGTTTAATCATAGGAGAAGAAATAGGAACATTTTTTGGTTATAAGAGAACAAGGATTTCTCAATTTGATGACTTTGTAGAATTTCAAGGACTTACAGATCAAGAGCGTATAGATACATATAATGCGGCTCCTGATGCGACTTATACATTTGTTGATGGTCATGATGGAGGTTACCCTGTTACTGATCAAAACCATAGACCAGGAGAACAATTATATGAGGATATAACTCCAGACGGTGCAATTACTGCTGATGATAGAACGACGATAGGACAAGCACAACCTGATGTAACTTTTGGAATAAATAACACCTTTAAAATTGGAGGGGTAGATATTAGTGTTTTTATAGATTCTCAATTAGGAAAAGATATGGCTGCTATGCAAAATATAGGCCTATTAAATTTTAGTGGAAGGCAAGGTTTAAAGGTTACTAATAATAGATGGACACCAGAAAACCCAAGTACTGTTTGGCCAAGGTTAGACTCTAATAACAACGGTAATACACTATTTAGTGATCGGTTTATTGAAGATGCCTCTTTTGTTCGCTTACAAAATATTACCATCGGTTATAGATTTCCAAAAGAACTTACCGATAAATTAAAGATAAGTAGTTTAAGAATATATGCTTCTGGAACCAATTTACATATCTGGACTAACTATACTGGGTATACTCCAGATGTCTCTTTAAGAGGGTCGTCTACAACAAATTTGGGACATGACAACGCTGGTTATCCTGCAGGCCGTGTTATCAGAATGGGAGTTAATTTAAAATTCTAATAAAAACTAACTAAAAAATACATAAAAATGAATATAAAAGTAAAAATAGGATTATTACTTATTATAGCAATGAGTATATCATGCGAGGAATATCTTGTTGAAGAACCACCTACATTCATTTCAGCGAGTAATTACTTTAAAACTGCCGGAGATGCCAGAACGGCTGTCGACGGTGTTTATCAACAAATGAATGAGGTACACAATAGATTTTGGACTATTATTGATGCCTATACAGATGATCAAGTTAGTAGAAATGCTGGAAGCTTTCACAATGCTTTTGGAACACATACCGTAACGCCTTCCGATCGCATGTTTGAGCAATTCTTAGTATATAGTCGTTGGTGGATAGGTATTGCTAGAGCTAATAACGTCTTAAATTATGTGCCCGCAATAGATATGGATGAAACAGAAAAAAACATAATTTTAGGAGAAGCAAGAGCATTAAGAGGATTATACTACTATCAATTAGTTAGAGCTTTTGGCGATCAACCATTAATTTTAGATGCAATAATTGTTGAAGCTGATTTTCAAAAACCACGAATTAGTGCAGAAGACATCTATGATCAAGTTATTATACCAGACCTTCAGTTTGCTGAAGAAAATTGTAGAGATGGTTTACACGATGGACACATTACAAAGTGGACTGCAAAACTATTGTTGTCAGAAGTATATTTAACACGAGCAGGACATAGAAGAACATCGCAGGGTGATTTTATTCAAGGTGATGCATCAAATTGGGCATTAGCGAGAGATAAGGCTAAAGAAGTTATTGATGATTCACCACACAGTTTAAATACTGTGGGTGATGGAGATACCCCTGCATATGGTATGGCATGGGAAGATGACGCCCCTTTTACAGACGAATCTATATTAGAGTTATCTTATGTCCCAATTCTTGGTCAAGGTAGTTGGTTAAGTCGTGAGAGTAACGGTGATGCGTTTGGTAGAGGATATTGGGGAGCAAATCCTAACGTTAGACCATTAGAAAGTGAAGGCAATAATTCTACAATGCGAGAAATGCGCTTTCCTGGAACGCCTCCAGGAGTTGGGGTACAATTACCTACACCAGATTTATATGATGCTTTTGAAGACGGTGATGAAAGAATTTGGAGTATCATGACACGTTATGATGTTTCTCCAACCGAAACCTACCTTTGCCAGCCAACTTTTAGAAAGTTTATCGACATTACTTATTACCTAGGAGGCGAAGGTTCAAGTTTTCAGTATACCGATTCAAATCTTGTTCTATATCGCTATGCAGATGCTTTATTAATTTATGCAGAAGCACAAAATGAAGCTGATGGGGCTCCAAATGCTGATGCCTATAAAGCTGTAAACGATATTAGGAATAGAGCCGGTTTAGCAGATTTAGCACCTGCTTTATCACAAAGTGACTTTAGAAATGCTGTTTGGCAAGAAAGGCGTGTTGAATTCAATGCAGAATTTAAACGAAAATTCGATTTAATTAGAACCAATAGACTCGTTTCTGAAACGACAAATATAAATCTTGATTGGACTGCAGAACAAGGGTCTGTTACAGATTATAGAAATTGTTATACGCCTTTTTATAACAACAGACCTGCATGGCCAGATAACGAGTGGTTGTTTCCAATTCCTCAATCAGAAATGGAGTTGAACATAGAAAATGGATGGGTTCAAAATGAAGGTTACTAAATAAAAAATAGGGAAAGAAATACCCCCCTTGTTTTTAATTTTGGTAAAAACAAGGGGTTTTGAAATAATACGCATACACTATTTAAATAAATAGAATAGATAACACCTTATTCTGTAGCATACAGACATCCCTTTTAAAATATTCTCTTTTCTAAAAAGGACATGTTTATAAATGAACGGAGAAATTTAAAATTTAAAAAATGAATTTAAAAAAAACAAAGAAACACCTATTACTGCTCTTATCTGTAATATATATATCAAATCTTTCATTTTCTCAAGATAAAAAAGAAAAGGGAATGGAAGAAATGTGGGGAGAAACCAATGTTTCGGTCGATGCCTTAAAAAACGGAAAAGCAAAGTTCTTTGATGAAAGTAATTTCGGAATGTTCATTCATTGGGGTCTGTTTTCAAATTTAGCCGGCGTTTGGGACGAGAAAACGTATTATGGTATTGGAGAATGGATTATGAACCCAAGAATGGCAGGTATTCCAGTTGAGGAATACAAGAAGACTGCTAAAAATTTTAATCCAACAGGGTTTGATGCAAAAAAAATAGCGCAATTAGCTAAAGATGCTGGAATGAAATACATAATTATCACCAGTAAACATCACGAAGGCTTTGCAATGTTCGATTCTAAGGTAAGTGATTTTGATATTGTAGATGCTACACCCTTTGGAAGAGACCCTATGCATGAATTATCTGATGCTTGTCATGAATTAGGGCTTGGTTTTGGTTTTTATTATTCACATAATCAAGATTGGACAACTCCAGGCGGCGGAAGAGGCCCCAAACTAGATGAAAATGGAAAAGAAGTCGATTTTAAAGATTACTTCTACAATAAATGTAAACCACAAGTAAAAGAAATTTGTACAAACTATGGAGCAATAGATTTTGTTTGGTTTGATACTCCGGGAGATATGAAAAAGGAATATGTAGTAGAACTAGCAGCCATGGTTAGAGAACTACAACCTAAAGCTATGATGTGTAGTCGAGTTGGCTATGATTTAGGTGATTATGCGAGTGTAGGTGATATGGAAGTGCCCACAAAACGTATACAAGGTTTATGGGAGACTTGTGATACTAATAACGATTCTTGGTCGTACGCATGGTATGATAACAATTTTAAAAGTCCAAAGGTTATATTGTCTAGGTTAGTAGAAACCGTAGCAAGAGGCGGATCTTATTTGTTTAATGTAGGTCCAAACAATATGGGAACAGTACCAGAAATTGGTGCTGAATTTTTGAGAGAATCTGGGAAATGGCTACAAAAATACCCTCAAGTTATATATGCCGCAGATCCTTCACCTTGGGATTACAAATTACCATGGGGAGATATTACCACTAAAAACAATTCCATGTTTTTGGCTGTTTCAGAATGGCCAATTGACGGAAAACTTTATTTACCAGGATTAAAAACAGAAATAGAATCTGCCGAAATATTAAACCCAAAAGAAAAAAACAAACACATTAAATTTAAACAAGAAAAAGATAATTGGATTGTTTTTGATGTTCCTTATAAAGCACCAGAAAAGTTGATTTCCATTATCGAATTAAAATTTAAAAATGGAAAAACAGTCGTCGTTAATGATGAAGAGTTGGGGGTGTATCCAAATACGGCAGCTGAATTAATTACCGAATTTGGGAAAGTCATTAACGCAGAACAAAAGAACATCCGTTGGATGGAAAAATTTGGAGAATGGAAGCATGTAAATCAAGTTAGTAACTGGGAAGAAAACAGTTCTGTTAAATGGGACGTTAATGTTCAAAAAGCAGGATATTATTATGCGAATCTTTGTTATGCTGGCACAGGAAGATTAGTTTGGAAAGTCTCTACAGATGACGATGTTTTCATTCAAAACCAACAAGCAGCAACTGAAAAATATGTGAGTTATAACATGGGGATTTTGGAGTTTAAAAAGCCTGGTAAGCATACTATCTCTGTATCATTAGTAGAGGGAGATAAAACAACTTCCAGTTTAAAATCGCTAATATTAACACCAATTAATAATTAATGAGTATTATGAAATATAGTTCAATCAAATACTTTATTCATGTCTTAGTTTTTTTAATTTGCTATCAATCTACTGGGCAAACGGATAAAAAATATCCAAAATTTAGTTGGGACAAAGTGCCTATTGCTTTTCATTTTGGAAAAAAAGGAAGCCTCACTAATCAAGAAGCAAAATTTATTACCTCCCATTCAAACTTTATTGTTTTAGAAAAAGGGCATGGAATTCCAAAATATAAAAACACAGAAATTGGTATTGAAAGTGATGCAAAAAAATTAAAAAAATTGAATCCCAATATGAAAGTCATTTTCTATTGGAATGCTTTTTTAGATTACTCCATGTACGAAGCCCATAATGTTTATGAAAGTCATCCAGAATGGTGGTTAAAAACAAAAAATGGTGAGTATGACCTTAAAAATGGGCGTATTAGACGTTATGACCTTTCTAATCCAGCAGTTCGTAAATGGTGGGTAGAAACTGCAAAAAAAGAAATTTTAAATGGCTCTACAGATGGTGTTTTTATGGATGCCTTTATTCAAGTAGCTAGTAAAGCTAATATAAAACTTTGGGGTCAAGAAAAATATAATGCTATCCAACAAGGTTTAAAAGATTTAATTAAGGAGACAAGAACAGCATTAGGCAACGATAAACTTATTGTTTATAATGGTATTCGCTCTATTCCAAACAATAACACAGGAAATAATTTCCCTGACCATACAGATGCTATAATGATTGAACATTTTGGCATCATTAAAAGCAACTCTAAAGAAAGTATGCTTAAAGATATACAAGAAATGGAGAAGGCTGGAAAAACTGGGAAAATAGTAGTATTTAAAGGATGGCCTGGATACGCTTGGATAGATAAAGATTTTATGGCAAAGCCTTTAAAAGAGAAACAAGACATTTCTAAAGAAAATATAACATTTCCTTTGGCATCCTTTTTAGCTGGTGCTCAAGAAAATTCATATTTCATATACAATTGGGGGTATCGTTTTAAACATGGTGCCACAGATTGGTATCCCGAATTTGATAAACCTTTAGGAAAGCCATTACATGATATGAAAGTTAATGGTTGGGAATTAACACGCGATTTCGAACATGCCTCTATTTGGGTTGATCTGGAAACTAAAAACGCTAAAATCGATTGGAAATAACCAAAAAATCTATTTAAAGTCAATTTAAAACGAATATGCTTGTATTTTATATTCTGAATTGTACTCTGTTACGAATTAAATACTATTGTGAAATTAACTTTTAATTCGTGACATTTAAACCAATCATTCTCAAAAATTCTGTATCTGTCTATTAAAACCATTTCAAAATGGCGTTAAATTTTTAAAAAAAATATTATTATGTTTTCATTAAAAACGTTTACATTTTTTTCTATTCTGTTTCTATTAACCGATTTAGTTCAATCTCAACAAGAAACATTAAAAATGGAAGGCGTTATTTTAGATCAAACTAAATCAAGCATACCTTATGCAGCTATTAGTATACCATCTAAATGGGTTGGAACTTCAAGTAATGAAGATGGAAAATTTTATTTAGAACTATCAAAAAAAAACTTATTAGATACCTTAGAAATTTCAAGTATAGGGTATATAACTTCCAAAATTTTAGTGAAAGATTTTTTTGCTTTAAGTGAAAAAATAATAACCTTAGAAGAAGATATTGTATCCCTTGACGAAATCAGCATACTGAACCCAACACAATATGTTAAATTGGCATTTAAAAATTTAAAAATTAATACTGTAAGTTCTGTACATGAATTAAAAATTTTGAATCGATTTTTTGCCGTAGAAAATAATAAAGCTAAGTTTTTTGTTGAACATTATGTAAAAGTTAAAGATATAGGTCCAAGAGGAGGAGATGAAGTAAACAGTATAGAAATTGTGGAAGGAAGAAAATCGGCAGACTATAGGTTTTTTAAAGACGAAAAATCAAGAAACATGTATCCCATAAATTTTATGATTCGAATAGACCCTTTAAGGAGAGGTATTTCAATTAATGATTATAAATGGACTAAAATTGGAGATACCTCTTATGATGGTGAAGATATTGTTATTATTCAAGGCGTAAACAAAATCAAAGAAAAGCAAAACTATTTAGATCCAGTATTTTATATTGGAGTAGATAGCTATAAAGTTTATAAAACAAGGAATAGGCCTTCTAATGTTGTTTATATTTATAAAAAGAATAAAGACGGAAAACTTTATTTAAGCTATCATAATCATTACACAAGAAGATTTAAAGACTTAAGTAAAAATCAACAAACACTTTTAAAGGCAAAAAGTAAAAAAGTCAAATTGGCAGTAAGGAATGAAATAATAGTTATAGATATAGAAACTAACAAAAGAAAAATAGACACCAAAGATTCAAATGTTTATAACAAAAAAATGCAGGATATTAGTATAAAATATAACGCATTTTTCTGGAAAAACTTTAACTTACCACCAGCAACAGAATACTATAAAAAAAGCGTTAATGAGTTAGAGTCTATTTACGCTGTACCGTTAGAAACTCAATTCAATGTGGTAAACAAATAATCGTAAAAGAAGATTATTTATGAAAATCTTTGCTGATTTTCTAACCAGTTTGTAGTTGTTCTAAATTTTTAGTGTTTAAATTACATAATTAATCTTAAAACAGCTATCATTAATGGTAATATCAAACCTTACCATGAGTTTGAATAAAACAAAAATGAAAAAATATTTAAAATTATCAATTACTTGTCTTTTTTTAGAAGCCTTGCTAATATTATTCAATGTCTTTTCTCTTTCAGCTCAAAAAATTGAACGCTTTTCTAATAAAGAAGGTCTTAACCAAAACACGATACTTACTATAGAGCATGATAAATATGGGTTTCTATGGTTTGGAACACCCAATGGGTTAATAAAATATGATGGATACGAATTTAAAAGTTATACGAATGAATCCGATATTAATAATAGTATCTCTAACAACTATATAAACTACTTGTATAATGACTCGAGCGGTATTTTATGGATTGGTACAAATACGGGTTTAAACACTTATATTCCTTGGCTTGAAAAATTTCGTACCATACCCATTCCATCAAATTTTAGAATAAGCCATATAGCTTCTGGACCTCATGGACGCATATGGGTATCTACTAAAAATGAATTATATATATGTAATCCCATTGATATTGAAAACGGTGTTTATGAAGTTTCTTCTAATATTTTAAGTGATTTTCCAGATACAACATATATAAACGATTTTTATTTTTTAAATGAAAACACCTTCCTTTTAGCTACTAGCAATGGCTTAAGTAGGTTTTCCATTGAAAACGAATCCAATATCAAAACAATAAAGGCAAAAACACCTACAGTTTTTAAATCTTTTTCAAACCGCGGTATTACAGCTATTAAAAAAATTAAAGATATCTTTTGGGTTGGTACAAATGCTGGTCTCTTTAAAACAACATTAGAAGGAAACCGGATGCATATTATTAGTGAAATAAATAAAATTAATAATACTTTTTTAACACCAAATATAGTAGTCAACACCATTTTAGAAGACCACAATGGTACTGTTTGGATAGGAACAAAAGAAAATGGACTAGCAAAATACGTTTCTAGTACAGATAGTTTTGAAAACTTTAATTACAATCCAAAAAATAAATTGGGGTTAAGCAGCCCTTATATTTATTCTATTTTTGAAGATGATTTTAATGTACTATGGATTGGTACTGCTCAAGGTGGTATTAATAAATTAGATGTATTACAGAAACAATTTATTAATTACACGAATAACCCTTACGATAACACATCAATTTCAGATAATTTAATTACATCTATTTTAGAAGATAGTAGAGGCACATTATGGGTATCAAGCTATAACGAATCTATCTTTAGAAGTACAGAGAAAATAAATAATGATAACATACAAAATCTACGCTTTGAAAAACTTGGTAAAGAATTCCCCTTATCAAAACAGGATATCGTTAGATGTATTTATGAAGACAGAAAAGGCTATATATGGATTGGTTCGGAATTTTCATTAGTTATCTATAACCCTTTAACCAATACATTTAAAAAAATTGCTTTAAAAGAAAATGGTAAAATAGCCCCAGACCAAACATACTTCACAATCAATCAAACCGATGATGATCAAATTATTATAGGTGGTACTCAAATTATTGTGCTTCAAAACCCATGGCAATACATTGAAAAAGAAAAAGAGCCTGTTATTGAAGTCTCATCCTATTTCGAACTTGGTTCAAAACTAGCCTATACCATTTTAAAAGATTCTCGCGATAATTATTGGTTTGGTACTTTTAACGGGTTATATAAAGGCACTATAAATAATGGCAAGATAAATTTTACAGATGAATATAAATCAAATAATAATGAAAAACTAAAACTTAGCAACAGTGATATTTTTTCGCTTTATGAAGATGGTGAAAAAAATGTATGGGTTGGAACTTTTGGCGGTGGTTTAAACAAAATGGTTTTTGATGATGTAGGTAAGCTTATAAAAATTGATTATTTCAGAAAAAAAAGCATTTTACCAGATGATGCTGTGTATGGCATTTTACCTGAAGGAAAAGATTTTTTATGGATGAGTACCGATATGGGTTTGTGCAAATTTGACACTAAAGAGAATACCTTAGATGTTTTTGATGTTAGGGATGGTTTAATTAATAATAATTTTAGACAAGGAGCATACCATAAAGGTAAATCTGGATTTTACTATTTTGGAGGGTTAAACGGATTAACACTTTTTAATCCTAGCACAATCAAAACAAATAAATTAGTCCCTAAAGTTTTAATAACAGCATTGCAGTTAAATAATAAAACTGTAGAAATAGGAAAAGAGTATAAGGGTGATGTTTTGCTTAAAAATTCAATCTCAGAAACCGAAAGTATATCCATAAATCAAAATGAGCAAATAATTACATTTAATCTTGCAGTCCAGCATAGTACGTCTCCCTATAAAAACAAAATAGCTTATCAATTAGAAGGTTTTAATGAAAGTTGGATAGAAAAAAACACTGGTAAAACTAATGCTACATACACAAATTTATCTCCTGGCAGTTATACTCTAAAAGTAAAAGGAGCAAATGGAGATGGTGTTTGGAATAATGAAACAACAAATTTAAAACTAGAAATTTTACCACCATGGTATTTTACTTGGTGGAGTATTTTAATTTTCTCAATATTAATTATATCGGCAACCTTAGGAATAATAATTTATTTTGTAGAGCACGAAAAATTAAAACAGCGTTTAAAATATGAGGAGTTAAACAAAAAACAATTGGATGAAACAAACCAAGGTAAATTTAGATTTTTCACTAATATTTCTCATGAATTCCGTACGCCGTTAACCCTAATTTCTGGTCCTTTAGAACGTGTTATTGAACAGAATAATGATATTAAAAACACTAAGTATTTAGAAATTATTCAAAAAAACACAAAAAGGCTCCTTAGTTTAGCCGATCAATTAATTACGTTTAGGCAAGCAGAACAAGGTTATACAAACTTAAAGTTAACTAAAAACACCTTAGGTAACTTTATGTATCCTGCAACCGAAGCATTTGAAAATTATGCAACCGAAAAAAACATAAACTTCTTTTATAAAGTTAATTCACCAAATGAAGAAATTGTTTTAGATGTAGAAAAAGTAGAACGTATTATTTATAATTTACTATCAAATTCGTTTAAAAACACACCACCAAATGGTAATATAAGTGTAGAGTCCGATATTATAAAACAGTCTAATAAAAAAATAATTAAAATTGATGTCATTGATAACGGAAAAGGGATACCAGAAGAAAATTTGAAAGATATTTTTGAGCGGTTTTATCAATTAGGAGATAATGACGAAAAAATAAGTGGAGGAGGTATTGGTTTAGCTTTTTGTAAATCTATAACAGATTTATTGGGAGGAACTATTTCTGTTAAGAGTACCCCTTTTAGTGAAACTCGTTTTTCTATTTTGATTCCTTCCAAAAATGATGATGAAATCTTGTTAGATAATGTTTCACAATCAGGAGAATCTTTTATAAAAAATTGGGTTTCTATTCCTATTAATTCTAAAACTATAAATGCAGAAAATATATCCAAAAATAGTTTTCAAAAAAAGCATACTATTTTAATTGTTGAGAATGAAGAAGATGTTCAGAATTTTTTAACAATTTCGTTATCAGAACACTATAATATTATAATAGCAAACAATGGAGTTGAAGGTTTAGAGAAAATTAAATCTAGTAAACCCCACTTAGTAATTAGTGATGTAATGATGCCAGAAATGAATGGTTTTGAGCTTTGTAATGAAATTAAAAAAGATGTAGAAATTTGCCATATACCCGTACTTTTATTAACAGCATTAGGAGATAGCGAAAACCTTATTAAAGGGTTAGAATTTGGAGCAGATGAATATATTAGTAAGCCTTTTTCTTTAAAACACCTTGAGTTACGTATAGATAAATTAATTAAAAACAATATTAAATTAAAAGAGTATTTCTCTAAAAATAGCTTATTACCCAAAAAAGATATAGATATTTCTACCAGAGATATAGAGTTTTTGAATAAGGTTATTAGTGCTATAGAAAAGAATATATCTGATTCTAATTTTGGGGTTGAAGAATTAGCTAATGAAGTAAATTTAAGTACTTCCCACCTTTATAGAAGATTAAAGCAATTAACGGGGCAAGTACCAAACGTGTATTTACGTAATTTCAGATTGCAAAGAGCAGCAGAGTTACTAAGAGAAAATAACGGATTAAAAGTTGCAGAAGTTATGTACCAAATAGGTATAGAATCGACTTCCTATTTTTCTACGTCTTTTAAAAAGTTACACGGTGTTCCGCCTTCTGAATTTTAATAGTAAACTATTAATAGTTCATAAATGATGAAGCACATAAATATTTATGTGCTTCATACGACTAACTCAAAACAAAAAACTCATTTTTATTTAACACACCGTGTTTAATAAGGCTAATATATTTAATGTTAACTACCTTTTGTTTCTCAAATCAATCAATTACTTTTTCTATCATTGCAGGTAGGAAACAACACCAATAAATGAAACACCTTTTTAGTTTTCTAATATGGGTATAAAATTTAGAGTTCCTTTCTTTCTTTTGAGAATAATTTTTTATTTGGTTTTTCAGGTAGTGTTTTTTTCCACGCCATTATTTTATTTTTTAGATCTTTAACGACTAGAGCATTACCTGTTTTAAGATCGTTTTTCTCATAAGTATCAGTCACTATATTGTATAACTCTACATAACTTAAATCGTGATTAGCTACCAGTTTCCATTTTTGGTCTACAATAGCATAAGACACCCAATGATCTGGTTTTGCATTGTTTGCAGGCCAACTAGCTCCTATTTTCCAAAAAAGAGTTTTTTTACGCAACGGATAAGGTTCTCCAAAAAGCGTAGAGACTTGGCTAATTCCATCAGGTTTATACGTTTCTGGCAATTTCACATCTGCTATTTCACAAAATGTAGGGAGTAAATCTACCGCAGACATAAGAGAAACACTATCAATAACGCCTGCTTTTATTTTCCCAGGCCAACGTGCTATAAACGGTACACCTATACCGCCTTCAAAAAGTGCTGCCTTATACCCTCTTCTCCCTCCTGTTATCCCTTTAGAACCAGCAATATTGTAACCAACGCCAGTGGCTGTATCAAGATACGTTTTTAGTTCGGTGGCAGTAGTTGATCTTGCAGGTCCATTGTCTGAGCTAAAAACAACCAAAGTATTGTCTGTCAAGTTTAAGCGATCTAATGCATCCAAAACTTCACCAATTCTATCATCAGCATGCGATAAAACAGAGGCATAAATGTTATCTGATTCTTCTAATTCTGGAAAACGCCATTGGTATTTTGGTACTACGTGGTGCGGTGTATGTGGTTCATGCACCCATAGATTAATGAAAAACGGTTTATTTTCCTTATTACTTTTTTCTATAAAAGCCACTGTATTATCAGCATCTTTATAATAAGGCATTTGTTCTCCAGAACAATTAAAGGCTCCATACGTATCATATCCGTACTTATCTGGAGTAGGCGAATCTGTAACCATATTGTTAGAAATATGCCACTTACCAAAATGTGCAGTGGCATAACCACTTTGTTGTAGTAATTTAGGTAATAGCGTTGTATCATAATCTAACCAATCGGGCATATTTCGTTTAGCATTACTAGGTACCCATGCAAAATGCCCATCAATATTATGTCTTGCAGGAAATTGCCCTGTTATAACACCTACCCTACTTGGCGAACACACACCACTTGCAACCGTAAATCTTTGAAAATCGGTACCTTCTTTAACTAGCCTATCAATATTTGGAGTTTTCACATAAGGATGACCATGTGCACTTAAATCTCCCCACCCCCAATCATCTGCAAAAATGAAAACAATATTAGGTTTTGTTTCTTTAATGGGTTCTGCTTTTTTATCTATTGTTTCACAACTTATGTTCATTATTAAACACGCAAAACATAAAACATAAAATTTAAAGACTTTCATAAAAAAATGGTTTTACTATAGCTAGTACATTGATAGTAAAAATATTTTGTATTTAACATAATTCGTTGCTTAAATATACCCATTTGTTTCTCTAATCTACTATTTAACATATTAGATAATATTTATATATATATTTATCCAGTTAATTAAAAAACAACTTAAATGAACTCTTTTAAAGGCTCCCTTTTTTTTATATTTTTTATAACTCTAACAGTAAATTCTACTGCACAAGAATTAAAATTTACAGACGTTCCTGAAGATTATCGCTTATATGCGCGAAATAAATTAGACAGTGCTAAAGTTTATGTTTCTGGAGTTGTTAAAGGTATCCCTGCTTTTAAAGAATACTCATTAAAAGTATTTAAGAATGGTGTCTTATATGATACACAAAAAGACACTTTAAAAAACAAGAAGTTTTCTCTTTCTACTAAAATTGATGCAGGTTTACACCAGTTTAAATTTGAATTTTATATCAAAAAAAACAATATAGACAGTTTGTATTTAACAGCTAATAATATTGTTTGTGGAGATGCCTATATTATTTCTGGCCAGTCTAATTCACATGCAAGCAGTAGCTTATCAACATATAGTAGTCCCTATTGCAGAAGCTTTGGTGTTAAAACTGGTTTTAAAACTTATAATGACAATGATAAACAAGTACGCTGGGGTTTAGCCACAGGGAACTGCCCTAATTTAGAAGGTGTTGGTGGTTGGTTTAAAAAAAATCCACATGGTGTTGGTATTTGGGGCATGGAATTAATGCGCCTTATTGTAGAAAAACATCAAGTTCCTGTTTGTATTATTAATGGCGGTAGCGGTTCTTCTTCAATAGAACAAAACATGTTGTACCCAGAGCAACCTTCATTAGAAACTAGCTTTGGCAGATTAGCTTATCGCGTAAATGAAGCTGGATTAAAAAATAATATTAAAGCCATTTTATGGCATCAAGGAGAAACAAACACCAATATTTTAGAATCTTATGAAGCTTACGAATCAAATTTTGATACGCTTTTAGCAGATTGGAAAAAAGTATATTTAGGTTTAGAAAAAGTTTATTTGTTTCAATTACACCCGGGCTGTGGTGGTGATTACGCTTCTCAATTAAGAGAAAAACAATATGAAATTGCTGAGAAGTATGACATGATAGATATTATGTCTACTAACAGTGTTATTGGTCATGATGGGTGCCATTTTTCTTATGAGGGCTATTTAGAGTTTGCAGATCGTATTTTCCCTTTAATATCTCGTGATTTTTATAATAAAAAAGCAGAGACGATTATTACACCGCCAAAACTACAAAATGTATACTATCATGATGATAACGTGGTATTAAAGTTTGACCAACCTATAACTTATAGTGAGAAAAAAGAAGTTAAAAGAAAGCTACACTATCTTAAAAACCAATTCTTTTTCTCTAAAAAAAATAATACGGAACAAGTATCGAATATTGTTGAAAGTATAACGATTGATGATAGTAAACTCATACTAAAAATTAAAGGAAAGAGCGCTTTTGATAAAATTACATATTTGCCTAATAAATTCTATACAAATACTAAAAATGTATATAATGGGCCATGGATTAAAGGTGTAGAAAACAATATAGGTGCCTTAAGTTTTTACAATAAAACAATAAAGCCCTCTAATAATATAAAAGAATGGCATGGGTATAAAATAGTAGACTCCACACTTAATGGTGTTAAATTTAAAATTGTTTTCCCTAAAATAGCCAATAAAAATAGAAACTGGATATGGCGTGCTCGATTTTGGGGTCATGAACCACAAACCGATTTAGCCCTTTTAGAAAAAGGGTTTCATTTAGCTTATATTGATGTTGGTGGTTTATTTGGAAACGAAAAAGCTGTCCAAATCTGGGATGATTTTTACGATGCCATGACAACAAAATATAAATTAAACCCTAAAGTTGTTTTAGAGGGCATGAGTCGTGGCGGACTTATTGTTTTAAATTGGGCAAATCGTAATGCTAATAAAATAGCTTGTATATATGTTGATGCTCCTGTTTGCGATTTTAAAAGTTGGCCGGCAGGAAAAGGTATTGGAAAAGGTTCTCCTTCTGCTTGGGAAAACTGTTTAGAACAATATGGTTTTTCGGAAAAAGAAGCGCTATTATATAACGGAAACCCAATAAACCATTTAGAATATTTAGCAAGTAATAAAGTTCCTATTTTAAGTGTTGTAGGCGATGCAGATAAAGTTGTTCCTGTTATAGAAAACACAGCTTTATTACAAAAAAGACTTATAGAATTAGGATGGGATATTACCATTATTCACAAACCTAAAGTTGGTCATCATCCACATTCATTAAAGAACCCAAAACCCATTGTAGATTTTATTTTAAAAAATAGTATTAATTGAATTTAATAAAGAATTTCTTGAAACCAACTATCCTCGAGGCAGTCCCGATAGCTATCGGGACATAGAGGTATTTCGCTGGTTTCATTTTGACCTAAAAAGGTCAAAAACCGAAATTCTGTATTTAGATTCCCGTTTTCACGGGA
>NZ_JAUOEK010000173.1 GCF_030540835.1 Flavivirga aquimarina | reverse complement strand
TGAAGCATTTTTTAACTTCATATATAAGCCCATATCAAAAAATTACACAAAACATAAAAGCGATTAAGAAATATTACCTTTTTCTTAATCGCTTTTAAAATTACATTTGAAAAAGAACTACCTTTTTCAGTGGCCTCTTTTTCAAGCAGTCTCTCTTTTTTAATTTATTCAATTTCTTAAAAACCAAATTCAACGCCTAAGGTTAATGCATCAAAACTACCGCCTTCTACACTTATACTTCTATAAGCTAATACAATATCTATCAGCTCAGAAACACCATATTGAGCTTTTGGTGCATAATAAAAGCCGCCATCATTATCATCATTAATACCAACTGCATAGCCTATATCTGCTCCAAGCTTAAACTTATCTGAAAGGTTAAATCTTCCAGCAGCAGCTATAGGTAAAAATTGTTGATCATCGTAATCAATAGATGTTGTAACTATATTAATAGAATCTCCAAAATAATGTGAATAACCAGTAGCTACACCAATACCAACACTATCTGAAAGACCCCAAAGATAATTTGCATCTAAAGTAATATTAAATGTTGTAAAATCTCCCGCATCTCCAATAGGTAAACCAAGGCTGGCTCCTGCATTAAAACCTCCTTGAGCATTAACATTTGTAAGTCCGAATACTGCAATAGCAGCACATAGTAATAATTTTTTCATAAATAGATTTGTTTGTTTTTATTAATAGGCACAAATAAAAATTATTCATTTACAAGTACAAAACAAAAACTGACAAAAAGTATATTTTAACAAATAAATATGCTTTTAATCGGGCTTTTAAAGACCAGATTATATACAAAAAACACAAAGAAAAAACTCACAATTTAAACAAAACATATTCATGTTATTGATTTTCAATTACATAAATTCACAATAACCTAAAAAGGGGGCTGTCTGCCAAAAATCCAAAGATTTGCTTTATTTTTACATAACATGAAATGGCAAAATGCACTTAAAGATTATCAATTATATTTAAAGATAGAACGTGGTTTATCCGAAAATTCTATTGACAATTATTCGAGAGATGTTAAAAAACTTATTTCTTATTTAGAGAATCACAACATCAGTGCCTCTCCAGACACAATTACTACAGAAATAATTCAAGGATTTATATACGATGTTGCTAAAAGCGTAAACGCCCGTTCACAATCACGTTTAATTTCTGGTTTGCGTAGTTTTTTTAGTTATTTAGTATTTGAAGATTATAGAAGTTCAAATCCTTTAGAACTCATTGAATCACCAAAAATTGGCAGAAAGTTACCAGATACACTAAGCGAAGAAGAAATTGACACCATTATAAACGCCATAGATTTAAGTAAACCAGAAGGCGAACGTAATCGCGCTATGTTAGAAACGCTTTATGGTTGTGGATTGCGAGTTAGCGAGCTCACTAACCTTAAAATTTCTGATCTGTTTTTTGATGAAGGCTTTATAAAGGTTACAGGAAAAGGTGATAAACAACGGTTTGTACCTATTATTGATATTACTCAAAAATATATTAACATTTATAGAAAAGAAATTCGAAATCATTTAAACATTCAAGCCGGTTTCGAGGACACTCTTTTTTTAAATAGACGAGGAAAACAATTAACCAGAGCTATGGTTTTCACTATCATTAAGCAATTAGCAGAAAAAATCGGACTCAAGAAAAACATCTCTCCACATACTTTTAGACACTCGTTCGCTACTCACTTACTACAAAATGAAGCCGATTTGAGGTCTATACAACTAATGCTTGGTCACGAAAGCATTACTACAACCGAAATTTATGTACACTTAGATAAGAGTCATTTAACCAAAGTTGTAGAAAAATACCATCCCAGGAAATAGTTGACAATTAAATCCAACTGGCATCTTCAACACATATAATGGATAATAAAAGTTAGACACGAATTACACGAATTTTCACCAATTGACCTTTATACAGATTGATTTCAATACTATATAGGCTTCTTGATTCGTTTATTTAGCTCATACTACGTGACCTAAATAACATATAGATTCGTGTAATTCGTGTCTTTTTTTAATTCAATTCAGAAGATTCCTGCCTTCGCAGGAATTCATTACTTAGCAATATTAACAGCTCTCGTTTCTCTAATTACTGTTACTTTAACTTGACCCGGATATGTCATATCGGTTTGTACTTTTTGAGATATGCTAAATGATAAATCTGCTGCTTTTTGATCATCCACTTTTTCGCTTTCAACTATCACCCTTAGTTCTCTACCTGCTTGAATAGCATAAGCTTTCTTAACACCTGTAAAACCAAAAGCAATATCTTCCAAGTCCTTTAAACGCTGTATATAGCTATCAAGAACTTGACGACGAGCTCCTGGACGTGCTCCAGAAATTGCATCACAAACTTGTACAATTGGAGCTAGTAACGATTTCATTTCAACTTCATCGTGATGCGCACCAATAGCATTGCATACATCTGCTTTTTCGTCATATTTTTCAGCCCATTGCATTCCAAGAATAGCGTGAGGTGTTTCCATATCTGCTTCTGCATCTGGCACTTTACCTATATCATGTAATAAACCAGCTCGTTTAGCAAGTTTTGGGTTAAGTCCTAATTCCGCAGCCATAACACCACAAAGTTTTGCTACTTCGCGTGAGTGTTGTAGAAGGTTTTGTCCGTATGAAGAACGATACTTCATACGCCCCACCATTTTAATAAGTTCTGGGTTTAAGTTATGTATTCCAAGATCAATTACAGTACGTTTTCCAACTTCAATAATCTCTTGTTCAATTTGCTTTTTTGTTTTCCTTACAATTTCTTCAATACGTGCCGGATGAATTCTACCGTCTGTTACTAATTTATGTAATGATAAACGTGCAATTTCTCTTCTTACAGAATCAAAACAAGATAATATAATAGCTTCTGGTGTATCGTCTACTATTATTTCAACGCCTGTTGCTGCCTCAATGGCACGAATATTTCTACCTTCTCTACCAATAATACGCCCTTTAACATCATCCGATTCAATATTAAATACAGACACACAGTTATCTACAGCTTCTTCTGTCCCGATACGTTGTATTGTATTTATAATAACTTTTTTGGCATCTTGCTCTGCTGTTAGCTTAGCTTCTTCTAAAGCACTTTGAATGTATGCCATTGCATCATTTTTAGCCTCTCCTTTTAAAGATTCTACTAATTGCTCCTTGGCTTCTTCTGCAGAAAGACTGGAAATCACCTCTAATTGCTGTACTTGGTTTTTATGGAGTTTATCTATTGCCTCTTGCTTCTTATCAAGAACATCCAGCCTATGATTGTAATCTTTTATTTTATTTTCTATACTTTCATTAAGCTTTTTGTTTTTTGAAAGTTCATTTGATATTTGTGATTCTTTATCGCGTGTACGCTTTTCGGCTTCAGCCATTTTCTTATCTCTCGACAAGATTACTTTTTCATGTTCTGACTTTAGTTCTATAAATTTTTCTTTAGCTTGAAGAATTTTATCTTTTTTAAGTCTTTCTCCTTCTCCTTTCGCTTCTTTAAAAATTAAATCGGCATTCTTTTTCGCTTCCTTTACCAGTTTAGAGGCATTATTCTTTTCAACTCTTTTTGCTATAATAAAGCCTATTATAAGCCCTAAAACAGCACCTACTACTGCGTATATAATTGAGTTATCCATCGTAATTAATTAGTTAGTATATATAAAAAAGCCTACACCAGTATAAAGTTTTGTATAAACTCCTTAAAAACAAGTTTAGGGCTAACAAACTGATCAAGGGTCTGCTCAAGTATTGAAATAAATCAATACTAGCAGCATGCTTTTACAGCTTAAACTCACCCTTTTTAAAGAATTAACGTTGAGTTTATCAAAAAAAATAACCAATGTAGGCAGTAACTTTTATTTTATTTTAAAGAACGTTAAGAGATTAAATGCGAATGTAATAAGTCATTAAGCTCTATTAGCTTTTCCGCTACATGTTCATTTACATTCTCTTTATCAATAGACTTCTGCTCTACTTGAGATGCAAATTGCAATGCGCACATGGCTAAAACATCTTGTTTATCTCGAACAGAATAACTTTGCTCAAACTGTTTAATCATAACCTCAATATTCTTAGCAGCTCTACGCAATCCTTCTTCTTGATTTGCTTCAATAGTTAAAGGATATACTCTATTAGCTATAGAGAGCTTTATTTTAAGCTTTTCTGACATTGAATTATGTTACATTAATCTGAGAGTTGTGTAATACAATGATCTATCTCTCTTATTAGTGCATTTATTTTAAGCTTCGTTTCTCTTTTATTATCGTCACTACCAAGTATTGTATTTGCTACTTTTAAAGCTTCGTACTTTTCTTCCAAACTCACATTAAGTGATTTTTGGTTTTGAATTTCTTGTTTCGAAACTTCTAATTCTTCTTTTAATTTAGAATTAGCATTTTTTAAAAGCTCTAATTTGTGTAATACTTTGCTAATCTTGTTTTCTAAAGAATCTACAATATCTTCAATATTACTCATTTACAAATTTCAATACTTATCTCACAAAGTTAACATACCTGTTTATAAATTACAATTGTTTTTTCATAAAATTTCAAATCTTTCATTATCACCCATTTTCAACAAATAGTTTGATTATGGTCTGATTATTGTTTTATTCTTTGCATATCCATTTCAAATTAATATTTTAGCCGTAATACTTTTCTATGCGATTTACACTATTTCTTTTTATTGCATTTTCATTTTTTTTAAATGCTCAAAACAATTATCCTCAGGATTATTTTAATAGCCCGCTAGAGGTTCCTTTAATATTGTCCGGTACATTTGCCGAATTGCGTTCTAATCATTTTCATTCTGGTTTAGATATAAAAACACAACAGCGCACTGGTTTAAAAATAAAAGCTTCGGCCAGCGGGTTTGTAAGCCGAATAAAAGTATCTCATTACGGTTACGGAAAAGCATTGTATATAACGCACCCAAATGGCTACACTACGGTTTATGCACATTTACAGAAATTTGCTCCGGATATTGAAGCTTATATTAAAAAGCATCAATACGAAAAAGAATCGTTTGAAATCGAGTTATTTCCCAATGCAGAAACCTTACCAGTTATAAAAAACAGTATTGTAGGTTATAGTGGAAATACAGGAGGCTCTGGAGGGCCACATTTACATTTCGAAATTCGCGATAAAGAGGAACGCCCTATAAACCCAATGCTTTTTGGCATGGATGTAAAAGATTCTACAAATCCCATCATAAAATCGATTTATGCGTACCCTTTAGATGAAAAATCTTTTGTAAACAAAGCTAGTACCAAACAAAAGTTACAATTAATTCCACTAAAAAATGGTGATTATACTATTAAAAATATAGAAGCCTACGGAAACATTGGTTTTGGTATTGAAACTATAGATAGACAGGATTTAGCAGCAAATTCTAATGGTGTTTACAACATTCGGACCTTTTTTAATGGCAGGCAAAATTTCGAATTAGATTTTAGAACGTTCTCGTTTAGCGAAACCAAGCACATCAACCAACTTATCGATTACGAGCATTTCACTACGAAAAAACAACGCATTCAGAAATTATTCAAAAAAAACAATCCGTTAAGTATCTATAAATCTGTAACAAATAATGGCTATTTATCTATACAGGATAGCACATATTCGGTATATAAAGTTAGAGTTACCGATTATAAAAATAATGAGTCATGGGTAACCATACATATAAAAGGCACAAAAGACTGTATCTCCGAGCCACAAAAAAAAGTTATAACACCTTATCATATAGAAGCTAATAAAGCAATCCATTTAAAGAAAGGAAACGTTTCTGTTGATTTATATAAGAATACGTTTTATGATGATTTTTACATTGATTTTGAAGTAAAAAACGATACACTTTTTTTGCATAAAAATGTTGTAGCTGCTAAGAAAAAATTCAATATTACATATGATGTAAGTGCATATACAGATAAAGATATCTCTAAATTATACATCGCGCGTTTATCAAATTACAACAAATTTCCAATTTATACATCTACTAAAAGAAAAGGAAAGCTTTTAATAGCGAGTACAAAAACGTTAGGGACATTTACTTTAGCTACAGATAGTATAAAACCTATAATTACGGCCAAAAATTTTAAAGACGGGCAGTGGTTAAGTAAATATCGTTACTTAAAAATTAAAATTGATGACAAGCTTTCCGGAATTTCCAAATATAGAGCTACAGTAAACGGTAAATGGATTTTAATGGAATACGATTATAAAACAAAAACACTTACTCACGATTTTAATGATGGCATCATTACGGATACTAAAAATAATTTAAAGGTAATAGTTACAGATAATCTTGGAAATAATTCTACTTTTGAAACGTTATTTTATCGAAAATAAATTTTGTACGCTTTTGAAAACAAAACTATTATTAACTTCTTTTATATTTTTTTTCATAATTACTGTTAGTTATTCGCAAACAGCAACAATTAAAGGTGTTATATTAGATGAAAATAACCAGCCTGTTGAAAAAGTAAATATCAAAACAGGAAACCGTGGAACTGTAACTAATACAAATGGCTTTTATATTTTTGAAATTGAAGCTAATCGAGATGTTGTAGTTGAATTTACGCATCTTTCACACAAAAAAATTGTTAGTACCTTTCATTTAAAAAGCGGAGAGGAATACGAGTTCAACCCAGTAATGAGTACTTCTATTGAACAAATTGCTACCGTTGTTGTAACAAATAACAGACGCAAAGACGTTGAAGGTATTATTACTTTAAAACCCGAAACCATTAGAAAAATCCCTGGTGCCAATGCCGGAGTAGAAAATTTATTGTTAACACTTCCAGGAGTAAGCAACAACAATGAATTAAGCACACAATACTCGGTACGTGGTGGTAATTACGACGAAAACTTAGTTTACGTTAATGGTATTGAAGTGTATCGCCCATTTTTAATACGTTCTGGGCAGCAAGAAGGTTTAAGTTTTGTAAATACAAATTTAGTACAAAACGTCGATTTTTCTGCTGGTGGATTTCAAGCCAAATATGGAGACAAGCTATCATCTGTACTGGATATTACATACAAAACGCCATATCAATTTGAAATAAATGCTGATTTAAGTCTGCTGGGAGGAAGTCTTTCTGTTGAGACCATAAGTGAGGACTCAAAATTCACCTCAATTACAGGCATTCGCTATCGTGATAATAGTTTACTAGTAAACGCCAAAGAAACCGAAACTAACTTCAATCCTACATTTGCAGACGCTCAAGCATTTTTCACTTATAAATTCACAAATAAATTTCATTTAAGTTTTTTAGGAAATGCCTCAATAAACAAGTACAATTATGAGCCACAAACCAGACAAACCAATTTTGGTACACTAAGCGATCCTATTGCGCTATTAGTATTTTATGAAGGGCAGGAAAAAGACCAATATCAAACATATTTTGGTGCTTTTAAAGGCACTTATTATGCTAATGATAATTTAACGCTCAAACTTATAACTTCTACTTATCACACCACCGAAGAAGAGCATTTTGATATTTTGGCACAATACAGATTAGGAGAAGTAAATACAAATATTGGTGACGAAAATTTAGGAGAAGTTGAATTTAGTGAAGGTATTGGTAGTCAACTTAATCATGGCCGGAATGATTTAGACGCTCTAATAACTAACATAGAACATAAAGGTGATTTAAATATTGAGGATCATAGAATTGAATGGTCTGTAAAATATACCAATGAAGATATTCGTGATCGTTTAATTGAATGGGAAGTTATTGATTCTGCAGGATTCTCAATTAGACCGCCAAGAACCATACCTGTAAATGAACAACCTTATGTTCCTTACAACGGTCCATTAGAAGCATTCCAAAATGTAAGAACAACTAATAACACGCAAATAAACAGATTACAAGCCTATGTGCAATGGAGTAAACGTACTACGTTAGGAACAAGTGATGTCTGGTATAATGCGGGTGTTAGAGCACATAATTGGGGGGTTAAAGGAACAGGCATTACATCAACAAATCAAACCGTATTTAGTCCCAGAGCACAATTTACTATTAAACCTGATTGGGAAAAAGACATGCTTTTTAGAGTTGCTACAGGCTTGTATTACCAACCTCCTTTTTACAGAGAACTTCGTGATGCTACTGGTACTGTGCTACCAAACGTAAAAGCACAACGATCATTTCATGTCGTATTGGGAAATGATTATAGTTTTAAAATGTGGGATCGTCCTTTTAAGCTAACTACTGAGGCTTATTATAAAGATCTGACTAATGTAAATCCATATACTATAGAAAATGTACGTATCCGTTATCGGGCAAATAATAATGCCAAAGCCTATGCCTATGGATTGGATATGCGATTAAATGGTGAATTTGTTCCGGGTACCGAATCATGGTTTAGTTTTGGATATCTAAAAACCGAAGAAAATATAGATAACAGGGGCTATATAGCCAGGCCTACTGACCAACGTTTAAAAATAGCTGCTCTGTTTCAAGACTATGTGCCAAATGTACCAAGCATGAAAATATACTTGAATTTGGTTTATAATACCGGAGTGCCAGGAGGCTCTCCCAGTTACGCTGATCCTTACGAGTACCAAAACAGGTTACCAGATTACAAACGTGCCGATTTAGGTTTACAGTATGTACTTGTAGATAATAAAAAACAATTTAATAGGGGTTGGAAAAAACCTTTTAAAGAGCTGTCTTTCGGGTTTGAAATTTATAATATGTTTGATGCACAAAATTCTATAACAAATACTTGGGTAAGAGACGTCTATAGTAAACGCCAATACGCTATCCCTAATTATTTAACACCAAGAGTTTTTAATGTAAGAACTACTATGAAGTTTTAAAAAGCTATACCAATTATTCAATAAACTCTTTTAAAACATTAACGACATAATCGACTTCTTCTTTTGTATTATAAATACTAAATGAAAAACGAATAGAAGGTTTCTGTAAATCGGCATCGCTTAAAATTTCTGTTAAAACATGCGAATTTTGAGAACTACCACTTTGGCAAGCACTCCCTTTAGAACATGCTATTCCTTTTAAATCTAGTTGAAATAATAACATAGCAGCCTTTTTAGGAGGTATAGGCAAGCAAATATTAACAAGTGTATAAGTGCTTTTATTTAAATCATCGGAATTACCATTAAAAGTTACTTTAGGGATATTATTTATAATCTCATCGATAAAATATCGTTTTAAGTCTTTAATGTACTCAACCTCTTTATTTAAATGATAGTAGGCACTTTTTAGAGCAGCCTCAATTCCTATAATATTATGCACGCTTTCGGTTCCAGCTCTAAACCCGCGTTCTTGTTCACCTCCAAAAATTAATGGTAGTAAACCTGAGTTTTTTCGAACAAAAGCAAACCCTACTCCTTTAGGCCCATGAAATTTATGCGCACTCGCTGCTAAAAAATCAACCTGTATCTCTTGTAAGTCCATGTTATAATGCCCTATAGATTGTACAGCATCACTATGAAACAAAGCATTGTTTGCTTTACATAGGTTGGCTACATGTTGTATGTCTAAAATATTGCCTATTTCATTATTTATATGCATCAAACTTACTAGAGCTTTACCTTTTGCTTGCAATAACGTTTCTAAATGTAAATAATCAATATCTCCTTTAGTTCCAAGCCTAACATAACTAATCGTTATATCATATTCTTTTTTAAGCTGTTCAATAGTATGCAAAACAGCATGATGCTCTATTTTTGATGTAATTATATGTGTAATTCCTAAATCTCTAACAGCACTTCTCAGTACTAAATTATCAGCTTCAGTGCCGCCAGATGTAAACACAATTTCTCCGGCAGATACATTTAAACACTGCGCGATGGTTTTTCTTGATTGCTCTATTAATACCTTAGAAGACCTTCCAAAACTATGAGACGATGAAGGATTACCATAGTTCTCTCTCATAACTTCTGTAATAGAAGTTATAACCTCTTCTCTCATTTGAGTAGTCGCAGCATTATCAAAATACACATTCTTCATAAAAGGTAGTTTTCACCTACATTAATAAGTCTAATTAAATAAAACTTTTAAAGCTCAAAAATACTTGAAATAAAATTATTATCAATAAGCTACGTTATAAATAACAATTACTTTATTTTTGCTTTAAAACCCAAAATCAATGCGTAGTAAATTATTTTTAGTTCTAATATCGACATGTTTATTAAGTATATACTCTTGTGATGATGGTGATGTCATTACAGTAGAGTTAGATTTTGAAGAAACTTTTTATGCTTGTGGAGAAACAGATTTAGTATTTTATAAAACTAAAGATGATCCGTCTGAATCTTTATCTTTAAAAGTTGTTGGTCTTACTATCGCTGACATTCTTGAGGTTGGAGATGATAATACTTATGAAGAAACTATTACCATAAGTTCAACCAACCCTTTTAATTATAGAACTTATAGCAATACTGAATTACCAAGTAATTTGTTTTGTAATGATATTCCACTTTCAGACATCGTAATTACTCAGGATATAGAAAGCACAGATGGGACTGCTGTACTTAAAACTGTTTTAACAGAAGACGATGATGATGGTATTCCTGCCGAATTAGAAGATCGAAATAATAATGGAAATTTAGAAGATGATGATACGGATGGTGATACCATACCTAATTATCTTGATGCCGACGATGATGGTGATAACGTTTTAACAAAAGATGAAAATCCAGATCCGGATGAAGATGGTGATTTAAGCGATGCTCAAGATACGGATGGTGACGGTACTCCTGATTATTTAGATAGCGATGATGATAATGATGATGTTCCTACTCGTGACGAAGAAAATGACTCTCAAGACCAAAACCCTGCTAACGATATCACCAACAGTGAAATAGGTGCCGATTATTTAAATCCGGATATAGCTAATACAGTAACAGCGACCGAATATAGAAGTCATACTATTTCTTTAACCTATACAGTAACACTTACGATTTCTAATATAGATTTAACATTAATTTCTTTAGACATATATGATTTTGGTGTTTTGGATAGCAGCATAATACCTACTGAAAATCAAACAAGAACAGAAACACCTGATATTAATTGAAAAAAATCTCCGAAACATACATCGAGACTCGTTAATTCTAAAATACTTCTTTACTCAATTTAATCCGGTTTCGCACTCTGGTAAATATATACTTCGGTTGCTCCTAAGCCGTATTTTTGATAATTAGCTTCGTAGAATTTTATATTATCATAGCGTCCAAATAAATATTCCAATTCTACTTTTAAAATACCTTCACCAACACCGTGAATGAATACCATTTTTTGAATACGCTTAGCAATAGCAAAATCTAATTGACGCCTAGCAGTATCTAATTGTAGAGTCTGTATATCGTATTTAGACATCCCTTTTGAAGACTTAACTAATTTATTAATATGCAAATCAATCTCCATGGTTGGTTCATACCTATCTTTTGCTTTTGTTTTAATCTGCCTCCTTTTCGAAGGTTGTTCTTTTTCAGAAACTATGTCTTTAATAGTTGCCTTCGAAAACAAATCTTTTGTAAAAGCATAGCCGGTTTTATTTGCAATCAACTCATCACTCTTAAAATCCAATAAAAAACCATCTGCTGTTTCAATAGTCATAGTATTTCCTGAAATTTGTTTTATTACTCCGGACAAATCGTCATCAATAACCAATACCGAGTCTCCTAATTTGAAAGACATAATCTAATCGTTTTCAAAATTATCAACATCTTCTTCCCTATCATGTTTGCTAGGTACATTTCTAGATACTCTATAAACACCGATCATGAGTATAATAATGCCTCCTATCAAAACAAATTCATTTTGTTCCTTTTCAGATTTTGCATATACAGCAACAACAGCCCCTAAAACGATTAAAATATAGTTTAAATACTTCATTTAGTTATATGTCTTTTTATGACTTGCAAATTACATTAAAAATTAGATTTTAAATAATGATTTTCATCGTGATTTTTTCAATTATTTTCCGTTTAAATACGCTTTTCATCGATTAAAAAATGGTATTTGTAAAAAAAAATATATATTTGTTATCCCTAATATACTTAACCTACTAAAGCCATGTTTAATAAATATACCCTTTTTTTACTATTTATAGGCAACCTCGCATTCTCTCAATTATCAGTAAGAAATGATGCCTACCTTTTTGTAAACGATGAAATTGTTTTTGTTGAAGATGATATAAATCTAAACGAAGCAAATAGTAGCATTTATCTGCGTAATGAAGCTCAAATCATACAAGGTACAGGTACTACAGGAAATTCTGGTGTTGGTGAACTTAGCGTTTATCAAGAAGGAAATGTGGGTGAATATGAATATAATTATTGGTGTTCTCCTATAGGTAGTACAACCAGTAGCTCTGTAAACAATCCTTTTGGAATTACGTTTCTTAATGATATTACTGGCCTTATAACCTCAACTACCGCAGGTACGGTCCATGATCCTAATTATAATGGCACATCAAGTCCCTTAAATATTGAACCTTATTGGATTTGGAAATTTATTGCTTCTGATGAATATTCAGATTGGGTTCATATACAGAACTCAACCAGTATAAACGCTGGAGAGGGTTTTTCTATGAAAGGTACAGCAGGGTCTGGTGATGCCCAACAATATGACTTTAAAGGTAAACCTAATAATGGGACTATAAGCGTTAGCGTAGCAAACAATAACCTCACTTTAGTTGGTAACCCGTACCCGTCTGCTTTAGATGCATTAGAATATATACATGATACAGAAAATGCAGGAGTAATTACCGGTACTTTACTGTTTTGGGAGCAAGATCCTACTGTAGATTCACATAAAATAGCAGACTATAATGGCGGATATGCCACTTATACTATTAATGCAACGGGTACAGTAGAGACTGCTATACCAGCTGTATTTAACACTTATAATAATGACGGTACAATTAATACTACTGCAACCGGTACTGGTACTAAAACCCCTAAACAATATATCCCGATAGGACAAGGGTTTATGGTTGAAGGTACTGCAACAGGAACCGTTAAAGCAAAAAATAGCCATAGAGTATATATAAAAGAAACAAATGTTGAAAGTGAGTTTTTCAAAACTTCAAATACAAAAAGTAAAGTTTCTAATAGTACAAATGATTTTTCTATAATACCTAGTGATTATAAGCGTTTTAGATTAAATATTGATTTTAATGACTCCTATACAAGACAACTGATAGAAACATTTCATAGCTCTGCTACTAAAGGTTTCGATTATGGCTTGGAATCTAAAATGCACGAAATCTTTGCAATGGCCTCTGATGCATATTGGTTGGTCGATGAGAAGTTATATTTAGCTGAAGCTTTACCTTTTGATACTAATTTAAGCATCCCTTTAGCTATTAAATTAAATAGCGAATTTCAAATTAGAATTAGAATTACCGACATTCAAAACTTTGAAAGTGATCAACCTATTTATGTACATGATACAGAAAACAATACATTTACCGATTTAAGAACTCAAGATTTTAATATTAGCCTTGATGCCAATAATTACACCGATCGGTTTAAAATTGTTTTTACTGATGATGAAAATAGAAGTTTAAATACGACAGAAGTCAGCTTAAACGATTTAAAAGTATTTCAAAATAATGACATCTCAGAATTAAAAATTTTGAATCCGAATACTTTAAACATAAAAGCATTTAGTTTATTTGATGTTTCTGGTAAAGAAGTCATAAACAAAAAAGTTTACGATTCAAAAAATGCATATACGTACTCTACAAAATCACTTAGTGACGGTGTATATATTATTAAAATAAGTTTAGATAATAATCAAGAACTTAGCAAAAAGATTATAATAGCTAATAAAAACTAAGCCGCTGTGGACTGGAAGTTCATAGGTTCATTTTGACAGACCGAAAGTCTGCTTCGAGAAATACCAAACAAAAAAGAATAAACATTGTAAAACTGAATTCTTGTGAATTCGTGAAACCTGCTTACCGATAGACTGGTTCGTATCATTTTTTTTTAGAAACTGAAAGAGAAATGCACTAAAGCACATAATTTTAACTACAGTTTAGACCAGTAAACAACCTCCGTTAAAAACGGAGGCTTTGATTTTCAGATTAGCCCCATAGGGGCAATAGGTTCATTCATGATGTTCTTGATATTTCACATATCGCTTTATCATATCCTCATCTAAACCAACTGTACTAACAAAATAGCCTCTCGACCAAAAGTGATTGCCCCAATAAGGCTTTTGCCTTAAACTGGGATACGTCTTGAATAATTTGATTGCCATTTTTCCCTTAAGAATACCCATGAACTCTGATACAGATATCTTTGGGGGAATTGAACAAACCAAATGAATGTGGTCTTTTTGTACATTCATTTCTTGAATAACCACATCCTTCCAAGTACTGATTACTTGCAAATCATGTTCTATCAATGACTTTACCATACCTTCAAGAACTCGAAAGCGACACTTAGGGGTGAAAACAATGTGATAGTCACATTTGTAGTACACATGTGTTAATTTTCTATATTTACTCATCTTAAAAAAGTTTTAGATGGTAAACCTAAAAAATGGCAAAGCCTTTAAAACATGACCACCGTCTTAGACGGTGGTTTTTTAGACTGAAATAAATAATTCTTATTTACTTAACTTATTATTGAAATCATCTTGACTTTTTGTTTTTAACCGAAAATGAGGTAAAATTTGTTCAGATGAGATACTTTTTGAAAAGCATAGCATCGCTAAGCATAAAAAAAGTAACGAAATATGGGCGAATTTTAGCCGTTCCTGCCTGCCGGCAGGTTTTAGGAAATAGAAAAAGTCAAGATGGGTTCATCACCTCATATAGAGCCATTTATGCTTCTATCTTGATCATTTTTCATATATTTAAAATTATTTTACAAATTTTTAAATTTTATGGAAAACAAACCACCTAGACCCAGCAGTTATTTAGCCCTAGCCATTATAAGTACCATTTTATGTTGTTTACCTACAGGAATAGTTAGTATTATTTATGCTACAAAAGTAAATAGCATGTATGAAGATGGAAAATACGATGAAGCCAACAAAGCATCAAAAAATGCAAAAATATGGGGGTTAGTCTCTGTTGGAATTGCTCTTTTTGGGTGGGTAATCTATTTACTTATTTTCGGAGTAGCATTTTTAGGTGCGATTGGAAGTGCTCAATAAAATAAAACCTTTTGTTATTATATTAGTTGTAATAACATTTATTTTTATTTCATATTTATACTATCATTACAATCCTTCGGAATCTTGGTTTTTTCCTAAGTGCCCTTTTTATTCTTTAACTGGAATATATTGTCCGGGTTGTGGTAGTCAAAGAGCGACACATCAATTGCTTCAAGGACATTTTTTTGAAGGCCTTAAGCACAATTTTTTAATTATTCTATTAGCATTGGTTATGCTATACGATGCTTTAATTAAACTATTTGGAATAGTTTTTAAAAGAACTTATAAGAACCTTTTACATAAATCGAAAACGACTTATACTATATTAATTGTAGTCATTTTATTTTGGATATTAAGAAATATCAATTTATATCCTTTTACTATTTTAGCACCATAAAACCATTTATTATTCATGCAAACTGTAGACGATTATATGTTACCATGCCTAAACAAAAAACTTTTAGGTATAGAATGCATGGGTTGTGGTTTGCAAAGATCTATTGTTCTAATCTTTAAAGGCCAATTTGCAGATGCTTTTTATATGTACCCTGCCGTTTATAGCTTAATTATACTCTTTGTCTGCATAGGAATAAATATTTTCTTTAAATTTAAACACTCCAATAGAATTATTGGGGCATTAGCTATAATAACCATAGCAATAATTATAATAAGTTATATTATAAAAATAATCAATTAAACCACCTTACACATGGAACAACAAAAACTCAACCCAACAATCGTTTACGTACTTGCTATTTTAGGATTATTATGCTGCTGTATTGGTGGGTTAGGATTTATTTTTGCGGGCATTGCACTTATAATCGCAATCAACAAATTAAAAGAGGCAAAGCTTAATCCGGAAAACTATGATGCCAACAGTATCAAAGCTATGGATACAGCTAAAATTGTAGCTTTGGTAATATTAATAATAAACCTTCTGTATTTAATAAAGACCATATATACAATATCTACTGTAGGCTGGGATGAGCTTATGCAAAAGATTCAGGAGATTATGGAACAAATACAACAAAATCAATAATATTATATATCCAGAATATAAAAAAGCGCCTATTGGGCGCTTTTTCTTTAATATCTTCTTTTGTTATTTCATTATCAAAAATCTATTTCTCAAATTGTTTAAGCGTTTTTATAATAATGTTAACACAATCCAATAATTGTTCTTCATTCATTACTAATGGTGGCGCAAAACGTATAATATTTCCATGTGTAGGCTTTGCCAGCAATCCATGATCTCTTAATGCCAAACAAATATTCCATGCCGTTTCACTTTCTTCATCATCATTTATAAGAATGGCATTAAGCAAACCTTTTCCCCTAACTAAGTTCACTATATTACTGGTTTCAATATATTTATTTAATTCTTCTCTAAATATATTTCCTAATATTTCGGCATTTTCGGCTAAACCTTCATCTCTAACAACTTCGAGAGCAGCTATAGCTACTGCTGCCGCTATAGGGTTTCCTCCAAAAGTACTTCCATGATTACCGGGCTTAATAACGTTCATAATCGCATTATTAGCTAAGACGGCAGATACCGGATACACACCACCGCTCATGGCTTTACCTAAAATTAAAATGTCTGGTATTACATTTTCATAGTTAACGGCTAATAATTTGCCTGTTCTGGCAATGCCAGTCTGTACCTCATCTGCAATAAATAAAACATTATATTGCTCACAAAGTGATTTTGCTTTTGTTAAATACCCTTCACTAGGAACATAAACGCCAGCTTCTCCCTGTATAGGTTCTACTAAAAAGCCAGCAACATTTGGGTTATTTTGTAAAGTAGACTCTAATGCATTAAGATTATCGTATTCTATTTTAATAAACCCATTAGTAAAGGGACCAAAATTTTGACGGGCAACAGGATCATTAGAAAATGAAATAATAGTTGTAGTACGACCGTGAAAATTGTTTTCGCACACAATAATCTCAGCTTTATTTTCGTCAATGCCTTTTACTTCATAAGCCCATTTTCTACATAATTTTAAAGCAGTCTCAACTGCTTCTGCTCCCGTATTCATTGGTAATAACTTATCGAACCCAAAAAACTCGCAAGCAAATTTCTCATATTTGCCAAGCATATCATTATGAAATGCTCTTGACGTTAAGGTTAATGTTTGTGCCTGTTGCATCATAGCATTAACAATTTTTGGATGACAATGTCCTTGGTTAACCGCCGAATAAGCCGAAAGAAAATCATAATATTGCTTTCCATCTACGTCCCATACATAGACGCCTTCTCCCCTACTTAATACTACAGGTAAAGGATGGTAATTATGCGCTCCATACCTGTTTTCCAATTCAATTAATTGTTGTGATGTTTGTTGATCTAAAATTGCCATTTTAAAAAAATTAAGTATAAAAAATATGCAATTCCTACTGTACCTTTATTCTTTCGAAGACACGAAAATTCAGCGTGGGAGAGAAATCATCCCTGGATAGAAGTACAAAGTTAACAAATATCAACTGTATTATAAAACCTTATTCAGACATTCTGCTGGAAAGTGATGAAACCTGCAATTCTAATCTTTTAATTTCTCTAATAATTGCATTTTTATCCATTTGCATCCAGGCAAAAACCTTTAACATGCTCACTCCCAACAAAAATACGACACTTCCCAATCCCCATTTAATCATTTCATTTGTAATATCTGTATTAAAAAACTGAACAGTACAATACACAAAAAAAGAAAATAAGATTAAAGTCATGATATTCATTAAATACATAATCCATTTATTTCTTCCTTGAAATAACCCACCTACCATTTGAAACACATTTTGTTCATCCAATTTATCATAAAACTTAGCTTCTTCTTCTGTTAAAGTTTCTTTAATTAATTTATCTATATCTTCCATTTTATTTTTCATAATTTTTGTTTTTTAATATTAATTTTAATTTTTCTCTGGCGTTGAAAAGTCTTGATTTTGCAGTTCCTACAGATATATTTAAAATATCACTTATTTCTTTTAATGAATAATCCTCAACATAAAATAACTTGATTACTGTGTGCTGATTTTGAGGAAGTTCTTTAATCGCTTTTAAAAGCATCATTTTTAATTGTTCTCTATTTTCCTCTTCGACATCTGTTAAACCTTGTTCTTCTTTATAACTTTCCAGTACATTTCTGCTTCTGTTTTTTGCTTTAATGGTATCCAAAGACTTAGTATACACAATACGCATGCCCCAGCTTCCAAAACTCTCAGGATTCTTTAAATCACATATTTTATCCATGATAACATTCCAACAATCTTGAGTAACATCCTTAGCGGTATCTGCATCCTTTAAAATATAAAATGCTTTCTCGCAAAATAATTTATGCCACCGTTTTACTAAAAACACAAGGGCTTTTTTATTACCAGATTGGTACTCTAAAACCAGTTGTTTGTCTATTTTTCGTTGTTTACTATCCATTCTTGCCAGGCAACTTATACTTTAAAGACTGTAATAGAACAAAAAGGTTCATTTTTATTTATATATATCCAATCGTTCCAAATAAACTTTCGCTAAAATCTCCTAAAGTTAATGGAAATAAAACCATATTTATTTGTTGCTATTATTATTTTTGCAGCATGTCTAGAAGAAAAGCAAAAAAACAAGTTTTTGAGCAAATTGAAGTTATTGATGCCGGTGCCAAAGGTAAAACGATAGCAAAAGCCCCAGATGGTAAAGTGATCTTTTTGTCAAATGCAGTGCCTGGTGATATAATTGATGTACAAACCTATAAAAAACGAAAAGCTTATTACGAAGGCAAAGCCACAGTGTTTCATAAATTATCAGATAAAAGAACAAAACCTGAGTGTGAGCATTTTGGAACTTGTGGAGGCTGTAAATGGCAAAACATGGCTTACGAGCATCAATTGTTTTACAAACAAAAAGAAGTCACTAATAACTTAACACGTATTGGGCATATCGAACTTCCTGAAGTCACCCCTATTCTAGGGTCTTCAAATCAATATTTCTATAGAAATAAAATGGAATTTTCTTTTAGTGACAGTCGTTGGTTAACCATAGAAGAAGTACAATCTGATGATGATTTGGGCGATAGAAATGCTCTAGGCTTTCATATTCCGGGCATGTGGGATAAAATTCTGGATATAAAAAAGTGTCATTTACAAACAGATCCTTCTAACACCATTAGAAATGCTGTTAAGCGATTTGCTATCGAAAATGAATTTGAATTTTTCAACACGCGAAATCAAACAGGCCTGTTAAGAACTATGATGGTTCGCACATCCAGTACGGGAGATATCATGGTAGTCATTCAGTTTTTTAAAGAAGACAAAACTAAACGTGAATTATTACTGGATTATATAGCTGACACATTTCCACAAATAACCTCATTACAATATGTTGTTAACGGAAAAGCAAATGATACTATTTACGACCAAGAAGTCATTTGCTACAAAGGTGCAGATCATATTTTTGAAGAAATGGAAGGTTTGAAATTTAAAATCAATGCCAAATCATTTTATCAAACTAATTCCGACCAAGCTTTTGAGTTATATCAAATCACAAGAGATTTTGCAGAATTAACTGGAGATGAGCTTGTTTACGATTTATACACTGGTACCGGAACCATAGCTCAGTTCGTTGCAAAAAAAGCCAGCAAAGTTATAGGTGTAGAATCTGTTCCGGATGCCATAACGGCTGCAAAAGAAAATGCACAATTAAATAATATAAATAACGTTGAATTCTATGTTGGTGACATGAAACAGGTTTTCAACGATGCCTTTATTCAAACACACGGACAACCGGATATTATTATAACCGATCCGCCACGTGATGGTATGCATAAAGATGTCGTGCAACAAATATTGAACATTGCTCCTAAAAAAGTAGTATATGTAAGTTGCAATAGTGCTACCCAGGCTAGGGATTTAGCTTTAATGGATACCACTTATAAAGTAACAAAAACCCAAGCAGTAGACATGTTTCCACAAACGTTTCATGTAGAAAATGTAGTGCTACTTGAAAAGCGATAAATAATATTGTTAAATCAATTAATAATTTTAAAAAGAATTGGATCTCATTTCTAAAAATGATTATATATTAGTCAGAAATAAAATTGAAAGAACAACAGGTATGTTAAGTTCTTTAAGGATCCTAACTTTAATTGATAAATAAGCAAACACATAGAAAAAGGATTGATGAGAAAAAGAAGCCTAATACTAATCGCCATAATAATATGCTATTTTAGTTGTGAACGCGACGATATTTGTCCTGAAAGTACACCTACTACTCCAAGGCTAATTATTGATCTTTATGATGCTAGTAGCCCTGATGACATAAAATTTGTTTTTGATGTGGTTGTTATAGGAATTGACGAGGAATTTAATTTACCTGACCCACTAGATGCCTACAATGAATTTATTTTATCTGATTATAATTTTGATGATACAGATGAGTTTATTCTACCATTAAAAACAGATGAAAACACCACACAATACACCCTTATTAAAGATGCTACAATAAACGATAATGATACACCTGATGATTTAACCGATGATTATATTGAAGGTAATTACGATACAATTACTATCAATTACAGTCGTGAAGAAGTTTATGTATCGAGAGCTTGCGGCTATAAAACTATTTTTAAAAACGTGACACTTAACCTAGATACAAGTGACACAGACCCATGGATACTGTCCAGACAACCCGTAAACGATAACCAATCTGTAGAAGATGAAACAGCAGCGCACTTTACCATATCTCATTAGTAGTTTTACTTGTATACTCCTTTTGTGTATATCTGTAAATGCGCAAAACGATAGTATAGCTAGTACTCCAAAAGACTCCATAAAAGTAAAATTAAAGTATGGCCTTCGAGTAGGTGGCGATATAGGTAAACTAATTCGTTCGTTTTTAGACGATGAGTATAGTGGATTTGAAATTACAGCAGATTACAGGCTAAAACAACGCCTGTATATCGCCGGTGAAATTGGTTTTGAGGAAAAAAATACTGTTAATGAGTATTTAGATATTACAACTTTAGATATTACAACTAAAGGATCTTATATTAAAGCTGGTATAGATTATAACATGTATCAAAACTGGTTAAATATGGATAACATGATTTATTCCGGTTTTCGCGTTGGAGCAAGCTCCTTTAGCCACGATTTAAACAGCTTTACTGTTTATAGTACGGATCAATACTGGGAACCTCAATTTTCTTCAAATGACAAACAGGAGTTTAGTAGTTTAACAGCTTTTTGGGCAGAACTCATTTTAGGTTTAAAAGCAGAATTATTCAATAATTTATATATTGGTTTAAATGTACAGCTTAAAATAATGGCCAGTGAAACCATTCCCGATAATTTTGAAAACGTTTATGTTCCGGGGTTTCAAAAAACTTATGACAGTAGCGGTATTGGTGTTGGATATAGCTATGCTTTATCTTATCGCATTCCGCTTTATAAGAAAGACAAATAACTATTCTTTTAGAACAATTAGTACAAAACCTATTTCATAAATTTTCTAATGCTTATTGCATTTTCAGTAGGAAAATCTTCAGGAACACTTTGAGTTACTTTACCTGTCGCCGCCCATTCTGCACCACGTTGAAGTGTTGTTATAAACCCTACACATTCCATAGAATAATCCATATGACCAAGCGTCGTGTGAAACGTTCTACCTTGTCCGTAATTTATAGCCATTAAAAGAGGCTCATGTCTATTATCTTCTCTCCCAAGTCCTGTAGCTAAAATAGTAACGTTTTCAGCTGGGCCTCTTAACTTTTCATACAATTCATCTTTAGCGTGCATCCAAGATTTTGGTAAACCTTTCATAACAGGATGTTCAGGTTCACGAATGTCAATAACAAATTCTTTTTGTGCGCCATGTGAGCCTCCTTTACCAGCAGTCGTATCTCGTTTTACAGAACCTGTGCCATCATAATAAATATAAGGACCGCTATTCTCGTCTCTACCTCCCCAACCGCCAATTCCGGTCATAGTATTAAATGCTTTCCAAGTACCCCAAGAATTATCAGCAGCATGAACAACTACTAATCCACCACCATTTTTCATATAAGCTTCAAAATTGGTTTTGGTAGCCTCATTCCAATCTGATGCTTTCCAGCCAAAATTAGAAATCACCACATCATAAGCTTCAAAATTAGGGCTGTAATTTTCATCTGGTTTTGGGGTATCAACCGCTATATGTTGTTTAGCAGATTCAATTGGATATAAATCTAAAAGCTCTTTTATGTCATCAACCCCTAAAGTTTTATTATAATGTGGTCCCTGCCAAGTATAAGTAGTACGCGCAACATCGACTTCAAACAACCCAGTTTCTTCTAAATAACTTTTCATCATCACCGTCGTTTTTGGCCATACACCATGACTATTTTCACCATCAATAATTAATGCTTTTAGTTTTGGTTTTTGAGGCGCTTCACACCCTGACAAACTTGATACAAACATTAAAGCAATAGCACAAAGCACGAAAGGTTTTTGAATTTTGAACATAAAACAATGATTAATTATAAATTTTGACTAAATATACAATTCTTAAATAAAAACACCATTAAGAATTTAAAAGAAGAAAAGCCACAAAAATATTTCTGCCCTTTACAAAATATAAAGTTTTTAACTTATGTTTGAAAATAAGTCTTAAATGTTATTTCATATTTATATTATGAACTCGTTTAAACTTTTTGGATTTAAGCGAAAATTAGAAGTTTTTAGTTCTGTTGAAGGCTTTTTTGAGTTGCATAGCAGAGTTACGGAAGGAAAAAAAGACAAAAACAGAGTTGAAAACAACAATTTTTTAGCAAATTGAAAAAGTTTAAATGAGTTCTATATCTAATTTATTAGCAATAAATGGAAAATGAATAATAATACAAAGAAAACATATATAAAAAGAATTAATATAGCTATTGATTATATTGAAAATAATTTAGATAAAGAATTATCGCTTGAGCTATTATCAAAAAAAGCTTGTTATTCTCCCTTCCATTTTCATAGACTTTTCTCATTTATAACCGGCGAAACTGTTAACTCATTTCTTAACAGAAAAAGAATAGAAAGAGTTGCAGCTATTTTGCTAGTTGGGACTACTAAATCTATATCCGAACTAGCCTTTAAATATGGTTTTAGTAGTGGTAATTCCTTTTCAAGAGCATTTAAAAAATTTTATGGTATAAGCCCCATGGAGTTTAAACATAAAGGTGAAATTAGCAAGATTGGTGTAGACATAACATCGGTTGAGAAATATATTTGTCAAATTGATAATACCTTAAATTGGATTAAAATGAATGGACAAATAGAAATAAAAGAACTTCCAGAAATGAAGTTAATCGGGATGACCCATATTGGTGAATTTGATAAAGTTGGTAGTACTTATGAGAAACTGTTAAAATGGATGACATCAAAAAATCTTATAAATTCGAAAAACCTAAAAGCAGTAACCGTTTATCATGACAACCCCAAAGTTACTAATGAAGACAAAGTACGATTAAGTACTTGCTTTACAACAAATGAAGATGTTAAAGTAGAAGGAGACGTAAAGCAAGTTCGTATTCAAAAAGGTTTTTATGTTGTAGGTTCGTTTGAAATAGCTCCAGAATCTTTTTCAAAAGCCTGGAATAGTATATGTGTTTGGATAGCAGAAAATGGATATGAATTTGAAGACGGTCATTATTTCGAACTATATCACAATGACAATAGAACGCACCCTGAACACAAGTTTATAGTAGATATCTGTATTCCTATTAAAAAACCTAATAACTATCTTAAAAACACAAAACAAGTCAATAATGGTAACTTAACACATTATAGAAAACAAATCAAAAAAGGAGATATACAAAAAGATTATAAAAAATTACTAACATATATAAAAAGGTTAAGAACGCACTTTATAAAAACATACCCTATCGATTATAAAATAGGAAGTGTTTATCAAGGAAATATGGATTTTTCATTCTTTCCTTTTACTCCAATCGCGTTGAAAAACCAAAAGTTAAAAATCGTTATTATTTTTAATCATGCAAAAATGCAATTCGAGATTTGTTTAGCAGGACGAAACAGGCAAATTCAAAAAAAGTACTGGGATATATTTAGAGACAGTGATTGGAATAAATATCATATCCCCGACACTATGGAAGGATTTTCGATTGTTGATCATATAATAATGAAAAACCCTGATTTCAATAATTTTGATGCGTTAAGTCAACATATCGAAACGGAAACCATGAAATTCATCAGAGATATTGTAGATGTTCTCGACGTTTAAAAATTAACGCCTTATTTCATATATTTCCCCTTCTTACTGCCTTCGTACATAACATATTTAACCAAACGAGATTCTAGCTTAGCATTAAACAACTGTATTTTTCGAGAAGGTCGTAAGCCCACATGTTTAAGCGCATCAAGATTAGAGGTAATAAACCAAGCCTCCGTTCCTGGATAGTTTCGTTTTAAAGTATCACCAATATCTTTATAAAACTGCTGCATATCAATATTTAAACGCTCACCATAAGGCGGATTAAATACCATATGTAGCTTTTCTTCGCCTCCCTTTTGGGTTTTAAAGAAATCTTCGTGTTTAACACTTATAAAATCTTCTAATTGGGCATTCTTTATATTGTCCTTGGTTTTTGCAACGGCACTAGGCGCCTTATCATACCCAATGATCTTATAATGAAAATCGCGCGTTTTTTTAAGAAGCGATTCCTCTATTTTTTCAAATAAATCTACATCCCAATCCTGCCAACGCTCAAAAGCAAATTCTTTACGCATCAAATTAGGTGGAATATTACAAGCTATCATAGCAGCTTCAATTAACATGGTACCACTGCCACACATCGGATCCATAAAATCGGTTTGTCCATCCCAACCCGATAACATAATCAACCCAGCCGCCAATACCTCATTAATTGGCGCTATGTTAGTAGCTGTTTTATAACCCCGTTTATGTAAGGAATCTCCCGAAGAATCTAGAGAAATAGTACATTGGCGTCTATCAATATGTACATTAATTTTTAAATCAGGAAATTTTAAATCAACATTTGGTCGCTGTCCTGCAGTATCACGAAACTTATCTACAATAGCATCTTTTGTTTTTTGAGCAATATATAACGAGTGAGAAAACAAATCGGAATGAATAGTAGCATCAATTGCCAAAGTTCCAGTAGGTTTTAAATAAGCGTCCCAATCCATAGCATAGATTTTATTATATAAATCTTTTTCGCTATTTACAATAAATGAATGAATAGGTTTTAAGATTTTAACAGCCGTACGTAAACCTAAATTAGCTTTGTACATAAAACCTTTATCACCAGAAAAACTAACGTTCCGAACACCTTTTTTAACATCTTGAGCTCCAAGTTTAGTAAGTTCGTTTGCTAATAATTCTTCAAAACCAAATAATGTTTTGGCTACCATTTTGAAATTTTCTTCCATTTTTTCCTACTACTTACTATATAAGCTTTATTAGCTTGCAAAAATAGCGTAATTTTGTGTTAAATTTATGTTAATAAGAATTAGATTAAGGAGACAGTTATACCTTTTTTAAAGAGAAAAGGTATAGCCATTTTTTATATTTATGAGTTTACTATTTACTAAAGAATAAAACAGTGTCTTGTATTATTTAAAGTACAAGAAACCACTAACAAATAATATGATAACAAATACAACAAATTGGTATACTTCTTGGTTTGACACACCATTTTACCATATTTTATATAAAGATAGGGATAACACCGAAGCACAAGCTTTTATGGATACCCTAACACATTATTTAAATATTCCTGAGTCTGGAACTATTTTAGATTTAGCTTGTGGAAAAGGAAGACATGCAGTTTACTTAAATACTTTAGGATATCATGTAACAGGTGTAGATTTAAGTGAGAATAGTATTAAATACGCCAAGCAATTTGAAAACGACACTTTACAATTTAAGGTTCATGACATGTGTAAGCCTTACAATGAGCAATTTGATGCTGTCTTTAATTTATTCACCAGTTTTGGGTATTTTGATGAAGATGAAGGCAACTTAAACACTATTAAAGCCATAAAAGCTAATTTGAATGAATTTGGTTTTGGAGTAATTGATTTTATGAATAGTGAATTTGTAATTGATAATTTAGTACCAGAAGAATTTAAAACAGTAGACGGTATCAATTTTAACTTAAAACGATACGTAGAAGGTGGTTATATTGTAAAAGATATTTCGTTTACAATAGATGATGAAAATTATAATTTTCAAGAACGAGTAAGAGCATTTACCTTAGATGATTTTAAAAAACTATTTAAAAAAGCAGACGTACATTTGTTAGATGTTTTTGGAGATTATAAATTGCGCAAGTTTAATGCTAAAACATCAGAGCGTTTAGTAATGATTTTTAAATAGCTAACAATTGCTATTAAAACCACTTTTTTGAGTATTTAATATACATGAATAATTATCTTTTTCCTTTTTACGCTGTTATTTTGGGTGTGCTTATAGCAAGTTTTACCAAAACAAAAAAATCTTGGAACACCAAACTCCTTCTTTCTTTTAGTGGTGCTTTTTTACTAGCCTTAACACTTTTTGAACTATTGCCCGAAGTTTATAATCATTTAGACACTAAGCTTACCGGGCTTTATATTATGTGCGGTATTTTACTCCAAATTGTTTTAGAGTTATTTTCTAAAGGTGCAGAACATGGCCATGTACATATACACAAAAACGAAACAGCTTTCCCTTGGTTACTATTTATTAGTTTATGCATACATAGTTTTTTAGAAGGCTTTGCTATACACGAACACAACGATATGGTTTATGGTGTATTAATACATAAAATACCCATTGCAACTATAATTAGTATGTTTTTATTCCAATCAAATTACAATAAAATACAGATAAGTATATTTCTACTTATTTTTGCATGTATGACACCTTTAGGAACTGTTATTTCACACACTTCTGAAATGGTTACTCACTATGCACATAGTATTAATGCCATTGTTATTGGTATCTTTTTCCACATCTCTACTACAATCTTATTTGAAAGCGGCGATGGACATAAATTCAATTTATCTAAATTTATTGCCATTATTCTGGGTATCGTTGTGGCTTATTTAATATAATGTTTTCTAAAGAAGAATCTCGACAGTTACGGCAAGAATTTTGGACTAGTTTCGGAAAATCATTTCCGCGAAAATGGATTTTATACGATACTAAATTAAAAGGTTTTAGCTTTAAGTTTCATTTCGACAACAAAAATGCTTTGGTGGCTCTAGACTTAGAAGACCATCTTGAAAACCGAATTAAATACTGGGAAAAACTTCAAGCTTTAAAATCTATCCTTTTAGATGACTTCTTGCCTGATGCTATTTTCGAAGAAACTTATTTTCTGGATAACGAAAAAGAAATTTCCAGAATTTATGTGCGCTTAGAACAAAAAGTATCTATCCATAACAAAAACACCTGGCAAGATGTTATGGTTTTTTTCAATAAAAACATGAATCTATTTGAAGCTTTTTTTGAAGCATATAAAGATGTTATTGAGTACTAATTAAACCGTTTTTACCATTTCATAATCATCCATCACAAAACCACTGCCAATATCTGTAACTAAAGGACCAACATTAACAAACCCAAATGCCTCATATGCTTTAATAGCTTTTACATTATTTATATTTACCGTAAGTCTGATATTTTTTAATTGATACTCCGCTGCTTTTCTTTCTACAAATAACATAGCAGCTTTACCTATCTTTTTGCCTCTATAACTACTTAAAACATAAATTTTACTTAAAAATAATGAAGTCACTTCCTTTTTCATTGAAATATAACCAATAGGCTTATTCTCATAAGTCACTAAAAAATATTCAAATCCATTTAGTACCTGTTCTTCAATTGCAATTGCAGATTGATATTTATTAAGCATATAGTCTACCTGAGGCTTTCCAACTATAGAAATATAATGTTCTCGCCAAATAACATCTGCCAATTTTGCGACTTGCGAATAATATTCTTTTGTGTTAACAACAATAAAATCAATCATATAAAGTTAAATAATAGTCAAATTAAACGATAAAAACGAAATCAATTACATATAAATACACTTTAAACATACCGTTCGTCGAAAAATTGTTTATTTCTTCTGTATTTATAGATATAATCGAAGTCCAGCTTAAAAAAAATCTCGTACTTGAAAAGTAAAAGCCAAAAATCTCACAATGAAAAGACATCTACTTTCCTTTTTTCTATGCTTTCCTATTTGCTTTTTTTCCCAAGAGCATTACGATTATTTGGGTGCTGGACATAGCAATGGTATCACTGTTACTTCCAGTAGCGAACAAAATCGTACAGATTGGACAGAAACTGCCAAAGCAGAAAACACTATTAACGGACATGGCCTAGACGCACGATTATTAGAAACAAGCCGGTTCTTAGCACAAGCAACTTTTGGAACTAATTTAGATTATATTAAAACGGTTTCTGAAAACCCATATGAAGATTGGATTGATACGCAATTTGATATCGATTCTCCTCCAATGGGGCAACTTGTTAATGATATTTACAATCAGGCTCTTGGTATTTTTGTTGCTAATGGAGGGGATCCTGATGATTATAACGGACCATATTGGCCTCATTTTCAATATGCATGGTGGCAGTCTAATATTGGAAATGAAGATTTATTAAGGCAACGAATAACCTTAGCATTGAGTGAAATTTTTGTAATCTCATGGGATTCCAACTTAAGTAGCTATGGTGTAGGTCTGGGAGATTATTACGATGTTTTAAAAAATAATGCCTTTGGAAATTTTAAAGACTTATTACAGGAAATAACGATGCACCCAATGATGGGGGCTTATTTAAGTCATTACAATAATCCTAAAAGTGATCCTGAAAGAAACATTCATCCCGATGAAAATTTTGCAAGAGAGATTATGCAATTATTCACAATTGGTTTATACGAACTTAATCAGGATGGCAGCTATGAATTAGATATAAATGGGGACAGAATTCCAACCTACGATAACGATGATATAAAAGAGTTTGCTAAAATATTTACAGGACTTGGAACCCCTGAAGTTGAAGAAAACGAATATGGCATTACCCCAGATTTTGGCGTAGGTATTTATTTTGCTAAAAAAGACATGCCTATGGTCATGTATGATGAATGGCATGAACCTGGAGAAAAAAGGTTATTGAACGGGGTTGTAGTACCTGCTGGACAATCTGGCATGCAAGATATTGATGCAACCATAGACCACCTGTTTAAACACAAAAACACAGGACCTTTTATTGCTTTGCGTTTAATTCAGCAACTGGTAAAATCGAACCCATCACCGGCTTATATATCTAGAGTTAGTAGTGTTTTTAATGACACCAAAGGGGTACGTGGCGATATGAAAGCTGTCATTAAAGCCATTTTATTAGATGAAGAAGCAAGAAGTTGCAGCTGGGTTGAGAACCCAACTAGCGGTAAATTAATCGAACCCATGATTAGATACTTTAATGCTGCTAGACAAATTGATTTAGATAACATAAATGGTGTTAACTGGAATATAGGTTATACTTTTTTTAACGATACAGGCCAAGCACCTTTAGGGTCTCCAAGCGTTTTCAATTTTTTCCTTCCAGAGTATGTTCCAAATTCTGAATTTTCAAGTGCTAATTTAAAGGCTCCAGAATTTGAAATACATACTTCTGCTACAAGCATTGCTTATTTAAATCGAGTAGACTATTGGACCAATCCCAGATATTCCTCTATGTTACGTACCTGGAATTTAGATCTTGAAAACACACCTTTAAATTTTGAGAAATTAAAATATTATGCAAAGGATGGTGAAGTATTAGTAAATATGTTAGATAAATTATTTACACGCGGACAACTTTCAGACGAAACAAAACAAATAATAGTTGATGCTGTAGAACCTATAGCGGGAAATAATCAAAACACCGATTATATGTATAATCGTGTAAAAACGGCACTTTACTTAATATTAGTAAGTCCGGATTATGTTATACTAAAATAATACAAATGACAAAACATAAAAATAATATATCAAGACGAAAATTTTTAGAGCAATCATGCGCTGCACTTGGTTATACAACGATATTCTCATCACTAATTAACTTAAAAGCCATGGCGGCAACAGCTATGAATAATTCGTCTGTTTTTTCACTGTGCGGCGACTATAAAGCTTTAGTTTGTGTAATGCTGGGTGGTGGTAACGATTCTTTTAATATGCTCATGCCAAGGGGAAATAACGAGTATAACGAATATGCTACAACACGATCGAATCTGTCCATACCACAAAATCAGATCCTACCAATTAATCCAAATACCAGTGATGGCAGAACTTTTGGGTTACATCCCTCAATGCCGGATATGCAACAATTATTCGAAAACAATAATCTGGCATTTCTTTCTAACGTAGGAACGCTTATAGAGCCTTCAACAAAAACAGATATAAAAAATGACATTGTTAAAACTCCTTTGGGCTTATTTTCACATTCAGATCAAGTTCAACAATGGCAAACAGGCAGACCCCATGAAAGGACTAATATAGGATGGGGTGGTCGAATAGCAGATTTAGTTCAATCAATGAACTCCAATCAAAACATCTCTATGAATGTATCATTAAAAGGGGGCAATACATTTCAGCGAGGGAATCAAATAATACCTTATGCTATAAAAAATAGCGGTAGTATAGGCATTAATGGCTACGACGGACAGGGTTCTTTAAATCAATTAAGAACAGAAGCTTTAAATTCCATGCTAGAACGAGATTATCAAGATATATTTAAAAATGCCTATAAAAACACTATAAAATCTTCTAACGATTCAAGTTTAGAATTTCAAACTGCTGTCGATGGCATCCCGGAATTTAGCACTATACTACCCGAGGATAATAATTTGGCCGAACAATTAAGAATGGTTGCTAAAACTATAGCAAGTAGAGATACCCTAGGTTTTTCCAGACAAACATTTTTTGTTCAAATTGGAGGTTGGGATCATCATGATGAACTTCTAATAAACCAAGCAGACAAATTAGCAGAAGTAAACGACGCTTTAAAATATTTTAATGGCGTTATGAATGAATTAAACACAAATGATTGTGTGACACTATTTAGTGTATCCGATTTTGCAAGAACACTTACATCAAACGGTAATGGTACAGACCACGCATGGGGAGGTAATGCCTTTATGATGGGCGGTGCAGTTCAAGGTAAAGAAATATATGGTGATTATCCTGTTTTAGCATTAGATAGCGATGTCGATCTTAGAAATGGTGTTATGATACCAACCACTCCCGCAGATCTATATATGGCAGAATTAGCATTATGGTTTGGAGTTCCCGCTTCAGACCTTACAACCATTTTCCCAAATTTATCTAATTTTTACGATACAAATTCAAGTACACCGCCAATAGGCTTTATGAATATGATATGATGAAAAAACAACACATATATATACTACTTATTTTTTTAGTTATTACACCAGTAATAAACGCACAATGCTATCCAGACAGGCATAGCACAAGTTGGTTCGATAACTGGGTATCTTGTGATGTATCACAAAACCCTAATTCCGCATACGGCGAAACACATTGGATCATGTATGATCTTGGATACGAATATGAATTAAAGGAAACCAAATTCTGGAATATTAACGAGCCAAAAAATCTTAATTATGGAATAAATGATTTCAATTTAGATTATTCATTAGATGGCATAACGTGGACAAATTTAGGAAGCTTTGAAATGAATCAAGCATCTGGATTATCCACATATGAAGGTGATGAAGGCCCCGATTTTGACGCTACAACGGCCAGGTACGTATTAATCACTCCTACATCTAATTTTGGTGGTGATTGCTATGGGTTAAGTGAAATGAAAATCAATATTACAGACCCTTTTATTATCGTTAAAGAAGAAGACGGATTTAATGCTTTAGTTTATCCAAACCCTTTTGTAAACAATATTAATCTTAGAATTGTATCTCTTGACGAAAATAGTCCCATAAACTATACGATATACGATATATTAGGAAGAGCTATAACCTCTAATACTGTAGATTTTATCGAAGACACAGAAACTTACGAGTTACCTCTAAATAGTAGCACACTTACAGCTGGAATTTATATTATAAATATTGAACAAAATAATAAAAAACGCTCTTTTAAAATTATAAAAAGACAATAAATAGGTTTAGTAACTTATACAGACCTGCCTGGTTTTAAAAACATAAGTGTTCGGAAGACAAAATGATATTAAACAATAATATTAAAACACCTCTTTCTTCCAATTTTTTAATGAAAAATTGAAATTCATTCTCCTCTTAAATTTAAGAGGAGAGCTGAAAAAACAAAAATTAGTGTTATATGTTGAAGTTTATACCCAAAAATATGAATTGGACTTGTTCCTCCCTTTCTAGAAGGGAGGACAATTTCGATTTATCGAAATTAGGAGGGTTAAAATATATTATAATGATGGCTATAAAAAAGTCTTCCGAACTGTAATGTTTTTAAAACCTGGCAGGTCTATACTATATATCACTAAACCTGTTTTTTTTTACGTACTTAGGGGTGCTAAATCACATAAAAGAAGATCATAAAAAAATGAAAAATAGCACCCGCTAAAACAAATAAGTGCCAAATAACATGATTAAATGGTATTTTTTCAATAGCATAAAATACGATTCCTACTGTATAGGCCACCCCTCCTCCAAATAAGAATAATAAGCCTTTACTGCCAATAGTAACAGATAAATTTGAAAAATCGAATACAATTAGCCATCCCATAACCAAATAAAGAAGTACAGAAAAAACCTCAAAACGTCCTGTAAAAAATAGTTTTAAAATAACTCCAAACACAGCAATACCCCAAACAACGTAGAAGAGCGGCCATCCTAAACTCTCATATAACGCAATTAACAAAACAGGCGTATAAGTTCCCGCTATAAGCAGATATATACTAATGTGATCTACAATCCTAAAATAGTGCTTCCACTTTGCCCCTTTAACAATATGATACGATGTAGAAGCCGTAAATAATACAATAATAGAAATACCATAAACAATAATACTAAAGAGACTCCAATTGTTTTTTTGGTTGTTAAAAGTAATAAGAAGTATTAATGCTAAAACACCAAATAATACTCCTATAGCATGTATCCCAGCATTTAGTTTTTCTTCAAAAGGACTTTGAATGCGCATTTAAGGCGACTTAGTCTTCGTAGCTAGCCATTTATTAGATAAATCGAAAAAGTCAAATTCGATAGCAGATTTTTGACGTTCTAAAAGACCACTTTGAAAGCTTCGAAGTAAAATATCTTCAATTAAATAATCTTCCTCCTCATTTATAGGGTCAAATTCCCGTTTTAATGAAATATCGAACATGCTCGCAGTCGTATTATACCAAAATGCCCGCCAACCACTACGTAGCTCTTTTACCAAATCAAATGCTGTAGTACCTGTTTGCCTGTGAATCAACTTAACTAATATTTGCCCCTCTGTACGAGTCATTTTTTTTAGCTCTTCAGAAAATTCACCCTCAATATATTTTTGAATACGTTTTGTATAACGTTTTTTTTCACGAGTTCTTTTAAGTGTTGATAAATGTCGACTCATTGAATCTAACCGCTCAGCAGCCATTTTTGCATACGGATATACCTTTAATGTCTTTCTTCTAAGGACTATATATCTAATACGCTCTTTTTTATTACCAAATCTAAGCTTATGTAAAAGTTTAACCTCTCTTAAATCTATAGATGTTCTTGGAACAGAATCACCTTTAATAATGAGATATTTTACAGCAACTGAATCCTGTGTAATATCATTTTCCTGCGCAAAAAGCAAAAAAGGAAACAGTAAGAATATGTATTTAAAAGAGTTCATCGATAAAAACAATAGCAACTTTAATATTCCAAATTTACTAATTTACACTTTCTAAAACATTTTTTTTCTATTTATATTATTATTTTAGTGCAAAATTATTTTATAAATGACTAAAAAACGCATTTTCAACAAAAAGTCGATGGACTTTTTAGAAAAATATTTAAATAATGCCTCACCTACAGGTTACGAATGGACCGGGCAAAAATTATGGATGGATTACCTAAAGCCGTATGTAGATGAATTTATAACAGACACTTACGGTACAGCAGTAGGCGTTATAAATCCCAAAGCAAAATACAAAGTTGTTATTGAAGGACATGCAGACGAAATTTCATGGTATGTAAATTATATTTCAGATAACGGATTAATTTATGTGATTAGAAATGGTGGTAGTGATCATCAAATTGCACCAAGTAAAATAGTTAATATCCACACCAAAAAAGGTATCGTAAAAGGTGTTTTTGGATGGCCAGCGATACACACGCGTAACAGAGTTAAAGAAGAAGCTCCAAAGCCAGATAACATAACCATTGATATTGGAGCAAAAGATAAAGAAGAAGTTGAGAAAATGGGAGTTCACGTAGGATGTGTTATCACCTACCCTGATGAATTTCATATTTTAAATGGCGATAAATTCGTGTGTCGTGCTTTAGATAATAGAATGGGTGGTTTTATGATTGCCGAAGTAGCTCGTTTATTAAAAGAAAATAAACAAGAGCTTCCTTTTGGTCTTTATATTACAAATGCGGTACAAGAAGAAATCGGGTTACGTGGTGCAGAAATGATTACACATACTATAAAACCAGATGTTGCAATTGTTACAGATGTCACCCACGACACGACTACACCCATGATAGAAAAGAAAAAAGAAGGACATCTTGAGATTGGTAAAGGTCCAGTAGTAGCCTACGCACCAGCAGTACAACAAAAATTACGTGATTTAATTACTGAGACTGCCGAGGATAAAAAAATACCTTTTCAGCGTTCTGCCTTATCTCGCGCAACGGGAACAGATACAGATGCTTTTGCTTATAGCAATGGTGGCGTCGCTTCAGCTTTAATTTCGTTACCGCTTCGTTATATGCATACCACTGTAGAAATGGTACATAAAGACGATGTAGAAAATGTGATTAGGTTAATTTATGAAACATTGCTTAATATAAAAGACGGTGAAACGTTTAGTTATTTTGAATAAACAATATTTCACCTAATAAATACATTAAAGTTATCCTTTCGGATAACTTTTTTATTTTAAGACCATTTTGTACTTTAAAGATGGATAAACAATCGTTTTATTATGTGTATTTCTTTCTACCAATTTTCAATAAACTTTAGTAACTTTAACCATTAAATAATTAAGCCTCTTATGCCATTACAAAACCAAAAACATTTATTTGATATCCCTCCGGAAATCACTTATTTAAACATAGCAAGTCAATCGCCTTCTTTTAAAGCCATTTATCAAGCTGGTTTAGAAGGATTAAAACAGAAAAACCTTCCTTATACAATTAAAATTTCTGACTATTTTGAACCTGTTTCTGAGCTTAAAAAATTATTTGCTCAACTTATAGAAGCAGAAGATTACAACCGTATAACTACAATTCCTTCTGCCTCTTACGGTATAGCAACAGTTGCCAATAATATTAAACTAAAACCAGGAGACGAAATTCTAATTATAGATGAGCAATTTCCAAGCAACGTATATTCATGGCAAAAATTAGCAAAAAAATATGATGCTACGTTAAAAACGGTTCACACTCCAAAGTCAAAAACCAATCGAGCTGTATTATGGAATGAAGCTATTTTAAATGCCATAAACAGTAAAACTGCCGTAGTAGCGATGGGTAATATACATTGGTCTAATGGTGCTTTATTTGATTTAAAGTCTATTAGAGAAAAAACAAAATCACAAAATGCACTTTTAATTGTAGATGGCTCTCAATCAATCGGAGCATTACCTTTTTCTGTCAAAGAACTTCAACCAGACGCACTTATTTGCGCTGGCTATAAATGGCTTTTCGGACCTTATGGCTGTGCTTATGCATATTATGGTTCTTATTTCGATAACGGCTCACCTATAGAAGAAAGTTGGATGAATAGATTGCATAGTGAAGATTTTGCAGGTTTAACTAATTATGAGTCGCAATACAAACCCTTGGCAAATCGATATTCAGTAGGAGAAAGCGGGAATTTTATTTATGTAAAAATGCAAATTGCAGCTTTAAAACAAGTTTTAGAATGGACACCAAAAGCCATACAAGACTACTGTGAATCTATTTCTTTTGAAGCCGTTAAAAAGCTAGAAAAACTGGGATGTTATATTGAAGACGCTAATTCTAGAACACATCACTTATTCGGAATTGAATTACCAAACGAATTAGACCTTCAAGCATTACAAAAAGATTTATTGAGCAAAAATATTTACGTATCTTTTAGAGGAAATTTTATTAGAATTTCTTGTCATCTGTTCAATACATCTAAAGATTTCGAGCCTCTTATGGCATGTCTGTCTAAACACTTATAAAGTTTCTAACAATGGATGAATATATAGATATCGTTACAAAAGAAGGTAAACCCACAGGTAAATCCGAATTAAAAACTATTATACACCAAAAAGGCCTCTATCATAACACGGCACATATCTGGTTTTATACTAAAAATGGTGAGATTCTACTCTCGCAACGCGCCGCAAAAAAAACAATTTGTCCGTTAATGTGGGATATATCAGTAGCCGGTCATGTAGATACAGGTGAAACTATAAAACAAGCAGCTGTAAGAGAAACCAAAGAAGAAATTGGCTTATCAATTTCTGAAAATGATTTAAAAAAAATAGGTGTTTTTGAATGTTTTCAAACTTATTCCCATGATATTATTGATAACGAATTCCATAACACATTTATTTGTGAGTTAAAAGTTACCATATCGCAACTAACCCCACAAGAGGAAGAAGTTGAAGCACTTAAATTAGTTTCTTTTGCTAATTTTAAAGAACTCATTAAAAACATTGGAAACAATGGAAATCACTTTATACCTTCCAACAAGTCATACTACGAATTGGTTTTACAAAAGATACAAGAAATTGTAAACTAAACTTTTTATTTTAAACATCATTTAAAAATGAACTTATTACTACTTGCTATTGCCCCAATATTTATAATTATTATATATATCTATTTTAAAGACAAATATGAAAAAGAACCCAAACGGTTACTTTTTTACAACGTCCTTCTAGGTGCTTTTATAAGCATTGCAATTACATCCATTTTATATTATGCATCCGATTTTATCATACCACTTCCTAACGAAACAAGTATCTTTCAACAATTCATTAAAGCATTTTTTGTTGTTGGTTTAATTGAAGAGTTTAGTAAATATGTCATTGTTCGCTATTATGCACAAAGGCATAAAGAATTTGATGAACCTTTTGATGGCATTATTTATGCCGTAATGGTATCTATGGGTTTTGCTGCCACCGAAAATATTCTTTATGTATTACATGGAGGATATCAAACAGCTTTAATAAGGGCTTTTACAGCAGTTCCTGCACATGCCACATTTGGTGTTTTAATGGGTTATTTTATGGGTAAAGCCAAGTTTTCTAATAACAAAATTAGTTTAAACCTTATTGGTCTATTAGCTGCTACCATGTTTCATGGAGCTTACGATTTTTTCTTGTTTATTGATTTTGTGCCAGGTATATGGATAGGGGCTTTTATATCACTTTTTATTGGAATCTTTTTTTCTCAAAAAGCCATCAAACACCATCAAAAAAATTCAAATTTTAATGTTTAATTCCTTATTTAGAAATGATGATTAATATCATATATTATGTAATCCCTTTTTAATATTTTTAACTGTCTCAACATCAGTTATTATCTTTACACAAAAAGAAAATGATGTGCAAAAATTCTTATATTTACTGCTAATTTATTCAAGATAATGATGAGCAAAACTTTTAAAGCATCTGTTAATAATACTTTTAATTTTGAAATTAAAAATGGTGATATTTCAAATCTTGACGCTTTGAAAATTTCAGAATCGGAATATCATATTATTGAGCAAAACAAATCGTATAAAGCTGAAATTACAAGAGCAGATTTTAATAAAAAATCGTACGACATAAAGGTTAATAATAACACTTATCATATAAATATTCTAAACGATTTAGACACTTTAATAAAAGACATGGGATTTGCCATTGGATCTGCTAAACATATAGAATCTGTAGAAGCACCAATGCCCGGCCTTATTTTGGAAATTAATGTAAAGACCAATCAAGATGTGAAAGAAGGCGACCCGCTTTTAATTCTGGAAGCCATGAAAATGGAAAATATCATTACATCTCCAAGAGACGGAATTATCAAATCCATTTCTGTAAACAAAGGAGATGCCGTTGAAAAAAAACAGCTACTAATCGAATTTGAAGCATAATACGCATTTATTAATAACTGCATATTAAAAATTATAAAACATAGTTTTTATACATATAAGTACATTAAACATATGAGTATTCATAGCCTATTTTATTTATTATGAAAAAAATACTAATAGCAAATAGAGGTGAAATTGCCATAAGAGTTATGAAAACGGCCCAAAAGATGGGTATAAAAACAGTTGCCGTATATTCTACCGCCGATAGAAATGCACCCCATGTAAAATTTGCAGATGAAGCCGTATGCATTGGCGAACCACCATCTAACCAATCTTATCTTAAAAGTGATAAAATTATTGAGGTCGCTAAAAAACTCAATGTAGACGGTGTACATCCTGGGTATGGTTTTTTAAGTGAAAATGCCGATTTTGCAGAGTTATGCGAAAAAAATAACATCATTTTCATTGGTCCGCGGTCTAAAGCCATTAAAATCATGGGAAGTAAATTAGCTGCAAAAGAAGCTGTTAAACACTATAAAATTACTATGGTTCCCGGAATTGATGAGGCAATTACCGATGTTACCAAAGCTAAAATCATTGCAAAAAAAATAGGATTTCCAATACTTATTAAAGCTTCGGCAGGTGGTGGTGGAAAAGGTATGCGAATTGTAGAAAAAGAAACCGATTTGGAATCTCAAATGAATCGGGCTATTAGCGAAGCAACTTCTGCTTTTGGCGATGGCTCAGTTTTTATTGAAAAATATGTGACCTCGCCACGCCATATAGAAATTCAAATAATGGCAGATAGTCATGGTAATATATTACATTTTTTCGAACGAGAATGTAGTATACAACGTCGTCATCAAAAAGTAGTTGAAGAAGCACCATCATCCGTTTTAACCCCAGCATTGAGAAAAAAAATGGGGGAAGCTGCTATTAAAGTTGCCAAATCCTGTGATTATTTAGGTGCAGGAACTGTTGAGTTTTTATTAGATGCAGATCATAACTTCTATTTCTTGGAAATGAATACCAGATTACAAGTAGAACACCCCGTTTCTGAATTAATTTCTGGTGTCGATTTGGTAGAACTTCAAATACTTATAGCCCGCGGTGAAGCCCTCAATATAAAACAAGAAGATTTAAAAATTAATGGACATGCACTTGAATTACGTGTGTATGCCGAAGATCCTTTAAACGATTTTTTACCAAGTGTCGGACATTTAGATGTTTATACACTTCCAACAGGTGATGGCATTCGTGTTGATAATGGTTTTGAACAAGGTATGGACATTCCTATTTATTACGACCCTATGCTTTCTAAATTGATTACCTATGGAAAAACGAGAGAGGAAGCCATTCAACTTATGATAAAAGCCATTGAAAACTATCATGTAGAAGGCGTACAAACAACTTTGCCTTTCGGGAAATATGTTTGTGAGCATGAAGCTTTTCGTTCTGGAAATTTTGACACGCATTTTGTTAAAAATTATTATTCCCCAGAAGCTCTTAAGAAACAAACAGAAAAAGAAGCAAAAATTGCTGCTTTAATTGCAGTTAAACAATATATTGAAGATCAAAAATTATTAAGAATACCCTAAAAGTTTGCAGTATTCAGTAGCAGTTTGCAGTTAGTTTAATTGAAAAGCAGGTTAAAAATTCAGAATTAATAAAACTTCGCATTTTTGCGACTTAGCTAGAAGAAAGACATGGACTCAAAAGAAGACAAAATAAACAAACTAAACAAACGTATTGCTTTAGCCCATTTAGGCGGTGGACAAAAACGCATTGATAAACAACATGCAAAAAAGAAACTCACAGCAAGAGAACGTGTCAACTATTTAATGGATGAAGGTTCTTTTGAAGAGATTGGGGTTTTAGTAACTCATAGAACCACAGATTTTGGTATGGAAAACGAAATCTATTATGGTGATGGTGTAATTACTGGTTACGGAACTGTAAATGGTAGATTGGTTTACGTATATGCTCAGGATTTCACAGTTTTTGGCGGTGCTTTATCAGAAACCCATGCCGAAAAAATATGCAAAACCATGGACTTAGCTGTTAAAGTTGGAGCACCAATTATTGGATTAAACGATTCAGGTGGAGCACGCATTCAAGAAGGAGTCCGGTCACTTGGTGGTTACGCAGATATATTTTACAGAAACGTGCAATCTTCTGGAGTTATACCACAAATCTCTGCCATAATGGGCCCCTGTGCTGGTGGAGCTGTCTATTCGCCTGCTATGACCGATTTTACCCTAATGGTAGAAAACACCAGCTATATGTTTGTAACAGGTCCTAATGTTGTTAAAACAGTTACCAACGAAGAAGTAACTAGCGAAGAATTGGGTGGTGCCTATACACATGCCTCAAAATCTGGTGTTGCACATAAAACGTCGACAAATGATATTTCATGCTTAGAAGACATCAAAACACTCTTAAGTTACTTGCCTCAAAATAATACAGAAACGACTCAAAAACTAGATTTTGAGTTGAAAGATGAAGTAAGGGATATTTTATCAGATATTGTACCAGACAATCCTAATAAACCATACGATATGCATGCTGTAATAGCAGGTATTATTGATGAAGACTCTTTTTATGAAATTCACAAAGATTATGCAGAAAATATTATTGTTGGTTTCGCAAGACTTGGCGGACGAAGCATTGGTATTATTGCCAACCAACCTATGTTTTTGGCTGGTGTGTTAGGAGTAAAAAGTTCAAAAAAGGCGGCTCGTTTTACACGATTCTGTGATTGTTTTAATATTCCTCTATTGGTATTGGTTGATGTGCCCGGCTTTTTACCGGGAACCGATCAAGAGTGGAATGGCATTATTGTTCATGGTGCAAAGCTACTATACGCTTTAAGTGAAGCTACTGTACCTCGCGTAACTGTTATTACAAGAAAAGCTTATGGGGGTGCTTATGACGTTATGAATTCTAAACACATTGGAGCCGATTTAAATTATGCATGGCCAGGGGCAGAAATTGCCGTTATGGGAGCAAAAGGTGCCAGTGAAATTATTTTTAAAAGAGATATTGCAGCAGCAGATAATCCTGCTGAAAAATTAGCAGAAAAAGAGGCCGAATATGCAGATAAATTTGCTAATCCGTATAGAGCTGCAAGACGTGGATTTATTGATGAAGTTATTTTACCTAAAAACACACGAAGAAAACTTATTAAAGCATTTTCTATGTTAGAAAACAAGCAGGTTGATACGCCTAAAAGAAAACACGGAAATATACCTTTATAAATAAAAATTTCTTAAAATCAACTAACAATACCTGTTTTCCAATAGGCAGTCCACAGAAATGACAATATTCTAAGGCACATTCATAAATAAGAAAACCCTTGTAAATATGAGGGTTTTGTTGTAAATTAAGGAAACCAAAAACCCCGAAATCAGCTATGACGAGCCAAAAACGGGGTTTTCTTTTTTCCTTGACTATGAAATTACAAAGATTTT